>NZ_JBVHKB010000001.1:998252-1444787 GCF_055559735.1 Streptomyces sp. NPDC023573
ATCTCGGCGTTCGAGCGGGAGTCGCCCGCGTAGTCGATCCGGTCCGTGCACTTCGTGTCGGACTCGGCGGGCGTGCCGGACGACTTGCCCTCCACCGCGTCGGACTGCGACGTGCTCGCGGCCGGCGCCGACGAACTGCTCGCGGCAGAGGCCGCGTCGCCGCCACCGTCGCTGCCGCACGCCGTCAGCGCCAGGCCGAGGGCCACCGCGGTCATGGTCAGTGCCGAGATCTTCCGAGTGCGCATGCTGGTCCCTGTCCTCTGCGTGGGGGGCGCGGGCGAGTCGGCTGGGTGACCGTTCGCCCGGGTGGCTTTCTGTCTTCCCAGACGGCCGCTGCGGTTGCCCGAGTTGCCTCTTGATCGTCTTCAGGACACTTTCGTGACATGACAGTGGTCACGTCGTGAACTCCGCACCGGGCGTGTCGCCCGCGGGGCAGGCTGCGGCGATCTCGCTCTCACGGCGCCCCCGGCCACAGCGCTCTTCCGTGGGTCCAGGACGAGGCCCCTCCACCGTCATCCGCTCAACCAGCAGTTCTACCGTCGCCGCGCACGGTCGGGCAGGGTTACGAACCCTTCCCATGTGACCCGCGTCAGCGCCCCAGCCGTTCCAGCAACGCCGGCACGTCCGCGAATGAGTCCAGGACGTGGTCCGGGGTCCCGTCGGCGGCCTCGTGGGTCTCCGGCCGGTACTTGCCCGTCCTGACCAACACCCCGGTGATTCCGTGGCGTCGGGCGGCGAGCACGTCCGTCTCGATGTCATCGCCCACCATCAGCGTCCCGCCGGGTCCGGTGCCGAGGTGGGCCAGTGCGGCGGCGAAGAAGGCACTGGACGGCTTGCCGGTGATGACGGCCTCAGTACGCGCGGCGCGCTCCAGGCCGGCGAGGAAGGCACCGGTGTCGAGGTCGAGCCCGTCGGCGGTGCGCCAGTAGAGGTTTCGGTGCATGGCGACGAGCGCCGCGCCCTGCTGGACGAGGCGGAAGGCGCGGTTGAGCGCCGCGTACGTGAAGGCGCCGCCCGCGCCGCCGAGGACGACGACATCGGGCACGGCCCCCTCGGTGTCCTCCTCCTCGACAAGGGCGACCCCGGACAGGTCGTCCCGCACGTCACCGGTGTTGATCAGCAGACAGCGGGCCTCCGGGTGGTGCTCGCGGAGATGGGCGGCGGTGACGGCGGGCGCGGTGAGGATGTCGCCGGGACCGACGGGGAAGCCGGAGTCCGCGAGCCTTTCGGCGATGCGGGCGCGCGTCCGGGACGTGGTGTTGGTGACCAGCGCCAGGGGGACGTCAGCGGCGCGGAGCCGTCGCATGGCCTCCACCGCGCCGGGCAGCGGTTCCCAGGACACCGTCAGTACGCCGTCGATGTCGATCAGGACCGCGCCGATCGGCTCCATGCACCCACCGTCTCCGACTTGCCCGGCCGCCGCAAATGCGGTTCCTTCGAAGGTGGGGGCAGGTGTGTTCTGCTCTTCCCTCGGTTGGAGGTGAACCCCCGTGCTGTTCACCGACCGCACGGACGCCGGGCGTCGGCTCGCCGTGGCGCTGCGGCACCTGGAGCGCAGCGATCCCGTCGTCCTGGGGCTGCCGCGCGGCGGCGTCCCGGTGGCGTACGAGGTGGCGCAGGCCCTCGGCGCCCCGCTCGATGTGATCGTGGTCCGCAAACTCGGCGTTCCTCGTCACCCCGAGCTGGGTTTCGGCGCGATCGGCGAGGGCGGGGTGCGGGTCATCAGCGACGAGATCGTCCGCCATGCCGGTGTCCGGGAGAAGGACCTCGACTCCGTCGAGCGCGCGGAGGAAGCCGAGCTCCTCCGGCGGGCACAGGCCTACCGGAAGGGACGCCCACGCCTGCCGCTCAAGGGGCGCGCGGTGGTCGTGGTGGACGACGGGGTGGCCACCGGAGCGACCGCGCGGGCGGCCTGCCAGGTGGTGCGGGCGCAGGGTGCCGCCCATGTCGTACTGGCCGTGCCGGTCGCGTCACCGGATGTCGCCGACAGGCTGCGCGAGGACGTCGACGAGGTCGTCTGCCTCTCCGCACCGCAGCTCTTCTCCGCCGTGGGTGAGTGGTACCGGGACTTCTCCCAGACCTCCGACGAGGAGGTCGTCTCCCTGCTGGCACGGGCCGGTGGGGGTACCGCCGCGGCCGAGGAGGTCGAGGTGGACGCGGGCGGCGTCCCGCTCCCCGGGGACCTCGTGCTCCCCGGGGACGCGGGTGCGGTCGTGGTGTTCGCCCACGGCTCGGGCAGCAGCCGCCACAGCCCGCGCAACCGCGCCGTGGCGACGGCGCTGAACCGTGCCGGCCTGGGCACCCTGCTCTTCGACCTGCTCACGCCCGGGGAGGAGGGCTACCGCGCCAACGTCTTCGACATCGGCCTGCTGGCCGGGCGGCTGGCGGACACGACCAGTTGGCTCCGCCGCCGGGTGTCCCTCCCGGTCGGCTCCTTCGGGGCGAGTACGGGCGCGGCGGCTGCGCTGCGGGCCGCCGCGGCGACGGACTCGGGTGTCGGCGCCGTGGTCTCCCGCGGCGGGCGCCCCGATCTGGCCGGGGCGGAACTGTCGGCGGTGCGTGCGCCCACCCTGCTCATCGTGGGCGGAGCCGACACCACGGTGATCGGCCTCAACCAGCAGGCGCAGGCGGCGCTGCACTGCGAGAACCGTCTGGAGATCGTCCCGGGCGCCACGCACCTGTTCGAGGAGCCGGGGGCACTGGACCGGGTGGCGCGGCTGGCCGAGGACTGGTTCACCACGCACCTGGTGCGGCCGGCCGGCTGATCGGGGAATCCTCCCGGGAGTTGTGGCCCGATGGATCGGCCCCTCCTATCCTGTCGTGAGCAGTCCTGTCGTGAGCAGTCCTGTCGTGAGCAGTCCTGTCGTGAGCAGTCCTGTCGTGAGCAGTCCTGTCGGGAACGGTCCAGGGGCGGGTGGTGCGGTCGTGCGGGTCCGGCTGGTCGAGGGCGAAGGCCTTTCCGCGCACGCCGACGGGATCCGGCGGGTGTACACCGAGGTCTTCTCGGCACCGCCCTGGCACGAGGAGCCCTCCGCGGGCGCGCTGTACGTCGAGCGGCTCGCAGCCGACGCCCTGCGCCCCGGATTCACCGCCGCGCTGGCCACCGACGGGGGCATCGTGGGCGGCTTCGCCACGGCCTGGACCACGCCCTGCGCGTTCCCCTCCGGCCGCAGTTACGGCCACGTCGCCGAGGCCCTCGGTCCCGGCCGCGTCGCTGACTGGCTGTGCGGGGGCCTGGAGGTCGACGAGCTGGCCGTCGCCCCCGACGCGCGCCGCACCGGACTGGGCGCGGCCCTGCTGTCGGCGGTCACCGGGGCCGCCCCGGACGGGCGGTGCTGGCTGCTCACGTCCGTACACGCCGGGGCGACCATGCGCTTCTACCGGCGCGCGGGCTGGCACCAGGTGCCGGTGCCCGTGCCCGGCAGGGCCGGCCTTGTCGTCCTCCTCGGGCCGGGGCATCCCGCAGCGCGGTCGTAAGCGGAGCGATGCGCGCCCACCCTCATGAATCGATTCAAAAGCCGGGAAGATAGTGGCCCACCCCGAAGGCTGTCAAGGGTGCCCATCCCTTCCCCTCGTTCGGCTCGCACATCGCTTCTCTTCCTGGAACTTCCCGCCATCAACCCATTGACGGCGCCCGCAATCCCCGTTTAGCTTCCGAGCAACCTCATTGAAACCTTTCACGGCGGGCGGAGCGGAACAGTCCCTCCGCTGAGGAGCTCACATGAACCAGTCCGCCCCGGGCCCGGCCCCGGTCCTGGCCCTGAAGGGCGTGAGCAAGTCCTTCGGCGCCGTACGGGCCCTGAGGGACGTGTCCTTGCAGTTGTTCCCCGGCGAGGCTCACGCACTCGCGGGTGAGAACGGCGCCGGCAAGTCGACTCTGATCAAGGCCCTCGCCGGGGTGCACCGCCCGGACGGCGGCGAGGTGCTGCTCGACGGCGAGCCCGTCGTCTTCCACGGCCCGGCGGACGCCCGTGACGCCGGCATCGCCGTCATCTACCAGGAGCCGACGCTCTTCCCCGATCTGTCCATCGCCGAGAACATCTTCATGGGCCGTCAGCCCCGGCGCTCACTGGGCCGGATCGACCGCAGGGCCGTGCACGGGACGACCGCCGGACTGATGCGGCGGCTGGGGGTCGATCTGGCACCGGACCGGCCGGCGCGCGGACTGTCGATCGCCGACCAGCAGATCGTCGAGATCGCCAAGGCGCTCTCCTTCGACGCGCGCGTCCTGATCATGGACGAGCCGACGGCGGCCCTGACCGGCAGTGAGACCGCCAGGCTCTTCTCCGTCGTCCGTACGCTGCGCTCCGAGGGCGCGGCGGTGCTGTTCATCTCGCACCGCCTGGACGAGATCTTCGAGCTGTGCCAGCGCGTCACGACCCTGCGCGACGGCCGGTGGATCTCCTCCGAGCCGCTGGAGGGGCTCACCGAGGACGACCTGGTGCGCAGGATGGTCGGCCGTGACCTCGACGACCTCTACCCCAAGCAGGACGCCGAGGTCGGCGAAGTCGCCCTGTCCGTACACCGGCTGACCCGTGAGGGTGTCTTCCGCGACGTGTCCTTCGACGTCCGCCGCGGGGAGATCGTGGCGCTCGCCGGACTCGTCGGCGCCGGGCGCACGGAGGTCGCCCAGGCCGTCTTCGGCGTCGACCGCGCCGACGCGGGCGAGGTGAAGGTGGCCGGTGCGGTGCTGCGCCCCGGTTCACCGACCGCCGCGATGGGCGCCGGGCTCGCGCTCGTACCCGAGGACCGCCGCCAGCGCGGGCTGGTCATGGATATGTCGATCGAGCGGAACATCGGCCTCACCGGCCTCGGCGAGGTCCGCAGGCGCGGGCTCGTCAGCCGGGCCCTGGAGCACGACCGGGCCGCCGACTGGGCGGTGCGTCTCCAGCTCAAGTACAACCGGTTGGCCGACACCGTGGGCGTGCTCTCCGGCGGCAACCAGCAGAAGGTCGTGCTGGCCAAATGGCTGGCGACCGCGCCCACCGTGCTGATCGTCGACGAGCCGACCCGCGGGATCGACGTCGGCACCAAAGCGGAGGTCCACCGGCTGCTCTCCGCGCTCGCGGCCGACGGCCTCGCCGTGCTGATGATCTCCTCCGACCTCCCCGAGGTCATCGGCATGGCCGACCGGGTACTCGTGATGCACGAGGGCCGGCTCGTCGCCGAGATCCCGCGCGGGAGCGCCACCGAGGAGTCGGTCATGGCCGCGGCCACCGGACGCGACGAGAGGGCAGCGGCATGACCACCACCGTCGAGAGCCCCCCGGACGCCGCGAAGGCGCCGGAGCGGAGTGCTTCCTCGCTCGTGGACGCGGTCTTCCGGGCGCGGGAGATCTCCATCGCGGGGGCGCTGGTCCTGCTGATCCTCGGCACCTACCTGGCCAACCCGCGCTTCCTCTCCGACCAGGGCGTCAAGGACCTGCTGCTCAACGCGTCGATCCTGGTGCTGCTCGCCGTCGGCCAGTCGGCGGTCGTGATCACCCGCAACATCGACCTGTCCGTCGGCTCCGTCGTCGGCCTCTCCGCCTTCGCCTGCGGCAAGTTCGTCGCTGGCAGCGACCACGGTGTGCTGACCGTGATGCTGCTCGGCGTCGCCATCGGCGTGGTCTGCGGCCTGGTCTCCGGCGCCCTCGTCAGCTTCGGCGGGGTCCCGGCGCTCGTCGTGACCCTGGGCATGCTCTACATCATTCAAGGTGTCGACTACTGGTGGGCGCAGGGCGAGCAGATCAGCGCCTCCGACGTCCCCGAGGCCGTCCTGGGGCTCGGCAGCGGCAGCGTGCTGGGCGTCCCGTACCTCCCGCTGATCGCCCTGGCCCTGCTCGCGGCGACCGCGTACTTCCTGCGCAGCTACCGCTCGGGGCGCGAGCTGTACGCGATCGGGTCGAGCCCCGAGGCCGCCCGCCTCGCAGGAATCCCGATCCGGCGCCGGGTGCTCGCCGCGTACGCCTTCTCCGGGGCCGTCGCCGGCTTCGCGGGGGCGCTGTGGCTGGCCCGCTTCGGCACCGTCGTCGCGGACAACGCGCACGGCTGGGAGCTGACCGTCGTCAGCGCCGTCGTCGTCGGCGGCGTCGCCATCACCGGCGGCACAGGCACCGTCTGGGGCGCCGCCCTCGGCGCCCTGCTGCTCACCACCATCGGCAGCGTCCTGGTCGTGCTGAAGGTGGACTCGTTCTGGCAGGGCGCCATCACCGGTGCGCTCCTCCTGCTGGCCATCAGCGTCGACCGGATCGTGAACCTGCGGATGACCGCCGCCCTGAGGAAGAGGAACGCCCGCCATGACGACGGCGCCTGACACCGAGTCGGCCCCCACGCCGCGGGCCGCCACGAAGCCCTCTCCCCTGCGCGCCCTCGCGCTGCGCTGGGACACCGCGGTCGGTGTCCTGCTGGTCGCGGTCCTCGTCGTCGGGCTCGGGTCCACGGAGGGTTTCGGTTCGGCTGAGAACCTCGCGTTCGCCTTCAACGACATCGCCGAAGTCGCCCTCATCGCCCTGCCGATGACCCTCCTGGTCGTCGCCGGGCAGGTCGACCTGTCGGTGGCCTCCATGCTGGGCCTGGGCAGCGCGCTGACCGGCGCGCTGTGGGAAGCGGGCTGGGCCTTCGAGATGATCGTGCCGGTGGTGCTGCTGGTGGGCGTCGCCGGAGGCCTCCTCAACGGCTGGCTGGTCACCAAGGTGGGCCTGCCCTCCCTGGCCGTCACCATCGGCACCCTCGCGCTCTACCGGGGTCTGGCATCGGTGGCGCTCGGCAGCGACGCGGTGACCGACTTCCCGCAGGTCTACACGGACTGGGCGGTCGACACCACGACCGTCCCCGGCACCTTCCTCACCTATCCGGTGCTGCTCTTCGTCGTCCTGGCCGCGGTCACCGCCGTGGTGCTGCACGCCACCGGGTTCGGCCGCTCGCTCTTCGCGATCGGCGCCCAGGAGGAGGCCGCGTACTTCGCCGGCATCCGGGTCAAGCGGGTCAAGCTGCTGCTCTTCGTCGTGACCGGCCTGTTCTCCGCCTTCGCGGGCGTCGTCTTCACCCTGCGCTACGGAAGTGCCCGCGCGGACAACGGACTCGGCTTCGAGATGCTCGTCATCGCGTCCGTCCTGCTCGGCGGGATCGACTTCGACGGCGGGAAGGGCACGCTCTTCGGCGCGGTCGCCGGTGTCCTGCTGATCGGCCTCCTGAAGAACCTGCTCACGCTCAACGACATCGCCAACGAGGTGCAGGTCATCGTGACCGGGCTGCTGCTCGTGGCGTCCGTACTGACCCCGAGGATCATCGCCACGGTCGTCGAACGCCGGCACAGACGGGCCGCGAACGCCCCCGCCCCCCAGTCGTCATAACGCCCCTCCCCCGGACCCCTCCGAAAGGCACACGCCGCCATGATGCTCCGCAATGCCGCTGGGCGCCGCGCCGTCGCGACCGCAGCCACCGCCGTCTCCCTGGCCCTCGCCCTCACCGCCTGTTCCGGCACCACGAAGGACAGCGAGGAGAGCGGGAGCGCGAAGGCGGGCAGCTCCGCGAAGGCCGATCCGGACGCCCCGCTGAAGAAGGGGCTGAAGCTCGGTTTCCTGCCCAAACAGATCAACAACCCGTACGAGAAGCTCGTCGACGAGGCGGGCATCGCGGCGGCGAAGGAGTACGGCGGCACGGGCAAGGAGGTCGGCCCGTCCGACGCGAACGCCTCCTCGCAGGTCTCCTACATCAACACCCTGATCCAGCAGCGCCAGGACGCGATCCTCATCGCGGCGAACGACCCGAACGCGGTCTGCGGCCCGCTCAAGCAGGCCATGAAGAAGGGCATCAAGGTCGTCGCCTACGACTCGGACACGGCGAAGGACTGCCGCCAGCTCTTCATCAACCAGGCCGGCTCGGAGGAGATCGGCCGCAGCCTGGTCCAGCACCTCGGCGAGCAGATCGGCTACAAGGGCAAGGTCGCGATCCTGTCGGCGACCCAGAACGCGACGAACCAGAACACCTGGATCGAGTACATGAAGGAGGAGCTGAAGCTCCCGGAGTACAAGGACATGGAGCTGGTCAAGGTCGCCTACGGTGACGACGCGGACCAGAAGTCCTTCCAGCAGACGCAGGGCCTCATGCAGGCCTACCCCGACCTCAAGGGCATCATCTCCCCCACCACGGTCGGCCTCGCCGCCGCGGCACGCTACCTGAGCGACTCCTCGTACAAGGGCGAGGTCGTACTCAACGGCCTGGGCACACCGAACCAGATGCGCAAGTACGTCAAGGACGGCACCGTCGAGCAGTTCTCGCTCTGGAACCCGGAGGAACTCGGTTACCTCGGCTCGTACGCGGCCGCGGCGCTGGCTTCGGGGCAGATCACCGGTGCGGAGGGCGAGAAGTTCAAGGCGGGCAAGCTCGGTGAGTACACGATCGGCAAGGACGGTGAGGTCATCCTCGGCGAGCCGACCGTGTTCGACGCCGAGAACATCGACTCGTTCGACTTCTGACCGGAAGGGCCGGTTCCATGCAGCGCGTCTGCTTTCTGCTGAAGGTCCGCGAGGACCGCAAGGACGAGTACCGCGAGCGCCATGCCGCGGTGTGGCCGGACATGCTCGCCGCGCTGTCGGAGGCGGGCTGGCACAACTACTCGCTGTTCCTGCGTGAGGACGGCCTGCTGGTCGGCTATCTGGAGACGGAGGACTTCGACGCGGCCCGGGAGGCCATGGCGGTGACCGAGGTCAACGCACGGTGGCAGCGGGAGATGGGCGAGTTCTTCGAGCAGCCGGAGGCCGCCGACGAGGCCATGGTCCCGCTGACCGAGGTCTTCCACCTCGCCTGACCGGTGGTGCCCGCCCCGGCTGTCCGCGACAGCCGGGGCGGACGTGCGTCAGGGGGCGGCGAGAACTCCTCGTACGTCCGGGTACCGCACCTCGTCGGGGAGCGTGTGGCCGAGGGCGGTCAGCCGGGCCGCGACGTCCGCCGGGCTCCGGCCCGTCAGGCTCGCGCCGCGCAGGACGTGCTCCAGGTGGACGTTGTCCCGGTACGAGCGGTCGAGGGTGTCCAGCAGCCTGATGTCCGCCTCGTCGGCGGTCGCGGGGAGCTTCGCGTTCTCGTGCAGCCAGTGGCCCAGTTCGGTCAGCCGCGCGGTGATCTCCGCCGGGCTGCGCCCCGTGGCGAGCGACGCGCGCAGGACGTGTTCCATCCGCAGTCCGACGACGGTGTTCCTCCGGAGCCAGGGCCCGCGGCCGTCGAGGTTCTCGCTGAGGATGACGAAGTCGTCCTCGTCCGGGGTCCCGGGCACCGCTCCGCCCGGCTCACCGAGCCCCAGCACCTTCAGCCGGTCCACGACGTCCCTCGCGCTCCGCCCCGTTTCCCTCGCGACGGTGAGTACGTGGCCCATGGACACCGGCGTGTAGCGGCCGAGCCAGCGTGCGCCGGGGCTGTCACCGACCCTGAGCAGCAGTTCGTCGTCGGCTTCGGGGACGTACGGCAGCCGGAGGCCGAAGGAGGCCAGTCGCGCGGCGGCGGCGTGGGGGCTGCAGGACAGAGCGGCGGCAGCCCCCAGCACATGTCCGGCGGAGACCTCGTCGCCCCGGTCGAGCCAACTGCCGTCGCCCCGGGGATCGGTGCGGATCAGCATGAGGTCACGGGGGTCCCGCGACTCGGGGAGCGGGCCGCTGCCGCCGATCCGGTAGCCGAGAGCGGTCAGACGCCGCCCGACGTCGGCGGGAGAGCGTCCGGCGTGCTCCGCCGTTTCGAGCAGCTGGAGCAGGGACACGGGCCGGCCGACGTCGATCCATCGCCGCACGTACCTGTCGTGGCTCTCCCTCTTGACCAGCGCGGCGTCCTGCATGCCGATGGAGGCGGGGAGGGGGGACCCGGGCTGCTGGACCTCGGTGTATCCCAGGGCGGCCAGCCGCGAGACGGCGGCGGCCGGGGTCTCCTGCCGCACCGCCGCCGCGTACAGCACGTGCCCGTACGGCACTGGCTCGGCGGGGTCCAGCCAGGGGTGATGGCCGTTGAGGTTGCGGCTGACGAGCCGGAGATCGTCCGGGTCCTGGAAGTCGGGGGTCGGTGTCATCGTGCGGGCCTTTCGACGGCGGCGGTGCCGACGGGACGGGAGGGCGACGGGCGGGGCCGGCCGGCGGTCATTCGGCGACCGCGACGTATCTGCTGGGCGCGTCGTCCCAGTCGGGGTCGTCCTCCTCCTGCCTGCCGGTGAGGTCGACGCGCACCCCCTGCGGCTCCAGCTCCGTCCAGAGCCGCAGCATCATGTCCTGGCTGAGGTAGTGGTGCGAGAGGTCCAGCTCCCGCAGGTGGGCGAGGGACTGTCCCTCCAGGAGTGCCTCCGCGCCCTCGTCGCCCAGCGTGCCCATCGACAGGCTGAGCGAGGTGAGCCCGCCCACGACCGGCGCGGAGGCCAGGGCCGCGGCCAGCTCATCCTGGACCGGGCTGTTCTGCAGCCCCAGGTGGCGCAGGGCGGGCTTGCCGACGCCGGCGAACAGCGGGGCCAGATCCTCGGCCGTGGTGCCGCCGCCGTAGTCCTCGTCGCCCAGCCACAGCTCCAGGTGCTCCAGCGACGGCAGGGAGGCGGCGGCGATCTGGGCCGCGGCCTCGGGGGGCAGCCCGCCGGACTCGACGCGCAGCACGCGCAGCTCCGCGTGGCCGGTCACGGGGAATTCCAGGTCGTCACCGCCTCGCAGGGCCAGCTCCCGCAATCCCGGGAAGGCGTCCAGGAGCTCCGCGATCCCGCCCTGCCCGATCATGGAGATCATTCCCTCCTCGTCCTCCAGGTCACCGAGGAACACCGCCTCGAGCGCGGTGAACCGGGACCGCAGGCCGATCAGCTCGTCGGGGCTGCTCCCGCCGTCGTTGCCGTACCAGGGGCTGCCGAAGAGCAGAGCCCGCACCCCGCCCAGGTCGACCGACTCGGTGAACCGCTTCCAGTAGGACCCGGAGTCCTCGTCGGTCACGTACGGACCGCAGTGGAGGCGCCAGGCCACGGCGTCCGCGTCGGGCAGGTCCGCGGGGTGCGCGTACTGCGGGAAGGTGAAGACCGGCAGTCCGTGGAACTGCTCGACATGATGGACATAGGACAAAGCAAGGCTCCTGACATTCCGTTCGGTGGCTGTTCGACGTGTTCTATCAGCAGCCTCCGACAGGGACGGGCCCGGCAGGGGTGATCACCTGCCGGGCCAACGTCCCCGCGTGTCAGCCGAGTTCGCCTTCGCCGCTGTCGCCCGCCGGTTCGTCGCCGCCGTTCCTGAGCCGGTCGGCCTGCTCGATCGCGGTGGCGAGCTTCTCCACCGAGCTGTCCTCGGTGGCGGCCGCCAGCTTCCGGGCGCGGCCGGCGAGTTCCCCGAGCGTGGGCGTTCCCTGGAGGTCACCGCCGCGCAGGGTGTCCGCGAAGTACGCGGCCACCGCGGTCACCTGGAGCCGTGCGCCGGCGTCGTCCCAGAGCTTTCCGTCGATCGCGGCGGTCCGGACCGACCCGGTCTCCTCGTGCGCCTCGCGTGTCTTCGGGTCCAGCCAGCGCACGGTCGCCGTCGCCACGTGGCCGGAGGCACCCTCACGGAGGCGTACGGCGTAGAGCGCGGTCACCGTGTGGCCGGGACCCACCTCGCCGCCGTCGACGCTGTCGTCCCGGAAGTCGTCGTCGGCGACCTCGCGGTTCTCGTAGCCGATGAGCTGGAACTGCTTGACCGTCTTACGGTCGAACGCCACCTGGGCCTTGGCGTCCCGGGCCCGGAGTTCCACGTGGGCGGGCAGCTGGTCGACGAAGACCTTCCTGGCCTGTGTCTCGTCGGCGATGTAGGTCGTGTTGCCGTCGCCCTTGTTGGTGAGGCGCTCCATCAGCTCGTCGCCGTAGTCGCTGCCGACACCGACGCCGAAGAGGGTGATGCCGTACTCCTCGCGTGCGTCCCCGACGCGTTCCAGGATCGCGTCGGCGTCCGTCTCACCGGTGTTGGCGAGGGCGTCGGAGAGCAGGACGACGCGGTTGTTGGCGCCCTTGCGGTGGCCTTCGACCGCTTCCTCGTAGCCGCGCCGCACGCCGGCCGCGACGTTCGTGGAGTCGGCGGGTTCCATCGCCGCGACGGCGTCGCGGATCTTGGTGCGGTTGCCCTGGAGTCGGGTCATCGGCAGCCGGGTCTCGGCCTCGTCACTGAAGGTGACCAGGGAGACGGAGTCGTCGTCGCGCAGTTCGTCGGCGAGGATGCCGAGTGAGGTCTTCGCGAGGTCGAGGCGGCCCGGTTCGGACATCGAGCCGGAGATGTCGACGACGAAGGTCAGCGCGGCGGGCGGGCGCTCGCCCGAGTCCGCGGCGGCCTTCGTCGCCAGCCCGACCCGTACGAGCGACCAGTCGGCGGCGTCGGTCCGTGCGCCGTCGACGTTGACCGAGAAGCCGTTGCCGTCCGGCCGCTCGTAGCCCTGGCGGAAGCTGTTGACGAACTCCTCCGGGCGCACCGTGCCGGCCGCGGGGAGCTGTCCGTCGCCCAGGGTGCGGCGCGCGTATCCGTAGCTGGCGGTGTCCACGTCGAGCGCGAAGGTGGACAGGTAGTCGGGCGCCACGCTCTCCCGCACCGTGTCGTCCTCGGCCTGATCTGCCCCGCCCTCCTGCGGCCCCGCCGCGGCGGAGGGCTGCCTGCCCCCCGCCGGCCCGCGGTTTTCGGCGACGCCGCGGTCGGCGGAGGTCTCGGTGGGCGTGCCCCCCGCGCCGCAGCCGGTGATCAGGATTCCGCCCGCCAGCAGGAGCGCGAGCGCTCCGCGATGTGTCCGTGCCCTGTGTTCCATGTGTACCCCCCACGTCGTCGACAACTGTGAATGTGACGTGCGAGGTGGCCGGGCGGAGTCGTCAGAAGCGTTGCGGAACCGTCTCGATGGCGCAACGACGGACGTCGGCGGGGCGGAACATCAAGGGCCTTTCGTTTGGATCAGGACACGATGTCCTTACGGCTGAACCCGCGGAAGGCGAAGGCGAACAGGATCAGGGCATAGGTGACCGATACGGCCGCGCCCTTCACCATCCCGCCCCATGCCAGGTCGGGCTGGAGGGCGTCCGCCCAGGCGAACTGCCAGTGCGCGGGCAGGAACTCACGCCAGGTGCCGAGTGCGGTGACCGCGTCCAGGACATTGCCGACGATGGTCAGCCCGACCGCGCCCCCCACCGCGCCGAGCGGTGCGTCCGTCCTCGTCGACAGCCAGAACGCCAGCCCCGCGGTGACCAGTTGGGAGACGAAGACGAAGGCGACGACGAGGGCCAGGCGCGGCACGGTGTCCGATGTGGTGAGCGCGCCCCCGGTGGGCAGCTTCAGCGGCCCCCAGCCGTACGCCGCCGCTCCCGCGCCGAGGGCGACGAGCGGCAGCAGCACCATCGCTGCGAGGCTGAAGCCGAGCGCCACGACGAGCTTGCTCCACAGCAGCCTGGCCCGGGGGACGGGCGCAGCGAGCAGATAGCGCAGCGAGGACCAGCTGGCCTCGGAGGCGACGGTGTCCCCGCAGAACAGGGCGACGGGCACCACGAGCAGGAAACCGGCGGAGACGAAGAGACAGGTCGCCGCGAAGTTCGCGGCGGACTCCGTCGCCACGTCCATGAGGTTGATGCGCGAACCGCCGCCTCCGCCGCCGCCCTCGCCGCCGCCGGGGGTTCCGCCGACCGCGAAGGCGATGATCAGGACGAACGGCAGCGCCGCCAGCACCCCGAACATGAGCAGGGTGCGCCGCCTGCGCAGCTGCCTCATCGCCTCCACGCGCAGCGGCAGGGTGCGGCGGGCACGGTAGCCGGGGGCTTCGGCGAGTGCCTGGATCTCAGTTGCGGAGCTCATGCGGATCCTTGGGAGATGAGGGTGAGGAACGCGTCCTCCAGGCGGCGGTGCGGCCCGACACCCGTCACCGGCACGTCCAGTCGGACCAGGTCGGCGACCAGTTGTGCGGCCGTGGCGCCGTCGAGACGGACCAGCAGGCCGTGCCCGTCGTCGAGGCGGACGGCGGAGCCGATGCCCGGCAGTTCGGCCACCTTGTCCACGAGCGGTTCGGCCACCTCGGTGCCCGTGGTGACGAGCAGCATGTCGCCGGATCCGGTGATCTCGGCGACCGGACCGGCCTGGACGAGCCGGCCCCGGTCCATGACCACCAGATGGGTGCAGGACTGCTCCACCTCGGAGAGGAGGTGGCTGGAGACGATCACGGTCCGGCCCCCGGCCGCGTACCGGATCATCACGTCCCGCATCTCGCGGATCTGGGGCGGGTCGAGACCGTTGGTCGGTTCGTCGAGGATGAGGAGGTCCGGCATGCCGAGCATGGCCTGGGCGATCGCGAGCCGCTGCCGCATGCCCTGGGAGTACGTGCGCACGGCGCGGGCCAGGGCGTCGCCGAGCCCGGCGATCTCCAGGGCCTCGTCGATGTGGGCGTCCTCGGCGGGCCGCCCGGTGGCCTGCCAGTACAGCTCCAGGTTGGAGCGGCCGGACAGGTGCGGGAGGAAGCCGGCGCCTTCGACGAAGGAGCCGACGCGCGACAGCACGGGTGCGCCGGGGCGGATCGCGTGCCCGAAGACGCGGATCTCACCGGCGTCGGGGGTGATGAGCCCCATCAGCATGCGCAGGGTGGTGGTCTTGCCGGCGCCGTTCGGCCCGAGGAGGCCGAGTACCTGCCCCTTCTCGACGCGGAAGCCGAGATCGCGGACCGCGTACCGGTCGGTGGACCTGGCGTACTTCTTGGAGAGCCCGGTGATCTGCAGCGGGACTCCGGTCAGCGCCGGGTCGGGGGCGGGGGCCGCGGTGCGCCGGCGTGCGGTGAGCAGCACGGCGGCGGCGATGACGAGTCCGGCCGCCGGGAGCCCCCAGGTCCACCAGGGCAGAGCGGCCGCGGCGGTCTTCACGGCGGGCGCCGTGGGGACGGTCAGGGGCCCGTCGAGGGAGACGGTGTACGTCGCGGGCTCGGCGGGTGAGGCGTAGGCGAGGTCGGTCGCGGAGAGGACGAGGCGGAGGCTGTGCCCGGCCTCGACCTCGTGGTCGACGGCGGGCAGGGTCAGCTCGACCGGCTTGCCCTGCTCCTCGGGGGTGATCCGGTACGGGGAGACGAGCTGCGAGGGCAGGACCTGCTGCTTCCCGTCCGGCGACACGTCGTAGACCTTGCCGAAGAGCACGGCGTCGCCCTGGTCCGCCTTCACGTTCACGCGGACGGTCGGCGACCCGGTGACGTGTACGGCGCTGTCCAGCGGGGCGGAGTCGAAGCGGGCGTACTGCCCGGGGAAGTCGAGGGAGAAGCCGACTCCGAGCGAGGACAGCTGGGAGAGGCCGCCTCCGATGCCGGGGACGGCCGAGATGGAGGGCGGGTTGGCGCCGGCGGGGTTGCGGAAGGTCTGCGTCAGGTTCTTGGCGGGGGCGCTCTGCCCACTGCCGGTCCCGGGCCGGTCCATGGCGCCGCCCGTCGCGGGCCGCTGCCCGGCGCCGGTGAGGGGGATCTCCCGTCCGCCGCTGCTCAGGCCGGGGTAGGAGGCGCTGCTCGCGCCGCGCTTCAGGGCGGCGCCGTCGGTGGAGTCGACGCCGCCGGTACGGGTCACGCGGAACCCGGGGCCGGTGTCGGCGCCCTCGTCCTTCTTCAGGTACCGGTCGAACCAGTCGCCGACCCGGCCCTCGACGCGGTCGCCCTCGTCGTCCCCTCCGTCGTGTCCGCCCGCGATCCAGTCGACGGAGACGGGTGCGCCGTTGGCCTTGATGGCCTCGGCCATGGCGTCGGACTGGCCGAGCGGGAACAGGGAGTCGCTCTGGCCCTGGAGGATGAGCGCGGGCACGTCGATCCGGTCGGCCACGGCCTCGGGGGAACGTTCCGTCAGCAGTTCGCGTGCGGCGGCGTCCGGTCTGCCGCTGACGGCCACCCGCTCGTACATCTCGCACAGCTGCTTCTGGAACTTCTGGCAGCCGCCGCCGGAGCTGACGAAGATCCCGGCCCAGAGTTTCTTGAAGACCCCGTCCGGGAAGAGCGCGTCGGCGAGGTTCCAGTAGCTGATCACCGGTGCGATGGCGTCGACCCGGTCGTCGTACCCGGCGGCCAGCAACGACACGGCGCCACCGTACGAAGCGCCGGTGACCCCGACGCGCGGGTCGCCCTTCGCGTCGAGCTGCACCTCGGGCCGGCCGGCCAGCCAGTCGATGAGGCCGGACACGTCCTTGACCTCGCCGTCGGGGGCGTTGAGCGTGATCTCGCCGCTCGTCCTCCCGAAGCCCCGGGCGGACCACGTCATGACGGCGTATCCGTCGGCGGCCAGCTTCTCGGCCTGGGCGCGCACATCGTTCTTGCTGCCGCCGAAGCCGTGCCCGATGAGCACGGCGGGCCGGCGCTGCGTGCCGCCCGACGTGAAGTAGGAGGTGTCGACCGACACCCCGTTCATCTTCATCATCCGGTCATGCCGGTGCACGGTCGGCGGGCTGTCGTCGGCGACGGCGCTCCAGGTACCGGCCCCCACGAGCACGGCGAGGGCGGCGACCACCGCGGCCCACCGGCCTGGGGTACGGGGCAGCCGGTGCCGCCACCGGGAAGTCGGTTCATCCATGACTCGACCCTAAACGGAGCGCGCGGTGGGCCAGGATGCCGCCAGGGGGAAGTACGCGGCCTCCCTGAGAGGTACGACACGGCCCGCCCGTACTCCGCTTGCGGTACGCCGCCGTCACGAAAGGCCCATACGTGCACATTTGCCCTGCCACGGGTGGGCGGCCCGTTTCGTGGCGGCGGAGGGGCACCTGACGCTGATCGCGTACGTGGACGGTGTCCCGGCCGGATTCGTGGCGGGCATCGAGGTGCTGCACCCGGACAAGGGCACGGAGATGTGCCTGTACGAGCTCTCCGTCGACGAGCCGTACCGCCGCCGGGGCGTCGGGCGGGCGCTGACGGAGGCCCTGGCGGCGGAGGCTCGGGCGCTCCCGGCCCGGCGTGAGCCCGGGCCCCGCCCCTGACGAACGTCGCATACGTGACCTGCCGTTCGGCCCGGGTGCCGGGACTGCTGCCGCTCGTACGTTCTGCGGCATGACGAACCCACATTCCCGGACCGCCCGCCTGCTCGGCGCGGCAGCCCTTCTCGCTTCGGCCGGCGGCGCCGTCGCGCTCCTGTCACCGGGTGGGCTCGGCCGGGCCGAGCCCACCGAGGTGACCCAGGGTGTCTCCGTGTCCTTGTACCGGTCGTTGACCGGGATGGTCGCGGACGCGCCCGACGGGCCGGCCCACCTCCTGGAGCCGGTCACCGAGCTCACCCTGATCGCCCTGGGTCTGCTGCTGCTCCTGCTCGGCTGGACGGCCGTACGCCGCGGGGACGCACGCCTGGCTGCCGGCACCGCCCTGACCGGCGTCGGGACCGTCGTGGCGTACGCCTTCAGCGAGGCGCTGAAGCTGGTGGCCGACGAGGAACGCCCCTGCCGGGCCGTGCCCGGGGCCGAGGGGTTGGCCGCGTGCCCGGAGGCCGGTGACTGGTCGTTCCCCAGCAACCACGCCACGCTGGCCGCCGCACTGGCGACGGGGCTCGCGATCCGGCGGCCTCGTCTGGCCGCCGTGACCGTGCCGCTGGCCGTGGCGGCGGCGCTGCTGCGTGTCCTGACGGGAGTCCACTACCCGCACGACGTGCTGGCGGGCTCGTTGCTGGGCGCGGCCGTGGTGGCCGCTCTCCTGGTCGTGGCGCAACAGCCGGTGGAGCGGCGCGCGTCAGCCGTTCTCCGTCGTGTGCGCGGGCACGACACCCGCCTCATGGGCCATGACGGCGGCGGCGGCCCGGTTCTCCACCCCGAGACGCGACAGGACGGAGCTGACATGCGCCTTGACGGTCCCCTCCACCACGAGGAGCCGCCGGGCGATCTGCCCGTTGGACAGCCCGCTCCCGAGGAACGACAGCACCTCGCGCTCCCTGGGGGTCAGCCGGGCGACCTTCTCCCGGGCGGCGGCCCGGCGCCCGGCCCGGTCACCGGCTCCGCCGGACGCGAGGTGCGCGACCACGCGCGCGGCGACCTTCGGTGACAGATAGGCGGCGCCGTCGGCCACCGCCCGTACGCCCGCGAGGAGTTCCCCGGGCTCGCCCGACTTGATCAGGAAACCGGTGGCCCCGCAGCCGAGCGCCCGGAGGATGTAGTCGTCCTCACCGAACGTCGTCAGCATGATGATGCCGGTGCCGGGAACGGTCCGGCTGATCTCCGCCGCGGCGTCGATACCGTCGGTCCTCGGCATCCGTACGTCGAGGACGGCCACGTCGGGGCGGTGGAGCCGCGCGAGCTCCACCGCCTGCCGTCCGTCGCCCGCCTCGGCGACGATCTCGACCTCCGGGTCGGTGGACAGCACGGCCCGGACACCGGCCCGGATCATCGGCTCGTCGTCGGCGATCAGCACCCTGGTCATCGCGCGCTCACCCGGCCAGGGCGTCGAGCGAGATCAGCGTGTCGTCGCGGAAACAGAGCCGGTAGGCGTCCCCGGACCGGCTGTCGAAGCGGTCGGCCGTCATCGCGTAGTACTCGCACGTCACTCCTCGTCCCTCGGGGCGCTCGCCACCGGAGGGCCGGTGGACCGACTGCCGGTCCGGCAGCACCCGCTGCACCTCCGCACGATCCTGCCCCACCCGGAGCCGTGCGTAGTCACCCGGATCGAGGGCCGACCGTGCCGCCGCCACCATGTCCCACCCCGTCACCGCCGCGCCGAGCACCGCGCCCGCGCCCAGCGGGACCAGGAGCGCGGCGGCCAGGGTGCGGCCCGTACGGCGCCGCGCTCTGCGGAACTCCCCCGACGCACCGGCCGGGGACTCAGGTGTGCGACGGTCCGGCAGCCGCGCGGGAAGACGGCGCGGCAACCGGGCGGACACGGCGAAGCCGCCGTCGTCCCGGGGCCCGTGCTCGAAGGTGCCGCCGGCGAGCCGGACCCGCTCGTCGAGCCCGATGAGACCACGCCCACCCCCGCCGGACGGCCGTCCGGCAGGGGCCTTGGCGGCGCCGTTGACCACGGCCACCTCGGTCTCGGTCTCCGCATGCCTGACCTGGACGGTCACCGCCGCGCCGGGCGCGTGCCTGGCCACGTTGGTCAGTGCTTCCTGCACGACCCGGTGCACGGCCCGTGCGACGACGGGAGGAAGCCCGTCCGCCTCCCCGTCCACCCGCAGTTCGACCCTCAGCCCGGACTCGGCCGCATCGCCGACCAGTTCGCTCAGCTCCCCGCCGTGCGGCCGCAACGGCGGCGGTTCCGCGTGGCCACTCAGAACGCCGACCACTTCGCCCAGGCGCTCGACCGCCGTCGCCGCCCGTGCCCTGATGTCCTTGGCGGCCCGCCGCTGCCGGTCGTCGAGCCCCGGTGCGAGCTGGAGAGCGCCCGCCGACAGGGCGATCAGGCTGAGGTCGTGGCCGAGCACGTCGTGCATGTCCTGCGCGATACGGGCCCGCTCCGCCAGCCGGGCCTGTTCGGCGACCAGCTGCCGCTCCCGCCCGAGCCGTTCGGCCTTCTCCCAGCCGGCCCGGGCCAGCTCCTGGTACTGCCGCCAGAACCGCCCCGCGAACCAGGGCAGCAGGACGCCCAGGACCGTCACCCCGACGAACCGGGTACCGAGTGCCAGCAGGGGCGGCGCCAGCGATACGGCCACCACACCGGCGGCGAGCACGGCTGCCAGCGAGCAGACGACCACTCCGGCACGCGCGGGGCCGCGCCCCGTGAGGAACGCGGCGACGACGGTCGGCACGGCCCACCACGGACTCACCAGGCTCAGCCCCCCGGACACGGCCATCGCCGCGGGCACCAGGACAGCCGCCACACGTTCCCCGCTCACGTTCCCGCACGGAATCAGGTTCAGGTTCACCGGCCCGACGGTACGGAACCCGGGGCCCGGCGGGCACTGCCGAAAGTCATGGTGCTCACGGGGCGGCGGGAACCGGCCGGGGAGCGCTGAGATCCAGCGGTGTCTCCACGGGCAGCAGGGCGGCGGCCCTCTCCCGCTCCCCCGCCCGAACGGCCGCATGCGCCTCGCGGGCCAGCGGCGTGACATCGCGGATGGACACGGCCCACTCGTCGGCGTACCGCCGGGCGGCCTCCCCGGAGAGTCCGAGCTGGAGCGAGCGGTACGGGAGCGGGTTCAGGTCGAGATCACGCTCGGGATCCCACTGGACGCGTGCGGGAGCGGACCGCAGCGCCTGCTTCCACGCGCTCCGGTCCTCGTGCACGCCGCGTACGTAGTGCGAGAGTTCAGCGTTCTCCAGCGCCCAGGCGAAGCCCTCACGGGCGATCTCCACGGCGAGCACGGTCTCCTGTCCCTCCTTCGTACCCCAGCCGCAGCGGTACATCATCCACAGGAAGCTCGGCTTGATCCAGGTCATGCGGTCGCGCTTCCAGACAGGCGGGAAACGCCCGTCACGGGCGGCGGGCAGCCCGATGGCCGGCCGGTAGGCCTGGTACACGGTGACGGTGGAGTCGGTGTGCCGCGCGCGGATCTCGTAACGGGGCGGGTGTGTCCGGTCGTTCATATGCCTCAGGATGCGGGCCCGGACGCCCGGCAGCACCTGGTTTTCCCGACGCGGTACGGCCCGTGGCGAGACGCCCCCTGATGAACGCGGACCACACGTGGCCCGCGCGAGGCCGACAAGTCAGGACACCGGCAGGCCCATCTGACAGGGACGGTGGTCCAGAATCAGGGCATGGACGTCCCCGCGCTGCTGGAAGCCGCTTCCCTCCTGGTCCCCGAGAAGGTCGCCACCGAGAACGACATCACGGTGAACGACGTCTGGGACTACCTCACGCACGACGAGTGGGAAGTGGCCCTCGGACTGCTGGAAGAGCTCGGTGACGTCCGACCGCTCCCGCTCAGCTTCTGGGAAGCCCTGGCCACCGCGGCTGAACAGATGCGACTGGACAGGAGCGCGGCCTGGTGCAACTGGCGCTGCTACGAGGCGCGCAACGGCATCATCCGCGCCGACCTCACGCTGCTCCGCGCTGCCGAAGCGCGTCGGAAGACGGCCATCTCCGGGGCCGGCGTCCTGCGGCCGATGTGGAACATCGGGAACCGTTCTCCGACCGGTGACCCGGCCGTCGACATCGCCCGGCTCTGGGTGGAGTTCATGCCGCTCCTGGAGCCCGGTGGACAAGCCTCGGTGCGGCTTGCCCCTCTGGATCCCTCACAGTGGCGGCACCTCGAGCCGGGCCAGGTGATCACCATGCACGAGGACCGGTCCGTCGCGGGCACGGCGGTTGTCCTGGAAGCCGTCACGGCACACGGGTAGGCGAGGGCAGGATGCCGATTCTTTCCACGATCGAAGAAGTGGACGCCTGGCTGACAGAGGCCGGGTGGCACCCAGGGCGCGATGTCGGAGACTTGGCATACCGAGCGATTGCGGCCGTCGTCGAGCGGTATCGGTCCTACGGTGTGGAGATCGAACCTTCCGGTCCCGCACTCGCTTTCATCCGGGAGCACGCGTTCCTTCGGGCCGTCATCGACACCGCGCCGGAGAATTTCGCCGTCTTCACGCCGCATCTGGTCTTCAGGGGAGATGCCGAGGAGATCTCCGAGCTCGCCGTGGACCTCGGCGTGCGGATTTTTCCGGTGGCGTACGACACCTATGACGGTTCCACCCTGCTCATGGACACGAACGGGCGCTTCTTCTGCTCGCATCACACGGGGGCGTATTATCTCGGGCCCGAAAAATACGAGGCGATGATGAGCCTCATGAGCAGCGAGATGGAAGATGCGGAGGACTACTTTGTCTGACCTTGTGACCTTGTCGGGTCGGAGACGCCACCCATGACTCGCACCACCCCGCCACGTCCCCTCGACGTGGAAGCGGTATTCCCCGCTCTGGCAGCCCACCGGCGCACCACCACACGGCTGCACCCCCGTCACGGCTCTCCCGAGGCCCGGGAAAGCTCAGTGGCAGGTCCCCTGCTGTGGCCGGCCGACGAACCGTGGCCGGTGTGCACGGCCGTCCACCCGAAGGGCACGGGCCACCTCCTCTCCGACGTGCGGCTGAGCCGCAGGATTCTGGGGGACTCCCGCGGACGGGAGCAGACGGAGGAGGAACGGCGCCTGCTCGACGGCATGAGCGAGGGCGGCCACGCCCCGGAACTTCAGGACGATGCCCCGCTGCCGATGCTGGCCGTCGCCCAGCTGTACGCGCGAGACATTCCCGATCTCGTGGGGCCCGATGGCCACGACCTTCTGCAGGTCTTCTGGTGCCCCTTCGAGGTGCACGGCGCCGACCGCACCCTCGACGTCGTACTGAAGTGGCGCCGGTCCGCCGACGTCGGCGCCGTACTCGTGCCTCAGCCCGAGCCGCCGGTGGTCGGCCGGAAGGAATGCGTGCCGAACATGTGCGTCGTACACCCCGAGCGCGTCGTGGAGCACGAGTACCTCGGCCTCCTGGAGGAGGAACTCCAGGAGGAGATCGACGCGTGGGAGGAGGCGCGCCTCGACGAGGACGACGAGGACGAGGACAGCTCCGCTTCACCGGCAAGCTACGCGACGTACGAGGAGTACGCAGAGGCGATGGCCCTGGCCCTGGCTGCGGAGCCTGAGGAGATCAACTACATGAGCGATCTGTCGATCGCTCCTGGCTGGAAGGTCGGCGGCTTTGCTTCCTGGCACCTGACCGACCCCGCTCCGGTCGACTGCGGGGGGTGCGGGGCAGCGATGCCGCCCCTGCTCACCGTGGACATGTGGGAGTGCGACGGGGCCTCACGCAGCTGGCTGCCGGTCGAGGACCGGGACTCCGGCCGCGACCCGCACGCGACCAACCCGACCGAGGTCTACCTCGGCCGCGGCCTGATGCGCGTACACACCTGCCCGACCGACCCCACTCACCCGCACCGGCTCAGCTTCCAGTGACTGCTACGGCCGCCGTTCCGGCACCGGACGGACCGTAGGCCACCGGTCCAGGACCGCGCGGCGCAGGTCCGCCGCGAGCGCTGCGAGATGCCGCAGGTCTCCGCCGTCCGGGGTCATGCCGGCGACCACCCCGAGCCGGTGGGCCAGGCGTTGGCGGGCGGTCGCCGTGCCCCAGGTCCAGTCCTCGTCCGGGAGGCGGGCCAGGTGGTCGGTGGTGCCTCGGTGGGCCCGCTGGACCAGGGCGTCACCCCGGATCAGCCAGCCCGCGCAGGCGTCGGCGAGGCCGGTGTCCGGGAGTGCGGCGCCGGTCTCGGCGTGCCAGGCCGTGCGGTAGGCGGTCTCGGCCCGTTCCAGCAGGGGGCCGGCGGCTCTCGTGACGCACCAGCAGGTCGGGAAGCCGATGCGGAGATAGGCGAGTTCCATCAGGCCGCTGCCCAGGGACGCCTGCTCGAAGTCGATGAATCTGACCCCGTCCGAGGTGTGCAGGTCGTTGCCGGGGCACGGGTCGCCGTGGAGGAGGGCGGTCCCTTCCGCCCGGTCCAGCCGCTCCACGAGAGCGTGGAGCTCGTCCCGTACGCCTGACGGCGCGAGGACCCCGAGGGTCTCGGCGAGGGTGAGGAAGGACCTGACGTCGGCGCCGGTCGGTCCCTGCCAGCGGGGCAGGGTTCCCGTGTCGCCCGGGCGGCCGGTGCTGTGCAGCCTCGCGAGGGCCGCCGCGTAGTCGACGATCCAGTCGGCGGCGGGGCGGCCCTCGTCGAGGTGTTCGAGGACGAGGACCCGCTCGGCCGGATCGGTCCCGAGGAGCGCGGGCACGACCGGGGTGCCGGATGCCCGGCCCGCGATGCGCAGGGCGGCCACCTCTCGGTCGTACCGCTCGTCGGCCTCGGTGCCCGCCACCAGCTGCTTCAGCACCGCCGGGCGCCCGGACAGCTCGATCCGCCAGACCCTGGAACGCGGGCTGCTCTCCAGGGCCGTGGGGTGTGCGGGCGGGCCCAGACGGTGCCTCAGGGTCTCGCCGAACGGGAGCTGCGACGCCGTCACCATGCGGTCAGTCTTCCATCCGGCGAGTTGCCGCGTGGTGCCGTGTCAGTGGTTGCGGGGGAAGCCGAGGTCCACGCCGGCGGGAGCGTCGGCCGGGTCGGGCCAGCGGGTCGTGACGACCTTGCCCCGGGTGTAGAAGTGCACGCCGTCGTTGCCGTAGATGTGGTGGTCGCCGAAGAGGGAGTCCTTCCAGCCGCCGAAGGAGTGGTAGCCGACGGGCACCGGGATGGGGACGTTGACGCCGACCATGCCGGCCTCGATCTCCAGCTGGAAACGGCGGGCCGCCCCGCCGTCGCGGGTGAAGATCGCGGTGCCGTTGCCGAAGGGCGAGGCGTTCATGAGGGCGACGCCGTCCTCGTACGTCTCGACGCGCAGGACGCACAGGACGGGGCCGAAGATCTCGTCGCGGTAGGCGTCGGAGTCCGTGGAGACGTTGTCCAGGAGGGACAGGCCGATCCAGTGGCCGTCCTCGAAGCCGTCGACCGTGTGGGCGGTGCCGTCGAGGACGACGTCGGCGCCCTGTGCGGCCGCGCCGGTGACGTAGGAGGCGACCTTGTCGCGGTGGGCGGCGGTGATCAGCGGGCCCATCTCGGAAGTCGGGTCGGCGCCGGGGCCGATCTTGATCTTCTCGGCGCGCTCGCGGATCTTCGCGACCAGCTCGTCCGCGACGGAGTTCACGGCGACGACGGCGGAGATGGCCATGCAGCGCTCACCGGCCGAGCCGTACGCGGCCGAGACGGCGGCGTCGGCCGCGGCGTCCAGGTCGGCGTCCGGGAGGACCAGCATGTGGTTCTTCGCGCCGCCGAGGGCCTGGACGCGCTTGCCGTTGGCGGAGGCGGTGGCGTGGATGTACCGGGCGATGGGGGTGGAGCCGACGAAGGAGACGGCGGCGACGTCGGGGTGGGCGAGGAGCCCGTCCACGGCGACCTTGTCACCGTGCAGGACGTTCAGCACGCCGTCGGGCAGGCCCGCCTCGGCTGCGAGTTCGGCCAGCAGGTTGGCGGCCGACGGGTCCTTCTCGCTGGGCTTGAGGACGAAGGTGTTCCCGCACGCGATCGCCAGCGGGAACATCCACATCGGCACCATCGCCGGGAAGTTGAACGGGGTGATGCCCGCGACGACCCCGAGCGGCTGCCGGATCGAGGAGACGTCGACCCGGCTGGAGACCTGGGTCGACAGCTCGCCCTTGAGCTGGGTGGTGATGCCGCAGGCCAGCTCGACGATCTCCAGGCCGCGGGCGACCTCGCCCAGCGCGTCGGAGTGCACCTTGCCGTGCTCGGCGGTGATCAGCGCCGCGATCTCGTCGCGGTGGGAGTCCAGCAGGGCGCGGTAGCGGAAGAGGACGGCGGTACGGGCCGAGAGCGAGGAGGTGCCCCACGTCGCGTACGCGGTCTTCGCGGCGGACACCGCGGCGTCGACCTCCTCGGTGGAGGCGAGCGCCACCTGCGTCGTGACGGCGCCGGTCGCCGGGTCGGTGACCGGACCGTAGTTGCCCGACGTGCCCGCGGCCCGCTCGAAGGGCCTGCCACCGATCCAGTGGTTGACGGTCTTCATGACGGGGTCTCCTTCACAGGTGGCGGCGTCGGGCTGCGATCTGCCGGTCGTACTCTTTCCTGGCCTCGACCGCCGACGGGCGGGTCGCGGTTTCGGCTACCGGAACATCCCACCACGCCTGTGCCGGGGGAGGCCCCGACACTGTGTCTGCCGTTTCGGTCTCGACGTAGACACAAGTGGGGCGGTCCGCGCCGCGCGCCTTCTCGAGGGCCCCGCGCAGCTCCCCCACCGATCCGGCGCGCAGTACGTCCATGCCCAGCGAGGCGGCGTTGGCGGCGAGGTCGACGGGCAGCGGGGCGCCGGTGAACGCCCCGTCCTCGCCGCGGTGCCGGTAGGCGGTGCCGAAGCGTTCGGCGCCCACGGACTCGGAGAGGCCGCCGATGGAGGCGTAGCCGTGGTTCTGGAGGACGACGAGCTTGACGGGCAGGCCCTCCTGCACGGCGGTGACGATCTCGGTGGGGTTCATCAGATACGTGCCGTCGCCGACGAGCGCCCAGACGGGGCGGCCCGGCGCCGCGAGCTGGACGCCGAGGGCGGCGGGGATCTCGTATCCCATGCAGGAGTAGCCGTATTCGACGTGGTACTGGCGCGGGGAGCGGGCCCGCCACAGCTTGTGGAGGTCGCCGGGGAGGGAGCCCGCCGCGTTGATCAGGATGTCGTCCTCGGTGACCAGCTCGTCCAGCAGCCCGAGGACCTGCGCCTGGGTGGGGCGGGCGTCCGGGTCGCCGGTGGCGAAGGCCGCGTCGACGCGGCTCTCCCAGCGCTCCTTGGCCTCGGTGTACTCGCTCTCGTAGGCGGGGTCGACGTGGTGCCCGCGTGCGCCGAGGGCCTCTCCGAGGGCTTCGATCGCGGTGCGGGCGTCCCCTACGAGGGGGAGGGCGGCGAGCTTGTGCGCGTCGAATCCGGTGATGTTGAGGTTGAGGAAGCGGACGGCCGGGTCGGCGAAGAGGGTGCCGGACGCGGTCGTGAAGTCGGTGTAGCGGGTGCCGATCCCGATCACCAGGTCGGCCTCGCGGGCGAGCGCGTCCGCCGTGGCGGTGCCGGTGTGGCCGATGCCGCCCACGTCCGCGGGGTGGTCGTGGCGCAGCGATCCCTTGCCGGCCTGGGTGGAGGCGACGGGGATGCGGGTGGCGGCGGCGAACGCGGCGAGGGTCTCCTCGGCTGCGCTGTGGTGGACTCCGCCGCCCGCGACGATCAGGGGGCGCCGTGCGGCGCGCACCGCGCGGACGGCCTGTTCGAGTTCGTGCGGGTCGGGGGCGGGCCTGCGTACGTTCCAGACGCGCGTGGCGAAGAACTCCGCCGGCCAGTCGTACGCCTCCGCCTGCACGTCCTGCGGCAGCGCGAGCGTGACGGCGCCCGTATCCGCCGGGTCGGCGAGGGTGCGCATGGCCTGCAGGGCGGCCGGGATCAGTGCCTCGGGGCGGGTGATCCGGTCGAAGTAGCGGGAGACGGGGCGCAGGCAGTCGTTGACCGACACGTCGCCGGTGTGGGGCACTTCGAGTTGCTGGAGAACGGGGTCGGCGGGTCGGGTCGCGAAGGTGTCGCCGGGCAGGAGCAGCACCGGCAGGTGGTTGACGGTGGCGAGCGCGGCACCGGTGACGAGGTTGGTGGCGCCGGGGCCGATGGAGGTGGTGACGGCGTGTGCGGAGAGCCGGCCCGACTGGCGGGCGTATCCGACGGCGGCGTGCACCATGGCCTGTTCGCTGCGGCCCTGGAGATACGGCATCGCGGGGCCGGCCTCGACGAGTGCCTGCCCGACGCCCGCGACGTTGCCGTGGCCGAAGATGCCCCAGGTGGCGTCGATCAGGCGGTGGCGCCGGCCGTCGCGCTCGGTGTACTGGCGGGCGAGGAAGGCGACGAGCGCCTGGGCGGTGGTGAGCCTGCGGGTGGGCTTCGAGGCCGTAAGGGGCGTGCTGCGTGGTGTGGTCACCGGCCGGCCTCCGTGCTGTGGAGCGGCAGCCGTGGGTCGACGGGCTGCGTGGGCCAGGTGTCGCGGATCCAGCGGTGGTCCGGGTGGTCGCTGATCAGCCACTCGCGCTGCTCGCCCGGGCCCGCCATCACGTTCAGGTAGTACAGGGTGCGGCCGGGCGGGGCGATGGACGGGCCGTGCCAGCCGTCGGGGATGAGGACGGCGTCGCCCGTGGCGACTTCGGCGAGGACGTCCGTGCCGCCGGGGCGGGACGGCGACACCCGGTGGTATCCGACGGCGTCGCCCTCGACCTCGAAGTAGTAGATCTCTTCCAGGACGGCCTCGGTGCCGGGGTGGTGCTCGTCGTGCTTGTGCGGGGGGTACGAGGACCAGTTCCCGCCGGGGGTGAGCACCTCGACGGCGA
This sequence comes from Streptomyces sp. NPDC023573, assembly GCF_055559735.1. Classification (NCBI taxonomy): domain Bacteria; kingdom Bacillati; phylum Actinomycetota; class Actinomycetes; order Kitasatosporales; family Streptomycetaceae; genus Streptomyces; species Streptomyces sp. NPDC023573. Next base: position 1,025,954 of record NZ_JBVHKB010000001.1, read on the forward strand.
TGAGCCGGTCGCAGTCGAAGGTGTCGGCGGCGGCGAAGTTGTTCACCTGGCGCGAGCAGGCCCCGGCGCCGCGGAGCTCGACCGGTACCTCCGGCGCGGGGCCGTAGCGAGCGGGGAGTCGTCGCTCGCACTTCGCTCCTGCCAGGGCGAAGCGGCCTCCTGCGCCGGAGGCGATCTGGGCGCGGGCGTCGCGTGGGACATAGGCGAAGTCGGTCGCCGCGCTGAACACGTCTTTCCTGCCCAGCAGTTCAAAGATCTCACCTGCTGCCTGCACCGTACAGCCACCGGACAACGGCAGGATGATCCATTCACTCTCCCCGGTTACCAGGGTATGAACACCTCCTGGTCCGAGCTCCAGGACGCGCAGACTCGACCGCTTCCAACCGGCGCGCTCCGGGTCGATGTCGAGGGCGTAGGGGCCGCGTGCGGCCTGCCCGGCCCTGAGGTGGTGCCTCTGCTCGTCGCTCGTCGTCATGCCCGATCCCTACCCGTCGTCCGGCTCGTTCACAGCAGCCCCACGGCCGTGTCGACCGCGCCGGCCACGTCCCCGTCGGCGGGGTAGAGCAGGGAGCGCCCGACCACCAGCCCCTGGACGGTCGGCAGCCGCAGCGCGCCGCGCCATTTCTCGTACGCCGTGTCGGGGTCCCCCGTGACCTCCCCGCCGAGCAGCACGGCGGGGAGGGTCGAGGCACGCATCACCCGCTCCATGTCGTCGGGGTCGTCGGTGACGGGGACCTTGAGCCAGGTGTACGCGGACGTCCCGCCCAGGCCGGAGGCGATGGCGATGGAGGTGGTGACGGCGGTGGCGCCCAGGTCGGTGCGGAGCCCGGCGGGGGTCCGGTGGCAGAGGAACGGCTCGATGAACACCGGCAGCCGGAGGGCGGCCATCTCGTCCACGGCGCGGGCGGCGGTGTGCAGCGTGTCCAGGGACCCTGGGTCGTCGTGGTCGATCCTCAGCAGGAGTTTGCCCGCGTCGTAGCCGTGGCGGGAGAGATCGGCGGGGCGGTGGCCGGTGAAGCGGTCGTCGAGCTCGAAGGCGGCTCCCGCGAGCCCGCCCCGGTTCATGGAGCCGAGGACGACCTTGCTCTCCAGCGCGCCGAGGAGGAGCAGGTCCTCCAGGACGTCCGCGCCCGCGAGCACCCCGTCGACGCCGGGGCGGGCGAGGGCGAGGCAGAGGCGTTCGAGGAGGTCGAAGCGGTCCGCCATGGCCAGGTCGTCGTCGCCGACGGCGAGGGCGCCGCGGGCCGGGTGATCCGCCGCGATGATCATCAGGCGTCCGGTGGGGCCGAGGAGGGGGCGTCTGCGGCGGGCGGCGGCGGCCTCGGCGACGGCTTCGGGGCGGTGGGCGCGGAGCCGGACGAGATCGGCGACGCCGGCTGCGGCGGGCGGGGTCATGGGGTCGCCCCAGGGGGCTCTGCGGCTCCCGGGGGTGTTGTGACTCCCGGGGCTCTCGGATCTCCCGGGTCTCCCGGGGGTGCTGTGGCCCCTGCGGCGCCGGAGGCTTCTGTGACTCCCGAGGCTCCCGTGGCCGCACCGGCCGTGCCCTCGGTGAGAGCCCGCTCGACCTCCTGCGGGAACGGCATCGCGGACGAACAGGCGAGGCGCGAGGCGACGATGGCCCCGGCCGCGTTGGCGTAGCGCATGATGTGCGCCGTGTCCCAGCCGGCGAGGAGGCCGTGACAGAGGGCGCCGCCGAAGGCGTCCCCTGCACCCAGGCCGTTGACGACGTCGACGGGCAACGGCGGGATCTCGGCGGTGGTGCCGTCGCGGTGGACGGCGAGGACGCCCTCGGGCCCCTGTTTGACGACGGCGAGTTCGGGCCCTGCGGCGAGCAGGGCCCTGGCGGCCGCGTGCGGTTCGCGTTCGCCGGTGGCGATCTCGCACTCGTCGAGGTTGCCGACGGCGACAGTGGCGTGGGCGAGTGCCTCGCGGTAGTGGGCGCGGGCGGCCCCGTCGTCCTCCTCGCCCCAGAACATGGGGCGCCAGTCGAGGTCGAAGACGGTGGCACGCGGGTGGCCCGGCGTGCCGGGTGGACCTGTCGCGCCGCGGGCGCGGAGCGCGGTGAGGGTCGCGGTGCGGCTGGGTTCGGCGCAGAGACCGGTGCCCGTCATCCAGAAGACCCGGGCCGCCCGCACCGCCTCCAGGTCGAGCTCGTCGCTGTGGATCTCCAGGTCGGGCGCCTTGGGCTGCCGGTAGAAGTAGAGCGGGAAGTGGTCCGGCGGGAAGATCTCGCAGAAGGTGACCGGGGTCGGATACTTGGCCACCGCGCCCACCCACCGGTCGTCCACCCCGAACTCCCCCAGCGCCTGGTGGAGATAGTCGCCGAACGCGTCCTGGCCGGTCCGGGTGATCACAGCCGTGCGCCGTCCCAGCCGGGCGGCCGCCACGGCCACGTTGGACGGGGAGCCGCCGAGGAACTTCCCGAAGGTCTCGACCTGGGCCAGCGGTACACCGGTCTGCAGGGGGTAGATGTCGACCCCGATCCGCCCCATGGTGATCACGTCGTACGGCTCAGGCATACGCATCCCTTCGACCCGGTGCTCCGGCCCGTCACCTCGTCCCGGCAGGCGGCCACGGCCGGACGGCCGCTCCCAGGTCTAGCCCTCACCCGGAGCCCTGTCAACACTTTGTCCGGACATTCGGACGAAGTCTTGACACCCCTTCCGGGGAACTGGAGGGTGGGCGATATGACCTCCTCCGTACCCTCTCCGGCCCGCATCCGCATCGGTTCGGCTCCCGATTCATGGGGAGTGTGGTTCCCCGACGATCCGCAGCAGGTGCCCTGGGAGCGATTCCTCGACGAGGTCTCCGAAGCGGGTTACGAGTGGATCGAGCTCGGTCCCTACGGTTATCTGCCGACCGATCCCGCCCGGCTCGCGGACGAGACCGCACGCCGGAATCTCGCCGTCTCCGCGGGCACCGTCTTCACGGGATTGCACCACGGCCCGGCGGTCTGGGACCGGACCTGGGAGCATGTCGCGGGCATCGCGGCACTCACCCGGGCGATGGGCGCCGGGTATCTGGTGGTCATCCCGTCGTTCTGGCGGGACGACAAGTCGGGTGAGGTGCTGGAGGACCGCACGCTCACCGCCGCACAGTGGCGCGACCTCACCACCCAGACGGAACGCCTGGCCCGCGAGGTCCGGGACCGGTACGGGCTGCGGATGGTGGTGCACCCGCACGCCGACACGCACATCGACAGCGAGGAGAACGTCAACCGCTTCCTCGACGCCACCGACCCCGACCTGGTCTCCCTCTGCCTCGACACCGGTCATTACGCGTACTGCGGCGGGGACAGTGTGAAGCTCATCCGGACCTACGGCGAGCGGATCGGCTATCTGCACCTCAAGCAGGTCGACCCGGAGGTGCTCGCGGACGTCGTGGCGAACGAGGTGCCGTTCGGTCCGGCCGTGGCGCGCGGCGTGATGTGCGAACCGCCGGGCGGGGTGCCGGCGCTGGAGCCCGTGCTGGATGCCGCGCGCGCCCTGGGCACCGACCTGTTCGCCATCGTCGAGCAGGACATGTATCCCTGCCCGCCCGACAAACCGCTGCCCATCGCACGCCGCACCCGCGAGTTCCTCCGCATCTGCGGACCCGCGCGGCCGTCCTCCTGAGCTTCCTCTCCAGCCACTCGACCCCCTGCCTCCACACCAGTCACCCCTCTGTCACGGATGTCCGCGTTCCGCTGGGTCCCTGTCACGGGCTCGCGACGCCCCCTGCCCGACCCGGGCCGCTCTCGTTCACCGGAACAGAGGCGCACGGACGTACAGAGAGGTGTCATTCATGACGGACAGAACGCTCTGGTCGTACAAGGACATCGCGGCACACATCAGGGTCCAGCCCGACACGATCCGTTCGTATCGCAAGCACGGACTTCTTCCGCCTCCGGACGATGTCAGGAACGGGAAGCCGTACTGGTACGTGGCCACCGTCCTGGCGTGGATCGCGTCCCGGCCCAGCAACCGGGGGCGTTGAGCCGGCCGGACACGAACGCTCAGGTCCCCGCCGCCGGTTCGATGATCGTGACGCCCGCTCCCGGGGCGGCGCCCATCGCGGCGAGGGCCGCCGGTGCGGCTTCCAGCGCGATGGTGGACGTCACCAGCAGATCCGGCCGCAGGGTGCCGGCCCGGACCAGGTCCATCATCGGCGGGTAGTCATGGGCGGCCATTCCGTGACTGCCGAGGATCTCCAGCTCCAGTGCGATCACCCGCGCCATGGGCACGACCGGATCACCGGCCGCCGGCGGCAGCAGCCCGACCTGGACGTGGCGGCCCTGCCGGCGCAGGCTCCGCACCGAGGCGGCACAGGTGACGGGGGAACCCAGCGCGTCGAGCGACAGATGGGCGCCGCCGGTCAGTTCGCGTACGGCCGCGTCGGCGCCGACGGGGTGGGCCGAGGCGTCCACGCAGGCGGACGCGCCGAAGGCCCGCGCGAGCTCCAGTGCCTGCCGCGACACGTCGACCGCGACGACCCTGGCCCCGCACGCCACCGCGATCATCACGGCCGACAGCCCGACCCCGCCGCAGCCGTGCACGGCGACCCACTCCCCCGGCGCCACCCGCCCCTGTCCCACGACGGCGCGGAACGCGGTGGCGAAACGGCATCCGAGCCCGGCCGCCGTGGCGGGCGACAGCCCCTCGGGCACCGCGACCAGATTGACGTCGGCCTGCTCCAGGGCCACGTACTGCGCGAAGGACCCCCAGTGGGTGAAGCCCGGCTGGGTCTGCCGCTCACAGACCTGCTGGGCACCGGCCGCACAGGCTGAGCACCGGCCGCAGGCACAGACGAAGGGCACGGTGACCCGGTCGCCGGGACGCCAGTTGTGCACGTCAGGGCCCACCTCCTCGACCACCCCGGCCAGTTCGTGCCCAGGCACGTGCGGCAGGACGATGTCCGGGTCGTGCCCCATCCAGCCGTGCCAGTCGCTCCGGCACAGCCCCGTGGCCTCGACCCTGACCACGACACCCCCGGCCGAGGGGGCGGGGTCCGGGAGGTCCCGTACCCGGGCCTCCTGCCCGAACTCCTCGAACACCACTGCCCGCATCGCCCCCGCCTCCCATGCCCCGGCCCGCGCCGTCCCGTTCCGCCGGGCGCACCGCCCGCGGTCCGGCGAATCTACGCCCTGGCCCAGAACCCGCTGCGGACGAGGCCGCATGCGATCGATACCCCCTAGGGGTATAGTTGTCAGGAGAGTGGGCGCACCGGGCTTCCCGGCGCCCCCTCGCACCACAACCGTCACATATCTGTGCCTGCGAAGAGGAGAACGTCATGACCGCCGAAACCGACACGCCCCGGACCGCCGGCTCCTGCTGCTCGTCCACCGGTTCCTGCCACGACGGGGCGACCGACGCCCAGGCGGGCGGCGTCACCACGGTGTACGAGGTGAAGGGCATGACCTGCGGCCACTGCGAAGGAGCGGTCACCGAGGAGGTCTCCGGGATCGAGGGCGTCACCTCGGTGAAGGCGGAGGCCGCCACCGGCCGGGTGACCGTCGCCTCCGCGGCACCCCTGACCGACGAGGCCGTACGCGCGGCCGTCGACGAGGCGGGCTACGAGCTCGTGGGCCGCGCCTGAGGATCGGCGCCCCCGCATGGGCGGGCGGCTCGCGTCCAGGGCGGCCTCGTGCCGTTTCATGGAGATCTCAAGGTGACCCCTGCCATCACCCACCCCTTGAGGCGTACTCTGTGCACCACCGGAAGCAACCGCTTCCCGGCCTGCGGCCACCCTGTGGCCACTCTGCCGCTCACCACGTCATGGCTGGTCAGAGCCATATCCGCAGGTACGGCAGGGGACGTCACCGGCGACTTCCGTCGTGACGGGCGGCCTGCGGTCGCACCCCTTCACACAATTTCTACAAAGAGACTTAGATCACACCGATTCGAGGGTAACCATCTGATGGGTTGGTGAGTCTAAGAGTGCGATGCCAAGGATGTCTTGGGGGACGTCCGACGGAGTGTCTTGGGGGACGCTCCGGGCAAGCATGGCCGGGGCACGTGCACCGGGGAGCTTTGAGCGGCCCTCCCGTACGTACCCCGGCAGTCGCACAGCAGGACCGAACTGAATACGCACCACCGGAAACAAGGGAGTTCAGGCTCCCGCGCAAACGCCCGGCCGGATCCCGTGGGGGGAATCCGCTCCGGGATATGGGAAGCGCCCCGTCCGTCGACCCGTGGGGGGATCGGCAGACGGGGCGCTTCTCGCGTTCCGCGGCTTCACGGTCCGGAGCGCTCCTTCAGAGGTGCCGGCCGTCGAAGCTGGGGTGCCGGCGTAGTACCGCGCTCACCGGTTCAGCAACGCGGTCACCGTCGACAGGTGCTCCCAGCCAGGGGCGCCTCCGGTCAGCCTCTGCGCGACCAGTGCCCAGGCCGCCCCGTCCGTGCCGAGCCGGGTGCGTACGAGAACAGCGAGCTCGGCCAGCGCGGCAGCGGCCTCGGGGGGTGCGTCCGTGCGGCGGGCGGCCGCGTTCAGGTAGGCGAGCATCTGGACGGCCGGGGTCGCCGGAGTCAGCAGATCCGTGGCGCCCAGCAGGCCCGTGGCGAGCAAGCCGTCCAGCTGAGTGGCCGGTGCGCAGCGGTACTGACCGCCCAGCCCGTGCCGGGCCCGCTCCCGGACCTGTCGCACGTTCTCCGGCAGGTCGCCGGGCAACGGCTCCGGCAACTGCGCCGCGTGCCGCAGCCGTACGTCCTCCGGGACCCCGGACAGATTGACCAGATCACGCCAGTACGGCAGCGGGTCCTGTTCGTGGGCGGCTTCGAGCGCCTCCCAGTCGACGGGCTCGCCGGGCGGGAGCGCCTCGACGATGCCGCGCGCCTGGGCCGCGTGGCGGGCTCGCCTCAACTTCACGACGAGCTTCTCCGGGGCCAGCTCACGGTCCAGCCGGGCGCGGAGCACCGCAGCGGGGTCGGCGGACGCCAGAGCCTTCGCGCACAGCGAGGTGGCCGCCCGCCCCAGCACACCCCGGCCCGCGACGTCGGCCAGCAGATCGGCACCGCCGTGTTCGAGCAGCCGCAGACATCCCGACAGCTGGTGGCCGAGCCCCAGCCGGGTGCCCTCCCTGGTGAGGAGCTCCTCGATCAGACGAGGTTCGGCCGAGCCCAGCCAGGTCAGGCCCCCAGCCGGCCGCGCTCCGCCCTCGGCGTGCCACGCGGCCAGCACGCGGGCCCCCAGCGACGGAGGCTCGGCCCCCCGGTGAGGGCGGGAGCGGGTCACGATCCGCCGGACGGTCGGCCGGTACGTCAGGTTCCGCAGGAGCACGAGGTCGAAGTCCGGGTCGTCGAGATCGGCGAGCCGCTCGGCCGAGCCGTGGTCGAGCCAGCGGCACTGCGCGGCCAGCACGCGGAGCGCGTCGGGGTCACGGTCGGTGAGCAGCCGGTCGAGGACATGGCGCGGAGTGCGACTGTGGCGCAGGAGATAGGCGGCGAGGAGCCAGGGCCCGTCGGAGCCCAGCCGGGGCAGCACGGCGTCGAGGACCTCGGCGTCGGCCAGGCACAGCAAGGTGCCTTCCGGCCACACCCACAGGTGGTCGCCGCGTTCCAGCAGCTTGATCGCCTCGTCCGGGGTGCGCGGCCGGGACGGGCGCGTGAACCATCCCTGCGGCGGCGTGGGGGCTGCGGCGCGCGGGGCGGGTCCGTCACCGGAGCGTGCCGAACGCAGCAGCTCGTCCCAGGTGGGCCCCTCGGAGGCTCCGGTGGATTCGACGGCGGCGGACGCTGTCACCGTGGCGGCCAGGTGCAGCCATGCGTCCGGGTCGGTGCCCAGCTCGGCACGCAGCCGACGGGCGAGCGCCGCTCGCCATGCGTGGGCGAACGCGAGCCGGTGCCAGTCGTTGGGGAACTGCAGCAGGTGGTGGGCCGGAAGCCGGGAGAGCAGCTCCTCGACGGGCAGGAGGCCTTGGACGTAGGCGTGTTCGGTGAGGCGGGTGCTCGACCCGTGGGTCTGCGGAGGTCGCGCCCGTACGTCCGCGAGGCCGGGCGCGACATGGGCGGGTCCCTCCTCGGACGGCGCGATGCCACGGGCGGAACAGGCCTCGGCGAACCATTGCGGCGTGGCGAGCCCGGGAGCGTCGGCCCAGGCGCACTCCGCGAGGGTGCGCAGCACGTCGGGGTCGTCGGGCAGCGGTGCGCCGGTGGGGGCGAGGGAGTACAGCAGGTCCAGCGCCGGCAGGGCGAGGGACCGCTCGTGGCGGGTCAACCGCGGCGGGGCCGGAGCCTCGACGCGTACCTCCGGCCGATGTGCCGTGTGCTCCTCCGGGGTACCCGCTCCGGGCTTCGCGGTGCCGGAGGCGGCGGCCTCGCCCGCCTCCGCGAACAGTTCCGCCACGGTTCCGCGGTGCCCCGGCAGCAGGCCGTCGAGGACGGCCCAGGCCCCGGCGTCCTCGCCCAGGTGGGTGTCGGCCAGTCCGCGCAGGGCGGCCAGGGACTCGTCCGTCAGCAGGGCCCGCTCGGCGAGTGCGGCGAGCGCGGCAGTCGCGTGTCCGGCGGGTCGCGCCTCGTGTATCAGCGCGGCCGGGTCGAGCAGCCCCGCGGCGGCCATGCCCTCCGCCCACCGGGGAGCGCTGTCGTCGAGCATTTCGTCGGCCAGGCGCTGTCCGGGCAGGGCGGTGTTCCCCGCGCGGCGGCCGCCGGCCCGCCACGGCTCGTTGAGGACGCTCAGCCGGAACGACAGGCGCTGCGCGTCGCTCGCTGCTTCATGGCGGGCCAGTTCCTCACACGCCTTGGGCATGAACGGGCTCTGGGCATGGGCCAGGGCCAGGGCGTCGAGGTCATGGACGTACGGCTCGGAGAGCAGGTCGCGCAGGGTGCTGGTGCCCCGGGCGGTCGCCAGCAGACCAGGCAGGCGGGCGGGGTCCTCATACGGCTCGCACCGTTCCCGCAGCCGCCGTACGGCGTCCGCCGGGCGGCCGTCCTCGGCGTCGGCGTCCGACAGGGCTGCGCCGACCGCCGTCACGACGGCCCGGCTCAGATGAGAGGCCACGGCCGGGTCGTCGAGCAGGGCTCGGACCGCGTGCGGTCCCGCGCACTCCCAGACCCTCACCAGTGCGTACTGCTGGGCGACCTGCCGGGGCTCGGCCCGCAGGGCCGAAGCCGTCAGCTGGGGGTCGCCGGAACCGAGCAGAGGCGCGAGCCAGGCACGCGGTACGCCGTCGGGCGGCCCCGTGAGCTCCCGGCGCAGCGTGGCGTCCATCGGCACGGCGTGGAGGCGGTGCGCGACGCTGCGGCGCAGGGACGGGGTGGCCCGGGGGTTGCGGTAGACGACCGCCGCCACCCCGGAGTCGCCGACGGCGAGCAGACGCGCCAGGACCCGGGTGTCGATCCTCGGGTGGCGGGCCAGTGCGGTCCGCACCCGGGAATCGCCGTGCGCCAGGACCGCGGTGACGAGGGACGGCGTCGGAGGCGCTCCTCCGGCGAGCAGTTCCACCGCGACCTCGTCGGGGAGGACGGCCAGCGCGGCGGCCGCGTACCGCGGTTCGACGTGTTCCAGCAGCAGACCGAGCGTGGCGTGCACGCTGCGAGGCGTCGGCGGACGGACCATGCCCTCGGCAGGGCGCTCCGCGGGCGCCGGTGCCTGGGCGAGCAGTGCGGGCAGGCTGTCCTTGTGGCCGATGAGCGCGTCGTGCAGGCCACGCCACCGCTCGGCTTCACCGCCGAGGTGACGGCTCGCCACATCGCGAAGGAACGCAGCGGTCGCGTGGTCGGCTCCGCCCGCCGCGGCGACCTTGGCCGCGACCGTACGCGCCGGACGTGTCTGCCGTACGGCCCGGAGAGCGGTGCTCACGTCGTCCGGGGCCGGCGCGGGGGAGCTCGCGGTGTCCCGGGGTGCGCCGCCGGAGGGGTCGAGGAGTCCGCGCAGCACGCCACCGGCCGGTTCGGCCCGCATCCCTGTCATGGCCGCCATGTTAGGGCCCGGCTTGTGTGCCGTTCGGCCGGCTCTGCCCGCATGCGATCAGTGGGCCGGGCACGGCTCGGCCCGCCGGGCACCCGCCCCCGCGCCCGCCCCCGGAACGCCGAATCGCCCCGACACCGTGCTCGATGATCGAGCACGGCACACGGGGCGAAGGATGCCGGCCGGCGCGGCCGGGTACTGCTGGTGGGTCCGGGGCGTCAGCGGCCCTCGACCGGGACGAAGTCGCGCAGGACCTCGCCGGTGTAGATCTGGCGCGGGCGGCCGATGCGGGATCCCGGCTCCTTGATCATCTCGTGCCACTGGGCGATCCAGCCGGGGAGGCGGCCGAGCGCGAACAGCACGGTGAACATCTCGGTCGGGAAGCCCATGGCGCGGTAGATCAGGCCCGTGTAGAAGTCCACGTTGGGGTAGAGGTTGCGCGAGACGAAGTACTCGTCGGAGAGCGCGTGCTCCTCCAGCTTGAGCGCGATGTCGAGCAGCTCGTCGGACTTGCCGAGCGACGACAGCACGTCGTGGGCGGCGGCCTTGATGATCTTGGCGCGCGGGTCGAAGGACTTGTACACCCGGTGGCCGAAGCCCATCAGGCGGACGCCGTCCTCCTTGTTCTTCACCTTCTGGATGAACGAGTCGACGTCGCCGCCGTTGGCCTGGATGCCCTCGAGCATCTCCAGCACCGACTGGTTGGCGCCACCGTGCAGCGGGCCCCACAGGGCCGAGATGCCGGCGGAGATCGAGGCGAACATGTTCGCCTGCGAGGAGCCGACCAGACGCACGGTGGAGGTCGAACAGTTCTGCTCGTGGTCCGCGTGCAGGATGAGCAGCTTCTCGAGCGCCGAGACGACGACCGGGTCCGGCACGTACTCCTGGGCCGGCACGGAGAACGTCATCCGCAGGAAGTTCTCGACGTAGCCGAGGTCGTTGCGCGGGTAGACGAACGGGTGACCGATCGACTTCTTGTACGCGTACGCCGCGATCGTCGGGAGCTTGGCCAGCAGCCGGATCGTCGAGAGGTGACGCTGCTCCTCGTCGAACGGGTTGTGGCTGTCCTGGTAGAAGGTGGACAGCGCGCTGACGACCGAGGACAGCATGGCCATCGGGTGGGCGTCGCGCGGGAAGCCGTCGAAGAAACGCTTGACGTCCTCGTGGAGCAGCGTGTGCTGGGTGATCTCGTTCTTGAAGGCCGACAGCTCGTCGACCTTGGGAAGGTCGCCGTTGATCAGCGTGTAGGCGACCTCGAGGAACGTCGAGCTCTCGGCGAGCTGCTCGATCGGGTAGCCGCGGTACCGCAGGATGCCCTGCTCGCCGTCGAGGTAGGTGATGGCGGATTTATAGGCGGCTGTGTTGCCGTATCCGCTGTCCAGCGTGACCAGGCCCGTATTGGCCCGGAGCTTCCCGATATCGAAGCCCTTGTCGCCGACGGTGCTGTCGATCACCGGGTAGGTGTACTCGTCATCGCCGTACCGCAGTACTACAGCGTTGTTGGTGTGCTCGCTCACGTCATCCCTCACCGACGTAGTGCCTCTTCTTCGAGGTGCCCTGACTGTCTCCACCCTCCCCCATTTGGCGCAGGAGAGTGCACTCGGGGTCGTCCATTGGACCTACCGACGGCACTGAGTGCCGCCAACTTGCCCATCCTGCCCCTTCCCCACCGGTTCCGGAAGGGCTCAGTGATGTATCCCACCGTTTTGATCGATCATTTTTTCGGGAAGTCTTCCGACGCCTCGCCGCGGAGCCGGAAATCCAGTGCCGTGCAGCGCCTGCCTGCGGAAACCGTGCGGACGGCCTGGCCGATGGCCTTCCGGGAGCCGACCAGTACGACGAGCTTCCTGGCTCTGGTCACCGCGGTGTACAGCAGGTTCCGCTGGAGCATCATCCAGGCGCTGGTGGTGACCGGAATGACGACCGCCGGGTACTCGCTGCCCTGCGAACGGTGGATGGTCATCGCGTAGGCGTGGGCCAGTTCGTCCAGTTCGTCGAAGTCGTACGCGATCTCCTCGTCCTCGTCGGTGAGAACTGTCAGCGTCTGCTCGTCCGTGTCGAGACCGGTGACGACGCCGACCGTACCGTTGAAGACGCCGTTCTCACCTTTGTCGTAATTGTTTCTGATCTGCGTCACTTTGTCCCCGACCCGGAAGACCCGGCCGCCGAACCGCTTCTCGGGCAGGCCGGGACGGCCCGGGGTGATGGCCTGCTGGAGCAGCCCGTTGAGGTGGCCGGCGCCCGCCGGGCCACGGTGCATCGGAGCGAGGACCTGCACGTCACGACGGGGGTTCAGGCCGAACCTGGCCGGGATGCGGCGGGCGGCGACATCCACCGCGAGCACTCCGGCGTCCTCCGTCTCGTCCTCCACGAACAGGAAGAAGTCGTCAAGCCCCTGGGTCAGCGGCGGCACCCCGGAGTTGATCCGGTGGGCGTTGGTGACGACACCGGACTTCTGGGCCTGCCGGAAGATGGTGGTCAGCCGGACCGCCGGGACCGGGCCGCCCGCGGCCAGCAGATCCCGCAGCACCTCCCCGGCGCCGACCGAGGGCAGCTGGTCCACGTCGCCGACCAGCAGGAGATGGGCACCGGGTGCCACCGCCTTGATCAGCTTGTTGGCGAGCAGCAGGTCGAGCATCGACGCCTCGTCGACGACGACCAGATCGGCGTCCAGCGGCCGGTCACGGTCGTACGCCGCGTCCCCGCCGGGCTTCAGCTCCAGCAGCCGGTGCACGGTGGAGGCCTCGGCGCCGGTCAGTTCCGAGAGCCGTTTGGCGGCCCGCCCGGTGGGGGCTGCCAGCACCACCTTCGCGTTCTTCGCGCGGGCAAGCTCGACGACGGAGCGGACGGTGAACGACTTCCCGCAGCCGGGGCCTCCGGTCAGCACGGCGACCTTCTCGGTGAGGGCGAGCCGGACGGCCGCCTCCTGCTCGCGCGCCAGCTTCGCCCCCGTGCGCCCGGCGAGCCAGGACAGCGCCTTGTCCCAGTCGACGTCCCCGAAGGCCGGCATCCGGTCCTCCGGCGTACGCAGCAGGCGCCGCACCTGTGCGGCGAGGGAGATCTCGGCACGGTGGAAGGGGACGAGATACACGGCGGTGACCGGCTGCCCGTCCTCGGGGCCCGGCACCTTCTCCCGGACGACGCCCTCGGGGTCCTCCGCGAGCTCGGCCAGGCAGTCGATGACCAGGCCGGTGTCGACCTGGAGCAGCTTCACCCCGTCCGCGATCAGCCGCTCCTCGGGGAGGAAGCAGTGCCCCTGGTCGGTGGACTGCGACAGGGCGTACTGCAGCCCGGCCTTGACCCGCTCCGGGCTGTCGTGCGGGATGCCCACCGCCTGGGCGATGCGGTCGGCGGTGAGGAATCCGATGCCCCAGACGTCGGAGGCCAGCCGGTAGGGCTGGTTCTTCACCACGGAGATCGAGGCGTCCTCGTACTTCTTGTAGATGCGGACGGCGATCGAGGTGGAGACGCCGACGGTCTGGAGGAAGACCATGACCTCCTTGATCGCCTTCTGCTCCTCCCACGCCGCGGCGATCATCTTCGTCCGCTTGGGGCCGAGCCCGGGCACCTCGACGAGCCGCTTCGGCTGCTGCTCGATGATGTCCAGGGTGTCCACGCCGAAGTGGGTGGTGATGCGGTCGGCCATGACCGGCCCGATGCCCTTGATCAGGCCGGAGCCCAGGTAGCGGCGGATGCCCTGGATGGTGGCGGGCAGGATCGTCGTGTAGTTCTCGACGGTGAACTGCTTGCCGTACTGCGAGTGGGAGCTCCAACGCCCTTCCATCCGCAGCGACTCACCGGGCTGCGCGCCGAGCAGCGAACCGACGACGGTGAGCAGGTCCCCTGCCCCGCGCCCGGTGTCGACGCGGGCGACCGTGTAGCCGTTCTCCTCGTTGGCGTACGTGATCCGCTCCAGGACGCCTTCGAGGACGGCGGTGTTGGACATGGCTCCGACGGTACCGGGCGGGTCCGACAGCACACCGGGGCCGCGTCCTCTGCGGCATGAGGCAGGCCGGACAGCTTCGCGGAAACGGGGAGCGGGGGCAGCCGGTGCCGCCTCTTCGGGCATGTGCTGTGCCCCATGGCTTCCTGACTCGGCACCATTGCCACGTTTAACGTCCGGGAGTGAGCCTCTGGACTTCCCTTGAGCCCGCCTCCACGACCGTGGACCCGGGTGGCAGTGCGACTGTGCGGCTGCGTCTGCGTAACACCGGTGACGTGGTGGAGGAGTACCGCTTCGAGGCGGTGGGCTCGCTCGCACCCTGGACCGTCGTCGAGCCGCAGACGCTGCGGCTGTATCCGGGGACGACGGGGTCGGTGGACCTGACGTTCGCTCCGCCGCGTACGCCGGACGCGACGGCGGGGCCGAATCCGTACGCGGTGCGGATCGTGCCGACGGAGCATCCGGAGGCGACGACGGTCCCGGAAGGCAACGTCACCATCACTCCGTTCACGCAGGTGCGGGCGGAGTTGGTTCCGCCGACGGTGAAGGGCCGTTTCCGTGGCCGTCCGAGACTGGCCGTCGACAACCTGGGCAACACGAAGCTGACGGCTTCGGTGAGCGGCAGCGACAACGGCGATCAGCTGTCGTACGACATCCGTCCGGGCAACGTGCAGATCGAGCCGGGCCGTGCCGCGTTCGTGAAGACGACGCTGAGGCCACGGCAGATCATCTGGTTCGGGTCGGCGGAGGAGCGGCCGTACACCCTGGCCGTGCAGCGGTCCGGGGCGACGCCGCTGGACGTGGAAGGCACGTACGTGCAGCGGGGTTTCCTGCCGGGCTGGCTGATGGCGTTCCTCAGTGTCCTCCTGGCGCTCGCGATCACGTTCGTGATGCTGTGGATCGCCTACAAGCCCCAGGTCCGCAGCACCGCCACCGAGAAGACCCAGCAAGCCGGCGTCAGCACGCTGCCGCCCTCCCCCTCACCGTCCGCCGGGGCGCCGAAGGCCCCGTCCGCCGAGGCCGCGGCGCCTCCGGCCGCGGCGAAGACGGAGCAGCCGGGCGGAGCGGGTGCGGGAGGAGGCGGTTCCGAGGAGGAGGCCGAGGCCCCCGAGAGGACCGCGGCGACCGCCGTCCAGCAACTGGCCGTGGACGATCCGAGCGGTCGGCACATCTGCTATCGGGTCCATGCGGCGGGTAAGGGGTGGACCGACGCCGTGTGCGACGGCGAAGCCGCGGGCGAGGCGGGCTCGGGGACGCCGCTCACGGCCGTCAACATCGCCGTGTCCGGCACCAAGGGCACGTCCGGTGGCCCCTTCGTCGCCGACCCCGCGTCGACCGAGGGCAGGGGAGACTACTTCGATCCGTGGACGAACGCCGCCGACGGCATCGACAACTACGTCGGGAGCACCAAGAAGGACGCCCCGGACCTGATGGGGTTCTCGATCAGTGTCGACGGGGGCAAGGGCACCGTCTGCCAGTCCACCTACGTCCACAACGACGCCTGGCTCGACCTGGCATGTGACGACCCCGGGGCCGGGCTCGAGTTCACCTACGCCGGCACCCACGACAACACGTTGTGGATCGAGGCGGTCAAGCTCAGGGTGTGATGCGGCCGTCCCTTCGGCGACCGCGGCCTGCCGGCTCCGGGAAACATGTCCTGGGGGAGCCAGGATCGCCCCCGTGCGGGCCTTCCAGAGGGGCGTGGGGCGGAGCGCGCACCGGAGTCGGGCCGAGAGGTCCCCGCGCTTCCCCCGCAGCGCTCCAACGGCTGCGAGACCTCCCACGCATAGGCTCTGACCTGGCCTTATGTATGCGGCGAGCGTAAAATCCCGTCATCGGGAAGGGGGTTCCGGATGCACCGGAACGTGCGCTCCGTCGAGGACGTACTGCAGCTCATGGACGGCCTGTTCGCGCCTGAGGCCGACCGGTGGACCAGCGGGGCGGGTGACTGGTGGGACGGGTTCTACGAGGACCGGTCGAAGCCCGTGCCGTTCTTCGTGGCGAAGCCCGACGAGAGCCTCGTCTCGTACGTGGAGCGGGGGCTGGTCGTCCCGGGGCGGGCGCTCGATCTCGGGTGCGGTCCGGGGCGCAACGCGCTCTGGCTCTCCTCGCGCGGCTTCGGGGTGGACGCCGTCGATCTGTCGCCCGGCGCCATCGCCTGGGCGGAGGAACGGGCCCAGGAAGCGGGCGCGGACATCCGTTTCCGCTGCGGCGACGCCTTCGCCGAGGACGCTCCGGCCGGTCCGTACGACCTGATCAACGACTCGGGCTGTCTCCACCACCTGCCGCCGCACCGGCGCGTCAGCTATCTCCGGCTCCTGGAGCGGTCCCTGGCGCCCGGCGGGCATCTCGCCCTCACCTGCTTCGCCTCCGGGGCGATGGGCTCCGAGCTGCCGGACGCCGAACTCTACGGCCCGGAAGGGCTGCAGGGCGGTCTCGCCTTCACCCCCGAGTCCCTGCGCTGGATCTTCGAGGGGATGGAGGAGGTCGAGCTGCGCCGGATGCGGGACGAGCCGGACGGCTCCCCGTGCTTCGGTGAGGACTTCCTCTGGGCCGCGCTCTTCAGGAAGCCTGGCGGCCCCGGTCCCCTCAGTCCATGACCGCGGTGGCCTCGATCTCCACCAGGTGGGCGGGGACGTCCAGCGCCGCGACGCCCAGGAGTGACGCCGGCGGGGCCGCGGTCGTACCGAGCCTCTCGGCGGCCCGGGAGATGCCCGCGAGGAGCAGGGGCATCTTGTCGGGGGTCCAGTCGACGACGTACACGGTCAGTCTCGTGACGTCCGCGAACGAGCCGCCGACGCCGGCCAGGGCGGTGCCGACGTTCAGGTAGCACTGTTCGACCTGGGCGGTGAGGTCGCCCTCGCCGACGGTGACGCCGTCGGCGTCCCAGGCGACCTGACCGGCGACGGAGACCAGCCGCGATCCGGTCGCGACCGACACCTGGTGGTAGACGCCGGTCTCCGGCAGTCCCGCGGGATTCGTCAGGGTGATGGCCATGCTGTCCGCCTCCTTGCCGCGCGGCCCGACGGGGCCGACACGTGCTCTCTTGTGGTTACTGGGAAACCGTAGGAGAGTGAGGCCTGACGTGGAAGAACGCACTTTTCGGTGACAGGGGAACCTGAAGGTGACCAAGCAGTTCAGTGGCTCCATAGAGGAGCAGGCGGATCTGAGGCGCGCGGACTCGCTGGCGCGGGAGATCTTCTCCGACGTCGCCAACAAGTGGGCGCTGCTGATCATCGAGGCCCTGGGCGACCGCACCCGGCGCTTCAGTGAGCTGCGGAGCGCTGTCGAGGGCATCAGCCACAAGATGCTCACCCAGAACCTGCGCATGCTGGAGCGCAACGGTCTGGTCGAGCGGACCGTGTATCCCACGGTCCCGCCGAAGGTGGAGTACACCCTGACCGAACCGGGCCAGGGGCTGCGGAAGACGGTCGACGTGATGTGCGAATGGACCCACCGCAACCTCGGCCACATCGAGGCGGCCCGGAGCGGCTTCGACGGCCGAGGCGACGTGACCAGCGCCTGATAGCCACGCCGTGCTGTCAGCGGCTTCCCCCCGACCGCTCCAGGAGGTGCGGGAACGAAGGGGGATCGGATCGGGAACGGAGGGATCCATGGTGATCCCAGTCCGAGTCACCGACCCGAGAGGGCAGCACAGTGATCTCCACCCTTGCTCCGCCACGTGCCCCGGATACCTACGCCGGCCTCCGCGCCGGACTCGACCGCCTGAGGGCGGAAGGCCTCTACCGCGACTTCGTCGCCTGCTCCTACCTGGCGGAGGACCGGGGTCACGCCCTGCACCAGGGGCGCCGCATCCAGGTGTGGTGCACCAACGACTACCTGGGCATGAGCCAGCACCAGCACGTCATGAACGCCCAGCTCACCTCCACCCTGCGCCATGGGACGGGCAACGGCGGTTCGCGGAACATCGCGGGCACCAGCGAGGCGCACGTGGAGCTGGAGACGCTCCTCGCCGGCTGGCACGCCAAGGAGCGGGCGCTGATCTTCACCAGCGGCTACGTCGCCAACGTGGAGACGCTGGCCACGCTGCTGCGGGCGGCGCCGGAGACCATGGTGTTCTCGGACGCCCTCAACCACCGTTCCCTGATCGAGGGCGTACGGACCTCGGGCAACACCAAGCACATCTTCGCCCACAACGACCTGACCGACCTCGAACTGGCGCTCGCCGAGCAGCCGTTGGACCGCCCGAAGCTGATCGTCTTCGAGTCCGTGTACTCGATGGACGGCGACATCGCGCCGATCCGTGAGATCTGCGACCTGGCCGAGCGGTACAACGCACAGACCTACCTGGACGAGACCCACGCGATCGGGGTCTCGGGACCCACGGGCGCCGGTATCAGCGAGGCGATCGGTGAGGACCGGGTCACCTTCGTCCAGGGCGTGTTCGGCAAGGCGGTGGGCACCACCGGCGGGTATGTCGCCGGTCCCGACGTCCCGTTGGACTACGTACGCTCGCACGCCCCCGGGTTCATCTTCACCACGACCATCCCCCGGGCCTCCCTGGACGCCACCCTGGCGAGCCTGGCCGTCATCCGCAGCGCCGAGGGCGCCGCGATGCGGGCGGAGCTGCACACCAAGGCGGAGCTGATGCGCCGCCGGCTCACCGAGGCGGGCATCGGCCATGTGCCCGCCCCCACTCACCTCGTCCCGGTCCTGGTTCCGGGCGGTGACCGGGTGAAGCGGATATCGCGCCGGCTGCTCGACGAGTTCGCCGTCTACGTGCAGCCCATCAACTTCCCGTCGGTGCCGAAGGGCGGCGAGCGCTTCCGCGTGACCATCGCCCCGTTCCGCACGGAAGAGCAGATCGACCGGTTCGTCGAGGCGCTCGCCCGGTGCCTCGCGGACGACCCCAGCTGAACGGCTTCCCGTTCCGCCGGACCCCCGCGTTCCCCTTCACGTTCACGTTCCCGTCCGAGGAGACGACAGAACCATGACCATGACCGTGCCCGAGACCGACGCCGCCACCGGCATCCGGATCAACGACCTCACGCCGTTCATCGGCGCCGAACTGACCGGGGTCACCTACGAGGATCTCCAGGACTCCGGGCTCTGGGACAAGGTGAGCACGCTGCTGCACGAGCGGGAGCTGGTCGTCATCCGCTCCCTGGACATCACCTCGGAGCAGCAGATCGAGCTGGCGAGCCGTATCGGCCGGCCGAAGCCCTTCCTGATGGCCAAGTACCGCCACCCGGAACACGAGGAGATCATGATCTCCTCCAACGCCAAGAAGAACAACATGGCGATCGGTGTCGCCCGGGTCGGCAACTTCTGGCACCAGGACTCCTCCTACCAGAAGGGTGCGCCGCCCTACACGATGCTGCACGGCATCGACGTCCCCGGCACCAGCGGCCACACCCTCTACGCCAACGCGGCCGACGTCTACGACCGCCTGCCCCAGGAGTGGAAGGAGAGGATCGAGGGGCGCACGGCGGTCCACACCGTCTCCAAGCGCCAGCGCATCTCCGAGAAGCACGCGGGCCTGTCCATCGCGGAGTTCAAGGCGCTCGTGGAGGTGGAGTACCCGCCGGTCCAGCACCCGCTGGTGAAGACCGACCCCACGACCGGCCGCCGGTACGTGTACGGGGCGCCGGAGTACATGGAGCGGGTGATCGGCTTCGACGCGAACGAGAACGAGGAGTTCTTCGCCCTCCTGGACCGGCTGATCCAGGACCCGGCGCACGTCTACGAGCACCGGTGGACCCCGCGGGACCTGGTGATCTGGAAGTGCGAGCTGACGTACCACGCGGCCACCGCGGTCGAGCCGGGCGTCGACCGCACCGTGCACCGCGTGAGCATCGAGGCGAGGGACCCGTGGGCGGCATAGTCGACTTCGACGTGTGCTTCCCGTCCGCGACGGCCGACATCCGGGACATGCACCAAGTCTCCGGGGTGTCCGTCGCGGACCTGGCCGCCATCACCCACACCGAGTCGTTCCCGGTCCTCGCGGACGGGGAGACGGCGTCGGGGCTGGCGGTCCGGGCCGCGTCCCGGCTGCTGGACCGGCTGGGGACGGAACGCTCGGCCGTACACGAGGTGATCTACACGGGCTCCGGCGAGTGGGACATCCCGTTCTGGTCGCCGGCCGCCAAGGTGGCCGACGAACTCGGCATCACGAACGCCCACTGCTACGAGCTCACGAACTTCTGCAACGCGGGCCTGACGGCGATCCGGCTGGCGGCCGAGTCCACCGGCAAGAGGCCCGGCACGTACACGCTGGTTCTCCTCGGGGACCGGCTGAGCAGGATGGTGGACTACGGTGACCCGGATTCCAAGGCGCTCTTCAATTTCGGTGATGCGGGCGCGGCGGTGCTGCTGGCGGATGACGACCCTCTTTTCCGGGTCCTCCACTCGGCGATGCGCACCGACCCCGGATGGGCCGACTACTACCAGGGCGAGTGGCGCGACGGCCGGGTCGTCATCCGGCGGGGCGCGCACCGCCGGGGCCTCGCCTCCGCCTACGTGGACAACTTCACCCGCCTGGTCGACGAGACCCTGACGGTGACCGGCCGGACCATCGGTGACGTCGCGTGGTTCCTGATCAATCAAGGCGACAAGGGGATGCACGAACGTCTGCTGACGACGCTCGGCATCCCCGCTGAGCGCAGCGTTTTCAACTACGGACGGCTCGGTCACATGGGCGGAGCCGACACCCTGATCGCCCTCGACGGCCTCATGGAGGAGAAGAAGCTCCGTGAGGGGGACCTGATCCTGCTGGCCACCAGTGCCATGGGATTCAGCTGGGGCGTCACAGCCTTGGAGTACTCCGGATGAAGATTCTCGTGATCCATCAAGTGCCCTACCGCAAGATCTCCTACCACCGCGGTGTCGACCACGACCAGCACGAGGTGACCTACATCGGTCGGCCGGCGTCACTGCGGCAGATCCCCGGTGACCTCCGCTGCTCGCGGATCCCGATGGGTGAGGACGAAGACCTGGTGGCCGGGGTGACGGCCCGGGTGACGCCGTCCGACGGCTACGAAAAGGTTTTGTCCCTCTCGGAGTTCGGAATTCTGGAAGCGGTACGCGTCCGCCGCCACCTGGGGCTCCCCGGCCCGTCGGAGAGCCGTATCGAACTCGTCCGGGACAAGGTCCGGATGAAGGAGGCGTTGGCGGGATCAGGAATCCGCCACCCGCGTTTCGTCAGCGCGCCTCCCCCGTGCGGACCGCTGCCCTGGAGCGGGAAGACCGTGCTCAAACCACGCAACGGGGCGTCCAGCGACGGGGTCA
Source organism: Streptomyces sp. NPDC023573 (assembly GCF_055559735.1). Lineage (NCBI taxonomy): Bacteria > Bacillati > Actinomycetota > Actinomycetes > Kitasatosporales > Streptomycetaceae > Streptomyces > Streptomyces sp. NPDC023573. The sequence goes on from NZ_JBVHKB010000001.1 coordinate 1,047,027, forward strand.
TGGTCCTGGAGACCGCCCGTGAGGCGCTCTGCGCCTACCGGAAGCTGGCCGACCCGGAGAACTACCAGATCGAGGAGCACATCGAGGGCGACATCCTGCACATCGACGGGCTGATGCAGGACGGCAGGTTCGTGGAGCTGGCGACCAGCCGGTACGTCAACAAGCCGGTGGAGTTCGCCGACGGTCTGCCGCTCGGCTCGCACCAGATCCCGCTGACGGACGCGCACCGCGGCCTGGCACAGGAGGTGTCCATCGCCCTCGGTATCGAGGAGGGCTGTGTCCACCTGGAGGCGTTCCACACGGCCGACGACGAACTGGTCTTCCTCGAGGTCGCCAACCGGGTCGGCGGGGCGGGTGTGGTCACCGCGCACGAACGCCGGACCGGTGTCCATCTGCCGTCCCACGAGATCGCGGTGCGCCTCGGTCTGGAACGCCCGCCGTCGGACGAGCCCAGCGGCCGCTACCACGGCTGGCTGGCCTTCCCGGGCCACCACCTCCCCGGTGGTACCGCCGAGGTCACACTGCCCCCTGGGCTGGCCCGCCACCCCTGCGTGGACCAGCTGTACGTGCTGCCCGCCGACCGTCCGCTGACCGCGCACATCACCTACCAGGAATGGGAGTGCCCCGTGTTCATCGAGGCCTCGCACACCGACGCCGCGGAACTGGGCCGGTTTCTGCGGGAGTGCGCGGACAGCATCACCGTCGTCTCCCGGACCCGTGAGCCGGCCTTCGTGGGGAGCGCCGCATGAGCCGCCACCCGGTCCGCCACTATCCGACCGATCTCCTGCTGGCCGTGCAGCACGTCCAGCGGGCACTGGCCGACGACGCGTCGTCGCCGGTGGCCGGAGCCCTCAAGGAGGCCGACCTCCTCGAAGTCGGCGGCCTGCTGGACGCGGACGCCCTGGCCCACGCCCTCGACGAGGCGCTCGGTGGTCTGAGCCAGTTCCCCTGGCGTCCGCTCACCGACACCGGCGACGTCTGGGAGCAGGCACCGGTGGGCCGTGTCGTCCTCGACGACGACAGGGCGGGAAACACGCTGCGGGGGCTGCTCCTGGCCTGGGCGGTGGGCAACGACGTTCTCGTCCGTACCTCCCGGCCCGCCCTGTGGACCACGGTGACCGAGGCGCTCCGCGAGCCGGGGTTCCCGCTGCCCGCGGCCGAGGTGGCGGCGGCCGGGGCCGAGGTGGAGGGAACCGTCGTCGTGGTCCCCGACCTGGTGGTGCTCAGCGAGGAAGCGGTGTCCGCCTCGGGTGAGCTGTACGCGGGATCCGGGCGTCCCGGGGTCCCGTCGGTGCGGGTCAGGGTGACGGCCGGTCAGGACGGCCCGCAGGCGCCCGTGGCCGACATCGACTGCCGGTCACCGTGGTTCCGGGAGCTGTTCACCTCCGTCTATCTGGCCGGCACCTCGCTGGACGCCGCGCGCCGCGCCGACCCCGGCCGGGCGTCGCGTATGGACGCCAGGGTCCGCTATCTGATCGGAATGGCCCGGCGCACGACCCACTACCGGGACCTGCCGCGGGTCGACGGCGTATCCGGTCTGGCCTCCCTGCCCGTCCTGGAGAAGGCGGCCCTGGAGGCCGGGTCCCTGCCCCGCGCCACCGGCATGTCCAGCGGTGCCCGCCCCAGCGGCGAGGTGCTCCGCAGCGGGGCGTCCAGCGGGGAGCCGCGGTACATCGTGTACTCGCGGACCGACTGGGAGAACATGGTCCGCGAGGCGATCCCGCTCCTGCGGGCGCTGGGGATCCACCCCGGGGACCGGGTCCTCAACGCGCTGGTCGGCGGGGGTCTGTACGGCGGACTGCTGACGACGTCCAGCGAGCTGACCCGGATGCCGGTGGAGGCCTTTTCCGCCGGCCAGCAGGTCACCGCCGACCTGATGCTGATGCTGGTCCGCGACTTCTCGGTGAACGTCCTGCTGGGCCAGCCCGCCGTGGTGCTGCCCCTGCTCCGGGAGGCCAGGCGGAAGGATCCCGGTCTGCGTCTGGAGAAGGTCGTCTACGGCGGCACCCCGATGACCGAGTCCGACAAGACGTGGTTGCGGGAGGAGCTCGGCACCCGGTCGATCACGAGCATCCTGGCGGCCAACGACGGTGCCCAGATCGGCTACCAGTGCGAGGGGCTCGGCGGCACGCTGCACCACGTCAACGACGACTACAACCTCGTCGAGGTCGTCGACGAGGACGGCTCCCCCCTGCCCGACGGCGAGACCGGACACCTGCTGATCACCGCGATGCAGAAGTTCGAGGGACCGCTGATCCGCTACCGCATCGGCGACATGGGCCGGGTGACCGAACGCGACTGCGACTGCGGGGTCTCCGGGCGGGTGCTGGAGTACCTCGGACGCAGCGACGGCCTGCTGAAGTTCAAGTCGGCGACCGTGCACTACGGCGAGATCGCCACCGCCCTGGAGGAGTTCCAGGTGTCCCAGCTCCAGGCGGAGCTGACCACCAGGGAGGGCACCGAGACGCTGGTGCTGCGCACCGAGTCGCGTGAGGAGCTGGACCCGCAGGCGCTGAAGTCCTTCCTCGCCGGCGCCTTCCCGGCGCTGAGCGGTGATCACCTCTACGACGACGGGCTGCGGCTGTTCGAGCTGGTGGTCGAATGCCACCCGGAGGGCGGACTGGAGCGGAACCCGGTCAGCGGAAAGATCCGGACCGTGATCGACCGCCGGCTCAGCTGACGCCTCCGTATCTCCCCCCCCTCCGTCCGTCCTTCCCCGCACAGTTCTGGAGCTCTCCCGATGTCTCAGACCGCCCGATCCGTTCAGCAGGTCAGCCGCCCCCGTGGCCGGCCGACCGGTGCCGAGTTCGTCTTCACCGAGGAGCCGGTGCCCGTACCGCAGCGCGGCACCGCGCTCGTCGAGAACGAGCTCCTCTCCGTGGACCCGTACATGCGGGAGAACATGGACGCCGGGTGGGACCTGTCGGCCCCGCTGGAGGGCCGCTCCATAGGCCGGGTCACCGACTCCCGCACCCCCGGACTGGAAGAGGGCGACCTGGTCTTCCACCGCCAGGGCTGGCGCACCCACGCCGTGGTGCGCCCCGAGGACGTACGCGTCCTGCCGCAGACCCCCGGAGTGCCGCCCGAGACCTACCTCGGCATCCTCGGCGGCACCGGCCTCACCGCCTACGTGGCGCTCAGCCGCATCGCCCGGCTCGCCCCCGGGGAGACGGTCTACATCTCCGCCGCGGCGGGCGGCGTGGGCAGTGCGGCGGGGCAGCTGGCGCGGCTGATGGGCGCCGGCAGGGTCGTCGGCAGCGCCGGCTCCCCGGCGAAGGTCCGCCTCCTCACCGGGGAACTGGGCTTCGACGCGGCGTTCGACCACCGCGAGGGCCGGCTCGCCGAACAGCTGGCGAAGGCGGCGCCCGACGGGATCGACGTGTACGTCGACAACGTGGGCGGGGAGCACCTGGAGGCCGCGATCGGGGCGATGCGTGAGTTCGGGCGGATCGCCTGGTGCGGCGCGATCTCCCAGTACGACGCCGCCGAGCCGCCCCCCGCTCCGCGCAATCTCTTCGACCTGGTGGAGAAGAGCGTCCGGCTGGAAGGCTTCCTCGTACGCAACCACCGTGACAAGCAGGATGAGTTGGAGCAGATGCTGCTGCCCGCGCTCGCCTCCGGCACGGTCACGGACCGGCACACGGTGACCGAGGGCTTCGACCGGATCGTCGACGCCTTCCTCGGGATGCTGGCCGGCGGCAACACCGGCAAGGCGACGGTCCGGGTGGTGGGGTCATGATCCTGCGGGACACCACGGCGCGCACCATGCTCGGCTCGATGCTCGTGTCGAGCATCGGTATGGGCCTGTACACCCTGGCACTCGGGCAGACGCTGTTCCACCACACCGGGGACGCCCAGGCGTTCGCCATGATCTTCGCCCTCCAGGGGCTGGGGGCGGTGGCGGTCCTCCCCTTCTCCGGGCCGGTGGTCGACGCCTTCGACTCCAGGACCGTCTACGTGCTGTGCAGCCTGCTGAGGGCTCTGACCGTGGGCGTCATCGTGGTCGCCCTTTCCACGGGCGAGGGGAGTGTCGTCACCGTGGTCGGCACGGCCGCCGTGTTCCTGGCGGTCTTCGACAACGTCCAGCGCACGGCGTTCTTCAAGTTCACCGCGCACCACATCGCGGGCGGACGTGCCGTGGCCTTCAACAGCCTGATCGGCATCGCGATCCAGGCGGGCAGCCTGATCGGGATGGCGGCGCTCGGCCTGGTCCTGATGATCGGTACGGCCACCCAGGCCCTGCTGGTCGACGTGGCGGTCTCGCTGGTCGCGGCAACGGTGGTGTCGAGGCTGCGTGCCCCACGCCAGGAGTCGGCGGGACGGCTCCGGGACAGCACCCTGCGCTCGGCGCTGCCCGACCTGCTCCGCGACTGGGCGGGCCTCTTCCGCCGGCACCGCCACGAGGCCGTGGTCTTCGGGATGGTCCTGATGTGCGCGGGCGACTTCGTGTACTCCTACAGCCTGTCCACCCTGGTGGTGCCCCTCGTCGACGCCTGGCACGGCGGGCAGCCGTGGGCCATCTCGGCGCTGGAGGGCACCCTGGGAGCAGGGATGATCGCGGCGACCTTCTTCACCCGGCACACCGTGCGTCTGGCACTGCTCCCGCTCTGGGTGTCGCTCCAGGCGGTGATCGCGGTGGCGCTGGCCTTCACCACCACGCCCGCCCTGCACTACGCCGGGTTCTTCCTGGCCGGCTTCGCCAACCTGAACGCCATCACGCTCCTCCTGACGCTTCTTCAGCAGCAGGCCGGCCCCCTGGACAAGGCGAAGATGGCCTCCTTGCGGCTGCTGGCGATCGGCGGGGGAACCGCCGCTCTGATGCCGGTGCTGGGTGTCGCCGCCCGGCAGTCGCTCACCGCCGCCTTCCTCACCCTCGCCGCCCTGCTCGTGCCCTTCGCGGCCTGCGGTTTCTGGGCCGCGTTCCGCTTCGTCCCCCGCGCCGCCGGCGTGGCGAAGGACGAGGCCGGGACGCAGCCGGAGCTGACACCCGCCTGAGCCGCCCGGAGCCCGCACCGCTCGCACCACCCCTCCACGTCATCCGCCACGCCACGCCTTCTGGAGACACCATGCTCTCGTTCCAGCCGGTCCCGCCCCTGGACACGGTCACGGCCCCACCGCTGCTCCTCGCCGAGCGGGCCCGCCGCATGGTGCCCTCGGAGACCAGGGCCCTGTTCTCCATGGCCGCCCGGGAGGACGTCGTCTCGCTGGCCGGGGGGATGCCCAGTCCCGAAGCGCTGCCGGCCCAGGCGCTGCGCACGGTCCTCGGGGACGTGCTCGGCACCGACGGGCCGGGTGCGCTCCAGTACGGCTCCGCGCAGGGGGACCCGGTGCTGCGCGAGCGTATCTGCGAGGTCATGGCGGCCGAGGGCGTCGCGGCGACCCCGGACGAGGTCATGGTCACGGTCGGATCGCAGCAGGCGCTCGATCTGGTGACCCGGGTCCTCGTGGACCCGGGCGACACGGTGGTGACGGAGGGCCCCACGTACGTCACCGCGCTGAGCACCTTCGCGGCGGGCCAGGCACGGGTGGTCGAGGTCGCCATGGACCAGGACGGTGTGGTGCCCCAGGCGCTGGCCGACGCCTTCGCCCTCTGCGCGGCCGAGGGGCGCCCGGCGAAGTTCTTCTACACGGTGCCGACCTTCCACAACCCCACCGGCCGGGTGCTCGGCGCCGACCGCAGGAGGGAGGTCCTGGAGATCTGCCGGCGGGCCGGTGTCCTGGTCGTCGAGGACAACCCCTACGGGCTGCTGCACTTCGGGGAGCAGCCGCACCGGGCTCTGTGCGCCGACGCCCCGGACGGGGTGGTCTATCTGGGCTCGTTCTCCAAGACCCTCGCTCCCGGCTTGCGCGTGGGCTGGGTCCGCGCCCCGCGCGCCCTCACCGACACGCTGGTGCTCGCGGCGGAGAGCGCGATGCTCTCCCACTCGGCACTGGCCCAGCGGGCGGTGAGCCGGTTCCTTGGCGAATGGTCCTGGCAGGGCCATCTGGACGCCGCCCGGAGCCTGTACCGCGGACGCCGTGACGCCATGCTCGACGAACTGGCCGTCACCATGCCGGACGGTGTGTCCTGGACGGTGCCCGAGGGAGGGTTCTTCGTCTGGATGACCCTGCCGGGCCGGCTGGACGCACGCGCGATGATGCCGCGTGCGATCGAGGGCGGGGTGGCCTACGTGCCGGGTTCCGGATTCCACACCCGGGGCGGCGCGCGGAACCTCCGGCTCTCCTACTCCTACCCGACGACGAGTGCCGTCCGGGAGGGCGTGCGGAGGCTGTCGGACGTGATTCGCGACGAGGTGGCCGGGGCCGGCACGCACCAGCTGCGGGAAGCGGTGGCCCGATGAGCGGCCGCCCGACCGACGGTCTGCTGGACGACGCGCGGAGCCTCCAGGACGACCTGGTCCGGCTGCGGCGCACCCTGCACGCCCGGCCCGAGGTGGGCCTGGACCTGCCGCACACCCAGGAGGCCGTGCTGAACGCCCTGGACGGGCTGGGGCTGGAGATCACCACCGGGCGGCGGCTCAGTTCGGTGACCGCGGTACTGCGGGGAGCCCGGCCCGGCCCGACGGTGCTCCTCCGCGGCGACATGGACGCCCTGCCGGTGACCGAGCTCACCGGGCTGGACTTCGCCTCGGGCAACGGTGCCATGCACGCGTGCGGACACGATCTGCACACCGCGATGCTGGCCGGCGCCGCCCGGCTGCTCGCCCACCACCGGGACCGGCTGGCCGGCGACGTCGTCCTGATGTTCCAGCCCGGCGAGGAGGGCTACGACGGGGCACGCCACATGCTCGACGAAGGTGTCCTGGACGCGTCGGGGAACCGGCCGGCAGCCGCCTACGCGCTGCATGTCACGGCCTCCGGGCGGCCGTCGGGGAGATTCAGTGCCCGCGGCGGGCCGACCATGGCGGCGGTCGACAACCTGACCGTCACGGTCCGCGGCACGGGCGGTCACGGGGCGACGCCGCACTCGGCGAAGGACCCCGTGCCGGTGGCCTGCGAGATGGTCGTCGCCCTGCAGACCCGGGTCACCCGGGCGTTCGACGTCTTCGACCCGGTCGTGGTGACGACGGGTTCCTTCCACGCCGGGACGCAGAACAACATCATCCCGGACACCGCCGTCTTCGAGACCACGGTCCGCACCTTCTCCCCCCAGGCCCGGGCCCGCGCCGAACAGGCCCTGGCCGAGGTCTGCCACGGGGTGGCCGCGGCACACGGGGTGGAGGCCGACGTGCGGTGGCAGCCCCTCTACCCCGTGACCGTCAACGACGAGGCCGCGGTGGACACCGTGACCCGTACCGTCGGCGAACTGTTCGGGGCGGACGGCTACGAGACACTGCCCCGGCCGATGACCGGCTCCGAGGACTTCTCCCGGGTCGTCGGCGAGGTGCCCGGGGCCATGGTGTTCCTCGGCGCCACCACACCCGGGGCCGACCCCCTCACCGCCCCCGACAACCACTCCCCCCGCGCGGACTTCGACGAGTCCGTGCTCTCCTCCGGTGCCGCCGTCTACGCGGCGCTGGCCGCCGGACATCTGCACGCCCCCGGTCCGGCAGCACCCCACGACCCCTCCGGCCAGGCCGGATCACGAACGAGGCGAATCTGATGTACAAGCCCTGCCGCGTCCTGCTGCTGACACCCGACGCCGGACTGGTCCGGGCCGTCTCGGACACCGGGCTGGAGCCCTGGGCCCTGCGCCGCACAGGCGCCGGGGCCCCCGGCGGGATACCGCCGGAGCGGACCCTGACCACCGACGACCCGGCCCGCACCCTGCGGGACCTGGCCGCGGGCGAGGACGCCGGGCACGGCATCGACTTCGTCGTGAGCGGCGGCACCGACGAGCCCGCCGTGCTCGACGCCCTGCGGGGACTCGCCCTCGGTCCCGGGCAGACGGGGTCATGGCTTCCGGACCGTGCCGAACTGAGGGAGATCCTCCGCCGGGGCCCGGTGCCCGGGCCCGCCGCGGCCGGTGACGACCCGGCGCCCGTGTGCCAGGTCGACACGGTGTCCGTGGGCGGAATGCACCTCCTCCTGGACATCACCTGGCCGGAGTCCCGGCAGCCCATGGGCGAGTCGGAGCAGGCCGGCGTACGGGAAACGGTCCGCCGCCTGCTCGACCTGATCGGGCATCAGTCCGGAGGAATGCGGACGGATGTGGCGCTCACGCCCACCGGTCCCAGCCCGGTGGAGATCGCGGGTACCCCGGTCCTGGTCGCTTCCCTCGGGCCGGGAACGAAGCGGTAACCGCCCGGGAACGGCTCCGGGCACCTTGGGATCTGTCGGGAGCGGGACGGGGAACCGGGCCGCTCACCACGTCCCACAGACCTTCCGAGGAGTTCGAGATGAACGAGAACCTGAACGGCAACCCCGCCCGGACCGCACGCATCGCCGGCGCGCTCGTCGCCCTGGTCCTGACGGTACCGGCGCTCATGGTGGCCGCCGGCAACGAACTCACCGAGGACGGTACGGCCGCCACGACCGTGGTGCTCGCCACCAACGCCGGTCCCGCGACTCCCCCGTCGGCCCCCTGACCCGGGCCCCGCCCCGGGGGCAGGACCCCGGGCTCAGGCGAACACGGTCTGCGGATCGCGGACACCCATGAAGGCGTAGAGGCGGTCGGCCTCGGCCCGGTGCCTTCCTGCCGCCTCCCGGTCGCCGAGAGCTTCCTCCGCCCGGGCGATACCGGCCAGCGCGGACGCCTCCTCCGAGCAGAAGCCCATGTCCACGGCCGCCTTCCGGGCGTGCCGGTGAAGGACCAGGGCAGCCTCGGGGTCCCCCAGCGCGCACCGCAGATGGCCGACGATGTTCTCCACCTCCGCCAGCCGTACCGGCGTCGCCCCCGTACGGACCAGCTCCAGGGCACGCAGAGCGAGTCCCTCGGCGTCGGCGGCCCTCCCCCGCATGTACGCCACCTTCGCGGACAGCGCGAGCACCAGTCCCACATCCCCCGGCGCCGTACGCAGTTCGCTCAGCAACCGCGCCTGCGCCAGGTTCTCGTCCGCCTCCTCCAGCTGTCCCAGCCCCACCTGGGCGAAAGCCAGATCCGTCAGCGACATGACCAGGTTGCCGTGGTAACCGATGGACCGGCTGATCTCCAAGGCACGCCGGGCCGTGTCGGCTGCCTCCGTGTACCGGCCCCACTTCTCGTACAGCGTGCTGAGCGTGGACAGCCCCTCCGCCTCGGAGCGGCTGGCGCCCAGCTTCGCGGAGCGGGTGACGGCCTCGCTCAGGAGGGTCAGCGCCTCCTCGTACCGGCCGAGCATCGAGGCGAGGAGTCCGATGGTCGATTCGCTGTGGGCCTGGATGTGCCGGTCGCCGAGGCTCACGGCGACGTCCCGGGCCTCCTGCGCGGCCTCCAGGCCGTCGGCGAATCTGCCCACCTTCCAGCAGGCCACCCCGACGTTCGACAGGGTGACGCAGAGCAGTTGGGGATCGTCCAGACCGCGAGCGGCCACCAGTGCGCTCCGGCAGATGTTCCAGAGGTCGTCGAACTGCCCGCGGGCGTTCAGATGGAAGCTGAGGTTACGGGTGAGGCAGACGGTGTGGCGGGGCAGGCCATGCAGCTCGGCCAGCGAGACGGCGGCCAGCAGTCCGCTGTGCTCACGGTCGAACCATGCACGGGCGGACTCGGCGTCCTGGCAGGGCGGCAGGCTGCCGTCGTACGCCGGAATGCCGGTGCCGCGCTGCTCGCGTCCCGGGAAGAGGATCTGGCAGGCCACGTCCGTCGCCGTGAGGTAGTAGCCGAGCAGCCGTTCCACCACCGCCGCGTCCTGCTGCGCCGTCGCCGGGCCGCAGAGGCTGCGGGCGAAGCTGCGTACCAGGTCGTGCAAGGTGTAGATGCCCACCTGCGGCTGCTGCACCAGCCGCATGTCCAGCAGGACTTCCAGGGTCGACTCGGCGTCATGGGGTCCGGTGCCCAGCAGGGCGGCAGCCGAGTGGACGTCGACGCCGGTACTCGGGTGGAGTCCGAGGGTGCGGAAGGCCGCACGCTGGGGCTCGTCCAGCGCCATGTACGACAGGTGCAGCGTCGCGGAGACGCTGCGCTGCGGGGAGCGCAGTTCGTCGAGCCTGCGAGTCTCGTCGCGGAGCCGTTCGGCCAGGTAGCGCACGGTCCACGAGGAACGGTTGCGCAGCCGGGCGGTGGCGATGCGCAGGGCCAGCGGCAGGTGGCCGCAGAGCTCGGCCAGTTCCGCCGCCGACTCCGGCTCGGCCTCGACCCGGTCCGCCCCCAGGGTCGCCGCCACCAGGGCGGCGCTGTCCTGCGGCGTCATCAGACCGACGGAGACCCAGCTGACCCCGTCGAGGTCCAGGAGGCGGGAGCGGCTCGTGATCAGGACCAGGCAGCCGGGGGAAGCGGCCAGCAGCGGGGTCACCTGGTCCACATGGGCGGCGTTGTCGAGGAGCAGCAGCAGCCGTCGCCCGGCGACCGTGGCCCGCCAGAGGTTGGCCCTGGCCTCCGTGTCGCTGGGGATCTGGTCGTCGTCCACACCCAGCGAGCGCAGCAGGTGGTGCAGCGCGGTGCCGGGCGGGACCGGAGGCTGCTCGCCCGGGGTGAACCCGCGCAGGTCCACGTGGAGCTGCCCGTCGGGGAACCGGTCGGCGAGCCGGTGTGCGGCCCACACCGCGAGCGAGGTCTTCCCGGATCCGCCCATTCCGTCGACGGCCACGACCCGGGCGGACCGGCTGTCGGAGCCGTCCTGGCGGTCGGCCGCGTCGACGCAGCTCAGGAGTTCGGCGAGTTCCCTGGCCCGGCCGGTGAAGTCGGCCAGCGGCTGGGGCAGGGTGCAGACCCGGACGGGCGGGGCGGGGGGTTCGTCCGGGACGGGCGCGGACTTCCGGCTCGGCAGCACCAGCCCGGGCTCGTCGCACAGGATCTCCTCGTAGAGCTTGGTCAGCGGCGGGCCCGGATCGACACCCAGCTCCTCCGCGAGGAACTCACGGACCTGGCCGTACTCGTTGAGTGCCTCGGCCTTCCGCCCGGTGCGGTAGAGGGCGAGCATGAGCTGGCTGCGGAAGGGCTCGCGCAGCGGGTGGGCGGAGACCAGCGTGCGCAGGCCGGCGACGAGTTCACCGCTGAGGCCGAGTGCCAGCCGCAGGTCGTAGAGCTCCTCCGTGGCCACCAGCCGGCGTTCCTCCAGGGCGGTGGCCGCCGCCTCGATGACGGAGCCGCCCTGGCCGGAGAGGACGGACCCGCGCCAGAGCCCGAGCGCGGCCTCGAGTCCGGCGACGGCCTCCGGCCGCCGGTCGTCGCGCAGGTCCCGTTCGACGGCCCGGATCCGGGCGTCGAACTCCAGCAGGTCCAGCTGCCCCGGGGCCACGACGATGCGGTAGCCGCTGCCGTCGGTGACGACGACCCCGTCGCCGGGGAGGCGACGGCGCAGGTCGGAGACGGCCTTGCGGACCTGGTGGGAGGCGGTCGCCGGCGGATCCTCCTCCCAGGCCGCCTCGACGAGCCGGGGCATGGGCACGACCCGGCCGGGCTCCAGGAGCAGCATGGACAGCACCCGTTCCTGCACCACGCCGGACAGCTGGAGCCTCTCCCCGCCGGCGGCTGCCTCCAGTGGTCCGAGGATCCGGAAGCACAGCCCTCGTGCTCCGGCCTTCATACCCGGTTCCGCGCCTTCTTCTTCCATGTCCTTGTCCCCCCCGTGAGCGGCTCCGCGGCACTGTCGGTGAGTGCCGCGGAGCCGCTGATTCCAGCCTGATCCAAACGAAAGACCTATGCGGCGGTGCGGTCTATCGCCCTGACCACCTCGTCGATCAGCAGGATGTTCTCCTTCTCCGCACTGTCCCCGAGCGCGAACCTGCTCCGGCCGTATCCGTATCCGATCCCGAGGCGCGGGCTCGCGAACGCCTGGGCGCCGGCCGCGCCTCCGTGCCCGAAGGCGTCCGGACCGAGGACCGGGTACCGCCGGCCGAGGGGGTGGAACCCCAGGGCGAAGCAGTTCTCCCCGCCGCCCACCCGGTCGATGCCCTCCGAGTGGACCTGGGTGAACGCCTCCACGGTGTCGGCGGAGAGCAGCGCCGGCCGGTCGTCCAGGACACCGATCGCCGCCGCGTAGGCCCCGGCCATCCCCCGGGCGGAGGCGACGCCGCCCGCCGCTCCCTGGCCGAGCGCCCTCGTCAGCCGGAAGTTCGGGAAGACGGACAGGTCCGGCATGTACGCGGTGCTGAAGGCGATGTCCCGCAGCGGGTTCTCCTCCTCCACCGTCTCTCCCGGCCCTGGCACGGCGGGGAGCACGGGCAGGTAGCGGGGTTCCAGTTCCTTCGGCAGCCCCAGGTAGAAGTCGAGGCCGTACGGGGAGCGCACCCGCTGCTCCCACCAGTCCTGCTGGCTGCGGCCGGTGGCCCTGCGGACGACCTCACCCGTGAGGGCGCCTATGACGAGTCCGTGGTAGCCGAAAGCGGTGCCGGGCTCCCAGAAGGGGGCCTGGGCCGCGAGCCGTTCGGCCATCACCCGGTCGTCGGCCAGCTCCTCGACGGTGAACACCTCGTCGGCGCCGACCACCCCCGCCTGGTGGGCGAGCAGCTGGCGCAGCGTGATCCGGTCCTTGCCGGCCTGGCCGAACTCGGGCCAGTAGGAGGCCACGGGGCGGTCCAGGTCGAGGACGCCGTCCTGCACGAGCAGCGCCACGACGAGGTAGACGGCCCCCTTGCTCACCGAGAACACGCCCGTGAGGCTGGACCCCCGCGTCTCCGGCCCGGCCCACAGGTCGACCAGGCACTCCCCGTTCCGGTACACCGCCAGCTGCTGTCCCGTGGGCTCCGGCTGTTCCCGTACCACCTGCGCGAAGGCGTCACGTACCCCTTCGAACCCGTCGCGCACCTCTCCGTGCACCGTCGGTCCGTCCTCGCCGGTCCTGCGATCCGTCGTCAACTCGTCTCTCCTTCTTCGTTCCCACCCGGGCGGCGCCCGGACATGTCAGCCCCCGTGCCGGCCCCACCGGTCACGAGTGCGATTCCTCCCAGGCAGGGATCTCACCGGTCCGGCCGGCCGCCGCGGTCAGCAGGTAGCCGGCCTGGAAGCGGCTCTGCGCGCCCAGTTCCTCCATGACATCGGCGATGTGACGCCGGCACGTACGGACGGACATGCCCAGGCGGTTGGCGATGGAGGCGTCCGTCAGCCCTTCGACGAGGAGACGGACGATGGCCTGCCGGATGTCGCCGGCGACCTCGCTCCGGACACCGGCGGCCGGGGCACAGCGTTCGGCCGCCAGCCACAGCCGCTCGTAGGTCTCCACGATGAAGGCCACCATGTGCGGCTCGCGGACCACCACCGCGCCCTGGGGGTTCCTGGGCAGGGAGATGATCGCCGTCTCCGCGTCGAAGACGAGAAGACGGCTGAAGTGGTCGTCGGTGGTCCGTATGTGCGCGCCCAGCTGCGAGAGATGGGCGATGTACGCGGCCGTGGCCGGGCTGGACCGGGCCGTGTGCTGGTAGAGGATACGCATCCGCACGCCCCGGTCCAGCACTCCCCGGTCGCGGGGCTCCGCCTCCTTGAGGGTGTCCTCGCCACGGGGGCCGCCCGGCTGGGCCGTGAGGATCTCGGTGCGGGCCCGTACGGCCAGGTCGGCGATGACCGTGCGGACCTGTGCGAGCTCTTCCAGGACCTCGAACTTGCTCTCCCTCTCCTGGGAGTACTGGCTCGACTGGAAGACCGGCAGGAAGGACATGATCGACGCCCGCCTCTCCTCCGCGAGCGCGCGACGGGTGCGTATCTCACGATCGAGGGGACCTACGACGGAGGCCACGGCCTCCTCCGGCGCGACGGCCCGAAGTCCTTCGTCCCGGCCACCGCGCAGCAGCCCCATGTCGTGAAGTTCTCGAACGGCCATGCTGACATGTGCAAGGGGCACGCCGGTGTGCCTGCTCGCGGAGTTGGCCGAAAATACATCTTCCGTTGCACTTTGCAGTGCATATTCATACACCGTCCGCAGGATGTCATCGGACACCCCGCCTTCGTCCACCGTAGTGTCTGTTCCCATCCCTCCCCCTTTCGCAAGGCGTGTCAGCAAGCTGCCATGCAGCTTGCTGATCCCCCGTCCCCGCTCATTCCTCTGCGGTCTCTGGCATGGTGATTCATCCCCCACCCCTCCCTCACGGGAAACTGCGTCGGTGGATGGGTGAACAGGAACTTACGCCCGAGCGAAGGTAGCTACATGAAGTCCTGGCCCACAACAGCGTCCACGGGCACGTCCCTCACCCCTGCTCCCACCGCCCTCGGCGGTATCCGGGCGAGCGCGGCCGGCCCTCTCGGGGACGACACCGGCTGGGGCTGACACCTCCTGCCGGCCGGCTGTCCTTCCCGCCGCCGCAGGTGTGCCGCAAGGGTCCGTACACCTTCTTCCACGAGAACGAGCGAACGGGGCGAGCCATGATTCTCACCGGGCCGGAAATCGAGAGAGAACGAACGAACGGCCGCATCACGATCGAGCCGTTCACGCCGGAGCAGGTGAATCCGAACAGCTACAACTTCCGTCTCGGCACCACGCTGCGCACGTACGCGAACATGCCGCTGGACGCCCGGCGGACCAACGACTTCGAAGAGATCGAGATCTCCGAGGACGGTTACGTCCTGGAGCCCGGCAAGCTCTATCTCGCGCACACCATCGAGGTGTTGGGCAGCGAGCACTACGCCCCCACCTTCGCGGCGCGTTCCTCGGTCGCCAGGCTCGGCCTCTTCATCAACCTCTCCGCGAGCCTGGGCGACATCGGGTACACCGGCCAGTGGACCCTGCAGCTGTACACGATGAACAGGGTCCGGGTGTATCCCGGCATCAGCATCGGCCAGATGATGTGGTGGCGGCCACAGGGCGAGATCGTCCTCTACGACGGCAAGTACCAGGGGTCGGCGGGCCCCCGCTCCAGCGATATCCACGTCGACTTCGACAAGCAGTTCGCCCGCCAGCGCTTCCCGGGGCTCGGCGCCAGCTTCGACCCCGACGAGGTGGGGCCCAAGTTCGCCCAGCTCGCCGCCTCCAGCCACGACTTCCGGGTGCCGGCCGCCTTCTGTGTGCCCGCGGGTGAGTTCACCGACGCGCTCACCGACGCACAGAACGCGGCACTGGCCGACGCCTTCACGGATCTCAAGGCCACGGTCGGAGCCTTCTTCACCGACTCCGTGGCGAAGATCCAGAAGGTCGGTGCCGAGATCCGGATGCCCGAGCAGGCCAGAAAGCTGCTGGCCGCACGGCTGGGCGAGATGTTCCCGCCGTCCGGTGGCGCGGAGGCCGAACTGGCCGTCCGTTCCTCGGGACTGGACGAGGACACCCAGAGCTCCAGCCTCGCCGGGATCCACACGTCCGTCCTCGGGGTCACCGGTGTGGACGCCGCCGTCGAGGCCGTCGAGGCGTGCTGGCGCTCGCACTACGAGGCCCCGGCCGTGGCGGCCCGCATCCGGGCCGGCCAGTTCTCCCCGGCCCCACGCCTCGCCGTCCTCGTACAGCGGCTCGTCCGCCCGGACTTCGCCGGGGTTGCGTTCACCGGCCTCGACGGCGACGCCGGCCGGGTGTCCGTCGAGTACGTCGAGGGCCTCGCCGACGAGCTCGTCGCCGGCGTCGCCGTGCCCCGGCGCACCGACTCGGACGCCCTGGCCGCCGGGACCGGTCGGGACGTGGCCGAGCACGAGATGCTGCGTCAGGTCGTGGACCTCGTACGCCGGCTGCGCGCGAGCCGCGGGCACGACGTGGATGTCGAGTGGGCCGCGGACACCGAAGGCGTCCACCTCGTGCAGGTCCGCCCGCTCACCGCGTCCCGCGAGGTGGCCCGCCGCTCCGCAGAGCCGGTCACCGAGGCGCACCGGCTCTACGCCGACGACCTCCCCGCCGGCTTCGGTCTGGGCGCGGTGGCCGCCGTGCACAGCGGGTACACCGCCAAGCGCGGGCCCGCGCACCGGCTCGCCCACGAGCACGGGGTGTCCACCGGCGCGGGCTGGGTCCTGCGCTTCAACGGCCTGGGCCTGCACGGGCACGAGGGCGCGGCGGCCGTGCGCGACATGCTCGCGGGCGGCACCGGGGAGTGCGTTCTCGACTTCGGGGAGAACCTGCGCCAGATCGTGGTGCCCAAGGAGGAGGTACCGCGCCAGCTCGCCGTGACCACCGGGGCCGCGGCGGACGGTACGGACCTGCACACGGTGATCGTGCGGGACTTCATCCGCGGCGAGCTCGGTGTGATATCCCGGCGGACGGCGGCGGGAGGGCTGGTCGTCGAGTACACCGAGGAGGGCCTGATGGCCCTGAACCGGGGTACGGCGGGCGGCGAGGCGATCGTCGTCGAGGACGTCGCGGCGGCCCTCGGCGGGACGGGCGGGCCGGACTGGCCGGGCGCCGGCGCCGCCCTGCGTCCGCACCTCGGCGAACTCGCACGGTTCACGGCGGCCATGCACGCCGTGCACGGCCCCGTGACCCTGGAATGGGTCTTCGACGGGGGCGTCCTGTACTTCGTCGACCACTCGGTCCTCGGCGACGACGACGTGACGGTCGCGCACGGGGAGGTCTGCATCTCACCGGGGACCGCCCGGGGGCCGCTCCTGCGCCTCGACGACGACGCCGTCCTGCGGCGTCTCTCCATCGGTCCGGCCGTGTCCATCGACAAGTCCAAGGACGTCACCGAGCACGAGGGGCTGGGCCGGATCCTCGACCTGGTCACCTCGTACGACGAGAAGCCCGTGATCAGCGCCGCACGGCCGTACGCGGTGCTCTCCGTCCTCATCGAGCACGTGGCCGGGTTCGTCTTCGACCAGGGCTCCGCCCTGGGGCACCTGGCGATCCTGCTGCGCGAGGCGGAGATTCCCGCGGTGACCGCCGAGGGGATCGAGGGAACCGAAGCAGTGATCAGTGATGGCACGGTCGCGACGACCGGCCGCAAGGGAGAACGCGCATGAGCGACACCGTCACATCCGCCGCCCCGCCGGCCGTCCCCTCCGGCCGGCGGTCCTGGCTGGTCCTCGGCGGGCTGCACCTCCTCAACGGCACCGCCCCGCTCGCCGGCACCGACCCGGTGGTCCTCGTGGAGCTCGGTGCCCCGGTGGAGCAGGCCTTCCCGAGCAACACGGTCGTCCTGCGCTGGGACACGCTCGGCCCGTTGGAACCGGCCGTCCGCACCGTCGACGGAACCCGCCGGCACACCACGAAGGCCCGGGGCGAGGAGCTCTTCCCCGGCATGCTGCCGGGGGCCGCCCTGCGTGCGGCGGTGTCCGAGGTCACCGGCGGGCACACCGGGCCGCTCGTGCCGCTGTTCTACGTCACCGCGGACGGTGACCGGGCCCATGTGCACAGCCAGATCCGCTTCCTGGCGGAGGACGCCTGCTTCATCCGGATCACCCCCGAGCCGGTGCCCACGGCCGGCGTCGAGGAGCTCGAGTGGCTGCCCGAGGCGGTACGGCTGCACGCCGGACAGTTCCTCCTCCTCAACAACCACCAGCGGTACTACCGCAAGTGCTTCGACGGCCAGGAGCTGGAGTACAAGTACACCCTCAGCCCGCCGGTGGACATCTGGACGCTGACGGTCGAGCTGTACGGCAACCTGCTCGGGGGCGGTCTGCCCGGCTATGTCATGGAGTACCGGGACGAGTACCAGGCGTGGGACTACCTCAACCACCTCTTCGAGGTGACCGGCCCCACCGAGGCCGAGGCCGGTTACGTCTCCTTCATCCCCACCACCGACGGAAAGCACCTCCTCAAGCGGAAGTGGTACGCCGAGGACACCTTCGACCGCCGGGAGAGCCACACGTACGGGCTGGACGTGACGGACGACGGCGGTTTCGAGCGGTACATCCGCGAGGAGCTGGAGGTGGAGGCCGTCCGCCTGCCCTCCTTCCGCCGCGTCCGCTACGACGTCAACTTCGAGTCGGTGCGCACCGGACACGTCTACGGCGTCTTCTTCGACCACTGCAGTCTGGTCGAGGACCACGAGGTGACGCTCAACCAGTGCGAACTGGAGTATCTGCGCAGCCGGGTCGCCGTTCCGCCCGACGAGGCCGCGGTGCTGGCCGAGATGGACGAGATCGTGAGCTGGCTGGAGGCGTTCCTGCGCGCGCACGGCCTCGACGACCGGCGTGGCTTCTACTCCAAGCGCACCTTCCTCAAGGACGCCGTCGCGGCCCGGCCCCGGCTCGCCCGGAAGGCCGGCTGATGCCGGGCACCCCCGTGCGTGCCGTACTGCTCGACCTGGAGGGCACGCTCTACGCCCGGGGCGCGGTGATCGACGGGGCGGCCCGGGCGGTGGACGCACTGCGGGACCTGGGGGTGGGGCTGCGTTTCCTGACCAACACCGACTCCAAACCCTCGGAGCGGATCCGGCGGGAGCTGGAGGAATACGGCCTGACGGTGGCGTCGGACGAGCTGTTCACCCCTGTCGTGGCGGCGGCCCGGCTGCTGACGGCGGCCGGTGCCCGCACCTATCCGCTCGTGTCGCGGGAGCTGCGCGAGGTGCTGCCGACCCTGGCCGGGGAACCGCCGTACAGCCACGTGCTGATCGGCGACTGCCGGGACACGCTGGACTACGCCGCACTGGACGGGGCCTTCCGCGCCGTACGGGACGGGGCCCGGCTGATCGCCCTGCAGACAGGCCGCTACTTCAAACGGGCCGACGGCGACCACCTGGACACCGGTGCGGTGGTGGCGGCCATCACGTACGCCTCCGGGGCCGAGGCGAGGGTGCTGGGGAAACCCTCTGCCGACTTCTTCGCGCTCGCGGCCGGCTCCCTGGACGTGCCGGCAGCGGAGTGCGTCGTGGTCGGTGACGACGCCACGACCGACATCGCGGGAGGCCGGGCCGCGGGCTTCCGCACCGTCCAGGTCCGCACCGGCAAGTACGAGGACCAGCGGGCGGAAGGGCTGACGGGGCAGGCGTCCGCCGAGCTGGACTCCGTGGCAGAGCTGCCGCGGCTCCTGCGGGAGTGGGGCGTTGCATGACGGTCTACTGGGTGGTCTGGGACGCCGGGGCCCACTGGGTGGTGGACCGGCTGGAGCGTGAGGGTGCGCTGCCGTCCGTGACCCGGATGCGGGAGCGCGGTGTGTTCGCCGCGGCACGGCCGGCCCGCCCCAACTGCCAGACCCCGCCGTCCCTGGCCACACTGTTCACCGGCACCTGGCCGGCCGAGCACCAGGTCACCGGGTTCACCGTGCCGGGCGCCGGGGACGGCGTCGCCAGCCATGTCAGCGGATTCGCGCCGGGCTTCCCGGCGGCGCCGCCGGTGTGGGAGGCGATGTCCGAGAACGATCTGACGAGCGCGCTCGTCCACGCTCCCTGGGTCTTCGGCGCCGACGGCCGGGTCGGGCCGCACGTGGACAGCGCGGTGGAGGCCTACAGCGACCGGCTGACCCGGCACGCACGGCTCGTCCTGGACCGCGGCCGGGAGACACACCGCTGGGACATCGGCCCGTACGAGGTGGCGGTCCGGGCCGAGGAAGGCCCGGACGCGTCGCAGCAGGTGCGGGTGACCGGGAACGAGCAGCTGCTTCTCGTGCCCGGAGCTCCGTGGCGGCCGTTCGGGCTGGACCGCTACAACGGGACCTGGGTGCGGTGCGTCCGGGTGGACGGCCGGCTCGTGGTGGTGCACACGGGGATCTGGCGGACACGGACCGGCGGGCGCAATGCGAAGAGTCTGCACCGCCTCGCACAGTGCCTCCCGTTCGCGGGCGAGGGGGTCGGGCCGCTCTACCGCCGGGCGACGTTCGGGCCCCGGCTGGCCGAGGGCGGGGACGGCTCCGCCGAGGAGGTCTTCCTCTCCTCGGTGGAGTGCGTCGCCCGTTCGTTCGGGGCCGCGGCCGAGGCGGTCCTGGAGACGCACGACGCGGACCTGGTGGTCGTCTACCTGCCGATGACCGATGACGTGGGCCACGAGTTCCTGGGCTGGTGCGACGAGCGCAGCGCGGCGCACCGCCCCGACATCGCCGAGCGGGTCTGGTCGTACGTCCGGCGCTGCTACGCGTGGTCGGACGCCATCCTGGGGCAGGTGCTCGACGGGGCCCGCGAGGAGGACACCGTGGTCCTGGGGTCCGATCACGGCATGGTCGGCAGCAACCGTCTGGTGCACCTCAACGATCAGCTGGTGGGGGCGGGACTGGCCGCGTCCGCCGTCGGCGGCGGTCTGGACCCGGACAGGTCCCAGGTCTTCTACCACCCGGCGAACAACGGCTCCCTGTGGGTCTCCGGGACTGCCGCCGGCGATCCCGTGCGGGTCCGCCACCTCATGGCGCGGGCGTGTGCGGTGCTCTCCTCGATCACCGACCCGGAAACGGGCCACCCGGTGGTGGCAGCCTTCCTCGGCCCGGACGGCCGCCCGCTCAGCGGCACACAGCCGGACAGCGAGGTGGTCTACGTGGCCCTCAGGGACGACTACCAGCCGAGCGCCGAGCTGCTGGGTGAGGGCCCGGTGGTCCGGCCGGCCCCCAAACCCGGGGCCCATGTGGTCAACACCGGTGACAGCAGGCTCCACGCGGTCCACGCGGCGGTCGGCCCGGGAATCGCGCCCGGTACTCCGGCGGAACCCGTCGACAACACCCTGCCGGCCGCACTGGTGCTCGGCGGGCTGGGCCTGGGGCCCTCCGCCGAATCCCTTTACCGCACCGTCCCGTTCGCACCGACACACGAGAGGTGAGGGCAATGCCGTCCCGCTTTCCCCATGTCCTGTCCCCCGACGAGCTGACGGCCCGCCGTCACTCCGAGGTGACCGACTTCCTGGCCGGCCGCGACCTCGATCCGGAGTGGCTGTCAGGGGTGATGCGTCAACAGGTCGGCGACGGGCTGCTGCTGCTGACGAGTTCACCCGTGCACGGACTGGCCAACCCCACCAGTGACCTGGACTTCATCCGGATCCAGCGGGAGGCCGTCGACGGCCCCCGGATATCCACCAAGATCTTCGAGCAGGGCCACCACCTGGAGGTCGTGTCCTTCAGCGAGGCCGAACTCGCCTCGAACCTCGGCGAACTGGACCGGCTGGCCGCCCTCTCGCCCGAGCGGACCGTGGCCGGGTTCCGCGCCTGGGACAAGCAGCGCGAGCCACGCCGCAAGCAGACGGAGCGCATCGTCAACGGCATCACGCTGGACGGCACCGCTCCGTATCTGGGGGCCCTGCCCTCCCTCAGCCGCATCTGGTGCCGGGCCGCCCTGCACACCGCGGTCGAGCAGGTCGTGCACACCACTCTGGCCGAGCGGGCCGGCGAGACACGCGGACGGGTGGGCTACGCCTACAACGTGCTGCTGCACCTGATGGACGCGCTGCTCTCGCACCAGGGAGACGTCTACACCACCCGCAAATGGTACGTGCTGCGCTGGACGAGGCTGATGGCCGAAGGCGGCCGGAACGACGACCACCTCCGCTCGGTCGCCCTGCGTCTGGAGGAGCTCCGCAAGGACGTCCACACCTTCCTCGGCCCGTCGATGGCCGGTGAGCCGCTGGCCGCACCGTTCACGGACATGGTCCTGGCCGCTGTACGCGCCACCGGGACGGGCGGTGGCGTCACGGTGCGGGTGGAACCCACCGGCGGCGTGCACGGCTTCCTGCCCGGCGCCACGATCGCCCTGGGCCCGGGCGGCGGGGTGGTGCTCCCAGGGACCGGAGCCACGTCGGAGCTGCCGTTCACCGGCGCCCCGGTGGGTCTGGACGAGCCGGCAGGGCTCGGCGCGCACGCGGCCGCGACCCTGCTGAGGGCCCTGCGGGCGGGCGCGGCCCGGCTGCGGATCGGCTACCTCGGTGAGGAGACCGGGCGATGACCGCACACACAGCAGCAGACAGGGGTGAGTCGCAGATGACCGAGAACCGCGGCCGGGCGTCGCACACACCACGCGGTGCGGAGGAGCTCATCGCCTTCCCCTCGGTGCGGGCCGGGCACGTCATGGCGGGGCCGCAGGCCGTCGAGGCCTGGGTGCAGGCCGCCTGGCTGATGCTGGCGGAGGGACGGGCGTACGTCGAGGACCTCGAAGGGGGTACCGAGCAGCCGCAGATGCAGCAGGCCGCGAAGCTCCGCTTCCTGGAGCAGCTGCTCGACATCGACCAGCGTCTGGCGGGGCGGGCCCCCGTGGACGACGGGCACTGCCTGGCCCTGGCGCTGGAGTACGGGATGCGTGAGGTCGTCGACGCGAGCGGCCCCGAACTGGCCGCCGTCTTCGGCCTGCACGAGGAGTTCGGCGGCGGAGCGTGCGCCGTGGACGAGATCTACGTGCTGTGGGAGCGGCTGCTGGACGGCTTCCCGGGGGAGCTGCCCGACCGGCTGGTCGCCGAGGGGCAGCGGGACATGCTGCGGACCCTGCGGGTCTGGGCGGAGCTCGCCCGCGCGGCGGGCCTCGACATCGGGTTCCTCGCCCCGCTCATGAAAGCGGCTTAGGACCTTTCGTCCGGATCAGGCCGGCCTTGATCCGGACGAGAGGCCCCAGGCACCTGACATCCCCTGGTCCTCGGACCGCCCACACGAGAGCGAGGTACACATGCCCACGGTTCAGGCGGAGACGCTGATCCAGGACCGGACCCCGGAGCAGGTCTGGACGCTGGTCAAGGACGGTTCCCTGGTGACGTCCCGAGCCCGGCACGTGGTTTCCGTACGGTCCCTGGCCACGCGGGAGCGGACGTTCCGCACGAGCGAGTGGACCGTGCTGCTCAACGGCAGCGAGGTGACCTGGACCCAACGCGAGGCCGCGGGTCCCGGGTTGCGGCTGTGGTTCGAACAGACCACGGGCGACCTGGAGAGCCTGTCGGGCGAGTGGTCGCTGGCCCCGGACACCGCCGGCACCCGGGTGTCGCTCGGTCTCACCTACTCCCTGGGGGTCGACGGCCTGGCACCGCTGCTCGACCCCATCTGGTCACAGTCCTTCCGCGCCCACGCCGACGAACTGCTGCGCGCCCTCACGGCCTGCGCCGCCTGACAGAGAGCGACCCGAGCATGAGTGTCTACCTGAACTTCCTGCACACGACCGTACGGTTCGACGTGGCCGAGGACGCGGAGGACGCCTTCGGTCCCGTGCGCCGCTTCTTCCGGCACCTCCTCGGACCGGCCCCGGCCGGCGAGGTCACCTTCTCGGTCGACGTACGCTCCTACGACCCGGACACGGACGTGGCCCCCGAGGTGTGGGAGCTGCCGCAGTCGGTCATCCGGCGCAGCAACGCCGCCGAGTTCAACTTCGACGCGCACCGCGTGGACACCGACGGCCGGCACCGGTACGTCAACCGGGACACCCTGCTGGACGCCCCCGCCGACACCGCCAAGGACACCGCCTTCCTGGTGCGCGTCACGGAGCGGTCCACGGTGCAGGTCCTCGACTTCGTACGCGATCTCGTCATCCGGCACGAGGAGAGCCTGGGCACCGTGGTGCTGCACGCGTCCGGGCTGCACCGGGACGGCGACGCGGTGATCATCGCCGGGCCCAAGGGCGCGGGGAAGACCACCACGCTGCTCTCGGCCCTGCGCCGGCCGGGCTGGCGGTACTTCACGGGCGACAAGCTCTTCTGCACGGTCGAGGACGGGGAGGTGATCGTCCACCCGTGGCGCGACTACCCGTACGTGGGGGTCGGCACGATCCGCGCGGACCCGCGGCTGGAGCAGCTGGTCCGCGACGAGGTCGACCCGCTGGTCGACACGTACGACCCCGGCCACAAGATCCTCATCGACCCGGACGTCTTCGAGGCCTGGCTCGGCTCGGAGTTCACGGCCGGACCGAAGCGACTGGCCGCGCTGCTGCTGCCGGAGGTCGTCCCCGGGGAGCCGCTGACCGTACGCCGCCTGACGGACGACAACGAGCGCTGGGCCCACCTGAACAAGATCGTGGACCGCCAGTCCGACACCACCTTCTTCACCTGGCAGACCTATCTCGTCCCCGACTACGCGGCGTTCTACCAGGGCCTGGCCGGGCTGCGCGCCCCCCTCGCCTCCGTCGACATGGTGCGGCTGCGCGGCACCCTCGACGTCGACCCGGACGCCGTCCTGGGCCGCACCGCGCCGAAGGAGGACGTGCGATGACCGGCGACACCCGTCCTGGCCTCCGGATATCCGTGGTGGGCCTGGCCGGTGCGGGCAAGTCCACCTGCGCCTCGCTCATCGAGGAGTACGCGCGGGACAAGGGCCTGGCCCACGCCCGGATCAAGCTCGCCGCGCCCCTGTACGACCTCCAGGCGCAGGTGTACCGGCGGGCCGGTGCCCCCCTCCGGGAGGGCGCTCAGGACCAGGTCCTGATGGAGGCGCTCGCCGGTGCGATGCGGCGGATCCGCCCCGACTCGCTCGTCGCGGACTTCACCTCCCGGCTCGCCGGGGCCGACACCACCGGTCTGGTCGTCAACGACGATCTGCGCGACCCGCATGTGGACGCCCCGGCCCTGCGCGCACAGGGCTTCCGCGTCCTGCGCGTCACCTGCGACGAGGGACTGCGCCAGGCCAGGCTGGCCGGCCGGGGGGACCCGTCCCGTGCCGACAGCTCGACCCGCGAGATCGACCTGATCACCCCGGACGCGGTGATCGACAACAGTGCGGACCTGGACACCTACAGGTCGGCCGTCCACGCGCTGCTGGGGAGCTGGCTGTGATCCTGAGCGGGCCGGAGATCCTGGCCGAGACGCGGGCCGGACGGATCCACATCGACGACTTCACCCCGGAGCGCCTGGAGCCGAACAGCTACGGCTTCCGGCTCGCCGAGGAGATCCTCTGGTACGAGCAGGACGTGATCGACTGCTTCGAGCCGCCGAAGCCCGCCCAGGCGACGATCGGCCCCGAGGGGATGATCCTCGAACCCGGCCGCCTCTATCTCGGCGGCACCATGGAGGCCATGGGCAGCCCGCACTACGCGGCCACCCTGTACGCCTGCCGGTCCACCTCGACCCTCGGCATCTGGATCCAGTTCTCCGCCCCGCTCGGGCACAGCGGGGCGGTGTTCCCCTGGACGCTGGAGATGAAGGTCGCCCACCCTGTGCGGGTCTATGCCGGAATGGTGATCGGCAAGCTCGCCTTCTGGGCGATGCAGGGCGAACCGATCGGCTACGACGGCAAGTACACGGGCTCCACCTCCGCCGTGGCCTCCCGTCTGAGTCTGGACGTCCATGTCACAGACTGAACTGTTCCGGGTCCTGGCCGCCATCGCCCTGCTGCTGGTGGCGGCGCACACCATGGGACGGCTCTTCGCCCGCTTCCGGCAGCCTCCGGTGATCGGGGAGATCCTCGGCGGGCTGCTTCTGGGACCGACGGTGCTGGGCCAGCTGCTGCCCCGGGCGGAGGCCTGGCTGTTCCCCTCCGAGGGCCCGGTGGCCTTCGGTCCGTCGCTGGTCTACCAGCTCGGGATGCTGCTGCTGATGTTCACGGCGGGCGCGGAGATGCGTACGGTCTTCTCCCGGCGGGACGGCCGGTCCGTCGCGCTGATCGCGCTGGCCGGGATGGCGGTGCCCTTCGCGATCGGCCTGCTGGCCGTGCGGGCCATCGACATCGGGAGCCTCCTGGGGCCCGCGGACGACGTGACGGCGCTGACCCTGATCCTGACCTGCGCGATCGCCGTGACCAGCATCCCGGTGATCTCCCGGATCATGCTCGATCTCGGCATCATCCGGACCCGGTTCGCCCGGACCGTGCTGTCGGTCGCGGTGGTCGAGGACGTGATCCTGAACGTCATCATCTCCGTGGCGCTCGGCATGGTCGCGGGCAGCCAGGGGTCCGGCTTCGGTCTCGCCCATGTCCTGGGCGTCACCTCGGCGGACGCGTCCGCCGCCTATCACTCGGTGGCGTCGGTGGCCTTCTTCGGGCTGATGGCGCTGGTGGCCGTGGTGATACGCCGGCGGCCTTGGGCAGGGACCGCGCCGAAGCAGCCCGGTGGCGGTACGCCGGGCAGGCGTCTGGACACGGTCGCCGTGCGGATGGCCGTGCTCCTGGCGGTGTCGGCGGGCTGCGTGTTCCTGGGCGTCGCCCCCATGTTCGGCGCGTTCGTCGTGGGCCTGCTCTCCGGCCTGACGGCGCGGAGCCCGCAGAGCGACTCCCTGGGCCAGGTACGGGGGTTCGCCGCCGGCTTCTTCATCCCCGTCTACTTCGCGACGGTCGGCCTCAAGCTGGACCTGGTGCACTCCTTCGACCTGTGGTTCACCGCGGGTTTCATCCTGCTGGCCTGTGCGGCGAAGGCCCTCAGCGCCTACGCCGGGGCGCGGCTCGCGAAACGGCCGAAGCTCGAATCGCTCGATCTCGCGATCGCCCTGAACGCCCGGGGCGGGCCCGGCATCGTCCTGGCCACGGTCTCCTTCGACGCGGGCATCGTCAACGCCTCGTTCTTCACCACCCTGGTGCTCACTGCGATCGTCACCTCGCAGATCGCGGGCTGGTGGCTCGAACGGGCCGTCTCCCGTGGGGCGTTCGTCACGGACGAGGCGTTCGCACCTCGGCGGCGGGACGAGAGTGCCAGTGTGCCGGTGAGGGCCGAGGGCGGCTGACCCGCGCACCGGCGCCCGCCCCCGGCTGTTTTCCCCCCGCATACCAGTGAAGGAATCTCGCGTGAACGCCCCTCAAGGCCACCGTCCGGTCGTCGCGATAGTCGACGCCTACTCCTCCGCCAGCCATCTGGCACCGCTGTTCCGCGCCCAGGGTTTCGACTGCGTGCACGTCCAGAGCCTGGAGCGGCCGCCGGCCGCCTTCGGTCCGTCCTTCCGGCCCGACGACTTCTCCGCGACCGTCGTGCACACCGGCGACACGGCCCGGACCCTGGCCGCCCTCGCGCCGTACGCCCCCGTCGCCCTGCTGCCCGGCGCGGAGATCGGGGTCGAGCTGGCCGACGTCCTCAGCGAGGCGCTGGGGCTGCGGACCAACGGCACCGCGCTCAGCAACGCCCGCCGGGACAAGTTCCACATGGTGGAGACCGTCAAGGCCGCCGGTGTGCCGGCCGCCGACCAGATCCTGGCCACCGACCTGGACGCACTGCTGGACTGGTACGGCGACACCGAGCGGACCGTGGTCCTCAAGCCGGTCCGCAGCGCGCTGAACGACGGGGTGTCCTTCTGCGGCACCCGTGACGCCGTACGGGCTTCCTTCGAGGCGCTCGTCGGCGCCGAGAGCGCGCTCGGGCTGCGCAACGACGCCGTGGTCGCCCAGGAGTACCTCGTGGGGGCCGAGTACTACGTCAACACGGTCAGCCTGGACGGCGAGCACTACGTGTGCGACGTGTGGAAGACGCAGCACCTCGGCGTGAACGGCGTCCGCGATCTGCTCGGCGGGTCGTCCCTGATGGTGCGCCGGGGCCCGGAGCAGGATCTGCTGACGGAGTACGCCTTCTCGGTGCTGGACGCGCTCGGCATCCGCAACGGCCCGGCCCACACCGAGCTGAAGCTGACCCCCGAGGGCCCCCGCCTGGTCGAGACCGGCGCCCGGGTCTGCGGGGCCATGCTCCCGGTGCTGACCGGGGCGGCGATCGGTGAGAGCCAGCTGGAGTGGACGGTGCGGGCGTACACGGACCCCGAGGCGTTCGAGGCCCGCCGGCACACCGACTACGAGGTCGCCCGGCACGCCACCTGCGTCAACATGATCGCGCCCGACGGGGGCAAGCTCCTCGACTACCCGAAGATGGCGGAGCTGCGGGCGCTGGAGAGCTTCCACGACATTCTGTTGAAGGTACGGCCCGGCGAGGAGATGTCCCGGACGGTGAACGACATCACCT
This sequence comes from Streptomyces sp. NPDC023573, assembly GCF_055559735.1. Classification (NCBI taxonomy): domain Bacteria; kingdom Bacillati; phylum Actinomycetota; class Actinomycetes; order Kitasatosporales; family Streptomycetaceae; genus Streptomyces; species Streptomyces sp. NPDC023573. Next base: position 1,074,633 of record NZ_JBVHKB010000001.1, read on the forward strand.
ACCCGATGCTCGTACACCTCCTGCACGAGGTGGAAGGCGTCGTCGTCCACGACTACATGACGGCGCGTTACCTCGACGGGGAGGGCTTCTACGATGTCGTCTGACCGCCGCCGCCTGGCCCAGGCCGCCGGCACACTGCTGGTGCTGGGCTACTGCGTCATCAACTCCACCAAGTCGGTCTTCGAGGGCGCCCTCGTCCAGGACCTCTCACCGGAGTTCATCGCCTTCAACTCCTTCGTGGTGGCGCAGGCCTTCTACTTCTTCACCCTGCGGGACAAGCGGGGCCTGTGGGCCGCTGTCAGGCGCTGTCTGCCGGACGTGGTGATGCTCAACCTCTCCACCGCGGTCTGCTGGATCGCGGTGCTGTACGCCTTCACCGTCCTCGAACCGGCCATGGCCAACTCGGTGATCATCGGGCTGGGGCCGGCCATCACGATCGCGCTCGGCTTCAAGCTCCGGCCCGGCACCCGGGCGCTTCCGCTCGAACTGGTCGCGGCCGGCGCGATGCTGGTCGCGATGGCGTATCTGCTGGTCATGGCGTCCGGCGGCGGGTCGGCCATCGGGGACGTACCGGCCGGGGAGCTGGTCTTCGGGGTCGTGATGTGCGTCCTGACCTCCGTTTCCCTGTCGGGCGTGACCTACTACACGAAGCGGCTCGGCGACGCGGGGATGTCCGTGCGGCAGATGATGGCCTCGCGGTTCGTGGCTCTGATCGTCTCGACCTTCGTCATCCTGCTGGTGCGCGACAGCTTCGGCGCGTACTCCCCCGACAACGTGGGCGCGATCCTCGCGATCAGCCTCGTCGGGGTGATCATCTCGCTGTACCTGCTCCAGCAGGGCATCGTACGGACCGAGCCGATCACGGTGTCGATGCTGTTCGGGACGAACCTGCTGATCACCTACGCGGTCCAGTTCGCCGACCCGAGGCTCCACCAGTCGCAGGGCACTCTCTACGGCCTCCTCGCGATCTCCCTCGCCATGTGTCTGGGCACCTGGGCCCGCTGGCGGGCCGACCGGCGGAAGGCCGACGAACCCGCGCCCGGCCCGTCGGCCCGGACGGAGGCCAGGACATGACGGTCCTGGCCCACCTCAGCGACCTGCACCTGGACGGCACCGAGGAGACCGCCGACCGCGCCCGCCGGGCCGTCTCCCACCTCACCGGGCTGCCCGGCACGGTCGACGCCACGCTGGTCACCGGCGACATCACCGACCGGGGCAGCGCGGCGGAGTACCGCCAGGCGCGCGATGTCCTCGCCCCGCTGTACGAGCGCGGCCCCGTACTGCTCTGCCCCGGCAACCACGACTCCCGCCCGGAGTACCGGCAGGTGCTGCTCGGCGGGAGCGGCACGGCTCCCGTCAACGAGGTCCGGGCCGTCGGACCGGACGGGGTCCGGGTCCTGATGTGCGACTCGTCGGTGCCCGGCCGGCCGGAGGGCCTGCTGGAACCGGAGACGCTGGAGTGGCTGGACGACACGCTCGCCGCGGCCCCCGGCAGCCCGGCCTTCGTCGCCTTCCACCACCCGCCCGCGCCGCTCGGCCTGCCCTACATCGACCGCATCGGGCTGCGCGGACCGGACGCCCTGGCGAAGGTCCTGGCACGTCACCCGCAGGTGGTCGCCGTGCTCTGCGGCCACGCGCACACGGCGGCGGCGACCACCTTCGCCGGCCGCCCGCTGCTCTGCGCCCCAGGCATCGTGTCGTCCGCGCTCATGCCCTGGGAACAGGGCCCGGACTCCTCCTGGAAGACCCACGCCGCGCCGCCCTCACTCGTCTTCCACCTCTACGAGGAGGGAAGACTGACGAGCCACGTCCGCGTGGTGTGACCCGCACCCCGCGCGCCCGAGCACCGTTCGCACCGCCTCCCCTCCCTCTACGGTCGCGAGCGTGCTTGGCCGGCGGGTGCCCGGCCCCTCGCCGGCTCAGCCCGACCGGCCCAGCCGTCGGCGGACGCGCCGGACCCGGCCGTTGTCGGCGACCGTGTCGAGGATCCGGCGTCCGGCGCCCGCCTCGTACGCCGGGCCCTCCAGCCGGAGCAGGGTGCCGCCGCGGACCACGGCGTACGCGACCGGCGCGTCCGCCTTCGGCAGCGTGACCGGGTGGCGTCCGTCCGGGAGCTTCAGGCGGGCGGGCAGGCGCAGCAGCGCCGTCGGCCCGTCGGCGGCGGGAACCACTTCGGCGGTGACCGTCAGGGCGGACACGGTGACCTTGACGGGAGCCGGGTCCCCCGGGCCCGCCGCCACGTACGGCAACGGGAGCGAACGCCCGCCGCGTACGGCGTTGGCCGCGGCGGCACCTGCCGTGTCGGGGCCGAAGCTCCGCAGGCGCTGGTCGATGTCGAGGGCGAGCTGGCCGACACCGGCGGTCCGGTACGGGAGCGCCAGCCGGCCGCCGGTCAGCGCCGGACCCGCCGCCGGTCCGCCCGGGGCGCCCTGGCCGGTCACGCGGACCATCCGGTCGATGCCCAGCAGACTGACGAACGCCCACACGTCGTAGACCCCGCGCTCCAGCCGCCGTCCGCCGGCCAGTCCCCGCGGGTCGAGGCGGAGCCGCCCCGAGGCGAGGAGCCGGGACCGGCCCTCCCCCAGCGGCTGGAGCCGGACCTCCAGGTCGCCGTCCGGGTACCACCAGTCCTCCCGGTCGCGGTCCTTGACGACCAGTTCCGCGTACGCCATCCGGAGCGGGTCGCGGACCTCCCATCCGTCCTCCGCCCCCGGTACGCCGGTCAGCAGCTCCGGGTCGAGCCACCACGTCCCGTCGCGCTCGGTCAGGACGAGCGGCTCGCCGTCGCCGCGCAGCAGGTCCAGCGTGACGTCGGCGACGAGGCCGCCGTCCTGCCAGTGCGGTGCGCCGAGTTCGCTGCGGGCCGTCACGGTCCGGACGTGCTCCGCGAACGCGACCGCTCCGGCGAAGTCGCCGCGTTCCAGCAGTTCGGCCCGCACCCCGCTCACCGCGGGCAGCCCACGCCGCACGGCGGGCGGGAACTCCTCCGACGCCACCTCACGGGCCGTCTCGAACCGCTGTCGCTGCTCGGCCGGGTCCTCCCGCAGGATCTCGGGCTCGCGGGCCCTGGACAGGACCTCGACGTGGTAGAGCCGGTGCAGGAGCCGGTTCTGCAGGGCGTCGACGTCGTCGGAGGGGCTGGTGCCGTCCTTGACCTGCCCGATGACGGTACGGAGGTTGGGCCAGAACCCGTGCCGGGGGTTGAACCGGTGGCGGGTGTTGTTCCCGCCGTCGTCCCGCTTCATCCAGTAGTAGCAGGGGTAGTCGGCCAGGACCGAGATCCGTTCCGCCTTCAGGTAGGCGGCGGTGACGAACGCCAGATCCTCCATGATCCACGGGCCCTCGGGGAAGCGCAGCCCGTGCTGCTCGACGAAGGCCCGCCGGAACATCTTGTGCGGCGACATGCTCTGCATGAGCTCGTCGTTCTCGATCGTGCAGCTGTCCAGCGTGTACCGGAACAGCCTCCGGGGCCGCACCATCGTGCTGGACATCTTGCCGATCACCACGTCGGACCGGTTGCGCGTAGCGTGCTCGTACAGCCGCTCCAGGGCCTCGGGGCCGAGCTTGTCGTCGTGGTCGACGAACTGCACGTACTCGCCCCTGGCGTGCCGCATGCCGAGGTTGCGCGGCGCGCCCGGCCAGCCGGAGTTGGGCTGGGTGTGCACCTGGACCTGGTCGTGCCCGGCCGCCAGTTTCTCCAGCCGTGCCAGGGTGTCGTCCGTGGAGCCGTCGTCGACGTAGATGACCTCGTACTCGTCGGCCGGAAGGCTCTGGCCGAGCAGCGACGGGGCGCACTCGTCGACGTATTTCCCCGTGTTGTACACGGGAACGATCACGCTGACTTTGACTCTCGGCATTCCACGGACCTTCACGTTGGCGGGCGCAGGGCATCCGAACCCTCACTGCCGGGCCCGGACGACGAGGGGACGAAACCCTGATCCGGTCCCGGAACCGTCCGGACGGCTCACGGACAGCTCACGGACGGCTCATGCAAGCGGAATGGGGCCCGGCCCACAGGCCGGACCCCCCTCGCTTTCCCCCTCCGTCGGGCTTCCCGATCCCCCCGGACCCCTCCCCGGAAGTCCCGACGCTGAGTACGACCGGGCAAGGTACGTAAAGGTTGCACGCCTTGACGATCTCTTTACCTTCGAGTCGTCGACCCGCTCTCAGCAGGCGTGTTCCAGGTACCGGGCGGCGACTTCCGCGATCACTTCGGCTCCGTCGCGGGCCCAGAGCTCCTCGTTGAAGATCTCGACCTCGATCGGCCCGTCGAAGCCCGTCGCCTCGACCTGCCGGCGCATCGCGCGGAAGTCCACGCTCCCGTCGCCCAGTTGGCCCCGGCCCACCAGGACTCCCGCCGGAAGCGGAGTGATCCAGTCGGCCAGCTGGAAGGAGTGGATCCGGCCGCCCGCGCCCGCCCGGGCGATCTGCGCGGGCACCTGGTCGTCCCACCAGATGTGGTAGGCGTCGACGACCACCCCGACCTGCTCGGCCGGGAAGCGCTCGGCGAGGTCGAGGGCCTGGGACAGGGTGGAGACGACGCAGCGGTCCGAGGCGAACATCGGGTGGAGCGGCTCGATCGCGAGACGGACGCCGCGCTCGGCGGCGTACGGGGCGAGCTCGCCCAGCGCGTCGGCGATGCGCTCCCGGGCGGCGTACAGGTCCTTCTCCCCTTCGGGGAGCCCGCCGGAGACCAGCACGAGGGTGTCGGTGTTCACGCCCGCCGCCTCGTCGACCGCCGCGCGGTTGTCGTCCAGCGCGCGGGCGCGTCCGGCGGGGTCGGTCGCGGTGAGGAAGCCGCCGCGGCAGAGGCTGGTGACGGTGAGGCCCGCGTCCTTCATCAGGCGGCCGGCGCGCTCGACGCCGTACGCCTGCACCGGCGCGCGCCACAGGCCGACCTGGCCGATGCCCGCCTTGGCGCAGCCCTCGACGAGCTCCGGCAGGGAGAGCTGCCGGACCGTCTCCTGGTTGATGGACAGGCGGGACAGTTCGGTGCTCATCGGCTTCCTCCGTGAACGGTCAGCAGCGCCCGCATCCGGGCCTCGGCCAGCTCGGGGTCGGGGAACAGACCGAGGCGGTCGGCCAGTTCGTACGCCTTCGCCAGGTGCGGCAGCGAGCGGGCGGACTGCATGCCTCCGACCATCGTGAAGTGGTCCTGGTGGCCCGCCAGCCAGGCGAGGAACACCACGCCCGTCTTGTAGAAGCGGGTCGGGGTCTCGAACAGATGGCGCGAGAGCTCGACCGTGGGGTCCAGGAGGGCCCGGAAGCCCACGGTGTCCCCGGTGTCCAGGGCGCGCACCGCGTGGGCGGCCAGCGGGCCGAGCGGGTCGAAGATGCCGAGCAGGGCGTGGCTGAAGCCCCGGTCGTCGCCCGCGATCAGCTCGGGGTAGTTGAAGTCGTCGCCGGTGTAGCAGCGCACCCCGCCGGGAAGACGGCGCCGGACGTCGATCTCGCGCTCGGCGTCCAGGAGCGAGATCTTGATGCCGTCGACCTTGTCCGGGTGTTCCGCGATGACCTTGAGGAAGGTGTCCGTGGCGGCGTCGAGGTCCGCGCTGCCCCAGTAGCCCTCCAGTGCCGGGTCGAACATGGGGCCGAGCCAGTGCAGGACGACGGGCTCCGTGGCCTGGCGCAGGAGATGGGCGTACGTCTCCAGGTAGTCCTCGGGGCCCTTCGCGGCGGCGGCCAGCGCGCGGGACGCCATCAGGATGGCCTGGGCGCCGCTCTCCTCGACCAGGGCGAGCTGCTCCTCGTACGCGGCGCGCACCTCGGGCAGGGTGGCGGGGCCGGTGAGCTGGTCGGTGCCGACGCCGCAGGCGATCCGGCCGCCGACCGCCTTCGCCTCGGCGGACGACCGGCGGATCAGCTCCGCGGCGCCCGCCCAGTCCAGGCCCATGCCACGCTGCGCGGTGTCCATGGCCTCGGCGACGCCCAGGCCGTGCGACCAGAGGTGGCGGCGGAAGGCGAGGGTGGCGTCCCAGTCGACGGCGGCGGGGTCGTCGGGGCTGATGTCGGCGCCCGGGTCGGCGACGACATGGGCGGCGGAGAAGACCGTACGGGAGGCGAGCGGAGTCCCGGCGGGCGCCAGGTCGAGCGGGGTGGCCCGGGGCTCGTAGGGCCCCTGGGGGAGGTGGATGGTCACAGGCTCAGCTCCGGGACGTCGAAGCGGCGGCCCTCGGCCGAGGACTTGAGGCCGAGCTCGGCGAGCTGGACGCCCCGGGCGCCGGCCATCAGGTCCCAGGTGTAGGGCTCGTCGAGGACGATGTGGCGGAGGAACAGCTCCCACTGGGCCTTGAAGCCGTTGTCGAACTCGGCGTTGTCGGGGACTTCCTGCCACTGGTCGCGGAAGGGCTCGGTGACCGGCAGGTCGGGGTTCCAGACCGGCTTGGGGGTGGCCGAGCGGTGCTGGACGCGGCAGTTGCGCAGGCCCGCGACGGCGGAGCCGTGGGTGCCGTCGACCTGGAACTCGACGAGCTCGTCGCGGTTGACGCGCACGGCCCAGGAGGAGTTGATCTGGGCGACGGCGCCGCCGGCCAGCTGGAAGGTGCCGTACGCGGCGTCGTCGGCGGTGGCGGCGTAGGGCTTGCCCTGCTCGTCCCAGCGCTGCGGGATGTGCGTCTGCACGTGGGCCGAGACGCTGGTGACCTGGCCGAACAGCTCGTGCAGGACGTACTCCCAGTGCGGGAACATGTCGACGACGATGCCGCCGCCGTCCTCCGCACGGTAGTTCCAGGAGGGGCGCTGGGCCTCCTGCCAGTCCCCTTCGAAGACCCAGTAGCCGAACTCGCCGCGCACGGAGAGGATCTCGCCGAAGAAGCCGCCGTCGATGAGGCGCTTCAGCTTGAGCAGGCCGGGGAGGAAGATCTTGTCCTGGACGACACCGTGCTTGATGCCGGCGTCACGGGCGAGGCGGGCCAGTTCGAGCGCGCCCTCGACGTCGGTGGCGGTGGGCTTCTCTGTGTAGATGTGCTTGCCGGCGGCGATCGCCTTCTTGATGGCCTCGACGCGGGCCGAGGTGACCTGGGCGTCGAAGTAGATGTCGATGGACTCGTCGGCGAGCACCGCGTCCAGGTCCGTCGACCACTCGGTGAGGCCGTGCTGCTCGGCGAGTGCCTCAAGGGCGTGGGCGCGGCGGCCGACGAGCACGGGTTCGGGCCACAGCACGTCGCCGTCACCGAGGTCGAGGCCGCCCTGCTCGCGGATCGCGAGGATCGAGCGCACCAGGTGCTGTCGGTATCCCATGCGTCCCGTGACGCCGTTCATGGCGATGCGCACTGTCCTGCGTGTCACGAAAGTTCCTCCATACAGCCGTAGCAAGCGCTTTCTATGCGGTAAGACGCTAGCCTGCCGACAGTGGCCCGGACAAGGGGGGCCGCTCCACAACTCCTCGGAGGAGAGCGATGACAGTCACCCTGGCGGACGTAGCGGCCCGCGCCCGGGTGTCCCCGGCCACCGTGTCCCGCGTCCTGAACGGCAACTACCCGGTGGCCTCGTCCACCCGGGAACGGGTCCTGCGCGCGGTGGACGATCTGGACTACGTACTCAACGGCCCGGCCAGCTCGCTCGCCGCCGCCACCTCCGACCTGGTGGGCATCCTGGTCAACGACATCGCCGACCCGTTCTTCGGCATCATGGCCGGAGCGGCGCAGAGCGAGATCGGCGGCCCGGGCGACGGAACCGGCCGGGCGGGCGGCGAGAAGCTCGCCGTCGTGTGCAACACGGGCGGCTCCCCGGGGCGCGAACTCACCTACCTCACCCTCCTGCAGCGGCAGCGCGCCGCGGCCGTCGTCCTCACCGGCGGCGCGCTGGAGGACCCTGCGCACCAGGCCGCGATGGCGGTGAAACTGGCCAAGCTCGCGGACGCCGGCACCCGGATCGTCTTCTGCGGGCGCCCTCCGCTGCCGGGCACCGACGCGGTGGTCGCCGCGCTGACCTTCGACAACCGGGGCGGCGCCAGGCGCCTCACCGAGCACCTGATCGCCCTGGGCCACCGCCGGATCGGCTACGTCGCCGGGCCCTTGGAACGCACCACGACCCGGCACCGGCTGGAGGGGCACCGCGAGGCCATGAAGGCGGCGGGGCTGTACGGGGACGAGGAGAGCGTCACCGTCCACGGCCCGTACGACCGCAGTTCCGGCTACGACGCCACCCTCGAACTCCTGCGCAGGGAACCGGACGTGACGGCCGTCGTCGCCGCCAACGACACCGTGGCACTCGGTGCCTGTGCGGCGGTCCGGGAGCGCGGGCTCCGCATCCCCGAGGACATCTCGGTGGCCGGCTTCGACGATCTGCCGTTCTCCGTGGACGCCGTACCCGCCCTGACGACCGTACGGCTGCCGCTCTTCGAGGCGGGGGCGCGGGCCGGCCGGCTGGCGATGGGCAAGGAGACACCGCCGGCGGGAGGCACCGCGACCATCGCCGCCGAGCTCATGGAACGCGGATCGACGGCGCCGCCCCGGCCGAGCTGAGGAATCTCCCCCTCGAACACGGGTACTGGTCAGACCGCACCGATGAAAGGACAGACACCGTGAAGCTCGCTTTCTCCACCCTCGGAGTCCCGGGGATGCCCGTGGCGGACGTGGTGCGGCTCGCCACCGGGAACGGCTACCAGGGGGTGGAGCTGCGCGCCCATCCCGAGGAGCCGGTCCACCCCGGCCTGACCTCGCCCGAACGGGCCGCCGTGGCCGAGGAGTTCAAGCGCGGCGGGGTCGAGATCCTCACCGTCGCCGGGTATGTGCGCGTGGCCGCCGAAGGTGAGGACGGGCCGGCGATCGCCGCGCTCGCCGAGCTGGTGGAGCTGGCGCGCGACCTCGGCGCGGCGAACGTCCGGGTGTTCCCCGGCGGCGGGGACCAGGACCCCGCGGAGGCCGACGCGATCGCCGCGCGGCGCCTGGGGGCCGCCGCGCCGCACGCCGCCGACCTGGGCGTACGCATCCTGCTGGAGACCCATGACTCGCACCGCGCCGGGGCCGACGTGGCCCGGGTCGTGGGCACGGTCGGACACGGGCAGATCGGCGCGATCTGGGACGTCATGCACACCTGGCTGGCCGGCGAGGAACCGGTGGCCAGCCACGCGGTGCTGGCACCGCACCTGGGCTACGTACAGGTGAAGGACATCGCCTCGGCCGAGGACACCGTGCCGCTCGCCCTCGGCGCCGGGGTGCTGCCGCTGAAGGCGTGCCTGGACGCGCTGGACCAGGACAGCTGGGTCTGCTGGGAGTACGAGAAGCGCTGGTACGCCGGTGCCGCGGACCTGCCGGACCTGCTGGCGGCGGGCCGGGAGCACATCCTGCGGCTCGGCGCGCCGAAGCAGTAGGCCGGACCAGCGCCACCTCGCTCGGCGCGGTGTTCGTGGCACTCGGTCGCTCCCGTCGGCTCGGCACCCGTCGCCGCGGCGCGCCGAGCCGGGGGGCGAGGACGGACGCCGCCACGGCGGGCCGTCCGGCCCGGCCGGGGACCGATGAGCCTGCCGCCGCACGCATTACCGGGCATGTCCGCCCCTTGTCCCGCGTGTCACGCCCGTTCTCGGGCCGCCCCCTTGACTGGTAGTTACTTTCCATATATCCGTACCTTCTTGGAAGTTTCTTTCAGCACCGGAAGGGGCTCACGTGCACCACCGCACCTCCAGACGCACCCTCCTCACCGCCACCGCGGCGACCGCCGCAGCCGCGGCCTCCGGCGTCGCCGCTCTCCCCGGCGCCGCGCAGGCAGCCACGACGGGCACCTCGACGGACAGCCGCCTCAAGCGGCTCATCGCCCGGATGAGCCTGGAGGAGAAGGTCGGCCAGCTCTTCGTGATGCGGGTGTACGGGCACTCCGCGACCGAACCCGACCAGGCGGACATCGACGCCAACCTCGCCGAGATCGGGGTCCGCGACGCCGCCGAGCTGATCTCCACGTACCACGTCGGCGGAATCATCTACTTCGCCTGGGCGCACAACACCCGCGACCCGCACCAGATCGCCGCCCTCTCCAACGGCATCCAGCGGGCCGGGCTCGCCGGTCCCACTCCGCTGCCGCTCCTCGTCTCCACCGACCAGGAGCACGGCATCGTGTGCCGCGTCGGTGAGCCCGCGACCCTGCTGCCGGGTGCGATGGCTCTGGGGGCGGGCGGTTCGCGCTCCGACGCCCGCGCGGCGGGCCGGATCGCGGGGGCGGAGCTGGCCGCGCTGGGCATCAAGCAGAACTACGCGCCGGACGCGGACGTCAACGTCAATCCGGCCAACCCCGTCATCGGCGTACGCTCCTTCGGCTCCGACCCCGAGTCGGTCGCCGGGATGGTCACCGCTCAGGTGAAGGGGTATCAGAGCGCCGGAATCGCCTCCACGGCCAAGCACTTCCCGGGCCACGGCGACACCAGCACCGACAGCCACACCGGTCTGCCCGTCATCTCGCACACCCGCGAGCAGTGGGCCGAGCTGGACGCCCCGCCGTTCCGGGCAGCCGTCGCCGCCGGCATCGACTCGATCATGACGGCCCACATCGTGGTGCCCGCCCTGGACCCGTCCGAGGACCCGGCGACCCTCTCCCGCCCCATCCTCACCGGCATCCTGCGCGAGGAGCTCGGCTACGACGGGGTCGTGGTCACCGACGCGCTCGGGATGGAGGGCGTCCGCACGAAGTACGGCGACGAACGCGTCCCCGTCCTCGCCCTGCTGGCCGGGGTCGACCAGCTGCTCAACCCGCCGCACCTCGATGTCGCCTGGAACGCTGTCCTGAACGCGGTCAAGAGCGGCGAGATCAGCGAGGCGCGCATCGAGGAATCGATTCTGCGCATCCTGCGTCTGAAGACGAGACTCGGGCTGTTCCGCGACCCGTACGTCACCCGGCGGGGCGTCGACCGCACGGTCGGCATCCCCTCGCACCTCGCCGCCGCCGACCGGATCGCCGAGCGGACGACGACGCTGCTGGCCAACACCGGCTCACTGCTGCCCCTCTCACGCCGGTCCCACAAGAACCTCCTGGTGGTCGGGGCCGATCCGGCCTCCCCCTCCGGCACGACGGGGCCCCCGACGACGACGCTCGCCGGAGCGTTCGAGGAGCTGGGGTACGCGACGACGGCGCTGTCGACGGGCACGGCCCCGACCCAGGCGAAGATCGCCGAGGCGGTGGCCGCGGCCCGTGGCAAGGACGCGGTGGTCGTGGGGACGTACAACGTCACGGCGACCAGCAGCCAGCGCACCCTGGTCAGCGCGCTCGCGGCTACCGGCGTCCCGGTGATCACCGTCGCGATCCGCAATCCGTACGACATCGCCCACCTGGCCGGTACGGGCTACGCCGCGAGCCTCGCCACGTACTCCTGGACGGACGTCGAGCTGCGGGCCGCCGCTCGTGTGATCGCGGGGCGGGTCCGTCCGGAGGGCAGGCTGCCGGTCCCGGTGCAGCGGGCGGACGCGCCCGCGCAGGCGCTGTACCCCGTCGGCTTCGGACTGTCGTACCGGAGCTACGCCACACCCTCGCCGTAACCATCCCAATGAGTTAAGAACACCCGTGCACCTGGCGTGCGCCCGCTCCGGCGGGTCACGCTGGGTGCACCGCCGTCGGACGGGCCGGCCTGCCCGCCACCGGCCGACTTCGTCCTGCACGTCTCCCCCGGCGGCCCCGCCCCGTCGGGGAGCCCCGCCGCGCCCCGCGGGTACGCGTGCATGCGCAACCTGGAGCCCCCGCGCCCCGGCGATCCCGGGCAGGGCGGCGGCCCGCTGACGGTCGGCTCGGCGGTGGCGCGACGCGCGCTCTGTCCCGGCACCACGGATCTGTATGTGCGGCTGGGCGGGGACATGCCGGTGGGCTGCGCCCACCGGATGTGAACATCCGGCAGGCCCAGCCCACTTCGGTGCCGAGCGGCCCTACGGCCGCAGGTTGCCCCGGTCCCGCTGGAGTTCGGCGTCACGCACGTCCAGGCGCGCGTCGAACTTCGCGAGGGGCTTCGCCTTCGCCGGATCGGCCTCGACGGCCGCGGGTGCGACCCCGGCCCAGCGCAGGATGGCGGCGGTCGCCTTGGCCTTCTCGTCGGCGACGAGGCCGGCGACCTTGGAGCCGTGGTTGCCGCCGGGCACCGTGTAGACGTAGCTGTCACGGGCGCCGCGGCCCAGGCGGAAGGGCTCGGCTCCCCACGGGTCGTTCTCGCCGTAGACGTACAGCATGTGCCTGGCGTTGTTCCGGACCCAGCTGTCCACGTCACGCATGGCCGAGGGCTGGAACTTCATCGGGATGGAGCGGGGCACGAAGTTGCGCGGCGGCTGGTAGCCGTAGCGGCTCAGGTTCCCGAGCCAGGGCTGCTCGATGTCGGGCGAACCGAGCTGGGTGCCCGCCTGGTAGTAGTACGGCGTGTACGTCTCCAGGGCCTGGTCGGCGTAGGCGGAGAAGCCGGAGATGCCGTCGATGGAGTCCCAGATCTCCTGGTCGGTGGCGTTCGGGGCGTCGGCCGGGACGGAGTCGCAGTCGGCGAGCATGCTGTACTGCCAGTACGCCCAGACGTAGTCCATGACGACGGCCTCGTACGCCTTGTCGAGCGTGCCGACGGTGTCGAAGGTCAGGCCGTTCTCGGCGGCGTACGCCTCGAACTTCTTCTCCAGCGGCTCGCGGCGGACGAGGGCCTCGCGCTGGACACCGCTCAGCCGGTCCCGGCACTCCTTGGTGCCGACGCCGGCGAAGAACCGGTCGTACGCCGAATCCTCCTTGTCGACCACGTCGTTGGGAGCGACATAGGCGACGATGCCGTCCATGTCCTTCGGGTAGAAGCGCTCGAAGTAGGTGGCGGTCATGCCGCCCTTGGAGCCGCCGGTGGTGAGCCAGTTCTCGGAGTAGATCTTCTTCAGTGCCTTGAATACCCGGTGCTGGTCGCTGGCGGCCTGCCAGATGTCGAGTTTCGACCAGTCGGCGGGGGCCGGGCGGGACGGGGTGAAGAACCGGTACTCCAGGGAGACCTGGTTACCGTCGATGATCTGCGTGGGCTCGCTGCGGCTGGGGTTGGTCGAGACGTTGTAGCCGCTGGTGAAGAAGACCGTGGGCCGGGTCGTGTCCTTGTGCAGCAGGGTGAGGCGCTGCTGGAACGTGCCCTTGGACGGGTGCCTGTGGTCGACCGGCTGGGTGTAGTTCAGGACGAAGAAGCGGTAGCCCGGGTAGGGCTTCTCCTCGATCAGGCTCATGCCCGGGATGGCCAGGATGCGGTCCCTGACGTCCGCGCTGCTGCTCTCGCTGCTGCTGAGGCCGCTGCTCTGCTTCGCGGCCGGTTCCGCGGCTGTGGCCGCACCGGCCGAGGCTCCGGTCGCACTCACTGTGCCTATGAGCACCGCGAGCGACAGAACGCCTCTGAGCGCCTTGCGCATGCACCCTCCCCTTGATTCACGACAGTGGCCGTGAACCTAGCGGTGGTAACACCCGTCACGCCAGACCCACTCGCACATCAGCACCCGATCCACCCGGTGGCGCCGGAAGATCCCCCGATCGAACCCGAGGCGCGGACGCAGCGGTTGAGCGCGTGCACCGTGACCGGGCCCGCCAGCTTGGTGAACCTGCCGCTGTCGACGACCGCCCGGCCGCCGCGCGGCTGGAGCGAGACCCGCATCGCCCGGCGCGCGCCCGGCTTCTTGGCGACCGTGACGGCGCACGCGTAGGCGCGGCTCTTGTAGACGCGCAGCGAACCGGTGGAGAACGACACCGACTTGATCAGCCGTCCGGAGCAGGGCGACGCGGCCTGCGCCGGGGCCTGCCCGGCGGGGCCGGTCACCAGCACCAGGGCTCCGAACAGCGGCAGGAGGAGGAACGACACCGCCGTGCGGCGGCGGCCCGCCGCCGGCCCGGGCCGCTTCGGTCCCGTCCGTCCCGATGACCTCAGCTGTCTCGCCACACGGTCCACCCCATCCACCACTCGAACATACCGACCCCCGTCAGACACACGTACGCATGGGTGTACGACGCGGGAAGCCGGCGTTCAGTTGCGGGGATGGCTCACACACCCGCCGGGGCGTCCTCCCCTATGCCCTCTCCTATGAAGGTGCGCCACAGCCGGGCGTACACGCCTTCCCTGGCCAGCAGCTCGGCGTGCGTGCCGTCCTCGGCGACCCGGCCCCGGTCCATCACCACGACCCGGTCGGCGCGCGCCGCCGTCGTCAGCCGGTGGGCGACCACCAGGGTGGTGCGCCGTCCTGCCAGCCGGTCGGTGGCCTGGTTGACCTGGGCCTCGCTGGCGAGGTCGAGGGAGGCCGTCGCCTCGTCGAGGAGCAGGATGTCCGGGTCGACCAGCTCGGCGCGGGCGAGCGCGATCAGCTGGCGCTGGCCGGCCGAGAGGTTGCGGCCCCGTTCGGCGACCTCGTGCAGATAGCCGTCCTCCAGGGTGGCGATCATGTCGTGCGCGCCGACGGCCCGCGCCGCCGCCTCCACCTGGGCGTCGGTGGCCTCGGGGAGTCCGTACGCGATGGCGTCGCGGACGGTGCCCTCGAAGAGGTAGGCCTCCTGCGGCACGACGCCGAGCCGGTGCCGGTACGCCGTCCTGTCGAGCTGCCGCAGATCCGTGCCGTCCGCCGTGACCCGTCCGCTCGTCGGGTCGTAGAACCGGGCGACGAGCTTGACCAGCGTGGACTTGCCCGCGCCCGTCTCGCCGACGAAGGCGACCGTCTGGCCTGCCGGAATCCGCAGATCGACGCCGGTGAGGGCCTCCTCCTCGTCGGCGTAGGCGAACGAGACGTTCTCGAAGGCGATCTCGCCGCGCAGCGACGTGACGTCCACCGGCTCGTCGTGGTCGGCCGTGGAGGTCGGCTCGCGCAGGAGTTCCTGGATCCGGCCGAGGGAGACGCTGGCCTGCTGGTAGCCGTCGAAGACCTGGGACAGCTGCTGCACGGGAGCGAAGAACAGGTCGATGTAGAGGAGATAGGCCACCAGCGCGCCCGTGGTCAGCGTGCCGTTGTCGACACGGCCGGCGCCGACGATCAGCACGGCGGCCGCCGCCACGGAGGCCAGCAGCTGGACGAACGGGAAGTAGACCGAGATCAGCCACTGACCGCGCACCCGGGCCTGACGGTAGTGGTCGCTGCGTGCCGCGAACCGCTCGGCGCCGTCGTGCTCGCGCCGGAACGCCTGGACGATCCGCAGACCGGAGACGGACTCCTGGAGGTCGGCGTTGACGACGCTGATGCGCTCACGGGCGAGCTCGTACGCCTTGACGCTCTTGCGGCGGAAGAAGAACGTGCCGACGATCAGCAGCGGAAGCGTCGCGAAGACGACCAGGGCCAGCTGGATGTCGAGGACGAGCAGCACGACCGTGATGCCGAAGAAGGTGACCAGGGAGACGAAGGCCGTGACCAGGCCGGTCTGCAGGAAGGTGGAGAGCGCGTCCACGTCCGTGGTCATCCGGGTCATGATCCGGCCGGTCAGCTCGCGCTCGTAGTAGTCGAGGCCGAGCCGCTGGAGCTGGGCGAAGATCTTGAGCCGCAGGGAGTAGAGCACGCGTTCGCCGGTGCGGCCCGTCATCCGGGTCTCACCGGTCTGGGCCGCCCACTGCACGAGGACGGCGAGCAGACCGAGTGCGGCCGCCGCCCAGACCGCGCCGAGCGCCATCTTCGTGACGCCGTCGTCGATGCCGTGCCGGATCAGCACCGGCAGCAGCAGTCCCATGCCCGCGTCGACGGCGACCAGCGCCAGGCTCACCAGCAGCGGGGCCCCGAAGCCGTGCAGCAGCCTGCGCAGGCCGTACGACTTCTCCGGTCGCACGGCGCTCGCCTCGTCGATGCCGGGGGCGTCGGTGGCGGGCGGCAGCGCCTCGACCTGGGCGAGCAGCTCGGGGGTGGCGGGCATACCGGCGGCCGCCGCGTCGCGCCGCTCCTCCTTGCGGATCCACAGCCCGGGGGTGAGACCGCGCTCGGCGTCGAACTCCGCGTCCAGCTCCTCCAGGAGCGCGCGGTCGTCCTCCGGTTCGGCGGTGACCGACGGCTGGTGCCCGGGTGAGGCGCCGCCCAGCTCGTCCGGGTCGGTGAGCAGCCGGCGGTAGAGCGCCGAGCGCCGCTCCAGCTCCGCGTGCGTGCCGATGTCGGCGAGCCGGCCCCGGTCGAGTACGGCGATGCGGTCGGCGAGGCCGAGCGTGGACCTGCGGTGGGCTATCAGCAGGGTCGTGCGGCCCTCCATGACCTGTGCCAGGACCTCGTGGATCTCGTGTTCGACCCGGGCGTCGACGGCGGAGGTGGCGTCGTCGAGGAGCAGCAGGCGGGGGTCGGTGAGGATGGCGCGGGCGAGCGCGACGCGCTGGCGCTGGCCACCGGAGAGGGTGAGCCCGTGTTCGCCGACCTTGGTGTCGTAGCCCTCCGGCAGTTCGGAGATGAAGCCGTGCGCCTGGGCGGCGCTCGCGGCGCGTTCGATCTGTTCCCGGGTGGCGCCCGGGTACCCGTAGGCGATGTTCGCGCCGACGGACTCGGAGAAGAGGAAGCTGTCCTCCGGTACGAGCCCGATGGCGGCCCGCAGCGAGTCCTGGGTCAGCTCGCGGACGTCGTGGCCGCCGACCAGGACGGCGCCGTGCGACACGTCGTAGAAGCGGGGAAGCAGGAGCGAGACGGTCGACTTGCCGCTTCCCGATGCGCCGACGACGGCGACGGTCTCGCCGGGCTCGATGGTGAGGGAGAAGCCGTCGAGGACCGGCCGGTCCTCGTCGTAGCCGAAGCGGACGTCGTCGAACTCGACGCTCGCCGGGGCGTCGGCCGGGAGCGTCTTGGTGCCGTCCTCCATGGAGGGCTCGGTGTCGATCAGCTCCAGGACGCGCTCCACACCGGCGCGGGCCTGCTGGCCGACGGTGAGGACCATGGCGAGCATCCGGACCGGGCCGACGAGCTGGGCGAGATAGGTGGAGAAGGCGACGAACGTACCTAGGGTGATCTCGCCCCTGGTGGCGAGCCAGCCGCCGAGGGCCAGCATCGCGACCTGGCCGAGCGCGGGGACGGCCTGGAGCGCCGGGGTGTAGCGGGAGTTCAGCCGGATGGTGCGCAGCCGGCCCGCGAAGAGCCTGCGGCTGACCTCACGCAGCTTGCCGGTCTCCTGCTCCTCCTGGCCGAACCCCTTGACGACCCGGACGCCGGAGACGGCGCCGTCGACCACTCCGGCGACGGCGGCGGCCTGGCTCTGGGCGTACCAGGTGGCCGGGAAGAGGCGCGCCTTGGAGCGGCGGGCGATGAACCACAGCGCGGGGGCGACGGCGAGGGCGACGAGGGTCAGGGGCAGCGAGAGCCACGCCATGATCACCAGGGAGATGAGGAAGAGCAGGATGTTCCCGATGGTCATCGGGAGCATGAAGAGGAGGCTCTGGATCAGCTGGAGGTCGCTGGTGGCCCGCCCGACGACCTGCCCGGTGGAGAGCTCGTCCTGCCGCTTCCCGTCGAGCCGGGTGAGGGTGCCGTACATCTCGGTACGCAGGTCGTGCTGGACGTCCAGGGCGAGCCGTCCGCCGTAGTAGCGGCGGATGAAGGTGGCGATGTAGACGAGGACTGCGGCCCCGATGAGCAGTCCGGTCCACACGCCGAGGGAGCGGGTGTGGCTGCCGACGACGTCGTCGATGATCACCTTGGTGATGAGGGGGACGAGCGCCATGACGGCCATGCCAGCGAGCGACGAGCCGAGCGCCAGCACGACGTTGCGCCGGTAGCGCCACGCGTATCCGCTCAGCCGCCGGCCCCACCCCGGTGTCTCCGGGGCGGGCGTTCCGGGATCCTGCGCCGCCGCGCTCCGTTTCTCCGCGCCCTGTTTCTCCGCGCCCTGTTTCTCCGCGCCCACGCGTGCCTCCTGTGTCGCCCCTTCGCCCCGCCTGGGCCTGCCGCATGTCTCCAACGCGGCCGGCCGAAGATTTCATCCTCCGGCAACAATTCTCAGCCGATGGGCGGATCCGGGGACCGGGGGTCCTAGGACCGGGGCGCTCAGCCGGTGGCGGGCCCGATGTCCTTGTGGACGGCCTCGGAGACGGCCTGGATGGTGTCGATGCCGTCCTCCATCGTCTTGTTGTCCTGCGTGAGCACGGTGATCACGTAGTCGTGGCCCCTGCCGCTGAACGCGCCGACGCTGTGCACCCGCCAGCCGTGGGTGGACCGCTCCAGCCAGCCGTTCTTCAGCTGGACCGTCGCGTCGCCCGGGGCACCGGCCGGGACACCCCAGCGCTGCTCCGGCACGACCTTGCGCATCCGGTCCAGGAGGAAGGTACGCGAGCGGTCGTCGAGGACCTTGTTCCTGGCCGTCACCAGGGTCATCAGACGCTGTTCGTCCTGGGCGGTGATCTGGGTGAGGCCCCACGCGCCCTTGGCGTCCAGTGCCGTACGGGTCATTCCGGCGGCCTTGAGGAAGCCCTTGACCTTCGCGGGGCCGAGCTCGTCCCAGAGTTCGGTGGTCGCGTCGTTGTCCGACTCGGTGATCATGGCTGTGGAGAGCTTGCTCTCGTGCGGGGTGAGCGGCCGGTCCGTCTTCTGCGCGTCCCAGAGCAGCGCCGCGAGGACCGTGACCTTGACGACGCTCGCCGAGTCCACCTGCTGGGTGGGGCGCAGCGTGCAGCTCGTACGCGTCCGGTGGTCCTGCACCGCCAGGGCGGTGGTGGACTTGTGCCCCTTAAGGGCAGAGGTGATGTCCTTGGACATCTTCGCGGCGAGCCCGGCCCGGTCCGAGGCGCAGGAGACGGCGGGGGCCGGGGCCGCGGTGGCGGGCGACGCCACGGCCGCCGGGGCGAGAGCGCCACCGATCAGGGCGGCGCCGAGCGCGGCACGGGAGTACCGGGTCATCCACTGGTGAGTCATACGGTCCTCCGCGCTGTCTCGTCGGTCGCCCCTGCGGAGCACTCGGACATGATGCGCGGAACGGACAAAACGAGCTATGGCCTGGGCCACAGGCGGGAGGGACGTCCTGGCGCGGGTCCCGCGCCGCAAGGCCTCCGGGCCGGGATCGGTGACCGACGCCACGCCGGCGCCCACCGCCTGGCCGGGCCGGAAGCCGGCCCGGGACCTGGCGGT
Organism: Streptomyces sp. NPDC023573; assembly: GCF_055559735.1. NCBI lineage: Bacteria > Bacillati > Actinomycetota > Actinomycetes > Kitasatosporales > Streptomycetaceae > Streptomyces > Streptomyces sp. NPDC023573. Next base: position 1,093,598 of record NZ_JBVHKB010000001.1, read on the forward strand.
GGCCGCGATCAGAGGTGCGTCGGCTCGAACATCTTCAGCAGCGCGGGGAGCACGACGACCGCGGGCCCCGGGGCGGCCAGGGCCTTGCCGAGGTCGACGGCGAGCGTCTCCGGCGTCGTACGGACCGCGGGGACACCGAAGGACTCGGCGAGGGCGACGAAGTCCGGGCGGGAGAGCTCGGTCGCCGTGGCCTCGCCGAAGGCGCCCGTCATGTACTCCCGCAGGATGCCGTAGCCCCCGTCGTCGACGATCAGCCAGGTGACGGGCAGGTCGTACTGCCGCACGGTGGCGAGCTCGGCGATCGAGTACATCGCACCGCCGTCTCCGGACACGGCGAGCACCGGCTTCGTCGGATCGGCCGCGGCCGCGCCGATCGCGGCGGGGAAGGCGTAGCCGAGGCCGCCCGCGCCCTGGGCCGAGTGCATCGTGTTCGGGCGGCGGGCGTCGAAGGCGGACCAGGCCCAGTAGGCGAGGATCGTCATGTCCCAGAAGCTGGGCGAGGTGTCGGGCAGCGCCTCGCGGACCGAGGCCAGCACCTGCTGCTCCAGCGTGAGGTCCTGCGCCGCGATGCGTGCGTGGACCCGCTCCAGCAGCTCCCGGACGCGCTCGGGCGCGGTGTCGTCCTCGCGGGGCTCCACGGCGTCCAGGAGGTCGGCGAGGGCCTCGCGGGCGTCGGAGTGGATGCCGAGCGCGGGGTGGTTGGACTCCAGCTTCCCGGCGTCGGCCTCGATCTGGATGACCCGGCCGCGCGGGGCGAACGTGTGGTAGTTCGAGGAGAGTTCCCCCAGTCCCGAGCCGACGACCAGCAGCACGTCCGCGGACTCCAGGAAGTCCGTGGTGTGCCGGTCCTCCAGCCAGGACCGGAGCGAGAGCGGGTGTTCCCAGGGGAAGGCGCCCTTGCCGCCGAAGGTGGTGACGACCGGGGCGTTGATCTTCTCCGCGAGGGCGCGCAGCTTGCCGGAGGCGTCGGAGCGTACGACTCCGCCGCCCGCGACGACCGCCGGCCGCTCGGCGTTCGACAGCAGGTGGGCGGCGACGAGGGTCAGCTCGGGGCGCGGGTACAGCTCGCGCGGGGTGGCGTCGAGCGCGCTGACGACGGGCAGGACGGTCTCGGCGAGCAGCACGTCCTGCGGGATCTCGACCCAGACCGGGCCGTGCGGGGCGGTCAGGGCGGATTCCCAGGCGGCGGCGATCGCGGAGGGGATCTGTGACGCCGTACGTACGGTGTGCACGGACTTCACGATGTCGCGGAAGGACGCCTTCTGGTCGCGGAGCTCGTGCAGGTAGCCGTGGCGTCCGCCGCCGAGTCCCGGGGTGGGGATCTGGCTGGACACCGCGAGCACGGGCGCGGACGCGGCTGCCGCCTCCTGGAGCGCGGCCAGGGAGGTCAGGGCGCCCGGGCCGGTGGAGAGGAGCAGCGGCGCCACCTCACCGGTGATCCGGCCGTAGGCGTCGGCGGCGAAGCCCGCGTTGTTCTCGACGCGCAGTCCGACGTACGGGAGCGAGGAGCGGCGCAGCGCGTCGAACATGCCGAGCGCGTGCTGGCCGGGCAGCCCGAAGACGGTCGTGGCGCCGAGTCCCTGGAGGGTCTCGACGACGAGGTCGCCGCCGTTGCGTCCGGGCGGGGGGTTCAGCGCCGCCTCGGCCTGCGCGGGGGTGAGCTGCGGCCGGTCGTCGTGGTCGTGACTCACTGGGTGCGGCCCTCCGCGATCTGGCGGGACATGATCGTCGTCAGTTCGTACGCCGTGTGCGAGGCGGCGACGGAAGTGATCTCGGCGTGATCGTACGCCGGGGCTACCTCGACCAGGTCGGCCGAGACGAGGTGGCAGGAGGAGAGTCCGCGCAGGATCTCGAGGAGCTCACGCGAGGTGAGGCCGCCGGCCTCGGGGGTGCCGGTTCCGGGGGCGTGCGCCGGGTCGAGGACGTCGATGTCGATGGATATGTAGAGCGGCCGGCCGCCTATGCGCTGCCGGAGCTGGTCCGCGATCTCGTCGACGCCGCGCCGCATGACGTCGGCGGAGGTGACGATGCCGAAGCCCATCTTGGCGTCGTCGGTGAGGTCCCGCTTGCCGTACAGCGGGCCGCGCGTGCCGACGTGGGACAGCGCCTCCGTGTCGAGGATGCCCTCCTCGACGGCGCGGCGGAACGGGGTGCCGTGGGTGTACTCGGCACCGAAGTAGGTGTCCCAGGTGTCCAGGTGGGCGTCGAAGTGGAGCAGGGCGACGGGCCCGTGCTTCTTGGCGACGGAACGCAGCAGGGGCAGCGCGATGGTGTGGTCGCCGCCGAGCGTCATCAGCCGGGCGCCGGTGGAGAGCAGGTCGTCGGCGGCCGCCTCGACGGTCTCGACGGCCTCGTTGATGTTGAACGGGTTGGCGGCGATGTCACCCGCGTCGGCGACCTGGGCGAGGGCGAAGGGGGAGGCGTCCTGCGCCGGGTTGTAGGGGCGCAGGAGGCGCGAGGCCTCCCGGATCGCGTTGCCGCCGAAGCGGGCGCCGGGCCGGTAGGAGACGCCGCTGTCGAAGGGCACTCCGACGACGGCGACGTCGGCGGTGCCGACCTCGTCGAGCCGGGGCAGCCGGGCGAACGTCGCGGGCCCGGCGTACCGCGGGACGCGGGAGGAGTCGACGGGGCCGCGCGGCGATTCGTTGCTGCTCATGGGTGCGGGTGCCTTTCGTTGTGCCATGCGCGCCTTGTGGGCGTTCATACGCTGTTGAGTCTCTCAGGGAGCCGGTACCGGCTGGTCAGACGGCCACCGGATCCGGGGCGGCCGGGTCGTCGGTCCCCCGCCCGGCCAGGCGCTCGCGCCAGGCGGTCAGCACGGCCGGATCGGTCGGCCTGGTCGCCAGCGAGACGACGACGTACACCGCGAGTGAGGCGATCAGCCCGTAGTAGACCGGCTCGTTGGCGAGGATTCCGTAGGCGGCCATCAGTCCGATCACCGCGACGCCGCCGACCGCCACGGCCGCCAGCGCGCCCGCCGCCGTGCCCCGGCGCCAGAGCAGGCCCCCCAGGATCGGCACCAGCAACCCGCCGACCAGCAGGTTGTAGGCGACGGTCAGCGCCTCGACGACGTCGTTGAGGGCGATGGCGATCACGATGACGGCGACGCCCATGATCAGGATGAACGCCCGGTTCCCCTTCACCTCGTCCCGCTCCTCGCCGCTTCCCTTGGCGACCACGCCCCTCAGCCGCGACCAGATGTCGTTGTTGGCCACGGTCGCGCAGGCGATCAGGGCGCCGGAGGAGGTGGACATCACCGCGGCGAGGGCGGCGGCCAGCACCAGTCCCCGTACGCCGACCGGCAGTTCGTCCTTCACGATCGTGGCGAAGGCGGCGTCGGCGCTGGGCAGCTTCGGGTACATCACCTTGGCCGCCGTCCCGATGACGGCACCGGCGACGGCGTAGACCAGACAGTACGTACCGGCGACGGTGCCGCCCCAGCGTGCGGTGCGGTCGCTGCGGGCGGTGAACACGCGCTGCCAGATGTCCTGGCCGATCAGCATGCCGAACGTGTAGATCAGGACGTACGTGAAGATCGTCTCGCCGCCTATGCCCAGCGGGTCGAAGTACTCCGTCGGCAGCTTCGCCTTCATCTCGCCGAAGCCGCCGGCCTTGACGACGGCGATCGGCAGGAGCAGCAGCAGGACGCCGATGGTTTTGACGACGAACTGCACCATGTCGGTGATCGTGATCGACCACATGCCGCCGAGCGTCGAGTACGCGACGACGATGGTGCCGCCCAGGATGATCGCCACGGTGCGGTTCACGTCGAACAGGACGTCGAAGATGGTGGCGTAGGCGATGGTCGAGGTGACCGCGAGCATCAGCGTGTACGCCCACATGACGACACCGGAGATGACCCCGGCACGGCCGCCGTAGCGCAGGTCGAGCATCTCGGAGACGGTGTAGACCTTCAGCCGGGCGATGCGCGCGGAGAAGAAGACGGACAGGGCGAGCAGCCCGAGGCCGATCGTGAAGACCATCCAGGCGCCGGAGAGACCGTACTGGTAGCCGAGGCCCACGCCGCCGATCGTCGAGGCACCGCCGAGGACGATCGCGGCCATGGTGCCGGAGTACATCCATGGGCCGAGGCGCCGGCCGGCGACCAGGAACTCGCTCTTGGACTTGGCGCGGCGCATGCCCCACCAGCCCATGGCGAGCATGCCGGCCAGATAGACCACGATCACCGCGTAGTCGACAGCCATGGGCTTCCCTCCGTTCCACGCGTTCAACAGGTTCGTGAAGACGGTAGGTGGCCGGAAGCCGACGCTGAAGTGTACGTTTCCTCCATCCTCATGAAGCTGAATGGATGGACCGTCCATGCCGGACTCCCCCGCCGGACCACCGGCCCCTCCCATCGCCCTCTCCGAACTGCTGGCCCGGGAGGAGCTCGGGCTGCGACGGATCGCGGGTCCGGACCACGCGGATCTGCTCTGGGTGCACACCTCGGAGATGGCCGACCCGTATCCGTATCTGCTCGGCGGTGAACTGCTGCTGAGCGCCGGGGTGCAGCTCACTGACGCCGACACCTATGTGGCACGGCTGGTGCAGGCGGGGGCGGCGGCGCTCGGCTTCGGGGTGGCACCGGTGCACGACACGGTGCCGGCGGAGCTGGTGGAGGCGTGCGACCGGCACGGCCTCCCCCTCCTGGAGGTTCCTCCGGAGACCCGCTTCACCGCGATCGCCCAGGCGGTGTGGCGGCTCATGGCGGAGGCCCGGCACCGCGAGCTGCGCCGGGTGACCCGGGCCCAGCAGGCCCTGGCGACGGCGGCGGCCCGCCCGGACCCGGTGCCCGCGGTGCTGCGTCAGCTCGCCGTACAGCTGGAGGGCCGGGTCGCGCTGCTCACGGCCGACGGCGGCGTGCTGCACGCGGCGGGCGGGCGCCCGGCACCGGATGTGCAGACGGCCCTGACCCGGCTGGCCCGGGTGGTGGCGCCCGGGTCCTCCCCCGGCACGAACCCCGCCCCGGAGCGTAAGCCGAACCCGTCGTCGGCGACCGACACCCGGGGCGGCACCCACCTCTTCGCGTACGCGCTCGGCGGCGGTCAGGGGCTGGCCCTCGCCCTGGCGACACCCCGCCGCGACTTCGGCGACCACACCGTCGCGGGCATCGCCGTCGTGCTGCTCTCCCTGCTCACCGCCCCGCACCAGGGCGCCGACGCCGCAAGCCGCTCGGCGGCGCTCGTACGGCTGCTGCTGGGCGCGGCCCCGCAGGACGTGGCCCCGCTGCTCGGCGACGGCGACTCCTGGACGGTGGTCCACGCCCGGCGCGCCGACGGCACCCCGGCCGGCCCGCTGAACGCCGGGGCCCTCGGTGCCGCCCTGGGCTCCGCCCTCTCGGACGTGGACCGCGAGACGGTACGGGTCCTGCTCCCCGGCCGCCGTGAGGCGGTGCCCACGCAGCCCGGCTGGACCCTCGGCGTCTCCGGCCCCGCCCCGGTCACCGCCCTGCCCGACGCCGACACCCAGGCGGCCCGCGCCCTGGGCCACGCCGAGGCGACCCGCACCGCGCTGACCACGCACCGCCCCGGCACCGGAGGCCTGGCGGCCCTGGTCCCGCCCGACCGCGCCGAGGCCCACGCCCGCACCCTGCTGGCCCCCCTCACCGGGCCGCTGGCCGAGACGCTGCGCTGCTGGCTGAGCCTCCACGGCAGCTGGGACCGCACGGCGGTGGCCCTCAAGGTCCACCGCAACACGGTCCGCCAGCGCATCGCCCGGTGCGCGGCGCTGCTGGACGCGGACCTGGACGACATGGACGTACGGACGGAGCTGTGGTTCGCGCTGCGGGATCACGGGTCCGCTCGTGCGTGAACCCGGCGGCCTGAGGTGACGAGATCCCTCCCGGGCCATAATTCACGCGCCCTACGCGAACTCCGACTTCTACGATCACCTCGTACGACTGCTGGGGGGGGGCGGGAATGCTCGAGGACATCCAGGCCGGGGCAGAGGCAGCCACACGGCTCGCGGGAGGTGCGCCGCTTCGAAGCACGCTTGATGTCGCCGACCCCGGTGACTGGCTCGCGCTGGACGCGGGAGTGCGTGAGGTGGCCTGGTACCGCCCGCGGTTCCTGCCCGGGTGGGAGTACTCCACCCCACTGCCCGCCGATTTGACTCAGCTCGACGGGTCTCGACTGGCACTCGCCCTCTGCCACCGCGACGGGCGGATCCGTCAGGAGGCGGTGCGTCGGTCGGTGCGATACCCCGGTCTGCTGCCGTTGGTCGTGATCCGCTGCGCCGATTGGGCCGGCCCGGTGCGCGAGCACGCCCGGCGACTGTTGCGCGAGGCCCTGAACGTGGACTCCGCCCTCGGTCTCGCGCCGCTCATCCTCCGCGTCGGCCGCCGCGACAGAGGCGCCTTCGCCGTCGATGTGCTCGGCCAGATCCTGCGCCAGGCATCCCACAGGCAGCTCGCCGCTCTCTTCACCGACCCCGACCGCGTCGTCCGGCGGTTCGCGTACCGGCTGGCCGTCGAGGGCCGACTGCTCCGTCCCGCTGCGCTGGCCCGTGCTGCCGCCCGGGACCAGGACACCGTGGTGCAGGACCTGTGCGCCACAGCGGCGCTCGCGGCTCTGAGGGATGAGGACACCTACGAGGACGTGCTGCCTCCACTGCTGTCCGCACGCAACCCGCGTACCCGTTCGGCCGGCGTCACCGCGCTGAGACGGGCGGGGCGGTCGAAGCAGGCCGAGCCGTATCTCAGCGACCGTTCCGCGCTCGTGCGTGCATGCGCCCGGTACGTCGTCCGGCAACAGGGAGGTGACCCGGCGGCTTGGTACCGGGAACGGTGCACGGCACCGGACGACCCCGAGTTGCCGCCCGGCGCGGTCATCGGGCTGGCCGAGTGCGGGAACCGCGCGGACGCCGGGCTGCTGCGGCCGCTGCTCGTGCACCCGGCGGCCGGGGTACGGGCGCGAGCGGTGGCAGGGCTGCGGGCACTGGACTGCGTGGACCCGAAGCAACTGTGGCTGCTCCTCGACGACCCTGCCGCCGGCGTCGTCCGCGAGACCGTCACGGCCCTGCTCCCCTCGGCCGAGGAACTTCCCGTCGGCCCGCTGTTGGAGCGCACCGGCTCCGAACGGCCGCGACACGTCCGCGTCGGCGCGTTCCGGCTGCTCGACGCGCGCGGCGGCATCGCGGCGCTACGGGCGGCGGTGGGCCTGCTCGATGACCCGGATACCAAGCTGCACACCTGGGCCGGACAATCAGTGCAGCGCTGGCATCCGTCGCCGGACGGGCCGTACGGCGACGCGGAGGTGGGTGAACTGCTCGACCGGAGCCGACACCTCTTCAGCGACTACGTACTGCGCCGAAGGAAGTGGGAAGCCGGCGTAGACAGCTGAGACCGCGCAGCGGTTCAGCAGTTCTGCCCCGGTGGTCACTCCCGGCTGCTCAGAGGGGCGCGCAGTTCGACGCGAAGTCGGATGGACATGTCGATGGGCAGCCCCGAGCCGGCGTGGCGAAGCTCCTTCGAATAGCGCGCGATGAGGTCCAGATCCCGCAGTTGCCGCTGCAGTTCGCAGACGAGCGCCTCGTCCGGGTCGACGGAGAGTTCGCCTTCTTCCTGCTCAGCCAGGTACTCGAGGTGCTGGTCGATCGCCTCGACCGCCCGGTTGCCGGCCCGGACGGCGAATTCCTGGCAACCGAACAGGTAGGCGTGTGCGGCATACAACGCCGCCGCTGCAGCCGACTCGTCCGCGTCATCCGGCCCGTCCTGGCCGTCGTTGTGGCAGTACTCGCCGAGCAGGTACTCGCCGATACCGCGCTTGACTGCCGGGAAGGCCGTCGAATCGCCGAGGACGCCCTCCCATACGGAATCCAGCAGGGGCCGCAGGCTCACGGTGAACGGTGCCTGCTCGTCCTCCGGCAATGCCTCGTGCCAACTCATCAGGCGTTCCGCGACACCGGCGGCGAACACACCGCGCTCGCTGGACGACACCGCCTCCAGCCGCTCCTCCACCAGCGCCGAAAGCTCCCGCCACGTGTCCATTCGAAGCCACCCCGGAGTCGCGACACCAGCGCGCTCACGCCGGCCAGTCCGATCATCTCAGCCGCCGGTGACAGCTCCACACACCAGACCCCAGTGGCATCTGCACTCATCGGTGAAGGCTGCCCTCCCTGCCGGCAGGGCGCCCTGAGGCCTGGACCAGACCGCCTGGGACGGGACGCGTCCGTCGGCCTTCGGTACATTGCGGCGCGAACTCGATTCCCTGTGCCGGAGGCTCGATGTGCGCACCCTGAAAGCAGACGAGATCCCGCATCACCTGGCTAGGTCGTACGCCACGGGCTTCGGTGAGGAGGGGAAGGCCTGGATCGCCGGACTACGGACCCTCGCGGCGAACATGCTGGAACGCTGGGACCTGGAACGGGACGGCATCACGAGGGCCGGAGAAACCTCGCTGGTACTGCCGGTATTGCGTCCCGACGGCACGCCCGCGGTCCTCAGACTCCAGATGCCCCGGCAGGAGACCGCTGCCGCGCTGATCGGCCTGCGTACCTGGGACGGCCAGGGGATGGTGCGGCTGCTCGATCACGACCCGGTGAGCAGCAGCATGCTCCTGGAGCGCCTTGACGGCGCTCGCACGTTGGCCTCGATCGACGATGACGACGTGGCGATGAGCATCCTCGCCGAGCTTCACGCGCGGCTGGTCGCACTCCCCGGGCCGCAGGGACTGCGCGGTCTCGGCGACATCGCCTCGAAGATGCTGGAGCAGGTCCCCCGGGCGACCACGAATCTGTCCGACCGGGACGAGCGTCGAATCCTGCGGGGCTGGGCGTCGGCGGTGGCCGAACTGGCCGGTGAGCCCGGGGACCGGATGCTGCACTGGGATCTGCACTACGACAACGTTCTCGCCGCACAGCGTGAGCCGTGGGTCGCCATCGATCCCGAGCCGCTCGTCGGCGACCCGGGATTCGACCTGTGGCCCGCCCTCAACAGCAGATGGGACGACGTCGTCGTCAAGGGCGAGCCTCTGCGCATCGTGCGACGCCGCTTCGACCTGCTCACCGACGTGCTCGGCCTGGACCGCGCACGCGCGACCGGGTGGACCCTGGGACGGCTGCTGCAGAACTCCCTCTGGGACATCGACGACGGCGAGACCCGCCTCGCTCCGTCCTCCGTCACGATCGCGGACTCGCTGCTCGAGCGGTGACCACCGGCCAACGGCGCGCCGGTGGCAGCAAGCCCGCTTCCGGCAACCTCCACGACGAGACGGCCACCCCGGCCACACACTCCGACGGGCCGGCCGCGCGGCTCAGCCCTTGTTGACCTTGATGACGACGGTCTTGCACACCTTGTCGGCGAAGGTCTGGTTCTTCTCGTCCCACAGCGGCCACAGCCAGCCGAGGTAGCAGGCGACGCTGTCCAGGAAATGCGCGAGCTTACGGACGAACGCCATGCCGAAACCCAGCGGCCTGCCGTCAACTTCCCGGTGCAGGCTGATGCCGAGGACCTTCTTGCCGGTCGTCTGACCGGTCTTGCCCTCCAGGTAGAGCTGGAAGAAGGCCATGCACAGGGTGTAGACCACGCCGATCGCGAAGAAGACTCCCGGCTCGGCAGTCGCCGGGTCATCGCTGCCCGCGAGGTCGACGAAGCCGAGCGCGTACATCGGGCCGGCGATGATCAGCACGTCCAGCAGGTACCCGCCGACGCGCTGCCCCCAGTGGGCCAGCGGCGGCAGCCCCGCCCCCGGCATGCCGGGCGGCGGGTACGCCCCGTACGGCTGCTGCGGATAGCCGTACTGAGGAGGCACGCCCTGCGGCGGCTGCTGCGGATAGCCGTACTGAGGAGGCGCGCCCTGCTGCGGGTAACCGGGCTGAGGGGGCACGCCCTGCTGCGGCTGCTGCGGGTAGCCGGGCCGGCCTTGCGGCGGCTGCTGGCTGTACGGGTTGTTGGGATCGCCGAAGCTCATGGCGAAGCTCTCCAGTTCCGAGGTGGGGACGGAGCGACATGGGCGGAGGGCTTTTTCACGCCACGCGCAGTTGCCCCCCGTACAGCCGCGATTGTGCGCGGTCATCGTGTTCGTAGGACAGTCTGCTTGTCTAATCCGGCCGCGATCCGTCCAGCCGGGCACTGGGGCGGAGCAGCGGGCGGGGTCTCAGGCGCCCGACTGCTCACCGAGGGCGGCCACCCGGCCGTCGTCGGCTTCAGGAGCGGAAGCCGACGACGCCGTAGCCTGGGCGCGCTTGTGCACGCCGCATCCAGTCGAGGCACTGCATGACGGCCTCCACGACTTCGGGCTCCAGGGGCGGGGCCTGGCCCGCCTCGTCGGCCGCGCGCTTGGTGGCCTCGAACTGCTGGAGCGCCCGGGCGATGTCGCCAGGTGTCCACTCCCCGCAACCTGGCGTGTGGGCGTAGGGCACGGGAGCGGGCGGAGCACCGTGGCTGAACGCGTCCACGGACACGGCGGTGACGCCCAGAGCCGCCAAGCCCTCATCGACGACGGACAGCCAACCGCCCCTGTGCGGTGTGAAGCAGTCGTTGGGCAGGAACGCGCCGGTGAGCGAGCACAGCCGCTGGTAGGCGTAGCCGTACTGGAAGGCGTGGTTCCGGTCGTCGCTGAAGGGGCCGCCGTGGACGACCGCGCGCAGTGCCTCGTCCGCCGTGGGCGCGCCCCTCTCGATTTCGTAGCTGTGGTAGTCGTCATCACGGACCAGGTCATCCCCGAAGTCATCGCGTATCACCTTCAGCAACTGGTCATCGCGGGAGCCGATCAGGGCATGCGTAGCGGCCACGTCGAGCAGGTAGACGCTCAGGGAAGAACTCATGGGACGAAGCTAATCGATGCCTCGGACACCCCTGCGAACGCACCGACCCGGCAGCCTGTGCGTGCGCGGTGGGCGGGAAAATGGGAGGCAGCCCCGCGGACGGTCTGCTAGGAATACGAATTCCCCGTCAGCCGCCAGAATTTGGACGCCATGCCCCGCGCCGTCACACTCATCCGTTCCGCCGCCCTCTCCGACGTGGCCGAGTACGCCTACGCCGCCACCGCACCCGCCGACGCACGGCTGGTCTTCCTCGCCGGGGCGTGCCCGCTGAACGAGGACGGGTCCACGGCCGCCGTAGGCGACTACGCCGGCCAGGCGGCGAAGGCCCTCGAGAACATGAAGACCGCGCTCGCGGCGGCGGGGGCCGGCCTGGAGGACGTCATCAGTACCCGCGTACTGGTGGCCTCCACGCGGCAGGAGGACCTGGTGACCGCCTGGGAAGTGGTCCGGAGCACGTTCGGTGACCACGACGTCCCGAGCACGCTGCTCGGCGTCACCGTTCTCGGATACGCCGACCAGCTCGTGGAGATCGAAGGCGTAGCCGCCGTGCTCGACTCCTGACCCCGGAGGGCTCGTCGGGAGACCACGGACGGAAAGTGGTCCTCCATGGCCGTGATGCACGTCCGTGACTGCCCACCGGCCGGAGTCACGGCGCGTCAGCGCAGCGCCTGTGTGCCTATGACCGCGAGGAGGCGCAGTTTGTCGTGGCTCTCGCTGCCCGGGACCGCGGTGTAGACGAGCAGGCGGTGTGACTGGTCCGGGTCGAGGAGGCTCTGGCAGTTCAGTTCCAGGGCGCCCACCTCCGGGTGGATGAAGCGCTTGACGTGATGGGGCCGGACGCCGACCTCGTGTGTGTCCCACAAGCCGCGGAATTCGTCGCTCCGGGCGAGGAGCAGCTCGGCGTAGTGGGTGGCCCGGGAGTCGGGGCCCCGCAGAGCGGCCCCCTCACGCAGGCCGGAGGCGAACAGCCGGGAGAGGAAGGCGTGGTCCGCCGGCGCGTAGAGGTCGCGGGCGGCCGGGTCGGTGAACCAGCGGTAGCCGATGCTGCGCGCGGGCCCGGTGTAGCGGGTCGTGTCGCCGGTGAGGGCTCTGCCGAGCGGGGTCTGCCGCAGCGTCTCCCCGAGCTCGGTGACGACCTCCGCGGGCGTGTCGTCCAGCCGGTCGAGGATGCGCAGCAGGCCGGGGCTGATGTGCTCGCTCACGGTGCCGGTGCCCCGGACGGGCGGGGCCTGACCGGCGAGCCGGAACAGGTGGTCCCGCTCGTCGAGGGAGAGGTGGAGCCCCTGCGCGATCGAGGCGATCATCGTCTCGGAGGGCTGGGGACCGCGCCCGCGCTCCAGCCGGGCGTAGTAGTCGGTCGACATGTGGCAGAGCTCGGCGACCTCTTCGCGGCGCAGCCCGCCGGTCCGGCGCCGCCGTCCGCGCGGCAGGCCGACGTCCTCGGGTTGCAGCAGCTCCCGGCGGTGGCGCAGGAACGCCGCGAGCCCGGCCCGGTCGATCTCCATGCGTTCTCTCCCTCCCGTACGGATCCTTTGTAGCGCGCGCACCCGTGCTTATCCACTGATCGCCGATCCCCCTCTGCGGCAGCGGTGCCGGGCGGGCGACAGGCGTGTCCCGGCGCTGTCCGTGCAGGTCAGCCGTAGCCTGGGCCGCGCCGGCGGGGCGTATCAGTGGATCGGGAGTCCCTGGATAGGTCCGGTCGTCGGGGTCACGGTGGGGGCAACGACGTCTACGGGATCTTCAGGGAGTGCACTCATGTCGCGACAGGACATCGACATCACCGTTCCCGACCTGACCGGACAGCGCGCTGTCGTCACCGGGGCGAGTGACGGGATCGGGCTCGGCATCGCCACGCGCCTGGCCGCCGCCGGCGCGGAGGTCGTCATGCCGGTGCGTAATCCGCGCAAGGGCGAAGGAGCAGCCGCCAGGATCCGCGAGCAGGCCCCCGGCGCGAACGTGTCGCTGCGCGCCCTCGACCTCTCCTCGCTCGCCTCTGTCGCGGAGCTCGGCAGGACTCTGCTGGACGAGGGCCGCCCCATCCACCTACTCGTCAACAACGCCGGCGTCATGACCCCGCCCGACCGCCAGACGACGGCCGACGGTTTCGAGCTGCAGTTCGGCACCAACCATCTGGGCCACTTCGTGCTGGTCAACCACCTGCTGCCCTTGCTGCGGGCCGGCCGGGCCCGCGTGACATCGCAGGTCAGCGTCGCCGCGAACCGCAACGCCATCCACTGGGACGACCTGAACTGGGAGCGTTCGTACAACGGCATGCGCGCCTACAGCCAGTCGAAGATCGCCTTCGGCCTCTTCGGCCTCGAACTCGACCGGCGCAGCAGGGCAGAAGGCTGGGGCATCACGAGCAACCTCTCCCACCCGGGAGTCGCGCCGACGAACCTGCTCGCCGCCCGCCCCGAGGTCGGGCGCGCCAAGGACACGCTGGGCGTGCGCCTGATCCGCGCCCTGTCCGCCCGCGGCCTCGTGGTCGGAACGGTGCGCACGGCGCAGTTGCCCGCTCTCTACGCCGCCACGTCACCCGAGGCCGTGGGCGGCGGGTTCTACGGGCCGGACGGGACCGGGCACATGGGTGGCGGTCCGGCGGAGCAGAAGCTGTACAGCCGCCTGCGCGGCGGCGAGGACGCGCGGCGCGTCTGGCAGATCTCCGACGAACTCACGGGCGTTCGCTCCTGGGGGTAGAGCCGGCTCAGGGCCGTCTCGGAGCCGCCTCACCGCCGCCGGCCGGCTGGGGCTCACGCGCCGCCCGGACCCGCCGTGTGGCGCGGGTCACCGGAACTCATCGGTCCGGCCGGAGAGGTAGGTGGTGTGAGGTGTGACGAAGACGGAGATCGGGAGCGCATGCGTGCACGGATCAGGGCGGGCGACCGCGAGGCGTTCGCCGCGCTCTACGAGGAGTACGCGCGGGCGGTCTACAACCACGCCTACCGGCTGACAGGCGACTGGTCGACGGCCGAGGAGGTGCTGTCCGAGACCTTCCTGACGGCCTGGCGCACCCGTGACGCCGTCGAACCGGAGGGCGACTCGCTGCGGCCGTGGCTGCTGGGGATCGCCACGAACAAGGCGCGCAACGCCAACCGGGGCATCGGCAGGCGGCTGGCCTTCCTGGCCCGCCGCCCCGCCCCGGAACCGGTGGCGGACATCGCGGAGGCCACGGCAGGGCGTGTCGACGACGGGCGGCGGCTCGCCGCGGTGCGGCAGGCACTGGGCGGGCTCCGCCGCCAGGAACGCGAGGTGCTGGTCCTCTGCGTCTGGTCCGGACTGGACTACGCCGAGGCCGCCGAGGCCCTCGGTATCCCGGTGGGCACCGTGCGCTCGCGGCTGTCCCGCGCCCGTGCCCGGCTGCGCCGGCTCACCGACGAGGAGCTCGGCCGGGCGCCCGACGGGTCCGCGCGGGAGGCGTGGTCAGCGGAAGCGGTCCGATCCGGCCGGGAACCCCGCCCCGGCCGCGGAGAGGTAGGGAGCAGGGCCTCGTTCGTGGCCCTGCCCATCCAGGAGGAAGCCCGATGAACGACCGTACCTCCGGCCCCGAGCGGGCCGAACGCGAGGAACTGGACCGGCTGTTGCCGGCCCCGGCCGAACGGGACCTGCCCCCGGGCCGTCATCTCCACCACAAGGACACCCTGATGCGTCTGATCGACCAGGACGGCGACCGCGCCCCCGCTCGTCCCCGCCCCCGCCTCCTGCGCCCCGCCGTCCTGCTGCCCGCCGCCGGACTCGCCCTGGGCGGGGTGCTGCTGACCACGCTGGCAGTGTCCGGCCAGGACAGCGCTCCGTCACCGTCCGCAGCGGGCACCGGCTCCCACGCACCGACCCAGGGCGGCGCGGCCGTACTGCTCGACCGGATCGCGTCGGTCGCCGGGAAGAGCAGCGAACAGACGGTCACGGGCGACCAGTTCGTGTACGTCAAGACACTGCAGGCCGGCAACGAGGGTGAGTTCGGTGAGCCGGCGAAGCTGGGCAAGCCCCACGAGCGTGAGGTCTGGATGGCGCAGAAGGCGGGACCGGTGATCGATGTCGGCCTGATCCACGAGGAGGGCTCGTACATCCCGATCATCGTCGGAGTGCCGGACGGCGAAACCCCCGTCGGCTACCCGGCGGGCCTCAACCGGCCGACCTACACGTGGCTGGCCTCGCTGCCCACCGAACCCGACGTCCTGCTCCGGCGGCTCACCACCGAAATCACCCGGGACCAGGACTCGCGCGACACCCCGGCCGAGGACCGGAACCAGGCGCAGGACACCTTCGACATCATGGGTGAGCTGCTCCAGGAGACGGTGATGCCGCCTAAGACCGCGGCCGCCCTCTACAAGGCGGCGGCGAAGATCCCCGGCGTGACCGTGGACCCCGACGCCGTGGACGCGGCCGGCCGGCACGGGATCGGCGTGGCCCGCGACGACACCCGTGCCGGGTGGCGCACCGCCTGGATCTTCGACTCGACCACCCTGGAGTACCTGGGCCAACGGACCTCCCTCATCAGGGACACCTCCATGGGCGAGAAGGGCACCCTGCTCAGCAAGTCGGCGGTCCTGGAGCGAGGGGTCGTCGACGCCCTCCGCGAGAGGCCGTCGGCCGGGAAGCCGTCGACGACCTGATCCGCCGTGGGAGCAGCCGGGGCGTGACCACGCGCCCCGGCACCGGCGGTCCCCCCGGCCTCCGGTCACGCCCGGTTGCGGGTGGGCTTCAGCCGGAGTGCCGAGACGAGGAAGAACACGCCTCCGAGGAAGGCGTAGCCCGCGAGGTTCATGAGCGTGGGGTCGTCGCTGCCGGCCTGGGTGATGAACGAGGTGCCGGCGAGTACGGAGACGGCGCCACTGATGATCATCGGCCACTGACCGCCCATTGCCCGGCGAAGGGCTCCCGCGACGAGTTGGACGAGCCCGGAGGCGACGGCCCAGGCTCCCCAGATCCGCAGGACGTCCGGGATGCCGGACGTGACGGCGACCGCAAGGCCGATGACGGCCAGCGAGCTGATCGCGATGTTCACGTGGAGCGCCGGCGCCGTACCGCCGTTCGCCCTGGCGGACCGCACGTCGACGATCGCGGCCGCCACGTCGAACAGGGGGTAGACCAGCAGGAGCGCCACACCGAGCGGCCCCAGGGTGTCGGCGGTGGCGAACAGGAGGCCGGCCCAGACCGCGGCGAACGCGAAGCGCATGAAGTACAGCTTTCGCAAGGTCGCGGGAACGCCGGGGGGCGCGGTGCTGACGAGGGTGTCCACGGGAGTGCCTTTCGATGACGGCGCAGGGATGCACGACAGTCGAGCCGTCCACCGCATGAGGGAGAACGTTCGGTCTCATCACATTGGAGACCCCCGCCCCGGGCCTGTCAAGACCGAACGTTCTCCCTCAGGGATTTGATAGCCTGGCCGCATGAGCCGGAGCCCAGAAGGCGGCAGCACGTCCGAGGCGCGGGCGCGGCTGCTCAGCACAGCGATCAGGATCTTCTACGCGGAGGGGATCCACTCCGTCGGCATCGACCGGATCACCGCGGAGGCGAAGGTCACCCGCGCCACGCTGTACCGGCACTTCGCGGGCAAGGAAGACCTCGTCCTCGCGTATCTGAGCCAAGCCGACCAGGGGATCCGGGCGCAGATCGCCGCCGCGCGGACGGACGGCCGGTCAGCCGCCGACAACGTCCGGGCCGTGGCCAGGTGCATCACGCAGGGCATCACGTCCCCCGGTTTCCGCGGCTGCGCCTTCCTCAACGCGGTAGCCGAATACCCCGATCCCGCACACCCGGTCCACCAGGCCGTCCTGGCCCACCGGGAATGGTTCCTGAACACCGTCACCGACCTGCTGGCGCAGACCGGCGACGCCCCCGCCGAGCCGGCGGCCCGGCATCTCGTCATGCTCCGGGACGGCGCCATGGCAGCCGGCTGCCTCTTCGACCCGGAACTGATCTCCGAAACCTTCCTGCACGGCGTCGAGGGAATCCTGAGCTCCCGCGCCGCCGCCGAGAACTGAGCGACGCCCCGTCGAGGCCGGGCACTTACCGGCGCGCCCCGCCCCGGTAAGCCCCTCTGCGGATGTCAGTGCGCCGCCAGGCCCGCCAGCAGCTCGGCGGCGGGCTTCGGGTGGACGAGCCAGCGCAGGTGGCTCCCCTCGAGTGTCCGGACGTCGAAGGGATTGTCCGGTGTGAGCGCGTCGGCTTCTCGGATCATGCGGTCCTGCACGGCGGGCGGAACGCTGGCATCGGCGGCCAGCCGCACATAGGTCCTGGGAATCCGGCCCCAGGTCGCGGCCTGGGCCCGGTCGGCGGACGTGCCGGCGTCGAGGTTCTCGTCGGGCTGGAAGGTGTTCAGGAAGGTCCGGAACTCGTCATCGGTGAGATCGGCGGCGAACGCCTGCCTGAACGCGGCGAGCGCCACCGGGTCGGCGGTGCGGAAGTTGACCCGCAGCAGGCCCAGTTCGGCCGGGTTCCCGACGAGCGCGGCAGCCAAGGCCCCCGGGTCGACGTCCGCCATCTCCGGCTGGGCGTAGTAGTCGGCCACGTCCAGATTGACGGGGCACCAGGCCGAGACGTAGACGATGCGGTCGACCAGCTCGGGCCGGGCGTTGGCGACGGCGGTGATGGTGATGCCGCCCCTGCTGTGGGCGACGAGGACGGTGGGGCCGTTCCGTTTGGCCCGTTCGAGGGTTTCGATCACGCGGGCGACGTTGTCCGCGAGCGTGACCCCCTTGATGCCCCCCGGTTCCACGGAGAGGGCGTCCAGCTCCTGAGGGGCTTGGTAGGCCGAGGGGAAGGTCGCCTCGAACCCGTGCCCGGGGAGGTCGACCGCGACCGAGCGGTGGCCCAGCAGGGCGAGTTCGGCTTGCAGGGGTGCGAAAGAGAACGAATTCGCGAAGGCACCGTGGACGAGGACGAAGGTCGGCAGATTCTGCATGCCTCAGCCTCCAACAGAGCGATCTTCGGAGCAATACCCGAACCGACATCACCTCCGGACCACCCGCCCGAAATGCCGGTCTCTCCACCATGTGCAACCGGGGGTTGACCGTTCCGCCACACGCCCCTAAGTTTCTCGCAACCCGCTGGTACATCGATTAACCACCCTGGTCAACGTCCTGGTTGGAGACATCCCGCTGTGCGCTCACCCCTGAGTCGGCGCGGTTTCCTTGCCGCTGGTTCCGGCCTCACCGCCGCTGCCGCGCTGCCCGCAATGTCCGGCTGCTCCACGCTCGCCTCGGCCGATTCCGACCCCGGCTCCCTACTCGTCCATACCCAGCTCGGGACCACCGCGCCGGGCTCCGCCACGTACACCGCCGTCGTCAAGGCCTTCGAGAAGGAGAACCCGGGCATCCGGGTCAAGAACCTCGTCAACGGCGACGACCTCCCCCAGGTCTACGAGACCTCGCGGCTGGCCCGTAAGGAGCCGGACGTGGTCATGGTCAACCTGTACGACAAGACGCTGGCCTGGACCGACGTCGGTGCCACCGTCGACGTCAAGGGCTACCTCGACGACTGGGGGCTGCGCGACCGCGTCCTGCCCGCCGCCCTGACGGAGTGGACCGACGGGCAGGGCAGACTCCGCGCCTTCCCGTACTTCGCCACCAACTGGCCCGTCGCCTTCAACACCCACCTGCTCGACCGGGCAGGCGTCGGCTCCGTCCCCACCACCGGCGACCAGCTCATCGGCGCCGCGCGGAAGTTGCGCGCCAAGGGCATCGCCCCCGTCACCGTCGGCGGCAACGACTGGACGGGGCAGAAGCTGCTCGCCCAGATCATCCAGACCTTCCTCACCCCCGAGGAGGCCAGGCAGGTCTACACGACCGGCGACTTCAGCGGCAGCCGGGGAGCCCGCGCGGGCATCGACTACTTCGTGACCCTGCGGGACGCCGGTGTCTTCGCCGACAAGGCGCAGGGGCTGACCTCCGACACGATGACCACGCAGTACAACACGGAGGCGGCGGCCGTGCAGTCCGCGATGTCCTCCGCACTGGCGAAGGTCCCCGCGAAGGCGGCCGGGCACACCGAGATCGGCGGCTGGCCACTCGCACCGGGTGCCGCCCACGAGAAGCCGACCATCCTGCGCTCGTACACCCTCATCGGTTTCTGGATCAGCCCCAACGGGGTCAGGAAGCTGTCCTCCGTCGAGAAGTTCCTGCGCTTCATGTACCGCCCCGACGTGGTGTCGCGGTTCATCACCGAGAGCGGCCGGGACATGGCGCTCGTGACCGACACGGTCAGCAAGGACTTCCCGCTGGTCGCCGAGGCCCAGCAGCTCGGCGACCGGGTCGGCCAGGTGCTCCTGCCCGACCTGTACGTCCCTCCGACCGCCACCCAGCCGCTGATCACCGCGACCAGCACCGCCTTCACCCGGGGGACGAGCGCGGCCTCCGTGCGCTCCGCCCTGGAATCCGCCTACCGCACGGCCTGATCCGCGCGCCCGAGCCTTTGCGAGTCCTCCCATGACGATGCTCTCGTCCGCCCCGGGCGGCGCCTCGGTCCGCGGACCGGTCACTCCCCCGCCGTCCGCCCCCACCACGAAGCGCCGTACGCAGGGCGGGGTCATCCTCGCCGTGCCCGCGCTGGTCTGGTACCTCGTCTTCATGGTCGGCCCGCTGGTCGCCATCTTCGTGATCGCCGCCCTGCACTGGCCCGGCATGCTCCAGCCGGTCTCCTTCGCGGGCACCGGCAACATCAGCGCGGTCCTCGACGACCCGGTCTTCTGGGACGCGGTGAAGAACACCGCCGTACAGCTCGCCGTGGCCGTGCCCCTGATGATCGTCGGCGCGTACATGCTCGGTTACTACGTCGCCCAGAAACCGCCGGGCCACCGCGTCCTGCGCTATCTGCTCTTCATCCCCGGGCTGATCTCCACCCCCGCCAAGGCGATGGTGTTCTACGCGGTCCTCTCCCCGGACGGCCTGCTCAACGGCGCCCTGGACAAGGCCGGTCTCGGCTCGCTGACCGATGCCTGGCTCGCCTCGCCGTCCACCGCGCTCGGCTCGCTCATCCTCCTCGACGTGTGGAGCGGCATCGGGTTCACCGCCGTGCTGTTCGCGGCCCGGCTCGGCAGCGTCCCGGACGAGATCGGCGAGGCCGCGCAGCTCGACGGCGCCGGGCACTGGCGGGCCATGTGGCGCATCCACTTCCCCGTCATCCGCGACTTCGTGGGCGTCGTGACGATGCTCCAGTTCCTCTGGACGCTCTTCGGCTCCGCACAGAACGTGCTGCTGCTGACCCAGGGCGGGCCGGGCAGCTCGTCGACGACGCTGTCCTTCCTCGTCTACCAGAAGGCGTTCATCGCGGCCGACCTCGGCTACAGCCAGACCGTCGGCGTGGTGCTCTTCCTGGTCGGCCTGGCCGGGCTGCTGACCATCCGTCGCGTCTTCCGCCAGAACTACTGATCGGAGCTGGTCCCATGAAGTTCGGAAGGTCCTGGCTGCCGGCGCACATCTTCGCCTGGCTGTACATGGTGCTGCTGGTCGTACCCCTCTACTACCTGCTGGTCTCGGCGTTCAAGACGAACGACCAGATCTTCGGGAGCCCGTTCTCCCTCCCCACCTCCCTCTCCGCCACGAACTTCACCGAGTCGTTCACCTCGGCCCACCTCGGGCCGGCGATCCTCAACTCGATGCTCGTGACCGTGCTGGCGCTCGTGCTCACCCTGGCGCTCGCGATACCGGCGGCCTTCGCCATCGCCCGTGCCGAGGGACGGCTCGGTGCCCTGGTCGAGCGGGTGTTCTCGCTGGGCTTCCTGATCCCCACGTTCGCCGCGCTCTTCCCGACGTTCCTGCTGGCCGCCGCGACCGGGCTGTTCCACACCCGCGCGTTCATGGTGCTGTTCCTGCCGGCCACGGCGATGCCGCTCTCGGTCGTCATCCTGGTGCAGTTCATGCGGACCATCCCGCGTGAGATGGAGGAGGCGGCGCGCATGGACGGCGCGTCCACCTTCGCCGTCCTGCGGCACGTCTACACGCCGATGTGCATGCCGGGCATCGCGACGATCCTGCTGCTGAACTTCCTGACGTTCTGGAACGAGTACCTCTACTCGCTCGTCATCATCGGCCCCGACCCGGACCTGCGGACCGTGCAGGTCGCCCTGCCGACGCTCAAATCCCTGACGGGTACGGACTACGGCATTCTTACGGCGGGCACGGTGCTGACCCTGGTCCCGGTCTGGGTGGTCTACACCGTGCTCCAGAAGCGGATGCAGCAGGCCCTCGTCAGCGGAGCGGTGAAGATGTGAACAAGCCTCTGGAAGGCCGCACGACCGTACGGCCCACGATCAAGGCCGTGGCCGCCGCGGCGGGGGTCTCCACCGCCGCGGTCTCCCAGGCCGTCAACGGCACCGGCCGGATCTCGGAGGCCACCCGCCGCCGGGTCCTGGACGCGGCCACCGAACTGGGCTGGTCCCCCAGTGCCTCCGCGACGGCGCTGCGCCGGGCGCGTACCCGTACGATCGCGCTCGTCGTCCGGCGGCCCACCGATGTGCTGGGCTCCGACCCGCACTTCAGTGAACTGATCACCGGTCTGGAGGGCGAACTCGCGCCGCGCGGTTACGGTCTGCTGCTCCACCTGGTGGCGGGCATGGACCAGGAGAACGCGCTGTACGAACGGCTCGTCGCGGAGGGCCGCATAGACGGCGCCGTGCTGACCGACGCCCGCGCCGACGACCCCCGGCCCGGCCTGCTGCGGGGCCTCGGGCTGCCCGCCGTCCTGCTGGGCGCTCCCGACGTCGGATCGCCCGTGCCCCGGGTGGGGCTCGGGCAGCAGGGCGCGGGCGTGAAGGAGGCCGTGGCCCATCTGCTGGAGCTCGGCCACCGCCGCGTCGCCTATGTCGCCGGCCCGGCCGAGCTGTTGCACACCCGGCTGCGGTTGCACGCGTTCGAGGAGGCCCTGTCCGATGCGGGGCTGCGCCCCGTCGCCGTGCGGCACAGCGACTTCACCGAGCGGGCCGCCGTCGACGTCACCGAGGAACTGCTCGCCCTGCCCGAGCGGCCGACGGCCCTGGTGTTCCCGAACGACTCCATGGCCGTCTGCGGCATCGGCACGGCGCAGCGCGCCGGGCTCCGGGTGCCGGGCGACCTGTCGGTGATCGGTTACGACAACCTCTCGCTCGGCCGCTGGGTCCACCCCCGGCTCACCACCGTCGACCAGCAGGTCCAGCGCGTCGGTGCGGCCGCAGCGCTCACCCTGCTGGCCGGCTGCGGGGAGGAGGTGCCCCCGCCGGTGCTCGACGGCCGGCCGCGTCTCGTCGTACGGGAATCGACGGTCCCTCTGTCCTCCCCCACCTGACCCACCGCGCACCACCACCGCACCGCCCGCACATCGAAGAGGACCCGGAACACCATGCGACGCCACAGCGCCCAGCTCACCCACGACCCCGCCGTCCTCCCGTGGCTCGGCGCCAACTTCTGGTCCCGCACCGGCGGGCCGCTGATGTGGCGGAACTACGAGCCGAAGACGGTCCGCGAGGAGCTGGCCGTGCTCGCGGAGCACGGCCTGAACATGACCCGGTCGTTCTTCTACTGGCCCGACTTCCACCCGGAGCCCGGACGGATCGACGAGGAACTCTGCGACCGTTTCCGGGACTTCCTGGACGCCCACCACGAGCTGGGCATGGGCACGGTCCCCACGTTCATCGTCGGCCACATGTCGGGCGAGAACTGGGACCCGGCGTGGCGTGGTGACCGGGATCTCTACGAGGACGTGTGGCTCGTCGGCCGGCAGGCGTGGTTCGTCTCGCAGATGACCCGCCGCTTCAAGGACCATCCGGCGGTGACCGGCTGGCTGATCACCAACGAGATGCCGGGCTACGGCCGGATCTACCAGGTCGACCCGCCGTCGAGCGACGTCGTCACCGCCTGGGCGCAGTTCATGTGCGACGCGGTGCGCGCGGCCGGCGGCACCCAGCCGGTGTCGCTCGGCGACGGCGCCTGGGGCATCGAGGTGACGGGCCGCGACAACGGCTTCTCGCTGCGGGAGACCGCCGAGTACGTCGACTTCGTCGGCCCGCACGTCTACCGCTCCGACACGGACCGGGCGCGCCAGCACTACCGGGCCGCGTTCGAGTGCGAGCTCGCCGCCGTCACCGGTCAGCCCGTCGTCCTGGAGGAGTTCGGGCTCTCCACGGACACTGTCTCGGCCGCGAACGCCGGCGTCTTCTACCGGCAGACGCTGCACAACTCGCTGCTCGGCGGGGCCACCGGCTGGATGGCATGGAACAACACGGACTACGACGGCCTGTGGGAGCAGTCGCCGTACGACCACCACCCCTTCGAGATGCACTTCGGGATCACCGACGGTGCCGGGCGTCCGAAGGAGCCGCTGCGCGAACTGGCCGCTTTCGCGAGGGTCCTGGAGCAGGTGGACTTCCCGCGCTGCCGTCGCACCGACGCGGACGCGGCTCTGGTCGTGCCGGCCTTCCTGGAGCGCGGCTACCCCTACAGCCGGCCCGCCGACCGCCCGCTGATCTTCACCTCGCTGCACCAGGGTTACGTGGCGGCGCGCGGCGCGGACCTGCCGGTGGCGTTCGCGCGGGAGGCGGACGGGCTGCCGGACGACGCCTCGCTGTATCTGCTGCCGTCGACCCGCCAGCTGACCACCCGCACCCGCCGCGCGCTGGAGCGCCGGGCGAGGGAGGGGGCCACGGTCTACCTGTCGTTCTGCTCGGGCGAGTACCCGACGACACGCGGCCCGTGGTTCCACGACCTCGACGGGCTGTTCGGCGTGGAGCTCCAGCTGTCCTACGGTGTCGCCGAGCCGATCGAGGACGACGTCCTGGAGATGACGTTCACCGAGGACTTCGGCTCGATCGCGGCAGGTGAGGTGCTGACCTTCCCGGTCGCGGGCAACGAGGACAGCCGCGCCTATCTGCCGGTCGTCCCGGACGGCGCACGGGTCGTCGCCACCGACGCGCACGGCCGCCCGGCGCTCCTGCGCCACGAGACGGGCGCGGGCCGTACCGTCCTGGCCACGTATCCGCTGGAGCACATGGCCGCGCGCACGGCCCGCGCCAACCCCGAGCAGACCCACCGGCTGTACGCGGCGCTCGCCGAGCTGGCGGGGGCGGGGCGCCCGGTGACGGTGGACACCCCGTACGTCAGCGCCGACACGCTGGTCCGCGAGGACGGCGCGCGCTTCGTGTGGCTGGTGAGCCAGTCGGGCCAGGAGTTGACCGTACGCCCCTCGGCGGACGGGGAGCTGCGCGAGCTGGCCGGCGGGGACCCGGTGCGGGACGTGCTCCTGGCCCCGTACGGCGTGCGCGTGCTCGAACTGCGCTGACCCGCCCTTTCCGACGTCCGAGGTGAGCCACCCCATGTCCGATCCCCTGTTCCGAGACCCCGGGGCGCCCGTCGCCGACCGGGTGCGCGATCTGCTGTCGCGGATGACGCTCACCGAGAAGGTGGGCCAGGTCAACCAGCGGATGTACGGCTGGCACGCGTACGAGCGCACCCCGTCCGGCCACCGGCTCACCGACGCGTTCCGCGCGGAGGTGGCGGCCTTCGACGGGATGGGCGCGCTGTACGGACTCCAGCGCGCCGACCCCTGGTCCGGAGTGACGGCGGAGACGGGGATCGGCGCCGCTGACGGGGCCCGGGTCTCGGACGCCGTGCAGCGGCACGTCGTCGAGAACACCAGGCTCGGCATACCGGTACTGCTGGTCGAGGAGATGCCGCACGGCGTCCAGGCGCTGGACGGGACGGTGCTGCCGGTGAACCTGGCGGTCGGCGCCACCTGGAATCCGGAGCTGTACGAGGAGGCGGCGGCCCTCGCCGCCGGGCAGCTCCGGGCCCGTGGCGGCCATGTGGCGCTGGTGTCCGCGCTCGACCTGGTGCGGGATCCGCGCTGGGGCCGCGCCGAGGAGTGCTTCGGGGAGGACCCGTATCTGGCGGCCCGGTTCACCGAGGCGCTGGTGCGCGGGGTGCAGGGGCCGGCCGGGGACCGCATCGGCCGGGACCGGGCGGCCGTCGTGCTCAAGCACTTCGCCGGGCAGGGGGCCACGGTCGGCGGCCGCAACAGCGCGGCCACGGAGCTGGGCGCGCGGGAGCTGCACGAGATCCACCTCGTGGCGGCGCTGGCGGGCGTACGGGCCGGGGCGGCGGGCCTGATGGCCGCGTACAACGAGTTCGACGGCGTCCCGTGCGCGGCGAGCCGTCACCTGCTGACGGGGATCCTCCGGGAGCGGTGGGGCTTCGGCGGCCTGGTGATGGCCGACGGGCTGGCGATCGACCGGCTGGTGCGGATGGCGGGTGATCCGGCGGCGGCGGGGGCTATGGCGCTGCGGGCCGGGACCGACCTGAGCCTGTGGGACGACTGCTACCCGCGGCTGGCGGAGGCGGTCCGGCGCGGGCTGGTCGACGAGGCCACGCTCGACACGGCGGTGGGGCGCGTGCTGACGCTCAAGTTCCGCCTCGGCCTCTTCGAGGATCCGTACACCGGCGCGCGGGTGACGGACCCCTCGCGTGCGGAGGAGCTCAGTGAGCGCGTCGCACGCGAGTCCGTGACCCTCCTCGGACATGACGGGGTGACGCTGCCGCTGGCCGGACGCCGCATCGGGACCGTCGCGGTGTTGGGGCCGAACGCCGATTCCGTGCCGCGGCAGATCGGCGACTACACCGCGCCGCAACGGCCCGGCACGGGCAGCAGCGTGCTCGCCGGCCTCCGGGCCGCGGCGCCCGCCGGCACGGACGTCGCGTACGCCCGGGGCTGCGGACTCGTCGGCGGCGACCGGTCGGAACTGCCGGAGGCGGTGGCGCTGGCCTCCGCCGCCGATGTGGCGGTGCTGGTCCTCGGGGGGTCGAGCGCGCGGGAGTCCAGCACCCGCTTCGATGCCAACGGCGCCGCTGTCGTCACCGGCGGGAATCCGGTGGAGATGACCTGCGGAGAGGGCGTCGACCTGGCCGAACTTGGCCTGCCCGAAGGGCAGTCTGCGCTTCTGGAAGCTGTCGCCGCGACGGGCACCCCGGTGGTCGTGGTGCTGGTCCAGGGCCGGCCGCACGCCCTGCCCGACCTCACCGGCAGGGCGGCCGCGGTGCTGAGCGCCTGGTATCCGGGCCCCTGGGGCGGGAGGGCGGTCGCGGACGTGCTGTTCGGCCGGTCGGAACCCCAGGGGAGGCTGCCGGTCTCGGTGCCCCGCTCGGCGGCCCAACTGCCCGTGTTCTACAACGTGAAGGACCACGGCTACCGGGGTTACGTCGACCAGCCGGCCACCGCTCGTCATGTGTTCGGCCACGGCCTGTCCTACACGACGGTCGAGTACGGCACGCCCCGGCTCTCCGTACCGTCCCTGGCGGCTGACCGGTTCGACGGGCCGGCACGGCCGATCTGCACGGTCCGCGTCGCCAACACGGGCGCACGGGCGGTGCGGGAGACCGTCCAGCTCTACGTACGCCGGGTGCTCGGCGGGTCGTCGTGGCCACGGGTACGCGAACTGCGGGGCTTCGTCCGGGTGGAGCTGGCGCCGGGCGAGAGCGCCGAGGTCGCCTTCCCGGTGGACGCGGCGGCCCTGGCCTCGTTCACGTACGAGGGGGAATGGGCCGTCGAACCCGGTGAGTTCGCGATCGAGACGGGGCCGTCCTCGCAGCACACCCGCTCGGCCCCGCTCACGGTGACGCCTGCTCCCGCCCGGCGCGCAGACCGTCGATGACGATGGCGAGCATGCGTTCGCCGCGCTCCCGCCAGTCGGGCCCGTCCGCCTTCCACAGGAACGCCACGAGCAGCAGGACCTCCTCGGCCTCGGCGTCGGGGCGCACCTCTCCCGTCTCCTTGCAGGCGGACAGCAGCCGGCCCAGTGCCGCGATGACCGGCGCGTAGTACTCGTTGCCCAGGTCGGCCCGGGTGGCGGCCTCGACCGCCAGGGACGCGCCGTGCTTGATCCGGCCGTACGCGGCGAGCCGGTCGAACCAGAGGCGGAGCGCGTCCAGCGGCTCGTGCTCCGCGAGCAGGGCGGGGGCCGCGTCGACGAGGGCCTCGACGTCCTCCCGGTAGACGGCGACGAGCAGAGCCTCGCGGTTGGGGAAGTGCCGGTACATGGTGCCCTGGCCGATACCGACCGCTTTCGCGATCGACTGGAGCGTCGCGTCAGGGGCTTCGGTGAACATGGTGCGCGCCGTCTCGATGATGCGCGCGCGGTTGTCCTGCGCGTCCGACCGCGGGGCGCGGCGTGGCTGCGTCATCCACTCTCTCCGTTCCGGGCCGACGGCACCGACTGTTTATCCGGACACATGTCCGCTACCGTGGAACACGTACAGGACACGTGTCCGCTTAACAGTCTAGAGTGTCTGGAACGGAGATTCGGCATGTCCGGAACCGAAGGCAAGGTCGTAGCGATCACAGGAGCGAGCAGCGGCATCGGCGCCGCCACCGCACGCCTGCTGGCGGAGGGCGGGGCGAAGCTCGTACTCGGCGCCCGCCGGGAGGAACGGCTCGCGGCCCTGGCCGACGAGCTGCGGGACAAGGGGTGCGAGGTGGCGTACACCGCGGTCGACGTCACCCGCCGCGAGGACCCGGCACGCCTGGTGGGGCTGGCCCGTGAACGCTTCGGCCGGCTGGACGTCCTCGTCGGCAACGCGGGGACCGGCCCGATCTCACCGCTCGACGACCTGCGGGTGGACGACTGGGACGCGATGATCGACGTGAACGTCAAGGGCCTGCTGTACGGCATCGCGGCGGCCCTCCCCGTCTTCCGGGGTCAGGGGCGCGGCCAGTTCGTGCACACCGTGTCGACCGCCGCGTACAGAACGGTCCCCGCCATGGCCGTCTACTCGGCGTCCAAGGTGGCGGCGCGCACCCTCACCGAAGGTCTGCGACAGGAGGCGGGCCCGTCGATCCGGGTCTCCATGGTCTCGCCGGGGTTCGTGGCCACCGACTTCATCGACTCCGTGCCGGACGCGGATCTGCGGGCGCGGCTGAACGAGTCGAAGGAGGAGGCCATCCCGCCGGCGGCGGTCGCGCGGGCCATCCGGTTCGCGATCGAGCAGCCCGACGACGTCGACGTCAACGAGATCGTGGTCCGCCCGACCGCCCAGGCCTGAGCCGACCGCTCAGCCCTGCACGGCACCTCACCGCACGTCGCGCAGCCGGAGGAGGTACGTCGCGGTCAGCGCGACGGGACGGTCCTCGTCGTGCGAGAGCGCTACGAGGGCGTCCGACGCCTTCGCCCCGGGGACGGCGGCGAGCGCCTGGGTCAGCCGTCCGCGTCCGGGCGCTTCGGTGGCCTCGTCGGCGAGGCGGTCGACGAGCATGGTCGCGATCCGGTCGACCGTGGCGGTGTCGCCCGCCAGTGCGCTCAGCGCGTCGGCCGCGTCGATGTCGTTCCTCCCCTCCACGATCATGTCGACGAGCGTCGGGACCGCGTCGGTCACTCCCCGCGCCCCGAGCGCCAGTGCCGCGTACCCGCGGACGACGGCGTCAGGGTCGGCGAGGGCCTGGCGCAGCCACTCCGTGGCCTCGGCGCCGGGCATCTCCGCAAGGGACCGGACGGCGCGTTCGCGCACCGCCGCCACCCGTGAGCCGAGGCCCTCCGCCAGCAGCGCCGGGGCACCGTCGCCCGATCGTGCCAGGGCCCACCGGAGGGCTCCCGCGACGTTCGGGTCGGTCTCGCTCAGCGCCGCCTCGGCCAGTGCCTCCACCGGCGCCGGGGCTTCGTCACCCGAGGAGAGGGCCGCGCTCTGGCGCACGCCGGCGCTCTTCGAGCCCAGCGCCTGAAGAAGCGCGATGACCTGGAGGACGTCCTCCCACACCACGGGATCCGCGGCATCGATCCGGCACAGCCGGGTGAGCAGCTCGGTCTCGGCCGCGATGCGTTCGCGTGTCCTGCCGACGAGGTCGTCGACGAGCGCCGCGGGCGTGAAGCCCGGATCGTCGAGCGCGCGCCCGATCTCACGGAGCGAGAGGCCCAGCGACCGCAGGCTCTCGATCTGGAAGATCCGCCGGATGTCCTCCCCCGAGTACTCCCGGTAACCGGAGCCCGTACGGCCGGCGGGCCGGACCAGGCCGAGCGACTCGTAATGCCGGAGCATGCGGGCACTGACCCCGGACCGTCGCGCCACCTCACCGATCAGCACGCCCTATCGTCCCTCCTGGCCGGGCCCGCCGAGGGCCACGACGCGCTTCGCCTCCTCGATCGCAAACTCGAATCCGGCGTCCGGGTCGCTCAGCAGCCGTTCCGTGGCGAGCGCGTGCGCGCGCACACCCGGGTCGGCGGCCGTCCCCGCCGAGAGCACAGCCGGCCGGATCACCTCGCCCAGCGCGACCAGTGCCCGGCTGAGGCTCAGCTGTGTCTCCCGCCCACCGCGCCCGAGCTGCGTGGCCAGCGCCGAGGCCAGGGCAGGCTCCTCACCTTCCGGCACCAGCACGACCGCGGCCCGCCAGGCGCTCCGCGCCACTTCGTCGTCGGGGTCGGACAACAGCGCCCGCGTGATCACCGGCCACGCCTGCCTGTCCCCGATCTTGGACAGCGTGTGCAGGGCCTGGCTCCGCGCCTGCGAGCGCTTCGAGCGGACCTCACGGATCACACAGGGGAGCGTCATGGACACCGGGTGGCGGGTGAGCGCCCAGGTCAGCATGTCGCGGACGAAGAAATCGGGCTCGATCGCGCATCGTTCGACCAGCTTGCCGACGAAGCGCGGGTCAGGAGCCGTGCCGACCGCCAGAGCCGCCCGCAGCCGCACGGACGAACGGCCGTCGTCCAGCCCCTGGAGTGCCCGTTCCACATCCGCGTCCTGTCCTGTGACCGTCATCGCGACCACCTCCTCCGACAGCAGTGAAGCCGTTGTCACCGTGTCAAGGTCAAGCCCTTGGTCGCCGGAGGGATCAGCGGGCAGAATCGCCCGCATGTCCGAGACCTCTGACGGTGCGACAACCGTCTTCCACGACCTGTCCGCCTTCGTCGCTCAGCCCCGTGTCGCCTCACTCGCCCTGTCCGCCGACGGGAGCCGACTGGTCGCCGCCGTGCAGGCGCTGAGCGGGGACGGGTCCCAGTTCGTGTCCGGGCTGTGGGAGCTGGACCCGGCCGGCGAGCGGGAGGCACGACGGCTGACCCGGTCCGAGAAGGGTGAGTCGGCGCCCGCGTTCGGTGCCGACGGGGCGCTGTACTTCCTCTCCGGACGGCCCGGCGCGGATGGCAGGAAGGCTGACGGGGCCGCCCTGTGGGCGCTGCCCGAGCGCGGCGAGGCACTGGTGGTGGCCCGGCACCCCGGCGGCGTCGAGGGCTACGCGCTGGCCCGTGACGCGCCCGGCGTGCTGTCGTGGACGGGCGGGCTGCTGCCCGGCGCCGCGGACGCCGAGACGCACGGCACGCAGCGCAAGGCGCGGGAGGACGCCAAGGTCACGGCCATACTCTATGAGGCAGGACCGACTCGGGCCTGGGACCACGACCTGGGACCGGAGGAACCGCACACCTTCGTGTGTGACGTCGGCGGCGGGACGACGGACGCGGGCGGCCAGGGCATCGGCCAGGAGAACCCGGGCGAGGCCGCTCTCTCGCCGGACGGGACGAAGGTGGCGTACACCCGGTTCACCGCCGGGCGGGTGCCGGACGGGAACCGGACCGTGGTGGTCGTCGCGGACGCGGCCACGGGGGTGGAACGGCTCGTCGTCGGGGGCGGGGAATTCAGCTACGAGGCCCCGGTGTTCACGGCCGACGGCACGGCTGTCGTCTGTCTCCGGCTGCTCGAGGCGTCCTACGAGAAGTCGATGGACGCCACACTCGTCCGCGTCGGTCTCGCCGCCGGCGACGAGACCGACCTGCTGCCCGGCTTCGACGCCTGGCCGGGCGGAGCGACGCTCTCCCCGGCCGGCGACGCGATCTTCTTCACCGCCGACCATCAGGGCCACGCCCCGGTCTTCCGGCGGGACGCGGACGGCACCGTCACCCGGATCACCGCCACCGGCGCCTACGGATCGCTGCAGATCAGCCCGGACGGGCGCACGCTCTACGCCCTGCGCAACGCCGTCGACTCCCCACCACGCCCGGTCCGGCTGGACGCGCTCGCGAGCACGGAGCACGAGCCGGCCGTGCTGCCCGCCCCGGGAGACACCGGCGCACTGCCCGGCACCCTTACCGAGATCGAGGTCGAGGCGGACGACGGGTTCGTGCTGCACGGCCGACTGGTACTGCCCGAGGGGGCCTCGGCGGAGAATCCGGCGCCGCTGCTGGTGTCGGTGCACGGCGGCCCCCAGGGCAGCTGGAACGGGTGGACGTGGCGGTGGAACCCGTGGCCGTTCGCGGCCTGCGGCTACGCCGTCCTGCTGCCGGACCCGGCCCTGTCGACCGGTTACGGCCAGCACAACCACGACCGTGGCTGGGGCCAGTGGGGCGGGCAGCCGCTGCGTGACGTGATGGCGCTGACGGACGCCGTCGAGGCCCGTAGCGACATCGACGAGAGCCGCACCGGCCTCGCGGGCGGCTCCTACGGCGGCTACCTGGCCAACCGGGTCGCCACCCGCACCGACCGCTTCAAGGCGATCGTCTCCCACGCCGGACTGTGGGACCTGCGCGCCTTCCAGGGCGACACCGACTCCCCCTGGTACTTCCAGCGGATCTTCGGCGATCCGCTCACCGCCACCACCCGCTACGACACCGACTCCCCGCACCTGGAGGCCGGCGGGATCAGCACGCCGATGCTGGTCATCCACGGGGCGAAGGACTACCGCGTCCCGGTCGGCCAGGGCGCCGCCCTCTTCCAGGAACTGCAGCGGCACGAAGTCCCGGCGAAGTACCTGTACTTCCCGGACGAGAACCACTGGATCCTCACCCCGAACAACGCCCGCGTCTGGTACGGCACCTTCTTGGCCTTCCTCGACCACCACGTGCTGGGCCAGGAGTGGAAGCGGCCCGAACTGCTCTGAACGGAAGGGCCCTACCGGGTGGCTGACGGCCCTCGCCCGGGCATTCCGTGCCCGGGCGGGAGCGACGCCGGTGCGCAGGCGGTTCCGGGGGCGAGGTCACGGGCGCCCCGGCGGTGTTCCGCAGCCTTCGGCACGCTGAACCCGCACCGGGGGCGGGCCGGGTGCTCACCGCACGCGCGCGGAGGCCGAACGGTCCCCTTCCTCGCCTTCCTCGTCCTCGTCGTCGTCCGGGACGTGGACGTCGAAGACGTGGATGTTGATCTCGACGACCTCCAGACCGGTCATCGACTCCACCGCGTCCGTCACCTGGGCCCTGATCCGGTCGGCCAGCTTGTGGATCGGGACGCCGTACTCCACCTCCACGTCGACGTCGATCGCGGCCTGCTTCTCCCCCACTTCCACCTTGACGGCCCGCCCGGCCCCTGAGGACCCCGACCTCCGCCCGGTGACCGCCCCTATGGCCTTGGAAGCCCCCCGGCCGACCGAATGCACGCCGTCGGTCTCGCGGATGGCGATTCCGGCGATGGTCGCGACGACACCGTCGGCGATGGTCGTCGTGCCGCGCCCGGCCTGCCCCGTGCTCCTGTCCGCGGTTGAACTCACGCCCTGGGTCCCGACATCAGCCATGGCTGCCTCACAGAGAGTTGATGCGACGGGGCTGCTGGCGTCCCCGTCGGCTCCTCATTTCACTGTGCGCCTGCCCGCCGCCGCCCGCCATCGAGACATACGCAGCGCTCCTCACCGCCACTCTCCGCGACCGGACGCCCGGTGGAAACGTGCGTGCGCAGCATCACCCTGGACAGCCGCCGTGACCGCCGGGTAACTTTTGACCAGGACTGAGCAAGCGCTTAGCCACTGCGACCGACGCTGAAGCTGACACCAGGAGGCATCCCGTGCGCCGTACGGTTTACAACGAGGACCACGAGGCGTTCCGGGAGACCATCCGCGCCTTCATCGAGTCCGAGGTCGTCCCCGTCTACGACGAGTGGTTCGCGGCGGGCCAGGCGCCCCGCGACTTCTACTACAAGCTCGCCGAGCTCGGCATCTTCGGCATCGAGGTGCCCGAGGAGTACGGCGGCGCGGGCGTGGATTCCTTCAAGTTCGAGGCGATCCTGTACGAGGAGACCGCCCGCGCGGGCATCTCCTTCGGCGGCTCCGGGGTGCACGTCCTGCTCTGTCTGCCGTACCTCAAGGCGTACGCCACCGAGGAGCAGAAGAAGCGCTGGCTGCCGGACTTCGTCTCCGGCAAGTCGATGTACGCGATAGCCATGACCGAGCCGGGCACCGGTTCGGACCTGGCCGGCATGAAGACGACCGCCAAGCTCTCCGAGGACGGCACGCACTACGTCCTCAACGGCGCCAAGACCTTCATCACCGGTGGTGTGCACGCCGACAAGGTCATCGTCTGCGCCCGCACGGACGCCCCCAAGGCCGACGACCGCCGCCACGGCATCTCGCTCCTGGTGGTCGACACCAAGTCCGAGGGCTACTCGGTCGGCCGCAAGCTCGACAAGCTGGGCCTGAAGGTCTCCGACACCGCCGAACTGGCCTTCGTGGACGTCAAGGTGCCCGTCGAGGACCTGCTGGGCGAGGAGAACAAGGGCTTCTCCTACCTCGGCCAGAACCTTCCCCAGGAGCGCCTGGGCATCGCCGTCGGCGCGTACGCGCAGGCCGCCGCCGCCGTGCGGTTCGCCCAGCAGTACACGCAGGACCGCACCGTCTTCGGCAAGACCGTCGCGTCCTTCCAGAACACGAAGTTCGAGCTGGCCGCCTGCAAGGCCGAGGTCGACGCGGCCGAGGCCGTCTGCGACCGGGCGATCGAGGCCCTGGACGCCGGTGAGCTGACCCCCGCCGAGGCCGCCTCGGCGAAGCTGTTCTGCACCGAGGTCGCACACCGCGTGATCGACCGCTGCCTCCAGCTGCACGGCGGCTACGGCTTCATGAACGAATACCCGATCGCCCGCCTCTACACGGACAACCGGGTCAACCGCATCTACGGCGGCACCAGCGAGGTCATGAAGTCGATCATCGCCAAGTCCATGGGTCTCTGAGAACGGCTACGTTTCTCCTTCATGAGCGCAGCACTTGAATCCCTGCTCGATCTGCTCGACCTGGAGCAGATCGAGCAGGACATCTTCCGGGGCATGAGCCGTTCCGCGGTCGTGCCCCGTGTCTTCGGCGGCCAGGTCGCGGCCCAGGCCCTGGTCGCCGCCGGGCGTACGGTCCCCGAGGACCGTGGAGCCCACTCCCTCCACGCGTATTTCCTGCGCCCCGGGGACCCCGGGGCGCCGATCGTCTACAGCGTGGACCGGATCCGGGACGGGCGGTCCTTCACCACCCGCCGGGTCGTCGCCGTCCAGCACGGCAAGCCGATCTTCCACCTCTCGGCGTCGTTCCAGGTGCACGAGGAGGGCATGGACCACCAGGCGGTCATGCCCCCGGCCCCGGACCCCGAGACCCTGCCGACGGCGGCACAGATGCTGCCCCGTCACGCGCACCGCTTCACCGACCCGCGCATGGTGGACCGCCTGCTGGAGGCCAGGGCCGCGGTCGACCTGCGGTATGTGGACGCGCCGCCGTTCGCCACCGCCGGTGAGCCGCGTGAGCCGCGCTCCCAGGTCTGGTTCCGGACACACGGCAAGCTGGCGGACGATCCGCTGCTGCACGTCTGCATGGCGACGTACGTCTCCGACATGACGCTGCTCGACTCGGTGCTGCTCGCCCACGGACGCGGCGGCTGGTCGGTGGGTGACGTGGTGGGCGCCAGCCTGGACCACGCGATGTGGTTCCACCGCCCCTTCCGGGCGGACGAGTGGCTGCTGTACGACCAGGAGTCGCCCTCCGCGTCCGGTGGGCGCGGTCTCGGCCAGGCCAGGATCTGGACGGCGGACGGGAAGCTGGCCATCACGGTCATCCAGGAGGGCCTGGTCCGCGTCCCGAGGGACTGATACCGCGCCATTCGGACATACTGCCGTTCATGAGTGACGAGCAGACCGGCGCCGGCGAGTCCACCTTCACCGTGGTCGTCGCGGCGGCCGCCAACCTCGGCATCGCGGTGGCGAAGCTGGTGGCGGGGCTGATCAGCGGTTCGAGCGCGATGCTGTCGGAGGCCGCGCACTCGGTCGCCGACACCGTCACCGAGGTCATGCTCCTGACCGCGCTGAAGCGCAGCGAGAAGCCCGCCGACGAGGACCATCCGCTGGGCTACGGCCCCGAGCGGTACATCTGGGCGATGCTCGCGGCCGTCGCGACGTTCGTGGGCGGCGCCGTGTTCTCCCTCTACGACGGGATCCACACCCTGCTGCGGGGCGAGGAACTCGGCGATCCGCTCGTGTCGTACGTCGTGCTCGCGGTCGCCTTCCTGCTGGAGGGCTTCTCGCTGCGTACGGGCGTCCGGCAGGTGCGCGGCGAGGCCGCGCGGCTGCGGATGCCCGCGCCGCACTATCTGCGCCGCACCCCGGACACGGCGGTCAAGGCCGTGGTGATGGAGGACTCGGCGGCGCTGGCCGGGCTGCTGCTGGCAGCGGGCGGTCTGCTCGGCGGGCAGCTCTCGGGCTCCGGGGTGTGGGACGGCATCGCCTCCGTCCTCATCGGCGTACTGCTGGTGTACGTGGCATGGGTGCTCTGCCGGTCCAACGCCCAGCTGCTGATCGGCCGGCCGCTGCCGGCCGGGATGCGGGACGGGGTGCGCGAGGAACTGCTCTCCGTGCCGCACATCGTCGAGGTGGTGGAGCTGACCACGCTGATCCAGGGGCCGTCGGAGATGCTGGTCGCGGCGAAGATCGACTTCCGGGACGCGTCGACCGCCGCGCAGATCGAGTGGGCGTGCGAGGAGGCGGAGCAGCAGCTGCGGGAACGCTACCCGTCGATCCAGCGGGTGTACCTGGATCCGACACCGGGGCGCGCGCAGCGCCTGGCGGCAGGCGCCGACGGCTGAGCGGGCCACCCCCGCACCAGCGCGATCAGCCTCGCCCACCGTCCCGCCGGAGACATTGCACCTATGTACCTTTTTACCTTTCATATCAATTTTTGAAATACCTCTGTGGTGCCTGAAATTACCCGAGGGCTCGAATTCCAGCCATGATCAGCGAATTCATTGCATCTGCGGCCAGGAACCGGTGTCCTTCTCAGGGTTGCCTCAACTAGCCCTGGCCGTAAGCGGGCAGGGCATCCCCCATCCACCGAGGACCTTTGTGATGACGCACATATCGGAGGCCGGTCCCTGGGTACTGGCGCTGGCCATGACGGCCGTCGCCCTCGCCCTGGCGCTCCTCCACCTCCGCACGCGCCGGTCGAACGCGGCACTGCGTGCTGAGGCTCTCACCGAAGCGCGGGCCGCGGCCGGCAGATACCAGGCACTGGAGGCCAACGCGCGGTCCGGCGCACAGGCGGCGGAACAGGCTTCGGACGCCCGCTACCGGTCGATGGAAGCCGCCCTCCTCACCGAGGCGCAGGACGCCGAGCGCGCCAGACTCGCCGCCGAGCAGCAGACCGGCCGGATGGGCGGGGAGCTGGCACACTTCGTCGACACCCGGCTGCCGGCCCTCGTCACGCACCTGAGACACCGTCATGTGCCGGTCCCCGGGACGCAGGACCCGGAGCTCGCTCACTCCGACATCGGGGCGCTCCTGGAACGGGCCCTGAACCAGGTCGCCCAGGCCGTCGTCGACACCGAGGAGCGGGTCGACGCCGGCGCACAGGCCGTGCTGAGGGCCACCACCGCCGAGATCCAGGCCAAGTCCTACCGCCTCCAGGAGATGATCGAGGAGGCCCAGTTCACCTTCGACGATCCGGAGATCGCGAAACGGCTCGTGTCGATGGACCGCACGAACGAGGAGAACCTCCGGCAGATCCAGGCGACCGGAGTGCTCTGCGGGGCGTGGCCGGGGCTGACACGGGAGGACTCCCACCTGGGTGACATCGTTGCCGGAGCCCAGTCCCGCATCGCGGGCTACCAGCGGGTCCAGATAACCAGCCAGCTCTCCGACCCGGTCGGGGTGGTGGCCCGGGCGGTGGAGCCGCTCGCCGTGATCGTCGCCGAGCTGCTCTCCAACGCGGTGCACCACACTCCTCAGGGCACGCGGCCCGTGGACGTCAGCCTGCACCAGGTGCAGGCAGGGGCGTGCGTCGTGATCGACGACCCGGGCGTGGGCATGACCGACGAGGAGCGGGAGTTCGCCGCGCGCATGCTCTCCGGTCAGCAGGGCGTCCTGCTGACCCATCTGGGAGACCCGCCGCGCGCGGGGTTCGCCACGATCGGCCGCCTTGTGCAGCAGTTCGGTTTCACCGTCACGGTCGACAAGCCCTCGTCGTACGGCGGCGTGCGAGCCGTGGCGTTCGTTCCCGATCACCTGCTGATGCTGATGGATGAGGTGGCCCAGCCCATGTCGGCCATGTCCCCCGCCCTGCGCAAGCCGGAGCCGCCCAGGCAGGAGAGCCCCGCGCCGTCCCCGGCCGGCGGGACCACCGGCGCGGTCGAACTGCCGCGGCGGCGACGCCGGCGGGCCGCTCAGGACACGGACCGGCCCGATCAGCGGGCCCAGGACCCGACTCCTGTGATCAGCCCGGACGAAGCGGCCCGGACGTGGGGCGCCTGGCAGACCGGCACCCTGCGCGGATTCGAGGACGCGCACACCGACCAGGAAGAAGGCACGCAGCCATGACCGTCGTTCCCAAGCGCCCCCTTCTCAGGGACATGTCCTGGGTGCTCACCCCGCTTCTGGAGGTGCCGGGGGTCGTGCACGCCCTGGTCCTCTCCGGAGACGGGATGATCCAGGGCGCGACCCAAGCCCTCACCCGGGAGGCCGGGGAGGGCGCCTCCGCCATGGCGTCGGCTGTCCAGGGCGCCTGCAAGGAGCTGGTCAGGAAGCTGGCGGGGCAGGAGGAGAGCCCCGTACTGCACCAGGTGGTGGTCAGCACGAACTACGGGTTCGCCTTCCTGATCCCCGCGGGCGACAACACGGTCATGGCGGTCTTCGCGCAGCCGGCCGTGGACATGGGCGTCATCGCCCACGCCATGCAGGTGCAGGTCTCGAAGCTCGGCGACAAGGTGATGAACTCGCCTGCTCGGGCCCGGGGATGACGCCGGCTCCCCGCCGGCGGCTGGTGCCGTCGTTCCTGGCCACCGACAGCGTCCAGCCGACGCGCAACACGCTGGACCGGCTGACCCTGCTGTCGTCCACCGGCGTCACCGCCGTGGACGACCTGACGCACGCGCAGCGCCGGCTGGTCGAACTCCTCCAGGGCGGCCCGCTGGCGCTGGTCGAGGTCGCCGCGCGCCTCGTGCTGCCGGTGAGCCTGGTCCGCGTCCTCGTCGCGGACCTCGTCGACAGTTCGCACCTGCACGCCCGCGCCCCCATCCCCGAAGCGAAGGCACACGATCCCCAGCTGCTAGAGAAGGTGCTCGATGGACTCCGCAGTATCCGATAACACCTTCCTCGACAGCGACGAGCAGACGCTGGTGAAGATCGTGGTGACCGGGCCTTTCGGCGTCGGGAAGACGACGCTGATCAACACGCTCTCCGAGACCGCGCCGCTGCACACCGAGGAGGTCATGACGCAGGCCGGTGCCGCGGCCGACGATCTCGCCGGCGTGCGGGACAAGGCCACCACCACGGTCGCCATCGACTTCGGCCGCAGGACGCTCCCCGGTGACCTGGTCCTCTACCTGTTCGGCACACCGGGCCAGAAGAGGTTCAAGCCGCTCTGGGAGGACATCGCGCGCGGCGCCCTGGGCGCGGTGGTCCTGGTCGACACCCGCCGTCTCGACGACTCGTTCGACGTCATCGACATGATCGAGCAGCAGGGACTGTCCTACGCCGTGGCCGTCAACAGCTTCCCCGACTCGCCCGACTACCCGCCCGAGGTGCTCCGCGACCACCTGGACCTGGAGCCGCACACCCCTCTGGTGGTCTGCGACGCCCGCGAGACGACGTCGGCCGTGGACGTACTGATCGCGCTGGTGACCCACCTGCTCGCCGCCCACCCCGTCCTGGAAGCCTCATGAGCACCTACCTGCCCCTGGCCGTCCCCCTGTACGGCCCGGACTTCGCCGCGGATCCCGGGCGCGTCTACGCACGCCTGCGGGCGTTCGGGCCGGTCGCCCCCGTCGAGGTGTCCCCCGGCGTCAGCGGCTATCTCGTCACCGACCGCGACGCCGCTCTCGCCGTACTCAACGACCCCGGCGTCTGGTCGAAGGACCCGCGGGTCTGGGAGAGCGGCCTCCCGGCCGACTCGCCGGTGAAGCCGATGATGGGGTGGCGGCCCAACGCCCTGTTCAACGACGGCGCCGAGCACCGCCGTTACCGGTCGGTCATCACCGACAGTTTCAGCCGGATCGAGCCGCACGACCTCCGGCGGCAGGTCGCGGAGATCGCGGACGGTCTGATCCAGGACTTCGCAGGCACGGGTGAGGTCGACCTGGTCGGTCAGTACGCCCGTCCGCTGCCGCTGGTGCTGTTCAACGCGATGTTCGGCATGCCGCCCGAGGACGGGCCCCGCCTGGTGGCCGCCATGGGTGGCCTGTTCGAGTCCGAACCCGAGCACGCGATCAAGGCGAACGAGGACTTCGGCCGGTACATGGACGAACTCATCTCGCTCAAGGTGCGGCAGCGCGGCGAGGACCTGACGAGCTGGTTCATGGACCACCCCGCCGGTCTGGCGCCGGAGGAACTCGCCCACCAGGTGATCCTCACGATGGCCGCGGGACAGGAGCCGACCACGAACCTGATCTCGAACGCGCTGTCGCGCATGCTCTCCAACCCGGACTACTACAGCAGCCTCTCCAACGGTGCCCGCACCGCCCGCGACGCCATCGACGACGTGCTGCGCCACGAGCCGCCGATGGCGAACTACAGCGCGCACTACCCGCGGCGCAACGTGCAGATCGGCAGCACCTGGATCGCCGCCGACAGCCTGGTGCTCATCTCGTACCACGCGGCGAACACCACCCCGGACGGTTACGACGGCGGCGAGCGCACCGACGGCGGCGCGCACCTCGCCTGGTCCTCCGGTCCGCACGCCTGCCCCGTCAAGCAGCCCGCGCTGCTCATCGCGATCACCGCGATCGAAAGGCTCACCAGCCATCTCGGGGACCTCGAACTCGCCGTGCCCCGCGAGAGCCTGCAATGGCGCCCCGGCCCCTTCCACCGCGCACTGGCACACCTCCCGGCCCGCTTCGGTCCCATCACGCCGCAGAAAACTGGAGTCACCCCATGGAGCAGCAGCCCCTCGTCCTCGACCCCGCCGGCCGCGACATCCACGGAGAGTCCGGTCTCCTCCGCGAGCGCGGGCCGGCGACCCGGGTCGTACTCCCCGGCGCCATAGACGCCTGGGCCGTCACCAGCCACTCGCTCCTCAAGGAACTCCTGACCGACGACCGCGTGACCAAGGACCCACGCGCCTGGGCCGCCTGGCAGCGCGGCGAGATCACGCCGGACATGTGGGTCTACACCTGGGTGGCGGTCTCGAACATGTTCACCGCCGCGGGGCAGGACCACCGCCGCCTGCGCAAACTCATCGCCCCGGCGTTCACCGCACGCCGCATCGAGGCGCTGAGGCCCGTCATCCAGGAGATCGCCGACCAGCTGCTGGACGACGTGGCGGTCGGCTCCGACGGCACGGTGGACCTGCGCAGCTCCTACGCCCATCCGTTGCCCATGCGGGTCATCTGCCATCTGTTCGGCCTGCCGGAGGAACTGCGGCCGCGCATGGCCCAGTTGGTGGAGAAGGTCTTCGACACGACCATCGAGGACGCCGCGTCCAACTTCGCGGAGCTCCAGCAGATGCTGACCGGCCTCATCGCGAGCAAGCGGGAGAATCCCGGCGACGACATGACCAGCGTCCTGATCACCACCCGGGACGAGGACGGCGCCCGCCTGAGCGAGGCCGAGCTGACCGACACACTGCTGCTCATCATCAGCGCCGGCTTCGAGACCACCGTCAACCTCATCGGCAACGCCGTCCGCGCCCTGCTGGACCACCCCGAGCAGCGCCGGCAGGTCACCGAGAACGGTGCGAAGCGCTGGAACGACGTCGTCGAGGAGACCCTGCGCTGGGAACCGAGCGTGGCCCATCTGCCGCTGCGCTACGCCGTCGAGGACATCGACCTGCCGGACGGCCGGCGCATCGCCCGGGGCGAGGCGATCCTGGCGTCCTACGCCGCGGCGGGCCGGGAGCCGGCCCAGCACGGCCCGGACGCCGACCGGTTCGACATCGACCGGTTCGGCCGGGAGCACCTGGCGTTCGGCTACGGCGTCCACTTCTGCCTCGGGGCCCCGCTCGCGCGGCTGGAGGCCGATGTGGCCCTGACCACCCTGTTCGCCCGGTACCCGGACCTCTCCCCGGCGTCCCCCGCCGCGGACGTGCTCCCCGTGGAGTCGTTCATCGTCAACGGCGCCCAGCGCATCGACGTCGCGCTGAACGGCCGGACCACGGTCTGAGCACCGGGGCCGAGGAGTCGAGCCCGGTCGGCCGGTCCCGGTGTCGTCCACCGGCCGGCCGGCTCGCCGGGCTCACTCCCGCGTCGTCACTCCCGGTCCCCGTCGGGGAGCAGCCCGGCCGCGTCCAGGAGGTAGTCGGTCATCGGGTCGTAGTAGCGCGGGTCGGCGACGTGGTCGTCGAGCGGCACGGTGACCTGGAGGGTGCCCTCCGCCTCGCCCAGGAAGAGCGCGGGGTCGTTGCAGTCGGCGTAACCGATCGAGTCGATCCCGCGCTGTCCCGCGCATCCGGCCCATCCGTGGTCGGCCACGACCAGGTCGGGCCGGGGCCGGCCCTCGCGCTCCAGGCCGTCCAGGATGGCGGCCATCGGCACCGGTGAGTGCGTGTGCCACAGGGTCGCGCCGCGCTCCAGGACCGCGACGTCGGCGAACTGGAAGACCATGCCCTCGTCCGCCATCAGGCCGCCGGGGATCCGTACGATCTCGCATCCGGCGGCCCGCAGCGCGTCCGCGGTCCGCCGGTGCACGTCGAGCAGACCGCCCGGGTGGCCGGTGGCGAGCAGCACCCGTTCCCCGTCGGCCGCCGCCTTGCGCAGCCGCGCGGCCATCCGGTCGAGGGCGTCGACCGTCAGCTCCGGGTCGATGGTGTCCTGGCCCTGACGGTGCTCCGGGTCGTCGTCGACCCCGCATCTCTCGGCCATCACGGCGAGGACGTCCTGCTCGTCGGTCCACCGGTCGCCGAGCTCCAGCCCCAGCCAGAAGTGGCGGTTGCCGTTGGCGAGCTGGCGGTAGTGGGAGAGGTTGTTGTCGCGGGGGGTGGCGACGTCGCCCGCGATACGTGTGCGGACGAGGTGCTCGACGAGTTCGGCGCGGCTGGGTATCGGCATGCACCCATTGTGCCGTCGGCGGCGCGCTGTGTGCCTGGTGTCTCGTACGGCGGAATCCCGCGGCCGGTACGGCGTCCGGGTTACGAGGCCGCCGCCGCGAAGGCCCCACGCGCCAGCCGGTGCAGCAGGGCGGCCGTGGCCGCCCGGCCCGGGAGGGCTTCGGGGCGGGTCAGGTGGGGGGTGGAGTTCAGCAGGCCGAACACGGCGTGGACGGTGACCCTGGCCTCGTTCTCCGCGAGGGCCGGGTAGAGGGCGCGTACGGCCTCGACCCAGACCTCGACGTACTGCCGCTGGAGCTGGCGCACGCGCTTGCGGTCGGTGTCACGCAGACGGTCCAGCTCGCGGTCGTGGAGGGTGATCAGGGGGCGGTCGTCCAGGGCGAAGTCGATGTGGCCCTCGATGAGCGCGTCCAGGAGCGCCTCCGGGGAGCCCTCGCGGGACGCGCCGTCCTCGGTGACGCGCAGCTTCCCGCCGGCCAGCAGGCGCTCGCTGATGCCGACGAGCAGTTCGGCGAGCATCGCGTCCTTGCCGGGGAAGTGGCGGTAGAGGCCGGGGCCGCTGATGCCGACCGCCGCCCCTATCTCGTCGACCCCGACACCGTGGAAACCGCGCTCGGCGAAGAGGCGGGCGGCCTCCCGGAGGATCTGCTCGCGGCGGGTGGGAGCCGCGACACGGGCGGCGGCATGGGTGCTCATGGGGATTCATTCTAGACAGGCGGGTTAGCGCTCGTTAACCTGAGCACCACGCGTTAACGCTCATTAACTATCGTCCGACTACCGCGGTACGGGCAAGGGGGCTCGACAGGATGCAGCAGGCACCGGTCCTGGTGAGCGCGGCCGATCCCGCCTCGGAGGCCTGGCAGGCCAACGAGGCGGCGCATCACGCGCTCGCCGAGGAGCTGCGTACGCGGCTCGCCACGGCACGGCTGGGCGGGGGTGAGAAGGCCCGGGCCCGGCATGTGGCGCGCGGCAAGCTGCTGCCCCGGGAGCGGGTGGACACGCTGCTCGACCCGGGCTCGCCCTTCCTGGAGCTGGCACCGCTCGCGGCCGAGGGGCTGTACGGGGGCGCGGCGCCGGCCGCCGGGGTGATCGCCGGGATCGGGCGGGTCAGCGGCCGGGAGTGCGTGATCGTCGCCAACGACGCGACCGTCAAGGGCGGCACGTACTACCCGATGACCGTGAAGAAGCACCTCCGCGCCCAGGAGGTGGCCCTGGAGAACCGGCTGCCGTGCCTGTACCTGGTGGACTCGGGAGGTGCCTTCCTCCCGATGCAGGACGAGGTCTTCCCCGACCGGGACCACTTCGGGCGGATCTTCTACAACCAGGCCCGGATGTCGGGCGCCGGCATCCCGCAGATCGCCGCGGTGCTCGGCTCGTGCACGGCGGGCGGGGCGTACGTCCCGGCCATGAGCGACGAGGCCGTCATCGTCCGGAATCAGGGCACGATCTTCCTGGGCGGCCCCCCGCTCGTGAAGGCGGCCACGGGTGAGGTCGTCACGGCCGAGGAGCTGGGCGGCGGCGAGGTCCACTCCCGGACGTCCGGAGTCACCGACCATCTCGCCGAGGACGACGCGCACGCGCTGCGGATCGTGCGGAACATCGTCGCGACGCTGCCCGGCCGGGGGCCGCTCCCCTGGTCCGTGGAGCCCGCCGAGGAGCCGAAGGCGGACCCCGCCGGCCTGTACGGCGCGGTGCCCGTCGATTCGCGTACGCCCTACGACGTGCGCGAGGTCATCGCCCGGGTGGTGGACGGCTCCCGCTTCCAGGAGTTCAAGGCGGAGTACGGCCAGACGCTGATCACCGGCTTCGCCCGGATCCACGGCCATCCCGTCGGGATCGTCGCCAACAACGGCATCCTGTTCTCGGAGTCCGCCCAGAAGGGCGCCCACTTCATCGAGCTGTGCGATCAGCGGGGCATCCCGCTGGTCTTCCTCCAGAACATCTCGGGCTTCATGGTCGGCAGGGACTACGAGGCCGGTGGCATCGCCAAGCACGGCGCCAAGATGGTCACGGCCGTGGCGTGCACGCGGGTGCCGAAGCTGACGGTCGTGGTCGGCGGGTCGTACGGCGCGGGGAACTACTCCATGTGCGGCCGGGCCTACGGGCCACGCTTCCTGTGGATGTGGCCCAACGCCAAGATCTCGGTGATGGGCGGGGAGCAGGCGGCCTCCGTGCTGGCCACCGTCAAGCGCGACCAGATCGAGGGCCGCGGCGAGGAGTGGCCCGCCGGGGAGGAAGAGGCCTTCAAGGACCCGGTCCGCGCGCAGTACGAGCAGCAGGGCAACGCCTACTACGCCACCGCCCGGCTGTGGGACGACGGTGTGATCGACCCCGTGGAGACCCGGCAGGTGCTGGGGCTCGCCCTGACCGCGTGTGCCAACGCCCCGCTGGGCGACCCCCAGTTCGGCGTCTTCCGGATGTGATGTGAGGACTTCCATGTTCAGCACTGTTCTGGTCGCCAACCGTGGCGAGATCGCGGTCCGGGTCATCCGGACCCTGCGCGAGCTCGGGGTGCGGTCGGTCGCCGTCTTCAGCGACGCGGACGCGGACGCCCGGCACGTCCGGGAGGCGGATACGGCGGTACGGATCGGGCCGGCGCCCGCCGCCGAGAGCTATCTGTCGGTGGAGCGGCTGCTGGACGCCGCCCGCCGCACGGGCGCGGAGGCGGTCCACCCGGGCTACGGCTTCCTCGCGGAGAACGCGGCCTTCGCCCGGGCG
Source organism: Streptomyces sp. NPDC023573 (assembly GCF_055559735.1). Classification (NCBI taxonomy): domain Bacteria; kingdom Bacillati; phylum Actinomycetota; class Actinomycetes; order Kitasatosporales; family Streptomycetaceae; genus Streptomyces; species Streptomyces sp. NPDC023573. The sequence goes on from NZ_JBVHKB010000001.1 coordinate 1,138,217, forward strand.
TGCGGGGAGGCGGGGCTGGCCTTCATCGGCCCGCCCGCCTCCGCGATCGCGCTGATGGGCGACAAGATCCGCGCCAAGGAGACCGTCGCCGCGGCCGGGGTGCCGGTGGTGCCCGGGTCCTCCGGGAGCGGGCTCACCGACGCACAGCTGGGCACGGCCGCCCGGGAGATCGGGATGCCCGTCCTGCTGAAGCCCTCGGCGGGCGGCGGCGGCAAGGGCATGCGGCTGGTGCGTGAGGAGGCGCTGCTCGCCGACGAGATCGCGGCGGCCCGGCGCGAGGCGCGCGCCTCGTTCGGTGACGACACGCTCCTCGTGGAGCGGTGGATCGACCGGCCGCGCCACATCGAGATCCAGGTCCTGGCCGATGCCCACGGCAACGTGGTGCACCTCGGCGAGCGCGAGTGCTCCCTCCAGCGCCGCCACCAGAAGATCATCGAGGAGGCGCCCTCGGTCCTGCTCGACGAGGCGACCCGGGCCGCGATGGGCGAGGCGGCCGTGCAGGCGGCCCGCTCCTGCGGATACGTCGGCGCGGGCACGGTCGAGTTCATCGTCCCGGGCAGCGACCCCTCCTCGTACTACTTCATGGAGATGAACACCCGCCTCCAGGTCGAGCACCCCGTCACCGAGCTGATCACCGGGCTGGACCTGGTGGAGTGGCAGCTGCGGGTCGCCTCCGGAGACCCACTGACGTACGGCCAGGCGGACATCACGCTCACCGGGCACGCCGTCGAGGCCCGGGTCTGCGCGGAGGACCCGGCGCGCGGCTTCCTGCCGTCCGGCGGCACGGTGCTCGCGCTGCACGAGCCGGCGGGCGGCGGCGTGCGGACGGACTCGGGGCTCAGCGAGGGCGTGCCGGTCGGCAGCACGTACGACCCGATGCTGTCGAAGGTCATCGCCTACGGCCCCGACCGGGCGACCGCCCTGCGCCGGCTGCGGGCGGCGCTCGCGGACACGGTGGTGCTGGGCGTCCCGACGAACGCCGGCTTCCTGCGGCGGCTGCTGGCCCATCCGGCGGTGGCAGCGGGCGATCTGGACACCGGCCTCGTGGAGCGGGAGGCGGACGGCCTGGTGCCGGACGGGGTGCCGGAGGAGGTGTACGCGGCGGCGGCGCTGCTGCGGCAGCCGTCCCCCGCTCCCGCCGGCGGCTGGGTCGATCCGTTCTCGGTGCCCAGCGGCTGGCGGCTGGGCGGCACCCCCGCGGAAACCTTCCACCACTTCCGCGTCCCCGGCCATGACCCGGTGCGCGTGGGTCTGCGTACGGGTGCGGGGTCCACGGCGGCGCTGACGTTCGGCCACGCCGGGGACCGGGAGGAGCCCGTGGACACGTGCGGTCCGGTGCCGTCGCTGCCGGGCGCGGAGAGGGCCCGGCTGGTCGAGGCGTCCGGGAGGCGTGTCGTCGTCGAACTCGACGGCCTGACCCACACGTTCAGCCTGGCGTCGTCCCCGGACGGGATCTGGCTGGGCCGGGACGGGGACGCCTGGCACGTCCAGGACCACGACCCGGTGGAGGCGTCCCTCAGCGGCGCCGCCCGTTCGGGCGCCGACACGCTCGCCGCGCCCATGCCCGGCACCGTCACGGTGGTGAAGGTGGCGGTCGGCGACGAGGTCGTCGCCGGGCAGAGCCTGCTGGTCGTCGAGGCGATGAAGATGGAGCACGTCATCTCCGCCCCGCACGCCGGGACCGTCACCGAGCTGGACGTCACCGCCGGTGCCACGGTCGCCATGGACCAGATCCTGGCCGTGGTGGCCCCGAGGGAGGAATCGTGACCGTCACCGGACTGCCCATGAAGGTGCCCGCGCCGGGGCTGCCCTCCCGGGTCCGTATCCATGAGGTCGGCGCCCGCGACGGGCTGCAGAACGAGAAGTCCGTCGTACCGACCGGGGTGAAGGCGGAGTTCGTCCGCCGTCTCGCGGAGGCCGGGCTCTCCACGATCGAGGCGACCAGCTTCGTCCATCCGAAGTGGGTGCCCCAACTGGCGGACGCGGAGCAGCTGTTCCCGATGCTCGGCGAGATCGCGGACGTCGGGGACGTGGCCCTGCCGGTCCTGGTGCCCAACGAACGCGGCCTGGACCGGGCGCTCGCGCTCGGTGCCCGCAGGATCGCCGTGTTCGGCTCGGCGACGGAGACGTTCGCCGCCCGCAACCTCAACCGCACGGTGGACGAGTCGCTCGCCATGTTCGAGCCGGTGGTGGCCCGGGCGGCGGCGGCCGGGGTGCATGTGCGCGGCTACCTCTCGATGTGTTTCGGCGACCCGTGGGAGGGTGCCGTGCCCGTCGAGCAGGTCGTCCGCGTCGCGAAGGCGCTGATGGACCTCGGCTGTGACGAGCTCTCCCTCGGCGACACGATCGGCGTGGCCACCCCGGGCCATGTGACGGCGCTGCTGACCGCGCTGAACGAGTCGGGAGTCGCCACCGGCACGATCGGGGTGCACTTCCACGACACGTACGGCCAGGCGCTCTCCAACACCCTGGCCGCGCTCCAGCACGGTGTGACGACGGTGGACGCCTCGGCGGGCGGCCTCGGCGGCTGCCCGTACGCGAAGAGCGCGACCGGAAATCTCGCCACCGAGGATCTCGTGTGGATGCTCGACGGCCTCGGTGTCGAAACCGGGGTCGATCTCGGCGCCCTCACCGCCACCAGCGTGTGGATGGCCGAACAGCTGGGCCGCCCGAGCCCTTCCCGTACCGTCCGCGCGCTGTCCCACAAGGAGTGAACGACCCATGTCCCTTGACCACCGGCTGACCGCCGAGCACGAGGAACTGCGCCGCACCGTCGAGGAGTTCGCACACGATGTGATCGCCCCGAAGATCGGCGACTTCTACGAGCGCCACGAGTTCCCGTACGAGATCGTGCGGGAGATGGGGCGCATGGGCCTGTTCGGCCTGCCCTTCCCCGAGGAGTACGGCGGCATGGGCGGCGACTACCTCGCGCTCGGGATCGCCCTGGAGGAGCTGGCCCGGGTCGACTCCTCCGTGGCGATCACGCTGGAGGCGGGTGTCTCGCTCGGCGCCATGCCCGTCTACCGCTTCGGGACCGAGGAGCAGAAGCAGCGGTGGCTGCCGAAGCTCTGCGCGGGCGAGGCGCTCGGCGCGTTCGGCCTGACGGAGCCGGACGGCGGTTCCGACGCGGGCGGGACGCGGACGACGGCCGTGCTGGACGAGGCCGCCGGCGAGTGGGTGATCAACGGCTCCAAGTGCTTCATCACCAACTCCGGTACGGACATCACGGAGCTGGTCACGGTGACGGCGGTCACCGGCCGCAAGGAGAACGGCGCCCCGCGCATCTCCGCGATCATCGTCCCGTCGGGCACCCCCGGCTTCACGGTGGCCGCCCCGTACTCCAAGGTCGGCTGGAACGCCTCGGACACCCGTGAGCTGTCCTTCTCCGACGTCCGCGTCCCGGCGGCGAACCTGCTGGGCGAGGAGGGCCGTGGTTACGCGCAGTTCCTGCGGATCCTGGACGAGGGCCGGATCGCGATCTCGGCGTTGTCGACGGGCCTGGCCCAGGGCTGTGTGGACGAGTCCCTGAAGTACGCGAGAGAGCGGCACGCCTTCGGAAAGCCGATCGGCGCCAACCAGGCCATCCAGTTCAAGATCGCCGACATGGAGACACGGGCGCACATGGCCCGGGTCGGCTGGCGGGACGCGGCCTCACGGCTGGTGGCGGGCGAGCCGTTCAAGAAGGAGGCGGCGATCGCGAAGCTGTACTCCTCGACGGTGGCGGTGGACAACGCCCGCGAGGCGACGCAGATCCACGGCGGCTACGGCTTCATGAACGAGTACCCGGTGGCCCGGATGTGGCGCGACTCCAAGATCCTGGAGATCGGCGAGGGCACGAGCGAGGTCCAGCGGATGCTGATCGCCAGGGAGCTGGGGATGGACGCCTGACAGGCGGGCCCGCGAGAGATATACTCCGCCTCAGGCGTATATCGATCCGGCCCCAGGAGGTCCACCATGACGAAGACCCTCGTGGATGTGGACGACCAGATGCTGGCATTCGCCCAGCAGCAGCTCGGCACCTCGACCAAGCGGGAGACGATCAACCGAGCACTGACGATAGCTGCCGCGGTCAGTGCGGACGACCGGGCCCGGGCCCTGCGGTGGCTACAGGACAACGCGGACCAGTTCCTGGACTTCGACGTCCTCGAAGAGCGGGAGCGGTCCGGGCTGTGAGCTACCTCGCCGATACGTCCGCCGTCTGGCGCCTGCTCCGGCGCCAGGTAGGAGAACCCTGGCCGCAGCGCGTCGCCCAGGGCCTCGTGGCGCTCTGCCCGCCCGTGGAGTCCGAGCTCCTGCCGGCACTTCGGGCGGACCGGGACCACGATCCGTTCTTCACCATGCTCGGCCAGACCTTCGGATGGGTTCCCGCACTCGAGGATCCCTGGCCGAGGATCATCGGCGTGCAGCGGGATCTGGTCAGGATCGGTCACCACCGGGGCCCCTCACCCATGGACATCCTCATCGCGCTGACCGCTCGACAGCACAGGCTCACCGTGCTGCATGTGGACGATGACTTCGGCGCGATCGCCAAGGTGTGCCCGGACATCGAGATGCTGCGCCTCCAGCCGGTCACCGGCTGAAGCCGTACGTCCACGAGAGCCGCCTTCCCTGGTCACAAGGGGAGGCGGCTTTCCCGTGGGCCGGTAACGGAACGGCCGCTGCCTCTTGCCCTCCCCGTCCACGGTGTGTGAGGTTAGGCTAGCCTTCCTTCGAATCGTCAGCGGGCGCCCTGGGGCGCGTACGAAAGCAGACCCACTCATGTCCAACCTCCGGACCAGCCCACTCTCCCGCCGCGGCCTGCTGGCCGCCGGTGGTGCCGTCGGTCTCGGTGCCGTCCTCGCAGCCTGTGGCGACGGCGACGAGAAGAGCTCCGCATCGGGTACGGGCGCGGAGAAATCCGGCCCCTGGTCCTTCAAGGACGACCGCGGGCAGACGGCGAAGGCCGATTCCGTACCGAAGAACATAGTCGCGTTCATCGGTGTGGCCGCCGCGCTCCACGACTACGGCGTCGAGGTCAAGGGTGTCTTCGGTCCGACGAAGACCTCCGACGGCAAGGCCGATGTGCAGGCCGGCGACCTGGACATCAGCAAGGTCGAGGTGCTCGGCAACGTCTGGGGCGAGTTCAACGTCGAGAAGTACGCCGGTCTCGCGCCGGAGCTCCTCGTCACCGCCATGTGGGAGAAGGACGCCCTCTGGTACGTGCCGGACCAGTCCAAGGACAAGATCCTCAAGCTGGCCCCGAGCGTCGCCCTGTGGGCCGCGCAGACCACGGTGCCGAAGGCGATCCAGCGTCATGAGGACCTCGCCGCCTCCCTCGGCGCCGACATCAAGGCCAAGAAGGTCACCGACGCCAAGGCCGCGTTCGAGAAGGCCGCGGCCCGGCTGCGCGCCGCCGCCAAGTCCCAGCCGAACATCAAGGTCATGGTCGGCTCGGCCAGCCAGGACCTGTTCTACGTCTCCCTCGCCAAGACGTCCGCCGACACCCTGTACTTCCAGGAGCTCGGTGTGCGGTTCGTCGAGCCGAAGGTCAACGCGGCCGGCTTCTTCGAGGAGCTGAGCTGGGAGAACGTCGACAAGTACGACGCCGACATCATCATGATGGACAACCGCTCCTCGGCCCTGCAGCCCGACGCCCTGACCTCCAAGCCGACCTGGGCCCAGCTCCCCGCCGTCAAGGCCGGCCAGGTCATCCCGCGTACGACGGAGCCCATCTACTCCTACGACAAGTGCGCGCCGATCCTCGACGCCCTCGCCGAGGCCATCGAGAAGGCCAAGAAGGTCAGCTGACCCTGCGGCCCTGCCGGGAGCGACTCCCGGCAGGGCCTTCGCCGTTCCGGTTCCTGGGAGGACCCCTCGCATGACGACCGCCACCGCACCCGCCGTCGCCCCCTTCCGGTTCTTCGCCCTGACGGTCCTCAGGACCAGCAGACTGAGCCCCTCCCTGCGCAGAATCACCTTCGGCGGACCGGGGAGCGACGGCTTCGTCGCCGGGGGCCGGGACCAGAGTCTCTCGATCTTCCTGCCGCACCCGGGCCAGACCGAGGCGGTCGTCCCGGTCGACGAGAACGGTGAGTGGTTCGCCGCCTGGCGGGCCCTGCCCCCGGATGTCCGGGCCCTGATGCGGTCGTACACCGTGCGCGCCCAGCGGTACGCCCCGGACGGCTCGACCGAGATCGACATCGACTTCGCCCTCCACGAGGACGGCGGGCCGGCCTGCCGCTGGGCCGAGGCCGCCGCGCCGGGGCAGCGGCTCACCGTCCTGGGCCCCACCGGCGAGGACAACAACGGCATCCGCTTCCAGCCGCCGCAGGACACCGGCTGCGTGCTGATCTGCGCCGACGAGACGGCACTCCCCGCCGCCTCGGCCGCCCTGGAGTGGCTGCCGGCCGGCATGAAGGCCAGGGTCTGGCTGGAGGTCCCGCACACCCAGGACCGGCTGGACATCCGTACCGGGGCCGACGCCCACATCACCTGGCTCGTGCGGGACGAAGGCGCTCCCTCCGCCGTGGACGCCGTGCGCGCCGCCGCGCTGCCCGAGGGCACCCCGTACGTCTGGATCGCCGGCGAGTCGTCCGGGGTCAGGGCGCTGCGCCGCCACTTCGTGCGGGAGCGGGAGTTCGACCGCAGGCGCGTCACCTTCACCGGCTACTGGCGGCGCGGGCTGAGCGAGGAACAGTTGAGGGAGCAGGCGGCGCGGGTCGCGTCGTAACCGCGGCCCGCCGAGCGGCGACCGCTTCGAGCAGACCGGACAGTCGGTTACGCACAGTGCTGCGAGGGCGGCAGCCCTCTCTCGCCGGATCTCCTCCACGCTGGCCGGAACCGCGCACCGACCGGCCGAGGAACCGACCGCGGCCGCACAGCTCACCGTGGCCGGTTTCCGGGCGGTGGGGACCGGCATGACCGAGGGGCACCCCTGCTTTGTCGCCACCAGCGGGCAGCTCGACTTCGGCCACTCTCCCCCTGGCGGCCACTGAGGCCGAATGACGAGAACGTAACGGACATAACCGCCCCATCGTCTCTTCAGGGTGAGATTCCTGCCCGATATCGGGCAGATTTCTTGCGTAGCGCCACCGATCCACGCAATATCGACGAGTGCTCGAACACCGCCCCGCGCATGACGACCTCATCGACCACCTCGTACGCTCCACCGCGCTCCAGCGCGGCGAGGCCGCCCGGGTGATCCTCGACGTGCTGGCGTACTTCGACGAGACGACCGAGACCTTCGTCCGGCGCCGCCACCGCGAACTGCAGTCCGGCGGCCTGGTGAACTCGGAGATCTTCGAGCGGATCGCGGCCGAACTGCCGCACCGCGCGGTGGCGCCGCAGGAGCTCTCGCTCCGCCAGCTGCGCCGCATCGTCTACGGCTGAGCGGGACGGACCGGGCACCGGTCTTTTTGTGCGTCGATGGAGGGCAGGACCCATGTGCGGGATCGTCGGATACATCGGGAAGCGTGACGTGGCTCCGCTGCTGCTGGAAGGTCTCCAGCGGCTGGAGTACCGGGGGTACGACTCCGCGGGCATCGTCATCACGGGCAAGGCCGCGGCCGGGAAGCCCGGCGTCCTGAAGATGGTCAAGGCCAAGGGCCGGGTCCGCGAGCTGGAGGCCCGGGTGCCCAAGCGGTTCGCCGGCACCACCGGCATCGCCCACACCCGCTGGGCCACGCACGGCGCCCCGAGCGACGAGAACGCGCACCCGCACCTGGACGCGGAGAGCAAGGTCGCCGTCGTCCACAACGGCATCATCGACAACGCCTCCGAGCTCCGCGCGAGGCTCGTCGCCGACGGCGTCGTCTTCCTCTCGGAGACCGACACCGAGGTGCTGGTCCACCTGATCTCCCGCTCGGGGGCGCTGACGCTGGAGGAGAAGGTCCGCGAGGCGCTGAAGTCCGTCGAGGGCACGTACGGCATCGCCGTCCTGCACGCCGACTTCAACGACCGCATCGTCGTCGCCCGCAACGGCTCCCCGGTCGTGCTCGGCATCGGCGAGAAGGAGATGTTCGTCGCCTCCGACGTGGCCGCCCTGGTCGCGCACACCCGCCAGATCGTCACCCTGGACGACGGCGAGATGGCCACCCTCAAGGCCGACGACTTCCGCACGTACACCACGGAGGGCTCCACCACGACGGCCACGCCGACCACCGTGGAGTGGGAGGCCGAGTCGTACGACATGGGCGGCCACGACACGTACATGCACAAGGAGATCTCCGAGCAGGCCGACGCCGTGGACCGTGTGCTGCGCGGCCGCATCGACGACCGCTTCTCCACCGTGCACCTGGGCGGTCTGAATCTGGACGCCCGCGAGGCGCGCGGGGTCCGCCGGATCAAGATCCTGGGCTGCGGCACCTCGTACCACGCGGGCATGATCGGCGCCGGCCTCATCGAGGAGCTGGCCCGCATTCCCGCGGACGCGGAGCCCGCGTCCGAGTTCCGCTACCGCAACCCGGTCGTGGACCCCGACACCCTGTACGTCGCCGTCTCGCAGTCCGGCGAGACCTACGACGTGCTGGCCGCCGTGCAGGAGCTCAAGCGCAAGGGCGCCCGTGTCCTGGGCGTCGTGAACGTCGTCGGCTCGGCGATCGCCCGCGAGGCGGACGGCGGCATGTACGTCCACGCGGGCCCCGAGGTCTGCGTCGTCTCCACCAAGTGCTTCACCAACACCGTCGTCGCCTTCGCGCTGCTCGCCCTGCACCTGGGCCGCATCCGCGACCTCTCGGTGGCCGACGGCAAGCGGATCATCGAGGGCCTGCGCAAGCTGCCGGAGCAGATCGGCCGGATCCTGGAGTCGGAGGACGAGATCAAGAAGCTGGCCGAGGAGTACGCGGGCGCGCAGTCGATGATGTTCATCGGCCGCGTCCGGGGCTACCCGGTCGCACTGGAGGCCTCCCTGAAGCTCAAGGAGATCTCGTACATCCACGCCGAGGCCTACCCCGCCTCGGAGCTCAAGCACGGTCCCCTCGCGCTCATCGAGCCGGCGCTCCCCACCGTCGCGATCGTCCCGGACGACGACCTCCTGGAGAAGAACCGCGCCGCGCTGGAGGAGATCAAGGCCCGCAGCGGACGCATCCTCGCCGTCGCCCACCGCGAGCAGGAGAAGGCCGACCACACGATCGTCGTCCCGAAGAACGAGAACGAGCTGGACCCGATCCTGATGGGCATCCCGCTGCAGCTGCTCGCCTACCACACGGCCCTGGCCATGGGCCGTGACATCGACAAGCCGCGCAACCTGGCGAAGTCGGTCACCGTCGAGTAGCGGGCACCGTCCCGCCGCCCGCGGAAAGGCCCCTGACGGTGCGTCAGGGGCCTTTCCGCGCGCTCAGGGGCTGCTCAGGGGATGACGATGACCGGGCGCTGGGCGCGGCGCGCGAGACGGCCGGCCACGGACCCGAAGATGCGGCCCACGATGCCGTGTGTCGAGCCGACGACGATCGCGTCGGCCGAATACTCGCGGCCGACCTCCTCCAGCTCGTGGCAGATGTCCCCGCCGCGCTCCACGAGGACCCAGGGCACCTCGGAGAGATAGTCCGCGCAGGCCAGCTCGAGACCGAGGACCTCGGTGCGGTGGTCGGGGACGTCGACGAAGACGGGCGGCTCGCAGCCGGCCCAGACGGTGGTCGGCAGCCGGTTGGCCACGTGGACGATGATCAGCCCGGAGCTGTGCCGGTTCGCCATTCCGATGGCGTACGCGAGCGCTCGTTCGCTGGACATGGAGCCGTCGAAACCGACCACGACGCCATGCCGGAAGGCGGGATCGCAGGAAGGGCGCGACTCTGCGACCGTCTGCGGTTCCGACCCGGGGTCGGCTACCTGCTTGCGGTCTGCGGGTTCAGGGATTTCGTGACCGGCCATCGGTGTCTCGGCGAAGAGAGTCCTCGTGAGGAGGGAGCGGTTTGGAGGTGTACCTGCGCGCGGAGGAGCTGTGTCCGGGAAACATCTTCCCAATCCCCTACCCCCAAGGGTACGGCGCCACTCCTCCACTGCCCAGCGCTCACACATCGCGGGCGGCGATGGAGGGAGCATGCCGGAGAGTGCCCCGGTATGGCAATGCCGGTTGCGTCGTACATCCAGCTCGTGGAGGCTCCGACGGGTTCCGGTCACGGTGTCCGGCCGGCGCCCGCGGCGATCCGGGCGGCGCGGCCGAATGTGCCACCCGCCCCTCCGGCAGGGGCCGTCACACCCCGCCATCGTGCAATTGCACATCGTTCACCCGGAGCGCCCGGACGGCCTCCAGGGGCCCCGGAGGCGCATGTGGGCTCCTGTGAACAGGGGGCGTACGCCGGTCGCATGACTGGATTACGCGCACGCAACCATCGGTTTTCAGCCAACTTCGCGTTCACCCCGTTCCCTTGGGGTCACAGCCGCTCAACCCGCGTGCCACCAGGCAGGAATAGACCGCGCGGTACGCTTTGACCCTATGGGGACGGGCCATGATCGCTATGCGCCCTTCCCTGTGGGGCTCACGGGTGAAACGCTTCGTGATCGAACGCTTCGCGCCAAGTTGCCTTGTCGACATAGTGCCGGTGGGGGAACGTGTCACGTCGGGACCACGGGACGCAGTAGATTCGATCTTGAGTGTCGAGGACTGGGGACGCGTGCGAGACCGAGGGGAAACGTGCAGGAGCGACAGGCCCGTAGGGACCAGGAAGACGCGAACACCGAGGGGGGCTTAGCGTCATGAGCCAGGACTCCGCCACCGCAACGGAGGCGTCACGGAAACTGACCGGGCGGCGACGCCGGGAAGTCGTAGCCGTACTGCTGTTCAGTGGCGGCCCTATCTTCGAGAGCTCCATTCCGCTCTCGGTTTTCGGAATCGACCGGCAGGACGCGGGCGTTCCGCGCTACCGCCTGCTGGTCTGCGGGGGTGAGGAAGGACCGCTGCGCACCACCGGCGGGCTCGAACTCAGCGCACCGTACGGCCTGGAGGCGATCAGCAGGGCGGGCACCGTCGTGGTGCCGGCCTGGAGGTCGATCACCTCCCCGCCGCCCGCAGAGGCCCTGGACGCGCTGCGCCGCGCCCATGAGGAGGGTGCCCGCATCGTCGGACTCTGCACGGGGGCCTTCGTCCTCGCCGCGGCCGGCCTGCTGGACGGCCGCCCGGCCACCACTCACTGGATGTACGCGCCGACGCTGGCCAAGCGCTATCCGTCGGTGCACGTCGATCCGCGTGAGCTGTTCGTCGACGACGGCGATGTGCTCACCTCGGCCGGAACGGCGGCCGGAATCGACCTGTGCCTCCACATAGTCCGTACCGACCACGGCACCGAGGCGGCAGGGGCCCTGGCCCGCCGGCTCGTCGTACCGCCGCGGCGCAGCGGGGGCCAGGAGCGCTACCTCGACAGGTCTTTACCCGAAGAGATCGGCTCCGACCCGCTCGCCGAGGTCGTGGCCTGGGCGCTGGAGCATCTCCACGAGCAGTTCGACGTGGAGACGCTGGCCGCGCGTGCCTACATGAGCCGGCGGACCTTCGACCGCAGGTTCCGTTCGCTCACGGGCAGCGCCCCGCTCCAGTGGCTCATCACCCAGCGCGTGCTGCAGGCACAGCGGCTGCTCGAGACCTCCGACTACTCCGTCGACGAGGTCGCGGGCCGCTGCGGCTTCCGCTCGCCGGTCGCGCTGCGCGGGCACTTCCGCCGCCAGCTGGGCTCCTCCCCCGCCGCGTACCGGGCCGCCTACCGGGCCCGCCGTCCGCAGGGCGGGGCGCTGGAGAGCGTCGCCACGGTGCTCGAGACGTCCGTACCCGTCCAGGGCACGGCGTCGAGCCGACGGGCCGCCGCGGCGTCCTCGTCCGGCCCGTCGCCGGTGACCGCGACGGCCGCTCCGGGCGGCGCGGCGGACCGTCCCGGACCGGGCCCGGAGGCGTACGCTCCGGGCCGCCCGGCCCTGCCGGGGCAGCGCAGCGCCCCGTAGGGTGGGGCCCATGAACGACCGTATGGTGTGGATCGACTGCGAGATGACCGGGCTCTCGCTGACGGACGACGCACTCGTCGAGGTGGCCGCCCTGGTCACCGACTCGGAACTGAACGTGCTCGGTGAAGGGGTGGACATCGTGATCCGCCCGCCGGACGCGGCCCTGGAGACCATGCCCGAGGTGGTGCGGCAGATGCACACCGCCTCGGGTCTCCTCGACGAGCTGGCCGGGGGCACGACCCTGGCCGACGCGGAGGAGCGGGTCATGGCCTACATCCGCGAGCACGTGAAGGAGCCGGGCAAGGCCCCGCTGTGCGGAAACTCCGTCGGCACGGACCGCGGCTTCCTGGCGCGTGACATGCCGTCGCTGGAGGGCTACCTCCACTACCGGATCGTCGATGTGTCCTCGGTCAAGGAGCTGGCGCGCCGCTGGTACCCGAGGGCGTACTTCAACAGTCCGGAGAAGAACGGCAACCACCGGGCGCTCGCCGACATCCGCGACTCCATCACGGAGCTGCGTTACTACCGGGAGGCGGTCTTCGTGCCGCAGCCCGGCCCGGACTCGGCCCGCGCCAAGGAGATCGCCGCGCGCCACACGCCGGCCGCCGGGCAGTAGGCACACACCCGCTGGTCACGGGCCCTCCGGGGCCCGTGCACCCGCGCCGGAGAACTGGGGCGCGAGCACCCGCTCGGACCCTGTACACTTTTTCTCGGCCGGTCAGGAAAGCGACCGGGCGACATGGTGGGTATAGCTCAGCTGGCAGAGCACCTGGTTGTGGTCCAGGATGTCGCGGGTTCAAGTCCCGTTACTCACCCTGAACGATCAGCCCCTGACCTGGGAAAACGGGTCAGGGGCTGAATCTTTTCCCCTGCGGGGCCTGCGGAGGTCTTCAGGCGGGCCTGTGGCGCCCGCCACGTCCACGGCTCCGCACGCCGTCCGCCGCCCCGTCCGACCTGACGCGCGCAGCCGGCGGGTGGGCGGCCCTCCCACCCCTCGTACGCCGGTCCGGCCGGGTGACACCCACCACACCCCGCTCCGCGCCGCATGGCGAGCCACGCACCGGGCATCCGGCTTTCCGGGCCCTGCCGCGCTGTCCCCCCGACGCGGCAGGGCCTTATTGCGTCGGCTGTGTGAAGGCGTGAGGAGGGTTGATGCATACGTTCGGATCTCATGGGCACGCGCAGTGCAGCCCGAACGAATGGCTGACCGAACGAAGCCGACAGGAAGCCACAATGACGCGCGGCAGGTGAATCACATGGCCACGACCGAGAACACCAAGAGCGATCACGGCAGCAGCGGTGGCAACGACCGGATCGGTGTTTCCACAGCGATGCGGAAAGCAGCCGAACAGCTTGCCGAACTCCTCCAGCGCCAGCCCGACTCGGTGTCCTCGCTGAACGCGACGGACGACGGCTGGGCGGCGGATGTCGAAGTCGTCGAGATCGAGAAGATCCCGGACACCATGAGCGTGATGGCCTCTTATCGCGTCAGGCTCGACGGCCAGGGTCAACTCATGGGCTACGAACGAATTCGACGGTATTCGCGAGGACAGGTCGACCGCTGAGCCGGTCACTCGCCGAGCAGCCGTACCGCGCCACACCACTCATTGGAAGGAAGACCGACCATGAGTCTCGTACAGCAGAGCAACGCCTCCAACAGCAGCGGGGGCGGTTCCGGAAATCTCTATGACGTTCTTGAGCTCATTCTCGACAGGGGGCTCGTCATCGATGCCTTCATTCGCGTCTCGCTCGTCGGTATCGAGATCCTCAAGATCGACGTACGCGTCGTCGTCGCCAGCGTGGATACGTATCTGCGTTTCGCCGAGGCGTGCAACCGGCTGGACCTGGAGTCGGGCCGGAAGGCTCCCGCTCAGCTCACCGACATAGTCGGCGACACGATGGAGAGCGGTGCCAAGGGCAAGTCGAAAGGGGCACTGACCGGTGCGGTCGAAGCCTTCACGGACTCCCTCCAGGGTGGCCGTGACGACTCCGACGAGAAGGAGAAGGAGAAGCGGCCCGCACGGAAGACCTCCGCTTCCAGCAGCCGCCGGACGTCCCAGCGGGGGGAGGAGTAACGCATGCCGACCTACATCTACGCCATCACCGCGGCCGACCACCCGCTGCGGCTGGACGGCCTGTCCGGTGTCGGGGAACCGGCGTCGGAGCTGCGGACCGTCACGGCGGGAGCGCTCGCCGCGGTGGTCAGCGACACGCCGGCCGACCTGCGGGCGAAGCGACGTGATCTGGTGGCCCACCAGAGCGTGCTGGAGAGGCTGATGGCCGACGGCGCCGCGCTGCCGATGCGTTTCGGTCTCGTGGGGCCGGACGACGAGCAGGTGCGCAACGCGCTCGAACAGGGCAAGGACAGCTACACGGCCCGCCTTTCCGAGCTGGACGGCCGACTCGAGTACAACGTGAAGGTCTCGCGCGACGAGGACAGCCTGCTGCGGGAGATTCTCGCGGAATCACCCGAGGCCCGGCGGCTCAGCGAACACACCCGGCAGAACCCGGGGGCGCAGGACCAGAAGATGGCTCTCGGCGAACTCGTCTCGCACGAGGTGCAGGCCAGGCAGGAAGCAATGGGACGGGAATTGGCGAGCGCGTTGGCGACCGCCGCGGAACGGGTCTCCGAGGGAGAACCCACGAAGACCCACTTCCTGAACGTGTCCTACCTCGTCCGGCGCGACGAGGCGTCCGCCTTCTCACAGGCGGTACACGAGGAGGCGGAGCGCAGGGGTGACGATTACACCTTCGCCCTGAACGGGCCTCTTCCGCCTTACAGCTTCGTCTGACGTACATCCCTCTCGGAGGGGAGGCACCTGTTCATGGGCCTCATTACGCAACTGCTCACCCTTCCGCTGGCTCCGGTGCGCGGCACGGCATGGGTTCTCGATCAAGTGGTGCAAGCCGCGGAACGCGAGCACTACGACCCGGCAGCCGTACGCACGCAATTGGCCGAGCTGGAACGTGAACTGCTGAGCGGCGACATCGACGAGGAAGAATTCGACCGACGCGAGGACGAACTGCTGGACTGGCTCGCCGAGTGCGAGGCCTACCGGAATCGTCCGACCGGCAACTCCTGATGGTGGGAGATTGAGGTGTTCGACAGATGACCGGCAATGCGAAGATAGGTGCGGCCCTGGTGGGCGGCTATCTGCTGGGACGCACCAAGAAGGCCAAACTGGCAATCGGCTTCGGGATGTTCCTGGCGGGCAAGAAGCTGAGCCTGGACCCGAGGCAGATCGGGAAGATGCTGGCCGACTCGCCGCTCCTGGGCGGCCTGAACGACCAGGTGCGCAAGGAGCTGGTGGGCGCCACGAAGACGGCAGCCACCAACGCCCTCACCCAGCGGGCCACCGGCCTTGCCGACTCCCTGCACAAGCGCACACTCGAGCTCGAGGACCCGTCCGGCGCCCAGGCGCGGGACGAGGAGGACGAGGCCGACGAGGAGTCCGGAGAGCACGACGACCGCGACGCGCGGGACGACGAGGACAAGGACACCGAGGGCACGGAGGAGAAGCCTGCCCCGCGCCGCACGGCGGCCAGGAAGACCGCCAAGCCGGCGGCCAAGGCCGCGGGAGGTGCCCGGCGGACCGCGTCGGGCGGAGCGCGGAAGAAGGCCGCTCCGGCCGCCCGCAAGACCGCCTCCGGGGCGCGTGGGAAGCGGGGTGGCAGCAATGGCTGACTCGGCCTTCAGCAAGCTCAAGGACGACGTGGCGAACAACCCGGCCACCGACCGCCTCAAGGAAGAGCTGCAGAACTACCTCAAGGCGCGTGCGCAGCACGCGGTCACCGATCTCGGCCGCAAGCTGGGCGAGGGGGCCTCCAGACTCGCGGACGGCGACGGACCCGGCGGCGCGGCGAAGACCCTCGCCAAGGGCGGCAAGGCGCTCAGCGAGGGCAAGTCCCCCGCGCAGGCAGCCGTCAGCGCCGGCGCGTCCCATGTGAAGGACGCCATCAAGGACAAGGTCAAGGGATTGTTCGGCAAGGGGCGCAAGGGCGGCGGAGGCAAGTCGAAGAGCGTCACGATCTCCGAGGACATCGACGTCGGTGTGCCGGTGCGCGAGGCCTACGACCAGTGGACGCAGTTCCAGGAGTTCAGCACCTTCGCCAAGGGTGTCGTGAGCGTCGAGAAGTCCGACGACACGAGCAGCAACTGGAAGGTGAAGGTCGCCAAGTCCACGCGCAGCTGGAAGGCGAACGTCACGGAGCAGGTCCCGGACGAACGGATCACCTGGACCACCGAGGGCGCCAAGGGGACGGTCAAGGGCGTGGTGACGTTCCACGCCGTCACCGACAACCTGACGCGGGTCCTGCTCGTCCTCGAGTACTTCCCCAAGGGCCTGTTCGAGAAGACCGGCAACATCTGGCGCGCCCAGGGCCGCAGGGCCCGCCTCGACCTGAAGCTCTACCGCAAGTTCATCATGATGCGGGGTGAGGCCACCGACGGCTGGCGCGGTGAGATCCGTGACGGCGAGGTCGTCCTGGAGCACGACGAGGCCGTCGAGGAGGAAGAGGCCCGCGCCGAGGAGGAGAACGGCTCCGAGGCCGAGGAGCCCGAGTCCCGGGACGGTGACGACGACGAGCTCGCTGAGGACGAGGACGGCGAACTCCCCCCGGAGGACGAGGTCTACGAGGACGACGAGGACGACGCTCCCGTCGACGAACCCCGTGCGGACGACTCCTACGAGGCCGAGGAGGACGAGGCCGAGGACGAGGACGAGGAGGAGCCCGAGGACGCGGACGCCGAGGAGGAGGAGGAGCCCGAGGACGCGGACGCCGAGGAGGAGGAGCCTCCCGAGGACGAGGAAGAAGAGGAGCCGGCCCCGCGCACCCGGCGCCGCACCGCCTCCGCCCGGAGCTGACATGCGCCGCCTACAGCACGGATGGGACTGATCCGACGTGTCCGACTCACTGGCCGGCCGCATGGGGGCCTCTTCGGCAGCGTCCCCGTACGGTCAGCAGCAGTCCTCCGCGAATCTGGCCGACATCCTCGAACGCGTCCTGGACAAGGGCGTCGTCATCGCGGGTGACATCCAGATCAACCTGCTCGACATCGAACTCCTGACGATCAAGCTGCGCCTGCTGGTCGCCTCCGTGGACAAGGCCAAGGAGATGGGCATCGACTGGTGGGAGCACGATCCCTCGCTCTCCTCCCGGGCCCGTCCTCCGCAGAGGCCCCAGGCGGTGGACGCGTCGCGGGACGGGACGGCGGTGGAGGCGGAGAACGCACGGCTGCGGGCCGAGATAGCCGAGCTGAGGGCTGCTGTGGGGCTGCCGGCCGGGCAGACCGCGCACGCGGAGGACGAGGAGCGGAAGTGACTGCGGAAACAACCCCGGCGACCGGCCCGGTCATGTCGTACGTCTACGCCGTCAGCCGCGCCGGC
The DNA here is from genome assembly GCF_055559735.1 of Streptomyces sp. NPDC023573. Classification (NCBI taxonomy): domain Bacteria; kingdom Bacillati; phylum Actinomycetota; class Actinomycetes; order Kitasatosporales; family Streptomycetaceae; genus Streptomyces; species Streptomyces sp. NPDC023573. The sequence goes on from NZ_JBVHKB010000001.1 coordinate 1,155,508, forward strand.
ACCCCCCTCGACGCGGCGCTCGCGGGCCGGCAGGGCCTGGAGGGAACTCCTCTGCGGACGGTCCACGCCGAAGGCCTCGCGGCCGTGGTCTCGTCCGTGCCCTCCGCCCTGTACGGAACCGAGGGCATGCAGGCGCAGATGGAGGACCTCGGCCGGCTGGAGGTGCTGGCCCGGACCCACCACGCGGTCGTCGAGGGCGCGTACGAGCACGCGACGGTACTGCCGATGCGGCTGGCGACGGTCTACCTCGACGACGAGCGCGTGCGCGGGATGCTCGACGCACGCGAGCCGGAGTTCACCGCCCTGCTCGCCCGCCTCGAAGGTCACGTCGAACTCGGCGTCAAGGTCTACGCCGACCCGCGCGAGGCGATCACGGTGAGCGGCGCTGCACCGGAGGCGGACACGTCGGCGAGTCCGGGGCGGGCGTACCTGCAACGGCGCCGTGCCCAGCAGCAGAACCACCGCGCGACCTACCGGTCGGCGGGCTCGGTGGCCGCCGAGGTGCCCGCCCGGGTGGCCGGCATCGCCCGGGCGCACGTCACGCACCGTCCGCAGCAGGGGGATCTGGCCCAGGCCGCGGGCGAGAACATCGTCAACGACGCCTATCTGGTCCGGAGCACCGAGGCCGAGGCGTTCCGCGCGGCCCTCACGGGGCTCGCCGACGGCGTACCGGGCGTACGGGTGGAGATCACGGGCCCCTGGGCCCCGTACTCCTTCGCGACTCCGCCCGCGGCGGACGGCGGTGAGCCGGGATGAACGAGGACTCCATCGAGTCCCTGGCCGGACGCCAGGTGGCTCTGATCGACCTGCTGGACCGGTTGCTGAACGGGGGTGCGGTGCTCACGGGAGACCTGGTGCTCTCCGTAGCCGACGTCGACCTCGTGCACATCAACCTGAGAGCCGTGATCCGGTCGATCACGTCGGAGGAACCGGCGCCGTGGTGAGGACGAGCGAGGAGGAGCACCCCATGCCCGAGCAACCCGGGGAAGCAACGGACCCGCGTACGCCGGCGACGAGCCTCCAGGAGGTCGCACAGGCCGCGGCGCACGCCTTCGACCTCGTGCCCGCCGGCCCCGACGAGCCGAGCACGCGCAGCGGATTGGCCCAGCGTCTGGAGACCGACCCGGAGACGGTGGAACGCGACCTCATCAAACTGGTGCTGACCATCGTCGAACTGCTGCGCCAGCTCATGGAGCGCACCGCACTGCACCGGGTCGACGTGGGCGATCTCCGTGAGGACCAGGAGGAACGCATCGGCATGACGCTGATGATCCTCCAGGACCGGATGTCGGAGCTCTGCGAGCGTTACGACCTCACGATGGAGGACCTCAACCTTGACCTGGGGCCGCTGGGTTCACTGCTTCCACGGGATTCCGGCTGAATGTTCACCGCTCCGTTTCGAGCCACTGCGAGAGGTAACACGAACACCATGACTGCAGAGAGCGAAGAATCCAAGAAGACAGACGGTTCTGCGGCGAAGGCCGGTACGGGTGCCAGGACGGCCGCCGCCAAGGGGCGACAGACCACTGCGGCAGCCGGCAACCACGCCAAGTCCGGCTCGGCGGTCGCAGCCTCGAAGGCCAAGTCCTCGGCACAGGACGCCAAGTCGGCCGCCGGGGAAGCCGCCCACTCGGCGGAGACCGGAGTGCGGTCGGCCGGCCAGGCGACGAAGCGGGCGGCGGTCGCCGGCTGGGACACGGGCCGGCAGACCGTCCTGGACACAGCGGGGAAGGTGACCTCGACGGCCACCACCGCGTGGACGGTCGTCAAGCACCGCAAGGCCATAGCGGTGGGCGCCGCCGCAGGTGTCGGCGGCCTCCTGGGCGGCGCGTTCGCCCTCGGCCGCCAGACGGCCAGGACCCACGCCGGACCGATCACCCGCCTCACCGGCGGCCGGATCTGACCGGACCGCGGCACACGCCGCACCCGCTCCACGAGAGGGCCGACAGACCACTGTCGGCCCTCTCGCCGTGCCCGCGGAGTCAGGACGACTCGCGCACCACCAGCTCCGTGGGCAGCACGATCCTCGGGCGCTCCTGGGTGCCGTCGCCCGACGAGCGGTTCGCGATCTCCTGCAGCAGGACGCGCGTCATCGTGCGGCCCATCTCCTCGATCGGCTGGCGCACGCTCGTCAGGGGCGGGTCCATGTGCCGGGCCACCGCGGAGTCGTCGAAGCCGATCAGGGCCACGTCGTCCGGGATGGTGCGGCCGGACTCGCGCAGGACGTGGCGGGCGCCCGCGGCCATCACGTCGGAGGCGGCGAAGACCGCGTCCACGTCGGGGCGGCGCTCCAGCAGCTCCCGCATCGCGCGGGCACCGCCCTCCTCGCTGAAGTCGGCGGGGGCGATGAGCCGTTCGTCGGGGTCGAGACCGGCCGCGGCGATGGCCTTGCGGTAGCCGTCGAGGCGGCGCTGGGCGCCGTAGACGTCCAGGCGGCCGGTGATCGTGGCGATGGAGCGGCGGCCTCGCGATATGAAGTGGTCGACGGCCGCGCGGGCGCCCTCGAAGTTGTCGGAGTCCACGGAGGGCAGCGTCTCCGCCGCGTGCCTGCGACCGCTGATCACGGACGGCATGCCGAGCTGTTCGAGGAGGTCCGGCAGCGGGTCGTCGGCGTGGACCGAGACCAGGAGCACCCCGTCGACGCGGTGCGCGGTCAGGTACTGGGCCAGCCGGCGGCGCTCGCGGTCGTTGCCCGCGAGGGTCAGCAGCAGCTGCATCTCCGTGTCGGCGAGGGCCGCGCCGACACCCCTCACGATGTCGGAGAAGTAGGGCTCTGCGAAGAACCGGGTCTCGGACTCGGGTACGACGAGCGCGATGGCGTCCGTGCGGTTGCCCGCGAGGGCGCGGGCCGCGCGGTTGGGTACGTAACCCAGTTCGGCGACCGCCGCCTCGACGGCCTCCCGGGTCTGTGCGCTGACCCGCGGTGAGCCGTTGATGACCCGGGAGGCCGTGCCCCGCCCTACTCCGGCCCGGGCCGCTACCTCTTCGAGCGTGGGCCGCCCGCCACTCCGTACTCGCGCTGCCGCCATGGCTGCCTCCCGTTCGCGGTCAATTTCTCACAGCGGGTTGGTCAAACCAAGTCCCACCGCCCGATCCCTCGACACTTGTCAGGACCAGGCGGTCTCTGCAGCGCCACACCTCTTGGGAGCGCTCCCAAGCGTACGGGGTCCGGATGACGAACACGTAAGGCGGGCGGGCCGGGCAACGGAAAGCGGGACCCGGCGGTGTGCCGGGTCCCGCTTTTCCGTGCCGGTCGGGTCAGACGGTGCCGGCCGGCGGCAGTGCGTGGCGGCGGATCACGTCGGAGTACCAGTGGGCGCTCGTCTTGGGGATCCGGCGCTGGGAGGCGTAGTCGACGTACACCGCGCCGAAGCGCTTCGAATAGCCGTACGCCCACTCGAAGTTGTCCATCAGCGACCAGAGGAAGTAGCCGCGGACGTCCGCGCCGTCGGCGACCGCCCGCTGCACGGCGTCGAGGTGGCCGTGCAGGTACGCGACCCGCTCCGGGTCCTCGACCTTGCCCTCGGGAGAGACGTAGTCGTCGAACGCGGCGCCGTTCTCCGTGACCATCAGCGGGAGGCCCGGGTGGTCCCTGGTCACGTCCATGAGCAGGTTGTAGAGCCCCTCGGGGTCGATCGACCAGTCCATCGCGGTGCGCTCCTTCCCCTCGGCGAGGTGGAAGGCGACGTGCTCGGAGCCGGGCCAGGGGGAATGGTCGCTGGCGCCGTGGGCGTCGCTGCGCGCGTAGTCGGCACCCTTCACGGGCGTGGAGACCAGCGTCGGCGTGTAGTAGTTGATGCCGAGGGCGTCCACCGGGCGCGAGATGGTGGCGAGGTCGCCGTCCCTGACCAGCTTCGACCAGTCCACCAGGTGCGAGGTGTCGGTGATCAGGTCCTCGGGGTACTCCCCGCGCAGCATCGGGCCGGTGAAGACGCGGTTGCCGACGGCGTCGATGCGGCGGGCCGCGTCCGCGTCGGCCTCGCTGCCGGTGAGCGGGCGGACCTGGTGGAGGTTGAGGGTGACCGAGGTCTGCGCAGAAGCGGGGAGTTGGGCGCGCAGAACCTCGATCGCCCGGCCATGGGCGAGGTTGAGGTGATGGGCCGCCTGCAGCGCGGCTGCGGGCTCGGTACGGCCGGGGGCGTGCACACCGGAGCCGTAACCGAGGTAGGCCGAGCACCAGGGCTCGTTGAGGGTGGTCCACATGCCGACGCGGTCGCCGAGGGCGCCCGAGACGATGGCGGCGTAGTCGGCGAAACGGTCGGCGGTCACGCGCTCGGGCCAGCCGCCGGCGTCCTCCAGCTCCTGGGGCAGGTCCCAGTGGTAGAGGGTGGCGACGGGCATGATGTCGGCGTCCAGCAGCTCGTCGACGAGCTTGCGGTAGAAGTCCAGTCCGCGCTCGACGGCGGGGCCGCGGCCGGTGGGCTGGACCCGGGACCAGGAGACGGAGAAGCGGTACGCCTTCAGCCCGAGCTGCTTCATGAGCGCGACGTCGTCGCGGTAGCGGTGGTAGTGGTCGGCGGCGATGTCGCCGGTGTCCCCGTTGCGGACCTTGCCGGGCGTACGGCTGAAGGTGTCCCAGATGGACGGCGTGCGGCCGTCCTCGGCGGCGGCGCCCTCGACCTGGTAGGAGGCGGTCGCCGCGCCCCAGATGAAGCCCGTGGGGAACTGTGTCCCGGGCGCCTGCTTCGGGGTGGTGTCGGGTCGTACGGCTGTCATGCGGGAGCGCTCCCATGGGGTGGAGGGACGGGGACAGGAAGTGCGGAACCCGGTAACCGTACGGCCTGTTGTGGTCAGGCACAGGCCGTACGGGTGCGGGCCGCGGCGGACGGGCGGGTCAGCCCTTGACGGCGCCGGCCATGATGCCTCCGACGATCTGCTTGCCGAAGATCACGAAGACGACGAGCAGCGGCAGGGTGCTGATCAGCGCGCCGGCCATGACGATGCTCTGGTCGGGCACGTAGGACGCGGTCAGCTCGCCCAGGGCCACCTGGAGCGTCGGGTTATCCGCGTTCAGAGCGAGGTAGGGCCAGAAGAAGTCGTTCCAGGCCTGGACGAAGGTGAGCATGCCTAGCACCATCATCGCCGGCCGTGCGACCGGGAGCACGATGCTCCACACGATGCGGATGTTGTTCGCCCCGTCCACCCGGCCCGCCTCGATGAGCTCGTACGGCAGGGCCTCCAGGAGGTACTGGCGCATGAAGAACACACCGAAGGCGCTCACCAGGGTCGGGAAGATCACCGACTCCAGCTGACCGCCCCAGCCGATGTCCGACATCATCATGAACAGCGGTACGACGCTGAGCTGCGGGGGGATCGTCAGTGTGGCGATGACCGCGGTCATCAGCGCGCCGCGGCCCTTGAAGCGCATCTTGGCGAAGGCGTATCCGGCCAGCGTGCAGAAGAACAGGGTCGCGGCGGTGATGCAGCCGGCCACGATGGCGGTGTTGAGGATGGCCTTGCCGAGGTGGGCCTGTTCCCAGGCAGCCTCGAGGTTGTTGAACAGGTTGCCGCCGGGCAGGAACGGAGGCGGCGTCTCCAGCACCTCGTCCTGGGTACGGGACGCGGTGACGAGCGTCCAGTAGAGCGGGAACAGCGAGCCGATGCCGACGACGGCGAGGACGAAGTAGGCGAAGGGGCCGGCATGGTGCTGACGGCCCGCCCCGGGCTGGAACCGGCGGCGCCGCGGGGGCTGGCTGCGGACGGCGGCGTCCTTGGAGACGCGGCGGTCCGGAGCGGTGATGGGGCTGGTGGTGGTCATGGAAATCGCTCCCCGTCAGGCCGCGGTCTTGCGCGCGAGGCGCCCGATGAGCCAGTTGATCGCGGCAATGAGCAGCAGCAGGACGAGCATGGCCCACGCCACTGCGGCGGCAGGACCGAGGTGCCCGAGGTTCCAGCCGTAGTTGTAGAGGTAGATGCTGAGCGTCTCGTACTGGTTCTCGGTACCGCCCTGCGCCCCGTTGGCGCCGCCCTCGAGCAGGAGGGGCTCACCGAACAGCTGCATGGCGCCGATGGTGGAGACGACGATCGTGAAGAGGATGGTCGGCCGCAGCGCAGGAATCGTCACGTTGCGGAACTGCTGCCAGCGCGAGGCTCCGTCGATGGAGGCGGCTTCGTACAGATCGGACGGGACGGCCTGCATCGCGGCGAGGTAGATCAGCGTGTTGTAGCCCGTCCAGCGCCAGATCACGATGACGGCGATGGCGATGTTGGACGTCCAGTGGCCGTTGACCCAGTTCGTCTCACCGATGCCGAAGAGGCCCAGCACCCAGTTCAGCAGGCCGCCGTCGGCCCGGAACACCAGGGCGAAGACCAGGGCCGCCGAGGCCACCGAGGTGGCGTACGGGGTGAGGATCACGGTGCGCCAGAAGGTGCTGGCACGGAGCTTGTAGTTCAGCAGGTGGGCGAGGCCCAGCGCCATCATCAGCTGCGGGACGGTCGAGATGACACCGATGATGAAGGTGTTGCTGACCGCGGTCCAGAACTCGCTGTCCTGGAGGATGGTGCTGAAGTTCTCCCAGCCGACCCACTCCATCTGGTCGAGGCTGGTCATCTCCACCCGGTGCAGGGCTATCCAGCCGGTGTAGACGAGCGGGTAGAGCCCGAAGGCTCCGAAGACGAGGAAGAAGGGCGCGATGTAGGCGTACGGCGACGCCTTGTCGTCGAAGCGCCACAGCCGGCTGCGCCAGGCCTGGCGGCGGGGCGTCATCGGCTTCTGAGCACGACGGCTGGGCCGCGAGCCGTGAGCGCCCCGGGTGGGGGTCGTGGTTGCCACAGGTGGGAGTCCTTCCCTGGGGTGTGCCGACACCGCAGGGGCAGGCCGGACCTCTGGTCAGGTCCGGCGGAGGTGTCGGAAAAGGTGCACGGGGCCGGTGGGGGAACCGGCACCGGCGCGGGCCGGCCGGGACGCGTGGAAGTCGTCCCGGCCGCCCGCACCGGTGAGGATCAGCCGATCACCTTGTCGATCGCCTTGGTGGCGGCGTCCCAGGCGTCGTCCGGCTTGGTGCCCCGCTGCTCCATGTTGTTGATCTGGGTGGAGATGGTGTCCTTGATGATGCCGTCCTTCGGGCCGAGCACGGCGGCCGGAATGACCTGGGCCTCTTCGGCGTAGATCTCACCGATCGGGGCGTTGTTGAAGTACTCCAGCTTGGCGGTCTTCACGTCGGGGAGCTGGTAGGCGCCCTTGTTCGACGGGAAGAGGCCGGCTGCCTTGAACACGGCGGCCTGCTGCTCGGGCGCGGTCAGCCACTTGACGAGCTCGGCGGCCTCCTTGACGTGCTTGCCCTTCTTGGGCACCGTCAGGAACGAACCGCCCCAGTTGGCGGCGGTCTTGCCCGGGGTCATGGCGATGTCCCACTTGCCCTTGTACTCGTCACCGGCGTCCGTGGTGATACGAGCGGCCATCCACGCGGGGCAGGCCACGGAGGCGATGCTGCCCTTGCGCAGGGCCACACCCCACTCGTCGGTGAACTGGGCCAGGCCCTGGCTCAGGCCCTTGTCGACCGCCTGGGTGGCCAGCTGCCAGCCCTCCTTGACGCCGGCGCTCTCCTTGTAGATCGCCTCGCCGCCCTTGGAGTAGTACTGCTCCTCGCTCGAGCCGACCACGCCGTTGTACATGGCACTGGCGGAGTCCATGAAGAAGGTGTCCTTGGGAGCCTTCTTCTTGTACTCCTCACCGAGCTTGAGGTAGTCCTCCCAGCCGCCGGCGACCTTCGCGGCGACCTCGGTGCGGTCGGCCGGCAGACCGGCCTTCTCGAAGAGGTCACGGCGGTAGCAGATCGACATCGGGCCGATGTCGGTGCCGGCGCCGATGACCTTGCCCTCGTCGGTGGTCGCCTGCAGCGCCTTCCAGTTCACCCACTCGTCGGTGTCGATCACCTTGGAGAGGTCCTCGAAGGCGTCGGCCTTCGTGTCGACGAGCTCCTTGACGCGGCCGACCTCGACACCGTGGATGTCGGCCAGACCGCTGCCCGTGTTGAGCTGCTGGAGGAACTTGGGGTAGTAGATCTTCTCGTCGCTGGAGGTGTTCGCCTTGACCGTGATGTTCGGGTGAAGCTCGTGGTACTTCTCGAAGAGCTTCGCCTCCTTGTACCCGAACTGTCCGAAGTCGGCGAGGGTCAGGGTGATGTTCCCGTCCGCGTCTGCCGCGTCGGAATCCGAGCCGGAATCGCCACAGCCGGTCAGCAGCAGGGCGGCGGCCGTGAGGCCCGTGGTAGCCAGGACGGCTGTTCTGCGGCGTCGACCTGCGACGGTGCGGGTGATGCGCATTCCACTACTCCTTGTTCCAGGGTGGGACTGGCGTTCGTTCTGCGGCATACGCGCTGGTGGGTGCGGGTGCCACGAGTACGGAGAGGACATGGGCGGTGTCGTCCCCCGTACGAGCGAAAAACGTCGTTCGATATGGGAGCGCTCCCATGCGCTGATGCCGGAAGATTGCTACCTCCCGGGGTGGGTGTCAAGAGTTGAAGACGCTTCCGTTGCCCGAGCGTGTCCTGCAAGTCACGGGAACGTGTCCGACCGAGGACTTGCGTTAACCTCCGCGCCCTGCATGCGAAGCACGCGAGAATCTCAATTACCGCAGGTCAGCGGGGCGTTGATCCCTGTCGGTCCTTGCCGGGGGCAGGAAGGGCCCGTCCGTCGCGCAGATTTCCGCGCCATGCCCGAAAGGGCCGCCCCGGCCCCCTCCGCCGCGACATGCCCGCCGGAAGATGAACGGGACGGGGGGTTGCGAGGGGTGCACAGGGGGTCATGGGGGGTTTCCGTGTTCTTTCCCCGAACTCCACCCCGGCGCAGGAATGTTCCGGCCCCCGGAACGCGGAACCCCTCCACGCGCCGGGGACCGGGAGTGGAGGGGTTCGGTGGGGGCGCGCGTCCCGGCCGGGTGTGGGGGGCGTGGGGGGCGGCCGGGACGCGCGGGCGCAGTGGTGGCCGAAGGGTGGTCCTGATTATCCGAAGGCGCCGAACGCCTTGGTGAAGGCCAGCGGCTCCTGGAGGATCGAGCTGCAGGTCGCGTCCGCGGTCGGCTTCGCGCCGCCCTCGCACTGCGCGTCCCGCGTGCCCGACCACATCGCCAGCCGGCCGATGCCCTTCTCCCGGGCGAACTCCACCAGCTGGGTGGCGTCCTCGACGGTGAAGATCTCGGTGGCGACGTCGTTCACGCCGATCATCGGGGTGACAGCGACGGCCTTCCACGCCTCCGCGTCCGAGAGCCCGAGCACGCCCTCGACCTGTGCCTGCGTGGCGGTGGCCGCCTGGGTGGCGTAGTCGCCCATGTCCTCGCTGTACGAGGCCCCGTAGTCCATCGCCATGATGTTGACCGCGCCGATCGAGACGCCGTTCTTCTTCGCGTCCGCGATCAGGTCCACACCCGGCTGGGTCAGCCCCTCGGGCATCACGGGCAGGGTGAAGGACACGTCGAGACCGGGATGGGACTTCTGGAGCCGGGCGATGGCCGCCGAGCGGCGGGAGTTGGCGGCGGTGTCGGGCAGCGCGCCGCCTTCGATGTCGAAGTCGACCTTGGTCAGCCCGTACGTGTCGATGACTTCGGCGTACGCCGCGGCTAGCTCGTCCACCGATGGACAGTGCAGCGCCAGTTCGGCGCCGGCCGCCCCGCCGAAGGAGACCCGCACGTCGCCGCCCTCGGCCCGCAGAGCGCCGATCTGGGCGGCCACCTTGTCGTCGGCGAGACCTGTGACCCCGCCCCACAGCGGGGCGCAGCCGCCGCCCGACGTGACGAACGCCAGGTTGAACTCCTTGACGCCGGTCCTGGACGCGGTGTCCAGGAGGTCGTAGGCGGGGTGGAGCGACGTGTCGACGTACGGGGCGAATCCCGCTCCGCCGGCCGTGCCGCCCGGCGTCCCGGACGGCACGGCCGTCGCGGTCTCCGTCGGGGTGGCGTCCTCCGTCGGCGTCGATGTGGGCGCCGGGGTGGAGGTGGGCGCCGGGGTTCCGGTCGGGCGCCCGCTCGGTTCCGGGGCCGCGCCACCGTCCGCGGAGCAGGCGGCCTCGTTGATGCGGCAGCCTTCCGGGTCGGCGGCGGTCGTCGCGGAGGCGGACCTGGTGACGAAGCCGACCGTCACGGACGAGCCCGGCGCGATGTCCTTGTTCCAGCTCTCGGGCTTCACGGTGACGTGGTTGCCGCTGACGGTGTGCTCGCCGTTCCAGAGCGAGTCGATCTCCGTGCCGGCGGGCAGGTCGAATTCGAGCGTCCAGCCCGACTGCACCGTCCCGGTGTCGTTCGCGACGACGTACTGCCCGGTGTAGCCGCCGGTCCAGGCGCTGGCCCTCGTGTACGTGGCGCCCACGGCGGCAGCCTGCGCGGTGCCGGTGAGCGCGAAGACCGTGCCGCCCACGACGGCCGCGGCGACGAGGGCGCCGACGGCCTTCGTGCGGGTGCTCGCCGTGCGGCGGTGCGTACTGGTGCCCATCGCGTGCCTCTGTCCTGCCGGGGGGTGATTGCGTCTGCACGCTAGCCGCCGCGAACCAGGCAAAAGGTGCTCTTGGGAACCGAGTTGATGTTCTTAGGGTTTGCTTAAGGGAGAGATCGGCGCGCGTTAAGTCCGGCTGTCCCGAGGGCCGGGGCCGGGCCCCTGAGCTCCTCGGAACTCCGCGTTCCGGCCTCGCGCTCCCCGCGGGCCCCGCCTTCCGGTACGCCGCCCCACCCGGTGACCCCTGCGGGCGCGCTCGGCCGGGCCGCCGTCGAGCCCTATCCAGATGCGGACCTCGGTGCCGCCGAGCACCGACCGCCCGATCCGCAGGTCACCGCCGGTGGATTCGGCGACCCTGCGGACGATGTCGAGGCCGAGGCCGGTCGAACCCACCTCGCTCGGCGCCCCGTTCCGGCCACTGGCGCCCCGGGTGAGGGCGGACTCCGGATCGGGTATCCCGGGCCCGGCGTCCGAGACCAGCACGATCACCGCGTGGCCTGTGTGGTGCACGTCGACGGCGAAGGCGGTGCCTTCCGGGGTGTGCCGGAAGACGTTGCCGAGCAGCGCGTCCAGAGCGGCGGCCAGCTCGGGTCTGGCCACCGGGATCCGTACGGTGCGGTCCACACCCGCCAGCCGCACCGTGCGCCCCTCGTCCTCGGCCAGCGCCGACCAGAACCCCATGCGTTCCCGGATGACCTCCGACGCGTCGCATCCGGCTCCGGCCCCCGTCTGCCCGCCCTGGGTCTGCGGGCGCTGTTCCCGGGCGGTGCGGATGATCGTGTCGACCTCGTGCTCCAGCTGTTCGACGGCCGCCCTGGTCTGCTCGGCGGCCGGGCCCTCGCCCAGCGATGCGGCGTTGAGGCGGAGCACGGTCAGCGGGGTGCGGAGCCGGTGCGAGAGGTCGGCGGCCAGTTCGCGTTCGTTGGCCAGGAGCTGGACCACCTGGTCGGCCATGGAGTTGAAGGCGACGGCGGCGGAGCGGAGCTCGGTGGGGCCCTCCTCGGGAACCCGGGTGCCCAGCCGGCCCTCCCCCAGGTCCTGCGCGGCGCCGGCGAGCCGTTGGGCGGGCTCCACCATCCGTACGCCGAGCCGGTCGGCCACGGCCACCGAGCCGACGATCAGCGCGATCCCGACGCCGGCGAGCACCAGCCAGGCGGTGGAGACGCCGTTGGAGACCTCGTCCTCGGGCACGAAGACCTCGACGACGGCGATGCCTCCGGTACCGAGCGCGGTGGGCTGGAGCAACGCGGAGCCGCCGGGCACCTCGGCGATGGAGGCGCGGCCCGACTTCCGTACGGTCTCCAGGTCCTCGCGGGTGGCGCGCCGGGTGCCGATCTCCAGGCGGTGGCCGCCCTGTTCGGCTGCGGCGGGCACGTGGACCGCGAGGCGTCCCCGGCCGCCGGGCTCGGTGGAGAGGACGGCCCGGGTCAGCTCCTCCCGGTCGGTGGTGATGGTGAGGGTGGGGCCGATGGTGGCGGCCTGCCGCTCGGCGTCGGAGAAGGCGCGGTCACGGGCCATCTCCTTGATGACGAGCCCGAGCGGGACGGCGAACGCGATCACGACCATGGCGGTGACCGCCAGGCAGACCTTGACCAGGGCCCATCTCATGCGGTCGGCCCCGCGGCCGGTGGTTCGAGCTTGACGCCGACTCCGCGCAGGGTGTGCAGATAGCGGGGCCGGGCGGCCGTCTCACCCAGCTTGCGGCGCAGCCAGGAGAGATGGACGTCGATGGTCTGGTCGTCCCCGTAGGACTGTTTCCAGACCTCGGCCAGCAGCTCACGGCGCGGGACGACGACACCGGGACGCCCGGCGAGGAAGGCCAGCAGGTCGAATTCACGGCGGGTCAGGTCCAGTGCGGCTCCGTCCAGTTCGGCCTGGCGCCGGAGCGGGTCGATGGAGAGTCCGCCGACCTGGAGGACACGCGAGGGCGGCGCCTCGGCGCCGGGGCCACGGGTGCGGCGCAGGACGGCCGCCATGCGGGCGGAGAGGTGCTCCACCGAGAACGGTTTGGTCAGGTAGTCGTCGGCACCGTCGTTGAGCAGCCTGACTATCTCGGCCTCGTCGTCCCGCGCGGTCGCGATGATCACGGGTACGTCGGTGATGGAGCGCAGCATCTTCAGGGCTTCGGAGCCGTCGAGGTCGGGCAGCCCGAGATCGAGGACGACGACGTCGAAGCGGAAGTGCGCGACTTCGCGCAGTGCTTCGAGCGCGGTCCCGACGCTCCGTACGGTGTGGGAGGCCTCGGTCAGGTGCCGGATGAGGGCGGAACGTACGAACTGGTCGTCCTCGACCACGAGCACACTAGGCATGCGCCGCACCGTAACCCATCCGGAGGAACACGGTCCCCTCCAGGACGGCCCGTGCGCGGGTGGTGCAGGATGTGCCCGATGCAACGAGGACTCGTACACGCGATCGCGTGGTCGCTCGCCACGGGTGCGGCGGTGACCCTGTCGTGGTGGGGCGTACACACGGTCATGTCGGGGACGGCGTACGACCCTCCGCGCGCGGTTCCGATCTCGGTGGGGGCGCGGGGCGCGCAGGCGACGGACGAGCCGGTGTCGTCCTCGACACACCGCGCGCTGCCCTCGCCCTCGTCCTCGCCTGGTGCCACCGCCTCCCGCTCCACGGCCCCGGCGTCGCCACGGCCCTCCCGGAAGCCTTCGTCCCGGCCGCCGGCCGCGAGCAGCGGGGCGCCACAACCTCCTGCGTCCCCGGCCGCCTCGGGTGAGGTGAAGAGCTATCCGACGCGTGGGGGCAGGGTCGTCCTGGAGCTGGCGGGCACCTCGGCGAAGCTGGTCTCGGCGACGCCGGAGCCGGGCTGGTCGATGCAGGTGTGGACGAACCCGGAGTGGATCCGGGTGGACTTCAGCGACGGGGCGGGCGCGACGGTCTCGGTGTTCTGCACCTGGAACGGCCACTCGCCGATCGTGGAGACCGTGGACCAGTAGGCGAGTCACGAGTCACGAGTTACGAGTCACGAGAACGCGTCGGGCGGCGGGGCCGGGGACGGCTTGGCGCCCGCGTCGGTGACGACGGCGGCGCCTCCCGTGAAGTCGGCGAGCGCGCGGCCCTGTTCGACACGGCCGGGGTGGGGGTCGCTCGCGACCCGCCGGGTCAGGTCGGCGACGGCGATCGGCAGGTCGGAGGCGACCAGGACGGCGTTCCCGAAGCGGCGGCCGCGCCAGACGGTCGGGTCGGCGGCGAGGGCCACCTCGGGGAAGAGCGAGGCGGCCGTGGCGATCTGGCCGCGCAGATGGGCGAGCGGCGGGCCGTCGGCGAGGTTGGCGGCGTACTGCCCGCCGGGCTTCAGCACCCGGCGCACCTCGGTGAGGAATTCGGCGGAGGTGAGATGGGCGGGGGTCCGGGCTCCGCCGAACACGTCGGCGATGACGAGGTCGGCCCAGCCGTCCTGGATCCTGCCGAGCCCGGCGCGGGCGTCCGCCGAGCGGACCCGTATGCGCGCCTGTGGGTCCAGGGGCAGCTCCCGCCGCACCAGCTGGACGAGGGGCGCGTCGATCTCCACGATCTGCTGCGTGGAGCGCGGGCGGCTCGCGGCGACGTACCGGGCGAGCGTGAACGCCCCGCCGCCGAGGTGCACCACCTGGAGGGGCCGGCCGGCCGGGGCGGCGAGATCGATGACATGGCCGAGCCTGCGCTGGTATTCGAACGAGAGGTACGCGGGATCGTCCAGGTCCACATGGGACTGCGGGGCGCCGTCCAGCAGCAGCGTCCAGGCGCGCGGGCGCTCCCGGTCGGGCACCAGCTCGGCGACACCGCCGTCCACCGTCGCGGAGACGGACTCCTGCCGGCGCTCGGACCGCTTCCGGTCGCTCGCGCCCCGGGCCGCTCCTCGACGTGCCACGCGCGCTCGTCCCCATCACTCACCGGTTTCGGGCCGGTTCCCCGGTGGGGCCGGCGTGGGCGGGAGGCCCCGCCCACCTGGCCATTATGGCCTCAGCGGCAGTTGTCGGCCGCCTCGATGAGCCGGGCCGCCTGGTCGAGGGCGGCCCGGAGGACGGCCGGATCGGTGACCGGGGCCTCCTCGACGGGCGGCAGGAGCCACCCCCCTCCGGTGACCGGCGGCTCGGCGGGCACGCGCAGCCCCCGGCCGTCCGTCCTCGTACAGGCGCTGCCGGGCACGTCCCACGCCTCCGCCGTGCCGGGCGGCACCAGGAAGCCGAGGACGGCGCATGCTCCGTCGTGCAGGACCGGGCCGACGGGCTCGTTCTCCGCTCCCCTGCGCAGGATGTCCACGGCCTCCAGGCCCTGACGCGCCGGGACGGTCACCAGGTCACACGGTGTGGTCTCCGGGCCCCTGTCCGTATGAGGCAAGGGAACCCCTCCTCTCGTCTCGACGAGACGGCGCCGCGCCCGTCTCCTCATGGACCAACGCGCCGACGGCGTCAAGGGCTACGGCGGCACGCCGCCGCAAAGGGTGGCAGTTCATGGCGGATCACGGGCGAGATGTCCGCTTTATAGCTAAACGCTGCGTGTGCGGTCCGTCACAGCAGGTACGTTCTTGCTCCGCCGGGACACCGGAAGCAGGAGCCCGGCTGCACCAGAGAGGGCCTTGCCATGGTGTCGACACGGGCAGTTCCCAACCTCGCCTTCCGGCGGCTGCGCGGACAGCGCTCCGCCGGGGAGTTCGCGGCCGCGGTCCGCCGGGCCGCGCGCGAGATCGGTGAACACGTCGCGTGCGACGCCCGGTACGTCGGACGCGTGGAGTCGGGTGAGATCCGCTGCCCCAACTACGCGTACGAACGGGTGTTCCTGCACATGTTCCCCGGGGCGAGCCTCGCGGACCTGGGCTTCTCGGCGCGCGAGAGCGTGCGCGGCCGGGGGGCCCGCACGACACCTCTGCCCCCGCCCACCACACCCCCCGCGCTCGACAGCGACATCCACGAGGAGAGCGACGTGCTGCGTCGCGTGTTCATGACCAGCGGTACCGCCACGGTGGCGGCCGCGTCCCTGGGCCTGGGCGGCCATGCGTCCGCCGCGGGCCCCCTCACCGTGCCCGCGCAGCGCCGGATCGGCGAAGCCGAGGTGAGCGCCGTGGAGAAGGCCGTACGCCAGATCCGCCTGCTGGACGACCGGCACGGCGCGGACGGTCTCTACCGGCGGGCCTCCCAGCCGCTCCGGGCGGCGTACGCCCTGCTCGACTCCGGGACCACGGCGCGGCGCAGCACGGCGGACCGGCTGCACGCGGGCGCCGGTGAGCTGGCGATCTCCGTGGGCTGGCTGGCCCACGACTCGGGGCGCTTCGACGACGCGCGCTCCCACTACGCGGAGGCGCTCGCGACGGCCCGGCTGGCCGGGGACGCCGCGCTGGAAGCGCACGCGTTCTGCAACGCCTCGTTCCTGGCCCGTGACACGGGGCGGGCCAGGGAGGCGGTCCGCGCGGCGGAGGCCGGGCAGCGGGCCGCCCGGCCGCTCGGCTCACCGCGGCTGCTGGCCCTGCTGGCGCTGCGGGAGGCGGGGGCCAGGGCGTGGCTCGGGGACCGTACGGGGTGCGAGCAGGCGATCGGGCGGGCGCAGACGGCGTTCGGTCGCGGGCCGGGCGACGCGGATCCGGAGTGGATGACCTTCTTCCGGGAAGCGGAGATGGAGCTGCTGGAGGCGCAGTGCTGGTCGGCGCTGGGTGACTGGCCCCGGGCGGCGCGGCACGGCCGCCGGGCGACCCGGCTTCAGGACCCGCACTTCACCCGGAACCTCGCGCTGTACCGTGCGCAGCTCGCCGGAGACCTGGCGCGGGCGGGCACGGCCGACGAGGCCGCGGCTGCGGGCCATCAGGTGCTGGACCTGCTGGACCGGGTCCAGTCCTCCCGGATCCGCGGGATGCTGGCGAGCGCCGTGCGGGTGCTCCGCCCTCGGGGCGGCCCGGAGGTGACGGCCCTCCTGGCCCGCTACGAGGAACTGCCTCCGGACACATGAGTTCGCGCCGCGAGGCCGAGGCCTCACGCCGCCCCCGCACCTCCCAGCCCTGGCCGGCCGGTTCAAGCCCGTCCGGCGATTGAGGACGGAACCGGTGCGCGGGGGACGGGAGCCGGCGCACGGGCACAGCGGGCGCACCCCAGCTCGGGCCGGCCGAAGCCCCCTCTCCCCCGCACCTCCCAGCCCTGGCCGGCCGGTTCAAGCCCGTCCGGCGATTGAGGACGGAACCGGTGCGCGGGATCCTGGCCGCGCTCTCCCTCTCAGGCACACGTGGTCAGCCGGCCGAACCCGACGCCAGGGTTCCGTCCGCGAACGCCGGACCGGCTGGGTCTGCCGAGCTGGAACCGGACCGGGCGCGGCGGCCCGGCAGTCCGGTGAGGTCCAGCACCCCGGGTCAGCGGTCCAGGTGGCCCGTGTCGTTCCAGCGCTCCAGCGCGGGCAGGCCGTAGGCCCATCCCAGCACCGACAGCGACGTCGGCTCCAGCCGGATCCGCGCGGCGAACGACACGTCCTCGCCCAGCCACCGCGCCCCCAGCGCCCGCAGGATGTGTCCGTGCGCGAAGACCAGCACATCGCGGTCGGCGGACCGCGCCCACTCGACGACCTCGTCCGCCCGGGCCGCCAGTGACGCGAGGCTCTCGCCCCCCGGGACACCGTCGCGCCAGATGAGCCAGTCCGGCCGGTCCGCCTTGATCTGCGCCGGGGTCAGACCCTCGTAGTCCCCGTAGTCCCACTCCATCAGCGCGTCCCACGGCTGGGCCCGCCCGCCGAATCCGGCGATCGCGCAGGTCTCGGCGGCACGGACGAGCGGGCTGGTCCGCACCTCGACGCCGGGCAGGCCGCCCCAGGGCTCCCGGTGCAGCCGTTCGCCGAGCAGCTTGGCGCCCTCGCGGCCGGTGTCGAGGAGGGGAATGTCGGTCCTGCCGGTGTGATTGCCCTGGACCGACCACTGTGTCTGGCCGTGCCGGGCGAGCAGGATTCGCGGTGCCATGACGGCTCTCCCTGAAAAATACGAAGATCAGAAGATCCGGGGACCCTAGGATCTGGTGGGTCCGGGACGGCGGTGTCCGGGACGGCGACGGGGCGGCGGACGCGAGCGGCCCGCTGGGACACCGGTGCGGGATCGGGCCCCGCTCCATCATCTCTCACCTGCCGCACGGGCAACCTGCGGGGCGGCGCCCGCGTCCCTCCCCACGCATGACCGGGGCCGTCCGCGTGGGACGGGCCCCGGGGGGAATCAGGACATACGACCGCCGTACGGTTGAACGCCCGCCGTCGACCGCATGAACACTGGGGAGAGCTACCGGATGCCGCACGCCACCGCCGCGACCCCTTCCTCCGGTCACCGGCCCCGCTGGTGGACGGAGCTTCCGCTGATCGCGGTGGTGTACGGGCTGTATTCGACGGGCCGGCTGCTGGTCCACGAGAACGTACCGGCGGCCGTGGAGAACGGGCTCGCGATCCTCCGCCTGGAGAAGGCGCTGCACCTCAACGCCGAGCACCCCCTCAACCGGCTCCTGACCGGCAACCCCGCACTCGGGATACCCGCCGACTTCGCGTACGCATCCCTGCACTACCTGGTCACCCCCGCCATCCTGATCTGGATCTTCCGGCGCCGTACGGCCGTCTACCGGGCGGCCCGGACCTGGCTGATGACCTCCACCCTCCTCGGGCTGGTCGGCTTCACGCTGATGCCGACCTGTCCGCCCCGGCTGCTCGACGCCCACCACGGCTTCGTCGACACGATGGCGCAGTACAGCGCGTACGGGTGGTGGGGCGCGGGCGCGAGCGCCCCGCGCGGGCTCAGCGGGATGACCAACCAGTACGCGGCGATGCCCAGCCTGCACGTCGGCTGGGCGGTGTGGTGCGGCGTCCTGCTGTGGCGTCACGGCCGCCACCCGGTCGTCCGGGCCGCGGGGATCGCCTATCCGCTGATCACCGTGTTCGTGGTGATGGGCACGGCGAACCACTATTTCCTCGACGCCGTGGCCGGTGCCGCCGTGATGGCCGTCGGCGCGCTGCTGACCAGGCCGTATCTGCGGCTCGCGGACCGCGTCAAGGACCGGGTGAGGGCGGTGTTCGCACCGGTGCCCGCGTCCGTCACCCCCACGGGCTCCACGATTGTCAGTGACGGATGCAAGACTTCCGCGGGTGAGCGAATACCCGGCCGGCGGACCGCCTCCGCAGATTCCAGCGACGCGCGCCCCCGTTCCGCGGTCGAAGCCGGCGACGACACTCCGGCAGCGGCTCGCTGAGCTGCGTGGTCCGGCCGTCGCGCCGCATCCGCTCGACGCACGCGCGCTGGCAGCACTCGCCGCCAACCCGGGATGCAAGCGGCGCGCCCTGCTCGACGGCGCGGGCGTCGACAAGGCGGAGCTGGCCACGGCGCTCGGCTCCCCCACGGCGTTCGGCCAGTCGCAGTTCGCGTTCGTCCGGGGCAACGCCTTCGAGGCGAAGGTCAAGGCCGACGGCGGCACGGAGCTGCTGCGCCTCCTCGTCGAGCGGCTCGGCGGCGGTGCCGAAGCGCCGGCCTCGGCCGTGGTGCCCGATCTGACGGCCGCCGGCCCCGAGGGCCGCGCCGCGCGGACGGCGCTGGCGCTGCGCGAGGCCACGGCGGCGGGCGGCTGGGCGCTGCTCGACCATCCGATGCTGGCCCTGGAAGTCGCGGGCTCGCCCGCCTACCTGGAGCCGGACGCCGTGGTGGTGCACCCCGACGGCACGTGGACGGTCGTCGAGATCAAGTCCTTCCCCATGATCGACAGCTCGGCGGACGCGGCGAAGGTCGGCGCGGCGGCCCGTCAGTCCGCGGTCTACGTCCTGGCGCTGGAGCGGATCGCCGCCATGACGGAAGGCGCCCGGGTCGCGCACCGGATCCTGCTGGTCTGCCCGAAGGACTTCTCCAACCTGCCGACCGCCTCGGTCGTGGACGTGCGCAAACAGCGTGCCGTCACCAGCCGCCAGCTGACGAGGCTGACCCGTGTCGAGGACATCGCGGCCGCCCTGCCCGAGGGGACGACCTTCGACCCGGGCTGCTCCCCCGAGGAGCTGGGCACCGCGGTCGAGGCGGTCCCCGCGGCGTACGCCCCCGAGTGCCTGGCCGCGTGCGAGCTGGCCTTCCACTGCCGGGCCAAGGCCCGCGCCGAGGGCGCGGTGGAGTCGCTGGGCCGGAGTGTGCGGGGCGAGCTCGGCGGCCTGACGACGGTCGCCGGGGTGCTGGCCGCGGCGGCCGGCAAGGAGGGAGACCCGGCCGACCCGACGGTGGCGGCCCTGCGCCGGGCCGCCGCGCTGCGGGCCGAGGCGCTGGCCGGTGCGGACGGCGGCGTTCCATGTCGCTGATCAGCACGCTCGCCCGGCTGGAGGCCGTCGACAGCGGCCGTGCCCAGCCGCTGGCCACCGTCCGCCACCGCCATCTGACCGACCGGCCGCTCGTGCTGGTGCCGCTGACGACCGCCGGTGAGGCAGGCGCTCCGCTCGGCGCGCTCGTGGGCACGGACCGCGCGGAACCCCGGCTGCTGGTGGTGGCCCAGCCGCGCGACCGGGATCTGCGGTTCGCGTTCCTCGCCGAGCTGGCCGAGGCGGTGCTGCCGCACATCGAGTCGTACGCCGACGACGTCGAGCCCGCCGAGCGCAACGAAGTGGATCCCGGGACCGGCAAGAAGGTCAAGGTCGAGGTGGAGCTCTGCGCCGACGCGGCGCAGCTGATCGTGCCCAGCAGGGCGGGCCTGGACTTCGTACGGCTGCTCGGGCGGTCCATGCGGTTCCGCCGGACGGCCGAGGACGACCCGGACACGCCCTATCCGGCGCCCGCCCGTGTGCCGCTGCTCGGCCGCTGGCTGACGCATTACGGGGAGCGGGCCAGGGTGCCGGGCTCCTCGCTGCTGCTGGCCACGACTGATCTGCTGAACCGGCACTGGGCGACGGGGCAGAGCAGCCTGGAGGACCAGCACCTCGGTGCCCTGCTCGCCTGGGTCGACCCGCCGGCCGGTGAGTCCGGTGCGGAGGCGGCGCTGCGGGCGGAGGGGGAGCGGGACCGTGCCGGTCAGCTGGTCTGCCCGCCCGCCGGACCGGCGACGGATCCGGCGTTCGACAACAGGCTGCTGGCGCCCGCGATCGAGCGGTACGACCGGGCGCGCCACGCGCTGGCCGCCGCGGAGGACGGGGTCGACGCCGACACCCGGCTCGGTGAGCTGAGCGGTGCGGAGCGGGAGATCAGGTCGCTGCTGGCGGGGGTGCTGCTGCCCACCTGGGACGCCGTGTGGCGGGGGCTCGACCTGCTGCGGGAGCTGCCGGAGGGGGCCAGGGCACAGGACCGCTGGACGCGGGACCGCTGGTCGTTCACCGCGCACCGGGACCGGGTCCGGGCGGGCGAGCCCCCCGCAGCCGCGCCGGGACGACGCGGTCACGGCCGCGCAGAAGCTGGCCTCGCGGGAGACGGCCCAGGCGCAGCTGGACGCCCAGGAGGCGCTCGACGACCCGCTGGTGCTGGCGGGCCGCAGGCTGGCCGGTGAGGCGTTCGTCGGGGAGGTGACGGAGGTCGAGATGGCGTACAGCGAGTCCAAGCGGCCCTCGCCGCGTCCGCTGGTCACGGTGCGGACCGAGGAGCGCCCGCATCTCGGGGAGCGCACCAAGGTGTACCGCTCGCTGGACGGCAAGCCTCAGACGGCGGAGTTCGTGGGGTACGCCGCCGAGGATCCCGACGCCGGCACGGTCGGCCTCGTCCTGCGCGTCACGGACCGGATGGGCCGGTCCAAGGAGCCCGCGCCGGGTTCGGTGCCCGAGCCCGGCGACCGGATCGCCTGGACCCTGTTCGAACACGACCAGCGGGGCGGTCCGAAGCTGCCCGATCCGGAGGAGACCCCGTGGACCCACGGCGGTCCGCCGGGCGCCGACGGCTCCACCGGCCATGCCGAGCAGCCCGATCCCGTGACCGCGGAGGACCTCCTGTGACAGCCGTTACCGACCCGGGGGCCGCGGCGGCCCGGGCGACCGACGCGATCCTGGACGACACCCTGCGCGGCACGGCGCGCGGCATCGTCGTGGACTCTCCGCCGGGCGCGGGGAAGTCGACGCTGGTGGTGCGTGCGGCGCTGGAGCTGGCCGCCGCGGGCCGCCCGCTGATGGTGGTCGCGCAGACCAACGCCCAGGTGGACGATCTCGTGGTGCGGCTGGCGGAGAAGGCTCCCGAGCTGCCGGTGGGCCGGCTGCACAGCAGCGACTCCGATCCGTACGACAAGGTCCTGGACGGCCTGGACAACGTACGGAAGTCGGCGAAGGCGGCGGACCTGGCGGGCCTGGACATCGTCATCTCCACGGCCGCGAAGTGGGCGCACGTGAAGAACGTGGAGCCGTGGGGGCACGCGATCGTCGACGAGGCGTACCAGATGCGGTCGGACGCGCTCCTGGCGGTGGCCGGACTGTTCGAGCGGGCGCTGTTCGTCGGGGATCCGGGCCAGCTCGACCCGTTCTCGATCGTGGGCGCCGACCAGTGGGCGGGCCTGTCGTACGACCCGTCGGCGAGCGCCGTCTCGACCCTGCTCGCGCACAATCCCGATCTGCCGCAGCACCGGCTGCCGGTGTCGTGGCGGCTGCCCGCGTCGGCCGCGCCGCTGGTGTCGGACGCGTTCTACCCGTACACACCGTTCCGCAGCGGCACGGACCACGGTGACCGGCGGCTGTCGTTCGGGGTGCCATCGGACGGGTCGGGCGCCGACCGGGTGCTGGACGAGGCGGCGGAGTCCGGCTGGGGGCTGCTGGAGCTTCCGGCCCGGCACACCCCGCGCACGGACCCGGAGGCGGTCAGGGCGGTGGCGCTGGTGGTGCGCAGGCTGCTGGACAGGGGCGGCGTCGCGACGAGCGAGCGTGGCCCGGATCCGGTCCCGGTGACGGCGGACCGGGTCGCGGTCGGCACGGCCCACCGCGACCAGGCCGCCGCGGTGCGGGCGGCGCTCGCGGAGCTGGGTGTGACGGGTGTGGCGGTGGACACGGCGAACCGGCTCCAGGGCCGCGAGTTCGACGTGACCGTGGTCCTGCACCCGCTGTCGGGCCGCCCGGACGCCACGGCCTTCCACCTGGAGACGGGCCGCCTGTGCGTCCTGGCCTCGCGGCACCGGCACGCGTGCGTGGTGGTGTGCCGTGCCGGGGTGGCGGACCTGCTGGACGAGCACCCGTCGACGGAGCCGGTGCAGCTGGGCGTGACGGTGAAGTTCCCGGACGGCTGGGAGGCGAACCACGCGGTGCTGGCGCACCTCGCCGAGCACCGCGTGCATGGGGCGCCCTGACCCTGGGCAGCGCTCTTGCGCCCGGCTGGACAATGGAAGGTGGCCGTCCGGCCGTACGAGGAAGGAACACCACATGGCACAACCCGAGCGGAACGAGCGGCAGAGGCTGCGTCCGGCGCCGCTGCTCTTCGAGCCGTCGGAGGCGGCGGCGGACCCCGAGCACTTCTTCGACCTGGAGTCGATGGAGGACCCGAGGGAGCTGCTGGCCCGCGCGACGGAACTGACGCTCGCCTTCCGGGCGGCGACCGACCGGGCCGTGGAGTTCCAGGCCGTGGCCGCCGCCCAGCTCGCGGATCCGCGACGGTTCGACCGGCTCACGGCCACGGACATAGCCGAGCGCGCGGAGTGGACCGAGGACTACGCCAAGAAGATGATCGAGTTCGGCCGGTCCCTGCTCGACGCCCCCACGCCCTGACTTCGGGGTCCTTGCCGGCCCCGGACACCGCACGACCGTCCGTCACTGCGGGTACACCCCTGGCATATGCCGTCGGGCAAGATACTCCGCCGGGGTCCGTCCTGTCCGGCTTTCGGCAACTCTGGGGAACAGGAGCGTCACGGCCGGTAGACATGTCGTCATGAGCGCATGGCTGAATGACGAAACGACCCTGCGGACCGCACCCGCCCCGCGCCCCGGTGTCGACATCTTCGCCCTGCTGCGGGACCGCGTGGACCGCCGGGCCGACGACAGGGCTGCCCAGGTCACGGCGTCCGGTGCCGCGTGGCTCGCGGGCGCCTCGGCCTACCCGCGCAGCACGCTCTCGCAGTGGGAGGCCCACCCCTGCTCCCCCGGCGTGCTGCCGTGCGGCTCCTCGTTCGACGTCGTGAGCGTCCCCGCGCTGTTCGGCAGGCGCATGCTGGAGCGGCTCTGGGCGGAGGGGCCGGGATCGGGTCCGGTCGCTACGCACCGGGGCCGGATGCTGCTGTTCGCCTCGCCCGGCACGGCCCAGCGGCTGCCGTCCCTGCTGGCCTGGGAGGAGTGGGGCACGGGCTCCGCCGACGCTCCCCCGCGCCCCCAGGGCGCGCTGCCGCCGGTGCTCTGTCACGGCACGGGGGACGCGGTCACCGTTCCGCCCCTGACCGGCGGCGCGGGCACCGGCGGGCCCCGCTGGGTGGTCGCCCCCGACACCCGCAACCCCTGGCTCCCGGGCCCTGACGTACTGCTGTGGGCCTGTGTGAGGGTGGGCAGGTCGGCGGCCCCGTCGACCACCGGGAATTCGATTTTTCCTCCCGCCGATCCGGGTGCTAATGTCTACGACGTCAGCAGGCGCCGTTAGC
Organism: Streptomyces sp. NPDC023573; assembly: GCF_055559735.1. Lineage (NCBI taxonomy): Bacteria > Bacillati > Actinomycetota > Actinomycetes > Kitasatosporales > Streptomycetaceae > Streptomyces > Streptomyces sp. NPDC023573. The sequence continues at coordinate 1,179,416 of NZ_JBVHKB010000001.1, forward strand.
TCAGTTGGTTAGAGCAGCTGACTCTTAATCAGCGGGTCCGGGGTTCGAGTCCCTGACGGCGCACCGACAGTGGAAGCCCCCTCGTGGAAGCGAGGGGGCTTCTTCGTGTTCCGGCGCGTGTTCAGGTCCCGGTGGCGATCCGGACGGTCCAGGCGCCGGACCGGGTGCGGTCGGCGACGTCGATGCGGACGCGCTCGCCGGGCACGGTGTAGCGCTCGCCCTCCCGGAGCGGGGCGTCCGCGAGTGGCGGGTAGACCGACCGGTCCCAGCAGGCGTCGGAGTCGGGGTGAGTGTCCAGCACCTCCACCGGGCCGCCGCCGGACGGTGTGGCGTTGCGGATGCGGTAGACGAGCACGCCCTCCGTACAGGTCGTTCGGTCGTTGCCCGTGGCGCTGCGGGCCTCGATGGCCAGCGCGCTGTCCGCGCCGGTCCTGACGACCGCGAGCCGGGTCCCGAGGGACGCGCCGCGCACGGGCACCTCGGCCATCGGTTCCAGGGTGAGGTCGGCGGCGCCCTGCACACACACGATCTCCTCCCCGTCGAGCCAGCCGAGCTTCCACTTGTGCCAGCCGAACAGGTCCGGGGAGAGTCCGAACTGGCTGCCCATGACGTCCCAGTCGCCGACGTAGGTGTCCCAGTCGCCCTTCCCGTCCTCCGGGCGGTGGTAGAGGTCCGCCAGGTCGAAGACGTGTCCGGTCTCGTGCGCGAGGACGTTCCGGTCCGGCGGGTGTTCCTCGAAGACGGTGACGACACGCCTGATGTCCGTGCCGTCGGCGCGCACCGGGCGGTCGAAGTTGACGACCTTGGTGGCGTCGGAGTCGACTCCGGGGGCGTCCGGGTCGGCGACGAGGTAGACGATGTCGTAGGCGGAGAAGTCGGTCTCCTCGTCGGCGGCCTCGATGGCGTCGCGCAGATAGGCGCTGCGGCGATCGGAGCCCCAGTCGCGCTGTATGCCGTACCAGGTGGAGGGGTGCGGCATGGAGGTCCACCGCCGCTGCGGGTGGGCGTGCAGGGTGAATTTCCCGTACGAGGCGCGCTGGAAGAAGCGTGTGGTGGAGGGGAAGTAGTCGGCGGCGAGCACCTCGGGGGGCACGACGGGTTCGGAGTCGGGGAACGAGAGGAAGACCATGACCGCGTCGAGGCTGCGGTCGGGGCGGGGGTAGGCGCCGTTCCAGGTGTCGAGGCCGAGGGAGTGGTGCGCGCCGGTCCTGGGCAGGGCGCACGGTCCCGCGTCGCGCGAGGCCGCCACGGCCGGCCCGGCGACGAGTCCGGTGGCGGCGAGCGCCAGGAGGGACGTGAGAGCAGCCGCCGCGCTGCGCAGCCTCGGCCTCTCCGAACCCCCGGGTCTGCGCTGACGCGGCACGTCTACCTCCGGGTGGCGAATGCGGGACTTCCCCCTCACCCTGTGCCGAGTCGGCGGAGTACGCCCTGTTGTGCTGCCCCACACGGGTCAGCCGGAGGCCCCGGTGATCAGTACAGCCACACGATCACCCTTACGGACAGTCACATTTGTTCACTCCGAAAGCCGAACCGTCCAGATCAGCACAAAAATGATCATCTACGGCCATCACGCATGCGGGTGCCTCGCGCGGGACAGGCGTCAGGCAGGCGCGCGGCAGGCGTGGGCCATGCGCGTGCCCCCGGTCCGAAACGGCGGGCGCGTTGGAACGGCCGGTGCGCCACCCTCTATGCTTCACCTCGTTTTCCTGCGTGGTTCCCGCCTCCGGCGCGGCGCTCCACTCCACGCAGCTGCCCGGCCACACCTGTTCACGACAATCGGCATCAGCGGGAGCGAGCGGTGAGCGGAACCTCCGAAGGGCCGGCGCCCTCGGCGGGCACGGCCCCCGGCGCCGGGCCATCAGAGGTCACACAGGGTGATCATCCGAGGCCGGGCCTCTCCGAGCTGCGCGACTACCGCGCGGCGTTCGCCGCGTCCGCTCTCCCGATGGCCGTCGTCGACCACCACGGACTGATCGTCAGGTCCAACGACGCGCTGGGCGGGCTGCTCGGCGCCGCTCCCTCGTCCCTGACCGGGCAGACCGCGGCCGATCTCCTCGGTCTCACCTCGGACAGTCCCACCTGGCGGGCCTACACCGAGGTCCTGCGCGGCGCCCGACCCCGGCTCCGGTGCACCCGGCGGATCGAGCACGCCGACGGCCGGCCCCTGTGGGCCGAGGTCACCGTCGTGCCGATGGGCGACCGGGCCGGCGGCACGGGCCGGGTGCTGCTGTCGGTCGCCGACGTCAGTGACCGGCGCGAGATGCGGGAGCGGCTGCGCCATCTGCGGATACACGACCCGGTGACCCGGCTGCCCAACCGCACCCTGTTCTTCGAGCGGCTCGCGAGCGCGCTGGAGACCCCACCGCACCAGGACGGGCCGTCGTCACCCCCGCACGGCCGGATCGGCCTCTGCTACCTGGACATCGACGGCTTCAAGGCGGTCAACGACACCCTGGGGCACCGCACCGGCGACCGCCTCCTCGCCGCCGTCGCCGGGCGGCTCACCGACTGCGCGGAGGCCGACGGCCACCGCGCCGGCGGTCATCTGGTGGCGCGTCTGGGCGGTGACGAGTTCGCGATCCTGGTCGAGGACTCGTCGGGTACGCCGCAGCTCACCGAACTCGCCCGCGCGGTGCTCCTGGCCCTCCAGCGGCCGTTCGAGGTCTCCGGGCACCTGCTTTCGGTCTCCGCGTCGATCGGGGTGGTGGAGCGGTCGTCGGCCGGCACGTCGGCCACCGCCCTGATGCAGGCCGCGGACACCACGCTGTACTGGGCGAAGGCCGACGGCCGGGCCCGCTGGACCCTCTTCGACCCCGAGCGCAACGCCCACCGGATGACCCGGCAGGCGCTCTCCTCCACGCTCCGCCCCGCCGTCGAGCGCGGCGAGTTCACCCTGGAGTACCAGCCGCTGGTCGGCATGGCGGACGAGGTCGTACGGGGTGTGGAGGCCCTGGTCCGCTGGAACCACCCGAGATTCGGCCTGCTCGCGCCGAGCCGGTTCGTCCCCATCGCCGAGGAGGACGGCACGATCGTCCAGCTCGGCCGGTGGGTGCTGCGCACGGCCTGCCGTCAGGCCCGCCGCTGGCAGCTGGGACACCCCGACGAGCCGCCGCTGTTCATCAGCGTCAACGTCGCCGTGCGGCAGGTGTGGGACTCCGACCTGGTGGCCGACGTCGCGGAGATCCTCGCCGAGACGGGCCTCGACCCCGGGCTGCTGCAGCTGGAGCTGACCGAGTCCGCGGTGATGGGCTCGTCGGGCAGGCCCCTGCGGGTGCTCCAGGCGCTCAGCGACATGGGTGTCCGCATCGCCATCGACGACTTCGGCACGGGCTACTCCAACCTCGCCTACCTCAGCCGGCTGCCCGTGTCCGTGCTGAAGCTGGACGGCTCCTTCGTACGCGGTTTCCGTTACGAGGACGGGGCGCACCCCAGCCCGGCCGACGAGACGATCGTCGAGGCCATGGTGCAGCTGGCCCACCGCCTGGGCCTGACGGTCACCGCGGAGTGCGTGGAGACCTCGGGCCAGGCGGAGCGGCTGCGCCGGATCGGCTGCGACACCGGGCAGGGGTGGCTGTACTCCCGTGCGGTGGCCCCGGAGCGGATCGCCGAGCTGATCGGTACGAGGCCACCGGAGAGCTGACCGGGTCAGCCGAGGGCGGACAGCCCGTAGGCGTCGGCGATGAGTTCGTACGAGCGCAGCCGCGCCTCGCCGCCGTGGGCGTTGGCCGTGATCATCAGCTCGTCGGCGCCGGTGCGCTTGGCCAGGTCGTCCAGGCCGCTGCGGACCTCGTCCGCCGTGCCGTGGACGATGTCCTTCAGCCAGCCGTCGACGAACTCGCGCTCCATGGGGCTGAAGTCGTACGCCTCGGCCTCTTCGGGACTCGGCACGAGGCCCGGGCGCCCGGTGCGCAGCCGGACCATGGACAGGGCACCGGTGAGCACCTGGCGCCTGGCCTCGCGCTCGTCGTCGGCGGCCAGGGCCGCGACCCCGATGAGGGCGTAGGGGGCGTCGAGCACCGCGGAGGGCGTGAAGGACTCCCGGTACAGCTCCAGGGCCGGCACGGTGTTCCGGGACGAGAAGTGGTGGGCGAAGGCGAAGGGCAGGCCGAGCACACCGGCCAGCCGGGCGCTGAAGCCGGAGGAGCCCAGCAGCCAGACGGGCGGGCGGCCGGGCGACTGGACGCCGCCGGGCGAGGTCGCCTGCACGGGCCCGGGGACGGCGTGGATACGGGCGTAGGGATGCCCGTCCGGGAAGTCGTCGTCCAGGAACCGGGTCAGCTCGGCGAGCTGCTGCGGGAAGTCGTCCGCCCCCTCGTTCAGCCGGTCCGTGCGCCGCAGGGCGGCGGCGGTGGCACCGTCCGTGCCGGGGGCGCGGCCGAGGCCGAGGTCGACACGGCCCGGGGCCATCGCCTCCAGGGTGCCGAACTGCTCGGCGATCACCAGAGGCGCGTGGTTGGGCAGCATCACCCCGCCGGAGCCGAGCCTGATGCGCTCGGTGTGGGCGGCCAGGTGCGCGAGGATCACGGCGGGGGACGAGGAGGCCACCCCGGGCATGGAGTGATGCTCGGCGACCCAGTAGCGGTGGAAGCCCCGGCTCTCGGCGAGCTTGGCGATGTCCACGCCGGTGCGCAGGGCCTGGGTCGCTGTGCGGCCCTGGCCCACGGTCACCAGGTCGAGCACGGAGAGGGGCACGGAGGCCGTGCCCCTCGCTGTGCCGCGAATCCCGTCGCCCCGGTTCTCGTCGCCTCGGTTCTCGTCCACGTGTTTCGGCCTCTCCGGTGCTGCGTCTGTGTACCGGAGGGTGCCAACAGGAGGATGGCTCCGCTTATTCCCGTCGTTCCCCCGGCCCCGGGTCTGGACCGCCTACTCCCGGACCTCGATGCCCCGGGGCTCCGTCGCGCCCGGCGGGGGCTCGCGGGTGGCGAACAGGGAACCGAGGGTGGGCGCCCAGATCCGGCGCTCGGCCAGCCGGAGGCCTTCCCACACCGCCACCTGGTTGGCGGTGAGGACCGGCTTGCCGAGGAGTTCCTCCAGTTCGGGGACGTACGCGGCGGTGTGCAGGGCGTTGTCGGGAAGCAGGACCACCTCGGCGTCCGGGTGGTCGCCGGCCACGGCCAGCTCCTTCACGATCTCCACGTCCGCGTCGGCCGCCGCGGACGCCGTCACGATGCCGCCGCCCCGCGTCGAGGTCACCTCGACACCCCCGGACCCCAGGAAGCCCGCGAAGAGCGCGGCGATGTCCTCGGAGTAGGTCGCGGCGACCGCGACCCGGGTGGCGCCCAGCTCGCGTACCGCCTGGACGAAGGCGATGGACGTGCTGGACGCGGGGAGCCCGGCGGCCCTGGCCAGGTCTGCGGCCTGCTCATGGGCGCCCGCCCAGCCGTAGGCGAAGCTGCCGCCCGAACAGGCCCAGACCAGCGACTCGGCGCCGGCCATCCGCAGCTCCTCGACGCCTGCGCCCAGGCGCTCGGCCGAGCCGGCCGTCCGCAGGTTGTCGACCCTGCGGACGTCCTCGTCGATGTCGGTGTGGAAGAGCGGCACTCTGATGTCGCTGTCGAGCATGACCTCGATCCGCGGGAAGTCGTCCTCCGCGGCGTGGCCCGGGTAGAGAAGTCCTACGGTCGTCATGTCCACCCTTCCCGTGCGTCCGGATGTCCTGCCGGCACTCGTAACCACCGCTGCCCCTGCCTGGCACAAGTATTCCCCTTTTCGCCCCATACCGCCGCCCGCAACGGGGGTGACCAGCGGTTTCTCCCCGGATGCCGAGGCCCTGTTGACGGGCGTGCCCCCCCGGTGCGAGCGTGGTCGTTCCGATGACCGATCCCGTGATCCTCGTGCTGGACACCGACCCGTCACCGCGCCTGGGCCGGCTGACCGGCCGGGCCGTCGTCCGGTACGCCGACGAGCGGACGCTGGCCGCCCGGCTGCCCGAGGCGGACGTGCTGCTCGTCTGGGACTTCACCTCCGACGCCGTCCGCGAGGCATGGCCGGGCGAGGGGCCACGACCCCGCTGGGTGCACACCGCGAGCGCCGGGGTGGACCGGCTGCTCTGCCCGGAGCTGGCCGCCTCCCCCACCGTCGTCACCAACGCCCGTGGCGTGTTCGAGCTGCCCGTCGCCGAGTACGTCGCGGGACTGGTGCTCGCCTTCGCGAAGGACCTGCCCCGCACCCTGGAGCTCCAGCGGCAGGGCCACTGGCACCACCGGGAGACCAGGCGGCTGGCCGGCAGCCGGGCCGTGGTCGTCGGCGCGGGCCCCGTCGGCCGGGAGATCATGCGGCTGCTGCACGGCCTCGGCGTCCAGGTGGCGCTCGTCGGCCGTACGGCCCGGCGCACGATCCACGGCGTCGAGGATCTGGGCCGGCTGGCGGCGGGTGCGGACTGGGTGATCTGCGCGGCCCCGCTGACCGACGAGACGCGCGGAATGTTCGACGCCCGCTTCTTCGGACTGCTCCAGCCGTCCGCCCACTTCGTCAACGTGGGGCGCGGCCCGCTGACCGTCGAGGAGGATCTGGCCGACGCGCTGCGGAAGCGGTGGATCGCGGGCGCGGCGCTCGACGTGTTCCACGAGGAGCCGCTGGGTCCGTCGAGCCCGCTGTGGGAGGTGCCGGGACTGCTGGTCTCCCCGCACATGAGCGGCGACACGGCCGGCTGGCGGGACCGGCTGGGCGAGCAGTTCGTCTCGATGTACGAGGGATGGGTGGCCGGTGAGCCGCTCTCCAACGAGGTGGACGTACAGCGGGGTTACGTACCTTCTCCGGACATCCCCGCCTGACATCCGCGGTGACGCGCACTCATGAACCCGCGCGGGGCGGGGAATACGCCCCGCGCATCCGTCGTCGCGCTCCGCCCATGACGAGACACGGGAAGGTCACCCTCCGGCCACTGTTCGATTACATGGCAGCGCTTCCTGCATAGACGTCCGGGAGCGGGAAGGTGCTCACCCTGTCCGGACTGTTCGACACCCCGATTTCTCCAGGAGATTGCGAACCATGGCTGACTTCCCTCACCTGTCCCGTCGGGGCTTCCTCAATCGATCGGCGGCCGTGGGAGGTCTGATCGTCGTTCCCGGCCTGCTCTCCGCGTGCAGCAAGACGGACGCCGGCGCCACGGACGGTGAGGGCGCGCTCGACAAGCTCCGCAAGCAGGGCTTCGTCAGGGTCGCGTACGCCAACGAGGCCCCGTACGGCTACATGGAGGGCAAGCAGCTCAAGGGCGAGGCCCCCACGCTGCACCGGGAGATATTCAAGGCGCTCGGCGTGGACGAGCTGAAGCCCACCCTCTCGGAGTGGGACGGCCTCATCCCCGGTCTCCAGGCGGGCAAGTACGACGTCGTCAGCGCGGGCATGGCCATCACCGCCGAGCGCTGCGCCAACGCCTTGTTCTCCGAACCGGAGTTCATCTCCCCCACCGCCCTGATGGTGAAGAAGGGCAACCCGAAGAAGCTCACCGACCTCGCCTCCGCGAAGGCCGCCGGGGTCACCGTCGGCGTGATGTCCGGTGCGGTCGAGGGCTCGTACGCCGAGGGCGCGGGCATCGCCGAGGGGAAGATCAAGACCCTGCAGAAGCCGCAGGACGGCGCGGACGCCGTCAAGGGCGGGCGGATCGACGCCTTCCTGCTCACCGGGATCTCGCTGCGCTGGCTCGCGAAGACCAACCCGGACACCGAGGTCACCGAGGCCTTCGTCCCCGAGCTGGACGGCGCGAAGCAGTACTCGCCGGGCGGCGCGGTGTTCCGCAAGGGCAACGAGGATCTGCGGGACTCCTTCAACCGGGAGCTCAAGAAGATCGTCTCGGACAAGTCCCGCTATGTGGAGCTTCTCCAGGAGTACGGCTTCGGCGCCACGGAGATTCCGCCGGCCACGCTCAAGACGGCCGACCTGTGCAAGGGCTGACGAGGACGGACCCCACCGCATGAGTGACTTCCTCTCCATACTCGGCGAAGAGTTCCCCCAGGTCAGGTCGGGCCTGTGGGTGACGCTCGAGGCGACCGTCCTGGGCTCCCTGCTCGCCCTGCTGCTGTCGTTCGCCCTCGGCCTCGCCGCGGGCAGCAAGCTGCTGCTGGTGCGGGGGGTCTCCCGGACCGTCGTGGAGTTCTTCCGCGGCACCTCGCTCTACATCCAGCTGTTCTGGCTCTACTACGCGATGCCGCCCCTCACGGGTTACGAACTCACCCCGCTGGTCTGCGGCGTCGTCGCGTTCGGCCTGAACTACGGGGCGTACGGCTCCGAGATCGTGCGCGGCGCGATCAACTCCGTGCCGCGCGCGCAGTACGAGGCGGCCGTGGCGCTGAACATGACGCCCTTCCACCGCATGCGGAAGGTGATCATGCCGCAGGCCTGGGTGCAGATGATCCCGTCCTTCACCAACCTGCTGATCCAGCTGCTGAAGTGCACGCCCCTGCTGTGGCTGCTCTCCGCGGCCGACCTGATGACCGCGATCGAACACGTCCGCAGCCGGAGCGGTGAGAGCCTCCTCACCTATCTGCTGCTGCTGGCCGTCTACTTCGTCCTGGCCTACGCGCTGACGCTGCTGATGAACATGCTGGAGCGCACCGCCAAGCGGCGGCTGGGACTGCACACCGGTGCGGGCAGCCTGCTCAAGACACGCACGGCGGAAGCCGCCGCCACAGCGGGAGGTGCCCGGTGAACCAGTCGTTCCGGTGGGAGGCCGTCGGGGACGCCTTTCCCCTGCTGCTCGAAGGATTCCGGGTCACGCTGCTCGCGACCGTGCTCGGCACGCTGGTGGCGGCGGTGCTGGGGCTTGCCGTCGCCGTGGCCGGGCGGGCGCCGTCCCGCTTCGTGACCGTGCCGGTGAAGGCGGTGACCGAGTTCGTCCGCTCCACCCCGCTGCTGGTGCAGCTGGTGGGCGCGGCAGCCGTCTTCAGCTCCGTGGAGCCGCTGACCATCGGCATCATCGTGCTGGGCATCCACTACGCCGCGTACACCTCGGAGGTCTACCGGGCCGGGATCGACGGTGTGCCCAAGGGCCAGTGGGAGGCCTGCCGGGCGCTCTCCATGTCGCCGCGGCGGACCTGGCAGGCCGTGATCCTGCCGCAGGCGGTGCGCAACGTGCTGCCCGCGCTCGGCAACTACGCGATCTCGATGTTCAAGGAGACCCCCTTCCTCGCCGTGATCACGGTGCAGGAAATGGTCTTCGAAGCCCGGAAGTACGGAGCCGACCACTTCGTGTACACCGAGGTGTTCACGCTCGCCGGACTGGTCTTCCTGGTCGCGAGCTACCCCACCTCACTGCTCATGAGAAAGCTGGAGAAGCGCCTTGGCCACTGAATCCGCACCTCTCGAAAAGGAACCCGGGCCCGCGGACGCGGCTCCGGACGCCCGGCTGACAGGAGTCGAGCCGCTGGTCCGATTCGACAAGGTCGTCAAGCGGTACGGCGACCATGTGGTCCTGGACGAGCTGGACTTCACCGTGCGGCGCGGTGAGCACGTCACGCTGATCGGGCCGAGCGGCTCGGGAAAGACGACCATCCTGCGGCTCCTGATGACGCTGGAGAAGGTCAGTGACGGCGTGATCTGGGTGGACGGCTCGCCGCTCTCGCACATGCGGACGCCGTCCGGGGCGCTGAAGCCCGCCGGTGAGAAGCAGCTGCGGGAGTCCCGGAAGAAGATCGGGATGGTCTTCCAGCAGTTCAATCTCTTCCCGAACATGAAGGTGCTCCAGAACATCACCGAGGCGCCCGTCAACGTCCTCGGCATGGACAAGGACGAGGCGGAGGCCCGTGCCAGGGAACTGCTCGACCTGGTCGGGCTCTCCGGCAAGGTCGACGCCCATCCCTCCCAGCTCTCGGGCGGCCAGCAGCAGCGCGTCGCCATCGCCAGGGCGCTGGCGATGCGGCCGGAGATCCTGCTGCTCGACGAGGTGACCTCGGCTCTGGACCCGGAGCTGGTGGCGGGCGTCCTGGAGCTCCTCGGCGACATCGCGAGGAACACCGACATCACCATGCTCTGTGTGACCCACGAGATGAACTTCGCCCGGGACGTGTCCGAAAAGGTCCTGATGTTCGACGCGGGACGGGTCGTGGAATCCGGTACGCCGGAAAAGATATTCACCGACCCCGAACACGAACGCACGCGCGAATTTCTCAACGCGGTGCTGTGACCTCGCCTTTGGCATGTCGACCGTGACCGTGGCATATGCCGAGCGGGTGCGCCCCAGCTGACCCGGCGGGGGCGCACCATCAACTCCTCGACAGCTCCTCCCCTGCGGCCTGTTGACGACTATCGTGGGTCATGAGCTTGCGGTCACAACCTGGTAGCTGCCCTGGAGGGGGAACCGTGGCGTTGAAGCCCGAGCCGAAGGCACCGTTCCATTCGGTGCAGTACGCCCTGCGGGTGCTCGAATCCGTGTCCACCCACGGCAGCGGGGTGACCGAGGCGCGGCTCTCCCGCGAGACCGGACTTCCGGCGGGGCATCTCGCGCCGCTCCTGCTGACCCTGCGCCGCGAGGGTTACGTCGAGCAGGTCGCCGACGGCGCCTACATCATCGGGTCCTCGCTCCTGGAGCTCGGTTCCGGCTCCTCCCGCAGGCGGGCCCTGGAGGCCAAGCTCCAGCAGACGCTCGTGCAGCTGCGCGACTCGGTCGGCGCGGCCGTCTATGTCAGCCGCTACGTCGACGGGGAGATCCGCGTCACGCAGGTGGCCGACGGGCCCCGCACCCCCGCCGTCAACGAGTGGGTCGACTTCCGCTCGGCGGCGCACGCCAGCGCGATCGGCAAGTGCCTGCTGACGCAGCTCGACCAGAACGGCCGGCGCGACCACCTGGCCCGGCACAGGACCGCGCGGCTGACGTCGCGGACGATCACGAACGAGAAGGTGCTCTTCTCCAAGCTGGACAGCCAGCCGGCGACGGTCCCGGTGCTCGACCTCCAGGAGTACGCCGTGGGCACGGTGTGCGCGGCCGTTCCGCTGACGGCGGGCTCCTCGGCCGGGTGCCTGGCGCTCTCCCTGCCGATCGAGCACGCGCACCGGCTGCGGGCCGCGGCCGCCACGCTGAACCGGCGCGCGGCGCCGGTTCTCCTGTCGCTGGCCCTGTGAGCCGGGATCCGCGCAGACCGCTCCCCTGTGGCACACACCACGCCCGGGCGGTGGCCGGAGGTCTCGCCCGGTATACACGCAGGGGTGCGGGCCCGCAGGTCAGGGGCGGGTCCGCACGGATCGGCGGCTGTCGTCGGGGTGCGGCGGGCATGTGTCATCAGCACCCCTGAGGACCAGGTATTATTTTCGAGTCAGCAGGCGCCGTTAGCTCAGTTGGTTAGAGCAGCTGACTCTTAATCAGCGGGTCCGGGGTTCGAGTCCCTGACGGCGCACAGACACCACAGTGGGCGGTCTCCTTCCGGGGAGACCGCCCACTGTGTTTTCGTGCCGCGCGGGATCAGAACTTCACGTCGGAGCACGCGTAGAACGCGTTGCCGGTGTCGGCGACGTTCCAGACGGCCAGGATGATGTGCTTCCCGGACTTCTGGGTGGGCATCGAGCCCTGGTGGGTCAGCGTCGCCGGCGGCTGCTGGTTGCCGTACGGCACCGTCATGAAGGGCTGCGATTCCAGTGCCGCCCTGGTCAGCGGCTTGGTGGAGTCCCAGCCGTTCTTGGTGATGTAGTAGCGGAAGTCGCTGGTGGAGTGCCGGGCGGTGAACTGCCAGCGGAAGCTGTAGCCCTGCCCCGAGGTGACCTGGGTGGCGGGCCAGTTGCCGCCTCTCGGGTCGTCGAGCTGAGCGAAACCGCCGTTTCCGCCGGAGCAGATCTTGCCGTCCGCCGGTCCTGCCGCCGGGAAGCCCTTGGGGCCCTCGACGCTCTGCGGTTCCCACTGGATGTTGCCGCAGCCGGTGACGGTGCCGTTGGCACAGAGCTTCTGCCGGCTGATGGGGGAATCCGTGTAGCCGTGACTGCTGGCGCTGCTGGTCGCGAACATGGAGACGCCCGCTATCGCCAGGCCGATGACGGCCGCGCTTGCCCTTTTCCGCATGCTGTGTCGCTCCTCGAGAACGTGGGGGATGTTCTGGGGATGATCCGAACTGTGCTGCGCGCCTCGCTGTGCGGTCTAGACCAAGTCCAGATTATTGACGCGGCATGAACATGTCCAGACCAATGTGGATCGGGTTTCAGCGCTCCCTCCGGTGCAAGCGGAGGCGGTCAGGCCCTGTCCCCGCCGCTGCGGCCGGTGTAGAAGGCCACCGTCAGATCCCTGACCAGGGCCTTGTGTTCGTAGGCGTCGAGCTCGACGATGCCGCGCGCGGTCAGCCGGCCGACGGTGTCGTCCACCGCGTCGACGACGGAGGTCAGCACCTCGTCCCGGTGCTTCGCGTCGATGGCGGCCACCCGGCACCGCTGCATCGCCGCCGCGACCTCGGGGGCGTACTCGATCTCGGTGGGCTGCGCGGAGTAGACCTCGATGCCCACGGGCACGCAGTCCGCCTTCACCATGCGGGTCAGCGCGTCGCCCACCGCCTCCGCGTCGCGCAGGGTGCGGGTCTCCTCCTGGAAGGCGTCGGCGGGCAGCTGAGAGAGGACCCTGGCCAGCGCCGCCTCCACCTGGTCGCGCAGATACCGCTCGTGGTCCGCCACTCCGAGCGTGGCCCGCGCGGTGTCCCTCACCCGCCATACGACGAGGACCACGGCCCGCAGCGCGGTACCGCTCGCGTCCACGGCGGACAGCGGCTCGCTGCGCCAGTGCCGCAGGCGTACGTCGACCCGGCGGCGCCGCAGGATCGGGGAGATCCAGAGAAGACCGGTGCGCCGGACGCTGCCCCGGTAGTCGCCGAAGAGCGTCAGCACCGAGGCGTGTCCGGACCGGCCCCGGCCCAGACCGCAGAGCGCGAACAGCACCACCGCCGCCACGAGGGCCAGCAGCGCCCAGGTCCCGGCGCCGATGCCGTCGTACGGGCGCTCCCCGAGCCCGAGCCGCCCCGTCACCGCGGTGGGCAGCGCGCCCTGCCACCGGAGCAGGGCCAGTCCGCCGGCCACCCCGGCCGTCGCGGTGAACAGCGCGGCCCAGCCCGGCAGCACGGGCCCGGGCCGCTCGGTGAGCCGGGGGTCGGCGAGGGGCGCGGGCCGGGTGGGCACCTGCGACCGGCGGGACCGCGGCAGGGGCGCGCGCCGCGCGGTGCCGGTCCCCGCGCCGTCGGGTCTGCCGCCGTCCTGGTCGTCGTCGCGGAAGAGCAGGTGTACGGGGATGGAGGCGGTGGTCTCGGTGGTGATGACGGGCTGCCGGCGCCCGGCCCCCCACCAGGCGACGGGGTCCGCGGCACCGACCGTGAGCGTCACCGGGGCGCTCTCCTCGCCGCCGGGCGACCGGAACCGGCCGGGCCGGGGCTTCTGGAGGTCCGGCGGCCCTTCCCCCTGGCCGGCACCCTGGCCCACCGGGGCGGACGCCGCCTCCGCATCCGTCCCCGTACCGGCCTCCACACCGACGACCTCTTCCGGCACGGACGGCAGAAGACCTGTCTCCGGCTCCGCTTCCATATCCAGCCCCAGCCCCAGGTCCAGGTCCAGGTCAGCCGGAACGCCCGGGCCGTCCGCCGGTGCCGCACGGCCCACCACGGCGACGGCGTCCAGGGCCGGCCCCAGATCGGGCGGGATGTCGTCCTCCACCGCCGCCCGTACGTCCACCACAGGAGCCGGGGCCTCGTCCGCCCCGCCCCCGGCCGGCTCCGCCGACGGCTCCGGAACCGCCACCGCCGGCACCTCGGCAGGCACCTCTCCCTGCGCGTCCCCCACGCCGGGACCGGGCACGATCACCCGCGTGTCCCGCTCACCCAGCTCGTCCCACTCGCCGCGTACGTTCTCCGTTGACCGCATTCCCGCCTCCGTCATGTCCGTTCCGTCACTTCACCCGTCACGCGAAGAGCCGCCGCCATGTCTCCGGCCCCGGATATCCGTCGGCCGCGCTCCCGCTCCAGCCCTGCGCACGCTGGAACGCCTGCACATTGCGGCGGTCCGCCTCCGTCCAGCGCGGGCCGGGGCCGGTCACGTAGTGGGTGCCGAACCCCTTCTTCACCAGCCGGTCGCCGAGCCGTTCGACATGGCCGCTGGACTGCCCCGGCCGGAAGAAGCTCTTCCCGGGGTACTCCACGGCCCCGCCCGGCCCGGCGGCGGGGATCCTCTGCCCGGTGCCCTTGACCAGCAGGCTCCAGGTCCCCGGCCCGGGGATGCCGTCCGCTTCCTTGCCCTTCCACCCCTGCGCCAGCTGGAACGCCTGGGTCGCCCGCCTGTCCGCGTCGCTCCAGCGCGGCCCCGCGCCCTGCGTGTAGAAGCGCGCGCCGCCCTGCGCGATGAGCAGCTGCCCGAGCCGGGTCACCTGCGCGTTGTCGGAACCGGGACCGAACTTCCCGGCCCCGGGGAAGGCGGTGGCCGAGCCGCTGCCGCTCGCACCGCCGGTGATGCCCTTGTAGCGGTAGGCCACGTACTTGGAGGAGTTGCTCCAGTACGCCATCGGCGTCGTCGCCGCCCGCGCGTTCGGGCGGGTCTGCTCGTACGCGAGGTAGTGACTGCGCGTCTGGTCGGTCCAGCCTCCGAAGACCGTGACGTGGGACCCCACCGCGGGGTCGGCCAGGTTGTGGAAGAGGAGGATGTCGCCGGGCTCCAGGTCGGCCCGGGCGATCTTCGTCCCGAAGGCGGCGAGGCTGCCGGTCCACTCGTTGCTGCCGAGGTTCCACGCCATCGACACGAAGCCGGAGCAGTCCTGCCGGTAGCCGTCCGACCAGTACGCCGCCATGTCGTACGGGACCTTCGCCGTCACCCATTTCTTGGCGCGGTCGATGATCTCGGTCCGGGTCGTCGTGCGCGGCGCGGTGTCCGGAGCGGAGGGCGGCCCGGAGGATCCGCCGCTGTTCAGTGGACCCACCGTGCCCTGGGGCGTGACCGGCTGGGGATCGGCCACCGTGCCGCCGCGGGCGTCCCGTCCGGCAGCGGTGGCGGCGGCCTGACCCGCCCCGCAGGACAGGACCACCCCCGCGGCGGTGACCAGCACCAGCGCCCGCCGCGCGCCGTACGCGGCCGGGTGGCCGCCATGGCGCACGGGCAGCGCGGCGGCCGTACGGCGACGTCGCGCGCAGCCCGGGCAGCCACAGTCGGCGGCGGGTTCGTACTCCTCGAAGACCGGCACAGTCATGCGACTCCTTTTCCCCTCGGCAGACGTCCAGATCTTCCGTATCTCGACTTTCCCGGCATAGCTCATGGTGACGGATTAAAGAGACAAAACGACCATCCGACAGGCCGTGCCGGAGAGGAATTGGTCAGGAGCACTCCAGGACATCGGGTAAAGTTCTCCAGGTCAGCAGGCGCCGTTAGCTCAGTTGGTTAGAGCAGCTGACTCTTAATCAGCGGGTCCGGGGTTCGAGTCCCTGACGGCGCACGCAACAGCGAGGCCCCCTCACCGAGTGTGAGGGGGCCTCGTTCTGTGAGGGCCAGGACGCGTGCCGTGTGGCCGGCGCCGTAGTGGTTCCCTGAGCGTCATGGGAGACGACTCACTGCCCGCTGAGCCGGAGCACGACGGCCGTGTACAGGCTCACGGACACCGTCAGAAGCAGAAACGCCAGAACCGTGTGGCCGAAGAGACCGCGCCCTGGGGCGAGGCCCAGATGAACCCGGGCCGCCCGGCTCACCCGAGGCCCCGGGACACCCCGCGCGGAGTTCGCGTCCGCCCTCTCCACCGCTCGGCGCAGCTTCCTGCGGCTTCTCACGGTCGTGATTCCCAGACGCACGCCCTGGCTGTCGCGCACCAGCAGGGTGCGGTACGTGCTGCCGTACGAAAAGGTCGTCAACAGCCGGACCGTGGTGATGCTGTTCAGGTCGACGGCACGCTCGCCGGTGAGCGTACGGGCGATCAGATGCGACGACGAGTGCCGGAAGGGTGCCTGCTCCTCGCAGAGCGCGGGGAGCAGCACGAAGCCGGCGATCACCGCCATCAGGCCGAGCACGAGCGGTGTCCCCTCCGGGACCGCTCCCGTCCGAGCCAGTCCGTAGCCGCCGAACGGCAGCAGAAGGCCCGTCACCACCAGCCCCGAACCGAGGCGCGCACGGACCCTGCTGCGGGCCGCGGTGTCCCCCACCCCGCACCCCCCGTTCCTGTCGGCGGGCACCATCATGGGTGCGCGGCGGGCCCTGTCGCACTGCCGGCCTCCGGCAGCCTTCGGCGGCCGGAGGCCACCGGGTCCCGGCAGCTCCCGCCCGGATCAGGACATCCTGCCGAAAAACACTCCGGGTGCGGGACGTCGTCGGCCTACAGTGTCGTGTCGGTACGCAGGACCCGACCTCCCGCGTCGCGCCCGGGTCACTCCCGCGGTCCGGGCGCCGCGGTAGAGGACCGGCCCGGCCGGCGGCTCCGAGGGGGAACGGGCGCCGACCGGGCCAGGTCGCCTTTCAGGCGCGGCTCTCCGAGCCGTCCTCCTCCATGCTCTTCTCCGCCGTCAGATACGCGGAGACGACGACGTTCGCCGTGTACGCGCGGGACTTGTGGTCGTACGTACCGCCGCAGGTGATCAGCCGGAGCTCCGCCCGCCCGTCCTCGCGCGGCCCGTACGCCTTCTGCGCGTCGAAGCGTTCGCGGGTGAAGACCTGGACGTCGTCGATGGTGAATTCGGCGATCTTCCCGTCGGACCGGCTCACCCGGACCTTCTCGCCCGGTCTCGCGGCGCTCAGCCCGTAGAAGACGGCCGGTTTCGTCTCGGTGTCGACATGGCCGACGAAGAGCGCGGCGCCCTCCGTGCCGGGCTCGGTGCCCTCGGCGTACCAGCCGACGGCACCCGGCGTCTCGAACGGCGGGGGCGTGATCGCCCCTTCGTCGTCCAGGCCGCGGCTCACGAGATCCGCGTCGATACCGAGGGCGGGGATCTCGACCCGCTCCGGCGTGGCACCCTCCAGCGGATCGTGCGCCGGGGGCATCGGGACGCCCAGGGGGCGGCCGACCGCCGCGACGTCACCGGTCGTCGGGGCGGAGTTCCCCGCGGTGGCCGCGCGGCCCCACAGCCAGAGTCCCAGCAGGAGAACGGCCCACGCGACACCGGTCAGCAGCCGTCCGGTCCCGGCGGGACGGTCCGGGGCCGGCATGTCAGTGCTGCGCCGGGCGGCGGCGGCGCGCGCTGCGGAACGCGACGGCGACGGCCGCGACGGCGCCCAGTCCGAGACCGATCACCGCGTGCCGGGTGCCGGGGCCCTCGTCGGCGGCCTCCTCGGCGAGCGCCGCGGTGCCTCCGCCGCCGGCCCGCACGGGGGCGACGGGCGAGGGACGGCCGTGGTGGACGACGGTGACCGTGCCGGTGGCCTTGCCGTGACCGTCCTTGCAGGTCACCCAGACCTCGTAGTCGTCGGGCGCGGCGTCGGAGCGGATCCGGGCATCGGCGACGAGCTCTTTGCCGTCGCCCCGCTCGAAGCGCGCTTCGGAGGCGAAGGCTTCGGAGTTGCCCCGGGCCGACCTGCCCTTGCCGCAGGCGTCGGTCCGGAGCTCCACCTCCCCGCCGGGTGAGACTCGGGACGGGCTGACCGAGACCGTCCCGGAACGCCTCTCGTCCCTGGAGTCGTCGGACTTGGATTCGGCCAGCGCGGCGGACGCGGGAAGGGCTATCGTCCCGGCCACGATCGCGGCACAGAACGTGAGGGGCAGTGAACGCATCGTAAACCTCCTGAGTGAAGGTTCACGCTCCGGGCGGCACCCCGCATCCGCTGTAGCCCGGTCGGGTTACGGCACGGGCAGGTCGACCAGGTCGACGAGGTCCGCGATCGAGTCGACGACCGTGGAGGGCCGGAAGGGGTAGCGGTCCATGTCGCTCTCCGTGGTCAGTCCGGTGAGGACCAGGAAGGTCTGCATCCCCGCCTCCAGACCGGCCAGCACGTCGGTGTCCATCCGGTCGCCGATCATGGCGGAGGTCTCGGAGTGGGCGCCGATGGCGTTGAGTCCGGTCCGCATCATCAGCGGGTTGGGCTTCCCCGCGAAGTACGGCGCCTTCCCGGTGGCCTTGGTGATCAGTGCGGCGACCGAGCCGGTCGCGGGCAGCGGGCCCTCGGCGGACGGGCCGGTCTCGTCCGGGTTGGTGCAGATGAAGCGCGCGCCGCCGTTGATCAGCCGGATCGCCTTGGTGAGGGCTTCGAAGGAGTAGGTCCGGGTCTCTCCGAGGACGACGTAATCGGGCTCGTGGTCGGTGAGGACGTAGCCGATGTCGTGCAGCGCGGTGGTGAGTCCGGCCTCGCCGATGACGTACGCCGTGCCGCGCGGCCGCTGGTCGTCCAGGAACTGGGCGGTGGCCAGGGCGGAGGTCCAGATGTTCTCCACGGGCACGTCCAGACCCATGCGCTTGAGGCGCGCGTGCAGGTCACGGGCGGTGTAGATGGAGTTGTTGGTGAGGACCAGGAACGGCAGCCCGGAGTCCCGCAGCCGCTTGATGAAGGCGTCGGCCCCGGGGATCGGTGTGCCCTCGTGGATGAGGACACCGTCCATGTCGGTCAGCCAGGATTCGATCGGCTTGCGCTCTGCCATGTGACGGGCTCCTGCCGTACGCGCTGTGCACCCGAGGTGCTGGACGCCGGCGGCACCGCGTTGTGCAGCGCCGACGCCCCGATCCTAGGCCGCACGCTGCGCCGGGCGGAACCGGCCGCACGCGAGCAGCCGACCTCGGCCGGCATCCGGTCCTCGGCGCACTCGCACGCGGGGAGCCCCAGGTCAGTCCCGTAGGCGGCGGATCCTGCGCGCGCCGGCCAGGGCGGCCACACCGCCGGCGAGCAGCACTCCGGCGGCGATTCCGGCTGCGGCGGCCTGGTCCTCCTGCCCGGTGGGGGCCAGTTCGGAGGTCTCCGTATCGCGCTCCTCACCGGTGTCCGTCCCGGGGCCGGTGGGCTCCAGGTCGGTCCCGCCGTCGAGGTCCCCCTCGACGATGTCGAAGGTGTAGTCCTCCGACTCCCCCACCCAGTCCCCGTCGTCACCGCGCCGCTCCCCCGCCGCCAGCCGCTGCACGACGGCCGCGTTGGCCGTGACCCGTCCGGGTTCGGTGTCCGAGGTGAAGGCCATCCGGACCTGGACGGTGACGGTGCCCCCCGCCGGCACGGTGAAGCCGGCGAAGTCGTCGTCCTCGCCGCCGCCGAAGACCCCGATCTGCTCGTGCCGTTCCGTGGTCTCCCAGGAGACGCGGTGCCGCGTGTCCGGGTCGGACTCCTCGGCGAACTCCAGCTGGATGCGGGCCGGGGTGAGCGTGCGGTCCTCGTCGGTGAGCACCAGCACCGGGTGGATGGCCCGGCAGGGCTCGGCCGTGGTGTTGGTGAGGTCGAGGTGCCAGATGCCGTAACCGCCGCCGGAGGCGTAGGTGTCCGGGCCGCCGTGGATGCGGGTCTCGATCGGGAAGCGCTCGGCGTCCGGCTCACCGCAGACGGGCTGCCGGTCGCCGGCGACGACCGAGGTGGGGGCCGGCGGTGCCGCCTCCGCCTGGGTTCCGCCGAGGAGGACGGCGGGTACGGCGAATCCGGCCGCAAGACCGAACGTCCCGAGGGTGGAGAAGACACGGCCGTCGCGCGGCCGTGCTGGGGGTCTGGGGGGCATGGGAGAACACCCTTCGCTGCTCGCGAACGACCGGCGCGGGGAGGCCGGCTGCCGTGGACGACGCTGCCACGCGCGCGCGTGGGCGGCCACCGCCGACCGGGCGACACCGCCCTTACGGGCGTCGGAAACCGCCCGATCAGCCCTGCCAGGACCGCTCTTCGGCCTCACCCGCCCGGCCGAAGAGCGGGGCGAGGACCAGCTGGGCCGCTCCCTCGGCGACGGGGCGGTCCCCGCCGCCGGCCACGGTGACGGGG
This sequence comes from Streptomyces sp. NPDC023573, assembly GCF_055559735.1. Classification (NCBI taxonomy): domain Bacteria; kingdom Bacillati; phylum Actinomycetota; class Actinomycetes; order Kitasatosporales; family Streptomycetaceae; genus Streptomyces; species Streptomyces sp. NPDC023573. Next base: position 1,199,210 of record NZ_JBVHKB010000001.1, read on the forward strand.
ACGGCGGTGGTGACGCCTTCACGCCGGGCACGCTCCTCGACGACGGCGCGGACCCCGCTCAGATAGGCGTCCTCGTCGGCGGCGACGGTACGGCCGCCGAGGACGATCCGGTCGATGTCGAGCAGCCCGACGAGGTTGGCCGCGCCCGCGCCGAGGACCCTGGCGGCCTCCGCGATGTCACCCCGGGCGGCGGCGGCCAGGCAGAGCGCCTCGATGCAGCCGCGTCCGCCGCAGCCGCACGGGGGGCCGTCCAGCTGGAGGGTCTGGTGGCCGAACTCTCCGGCGCCGGTACGGGCCCCGCGGTGCAGGGCCCCGCCGAGGACGAGTCCGGCGCCGAGGCCGGTGCCCAGGTGGAGGTAGGCGAAGTCGGCGTCGGCGCGTGCACGCAGGGCGAGGCCGAGGGCGGCGGCGTTGGTGTCCTTGTCGAGGACGACGGGCAGCCCGGTGTGCTCCGCGAGGGCGTCGCGCAGCGGGTAGCCGTCCCACCGGGGGAAGCCGGTGACCCGGTGCAGCACTCCGCCCCTGTGGTCCAGGGGGCCCGGCAGGGCGGCGCCCACGCCGAAGATCTGGTCCTCCTCGGCCCCGGGGGCCGCTGCCCGTACCGTCTGCACCGCGTGGGCGGCCGTGGTGAGGACCTCGGCGGCCGGGGCTCCGAGGTCGAGCGGGAAGGTGCGGGTGGCGACCGTGGTGCCGGCGAGGTCGGCCAGGACGGCGGTGAGTTCGTCGCGGTCCAGGTGGAGGCCGACGGCGTATCCGGCGTCCGGGACCAGGCGCAGGACGGTGCGGGGTTTGCCGCCCGTGGAGGCGAGCCGGCCGGCTTCGGCGGCGAGGCCCTCCGCACGGAGCCTGGCGGTGATCTTGCTGACGGCCTGCGGGGTGAGCCCGGTGCGCTCGGCGAGCTCCAGCCGGCTGATGCCCTGCTCACCGGCGACGCGCAGCAGGTCGAGGACGAGCGACGCGTTGTGGTGGCGCAGCGCCGGCAGATTCGCTCCGCCGCTCCTGCTGTTGCTCCTGTTCACCGCCCCATTGTCTCCATCGCTTGCACTTTGGCAACAGCGTTGCTTAAGTGGATCGCATGACTGCCAACGCTCCTCTCCGCGTCGGGCTCGTCGGCTACGGCCTGGCGGGTTCCGTCTTCCACGCCCCGCTGGTCGCCGCGACCGAGGGCCTCGTCCTCGACACGGTCGTCACGTCGAACGAGGAGCGGCAGGCGCAGGCCCGCGCCGAGTTCCCCGATGTGAGGTTCGCGGTCTCGCCCGACGAGCTGTGGCCGCGCGCGGACGAGCTGGACCTGATCGTGATCGCCTCGCCGAACAAGACGCACGTCCCGCTCGCGCGGGCGGCGCTGGAGGCGGGGCTGCCGGTGGTCGTGGACAAGCCGCTCGCCGGCACGGCCGCCGAGGCCCGTGAGCTGGCCGCGCTGGCCGGGGAGCGGGGGCTGATGCTCTCGGTCTTCCAGAACCGGCGCTGGGACAACGACTTCCTCACCCTGACCGGTCTGATCGAGGAGGGCGAGCTCGGTGAGGTGCAGCGCTTCGAGTCCCGTTTCGAGCGGTGGCGTCCGCAGCTGAAGGGCGGCTGGCGCGAGTCGGGCGACCCGGACGAGATCGGCGGGCTGCTCTACGACCTGGGCAGCCATGTCGTCGACCAGGCGCTCACCCTGTTCGGGCCGGCGGTGCAGGTGTACGCGGAGTCCGACGTGCGACGCCCGGGCGCGGCGGCCGACGACGACACCTTCATCGCGATCACGCACCGCGACGGGGTGCGCTCGCACCTCTACATGAGCGCCACCACGGCCCAGCTCGGCCCCCGTTTCCGGGTGCTCGGCTCGAAGGCGGGCTATGTGAAGTACGGCCTGGACCCGCAGGAGGCCGCGCTGCGTGAGGGCGCGCGTCCGGCGGCCGGGGTGCCGTGGGGCGAGGAGCCGGCGGAGCTGTGGGGCCGGATCGGTTCCGGCGAGTCCCCGCTGACCGGCGGCGGCGACCCGGTCCGCACGCTGCCGGGCGACTATCCCGCGTACTACGCCGCCGTGACCTCGGCCCTGCGCGGCGAGGGTGAGAACCCGGTGACGGCTCTGCAGGCCGCCGCCGCACTGGACGTCCTGGAGGCGGCACGGCGCTCGGCCCGTGAGGGCGTGTCCGTGACGCTTCTGCCCCACCATGAAGAGGAGCAGCACGCATGAGCCCTACCGCTCCGACCATCTCCGAGCTGATCGCGCAGGAGCGGCGTCTGACGCTGCCGCGCTTCGGCTACGACGACGCGTACGCGCTGGGCGGCCTGCTGGTCGCGCTGGCCCGTGAGCGGCACGCCCCGGTCGCGATCGACATCCGGCGGGGCGGCCAGCAGCTGTTCCACGCCGCGCTGCCGGGTTCGAGCGCGGACAACGACGCCTGGATCGACCGTAAGCGGAAGGTGGTGGAGCGGTACGGGGAGAGCTCCTACCTGGTCGGTACGCGGTTCCGGGCGAAGGGCACCACGTTCGAGGAGTCCTCGCGGCTGGACCCGGACGCGTACGCCGCGCACGGCGGCTCGTTCCCGATCGCGGTGGAGGGGGCCGGCGTGATCGGCTCGGTCACGGTGTCGGGACTGCCGCAGGCCGAGGACCACGCGCTGGTCGTGGAGGCACTGGAGCAGTTCACGACGCGTCCGCGGGCCTGACGGCGGGGCGGGGCGGGCCCCCGGGGATCGCCCGGCGGCCCGCCCCCTCCGTCACACGTCTACGCGTCCTTGAGCTCCTGGCGCTGGCGGCCCAGTCCCTCGACCTCCAGCTCCACCACGTCTCCCGCACGGAGGTACGGCTTGGGCTCGGGCCGGCCCATGGCGACGCCCGCCGGGGTCCCGGTGTTGATGACGTCGCCCGGGTAGAGCGTCATGAAGTGGCTGAGATAGCGCACGACCTCGCCGACCGGGAAGATCTGCTCGGCCGTGGTCCCGTCCTGCTTCAGCTCCCCGTTGACCCACAGCCTGAGCGGCAGTGCCTGCGGGTCGGGCACCTCGTCCGCCGTGACGAGCCAGGGGCCCAGCGGGTTGAAGGTCTCGCAGTTCTTGCCCTTGTCCCAGGTACCGCCGCGCTCGATCTGGAACTCGCGCTCGGAGACGTCGTGCGAGGTCGCGTATCCGGCGACGTGTCCCAGCGCCTCCTCGGCGGAGCCGAGGTAGCGGGCGGTGCGGCCGATCACGACGGCGAGCTCGACCTCCCAGTCGGTCTTGCGGCTCCCGCGCGGCACCAGCACCGTGTCCTCGGGGCCCACGACGGTGTCGGGGGCCTTGAAGAACAGGATCGGCTCCTCCGGGATCGCCGCCCCGGTCTCGGCGGCGTGGTCGTGGTAGTTCAGCCCGATGCACACGATCTTCCCGATCCGCCCGAGAGGCGGCCCGATCCGCAGGCCTTCCGCGTCGAGCGGGGGCAGGACGTCGGGCGTCTGCGCCGCTTCCCGTACGCGTGTCAGTGCGGAGGCGTCGGCGAGGAGCTCGCCGTCGATGTCGGTGACGAGGCCCGAAAGGTCACGCAAAGTCCCGTTCCGGTCAAGCAGCGCAGGGCGTTCGGAGCCCGCCGTACCCACTCGAAGAAGCTTCAACGGTCCATCTCTCCTTGGTCGCGATCGAGCCCGTCGGTGGGTTGCGGCCAGCGAAAGGCTCGGTCGATCCTCCAAGACATCGGATCACTCCGCAAGACCCTGTTCACACACTGGACCCGACGCGCCTACACGGCGGGCGCGACCGCGGCCTCGGTGGCCGGAGTCTCCCGGTAGAGGTAGGCGCGCTCGATCGCGGTCCAGGTGGTGCTCGTGACGATGTACAGAGCGGCGGCGAGCGGCACGTAGGCGACGGAGACGAGGGTCAGGAAGGACATCAGCGGCATGACCTTCGTCATCGCGCCCATGCCGGGCACGGGCTGTCCGTCCGGGCCGGTGGCCGGTGTCATCGGGTTGGCGGCCATCTGCCGCTTGGTGCGTCCGTAGTTGAAGGTGGCGACGGCGGCGACGATCACGAAGAGCGCGAGGTAGACCATCCCCTGCTGGCCGAAGGGGCCGCCGTCGGCCAGCGCGTCGTGCCAGCGCTCACCGAGCGGGGCTCCGAAGAGTTCGTGACCGAGCAGCGAGTTGGGGTCGCCGCCGATTTTCTGGCTGGAGAAGAGGTGGTAGAGCAGGAAGAAGGCGGGCATCTGGAGCAGGCTCGGGAGGCAGCCGGAGAGCGGTGAGACCTTCTCCTTGGCGTGGAGCTCCATGAGCGCCTTCTGCATCCGGTCGGGGTTCTTGGCGTGCTTCTTGCGGAGTTCGGCGATCTGCGGCTGGAGCTTGGTGCGGGCCTTCTGCCCGCGCGCCGCCGCCCGGGAGAGGGGGTGGACGGCGAGCCGTACGAGCGCGGTGAAGAGGACGATCGCGGCGGCGGTGGAGGCGCCTTGGAAGAGGGGCTGGAGCAGATCGGCGAATGCGCCGACCAGGCTCGCGAATGCGGACATGAACGCGGACATGGGTGAGCCCTCCGGGGGTCTCGTCGTGCCGGGGAGTGAATGACTCGGCAGGACGACCCGCGCAGGGGTGGTGGGAGTGTGCCCTCTACGCGGCCGTCAGGAGGGCGGCCCCGGGCGCTCGGGGCCTGGTGCGTCCCCGGGCGTCGGGGTCACGCTGCGGGAGGAACGCGGTGCGCTTCTCCCGGTCGCGCATGGCGGTGCGCACTCTCGTACGGGGTACGGGAGCGGCGCAGCGCGCGCTGATGACGGAGCAGACGAGGAGCGCCGAGCCGGCGGCCGCGGTGGCGGCGAGCGCGACGGCGGCGGAGAGGCTGCCGCCCTCGGCGAGGAGGACCTCGGTGAGGAAGAGGACGAGGAAGGCGGCGGGGCGCAGGAGGCGGGCGACCGCACGGCGCACACGGTTCATGTCGTCGTTCATCGGCCCTCCCCTGTCGCTTCGCGCTCGTACGTATCCTTCAGCCGTTATACACGATCGGCGGCCGGCGGCCGAGGGAGCGGTGCTGCCGCCCGCCGCCTCGGCGGCGGGTCTCCTCCCCTGCGGGAGCGGGCCCCCGGGTGTTCTCCCCGGCGTCCTCGGGCCTTCATCCAGCACTCCGGCCCGCACCCTCTCGCCTCGCACCCGACCCGCAGTACCGTGTGGTCCATGCGCCCCGACACGCCTGCCGACCACATCGCCGAAGCCGAGCGCCTGCTGCGCACCGCGGCGCAGTATCCCGAGGACCACGAACCGCTGTTCCTCCAGGCCGCGGCCCATCTGGAGCTCGCCGGAGACCGTGCCCGCGCGAGCACCCTCTACGACGACCTGCTCGGCTCCACCGAGACCACCATCGATCACCCGCATCTGGTCAAAGCGCTCAAAGCGGCCAACCTGTGGGAGTACGGCCACGAGGCGGAGGCACGCGCGATCATCGACGGCATCCGCGCCGCCGGTCCGCTCGACGCGGCACCGTGGGAGATCGCCGCGGAGACCCTCGAAGCGCACGACGAGCTGGAGGCGGCCCACGACTTCTTCTCGACCGCCCTGACGCTGCTCCTCGCGCCGGGCGAGGAAGTCCCCTACGCCACCCAGTCGCTGGTGACCGGGCGGCACCGGGTGCGCAGGCTGATGGGCGTCGCCCACGACGCGTGGGACGAGCTGGCCGACGCACTGCACACGGCCGCCGTCCCCCTCGACGAGCTGCACGACCCGAAGCGGCTGTGGTCCCTGGGCTCCTCGGACCCGGGCGAGCTGCAGGCGGAGATCAACCGGCTCCGCGCCGAGCTGGGCACCTACCGCAGCGCACTGTCCCGCCCGTTCCCCGTCGCGGTGCTGCACTGGCCCGAGGGCGAGCTGCGGGAGCTCCTGACGGCCTACCCGGAGCTGGCCCAGGAGTACCTCTCGCACCAGGACCACCTGGCACGCCTGGAGGCGGCGCTGCGGGATCTGCATGCCGCGGGCACGCCGAATCTCGGCATCGTGACGGGCACGGTCCCCTCCTACGAGGCGTTCGCCGCGTCGGAGGCCGCGTCCCCGTCCGACCCCGACCTGCTCCCCCAGTACGCCACGACGCTCGCGGCCCGTGGCCGCGCCGTCCCGTGGCCCCCTGCGCGGAGCGCGGCGTGCTGGTGCGGTTCGGAGCGTTCGTACCGCGAGTGCCACGGGGCGGGCTGAGGAAGAAAGCCCTTCTCCTTCGGGAGCCGGGAGCCGGGAGCCCCGCTCACTTCCCCGCGAACACGTCCCGCAGCTCCTTGTCGAGCTTCTCGGCGGCCTCGTCGGTGTCGGGCCGCTCAGAGGCCAGCAGCGCGTGCACATGGGACTGGAGGACCTGGGTGAACGCGCCGTAGTAAGGGGTGCGCGGCCGCTGCACCGCGTCGGCCAGCGCCTCGCCGAGGATCCGGATGTACATGGCTCGCTGCTGCGGCCCCTGTCCCTTCCGGGCCCTCTCCCCTGTGGCAGCCGCCTTCGGCGCGTCCCCCGCGGGCCGGAGCGCGGCGGCGACCCGGGCCCAGCAGGGCTCCGCGGTGTTGCCGTAGACGGAGGCCCGGGTCGCCGCGAAGCCGGCGTCGAGCAGGCAGCGTTCGCTCTCCCGCGAGGTGAGGAAGGTGATGAGCTCGCGGGCGCTCTCGGCGCGGGGCGAGTCGGCGGTGACGGCGAGGTTCTGCCCGCCGAGCACGGCCTTCCCCGGCAGCCGGTTCACGGCGTAGTCCTTCGGGGGCATCAGGCTCCCCAGGGCCCCGTAGGCGTAGGGCCAGTGGCGCAGGAAGACCGCGCGTCCCTCGGCGAAGTCGGTGAGGGACGCCGTCTCGTCGGAGGTGAGCGCGGCGGGCTGGACACGGCCGCGGTCGACGCGGTCGAGGAGCATGTCGAGCCCCTTCTTCAGCCTGCCGGCGTCCGAGCTGTACGTCCCTTCGCTGTCGGTGAGTTCGACGTCCGCGTCGGCGAACGCCTCGACGGTGTTGACAGTCAGACCCTCGTACTGCTTCAACTGCGTGGTCCAGCCGGCGCGTTCGTCACGGCGGACCGGGTTCAGCCCGAGGGTCTTGACGGAGGAGTAGAGCTGGTCCCACGACCAGTTGGCATTGGGCTGCTTGTCCGTCTTGATGTCGGCCTCCGTCAGGAGGTCGGGCCGGTAGTAGAGCAGCCCCACGTCGGTGTTGAACGGCCGGGCGTACGAACGGCCCTTCCAGACGGTGGTGGCGTGGACCTCCGGGATGAAGTCCTGGTCGGCGGCGGCCCCGGATTCCCCGGCGGGCATCGGGCGGATGAGTCCGGCTTCGGCGAACTCCGGAATCCAGGTGATGTCGAGGTTCACCACGTCGTAGCGGGCGCTGCCGGACTGGAGGGCGCCGAGGAGCTGGCTGCGCTGCTGGTCGGCGCCGCCGGGCAGCTCGACGAGCTTGGCCTGCTCGGCCTTCGACCCGGCGTGGCGGCGGTTCCACTCCTCTATGAGCTGCTGCCGTACGCTGCCGGACCCGGTGACGTCCAGCCCGCTGGCGACGACGATCGGACCCTGGGCCGGCTTCCCCCGGCCGTCCTGCGGCGTCCCTCCGGGCTCGCCCGTGCAGGCGGCGGAGACAAGCGCGAGCAGGCAGGCGAGGGCGACGGCCGCTCTGCCCCTCCGGTGGCTGGTGCGCCGGTCGCCGTGGGTCATTCCGCGTCCCCCGTACCGGTCTTGGCGACCTCCGCCGCCAGTTCCGCCGCGATGTCGTCGGCGGGGTCGAGGCAGCGGCCACCGCTCGCGTCCGCGAGCCGCTCGCCGAACCGGCCGGGTCCGCAGGCGCCGGCCTGGAGCGAGACCGTCACGATCCTGACCAGCGGGGTCTTCCCCGCCTCCGTGACCAGCCGCTGCTGTTCCTTCTCCTCCACGGCCTCGAAGTCCTCGCCGTCGGTGACCAGGACGAGCAGCCGGGGCCGCTCCTCCTCGGGGAACTCCCGCAGGGTGCCGAGCGCCTCGCGCACGCCCGCCGCGATGCGGGCGTCGAAGGCGGCGGTTCCCGCGTCCGCGACGGTCTTCTGCGCGTCAGCCCTGGGGGGCGACCCGAAGGGCACGCGGTCCGTGGCCCGTTTCCCCTCGGCGACAGCCGCCAGCCACACCCCGTACGAGTCCCCGGCGCCCAGAGAGCTCATCGAACGGACCACCAGCTCCTTGGCCCCGCCGGTGCCGTCCCAGACCCGTTTGTCGGCCATCGAGGTCGAGTTGTCGAGGAGATACAGCACCCGCCCCGGCCCGAGCGCCCCCCGGTAGCTGTCGAGGGTGTCGGTCAGCGACGCGGAGACGTCGGCTACCGGGCCGGTCTGGGGGATCTGTTCGCGTACGGCCGACGTGTTGTCCTCGTTGGCCAGCACCGAGTCGTGTGGCGGCGGGGCCGGGGCGCCCTTCGCCACGCCCCGGAAACCGTCGTCGGTGAAGCACTTCTGGGCGTCCTCGTCCGTGGCCAGCCAGGTGTAGAAGTCCTTCACGGCGTCCTCGCGGGCGGCGGCGTCCCGGTCGGCCCCGGCCCAGGTGACCCGGATGAAGGGGAGGTCCAGCATCGGCACGTCGGAGGGGTAGTGGGCCACCCGGTGCGCCAGTGCCTCGGTCGCGCAGGAGGGCCGGCCCTGTTCGCCCGCCGACAGGTTGAACTGCGCCAGGGTCTGCTCCGGCACGAGGACGGCCGCCCGGTCCTCCAGGTCGTTGTGGGCACCGTCAGCCAGTACGCACATCAGTTCCCGCGCGGTGGAGGGCATGGGCCGCAGCACCTGGGACATCCTCTGTTCGAGCGTGCCCACGCCCTCGGAGGCGGCGTAGAGCGCGTCGGTAGCCAGCAGGGCCCCCTCGGTGTCCTCGGGGTCGGGACGCAGGATCTCGACCGTCTGGTCCTCCTTGAGCCCGGAGACGATCGCGCCGAGCGGATCGTCGGTCTGCAGGGACTGCGCCAGACGCATGGTGTCCGGCACGCCGAGGACCATCGGTGTGTAGGCGATGGAGCCCAGCCGGTCGAGGCCCACCACGCTCTTCCCGGCGTCGGCCGAGGGCTCGTCGCCGTCGTTCCCGGTGGCCGTCGCGGTGGAGGACGTGCCGCCGCCCGCCCCGTCGGCCGTCGCCCGCTGCCACGCGCTGTCGGCGGCCGGGATCCAGATGTCCGGCTGGGCGCCCACATCCCGCTGCGGCCGCGGGCAGTCGCCGGAGGACGGGCAGGTGGCGGGGGGTTCCTGCCAGAGCGAGGAGGACCGGAGGGCGGCCACGGCGTCGGTGGCCTTGGCGTCGTACACGTTGATGCCGACGGTCCGGCAGCCGTCGCCGTCCCGCTTGGAGTAGACGTCGGCGGCCTTCTGCACGCTGGCCTTCAGATCGGGGTCGGCGAGCACGCGCAGTTCCAGGGGCGACGGGCACGGGCCGCCGGAGATCCCGCCCAGGAAGTACCACGCACCGGCCCCGGCGAAGGCGACGACGCCCGCCAGGACCACCGCTGCCGTACGCGTCACACGGCTGAGCACACCGGGAAGCCGGCGGCGCGGGGGGCGCGGCGGCTGCTTCGGGCGCCGCGGCTTCTTCTCCTCGTGCGGGGGCTTCGGATCCAACGGGTCGGGGTCCGAGGTCACCGGGGGTTCCGCGTCCGTCGCGAAGGCGAGCACGACGTCGTCGCCGTGGCGGAGCTCGTCCGGGATCCAGGGGTGTCCGTCGACGGCCTTGAAGGGCTCCATCGCCTCACGGATCCCCGCGACGATCCGCGTGAAGGTGACCGGCTCACCCTTGCCGGTGGTCAGCAGCCGGTGGAGGGCCGCCGTGAACTCCGTACCGGTGCGGGGATCGCCGGGCGGAACCTCCACGCCGGGCTCGGCGGCGGTGAGCAGGGCGAAGTTCTGCCCCACGGCCGGCTGGAAGGCACGGAGGGCGTTACCGGCGAAGCAGCAGTCGAGGATGACGACGACCCAGTCGGCGTGGGAGTTCCGCAGGACGCCCATGACCTCGTTGTCCCAGGACAGGGTGGTGACGAAGGGGTGGTGCCGGTCCCTGGTCACCTCCGAGTCGGTGAACATCAGGTTGAGGTCGCTGCCGTCGGGGCGCACGATGCCGTGCCCGGCGAAGTAGACCACCAGCAGCCCGGTGACCTCCTTGCGGGCAGCGGCGAGCGCGGTGCGCACGCTGTTCGGATCGACGGTGGTGTCCGGGCCGCCACCGTCCGGTGGGACCACGACGAGATCCTCCGGGGCGAGCACGCCGGTGCGTTCGTCGGTCAGGGCCTCGCGCATGAGGCGGAGGTTCGTGGTGACGGACGGCAGGTCGTTCCGGGCACCCCTGTAGTGCTCCACCCCGATGAGCACGGCCCTGTGACGCTTGGCTCCGTTCTCCTCGCCGCGCGCGTCGTACGGCGGCACGGCCCGCTAGTCCTCTCCGGGCTCGTCGCCACCGTGCGTTCGGTCCGGGCCGCCGTCACCGTCACGAGCGGCATCCTCGTCGGTGTCGCGTCTCAGGTCGGACCCGGCGCCCTCGGGCGGCCCGTCCAGCGTGACGCGCGGCCTCTCCTCGGGGTCGGCGAACCGGCGCCGGTTGCGCAGCCAGGTCTCCACGGACCGCCAGGCGTTCTCGGCCACCGAGCGCGCCACCTCGACGGAGACGACCAGGATGATGTCCTGGATCAGCTCCCCGCCCATCGCCTCGGTCTGCTTGAGCGAGGCCTTGCGGGCCAGGGTGACCTCGTCCCGCTCCAGCGCGTCCTCGAGGACCGGCGCGTTCTGCAACCAGGTGCTCAGGGCTTCGAGATCGTCGCGCCGGGTGTGCGTCCCGCTGAGGCTGATCCGTAACTCGACGCTCTCCTGCCCCTGTTCCCGCACGCCCGTGTCCGCCCCGTCCGCCATGCCTGCCCCCATCGACCCCGCCGCTCTCGCCCCGCAAGGGACCGGTCACTGAACACCGAAGTATTTCACGCGAGTTGACAGGAGGCACCCCTTTGTTCCGCTCCGTCTGGAGCTTGCGCGCGAGATCGTGGCGCGCGCACCGGCGACCTGTTCGCCCTCCGGCAGCCGCCGAGGAGAAGTAGGGGCCGGCAGAGGCCTGGTCACCCCTCGTCGTCAGGGACCTCGTCGTCAGAAACCTCGTCGTCAGGGAGCGCTTCGGCGGAGGATCCGTGGTCGGGGGTCCCGCCCTCGGTGTCCGCCTCGGGGATCGCCTGCTCCGACCAGACGGTCTTGCCCTCGGCCGCGTAACGGGTGCCCCACAGCGAGGCCAGCTGGGAAATGATGAAGAGGCCCCGCCCGCCCTCGTCGACCGCTCCGGCGTACTTCATGTACGGGGCGGTGGTGCTGCCGTCCCGGATCTCGCAGGTCAGCCCCCGGTCCAGGATGAGGCGCAGCTCCACCGGCGGGCGGCCGTAGCGCACGGCGTTGGTCACCAGTTCGCTGACGATCAGCTCGGTCGCGTCACCGGTGTCGCCGTCGACGTGCCAGCCGGCCAGCGCCTTCGACGCGAGGCGGCGTGCGGTGGCCGGGGCCGTCTTGTCGTACGGGAGCTCCCAGGCGGCGTACCGGTCCTCGGGCATCGCGTGCGTGCGGGCCAGGAGCACGGCCGAGCCGTGGAGGGCGGCGGCGTCGGGCAGGGCGTAGGAGACCGCGTCGCACAGTTCCCGCAGCGGCCGGTCCGGCGGTGAGAGCGCCTGGACCAGCAGGCCCGTACGGGGGTGGGCGTGGTCCTGCAGCGCGTTGCTGTGGAGCGCGATCAGGCTGCCCTCCGGCACCGGGAACGTGGCCGCGGCCACGGGCTCACGGTTCTGCGAGCCGAGTGGCGGCCCCTTGGGGACGGTGGCCTCCGTGAGGGCGCCCTTCGCGCCGATGACGAGGGGAGCGCAGTGCCCGGCGGAGGCCACGGTGCACGTCTCGGTGAACGGGTCGTACACCACGTACGTGCACGACGCGGTCAGTGGCTCACGGTGCAGCGGGTCACTCTGCGGCAGGTCGGCGCGTTCCCGTGCCAGCCGGTCCGCGGTGTCGTAGAGGCGCGCCAGCAGCTCGTCGGGTTCCAGGTCGAGTGCGGCGAGGGCGTGGACGACCGTGCGCAGCTGCCCCATGGCGGTGGCCGCGTGGATGCCCCGCTCGGCCACTTCCCCGATGACGAGCGCGGTGCGGGCCCCGGGCAGCGCGATCGTGTCGAACCAGCTGCCCGCGCCCCCGCCGGGCAGCAGCAGGTGGTCCGTCTCGACGGCGGGCTGGGGGGACGGGTGCTGGGGCAGCAGCTGACGCTGCAGGGCGCTGGCGATGGTGTACTCGTGCACGTAGCGGCGGGCGTTGTCGATACCGAGGGCGACGCGGGACGCCATGGCGGCCGTCACGGGGATGTCCTCCTCGGTGAAGGCCTCGGAGTCGCCGCAGCGGTAGAGGCTCACCATCCCGAGGACGGCCCCGCGCAGGGTCAGCGGCGCCAGCAGGAGTGTATGGGCGTGCTGCTCCCGGATGGAGCGCGCCCGCGCGGGGTCGGCGTCGGCCCAGGGCGCGTCCTCGACCGGGACGACGCGGGCCCGCAGGTCGGACAGGGCGCGCTGGAACGGCGTCCCCAGGGCCACGGCCCGCACGTCGCCGATCGGGTAGGCGGGCTCGTCGCCGCCTCCGAACGCGGCCCGCCGCAGCGGCACGTCGCGGCCGAGCGGCCCGGGCTGCGGGGTCTCGCCGCGCAGGACCGCGTCGACGACCTCGACGACGCCGATGTCGGCGTAACCGGGGACCAGCGCGTCGACGAGGTCCTGGCAGGTGGCCTCGACGTCCAGCGTGCGGCCCACACTGTCGCGGACCGCGTCGAGCGCCGCGTCCCGGGCCTGACGCCTCGCCTGTTCGGTGACGTCGGCCACGGAGACGGAGACCCCCAGGACGGCGCCGTGGCCGCCCGGCCGCGCCCCGTGCCCCTCCTGTAGCCGGAACGCCGTCACGGAGAGGGTCCGCCGCCCGCCGGGCACGTCACCGGGGCGGGCACGGAAGTGGTGCGCGACGCCGGGCACGCCGGTGCGCAGGACCTCCCGTACGAACGCCTCGACCCGCTCCGGTTCCTCGAAGGCGCACACATCGCGGAACGGCAGGCCGCGCAGCCGCTCGGTCTCGTCGGTGTCGGGGTCCGGGGAGTGGTCACTGATCCGCAAAAGGCGGAGGTCGGGGTCCAGCACATGGACGCGTACGTGTGCCTGGGTGAACAGCACGTCCAGCAGCGCCTGCCCGACGGCCCCGGGACCGGGGCTCGTGTCGGCGGTCCGGACGGCCCAGCCCCCGCCCGCGAGCGGCTCCAGCCGCAGCCCCGTACGCGCCTGGCCGCCCCCGCCCGCGCCCAGGGGGTCGCGCGCACCTCGGGTGTCGCCCGCGTCGCCCGTCCCGCCCGCGTCGCCTGCCAGTACGTCCATGACGTACATGCCCAGCGCGTCGGCGGTCGTGGCACCGAAGCGCCGCTCGGCCGCCCGGCTCCACCCGGTGACCACTCCGGCGCCGTCCACGACCATCAGGGGCGCATCAGCCATGGATCCAGCTCCTTCGCCCCCCGCACGGGCCCGGGACAGGGCCTCCTCACACGTGGACACGTACCGAACCAGCATCGGGCCCGCTTCTGCCGACCGCTACCTGAGCGGGCGGACAGCAGGACAACCGGGCCTTGTACCACATCATTGCCCCTCAGGACGGAATATGCCCCTATCTGCGCAATCTACTGACATCCAGGTCACCCCTACGCCACACTCTGGCTCCCGAACAACGACAGAGCGGACAGGAGACCGGATGACAGGCTCGGCCGATCCGCCCGGTGCCGACGGCCGGGTCACTCGTACGTCCCCGGGGCCCGGCACCGCGCCGCCTCCGCCCGCGCCGGGCCGAGGTCCCCGTCCCGTGCGGTACGTGTACGACGAGATCCTCCGTACGCTCGCCCCACCGGTACGAAAGACCCTGGTCAGGGTTCTGGCTGTGCCGCTCGTCCTCCTTCTGGTGCCGGCCACCCACCCTTGGTCGTATCTGCCGTCCGACGACGGCGGCGAATCCCCCTACAGCGCGGGCGCGCCCGAGTCCTCCGCCTCGGACCCGGCGGGCGGCGGCGGTGCGCAGGAGCCCCCTCCGACCGGGACACCGGCCACCTCCTCGGCGCCGACCGCGTCCGCCGAGGAGGCAGCCCAGGCCGGCGCGCTGGACGGGATCGTGGAGAAGTCGGCCGGCTACCGGACGAGTGTGCGAACGGCTGTCGACGACGCCTCTGCGTGCGGCGCGACGCAAGGCCTCGAACAGGATGCCTCCACCCTCCGCGGCGCGGCCGAGGCGCGGAGCGCACTCGCTTCCGACGTGAACGCCCTGACACTCGACCAGGTCACTCGGGGACTCGACCTGAAGGTCCTTCTCCAGGAGGCGCTTCGGCTCTCGGCCACCGTGGACAACCACTTCGCCGACTGGGCCACGGCTCTCGACGACGGCTCGTGTTCCGCTTCCTCCGTCACCGACCAGGCCGACTACCTCCTGGCCACGGGCGAGGCGAACGAGGCCGCCGCGACAGCGAAGCAGGACTTCGTGGACGCCTGGAACCCGGTCGCGGAGACGTACGCGCTGCGTTCGTGGCGTGCCGACCAGTTCTGAGCCCTACCGCCGTGAACCGGCGAGAACTCCCGGGGGACCGACATGAGCACTGACCGCACCACGTCTTCCGCACCACCGCCCGGCCCTGGCCGCACCGACCCCGCGCCCCCGGCCCCGTCACCGGCGCCGGGGTGCCAGGACGGGGCCTCCTCCGCGCAGTCCGAGGTGACCAGGCTGCTGTCCGTCGGCGCCCATGTGGACCGGGAGTTCGCCGACCGGGTGATCGAGGAGCTGTTCGACAACCGCCACCGCCTCGCCGCTCCCGCCTACGGCTACGACGCGGCGACCGTGCTGGGCCACGCGCTCGCCGCCCGTCGGCTGCGGCGCGTCCGGACGGCCGTGTCCACCGCGGCGGCTCTCCAGTGGCTCCTCGTCGGGGTGCTCGCCGTCGTGGCGGGACCGCTCGGTGTGACGGCCTTCTGGGTGTGCACCGTCGTGGGTCTGTGGGCGGCCTGGGCGGCACGCCTCGTCGGCGAGATCGTCACCCGGCAGATCACCACGGTCCATCTCAGGCCTGCCACGCGGTCGGACGCCGGATACGGTTTCGACGGCGAGCCGCCGCTGAGCACCGCGAGCGACGCCGAGGTCTACGACGAGATCCGGCAGGAGCAGGACGGAAGCTCCGGCATCGTCCACTACGGCGGGTACATGCCGTTCGTCGGCGCGGGGCACGCGCTGCGTACCTGGTCCTTCGCCGTGCTGCTGGACGGAGCGCCGCAAGGCCCTCTCCACCCCACCGGGCCGCCCCGCCCGGACTCCGGCCCCGCCCCCTTCACCGGTCCGGAGCTGACGGCCTACGTACAGGAGCGGCTCACCACACACCTGCTGACGGAGGTCCCGCACCCGGACCAGCGGCTGGACGGCCTGGAGGTCACTCGCCGTCTCTACGCACGCGCCGACGGCCCGCACCCGCCCGCACCCGGGGAGGACGGCGGCCCCCGGCCGGGCGGCCCGTCCACGCGGGAGTCGTCCGAGCACTACGACGCGGCACGCGAGTTCCTCGTCGTCCGGGTCGGTTCCTGGTCGGAGGAGCTCGTCCTCACCGTCTTCCTCAACTTCGATCTCAAGGGCAGGGTCCTGCACACCCAGTTGCACGCCTACGAGCTCCTGCCGGTGAAGGCGGCCTACCACGCTCCGGACCGGCTGCCGCGCGGAGTGAACAGCCGGGTGCTGCGGGCCCTGGCCCTCGAGGCGCTGCTCGGCGGCATGGGCGCGGTCGCCGCCGCACCCCGGGCCCTGCGCTCCCGCCGGGCGGCCGCGCGCCGGAGCACCGGCCCCGTGCCACTACCGGATCCCGACGCCGACGCCGGTGACCTGCCGTACACCGACTGGGGTGCGCGGCACAGCGTGCGCCAGCTGGGGGCGAGCTCGGGCTATCACCACTACTTCCAGCGGATGGACAGCACCAAGTACTTCAAGGTCGTGGAACGCCGGACGCTGGAGGTCATCCTCGACTTCCTCGATCTGAAGCACGTGGACACCACCGAATTCCGGGCCCGGCAGTCGGAGGTGCTGAACGTCGGCATCCTGCAGACCGGCAGCGGCACGATCGTCAACCGCGGCACCACCGCCGTCGGTTCCGACGCGTCCGTCTCGGTCTCCGGCAGCGGGTGACGGCGGGCCACCAGGCCTCCCGATCACCGGACCACCCGATCACCGGACCACCAGGACATCCGCGTCCCACACGTCGACCACGCGAGAAGAGAAGAGAGACATGAGCGGCGAACAGAACATCGGCATCTACCAGGCCGGAAGCGGAAAGATCGACAACTCGGGCACGACAGTGGCCGGTTCGGGAGCCAGGGTGTCCGTCACCACCGGCGGTCCGGCCACCGCGCCGGACGGGACGACCCCTCAGGAGGCGCTCGCCGCGCTGCGCGAACTGCTCGCCGTACACGGCGGGGAACTCCCCGACGCCGACCGCGCACGGGCACGCGGCGAGCTGGAGGAGGTGGCGGACGAACTCGCCGCCGACGAGCCGGACCGGGGCCGCCTCGCCGGCGCACTGGACCGGCTGGGCAGCGCACTCGGATCCGTCGCCGGCCTGGCGGCCGCCGCGGAAGCCCTGAAGCAGGCCGTCACCGGGCTCCTCTCGTGATCATCGGACCTCACGACGGGGCCGTACCGGGAGAGGGCGGGCACTGATGCCGAACGAGTTCGGGCAACTGCGGAAGGCCGTCCGCAGGCGGGACCTGATCAGGTACGGCAGCCTCGGTCTGCTGTCCGTCGCCCTTGCCGCCTGCGGCGGGAAGAAGGGGGAGGACGACGGCGCCTCGGGCGCCCGGGGACGGGCCGGCGGTTCCAGCAGGCCGACCGTCGCCGGGGCCGCCGTCCAGGCCTTCGTACAGGGCGCGTGGAACCTCACCTACAGCCCACAGGGAGAGGTCAACGACGAGTATCGGCGGATCGAGATCACGGGCCGCGCCTGGGACCTCGACGGGGGTGACCTGGTCGGCTCCTTCACACTCACCGGCGACGAACTCCAGCTCACCATCGACAACATGAGCACGGACAACGTCTGGGCTGCCACCGGCATGCCGGGCACGGTCGGCGACGACGCCTCGCTCACCCTGCAGTGGGGTCACGACGCGGAGTCCGGCCTCAGCGACGGAGAGCCGGTGGACACCACACCGTTCCCCCTCCCCGTGGCGTGGGACGGCACCACGCTCAAGATCCGGACCGTCGACGGTGTACTGATCACCGCGGTGCGCGCCTGACCTCCCGTAACGGTGCCGGTGAGCCCTCGGCGGTCACCCGTTGGATCAGCGTGCCGACGCCGTGGGCCGGCTGCGGTCCGAAGGCGGCGGTGTGGCGGGCGTCCGTCCGGACGTGCCCCGCAGGAAGACGGCCGAGAACACCCCGGCCCCGGCCATGGCCACCGCCGCACCGACCGCCGCGATGCCCAGCCCGTGGGTGAAGGCCTCACGCGCTGCCGACAGCACGGTGTCCGCCGCCGCGGCCGGCAGCTCGGCCGCGACCGCGGCGGCGCCGCCCAGGGTTTCGCGCACCACGTCGGCGTGGGCCGTCCCGGCGGGCAGGGCGTCGGCCATGTCCCGGCTGTAGACCGCGGCGCCGATGGAGCCGAGGATCGCCATGCCGAGGGCTCCGCCCAGCTCCTGGCCCGACTCCAGGACGGCCGCCGCCGATCCGGCGCGCTCGGGCGGGGCGGCGCCCAGGGCGAGCTCGTTGGCGAGGGTCATGGAGGCGACCAGACCGCCCGCGTAGACGGACGCGCCGGCGAGCGCGAACCACAGGGGCGAGTCCGTACGCAGCTGGGACAGCCAGAGGAATCCGCAGGCGGCGACGAGGAAGCCGCCTCCCATCACATAGGCGCGGTCGGTCCGCTGGGCGAGCGCGGCCCCGGTCGGCGCCATGACGGCGACGCCCGCGGCGGGCACCAGGCTCCACAGCGCGGCGGTGAGCGGGCTCAGGCCGAGCACGGACTGCAGGTACTGCGTGACGAAGACGGCCATACCCACCGTGGCGAACATCGCGAGCAGGTTGGCGACCACCGGCCCGCCGAAGGCACGCCGTCCGAGCAGGCCGAGATCGATCAGGGGGTGGGCGACGCGCTTCTGACGGCGTACGAAGACGAGGCCGAGCACCAGCCCGGCGGCGATGCAGAGCGCGGGCAGCGGTTCGTAACCGTGCCGGGCCCACTCCTTGATGCCGTAGATGACCGCGAGCAGGGCACCGAGCGAGAGGACGGCGCCGAGCAGGTCGAACCGTCCGCGGGCGGTGGTGGCGGTCTCCGGCACCAGGATGGGCACCAGCACGAGCAGCAGCGCCATGGCGGGCAGGTTGATGATGAACACCGAACCCCACCAGAAGTGTTCGAGCAGCAGCCCGCTGACCACGGGCCCCAGCGAGATACCGGTGGTCATGACGCCCGTCCATACGGTCACCGCCTGCCCGCGCTGCTTCGCGTCGTGGAAGAGGTTGCGGATCAGGGCGAGGGTGGAGGGCATCAGGGCCGCACCGCCGATCCCCAGCAACGCGCGTACGCCGATGAGCACTTCGGCGGAGTGCGCGTACGCGGCGGCGAGCGAGGCCGCGCCGAAGACAGCGGCTCCGGCGAGGACCAGCGTGCGCCGCCCGATGCGGTCGCCGAGGGCGCCCATGACGATGAGCAGGCCGGCGAGCACGAAGCCGTACACGTCCAGGATCCACAACTGCTGGGTGGCGCTGGGCTCCAGGTCCTGGCTGATGGAGGGGATGGCGAAGTAGAGGACGGACACGTCCATCGAGACGAGGAGCAACGGCAGCATCAGGACGCCGAGGGCGGTCCATTCCTTGCGGCCCGCGCGGGGGCCGGGTGTGTTCTCCATGTGCAGCACGGAAGCGGGCCGCGACGTACACCGCAAACAGCTTCCTAGTGCACCGGCACGAACCCCCAGCTGACAGGGGTACGGGCGCCCCAGGTGCACTAGTACGGTGGTGCCATGACCACCGAACCGCCCTACCTCCGCATCGCCGGGGAGATCCGCCGCCGCATCGCCTCGGGCGAGCTCGGCCCGGGTGACGCGGTCCCCTCCACGCGTCGTATCACGCAGGAGTGGGGCGTCGCGATGGCCACGGCGACGAAGGCCCTCGGGGTGCTCGGCCAGGAGGGCCTGGTGCGGGCGGTGCCCGGCATCGGCACCGTGGTCGCGAAGAGCGGCCGGGAGCGCGCCATGCCGCCGGGCCGGCAGCTCAGCCGCGAACGCGTCATCCGTAAGGCGATCGCGCTCGCGGACGCGGAGGGCCTCCCCGCACTCTCGATGCGCCGCCTCGCGACGGAGTTCGGCACCTCCACGATGGCCCTGTACCGCCACGTCCCGAACAAGGGCGAGCTGGTCCGGCTGATGGCGGAGGCGGTGTTCGGCAGCGGCCCGGCCGGCCCCCGCCCGAAGGGCTGGCGCCCACTGCTGGAGTGGGAGGCGCGCTGGCTGTGGAGACAGTACGAGCGCCACCCCTGGCTGGCCCGCGCCATGGCCGGCCTCACCCGCCCGATGGCCTCCCCGAACGCGATGCAGTACACGGAGCGGGTCCTGACCGCCCTCAGGGGCATCGGCCTCACCCCGGAACAGATGCTGCACGTCCACCTCACGGTGCTCGGCTACGCCCAGGGCGTGGCGATGGCCGTGGAGCTGGAGTCCCAGGCACTCCAGGACAGCGGGATGACGGCGGACGAATGGATGGCGGCGACCGGGGAACGCATGGACGCGATCCAGACATCCACGGCCTACCCGGTGCTGGCCACGCTCTTCGACGAGGACGGCTTCGACCTGGACCTCGACACCCTCTTCGAGTTCGGCCTGGCACGGGTGCTGGACGGGGTGGAGGGGCTGGTGGCGGGGGCCGGTCGCGGGCCTGCCTCGAACCTGTAACAGCCACGGGACGAATTCATCGGGGAATTCCCCCATGTCGCACCTTTGCAATACGATCACATTCAACAACCAGCTCCGGGCCACTCCCCCCACGCAGGCCCCGTTCCGTCTGTGCGAGGAAGCCCATGCCGCCCTACCAGCCGTCGTCGGACTGGCAGTACGAGATCCCGACGAGCGGCAGCAAGCGGCTGCCGCCCGCCGCCCGTTATGTCGAGTCACTGACGCATCAGGGGTACGGCTTCGAGGCGGCGATAGCCGACCTCGTCGACAACTCCATCGACGCGGGTGCGCGCAACGTCGTCATCAGCTTTCTGCGCGACGAGGACCGCCTTGTCAGCCTCCTGGTCGTCGATGACGGGCGGGGCATGAACGACGAGACGCTCGACACCGCGATGACCGTGGGCGGGCGACAGGAGTACGGGGAGAACGCGCTCGGCCACTTCGGTGCCGGCCTCAAGGCCGCGTCCCTCTCGCACGCCGATTCGCTCACGGTGATCAGCCGCACCAAGCGCAGTCCGTCCACCGGCCGCCGGTGGCTGACGGCCCGCGCCCAGGCCGATTTCACCTGCGACATCGTGGACCCCGGTTACTGCCAGGACCTCGTCGACCGCTACGACGGCCTGATCGAGTGGCACGGCACCATCGTGCGCTGGGACAAGGTGCGCGCCTTCGACACGGTCACCGCCGGACAGGCCGACCGATATCTCGACGACGCGATCGAGAAGCTGGAGACCCACCTGGGGCTCCACCTGCACCGCTTCCTGGCCGATGACTCGTTCAACGTCGACATCGTGGTCGAGGACGTCGCGACCAAGGAGGAGCTGGACCACCGGGGCGTCGAACCGATCGACCCCTTCGGCTACCGCGTCCCCGGCCGGGCCGGATATCCGCGTACGTACACCGCTCCCGTCGCGGGCGTCGGTGACGTGGCGCTGACCGCTCACATCTGGCAGCCGAAGTCCCCGTTGGTCAGCTTCCGTGGGATCGGCCCGCTCGCCGAGCGGCAGGGCTTCTACATCTACCGCAACAACAGGCTTGTCCAGGCCGGTGGATGGAACAGCACACGCAGCGCCGAGGGCCACCTCGCGCTGGCCCGTGTCGCGATCGACCTGCCGGCCGGGGCGAACGATGTCTTCAGCCTCACGGTCAAGAAGGACGGCGTGACGGTGACCCCCGCATTCGCGCGTGGGCTCGAACAGGCGACGGACGCGTCGGGGCACACCTTCGGCGAGTACGTCCAGGAGGCACAGACGACGTACCGGGAAGCTGCCAAGCGAGTCACCGAAGTGACGCGCGACGCGGTCATCCCCGCCGGCAAAGGGCTGGACCCGAAGCTGCGACGGACGCTGCGTGACGAGCTGCCCGCGCTGGAGGGAGAGGAACCGATCACCTTCCGCTGGGCGTCCCTCGCGCCGGACCTGTTCTTCGAACTCGACCGCGACGTGCGTGAGATCAGGCTCAACAAGCTGTACAGAACAGCATTCAACGGCGGTCGCAGGGGCGGCCTCAACGATGCCCCGGTCGTGAAGAGCATGCTCTATCTGATGGTCGAGGAGATCTTCCAGAAGTCCCGGGTCCGTGCCACGCGCGCCGACAAGCTCGCCCTGT
Organism: Streptomyces sp. NPDC023573; assembly: GCF_055559735.1. Taxonomy (NCBI): domain Bacteria; kingdom Bacillati; phylum Actinomycetota; class Actinomycetes; order Kitasatosporales; family Streptomycetaceae; genus Streptomyces; species Streptomyces sp. NPDC023573. The sequence goes on from NZ_JBVHKB010000001.1 coordinate 1,220,706, forward strand.
GGAACAGCGTCCTGGTGACAGCGGCACGCTGCGAAATGACTCGCTGACGCCCACGCCGCACTCCGCCCCTCCCCGAGAAAGTCCGTACCGCCATGACCGACCACCTGTTCAACCTGCACGGCGACGTCCTGGCGGCCATGCGCCGGGGCCCGAAGGCGTTCGCGAAGCTGGCCTTCGTGCTCTCGGAGACGGAGGAACCGGCCGACATCGACCTCGGCCACTTCCGGGACCGGATCGTCGCGGCCGGCCCGGGGGACGAGCTCATCGCACTGTGGCACCGCACGCTGACCGCCTGGGACCTGGCGGAGCAGGCGGACTGGTCCGAGGCACCGCCGCGCACGGACGCCAGGCGAGCCGACGTGCATGACCGTCTCGGCTTCGGTACGGACCTGCGCAAGGCCCTGGACGAAGCCGTGCCGGTGTGCAAGGAGCCCGGGGCCACCGTCATCAGCAAGGAGTTCACGTCCTGGTACTCCAGGGACATGGCGGCGGCACGCGCCTTCTACTGGAACTCGTACGAGCGGACGCTGCGCCGCAAGGGCTGGTCGGACGCGGCCGTGTCGAGCCTGGACGAAGCCGGCCACGCGGTGGTCGAGCGTCTCGCCGATCCCACCCGCGCCGAGGCGTACGGGGCCCGGGGCCTGGTCGTCGGCTATGTCCAGTCGGGAAAGACGGCCAACTTCACGGGCGTCACCGCGAAGGCCATCGACGCCGGCTACCGCCTGGTCATCATCCTCGGCGGCACCCTGAATCTCCTTCGGGGCCAGACCCAGCGCCGACTGGACATGGAGCTGATAGGGCAGGAGAACATCCTGCGCGGCGCCGACCCGGCCGACACGGACGCGCTCGTCGGTGTCGACTACCAGGACGACGAGGACTGGCCGGCGAAGTTCGTCAGCCACGGCGGACGTCCGTCCACGCTGGGCGCCTTCGACATCGAGCGGCTCACGACACGGGACAACGACTACCAGAGCCTGCTGAACGGCATCCGGACGCTCGAATTCGAGAAGCAGGTCCGCACGCAGCCCCTGTACGACCCGGCCAATCTGCACCACGCCGCCGCTCGCGTGATGGTCGTGAAGAAGAACGCGGACGTGCTGGACAAGCTGCTCAGGGACCTGAAGAAGATCGGCCCGATCCTCTCCGAGATCCCGGCACTGATCATCGACGACGAGTCGGACCAGGCGTCGGTGAACACGACGGACCCGAAGAAGTGGGAGAACGGCAAGGTCGCCCGCAAGGCGATCAACGGCCAGATCACGCAACTGCTCGGCCTGCTGCCCCGCGCCCAGTACGTCGGCTACACGGCGACACCGTTCGCCAACGTCTTCGTCGATCCGGGCGACGAGGAGGACATCTTCCCCCGGGACTTCCTGATCTCGCTGCCGCGGCCGACCGGCTACATGGGCGTACAGGATTTCCACGACCTCGAAGGCGAGGGCTCGGCCGAGGAGACGCACATCCGCGGCATCTACGACGACACCGGCGACCGCCTCCAGGAAGCGCTGGACGCCTTCGTCCTCACCGGTGCGCTGAAGCTGTACCGGGTGGCGAACGGCGTGCCCGAGGAGCCGTTCCGCCACCACACGATGCTCGTCCACGAATCCGTGCAGCAGCGGGAACACGCGGCCCTCGCCCTGCGGATCAACTCGATGTGGCACCGCTCGGCCTATACGGGCCAGGAGGGCCACGCTCGCCTCGCCGCCCTGCTGGCCGACGACTTCCAGCGCTTCGCGGACGACGGCCTGCCGGTCCCGACGTCGTACGACGATCTGAGGCCGTACGTCTCCCGGGCCCGCCAGCTGATCAACTCGGGCGGCGAACCGGTGATCATCGTCAACGGCGCCACCGAACGCGACTACGAACAGGCGGAGCTCGACTTCGACCGGACACCGCATGTGTGGAAGATCCTTGTCGGCGGCACGAAGCTCTCCCGCGGCTTCACGATCGAGGGCCTCACGGTCACGTACTACCGCCGCACGACCCAGCAGGCCGACACCCTCATGCAGATGGGCCGCTGGTTCGGCTTCCGCCCCGGCTACCGCGACCTGGTACGCCTCTACATCGGCCGCGAAGTCCCCATGGGCAAGAAGAAGACCGTCGACCTCTACGAGGCCTTCGAGGCCATCTGCCGCGACGAGGAGACCTTCCGCACCCAGCTCACCCGCTACGCCACCCTGGTGGACGGCAAGCCCCAGGTCACCCCGGCCCAGATCCCGCCGCTGGTCTCGCAGCACCTGGCATGGCTGAAGCCGGCGGCCCGGAACAAGATGTTCAACGCGGAGCTGGTGGAGATCCGGTCGCCGGGGCAGTGGGTGGAGCCGACGGCCTACCCGACGGGGGCGGCGGACCTGCGGCACAACACGGAGGCGTGGCGCCCCGCTCTCGAAGCTCTGGATCCCGCCCTCGTCACCTTGCGGTGCTCCTCCATCGAGCACGGCCGGGACGACAGCTACGAAGCCGCGCTGGGGACGCTCGACCACGGCGCGCTGCTCGGGATCCTGTGCGATCTGAAGTGGTCCGCGCCCGCCCAGTTCTCGCCTCACCTGGAAGCTCTCGTCTCGGCGGCCGAGGCAGGCAACGTCATCGACGACTGGTTGGTCGTCGTTCCGCAGCAGACGTCGGTGCGTAGGGTCGAGGCGACCATTCTCGGCTCACGTCCCCTCTCGCTGGCGAGCCGTACCCGGCGCCGTGGTGATCTTTTCGGCGCGATCAGCGAGCCCAAGCACCGTGGGGTCGCCCTGCGGGTGGCGGGTGCGCTGAAGGACTCCCAGGACCCTCTGGTCGAGTCACTCGCCCGCGACCGACGTGGTGTCCTGGTCCTCTACCCCTTGATCGAGAGCGAGCCTCGGCTCTCCTCCGGTGGCGCGATAGACCCGGGTGACGTAGTCATGGCCTTCTCTCTGGTCGCACCGACGTCTCCGGACAGCGGGCGGAGGAGTCTGGTGCGCTTCCGTGCGATCGATTCGAGCAGGAGCAATATCGCCGTCATTGATCGCGAAGAGGGCTGACCGTAGGAAACTGGGAAGTGATGAGCACCGCCAAACCGTCCTCCCCAAGCGTCTCGGCCCGGATGAGCCGCCAGGCACGCCGCGACACCGCGCCCGAAGTGGCGGTCCGAAGGCTGCTGCACGCCTCCGGTTACCGCTATCGCCTCAACGAGCGCGTGCCACATATGTCCCGGCGCACGATCGATATCGCTTTCACACGGGCCAAGGTGGCCGTCTTCCTGGACGGGTGCTTCTGGCACGGCTGCCCCGAACACGCCACGCAACCGAAGTCGAACGCGGAGTGGTGGCGCCAGAAGCTGGATCGCAACATGGCACGGGACGTCGAGACCACGGAGCACCTGTCCGCCGCGGGGTGGACGGTACTGCGTTTCTGGGAACACGAAGCTCCGCTTCGAGTGGCCGAGCAAGTGGCGAAGGTCGTCGACCGGGAACGATTTCGTCGAGGAGCACAAGGGCTGGGTGGGACCTGTGAGTGAACTGCGGTTCGTGGATGTGTGCGCGGGCGCGGGCGGGCTGGCTCTGGGCCTGGAGCAGGCCGGCTTCGAGCCGGTGCTGCTGGTGGACAACAAGCCGGTGGCCTGCCAGACGCTGCGCCTGAACCGTCCGGCATGGGACGTGCTGGAAATGGACCTCCTGGACTTCGTACCCGATGACTACCCGAAGACCTACGACGTGGATCTACTCTCGGCAGGGCCACCTCGGGTGAAGTCCAGTGCGACCACCGCCAGGGCGGAGACCGAGGAGGAGCAGCGCCTTGTGGAGGCAGCGGTTCTCCTTACTCATTCCATCCAACCGCGCGCTCTCCTCATCGAGAACGTGCCAGGGCTCGTGGCAGCTCCGGAATTCGAGCCCCTACGCACATTCATCCGCAAAGAGCTGGAACACCTCGGATATCGGCTGCACTGGTTCGTCCTGAACGCGGCCGACTTCGGCGTACCGCAGGATCGCAAACAGGGCGTGCTGGTCGCTTTGAAGGAGCGGTACTCCGACCGCTTCCGGCCGCCGTTGCCGACGGTCGGAAAGCACGTGTCGGTGGGCACGGCCCTCCGTCGTTCCATGGCGGCACGCGGTTGGCCCGGCGCTGACGCCTGGGCGACTCAGGCTCTCAGCGTGGCGCCGACGCTCGTCGGCGGCTCGGACAACCGTGGCGGAGCGGATCTGGGACCGACGGGGACGAAGAGGGCCTGGGCGCGCATGGGGGTCAACGGGGGCGCACTCGCCGACGAGGTCCCGGGGCCTGAGGTCGATGATTGCCCGGGTCTGATCAAGCTCACGGATGCGCAGGCCGCGCTGTTGCAGAGTTTTCCGGCCGATTGGTTGTTCGCGGGCAGGAAGACGGCTCGGTACCGCCAGATCGGGCACGCGTCGCCGCCGCCGGTCGGCAGGGCCCTGGGGAACGCCCTCGCCGAAGCTCTCGAGCCTGACCGCCCACGCATCAACCATGACTAAATTGCGAGTTGATCTTGATTGGGGGCCGGCTACACTTCGCCTATGACCTCTGCACCCCATCCACCACGCCTACCTGCGGATTTCCGCATCGTGGATCTCTTCGCCGGACCCGGCGGCCTCGACATCGCGGCCACGGTGATGGGGTTGGAGAGCATCGGGGTCGAGTGGGACGACGCGACACGCGCTACGCGCAAGGCGGCCGGGCTTCTGACCACCACGGAAAAAGATGTGGCTGTACTGAATCCGTGCGATGGACAGGTAAGAAGCGCGAATGTTCTCACGGGCGGGCCACCGTGTCAGTCGTTCTCCGTGGCCGGCAACCGGAAGGGCCACAAAGCCCTGGAGGACGTCAAGCGCTTGGCCACTCGCTTGATCGGTCACAAAGACCTCCTCTCCTTCCAAGCCGCTTGGAAGGACGTCAAGGCCGAGACCGACGAGATGTCGGACGAACGAACTGGTCTCGTCCTTCAGCCATTGCGCTGGATCATGGAAGCCGAGCTCGAGCAGGAGAAAGAGCGCTACGACGTTGTCGTACTGGAGCAGGTACCCACCGTCCTGCCCGTATGGAAGCACTACGCCAAGCTCCTCAGGCAGGTCGGCTACGCCGCCGACGCCCACGTACTGCACGCCGAGGACTTCGGCGTTCCGCAGACACGCCGCCGTGCCGTCCTGATCGCCCAGTGGGACCCGGAGAACGTAGGACGGCGTGTGGAGTTTCCCCGGGCTACTCACCAGCGCTACAGCAAGGGCACCACTCGCCTCCTTCAGCAGCACGCCTCGGAGCGCGACCAGGAGGAACTGCTGTTCCCCTCGCCTCGAAAAGAGAAGACTGCGGTCAAGCCCTGGGTAGCCATGCAGGACGTACTCAGTGAGCGTCCACGCGACTTCGAAGTGGTCTCCAACTACGGATCAGGGGGCGACCCCAAGAACCGAGGCCGCCGCACATCCGACCAGCCCGCGGCGACGATCACCGGAAAGGTCCGGCGCAACCGAGTCTTCCTTCTCAAAGAGACCAAGCTCGGGACCAAGGAGATCGGTGAGGAGTTGGAGCGGCTCACATTCGAGGAAGCCGGCCTTCTCCAGTCGTTTCCGAAGCGGTACCCCTGGCGGTCCACCGACGTGGCCCAGCAGATCGGGAACGCCATTCCGCCCCTCCTGTCCCTGCACATTCTCAGCAGTGCGCTCCGGCTCGGCCCGCCGAGCAAGGAACTGATCAACAAGCTGGCAACCTGGGAACCGAAGCACTCGGACGGTGCATCGGATGAGGTGGTCCTCACCAAGGACGCATGAGCCGGACGGGGCCCTGCCACGGCAGGGCCCCGTCCGGACGCACGTGCACTTTTCAGTCCTGTGAGGCGGCGGAACGAGTTCTGTCCCGCAACGGCGCCTCTGCGGCGAAGCGCTCGAACATCCGCGTAAGGACCTCGCAGGAGGAGCGCCGGGCGGTGCCGTCGGCCGGCCCTTCGGGGAGTCGGTCCCACGGGACGGCCGGAGCCGATTCCACATCTTCGATCCAGTCGGAGAGTGCGAAGTGATCCGGTACGTCGTCCGGAGCTATCACCTCGTACATGAGCGTGCTACCGGCTACGTTGACCGCCGTACACAGCGCGTTGACTCGATCCCCGAGTCGCGTGGTTCCCTCTCGCAACAGGCCCTCAAGGACCCGCACCAGGGCCAGAGCGGTGGGTTTGTGATCGATGGTGGAGAGCCGAAGAGCGGTGTTGATCATGTCCTGGTTCCCGCAGGCGATCTCCGCGGAGGCGTAATCGGGACCGTCCCTGAACATCTCGGCCGTCCACCACAGCCGGGAAAAGGCCTGAGTGTAGTGGGGGCCTACGAACCTGACGCCGCTGACCTTCTTGGGATCGTCGTCGGTCCCTCCGAGCGGCAGGTGCCTCCACAGGACGTAGTCCGGCGCCACGGCCAAGGCCAGGAAGTTCCATAGGCCGGGGTTCGCCGCCTCGCCACGGGTCATCCGCAAGGTCGCGTGCAGTCGTGGCGCCACCCAGGCATCGGCATCGGTCCTCGCTTCATCGAACCGGCTCATAGCCTCGTCGAAAAGCTCTCGCACCGGTTCGACGCTCCATCGGACGGAGTCGCTCTCGATCGGTTCGCTCGCCCGAAGTATCGCCACCTGCGGCAAGCTGTCCTTGCCGGCGCGTACACCGTGGGTGAGGAAGGCCGTGGCTGCATTGCCCGGCAGCAGAGCGAGCCGTTCGGGAGGCTCGATATGGTGTGGGCTCATCGACGCAGACCTTCCTGAGCACGATTCACGGCGCGGATATTTGCCGTCAGATTCTTGGGCACCTGCCCTCGTCTTCCCGCTGCGTAGTGGATCCGCGACTGGATCTCCGCCCATCCCCGGCCGTCGCCTCGACGGCTGTGTGCCTCTGCCAACGCTTCGGCGAGGGGAATACCCGGAAACACCTCAGGAAGCATGGAGCGCAGCACCGACTCCCGCCATCCGCCAGGAAAGTGCGGGGTGCCGTCCTCATCGAATTCGAGGTCGCTCAATGCCGAGTGGAACATGGTCGCCCATGCCTCGCCCGCGATCTGCGCGGCCACCATCCCGGCGGTCGCCTTCTCCAACGGACCACGAGCACCGGAAAGCAGCTCGGAAATTCCCTCGAAGGACGTATTGATCAGGATCGCCGGCAGTTCCCCGCCGGTGTCGATCAGCCAAGGTGCATCCACGAAGCGGCGCAGCCAATCCTGCGGCCCCTCCCGGAAATCCATCTCCAGGATCTCCAGATCGCGTTGCCTGGTCGGCGTACGGGCAAGCAGGTCCACGACCCAGGGCGTGTCCGTCCTGCCGATGACGCGCCCGTCGATCCCCCCGTGGCTGCCGACGACGTTCACATCGAGGAGCGCGCGTGCCGCGTGGGTGGAGCGGCGCACCCGGACCTCACCACGCCAATGGTCGTCGCCCCGACGGCGCTCCAACCGAGTCACAACACGGGTGTTGGTGGCGCCCTCGGTCAGTACGGCGACGCAGCTGACCTCTGACCACGGGCCCTCGTCCAGCTCGTCTGTGGGGAGGGAGACCTCCAGGTCGAGGACACCCTCGGTCCAGTCGTCCCGCTCGACCTGATGCAAAGCGACGACCTGATCGCGCTGGGAGATCAGTGAGAGCTGCAGGGGCCTCCCGTCCATGGTCGCCCCTCGAACGGTGACTTCGATCTTCCCGATCAGGGTCGGGTACGCGTACACAGTGCTCACGCCGAAATCTCCCGTGCCTGTTGGATGTCCACGATCACACCGGCCATGGCAGCGGCCACAGGGTGGCTGCGGACAGCCGTGACGCCCCCGAAGCGCGCCGATCGCACATCCGGGTCGATGAGCAGTCGACCATCGACGACCTGGCAGTTCTCCTTGGCGGACAGGTCTGCCCATTCCAACGAGGGGCGACCCCCTGATCTCACATCGAACTTGACCACCGGCAGCAGCTGCCAACGGCTGTCGCGTTGCGGGACGGTGAGTGACACGTCCAGGGTCCAGGCCCCCTCCCTGTCCACCTTCCCGACGACCCGGTCCACGAGTGGGTGCCCTGTGCTCCGTCGACCGCTCGCGGCCGCAGGCGCATCGATACGCAGAAGCTTTCGAAGGATCTCCGGGCCGGTCGAGTCCGCACCGACGGTCCGCCGACCGATCACACTGCGCAGGGCGGCATCCATGGCCGTGTTGAACTCGGTCAAGCGCCGTGGCGCGTTGGCGTAGGCGGCGGTGAGCTCCTCGGTCGTCCCCCACCTGTCGTGCTCCGGCGGCTCCGCGGCCCGGAGGAATGCCTCGGCCGCATGCGTCGCCGGACCGTCCTCACCTGTGGCGAACCCGGCGAGCAGGACCGCTTGGAACGGATCCCCTCCTGCACCCAGGCCCCGTGGCGTCCGGGCCGTGACGGACATACGGGTGCCGCGCATACAGATGATGCGGCTGTGCTTCTCGTCGTTGTCCGCAGCGGGAGTCACAAGGAGTACGGCACGATGGTCATGCCCTCTGGCTCCGCGCCCGGCGGCCCGCGGCGACGGGACACTGAAGTGGACGTCCCTGGCCGCCACTTGGTCAGGGCCTGTGAGTTCGTCGACCGTTTCGCCGTCGAGGTATGCCCGGACAGCGTGGACCAGCGCCGGGTGCCGGTCGAGTGGGTCGACTCGCTGTTCATGAACCACGACTTCACCGTTGCGAAGTGCGCGGACAGAGGCTTCCAGCATGGCTGACGTCGAACGGCCCGAGGTCATGGCGGCCCAAAAGTTGTCGGACAGCGCCTGGCCGAGGGCCGCGTGCAAGTCCTCCAAGCTGTGGTTGCTCCCGGCGGCGTCGTGAGCACCGACGACGAGGAAAGACGTTCCCGGATCGTCACTGTCCCGATCGAGGCGTAGATCGGCGACCACCCCTTCGTCGGCCCACCAGGACCGGGCCACACCTTCGTGCTCCTTCTCCGTGTCCGGCTCACCGAGCCAGGCGGGTCCTGCGTAGGCGACTCCCTCGACCTCCCGCCAGGGAAGGTCCAGACGACCGACCACCCGACGGACCGTCCGCCCTTCATGAGTCTCCGACAGGGTGCTGTTGATCAGCACCAGGCCCAACCGGCTCGCCGCCCACAGGGTGGCCTTGCCCAAGCCGTACGAGCCACCGGCTCGGTCGTTGCTTTTGTGACTGTCGAGCTGCCGGCGCACCACGGCGGCGTATCGACCGTCTCCGTACTCGGGTCCGGTCAGACCCGAGGCGTTGTAGTCGTCGACCCTGAGGAGCAGGAGGGAGGAGTCCTCGCGCAGCGCTCGCAGCCCTTCGGCGAGGGCCCTGCCCACCTTGTGCCGGGACTGCGCCGCCGCTGCGTAATGGGGCTCGAGCTCGTCCCACTTCAGTGCGGACAGGAAGGAATGCAGGTGTTCGCCGGTGAGCTCGTGCAGGGTGAACCGCACCCGCACCGGACGCGCCGTATCCAGTCGTTCGTCCAGGGAGTTCTGCGTGACTTCCCTGGCCAGCACAGCGAGGTTCGCGTCGAAAGCGAAGACAGCCGCGTTGCCGTACTCCCGGCCACCGTCCTGGTGCGCGACCCGGTGGTACCAGCTGATCGGCCGGTCCGAACCGGCGTCGGCGTCCCTGGTGATCAGGGTGGCGACGTCGGTCTCCAGGATCTCGGCGATCTTTACCAACACCTCGGGCCTCGGCCGGGCTCTGCCCGTCACCCACGCCGAGACAGCCGCACGCGTCAGACCCAGCTGTTGGCCGAGCCCCTGCTGCGACAGCCCCTTGCGACGGAGCTGCCGCCCGAGCCAGACACCGAAGTCCTCGCTGTCCTCCATTGCCCCACTCCTTCCTCATGCCGAGCGGGGACACACGGTAGCACCGCACTTGACGCCAGCGCTTCGTCAAATGTCATTTGACGCGCAAGGTCCGTCCGAGCGCCAGCAGAGGTTGTTTTGATTCTTCCCGCTTCTGATCGGCTGGCCGATCAGTACGTGCTAGCGTTCATCTCGGCAACTCCCAACCCGGTTCGGGCCGTTGAGGGATGCGCCTCCTGAAGGCGGGAGAGCTCTGCCCTCATGTTCGATCACAAAGCGGTCTTTATGTACTCCAACTGATCAAAAGCGCTCGTTGGCGTACCTACTGGGAGGGGAACCCCAAATGATCGATGACGACGACGCCTGGATGACCTGGTTCGTCCGGCAGTACGACGAGCTGCAGGACCCGGAGCTGCAGGCCGAGCTCCTGGCATCTCACGGCATTCACCCCCAGGCCCTGGCGGCGGAACGGCGGCGCCTCGCCCGCCCCTCGCGCACCATCGCACCCACGGAGCAGGTCGCCACCCCTTCCGACCCTCCCGTGCGTCGCACCTCTCGGGCCACCCGGCGCCCCAGCACCCCTCGGAACGCCGGTCGCCCTCGCACCTACCAGGTCACCCGCACCCGCCGGGTCCGGACGAACGGGCGGACGGTGACCGTCGTGACGACGACCGTCACCGTCACGACCGTCACCACGGTCACGACCACTGGCATCTGAGCCCCTTGGCTGCACCCTCCACGTAGCAGCTCCACGTCGTTCCGTGGGGTGCCGGTATACACGCCGGCACCCCACTCCCCCCGCGCGTCCTCGGTTCGTTCAACCTTTGAAACAGGTACCTCATGACCGACCGGCAGCTCGCCGACTCCTCGCTCCCGCCCGTGATCGAAACCGTGATGCGGCAGTCCGCCACCGTCCTGAAGACCTACCAGGTCGATCCGGGGCTGATACAGGAGCACGCCAACGGCGAGCGCCGCATCACCCAAGGCGGCTACGGCGAGCGCCAGTTGTACGAACTCGTTCAGAACGCGGCGGACGAGATCGCGGCCGCACCCGGCGGCAAGCTGCACGTCGTCCTCACCGATGACTTCCTCTACTGCGCGAACGTGGGCAGCCCTGTCACGCCGGAGGGAGCCGAGACGATCCTGCGAATGGGCGTCTCCCGGAAGCGCGGCGGGCAGATCGGCCGGTTCGGCGTCGGCGTCAAGTCCGTTCTCTCCGTGAGCGACTCCCCCCAGTTCTTCAGCGGGAACGGCGCCTTCGGCTTCGGCTTCGACAAGGAGTGGTCAGCTGCTGAGATCGCGCAGGCTCTCGGACAACAGGGCGATCTCCACATGGACACCCCGGTGCTCCGCATGGCCCGTCCTCTCGACGTCGAACAGGAACGCGCCGACGACGACACCTTGGACAAGCTGCTGCGCTGGGCCACCACCGTCGTCCGCCTGCCCCTGACGGCGGGGGCGGCTGAGCGCCTCGCCCGCGACATCGTCGGCCACAGGGGGCGCAACGGACGTGAGACCGACGCCTTCCCCGCCCACTTCCAGTTGTTCTCCCCCCATGTCGGCGAATTGTTCCTGCACGACCGTCGCTCCATGCCGCAGGTCCGCCGGGAAATCTCGATCGAACACAAGGGCAACTACCGGACGCTCAAGGAGGTGGCGAGCGGCGCCAAGCAGACGACGGAACAGTGGAAGGTGTTCTCGGCCTCCTACTCCCCTGCCGGCGAGGCCGAGGAGAGCGCGGGCGAGCTTCACGGCCGGCCCGTACTGGAGGTCTCCTGGGCGATGCCGGAGTACACCGTGCGTAACGGCCTGCACACGGTACCTGTCGGCAAGGGGTCCTTCTGGGCGTTCTTCCCCACCAAGTACGAGGTGTCGTTGACCGGCATCCTCAACGCGCCGTGGAAGACGAACGAGGACCGCCAGCACCTCCTCGACGGAAGCCCCTTCAACCGTGAACTCCTCCAGGTCGCGGCACGGTTGGTGATCGATACCCTGCCCTCGCTCGTGCCCGCCGAGGATCCCGCCGCCTACCTCCCCCTGCTGCCGGGACGCACCAAGGAGAAGCTCAACTGGGCCGACGAGTACTTCCTGCGCCGCGTTTGGGAGTACGCCGCCGAAAGCCCTTCCCTGCCCGATCAGAACGGCGTGCTCCAGCGGCCTCGTGAGCTCTTCATCACGCCTCCTGGCCTGGACAAGGAATGGGTCCAGATCTGGTCCGAGTACAGCGGTCGCCCGGCCGGCTGGCTCCATCCGTCCGTCGACGCGTCCGACACCACTGTTCGACGCGGCAAGATGAACCACATCCTGGAGCAGGCGGGGAAGACGCCCGAGAGCGTCAAGGACTGGCTCGAAGCTCTTGTCTCCGACGGCTCCGCGGAAGCATCGACCCACGCCATCGAGATCTTCTCCCTGATGGTGCTCAAAGACCAGGCCGGACGGCTGCGCGAGGATTCAGCGATCACCGCCGCAGCTCGCCGGGCGAAGATCGTCCTGACCGAGGGCCATGGGATGGTCGCACCCGTCGCCGGAGAGATCTACCACCGGACCTCGGCCGACACCCTCCGTGACGACATGGTCTATGTGCACCCGTCGATCTCGGATCGACCCGAGATGGCCAGGCACCTGCACAACATCGGTATCCGGGTCGCCGACGCGCAGGGGCGGTTCGAAGGCGTCCTTGACCAAGGTTTCGCCACCTACGACACCGACGCCTGGTCCAATTTCTGGGTCCTGCTCCGGAGCGCCGGGGGAAGTGCGCAGACCGAACGCATCCGCGCGAAGGTGCCGAAGCCCTCGCATACGCTGCGCGTCCGGACTTTGGACGGCCGGTACCGACCGATGCGCGACTGTCTCCTGCCCGGACCGGTGGTGCCCGCCGACGGAAGTCGGGACAAGGGCCTCACCGTCGACATGGACTTCCACGACAGCGACAGGCCGGTGTTCCGCGACTTCGGGCTGTCCGACCGCCCGACCGGCGGCCATCGGCCGCAGGGTGAGACTTGGTTCGAGGAGTATCGACAGGCTGTGCACGAGAAGCACCTTCGCGGCCTGCCGAGCACGTCACCGCGCCCCAACATCTCCCGCCTCGTCGTGGAGGGCGCCGCGACCCTGGGCCCGCTGCACCTGCTGCCGGTTCTGTCCGACGAAGGCCGTGGCGCCTTCGTGTCCGCCCTGCCTCCGTCCGACATCTCGCAGCACTGGCAGATGCGGTACGGAACCAACGGCAACACACGCAGCCCCGTGGTGTCTCCGCTGCGCTGGATGATCTCCAGGCACGGCCTCGTACGCACCTCCATGGGTCTGACCCGCGTGTCCGAGGCCGTCGGTCCCCAACTCAAGGCCTTTCATTCCGTGCTGCCCGTCGCAGAGATCTCGGACGAGGCGGCGCGACGGCTGAGCATGCCCACGACCACCGATGAGGTCCCCGCACGTCGCTGGGGCAAGCTGCTGGACCTTCTCCTGCAGAGCGAGGACGACGCCTTCATCGGGCATGCCTATGCCCTCCTGCACCGCGTCGAGTTCGAGTTCCCGGACGATGTGCTCACCCGGTGCCGCGTGGGGAACTCCTGGGAAGGACGCCCGGACAACGAGATCGCCGTAGCGACGAGCACCCCGGAATTCAAGGAACTCGTCCGCGAAGGGCTCCCCGCGCTGCTGGTCGCCGACAAGGCCGACGCCGCCTCCGCCAAGGCGATGATCGAGGACTGGGGCATGCTCAAGGTCTCCGACGTCATCAGCCGCGAGATCGACGCGGTGAAGATCGGGCGGGCCTCCTCCCTCATCGAGGAGTTCCCCACGGTCAAGGCCCGCCTCGGTCAGGCAGGAAGCAACTACAAGATTCAGCGCTGCTCCGAGCTCACCCATGTCATGCGTACTCCCATGGGCAGCAAACGAAAGCCCCTCACGTTCGCCAGGAAGGGGCAGACCCTCTTCGTCCTGGACTCCCTCGAACGCCTCCAGGTGCTCCAGGCCGCGGACGAGGAGTTCAAATGGGGCTTCGGGCTGGCGGGCTGCAGCCAGGCCCTTGCCCTCCAGGAGAGGCAGGAGCACGATCAGGCCCTCCAGAAGCGGCTGCGCGAGGTCCGGGAGGCCGAGAGCGTCATCGACAAGATCGCTCTGCTCATCGGCGAGGAAGCCCTGCGGGGCGGGCTTCCGCCCGGGCTCATGGAGAGCGAACTCCACGAGCACGGGAGCGAACCGAGCACTCGCCGCGTCGCCGAGATGGCGTTCAACGCCCATGGCGAGGCGATCCTGCGGATCCACTCCCACGATCTCACGTTGAACTTCCCCACCCGGGCGCCCGCGTCCTTCAGCGGGGGCCAGAAGGCCCTGCTCTTCGTCACCGATCTCGGGTTCCCGGACTCCTTCGCCGGCGCCCAGGTGCCCTCCCTGGAAGCACGCCTGGAGGTGGAAGGTCCGATCGAGTTCCCGGCCCTGCACCCGTATCAGGAAGACCTCGCCCAAGCACTTCTGGGACTGCTGGAGAGCCCGATGCCGCAGCGCGGCATGCTCAGCCTGCCGACCGGAGCCGGTAAGACACGTGTCACGGCGGAAGGCGTGATCCGCTGGATCCGTGACCGCGAGACTCTTCCGGGCCCGGTCCTTTGGATCGCTCAGACCGAAGAGCTCTGCGAGCAGGCTGTACAGAGCTGGAGTTTCGTCTGGTCGAAGGTCGGCCCTGAGCACCCCCTCGTCATCAGCCGGTTGTGGGCGTCGAACGAGGCCACCCCGGTCGACGGACGGCCCCATCTGGTCGTCGCGACAGACGCCAAACTGGACCGTTGCATGACGGAGGAGAACTACACCTGGTTGCGGGAGTCGGCCTCGCTCGTCATCGTCGACGAGGCACACACCGCGATGTCCAAGCGCTACACACGTCTTCTTGAGCAACTCGGCCTCACACATCACCGGACCAGCCGTCATCTGGTCGGTCTGACCGCGACCCCTTACAAGAACAACGCGGAATTGACCCGGCTCCTGGTTCAGCGTTTCGGCAACCGGCTGGACACGGGGGTCTTCGACGGCGACCTGTCCGTCGCCATCAAGTCGTTGCAGGACATCGGAGTGTTGGCCCAGGTACGGCACCGAGAGCTGAAGGGCGCTGCCATCGCCCTGACGGCCGACGAGCGGGCCCAGTCCGACACGTTCGCCACGTTGCCCAAAGGCGCGGAACAGCGGCTTGCCGAGGACCACGACCGTAGTCAGCGCATCGTCGACGAGATCGCCGCCATGCCCTCCGACTGGCCGGTACTGGTATTCGCCACCTCCGTCGCCCACGCCAAGCTGCTCGCGGCCAAACTGGGAGACAGGGACATCAAGGCTGCGGCGATCGACTCGAGTACGCCCACGAACGAACGGCGTCAGCGGATCAGCGACTTCCGCAAGGGTAGGACCCAGGTGCTCACGAACTATGGTGTGCTCACCCAGGGCTTCGACGCGCCGGCAACTCGTGCCGTGGTCGTCGCCCGCCCGACGTACAGCCCGAACATCTACCAGCAGATGATCGGACGTGGCCTGCGTGGCCCGAAGAACGGTGGCAAGGAGAACTGCCTCATCCTGAACGTGCGGGACAACATCACCAACTACGGTGAGGCGCTCGCATTCACCGAGTTCGAGTACCTGTGGGACGGGAATCAGTGACCGCCACCCCCCTCACCGAGCATCGACTCACTCCTGCGCAGCAAGCCGTGGTGGACCAGCCCTGGGACGCTCGGGTCCTGGTCACGGCCGGAGCAGGCGCCGGTAAGACGCACACCCTCGTGCGACGACTCGACGTATTGGTGGACCGCGAGGAGTTGGAGGCCGGGGAGATCCTGGTACTCAGCTTCTCCCGCGCCGCCGTACGCGAGCTCACGGAGCGGATCGAGCGGCACGCCGCCGCCGCACAGCGCATCCGTGTCCAGACCTTCGACGGCTGGGCCTCCGCACTGCTCAACCGCGCCTACCCGGACGTGGACTGGGCGACGTACTCCTTCGACGGTCGCATAGAGGCGGCCACCGACGCGATCGACAAGGGAGCGGTCGAGGGTGGCGAGTACGTGCCCGCGCATGTGGTGATCGATGAGGTCCAGGACCTTGTCGGCGTCCGTCGGGAGATGGTCGAAGCGCTGCTCGACCGCTTCCAGGAGAACAGCGGATTCACCGTGGTGGGGGATTCGGCCCAGGCTGTGTACGGCTTCCAGGTGTCCGACCCGGAACAACGCGCCGAGGAGACCGACCGCTTCCTGGAGTGGGTGCGTGCCACATTTGGCGAGGAACTGGTGGAGCTGCACCTGGGCGACAACTTCCGGGCCCGGAGCGATGCAGCTCGGATGGCTCTGCCCTACGGCGCCCCTTTGCAGCGGTTGCCTCGCGATCGGGCCGCAGCCGCTGGCGAAGCGGAGCGTATCCACGGTGATCTCCGTGCGCTGCTGCTGTCGACGCCGAACTTCGGAAGCTTGGAGCACGAGTTCGTACGGGCGGCCCTCCGGGACTATCCCGACACCACCGCCATCCTGTGCCGCGACAATGGTCAGGCACTGACGTTGTCCGGCATCCTCGCCGCAGCCGACGTACCGCACACGCTGCAGCGTTCGGCCCGCGAGCGCTCCGCCCCTGTCTGGATCGCCGAACTCCTCGCCTCGACCAGCACGAGCGCCCTCACCCAGGAGCGCTTCGAGGAGCTGCTGGCCGATCTTCCGGTCCCCGCCGGCAGTGTGCCGGAAGCGCTGTGGCGGTCCGTACGAAAGGTGGCGCGCGGCCGTGGTCGCGGGACTCTCGATGTCGTCGCTCTGCACCGCGCACTCGCCGAAGGCAGGCTGCCGGACGAGCTCACCGCGGCGCAGCCGTCCTCTCTCGTGATATCGACGATGCACCGGGCCAAGGGCCTGGAGTTCGATCGGATCCTGATCGTCGAACCACGCGTACTGAAGGAGCCTGCCCAGGTCAGGAAGAAGAAGAACGACTACGACCCTGCTGCCGAGGCCCGGTTGCTCTATGTGGCCATGACGCGCGCCCGGGACGACGTCTACGTCTTGGACGCACCCAACTCGTGGCTCATTCGGAAGGACAAGAGGATCGACCGTTGGTACCTGGGCGGTCGCAGTTCCTGGGCACGTAACGGGATCGAGCTGATCGGTTCGGACGTCTCCCACGACCAGCCTCCCGGCACAGAGGGATTTCGACAGGACGCCGAGGAGCTCCGGCACCACCTGGTGACCGATGTCCCTGCCGGCACCGAGGCACAGCTGGTTCTGTTGCACGGTATTCCGATCGACTCCGACCAGTCGCCTCCCTACGCGGTAGTGGTCGGAGGGCGACAGATCGCCGTGGTGTCCGAGCGTTTCCGGACCCATCTGAACCGCTTGCTGCGCCGCACATCCCACTCGGAGGTCGATCGATGGCCACCTCTGATCACCGGCCTTAGGGTCGAATGTGTGGAGGGGGTGGCGGGCAGCCCCGCCGCTACCGAAGCTGCAGGCCTGGGGTCGCACGGCGCCTGGGTCGCACCCCGTTTGTGCGGCCTGGGACGCTTCCGCTGGTACGCGACCGACACCGAGGGGGACGAATAATGAGCGGGGCGACCCACCAGGCGCACTACGAGATGCGTGACTCGCTCCTCGCAGCGCTCCGCCAGGATCTGCTCGGTCCCGTGGGGGGCTTTGACGAGGTGCTGACGGATGACGCGCCGATCACCATGTACCCGGTCGGCGTGCTCTTTCCGCGCTCCCGCCCGGAGGCGTCGGGCAGCTCCGCCCAGGCCGGCGCGGTGGAGCACGGGGAGCTGGAATCCGAGCGGGACGGGCTCGACACGGTACCTCTCGGCGTCCGTCGAGATGTCGAGGAAGGGCCCGGCGACCTGGGCGTATCTCTTGCGAACGTCCGGATGCCGTCGTCCATCGGTCTCACCTTCGCCGTCGATCCGGCGGTCTCGGAACGGATACGGTTGACCGTGAGTACCGCCGTCTACCTTCCCGAGGATGCCGAGGGGAAGCCGGTGGCCGCGAAGCGGACCGAGGCGCGGAGCACGAAGGCCCAGCGGGAGCACTGGCGACGTTCCGCCTTGCGGATCGAACCAGTTGATGTGGACGTCACTCGGCCCGGGCTGCTCGATCCCTTCGTTCTTCACCCGGGGCTGGAACTGCGTCTGCTGGTCCGTCCCCGATCCACGTCGGACGGGACCGTGACCGTGACGGCCACTGTCGTCAACAGCCTTGAGGTCGGTCGGTACGACCTCCGTGACGCGCATTGCTTCTACCAGCCGGTGCTGAGCGTCACCGCGGAGGACGGCATCAGCCCGATGTTCGTGGTGCGGCCCGCCACTCTCGGCGCGGTCGACCCGGAGCAGGCTCTGAGCCGGCTCCTGCACCGCCATGTCCCGAGCTTCGCCATCGGCCACGGATGCGCGGCGCAATGGGATTGGACGCCACCTCCGGTGGGATCGGTATCGATCGAACGCCCGACGGTCACCGCTCTGCGGACCGAGCTCGTCCCCTCCCACGAGGTGCTGCTGACCGACTCCAATCCCGCGATCGACGACAAGCCACTGACCATGTACCGGTTGGGAACCGACCCGACCCACGAGGTCGTGTCGGCTTTGCGCGCACTGCTGGCAGGGTACGAACGCTGGATCCTGACCCAGGAGGACCAGGCACGTCTGCTGAGTGGCACGGAGGACGGTACCGCTGCGGCGGATCAGGTCCTGCTGTGCCGCCGAGCTCTGAGCCGGATGCGTCAAGGTGTGGCTCTGCTGGAGGACGCCGAGCAACCGGACGTCATGCGTGCGTTCCGGCTGGCGAACCTCGCCATGGCCGACCAGCGGGCACGTACCGTGTGGATCAAGGGTGGCAGGTCCGGCCGGCCGGACGAACAGGCAGGACGGTGGCGGCCCTTCCAGCTGTCCTTCATGCTGCTCTGCCTGGCCGGAATCGTCGATCCGGACCACGAGGACCGAGAGGTCTCCGACCTGCTCTGGTTCCCCACAGGCGGTGGCAAGACTGAGGCGTACCTCGGGCTGATCGCTTTCACCACCTTCCTCCGGCGGTTGCGGGACGGGGTGGCAGGGGGAGGCGTCACCGTGCTCATGCGGTACACGCTCCGGCTGCTCACGCTCCAGCAGTTCGAGAGAGCGGCAGCGCTGATCTGCGCCATGGACCTGCTGCGGGCCGCCGATCCCGCGCGGCTGGGACGCGAGGAAATATCGATCGGCATGTGGGTGGGCCGCTCGGCTACTCCCAACACGCTGGCGGTAGCCGAAGGTAAGCTCACCGACCTCGTGCGCAACGAGACCCTCCAGTTGCA
Source organism: Streptomyces sp. NPDC023573 (assembly GCF_055559735.1). Classification (NCBI taxonomy): domain Bacteria; kingdom Bacillati; phylum Actinomycetota; class Actinomycetes; order Kitasatosporales; family Streptomycetaceae; genus Streptomyces; species Streptomyces sp. NPDC023573. The sequence goes on from NZ_JBVHKB010000001.1 coordinate 1,239,727, forward strand.
GACGGAGAACCCGGTCCAACTGCGCAACTGCCCGTGGTGCGGTGAGCCACTGCGGGCCCGTGACTACGCGGTCGACAAGAACGCCAGGCGCATGGCAGTGAGTTGCCCCTCGGGCAGCTGTGCCTTCCGACGAGGGTTGCCGGTGCACCTCGTCGACGAAGCCGTCTACGCCCATCGCCCGACCTTGGTCATCGCGACGGTCGACAAGTTCGCCTCGATGCCCTGGCGACCCGCGTCAGCGGCTCTGTTCAACCGGGACATCGACGGGATCAGGCCGCCCGAACTCATCGTGCAGGACGAGCTACACCTCATCTCCGGCCCACTCGGCACGCTCACCGGCCTGTACGAAACGGCCGTCGATGCGCTGGCCGAGCGTCCCAAGGTCATCGCCTCGACCGCGACCATCCGACGCGCCGGCGAGCAGGGCACCCGGCTGTTCGACCGTAGGGTGGCGCAGTTCCCGCCCGGCGGCCTCGACGCGAGGGACTCCTGGTTCGCCGTCGAGACACCACGTGAGCGCAAGGCGGCACGCTGCTACGTCGGCCTGCTGACCTCCAGCACCAGCCAGGCCACGTTGCTGATCCGCGTCTACGCAGCCCTGCTTCACAGGGCTCACGCCCACGATGCTCCGCCAGAGGTGAAAGACGCGTACTGGACACTGGTCGGCTACTTCAACAGCCTGCGCCTGCTGTCGGCGGCAGAGCTCCAGGTTCTCGACGACGTGCAAGAGCGGCTGGGGCACCTCGCGACACGTGACGGCCTCAAGGCGCGCCGGGGGGACGCTCTCACGGAGCTGAGCAGCCGAGCAAGCGCCAGCGACATCTCCCGCCGGCTCAAGGATGTCGAGCGACCGCACCCCAGCCCGGAGGCGCTCGACGTTCTGCTCGCCACCAACATGATCTCCGTCGGAGTCGATGTCGATCGACTCGGGTTGATGGCCGTGATGGGGCAACCGCAGACCACTGCCGAATACATCCAGGCAACGAGTCGTGTCGGCCGACAACACCCGGGCCTCGTCGCAATCATGCTCAACTCCACCAGGTCGCGAGATCGCTCTCACTACGAGGACTTCCAGAGCTTTCACTCCGCCCTGTACCGCGAGGTGGAGTCCACGAGCGTCACACCGTTCTCCGCCCGGGCCCGCGACCGAGGCCTGCACGCCGTGGTAGTGGCCCTGGCCCGGTTGATGTTGCCTGCCGCGCGGGCCAACGAAGCGGCAGCCCACGTGGAGGACTTCCTCACCGCTCTCCACGACGAAGTCGGAAGAGTGCTGCTCGACCGGGTCGCGGCGGTCGAACCGGCCGAGATCGAGGCCACCACCGCAGCCTTCGAGCAATTCGTCGAATGGTGGCGGGAAGAGGCACACGACCATCCGAACCTCGTGTACGAGGCTCCACGTGGGTCGCGCAGCACCGCTTTGCTGGCCAACTACGACGACGAGTCGGCCTACGTGTCGCCGTGGAAGACACTGTGGAGCCTGCGAGACGTAGACGCCTCGTCCACCTTCTTCGAGGAGCGCTGATCATGGGCCCCGTACCGCCCCGCACCCGCCGTCGCGGCCTTCCCTCGACAGCGGCACGAAGCGCCCGAAAGCTCGGAGAGATTCGTCGCGCGCAGCTCATCACGACCTACGGCGTCGGAGCCATGATCGCAGTCGAGAACGAGTCCTTTCTCGTTCGTGGCATCGACTCGTGGGACATTTCAGAGGCACCTTTCATCTCGGAACCCCGTTTGGCTTGGCAGCTGGGAGTCTCCGGATTCCGCATGCCCCCCGCTCCAGATACAGACTCGGCACAGGACGGGGTGCGAGCGGTGCGCTTTCCGGAGATGTACTCATGCCCTCACTGCCACCAGTTGCAACCCTTCCGCAAGTTCAACTCACCAGCCGGGCGAGCAGAGTGTTCGATATGCCAGGAGAGCTTGGTGCCTTCCCGGTTCGTGATCGCGTGCACCCATGGTCATCTGGAGGATTTCCCCTACTGGAAGTGGGTTCACCGGGGCAACCGGACGGGCACCGGCAGCTGCGGTGGCCAACTGACCTTCCAGACCGACGGCTCGACCGCGTCCCTGCGCGCCGTGTTGATCGGTTGCAGTTGCGGGGTGGAGAAGGTTTCCATGGAGGGATCGTTCCGGCGCCAGGCGCTCAGGGACCTCGGCATCCGGTGCAGCGGCCGTCGCCCCTGGCTCAAGGATGCTCCGGCCGAGGGCTGCCAGGAGGCACCGCGCACCCTCCAACGTGGTTCCTCCTCCGTCTGGTTCCCGGTCATGCACTCGGCCTTGTCGATCCCGCCGTACAGCCAGGGCATCGCCAAGCTGGTCGCCCCTTTTTACGACGGCTTGAAGGAGGAGAATCCCTCCTCCATCAAGACGTTCGTACGCGTCAGCAAGCTGTTGCTTCACTCGAAATACACTGACGACGACGTGGTGGCAGAAGTCGAGCGAAGGCGTGCGGTCGAGATCGCCGCTGCGGCACAGGACGAGGACACGGAAGCTGCAAAGCGTGCAGGCGACTACCGGCGGAAGCTCTACGAGGGCGAGTACCGGAGTCTGTCCGCGCCACATCCCGAAGATGCCGAGGAGGAGCAAGAGTTCGTCTGCGAGCCCCCCATTACGTCGATCGACGCCGTGCGCACGTCGCACGGACTGGCACAGGTCATGCTGGTCAAGCGACTGCGCGAGGTACGTGCGCTGCAATCGTTCCGACGGGTGGAGGAGCCGAGCCCGGCCGATTCCCAGCTGCGCCAGGCAGCCCTCTCGTTGACGAAGCCGAGCTGGCTTCCGGCTTTCGAAGTAAGCGGCGAGGGTGTGTTCCTTCGTCTCGATCAGGAGCGGCTGCGGGCATGGGAGGAGCAACCGGCTCAGGTGGCTCGCGCCGCTCGGATCCGCGAAAACCACGAGAGACTGCTGGCGGCACGGGCAGGCGACTCGGCCAAGCCGATTCCTCCCTCACCGGCGACGCCGCGCTTCCTCCTTCTGCACGCCTTGGCCCACATACTGATCAACGAATGGAGCTTGGACGGCGGCTATCCGGCCGCGTCCCTGCGAGAACGGCTCTACAGTGACGAGAACATGGCTGGCGTGTTGATCTATACAGCCACCAGTGACTCCGCCGGCAGCCTCGGCGGCGTCGTCGCGCAGGGTGAACCGAGCCGTCTCGACTGCTCCCTCCGGGCCGCTCTGCGCAGGGCGAGTTGGTGCTCGAACGATCCTCTGTGCATGGAGGCGGAGGCGAGCGGCGCGGACAGCCTGAACATGGCTGCCTGCCACGCCTGCCTGCTCCTCCCGGAAACAAGCTGCGAGAACAACAACATTTTGCTCGACCGCGCCGCCTTGGTGGGAACGCCGGATGGTCGGGTGCCTGGGTTCTTCACCCTCTGAGTCGCACCGCTCAGGTGGTCGAGCAGCCGACACGACCAACACCCGTGGGTGAGGCGCGGATTGTGGGGTCTGTCGAGGGATGGCGGGCCGGCTCTGTCTCCGAGCCAGGCGCATGGACCTCGCCAGTTGGCTGGGATGTGCTTGCGTCGGAGATCGCGCAGCTCGTGGCGGCCGTCCGCAAGGACGTGCTGGCGCTTGGCATTAAGCCCGGCCTGATACCTGATCTTTGAGGAAAGCCCAGAAGTGCCCCAGCTCTACTCGTCCGCCACCTCTGCTACACCCGTGAACTGTCCTTTACCGCTGCCGCTCCGCCACTCGACGATCTTGTCGAGGTGGTCTATGGCCACCCCGGCGCCTATTCAGACGCGCGAGTCGGCAGCGAGCGCCCTGAACGCGGACCACGCGTGAGGAGAGACCGTCAATGCGCGCCTCCGTACTTCCTTCGAATCCCGGATCAGCACGGCCTCGGCAGTAAAGGCGATCTCCACGCAGTTGCCGCCGCCGCCACCGCTGTAGCTGCTCTTGAACCAGGCAAGTTCGGTAGTGCTCATAGCGCTCCTCGCATCTGCTCCAGCAGACCCGTGGTGGCATGGTGGCTCAGAGCCTGCGACCGCATCTTGCCATAGCGCTGAAGCATCGCGCTTGCGGCTTTCGGGTCGGTGATCAGCATGCTGCTGTCATGGGCCTCGACATATCCCACCCACCGGTTCTCTGCCGTCTCGGCAAGGGAGAGTGGGCCTTCGAACCCTGAGTGGTCCTCCTGGATCAGGGGCATGGCCTGAATCTCCACGTTCCGCAGGCGGCCCACCGCGAGCAGGTGGTCGAGGAGAACACGCGTGATCTCGTTGCCTCCCATGCGGCGTTCCAACAAGGCCTGTTCGATGACGAAGCTGAAGGTGGTGTTCGGCCGCTCCGCCAGGAGACGCTGCCGCTCCAGTCGGGCGGTGACCTGATGCTCGAACTGTTCCTCTGCGAGGGGCGGTAGGCGGCGCTCGAAAAGCGCACGGATGTACGGCTCCGGTTGCAGCAGGCCTGGGATCACGCTGGACTCGTACGAGAGGAGCGAGACCGCATCCTCCTCGACCGCCGCCCACTGCAGGAACCAGGACGCCAGTCCCACCTTCCGCGTCAGACTCCTCGCCGCCGCCGCCAGTACCCGCGCCGCCGCGGGCCCCAGCACCGCTTCCGAGCGGTCGAGCAAGTCCCTCGGAGGGAATCGCTTGCCCTGCTCGATCTTGGCGATGTACGCCACCGAGTACTGCACCAGCGGTGCGAACTGCTCCTGCGTCAGGTTCGCTTCGTCGCGCAGCGCCTTCAGCACGGCTCCGAACGTTTTCAGGCTGTCCGAGGACTCCGGCTCGCCACAGTGTCCCCCGCCGTTGTCCGAAGCCATGCCCGGCCACCTCTCCCGCTGCGCTGCGCCCGCTTGTGGGCCACGAGCAAGAGTTACGTACAGTGACCCTCCCAGTCCAGCGCGTGAGCCAGTACAAGCCGATCTGTATCGGCGCCGTGCCTGCCGCTCAGCATCGTCTCCGCACCAGGCTGGGGCCATGCCAGCCCCTCACACCCACTCCCCCGCCGCCACACGCCTGTTCGTGCAGCGCTTCTCCGCCACGCGACGCGGAGCCCGCCTCGCCCGCCTGCTTGCCGGGCTGCAGTTGGCCGAGTGGGGGCACCCCCGCGGTACGGACGACCACGACACCGTCACGATCGTCGTCGCCGAGCTCGCCGCGAACGCCGTCCTGCACGGCCGCGTGCCCGGCAGGGACTTCGCCCTGGTCCTCCGTTACGACCGCGCCCGGGGCGTCATCCGTATCGAGGTCTCCGACACCCACTCGGCCCGGCCCGCCCTCGTCGTGCCGGCCTCCGGCGAGGACCACGGTCGCGGGCTGGTCCTCGTGGACGCCCTCGCCACCCGTTGGGGCGTTCATGACCGCGTGGGTCCTGGCAAGACGGTCTGGGCGGAGTGCGCCCTGTCCACGGCGGCCGGATAGCCCGGGGCCGGGTCGCACGCGTACCTGCCGACGCCTGATGAGGCGAGGCCTCCGCCGCACCCGCGCGTATCGCCGGTGCGGTGGAAGCCTCGCCCGAGGGCCCTGGGCTCAGGATGCGTAGAAGCCGAAGCGGCTGTAGTCGGCGTCCGCGAACTTGAAGCGGAAGATGGTGCCGTCGTTGACGTCGGTGGCGATCGTCGTCCACTCGTTCGCCCTCGTCGTCTTGTAGTTGGTCTGGCAGTAGTTGAGGCTGCCCGAGGGCTTCTTGTAGAAGCAGACCTTCACGCTCTTGGCGTCCGGGATCTGGATGTTGATGTCGGCGCAGTTGCTGGTCGCCGACCAGTAGCTGTTGCCGGTCGGCAGGTACTGATTGCCGTCCGACTTGTAGAAGGACTTGTAGCTGCCGTAGCAGGTGGCCGCACTCGCGGACGTGGCGCCGGCCAGGCCCCCGCCCGCCAGGGCACCGGTCAACGCCATCGTGACCAGCAGGCTTCGCTTCTTCATGGTGCTTCTCCCCCGTGACGACCGACACTGTGACATCGCCCATCGTGGCGGCGTACGCCCGTCACGGGTACCTGGAACCTTCCAGGTACCCGTGTCACCGAGCGGCTGGTAGGCGACGGGGCCGGTCCGTCAGGGGGTCTGCTCCGGGCCGCTGCCGCTGGGTGCGTGGCTCAGGTCCACCACGCAGAAGATGTTGCCGTCCGGGTCGGCGAGCACGACGAAGTCGGGGTCCGGCGGGTACAGGTCCCAGTCGACCGTCTGCGCGCCGAGGCCGATCAGGCGCCGCACCTCCGCCTGTTGTTCCTCGGCCGTGTCCGCGAAGAGGTCCAGGTGGATACGGGGGCGCGGCTCGGCCGGGGAAGCGCTCCGCATCAGGCCGAGGGCCCGTCCCGGGCTGCCGGGGTACTGGAGTGTCCGCCATGTGTCGCTCGCCCACTCCTCGGCGACGACCAGATTCAGCGCCTCGGTCCAGAAGGCCACTGCGCGGGGGATGTCCGTGACACCGATGACAGGGATTCCGAGTTTCAGCATGGGGCGAGCCTAATCAGGGGCCGGTGGAGACGGCCCGGACCCACCAGGATCGCCCGTCGACGTCGTGATGCCCCTCGGGCCCCCTGCCCCGACGCTTTGGCGGACCCGCGACGTACCGGCACCCACACGGTTCGAGGCACCGGTGTCGCTGATTGCCGGGCGTTGCCGCATGTTGGTCGGTATCAAGACCGTGCCGGGCCCTGGAGCGCGGAGTGACGGTCGAGCAGGCTAGTTTGCTCGGATGAGTCTCCTTGATGATGTGGCCGAGCGCGACGGCTGGCGCTGCTGGGTGTGTGACGAAGCGGTCGACCCCGACGAGTCGGTGAACGACCCGCGGGGTCCCAGCGTCGACAGCCGGACCGCCGACCGGAAGGCCAAGGTCGCCGAACGGCTCGCCCACCGCGGATGCAACACCCGTAAGGGTGCGGTCAAGGTGGCCATCGCTTGGCCGGACCACCTGTACGTGGTCGAACCCGCGCCGCTGATCACCGTTGCCGGAAGGCTGGAGCGCAAGGGAGGTCGCGAGATGGTGGGCCGCTGTCCGACCAAGCGGGACGCCCAAGAGGCCGCGGACTGGCTGGTGGACCGGTTCTCCCGACTGGTGCCGGGACTGCCGGTGACGGCCGACATCGAACCGGGCGGCGGTCAGTTCCTCGTCATCCTGTCCGCAGGCCGCCGCTGACCATCGGCGGGGCCGCACCCGTGACAGGGGCCGAGCCGGGAACGCGGCATGTGCCGCCCCGCGGCCTGGATGCGCTCCCGCTCATCGACCGGGGTGCGGCTCCCGTCCATCGTCGGCCGGCTTCCCGTCGGGACGTTCGCGCAGCCAGGCGCGGTCAGCCAGTTCGCAGCTCGCGCCGGTCAACTCTGGAACGAAGGAAAACTATGGCTCGCCCTTACGCATCCGGACCGAAGCAGTTCGTCTTCGTCGGCGGTGACGGTGACCATCAGCAGGTCTCCGTGGGCGACCCCCAGGAAGCCTACGTAGCTTTCTCCGCGTTCTTCCGCGGTCGGGAGTCCGACACCTACACCATCGAAGACGAACCGGCCGGTCAAAGCCTGGTGCTCATGCCCGGTCAAGGTGTGATCGCCCGGATCGAAGCGGCGGAGCAGCCGCGGTCGGAATATCTCCAGGTCGACAGGGCCAATCGCTACCTGCCGAGCGCGATGCTGTTCTTCGAGAACGGATATGCCGGCCTCGACCACTTCGGCCAGTGGTTCTCGGACCTCGCCGACCTCGACGCGTCACCGGAGACCCGCGGCGCCACCCGCGCCGCCACTGTCACGACCGAGGCCGCGGCAATCAGGGAAGTCGCCCGGATCTGGGCGGACTCGGGCATCGTGGACCCGAGCAACCAGTACTACGTCTTCTTCGACTCGCATGATGTCGGCGATGACCGCGCTGAACGAGCCGAGCTGCTCAAATTGATCGAATTCCTTGGTGTCGAACGCGTCGACGCCCCGGCCGAGGCCGCCGAAGGCGAAGTCTGGGTGCGCACCGACGTGCGCCTCGACGCCGAATTCGAACGGTGGTCCTGACCAGGCACTACGGCCACGATCCTCGGCGCCCTCCGGCCCGGCCGACCGGTCGCCGGCGGGCCCGGGCCCCTCGCGCACCGGTCCGGACAGCACCGCCCCGTCAGCCCGTCCGGGGGCCGGGGCGAGGGTTGGGCCCGCGCGGTGGGGGCTCGTCCGGGGGCCGGGGGAGGAAGTCGACGCTGTCGTCCATCAACTCCGTACGGGACCAGGTCCGGTAGTCCGCCGCAGGGATGTCCGCGTTCGGCCACTGCGGGTCGGCAGGCGCGTAGCCTTCCTCGGACAGACCCGCGACCTGCAGCAGGTCCAGGAGCATGCGCTGCGTCAGGGGTTCGTCCAGGTGCTCGGCGGCGTCCTCGGCCCCCCAGCGGACCACTGTCTCGGCTGCCCGGGCAAGGCCCTCCACGCTGGCCGCCGGAAACGCCAGAGCGAGGGATACCTTCACGATCTCGACGGCGTCCTCTCCGCGCATGGTCTACCGCCTCCTTTCGCAGACGATGCAGAGTCCCGCAAGGGCGGTGAAGAGCAATCCCATCTTGCTGGTGTTCTGCGCCTGGCGCAGGCACTCGCGCCGGTCGAGATGGGCGTACTGCGGAGTGGACATGATGTCCCGGACGTAGACCTCCCAGTGGTCCTGCGCCCGCTTCCAGTCGTTGCGGTGCGCGACCCGGACCCAGGCGTCGACGAACTCCTGCCTGGCGTGGTTGCCGTGGAAGTAGGGCCGGAGGTCGTCGATCAGCCCGGGCGGCCTGAGCCGCTGGCCCCAGGTGCGCTGCCGGAAAAGGGAGTTGGCGGAGATCGACTTCACGCTGCCGATACGTGTCGTGATCACATGTCCGGCGAAGCCACCGATGAGGGCCGGGACGAGGAGCCAGCCGAGCAGGGACAGGGCCCAGAGGAGGGTGTGTTTGGGCGCCTCGATCAGCGTGAAGACCTCGTACACGCCGGTCGGGCTGCCGGCTCTGGCGGCGAAGACGTACAGCACCAGCAGGCAGAGGGCGATGGGGACGCCCCAGTCCAGCACCCACTGTGTGACGCCCTTCAGCGCCTTTCGCGATCTCCAGGTGCGGCGCAGGCGCGCCGTGAGCCCGGACCGGCCTGGCGGCAGATCCAGGTGACTCGGGACAGGAACAGGGCCGTGCACCGACTATCGCCCCCCGGCTGGTCTTTTGTGTCCGGCACGCGGCCACCGGCCGTCGTGCTCCCCGGCTGCCGCAGTCGGCTTCGCCAGGGCGAAGGTCAGGATAAGGGTCGTGCGTCGCCTCCGATCCTCGCTGGGCCATCGCCGGACCTCTTGGACCTCCTGGACTTGCCAGACCTGCCCGAGGGTCCGCCGGTCAGCCCGCCCGGCGACGCCGGTCAGCCCGCCCGGCGACGGCGCCGGGCTCGCTCTCCCCTTCAGCCGCCGCTCAGCGGCGAGCGCCACGCGGATTCGTGCCGGGGCCGTCCCATGAGATGGGCGAGCAGTCGCTCCGCCGTCTCCGGCGCGGTCCCCTGCGGCGCTCCGGCCGAAACCAGGGCGGCCCCGAGCCTTGCCGGCGCCGTCTCCGGCACCTCCAGGTCGTCGAGGAGGGGGAGGGTCAGCAGGAGCCGTGCGGCGGCGTCCTCGACTCCTTCCGACGCGGGGCACGGATGGTCGGCCATACGGACCAGGTCCCGCCACGGCAGCCCGGCGCCCAGGACCCCTCCTTCCCGACTGACGGTCCGCTGCGCGCCGCTCCGGTCCGGGTGGGTGAGGAGGTAGTCGATGCCGTAGTCGCCGACGAGGTTGCGGTAGATCAGCACGGCTCCGGGGCCGTGCGCGGCGGATATACGGAACACCGGCCACCGTCCGGGGTCGAACAGGGTCTCCGACAAGGCATCCGTATCAGCACCGTCGTCGCCGAACCATTCCGGAGAAGCGCGCCCGGTGCCCGTCCCCTCACCGCACATCGCCAGGAGGTGGTTCGACCAGAAGCCCCGCCGGGCCAGCAGCGGCTCCCCCGCGACCAGCGGAGCGTCATATCCCTCGATCAGCACCCTGTAAGCCTGCCACCGGCCACTGACAATGCCGGGTCGGCGATCCGCCAGGGTTCCGGCCTCGCAGCCGTACGCGTCCGTCCCGCACCCCGGGGCGCGGGACGGACGCGTACGGGGGTACTCAGTCGCAGAGCATCGCCCACGAGTTGTTGGGGCGCCAGGTCTTCTCGCCCGAGGAAGCGCCCTTCCAGCTGAACGTCGCCACCACACCGAAACTCGACGTCGGCCACCTGCACGGATCGACGCTCGTGGCACCCGCCAGGTCCTCGGTGTCCTTCCAGCCGTCGTAGTCCTTCGTGGTCCGCAGCGTCACCCAGCCGTTGCCGTTGAAGCGCTGGAGCTTCACGTCGGTGACCTTGACCTGGTAGCTGCCGCCGCCGGCGACGTCGGTGATCTTCGCCCGCGCCCGGTAGGTGTCGGCCGTCTCGTCCCACCAGACGGCGGCGCACCGCTTGACCGCGGTGCCGTAGCACTCCCACGCGCTCTCCGCGGATGCCGGCGACGGTGTGAAGACGATCGAGGCGCCGAGCGAAGCTGCGACCAACGCGCCTGTCGTACCGAACCGGCCCACACGCTTGAACCTCATGAAAACCCCCTCATGATTCACCAGTGATTCCGGGGGACCTTATCCAGCGGGCGGACGTGGTTCCCGCGACGTGCGGAGCGGTTGCCCCGCTGTGACAAAGTAAGAATTCGGTCCCTCCGCAGCCCGCGGCCCGCGGCCCGAAGCGGGTTACGGAACTGATGCCCGGCCAGGGGGTCGTGCTTGCGCAGACACGCCGGACCGACAAGCGCGCGTTGGTGCGGCGGGGGCGGGGCGTGCAGCGGCGGTCAGCCTCGCGATGACGATGAGCATGGTGGCCCGGTCGACCAGCGCATGAGGCAGGTCGAGGGCGGCGGGACAGTGGAGCCGAAGGGATCGGGGACGGCACCGGATCCGTGAACGGGAAGGACGGGCCGCGTTCCCGTCGGGCCGGACGCTGAATTCGGAGTTCGTGGAAGGTGCCGTCGCGGAGCGTCGTGGGGAGCACGTCACCCCGTTGCCCCGCTCGGGTCCGCGATCAGTTGTGCTCCTCGTCGATGGTGACGGCGGCCCCGTCCTCGACCTGGACGACGACGGCGACGCTGCCCTTCTTGGCTGCGGCTTCGAGGTCTTCCTCGGTGCAGGGCGTGACGGTCTCCGCGTCACCGCAGATCCAGCCGGCTCCGTTGATGACGGTGCTGGTGGCGGTGAAGAACGCACGCTCGTTACCGTCGCGGCTCACGGAGTACTTGCCCGGGGCCATGTACCCGAGCGTGCCGGAGAAGAGCCCCGACTTCTCGCCCTCGCCCATACCGTCGCCGGTACCGGTGCCGCTGTCGGTGTGGTCCTCGACGATGCTGACAGCCACTCCGTCCTTGACGTCGACCGTCGCCCCGAACCCCTTCTTGGCCGCGGCTTCGAGCTCCTCCTCGCTGCACGGCGTGGCGGCCTGGCCGTTCGCGTCACCGCAGATCTTGCCCGCGCCCTCGATGTCGGTGTCCTCGGAGATGAAGAACGCCTGCACCGCGTCGTTCGCGTCCGTGACGGTGTATTTGCCGGGGGCGAGGTAGGAGACCGTGCCGACCCACTTGCCCGACACCTTGCCGCTCTTCGAGCTCTTCTCGCCCGACGCGGACTCGCTGCCGGCACCGTCGCCGCTCCCGCCGTCGTCGGACTTCCCCTTGGCGGCCGAGTCCGAGACCGTGGCCCCGGCCGGCTTACCGCCGTCCTCTCCCTGACAGGCGGTCAGAAGCATCGTCGTGGCCACCAGGGCCGCGGCGGCGAGGACGGACTTGCGGCGGTGCGTGCGAAGCATGGTGGGGCTCCCCCTGCTGATGGTGATGTGGCCGGGCCGGACTGGTCATTCCGGCTGGTCCCTGCCTTGTCGATCACCATCCTGATCGGTGCGGCGCCCCCCTGGGAAGCGGGGTTACGGTGTCATGACACTCCTGTCGTGAGCACGGGACACCGCTACCCCGACGCCCCGCCCTCCGCGATGTGGGGCGCTACTTCTCCGGTGCCGGCTCCTCGCCCCGGGCGGGGGTGGGGGCCGGGGCCGGGCCGGCCTTCGTGCGGCGGGGGGCGATGGCCGGCGCGAGGAAGACGGCCACGGCTACGAATCCGAGGACCACGATCATGGCGGACCGCAGCCCGTAGTGGTCGCCGAGGAAGCCCAGTCCCGGAGGCCCGACGAGGAACGCGATGTAGCCGATCATCGCCACCAGGCTGACCCGGGCCGCCGGGTCGGGGCCCGAGTCGCCCGCCGCCGAGAGGGCGACGGGGAAGCCGAGGGAGGCGCCCAGGCCCCAGAAGAGGACGGCAGCGCCCGCCAGGACGGGTGAGTCGGCGAAGATGACGACGGTGAGCCCGATGGCCGCGGACAGGGCGCTGGCCCGGACGACGGGGGCTCGGCCGAAGCGGTCGATGAAGAAGCCGCCGCAGAAGCGGCCGAGCGTCATGGCCGCGGCGAAGCCCGCGTAGACGGCCGATCCCAGGGCGGGGTCGACGCCGTGGCCGTCGACCATGAGCAGGGGCAGCCAGTCGTTGGCGGCGCCCTCGGCCAGCGCCATCGCGAGGATGATGCCGCCGATCAGCAGGAGGCGGCGGTCCTTCCACACCGCGGGGCGGGCCGGCGCGGTGCCGCCCTCGGAGTGCCGGGAGTTCCTGGTCCTGCCGACGCCGGCGGGGATCGAGCGGATGGCGTACGCGAACATCCCGGCCGTGACCAGGGCCATGGCGGCCAGGTGCCACTGCACCGGGAAGCCGACCGCGGTGCACAGGATGCCGAGCACGGCTCCCACGACGGTGCCGAGGCTGAAGAAGCCGTGCAGGGTGGGCAGTACGGTGCGGCGGGTGATCCGCTCGACCTCCGCGCCGTCGATGTTGACGGCCACCTCTCCGCCGCCCATCCCGGCGCCGAAGAGGAACAGCCCGGCGGTGACGGTGGGGGCGGAGGAGAGCGGAGTACCGCAGCCGATGGCCACCGCTCCGGCGATGATCAGCACGGTCCCCACGCCCATGACGGGCCGGGTGCCGAAGCGTGCGACCAGCGGGCCGGAGGTGAGGATGCCGAGCATGGAGCCGACGGAGAGACCGAAGAGGACGAGCCCCATCTCGGCGGTCGACGCGCCCAGTTGGTCCCTGATGTCCGGGGTCCGCGTCACCCATGAGGAGATCGAGAGGCCGGGTATGAGGAAGAAGAGGAACAGTGCCGCTCGGCGGCGGCGTGTGGCCAGGTCCATCAGTGACGCGCTCTTTCAGGAGTGCACGGCCGGGGCGGACGCCGACCCCGGATGAGTATGTACAAACGTACACTCCTAGGGGGAGCAGGAACGGACCCGCTCGCTCCACGGCCCGCCGACGGCCGGAATCAGTGCCCCCGGCGGCGACTCCGGCAGGAGACACCGCGAGCAGCGGGGACCTGCGGTGCGGCCGGTACGAGCGTCCTGGCAGTCAGGACGTCAGCCACGGTGGTCCGCCGTCCCGGGCTGCGCGGGAGACTTGGTGATCTCGGCGTGGACCACCTCGAAGCCGCCCTTGACCACGGTCGTGAAGGGCGCGGGGGCCATGCACGTGCCCGTTCTCGGACTTACGGGCAGGCCGTTCTCGTCGACGTGCCCGGGGTCGGCGTTCACCACACCCCACGAGAAGCCGAGCCGGTCCGGTTCGCCCTTCCCGCCCTGCTGGACGCTGATTCCCAGCCGGGCGCCGATGTCCCCGACGTTCGACTTCGTCACCACCGCGGTCAGGGTCGCCGTCCGGCCGCTGGTGACCAGGCAGTCCACCCGGGCCTCAGCCCACCCGGCGGCTCCGCCCGGAGAGGTGTGGGAGAACTTCAGCGTGCCCCGGGCGTCCGTGGACAGCCCCTCGGGGGCCTCGGGGGGAAACGGCCGGGTGAACGGCTTCTGTTCGGCACGGATGGCGAAACGGATGTCGTCGTCGGGTGACTCGATGTAGAAGATGCGTCCTTCCCCATGGACGCCGGCCGCCCGTGCCGGCTTCTTCTCGACGGACGCGGCCGGAACCGCGGCAGTGGGACCGGCGTTGACCAGCCCGGCAAGGAGGGCGACGGCCGCCGTGGCGCCGATTGCGGTGTTGCGCATGGTGAACTCCCGTGGAGTGGAGGGACTGTGTGCCGGCCTGTTCGGTCGGACGGCTCAAGCCTCACCTCCTGCGCCTCCGGATCCCATCCGCCGATCGGCAGAGCGATCGCGTTGCCGCCCGGCCTCCCTATGCCGTTGGGCAGAGAGCCGCCCGGCCCACCCGCCCGTACGCTGACCGTCATGTGGGAAGCAACCGGCCCGGCTTTCACGGTGCTTGACGCCGCGCCGTCCGTCGTGGCCGCGTGCACGCTGGTGTGGGCCGTTGCCGTTCCCCGTGCCACGGCCCGTGAGCGGCTCAGCCGTCTCGCCTTGCCGACCACGGTCTGCGCGGCCCTCTCCCTGATCACCAGTTTCGCCCTGCCGACGGCCGGTCTCGGCTCCGGCTGGAAGCTGGTGGAGTCCGCCGCCCTACTGCTGCTCCTGGCCGTGGTCACCCGCTGGTCACCCCAGCGCGAAGTCGCTCACGCCCTTCCGTCGGCCGCCCTCGCGGTGTCCCTGTGGCCGCTGCCGCTGATCGCCGGTGAGTCCTTCCTGGAAGCCACCGGAGTCGCCGCCTTCTGGCTGCTTCCCGTGGCCGCCTCGGTGGCGGCCGGCGGCTACCCCCGCCGCCAGGACCTCCGCCGCCGGAGCGCGGTGGCGGAAGCCCGGCGGGCCCAACGCCTTCAGCTCTCCCGCGACCTGCACGACTTCGTCGCCCACGACATCAGCGGGATCGTCGTCCAGGCGCAGGCCGCCCGCTTCGTCGCCGCCACCGATCCCTCCCGCGCCCTGATCGCCCTGGAGCGCATCGAAACGGCGGGTCTGAGCGCCCTGGCCGCGATGGACCGGACCGTACAGATGCTGCACGGTGCGGAGGCACCCACCACCGAGGCGCTCCCCGACGTGTCCCGACTCCCCCGACTCATAGAGAACTTCACCTCCGCGGGAGCCACCGAAGCACGTCTGGACCTGTCTCCCCGGGCCGCGGGTGCGCTCTCCCGCGAGGCCGGCGCCGTCGCCTACCGCATCGTCGTCGAGGCACTGACCAACATCCGCCGGCATGCCCCCGACGCCTCCCGCGCCACCGTCGCGTTCACCCCCACGGCCACCACCGTGGAAATCCGGGTCACCAACGACCGCGGTGCCGGTCCGGCTCCGGCCCGCCGTCCCCGGGGCGGGCTCGGCCTTCCCGCGCTCAGCGAGCATGCCCGGGCCCTCGGCGGCACCCTCTCGGCGGGCCCGTACGGCGACGGTGGCTGGCAGCTCACCGCCGTCCTGCCCGCCACGCTCCCGGAAGAGACCCGATGACCACGCCCCTCGGCCCCACCCGCATCCTGATCGCCGACGACCAGGAGGACATACGCGGCGGCTTCCGGCTGATCCTCACCTCGCAGCCCGACATGACCGTGGTCGGCGAGGCACCGGACGGCGTCACCGCTCTTGGTCTGGCCCGCACCCTGCGCCCCGACCTGGTCGTCGCGGACATCCGGATGCCGGGCCTGGACGGCCTCGAACTCACCCGGCGGCTCGCGGGCCCCGGCGTGGCCGACCCGACACGCGTCCTGATCGTCACCACCTTCGACCACGACGACTACGTACGCACGGCGCTGCGCGACGGCGCCTGCGGGTTCCTGCTCAAGCGCTCGGGACCCGGGCTGCTCATCGAGGGCGTCAGGGCGGCGATGGCCGGGGACCTCCTCATCGGTCCACAGGTCACCGTCCGGCTGCTCCGGACCCTCGCCCCCGCCCCGGCAGCGCCCACGGCACCGTCGCCTCTCACCACCCGGGAAGGGGAAATAGCCCGGCTGGTCGCCGAAGGACTCACCAACGCCGAGATCGGCGACAGGCTCTTCATCTCGGCGGGCACCGCCAAGACACATGTCGCGAACGTCCAGGCGAAGCTGAAGGCCCGTAACCGGGTGGGCATCGCCGCCTGGGTCTGGGAGAGCGGCCTGGCCGGTCCGGCACCACGGGGGTAGGCCTCCTCGCGTGTCAGAGCCAGCCGTGTTCGCGGGCGATGCGGGCGGCGACGTGCCTGTTCTCCGCGCCGAGCTTCATCGCCGCGGCCGAGAGGTAGTTGCGGACCGTTCCGCTGGACAGCGAGGCGCGGGAGGCGATGTCCGCGACCGGGGCCCCGTCCTCGGCGTACGACAGGACTTCCGCCTCCCGGGGAGTCAGGGGTGATTCGCCGGCGGCGATGGCGTCGGCCGCGAGTTCCTGGTCGACGTAGCGGCCGCCGGTGTGGACGGTCCTGATGATCTGCGCCAGTTGCTGCGCGGAGACCGTCTTGGGCACGAAGCCGCGCACCCCCACGCTCAGCGCGCGCTTCAGGGCTCCCGCCCGGGCGTGGCTGGTGACGATCATCGCGGCGCAGCCGGGCACGGCGGCGCGCAACTGGTCGGCGACCGCAACGCCGTCGAGGCCGGGCATCTGGAGGTCGAGCACGGCGACGTCGGGGCGGTGCGCCGTCGCCATCGCCAGGGCCTCGTCGCCGGTTCCGGCCTGTGCGACGACGGTGATGTCGTCCTCCAGGGTGAGGAGGGAGGCGAGCGCGCCCCGGATGAGGTGCTCGTCGTCCGCCAACAGGACCCTGATCATTCGGCTTCCTCCCAGGGGATGCGCGCGGTGAGGCGGAAGACTCCGCCGGAGTGCTGTTCGAAGGCCAGCGTGCCGTTCAGCGCGGTCAGGCGTTCCTTCAGTCCGGCCAGGCCCGTGCCGGTGCCGGGTTCCGTTGCGGACGCGCCGTCGTTCTCCATCACGAGCAGGGCCGTGGCCGGATCCGCCGTACGGAGTGACATGGTGCAGCGGGACGCGCCCGGCGCGTGGCGGAGCACGTTCGTCGTCGCCTCGCGCACCACCCAGCCGAGGGCCGACTGCACATCGGCGGGCAGGCGGTCGGCGGGCCCGTATTCGATGCGGCAGTCGATGCCCGCGGCCTCCAGGACGGACCGCGCTCCGGCGAGTTCGGTGTGGAGGTCGGCGGTGCGGTAGCCGCGGACCACCGAGCGGATCTCCCGCTGGGACTCCCGCGCGATGTTCTGCACCTCTTCCATGTGGTCGACCGCCTCGGGCCGGCCGCGCCGCGCGAGCTCTGCGGCGAGTTCGCTCTTGAGCGCCACGACCGCGAGGTTGCGGCCGAGTACGTCATGGAGGTCCCGGCCGAAGCGCAGGCGTTCCTCCGCGACTGCCAGGCGTGTCTGCGTCTCACGGGCGGCCACCAGTTCCTCGACGAGCCGCACACCCCAGCCGGAGGCCAGGGACGCGACGGCCATGAACGGCACCATGACCGTGGTCGCGCCGATGAGGAGGAGCAAGTCCTCGCCCGTCAGCCCCGCCATGGCCGCCCCTGCCACGGACGCCACCGAAACGACCGCCACGAGGGCCGACCCCGTGCGGGGTCCGAGTCCCAGCACGGGCGGTCCCGCGTAGAACATCAGCAACCACAGCATGAAGGCGGTCAGGTCGCCGTTCTCGATGCGGCCGGACGACAGCAGTACGCATCCCCATGCCGCCGTGGCCACGGTCACGGCCGTGTACACCGCCACGAGCCGGTAGGGCCGTGGGCCGACGGCGAGGTAGTGGTGCAGGGCGGAGCGCCACAGCAGCAGCTGGACTCCGGCGTGCGCCGTGCCCAGCACGATCACGGTCGCCGGCACCAGCACCCCGAAATCGCCCCGCACGACCCAGATCGTCCACAGCCCCACCTCGCAGACGGACATGAAGCCCACGCTGCTCACCGCGTAGCGGCGGTACCGGCCGGGGCCGTCCGGGCCGCCGAGCCTCTCCACCCAGTCCTCCACGCTCATGGTGCTCATGGTGCTCATGGTCCCCGACTTCGTCGTCCGTGCGGGCGCGTACGCCCTCACGCGCACGGTCGGCGTCCGTGCGCCCGCGTGGACCATGGCGCGCTGTCAGCCGCGCGGGCCCCAACGGAACCACTGCCGCACTCCGAGGACCGCCACACCTGTCCAGGCCAGGGCGGCGAGCAGCAGGCGGATCTGGTCACCGCCGCCGAGGCTGCCCGTCCAGCCGCCCTGGAGGAGGTCCATCACCGGTGAGAAGGGCAGCCAGGCGCTGATGTCTCCTGCCACGCCCGGCAGTACTCCACGCGGTACGAACATCCCGGAGCCGACCATGCTCAACAGCCAGAACGGCAGGAAGGTCAGCTGGGCGCTCTCTGCCGTCCGGGTGACCGCGGCCGTCAGCGCGCTCGCGGCCACGAGCATCGCCCCGCCCACCAGCAGGCCGAGGACCACCAGGTGCGGCGCCGCGGGTGCGGGTGCGTCCAGGACCACCGTCAGGCCGATGATCAGCAGGACACACTGCACCAGCGCCAGCATCAGAGCCGGGAGCGCTCCGCCCGCGAAGATCTCCCAGTCGCGCACCTCCCCCGTACGCAGCCGCTTGAGCACGAGGCTCTCCCGGCGCGTGACGTACACACCGACCAGATTCGAGTAGACGGAGAAGATCAGCGCCAGGCCCAGCGAACCGGGCAGCAGGACGGTGGCGATCGAGAGGCCGGTGCCGCCCAGGTCCAGGCCCTTCACCATGCCCCGCATACCGAAGGCCGTGACGGCCGGCACGAGGAGTGCGGTGACCAGCGCGGCCCTGCTGCGCAGCAGGAGGGTCAGCTCCGCGCGGCCGAGGGCGGCCAGCCGGGCGGGGGCACCGCTGCGCGCGGGCGCGGTCGTCCCCGGTCGTGTCACGCTCGCTGTCGTCGTCATCGTGTCTCCCGCTTCCCGGCGTTCGCGAAGTCCTCGGCGTGCTGGGCGTTTCCGGTGTGCTCGGCGTTTCCGGCGTTCTTGAAGCCCTCGGCGTCGTCGAAGCCCTTGGCGATCTCCATGAAGGCCTCTTCCAGCGACGCGGAACGGGCGTCGAGCGCGTGCAGGGCGACGCCCGCGTGGTGGGCCCAGGTGAGCAGTTCGGTGGTCGTGCGCTGGAGGTCCCGGGTCTCCAGCCGCACGGTTCCTCCCTCGTCGGAGTGCCGGGTCACGCCCATCGACGCGAGCGGCGGCAGTTCACCGAGGAAGCGGTCAGGGGGCAGTCGGAAGCTGATCCGGGAGGGCCGCTCGGCCACCACGTCGGCCACCCGGCCGGTGGTGGCGATCAGCCCCTGGTGCATGATCGCCAGCCGGTCGGCGAGCTGCTCGGCCTCCTCCAGGTAGTGCGTGGTGAGGAGCACGGTCGTGCCCTGGGCCTTGAGCTCGCGGATCAGCTCCCAGGTGTCCCGGCGCGACTGGGCGTCCAGGCCGGTCGTCGGCTCGTCGAGGAACAGCACCTCGGGCCGGCCGAGCAGGGCCAGGGCGAGGTCGAGGCGGCGGCGCTCGCCGCCGGAGAGCTGCTTGACCCTGACCGTGCGCCGGTCGGAGAGACGGGTCAGTTCGAGTGCCTCGTCGGCGGGGCGGGCGCCGGTCGTGCAGCCCGCCCACATCCGTACGGTCTCCAGGACCGTCAGCTCCGGCGGGAAGCCGCCCTCCTGGAGCATCACGCCGATGCGGTGCCGTACGGCCCTGCGCTCGTGGAACGGGTCATGGCCCAGCACCCGGACGGTCCCGCCGCTGGGGGTGTCCTGGCCTTCCAGGAGTTCGAGCGTGGAGGTCTTGCCGGCCCCGTTGGTTCCCAGCAGGGCGAAGAGCTCCCCGCGGGCGACCGTGAAGTCGACGCCGCGTACGGCCTCGAAGCCCCGGTAGCTCCGTTTCAGTCCGATGGTTTCGATGACTGGGTTCATGTCCTCCACACTCCCGGCGGCAGAGGCCGGACGGCAGTGCGGTGTGTCATCGGGTCCGTATGACGCCTGTCATGGGGGCGCATGACAGGCGTCATACCGCCGGGCACAGAAAATCCCCGTCCTGAATTGCGGGACGGGGATTTACTCACGTATATTGAGTGGTTCTGTGTGCCCACAGAAAAGGCCCCTCACCAGGGGCCACTAGAAACACTATATCCGGCAGGGAGCGATTTTGTCAACTCGCGGAAACGTCGAATTGCAGAAGGAGCAGGAATTCATCGACCGGCTCTACGACCGTGTCGACGAGCTGCGCGGGGTCACCGCTCAGCGCGTCGAGGACGCGTTGACGCCGGTGGGGAACGGCCTGCAGGCCCGGCTCGAACGCGATGTGCTCGTCTCCGAGCGTTCCGGCCTGCTGGCCGCCCTGAATGCGGTGGACGGTTCGCTGTGCTTCGGCCGGATCGATCTCCGCGACGGCGCCGCGCACCATATCGGCCGTATCGGAATTCGTGAGGACGACACCGAGCACACGCCCCTTCTGATCGACTGGCGGGCACCCGTCGCGCGCCCCTTCTATCTCGCGACCGGGCATACGCCGATGGGACTCCGCCGGCGCAGACACCTCACCACCGAGGGCCGCACGGTCACCGAGCTGCACGACGAGATCCTCGACCTCGGGGACGACGAGCGCAGCGGCTTCGAGGACCCGAGCGGTGACGCCGTGCTGCTCGCCGCGCTGAGCTCCGCCCGCACCGGCCGCATGGGCGACATCGTGCGGACCATCCAGGCGGAGCAGGACCGCATCATCCGCGCCCCGCACCGTGGGGTCCTCGTCGTCGAGGGCGGCCCCGGGACCGGCAAGACGGCGGTCGCGCTGCACCGGGCCGCGTTCCTGCTGTACGAACACCGTGAGCTGCTGGCCAAGCGTGCGGTCCTGGTCGTGGGCCCCAACCCGGCCTTCCTGCGCTACATCGGCGAGGTGCTGCCCGCGCTCGGCGAGACCGGCGTCATGCTCGCCACCCAGGCCGAGCTCTTCCCCGGGGTCCACGCCCGCGCCACGGACACCCCCCGCGCGGCAGCCGTCAAGGGCGGTGCGGAGATGGCCGAGGCCCTCGCCCTCGCCGTACGCGACCGGCAGGGGCTGCCCGAGCCGGGCGCACCCCTGGTCATCCCGCACGACGACGGCGACCTGATCCTCGACTGGGAGATCGCCTACGAGGCACGGCAGTCGGCCCGCGAGACCAGGCTGCCGCACAACCTGGCCCGCCCGTACTTCACGTTCCAGGTGATCGACGCGCTCACCAGGCAGCTCACCGAACGCATCGGCGCCGACCCGTACGGCGGCCCCAACTTCCTGGGCCCGGACGACGTCGCCCAGCTCGGCAAGAGCGTCGCCACGAGCGAGGAGGTGCACGCGGCGGTCGGCGAGCTGTGGCCGCTGCTCACCCCCGAGGACTTCCTCGCCGACTATCTGGCGGAGCCGGTGTACGTACCGGACGAGGACGCGGAGGCCATCCGGCGCGCCCCCGGCGACAGGGAGTGGACCCCGGCCGATGTGCCGCTCCTCGACGAGGCGGCCGAGCTGCTCGGGTCCGACGACAGCGCCGAGCGGGCCGCCGCCGAGGCGGAGCGACAGGAGCGGGTCGCCTACGCGCAGGGTGTCCTGGAGCTGTCCCGGGGCTCGGAGACGTACGAGTTCGAGGACGAGGAGGAGTCGGAGATACTGGCCGCCCACGACATCATCGACGCCGAGCGGATGGCGGAGCGGCACGAGGAGGCCGACCACCGCAGTGCCGCCGAGCGCGCCGCCGCCGACCGGACCTGGGCGTTCGGGCACATCATCGTCGACGAGGCGCAGGAGCTGTCGCCGATGGCCTGGCGGCTGCTGATGCGCCGGTCGCCGACCCGCTCGCTGACCCTGGTCGGCGACCCGGCGCAGACGTCCGAGGAGGCGGGCATCGGCTCGTGGGAGAAGATCCTGGAGCCGTATGTCGGCGACCGCTTCGAGCACGTGCGGCTGGGGGTCAACTACCGTACGCCCGCCGAGATCATGGAGCTGGCCGCCAGGGTCGTACGGTCCGATGACCCGTCCTTCGAGCCGCCCGGTTCGGTGCGGTCCACCGGCGAGACGCCGTGGACGCGGGATTCCGGCGCCGATCTGGCGGGCGCGGTGGCGCGGGCCGTCGAGGAGCTGACGCCCGAGGAGGGGCGCCTCGCGGTGATCGCGCCGCGCGAGCTGCACGACGAGATCGCGGCCCCGCTCGACGGGATCACACCGGGCGCCGAACCCGACCTCACCCGCCCCGTGGTGCTGCTGGGTCCGCGTGAGGCCAAGGGGCTCGAATTCGACCACGTGCTGGTGGTGGAGCCCGGAAGGTTCGGGACGAGCGACCTGTACGTGGCGCTGACCCGCGCCACGCAGCGGCTGGGCATCGTCCACCGGGAGGAGCTGCCCGCGTCGCTGCGCTGAGGGGGTGCCTGAAGGGCTCCGCGAGGGTCGGCACCGGCCAGCTGCCCCGGCCCCGCCCGTCGTCCCGTCCGCCGGGGGCAGCACCCCGATCGCGGGCGTTCCTCGTTGCCGAAAGTCCTGCTGGGCCGTCAGTCGCCGTGCCACAGTGGATCGGTCAGGCCCGGTTCCGTGCGGGCCGGGAGGGCGGGGGCGAGTGGTATCGGGAACCGACAGGCGCGGCGAGGGTCAGTTGTACCCGGTGCGCGATCTGGTGCGTTCGGTCGTGGAGAGCGTCGCGCCGGAGGAACTGCCGCTCATGGAGGGGCTGTGCCGCTTCGACGACGCCACGGTGGTGCGGCGGCTGAGCGGCGGGGACGGGCGTCGCGAACCGCTGGGCTTCGGGATCGGAGAGGTCGCCGCGCTGGTGACACCCGTCGTGTGGCTTGTGCTCAACGGGGTGGCACAGCAGATGGGGAACACCGTCTCCGAAAAGTTGACGGGCATGCTGGGGCGGTTGTTACGACGGCCGGCCCCGTCGGCAGCGGTCCCCGCGATGACGCGCGATGAGATGGCCCGAGTCCGGGCGCTCATCCTCGCGGCTGCCCGGCAGCGTGGGCTCCCGGCCGAACGGGCCGAGGAGATCGCTGATGCGGTGGTGGCCCGGCTGGTTCTGTCCGACGAGCCGGAGACGCCTCCGCCGACGCCTGAGCCTCCGGAGGAGCCGGACGCCACGGGCCCGGCCACCCGGCAGGACTAGGTGTCCCCGGGGCTCGGAGCGGATGGGCGGCTCCGGATCGACGAGAAGGTCCTGGGCGCGGGGACGGGCCCCCGGTTCGTCGCCCTGCTGCTTCTGATGCTGACCGCCGCCGGGTCCATGATCGCGGAGGTCATCGGGGTCCTGGCCGACGGGGATCTGACCGGATGCCGCCTCGCCGCAGGCGTGGACCCCGCTGACGGCAGCTACTGGAACCCGACGCTCAGCATCAGCGGCCAGAGCATAGCCACCCGGTACTGCGTATCCGTCTGGGCACCCGCGCCGCCGTGGTGGCAGTTGGCCGGCTGGCCCGTGCTGCTGATGGCCATGGCCGGGCTGCTGTTCGCCGTGCTGCCGCGGTGGAAGGCCCGTCACAGCCGTGTCGTGCCGCTGGAGTCGGTCGACACGGACGGGGCGATCCTCGCCGAGCTCAGCCGGATGTGCGCCGACACGGGCGTGACGCCACTGCCCCGGCTGGTGATCGACCCGGCGGCCACCTCGGTCGGCGCGGTGGTGTTCGGGCGCACCCGCCGTCCCGTGGTCTGTCTTCACGGCGGCCTGCTCGTCGTCCGCAACAGCGATCCGGAGCGGTTCCGGGCGGTGCTGCTGCACGAGCTCGCCCACATCGCCAACCGTGACGTCACCCTGACCTACCTCACGGTGTCCCTGTGGCGCGTCTTCCTCGCCCTGGTGTTGCTGCCGTACGTGCTCTGCCTGGCGTACGTGGCGTACGGGATGGCTGCGGACGGCGACATGCCAAGGCTGGACCGGTCGGCGGCACTGTCCGTCGTCATGGTCGTGCTGCTGTATCTCTCCCGCTCGGACACCCTGCGGAGCCGGGAGATCTACGCCGACCTGACCGCCGTGCGTTGGGGCGCGGACCCACGCGGCTGGTCCGTCACCGACACGCCGCACCGCAGTGCGGCACACCGCGCTCTCGACTCGTTCCTTGAGCTGTGGCACACACACCCGCGCTGGGGGCTGCGCCAGGGGGCACTCGCCGACCCCGCGCCCCTGTTCCACACCGCGCTCCTGCCGCTCTTCCTCCTCGGCATCGTCCCCGTCATGGCCGTGCCCCAGGTGACCCGGCAGATCGCGCTGTACCACGTCAACTTCACCAACAACTTGATGGTGTTCCTGGTCGTCGTCCCCGGTGCGCTGGTGGCCGGCGTGCTCGTCGTCGCCCTGTGGCGGTCTGTTGCGTACGCCCTGCTGACCGGTTCCCGAGTGCCGTCCGGAGCGCCGGCCGGCGGTTGGCTGGGGGCCGGGATGTCGGTCGGGCTGGTGCTGAGCGGTTTCGGCGCCGGCTGGTCCTGGCTCCCGGAGCGACCGCTGGTCCTGCTCGTGCCGGTGACGGCGGGGGCGGCCTTCGGATGGTGGGTCACGCAGTGCGCGCGTCTGTGGACGAGTGCCTCGCGCGGCCGGACTCTGCGCCCCGCGCTCGCGCTCTGTGCGGCTGTCTCGTCCCTTGCCATGACGGCGTGGCTCACGTGGTGGCTGCTCGCCGGTGCCACCAACCTGAACAGGGACAGTCCGAGCGCCCAGATGATGGCCCGCAGCGTTCTGCGGTGGCTTCCCTCCGCGGAGCCGGCCGGGGACCTGAGCGAGGTTCCCGGCATCACCACGGTGCTGCCCCAGTTGAGCAGCGTCGCGGACACGCCGATGGGCGCCCTGGTGATCACCCTCCTGTGGGTCCTGCCCCTGCTCGCGTGGGCGAAGGGCCCCGCAGCGGGTAGCCCCGGCTGGGAGCCGACCCGGGCGGCTCTGCGGGAAGAGCCCATGGCGTCGCTGCGCAAGGTCGTACGCCCCGGACTGGCGGGCGGGGCACTGGCGTGCCTGGCCGTCGTGGGCGTCCAGGCGTACGTCCACACCGGACAACCGGTTCCGGAGGCGCGGGGCGGCCTCTACGCCCTGCGGTACACATGCCTCCTGGTGCCGGCACTGTGCCTGCCCGCAGCCGTGGCCGCCGCCGCTGGGAGCACCGCGGACAGGCGCTACCGCCTGCTGGGAGCATTGATAGCCGGCCAGTCGGCAGCCCTACTGGGGCTCACCGCCATGACCGTGCTCGTGTCCTTGGACGGCTGCGTCACCCCCCTCAACGTCCTGTCGGACAGCTGCGCCTGGCGGCCGGCCTGGTGGCGGCCGTTGTTCCCGTTCACGTTCGTCCTGAACAACACCCTGGTCCTCTCCGCGCTCACCGCCGCCATCATCGCTCTGGTCACCGGTGTGCTCCGCCGCCGACGGCCACCGGACGCGCGCGTCACCGGACAGACGGCTGCGCGGGTCCAAGGGTCCCGCCCCCGGCTCCTCACGGTGGGTCTGCTGTGCGCGGCGGCGGTCGCGGCCACCGGGACGGACGGAGCCGTCCGGAGATACCAGCTCGGGCTCACCACCGATGCCGTCACCGAGCAACGCAACCTCGTGCAGAGCTGGGGCCTTCCGGACCCGGCGCTGTCGAAGGACACCCGCCTCAGGCAGATAAGGGCCTGGTACCGCCTGCGCGGCGACGTTCTCATCGACGCGGTGACCTGGTACGACCGTCAACTGACCACCGCACTCCGCGCGGCGAAGGCGGACGAGGACCTCTGGGGCACGTTGTACCGGGAGCTTCCGCCGGTCTGCGACGACTGGACGACGGCCGCCTGGTTCGAGACCTTGTGGTTCCGCGTGCCCGCCGACCCGGCCGTACGGGCCGACTGGCATCAGATGGTCACCTGGGCCGATACCGGAAGCAGCCGCTGCACCCGAGCACTGGAAGCACGCGATCCCCGGGCCCTCCTGGACGCCTTGGCCAATCTACGAGCGGCCACCCGCTGCGCACGGGCCGTCAATGCCGGGATCGACGGAATCCTTCGCGAAGGCGGCTACCGGGGCACCTTGCGCCCGGCCGCGACGGGCTCGGACGCCCTCTGTGACCACACCGCCCAGGACCCGGCCAAGGACAGCTCCTGAGGGCAATTCAGAGCCCGTTCTGCCAACAGGAAGCCGGGCCGCCCACGCCCACGCACGCCCGACGCTCGAAGCTCGGGTCCCGGGGCCCGAGCGCCGGGACGGGTCTGTTCACACTTTCGGGGCCCGGAATCGAGGCTTCCGCCCGACGCTTGAGCTTCGGGATCCGGGCGCCGGGATCCGAGGGCCGGGATTCGAGCGATGCCTTTGACCGGGAGGGAAAGAAGGGGGTTCGGGAAGACCTCCCCGACCTCCCTGACCCGTCACGGCCAGCAAGTATGACTAATCGTGACCGACTTGCGGCGGAGCGTGGCCACTGCTTACGGTGCGAGAACCGAACGACCCCGACGCGGTGTTGAACGCACCAGGCCGGGGTCTGACCGCAAGATCGAAAGAGCGATCCCGTGGCTATCCAGCACCCTAGCTCCGCCCTCCGCGCCCCCGCATCCTCGCGCCCGTACCCGATGGCCAGGCCCGGTTACGGCAAGCGCTCCATGCCCGGACAACTCCCCCGTGCGGCGGATGACTTCGCCCTGCTGCCCGCCCGTGAGCGGTACATCGCCGGATTCATCGACCGGCTCCCCGACGGCGCCTCGATGGACGTCAAGAGCCTCGCCAAGCAGCGCCCGCTGTACGGCCAACAGGCCGTCGGCTCGGCCCTGAAGGCGCTGGCCACCGCCGGATACCTGCGCCGCGTACGGTGCCTGATCGGCGAGCAGGGGCAGGTCCGCTGGGTCTCGCGGACGTTCTGGTCGCGTACGGCCCGCGACAACGAGTGGTGGGCGGCCACCGAGGTCGCCCCGGCCGCCGCCGAAGCCACCCTGGCGGCCTCCAAGGGCACCCCGGAAGCAGCCGATGCCCCCTTGGCGGCCGCCGCCGCGCAGCCCTGTGGTCCTGCGGAGTCGCCCGCGCCACCGGAGCCCGCCCGTGCCGCGCCGGTCGTTCCGGTCGCCCCTGCCGTGCCCGTCGTACCGGCTCTGCCCGTCGTGCCCCCGCAGCGTGCCGTGGCCTCCGCCGAGCCGTCCCCCGCCTATCTGACGCTGGCGCGGCTGGGCCGCGTCGACTCACGCCTGACCCTGTCGGCCGCCGACTGCGCGGTCCTGGAGGCCCTGGCCGCCGCGTGGTTCGACCGAGGCGTGGACGCCGACTACCTCACGCAGGCCCTCACCGCCGGGCTCCCGGCGCGGGTCGACTCCCCGGTCGGCTTCGTACGCTGCCGCCTCACCGGCAAGATCCCGGCGCACGTACCCGCCGCCCCCGCGCCGCCCGCACCGGGCGCGCCCGTACACCGCGTGATGCTGGAGTGCACCAAGTGCGGCGCCCCTGGCCGCCCGGAAGCCCTCCCCGACGGCCTCTGTCGCCCGTGCCGCGCACCGGGGGCCGACACCGCGCCCGAGGACACCCTGGGGCGGCCGACCGAAGAAGAGGTCCGGACGTTCACCGCCGGACTCCGGGATCTGCTCAAGTCGCCCTGATCTCACGTCGCGCTGGGCCGAGAGGCCGACTCCCGGTACGGCCTCGCGGAACCGGGAACGCAGCCGTGAGCCGCCTCGTTGACCCCACGCGCACCGCTGCGAACCGTGACCCGAGGGAGTCCGAGTACCTTGCCCGAAGCCCTGTCCGATGCTTCGTCCACCGCCCCAGTGCCCCCGCTCCCGCCGGTCGCCGCCCAGGCGGAGCGGCTGATCGAGCTCGGGGTGCACGAGCTCGCGCGGATACCGGCCGCCGACCTGCGCGCCTTCGCCGGGAGAGCGGGCCAGGACACCGACAACGCCCTCCTGGTGGTCCACCCGGACCGTGTTCCGCCGTCCGCCCTAGCTCCGCTGCTCCGCCGCGACGGCAAGCCCGGCTTCGTCGTCATCGACATGCCCGATGTCGACCGGTTCGCGCCCTCCTCCGTCGAGCCGCCCGACGCCCCGCTCTACCTCGTCACCGGCGTCGACCGGGGCGACCGCATGGCCAACTGGAGCCCGGAGGAGGCACTGCCGGCCCTGACCGGGGAGAACCGCACCCCGCTGCTGCTCACCGAAGGCATCCACTGGGTGCTCCAGCAGCCGACGGCCCTCGCACGCAACCGCTGCTTCATGACCATCGGGTCCCGTCTGCGGAAGGCGAACGGCACCTTCGACGCGCGTACGCCCGCAATCTGGATCAGCAACGGCACCGGGCGGGACGGCCGCGAACGCCGCGGCGCGCCGAAGATCGGCTGGTGCTGGTGGGGCAACCGCCACACCTGGCTGGGCTTCGCCTCCGCGACAGGCCGCACGAGCCAGGAGCCCTGACTGCCCTGACCGGCCCCGGATGAGCGGGGCAGGATGACCGGTCGAGCACCGGGCCCCGGCACGCCCTGGCCGCTCGGTGCCCCGAGACCCCTCGGCCCGCGTCCCGGCCGCGTGCCCGGCGGGCCCCACCCCACCGCATCGGGCACAGGATGTCGGGTCCGGCAGGGTGGGTCCTTCCTAACGTGAGGGACGAAAGGGAAGGAGTCCGGGATGCTGGACCGGCTGAACCAGGCCATGGATCACATCGAGGCCCACCTCGACCGGCCGGTCGACGTGGCCGGTCTCGCGCGCATCGCGGCGACCTCGGAATACCACTTCCGGCGGATGTTCTCCGCACTGGCGGGCCTGCCGCTGTCGGAGTACATCCGGCGCCGGCGGCTGACCGTGGCGGGCGCCGAGGTGCTCGCCGGTGACCGGACGCTGCTGGACGTCGCGACCCGCTACGGCTACGGCTCGGGCGAGGCCTTCGCCCGCGCCTTCCGTGCCATGCACGGCGTGGGCCCGGGCGAGGCGCGGCGCACGGGTGCGGCGCTGCACTCGCAGCCACGGATGTCCTTCCGCCTCATCGTCGAAGGGAGCAGCAGCATGCGATACAAGATCGTGGACAAGGGTGATTTCCGGGTGGTCGGCAGGAAGGCCCGCGTACCGCTCGTGCACGAAGGGATCAATCCGGCGATCGCCGACTTCATCCGGGGCCTCGGCAAGGACACGGTGCGGCGCATCGCCGCACTGGCCGGTCAGGAGCCGTCGGGGATCGTCCAGGTCAGCGACCAGCTCGACCCGAGCCGGGCGGAGGGAACCGAATTCGACTACTACCACGGGGTGGTGACGGCCGCCGAGGTGCCCGATGACATGGACGCCCTCGCCGTCCCGGCGGGACAGTGGGCCGTCTTCGAGAACTCCGGTCCCTTTCCGCAGGCACTCCAGCACCTCTGGCGGGACGTGTTCACGCAGTGGTTCCCGTCCAATCCGTACGCCGGCAGGCCGGGGCCCGAGATCCTGAGCGTGCGGCTGTCCGAGGACGGGTCGCGGGCCGAGGCCGAGCTGTGGATCCCGGTGGAGCGGTCCGGCGCCTGAGCGCGTCCCTACCGGGCGCCGCCCACCTTCTCCTCGATCCACTCGATGCCGAAGCGCACCACTTCCCCGGCCTCGAAGAGGTGACTGCCGGCGGCGCCGACCCTGCCCCTCCGGCCGATCCCGGCGGCCACCATGGCCCGGCCAATCGTCTCGAACGGGTCCTGGCCCTCGGGCGTGACGGCGGAGTAGTCGAAGGCCCCCTTCGACGAGTCGATGTCCCGGAAGTGGCGCCAGACGCGCCGGCCGTCGCCGTCCAGGACCGGCTGCTCGTACTCCACGAACCGTTTGCCGGGCGCCTCGGCGAGCGCCTCCGCATGGTGCAGGAGGGTGAGGGTCTCCAGCGGTGCGCCCAGCATCAGCACCCGCCCGCCCAGGGCCACCAGCCGGGCGAGCGGACTGCCGGGGCCGTGCGGGTCGTCCCACGGGTGGTCGGCCGTCAGCTCGACGGCGGCCGCGCCGAGCGCGGCGCAGCTCACGTCGGGGTGCCGGCTGCGGACGGCTCCCGGCCACCGGCGGAGCGCCTCGGGGAGGCGGCCGTTGTCGTGGTCCGCCTCGCTCGACTCCGGTTCGTACGGCGGGTGTTCCGCGTGTACGGCGTCCCGCCAGGCCGTCGGCCACGCGGAGAAACCGTACGGCAGGGCGTCGTTCCAGCCGCAGGTCACCATCAGGGTCCCCCGCTCCCCCACGACGTCCCGCAGGGCGCCGATGAGGGCCTGGGAGCCACCGGCCACGTAACCGATGGCGGACAGCCGCGTGTGGAACATGACGGTGTCGCCCTCGGCGAGACCCAGCGCGGTCAGATCGCGGACGAGCCGGCCACGGGTGACGGGGCCGTCGGCGCGCGCGAGCAGGGCGTCCTGGTCCAGGGGTGGTTCGGGTGCGGTCACTTGTTCACTCGGTCCGTCTTCGTGAAGTGAGCAGCGGTACGGGTGCGGCGCTCGGGCCGCGCCCAGAAGGTACCAGCGGTCCACACGGCACCGGCGGACCCAGGAGCCGCACGGAGCGGCCGGGCCCGGCTCCGTGCGTAACAGGCCCCGTGGCGGCCGTTCCGTTGCGGCTCGGTGCCGATCCCGACCGCTTGGCACATCCCGGGAACCGCGCCGCGCGGTTCGGCCGTCCTCACGCCCGAACTCCGCGCGGGTCACCACGGGTGCCGTGCGGAACACGCCACGTATCCAAGGAGCAGCATGACCGCCCACGGCAGTACGCGCCCCCGGAACAGCCTCCCGAACAGCGCCGGTTCCCCGTCGAAGCGCAGCACGCGCACGGCCCTCCGGGACTGCGCGAAGGGTGTCCTGATCCTCACGGTCGCGCTCGGTGCCGCCACGGCCTGCGGGCCGCTGTCGGACAGCGGCAGCGGGTCTGCGAAAGGTGGCGGTCAGAAGTCCAGGGACTGGAAGGTGGGCGACTGCGCGGGTCCGGACACGAGCCAGTCGAAGGACGGATTCCAGGGCCTCGACTGCGACGACCCGAAGGCGACGATCAAGGCGCTCGCGGTGAAGGACGGCGAGTTCTTCGCCGGGGCCGTCGAGTGCCCGGCCGGGACCGACGAGATCATCTCGGTGAAGGTCTCCTTCGGCGGGGACGCCTCCACCGGCGGCATCCCCAGCAAGACGATCTGCGGCCGTAACCTCTCCGGCGACCACCCCGGGGACGCGGGCGCGGGCGGCGGGCAGCTCGTGGTGGGCGACTGTGTGAGCGACGAGGCGAAGGAGGTGCCCTGCGCGAGCGGAGGGAACAAGGTCCTCGCCCTGACCAAGACCGCCGAGGAGTGCCCGGCGAACGCGGACAACCCCATCGAGCTCTTCCCGAGCCCGGGACGCCCGTACGACGCGATCTGCACCAGCAAGGCCTGACGACGGCCGCCGGCAGGCCCGCCCCGCTCGGCCGGGGGCGGGCCGCCCGGGGCGCGGTCAAGGCCGAAGTGTGCGCGACATCTTGACGTGCCCCTGTCGAGGTGGCTTTATGGGAGCGCTCCCATAAGCCATCCGATGTTTGCGTCACCCGGCGCCCACTTTCTGGAGTCGCAGTGAGATCAGCACCGAACACGGCACGGAGAAGCCCCTTGACCGTCCTGCTGAAGGGCATGGCCGCCCTCCTCGGCGTCGTCCTGCTGGGCGCGCTCGGCCCGGCCGCGGCGCAGGCCAGGCCCGCTCAGGCGGAGGCCGCGGCCACGGGCCTGCACATCAGCGACGGCCGTCTGCTGGAAGGCAACGGCAACGACTTCGTCATGCGCGGCGTCAACCACGCGCACACCTGGTACCCGGGCGAGACGCAGTCCCTGGCCGACATCAAGGCCTTCGGCGCGAACACCGTCCGCGTCGTCCTCTCCGACGGCCACCGCTGGACGAGGAACGGCCCCGCCGAAGTCGCGGGCATCGTCGAGGACTGCAAGGCCAACCGGCTGATCTGCGTCCTGGAGGTGCACGACACCACCGGTTACGGCGAGGACGCCGCGGCGGGCACCCTGGACCACGCGGCCGACTACTGGATCAGCCTCAAGGACGTCCTCGCGGGCCAGGAGGACTACGTCATCGTCAACATCGGCAACGAGCCCTGGGGCAACACCGACCCCGCCGGCTGGACCGCGCCCACGACCGCCGCCGTCCAGAAGCTGCGCTCCGCGGGATTCGCCCACACCATCATGGTGGACGCGCCCAACTGGGGCCAGGACTGGCAGGGCGTCATGCGCGCCAACGCCCAGGCCGTGTACGACGCCGACACCACCGGCAACCTGATCTTCTCGATCCACATGTACAGCGTCTACAGCACCGCCCAGGCGGTCACCGACTACCTGAACGCCTTCGTCGACGCCGGACTGCCCCTCCTCATCGGTGAGTTCGGCGGCCCCGCCGACCAGTACGGAGACCCGGACGAGGACACCATGATGGCCACCGCCGAGCAGCTGGACCTCGGCTATCTGGCCTGGTCCTGGAGCGGCAACACCGACCCGGTCCTCGACCTCGCCATCGACTTCGACCCGAGCCGGCTGAGCTCCTGGGGCGAGCGCGTCTTCCACGGTGCGAACGGCATCGCCCAGACCTCCCAGGAGGCCACCGTCTTCGGCGACGGCGGCGACCCGGACGACACGGAGGCCCCGACCGCCCCCGGCACCCCGACCGCCTCCGCGGTGACGGCGACGTCGGCCACCCTGAACTGGTCCGCGTCGTCCGACAACGTTGCCACCACCGGCTACGACGTCGTCCGCGTCAGCGGCGCCACGGAGACCGCGGCCGCCTCCTCCACGGCCAACAGCGCCACCGTGACAGGCCTCACCGCCGGTACGGCATACGAGTTCGCCGTCTACGCCCGCGACGCGGCGGGCAACCGCTCGGCCCGGTCCGCCACGGTGAGCGTCACCACCGACGGGAGCGGACCCACACCGGGTACCGGCTGCTCCGTGGGCTACCGGGTGATCGGCGACTGGCCCGGTGGGTTCCAGGGCGAGATCACCATCCGTAACACCGGAAGCAGCACCGTCAACGGCTGGAACCTCGGCTTCGCCTTCGCCGACGGCCAGACCGTCTCCAACATGTGGGGCGGGACCCCCACACAGAGCGGTGCGACCGTCAGCGTCGCCCCCGCCGGATACACGGCGTCGATCGCCGCGAACGGCTCCGTCACGGTCGGCTTCACCGCCACCAGGAGCGGCACCAACACCGCCCCGACCGCCTTCACGCTCAGCGGCACCACCTGCGCGACGGCCTGACCCCGGCCGTTCCACCGGCCGGCAGGGGCCCCGACCCCTGCCGGCCGGCTCTCTTCCCGCCGGGCCCCGGCTTCCGCCATGATCAGGCGATGCAGACCGACAGCAGGGCGGAAGAGCTGGTCCGGGCGGCGGAGACCGGCGAGGTGGCCCTGGTGGCCCAACTCCTCGGCGACGGCGTGCCGGCCGACGCCTACGGGGCGGAGAAGCGCACGGCCCTGGACCTCGCGGTACGCCACGGCCACGTGGAGGTGGTCCGTCTCCTGGTCGCGGCGGGCGCCGATCCGGAACAGCGAGCCGGCGAGTGGGGCGAGTTGAACGTCCTGACCCAGGCGGCGATGTTCAGCAGGACGGACATCGCGCGCGTCCTGCTCGACGCCGGCGCGCACCCGGACGCCCGGGGCCGGATCGGCTTTCCGCTCCTGCTGGCCTCCACCTCCACCGACCCGGGCCCGACCTGCCCGGAGCTCGTGGACCTGCTGCTGGACCGGGGGGCCGACATCGGCCTGCGGCTGAGGGACCT
The DNA here is from genome assembly GCF_055559735.1 of Streptomyces sp. NPDC023573. Lineage (NCBI taxonomy): Bacteria > Bacillati > Actinomycetota > Actinomycetes > Kitasatosporales > Streptomycetaceae > Streptomyces > Streptomyces sp. NPDC023573. The sequence continues at coordinate 1,273,261 of NZ_JBVHKB010000001.1, forward strand.
CACCAGCCTGGAGTGGGCCGTCTGGTTCCGGCTGCCGGACATGGTGCGTCAGCTGCTCGGCCGGGGCGCGGACCCTTCCGCCCACGCCCTCGATCTCGCCCATGAGCGGATGGGGCGCTGTCCGGAGGCCCGGCAGGACTACGAACACATCATCGAGGCGCTGCGCGCGGCCGGCGCCCCTGCGAGGACGGGCCCGTGATCCGCGACCTGTACAACGTCCGCCCCGTGGGGCCCCGACCGGGCCCCACGCCGCTGACGCCCGATGAGGAACAGCGGGTCAGGGGCACCCTGTTCACCGAGCTGGGCAACGCGATCGCCGATCGCGGCTGGACGCGCTTTCCCGCGTACAGCCCCGAGGAGCGGCGGCGGCTCGTCACCGTCGGGCGCATGCTGAGCGAGCACTGGGGCAGCCCCGTCACCGTCGAGGCCGAGGACGCGTGCTCCATGCGGCTCTCCCTGGCGGGCCACGCCCTGAGCACCTGACGCCGGGGCACCTCGCCATCCGTCACCCGTCGTCGATCGCGCCGACCACGCGCCGGAGCTCCCGGGCCCCGCGCGGCGACAGTGCCCCCATCACCGTCCCGAGGAGCTCCCGCGCCTCCAGCGGGTCACCGCAGCAGTCCCAGTGGCCGCTGCCCAGCTCGTGCTCGCGCCACAGCACGCGCGGCGACTGCCGCCTGTGCCGCTTCCACGTACGCACGGCCTGACCGACCGCACCGGGCGTGAGGTAGTTGCGGCTCAGCTCCAGGCGGGTGATCTCGGCGAGCGTGCGTGAGGAGAGCCCGTCGATGACGGTGCTCGTGCCGTCGGGCCGGCGCCCGTACGCCCGGCCCCTGCGGTGGTGTCCTGACCGGCTACGCGGCATGGACCTTTCGGTTCGTCGTCATGGCGGCCATGGTGCCATGCGCACACGCGTGCGTACCGGTCATTTTCCGGCGCCCCGACTGATGTGCGGAGCACCTGCCGGGCCGCCGGCCTGGCGTAGAGAGTGTCCGCGAGCCCGGCGGCGTCACCGCTGAGAAGCTGCTGCCATGGCCCCTCTGCCCCGGATCGCCCCCATGCTCGCCACCCCCGGCCGCCTGCCGTCGCCCGCCGTCGACGAGCAGTGGGCGTACGAGGTGAAGCAGGACGGCCAGCGAGCCATGGTCTATCTGCCGGGGGACGGATCGGTCGAGCTGCTGGCCAGGTCCGGGGCCGACATCACCCCCGCGTATCCGGAACTGGCCGCGCTCGGGCCCGCGCTCGGCGGCGTACCGGCGGTGCTGGACGGCGAGATCGTCGCGCTGGACGACCAGGGGCGCAGCGACTTCCAGCGGCTGCAGTCGCGGATGGGGCTCTCCGGGTCTCCCGCGAAGGCCGCCCGCATGGCGCAGCGGGTACCGGCGCACCTGATGCTGTTCGACGCGGTGTTCCTGCGCGGGCGGGACCTCGTACCGCTGCCCTACGCGGAGCGTCGGGCGGCACTGGAAGGGCTCGGGCTGAACGGGCGGCGCTGGTCGACGCCCTCGGTGGTCGTGGGACACGGCGAGGAGGCCCTCGCCATGACCCGGGAGGCCGGTCTCGAGGGCGTGATCGCGAAGCGGCTGACCTCGGTGTACGAGCCGGGGGTCCGCGCCCGTACGTGGATCAAGATCCGCCATGCCCGCACGCTGGACGTGATCGTCGGCGGCTGGGTGCCCGGGCGCGGCCGGCTGGGCGGCCTGCCGGGGGCGCTGCTGGTCGGCGAGCGGCACCCGGGCGGCCTGCGCTACGCGGGCAGCGTCGGGACGGGATGGAGCGACGCCGAGCGGACCGGACTCGCCGAGCTGCTCCGGGTCGCCGCGGTCGACACCTGCCCCTTCGACGAGACGCCACCTGTGGCCGGGGCGCGCTGGGTGCTGCCTCGGCTGGTCGGCGAGGTGCGGTACTCGACGCGGACGAAGACGGGGAAGCTGCGCCAGCCCTCCTGGCACCGGCTACGCCCGGACCTGGCGCCCGACGACATCGGGTGACGGGCCGGGCCGCCGCCCGATGCCGTCGGGCGACGGCGCCGCTCAGGATGCCGTGCGCTTCTTCGCCGCCGTCTTCCTCGCGGGCTGCTTCTTGGCCGCCGTCTTCTTGGAGGCCGCCTTCTTCGCCGCCGGGGCGGCCTTCTTCCGGGCGCGGGACGTGCCGGGTATCATCTCGTGCACCGTCGCGTCCTCGCCCCGCGTCTCCTTGGCGGCCTTCACCGAGGCGTTCAGCGCGGCCATCAGATCCATGACCTTCCCCGGCTCCTCCTCCTCTTCCCCTGCCGCCGCCGGGAGCGCCTTGCCCTCCGACTTGGCCGCGAGCAGCTCCTCCAGGGCCTCCCGGTAGCGGTCACGGAAGCCGGAGATGTCGTCCAGGGCCATGCTGTCGGTGAGCTGCACGGCGCGTTCGATCTCGTCCTCGTCCAACTCCGTCTCCCGGGGGGCGAGGGACGCCGGGTCGCGGATCTCGTCCGGCCAGCGCATCGAGTGCAGCACGATCGCGTCGTCCCGCACCCGCAGCAGGCCCAGCCGCTCACGGTTGTGCCAGGCGAACTTCGCCACGGCGACCTTGTCGCTGCGCTCCAGCGCCTTCCGCAGCAGGGCGTACGGCTTGGCCGCGACCTGGCCGTCGACCGCGAGGTAGTAGCTGTCGCTGATCCGTACGGGGTCGATGCTGTCGGCCTCGACGAACGCGACGATCTCGATGGCCTTCGCCGTCGGCAGCGGCATCCGGTCGAGTTCCTCGTCGGTGACGGGCACGGTCCGGTCCTTGGCGACCTCGTACCCCTTGCCGATCTCGTCCTGCGAGAGGACCTTGCCGTCGATCTCGCACACCTTGCGGGTGCGGATCCGGCCCATGTCCTCCTGGTGGTACTGGTGGAAGGAGATCGAGTGGTTCTCGGTGGCGGAGACCACCTTGATCGGGATCGTGACGAGCCCGAAGCTGATCGCTCCTGTCCACAGGGGCCGCGGCATCCAGTACCTCCATACCCCCCTGACGGCTTGGCCGGGAGGCGGACCGGAGCGCCTGGAAGGGAGACCGGCCCGAGAGGGCCGAGGCGCGGCCGGGCCACCGCCCGTAATGCCGATCCTCGCGCCCCCGCCCCCGGACCGCATGTGGATCACCGGGGCCGGCGGGGGGTCAGCCGCGCGGCAGGTCCGTCTCGCCGACCACCTCGTCCTCGCTCATCTCACCGGTCCTGCGGAAACCGAGCCGGAGATAGAACTCCTCGGGGCCGTGCTCCCCCTGCCCCCAGGTCACCGTCACACGCTTCTGTCCGCGCCGGAGGATCTCCTCGCAGACGGCGTCCACGGCGAAGCGCCCGTACCCCTTGCCCTGCTCGTCCGCGGCGACGGCCAGCCGCCAGAGTCCGGAGCGGAGCCGGTTCCCGGGATCGGCGGGGCCCCCGAGCCCGAACCGTACGTCGAAGAAACCCATCACGAAGGCGACGAGCCGGTCACCGTCGTAGACCAGCCGGGGCCAGGCCCTGTCCGGATCGGCGTACGCCTCGGCCAGCGACTGCGCGACCGGGGAGACGAACCGTTCCTGCTCGGGTGCGACCTTCAGCCGGCACGCGTCGAGGACGTTGTCCGGGGTCACCTTTTCCAGGCGGAGCTGCGCAGTCATACGCGCACCGTACGGGCGCGCCGGGGCGCCGGGCCACCGGATTCCCGCCCCGGCCCGGCGCGGAACCACCAGGCGGCGGGGCCGTCCTCGTCCGCAGGTGCGCGCCGCCGTCACCGGCACCCGGGCCATGGTCTGAACCGCCTCCTGGGAGGCCGCCCGCGGGAGCCCGGGCATCCGGCGAGCTCTCCACATGCTCTCCACATTTTCATCACGTTTTCGCCACCCTTTCGTGGAAGCCGACGCGCCGCCCGTCCGCCGCTGCGAGCATCGCCCTTCCGCTGCACAGCAGCACGGAAGCGCCTTGGGGGGCACATGAACACACACGTGACGAACGGCAGGCTCAGAATGTCGGCGGGGGCCGCGGTCCTGGCACTGGCCCTGGCGGGCTGCGGGGGCGAGAACGGCGGCACGGGGCAGGACGCGAAGCCCGCGGCGGCGTCCGCGTCACCCTCCGCCGAGCGGGCGCTCGCGCTCGCCGACGACACGGCGGGCACGGAGGCCGGCCAGGAGATCGTGATCGACGCACTGGCCAACGACCTCGTGACACTGGAGGACGGCACCGACGGCGAGTTCCTGGAGACCTACGAGCCCGCCGAGTTCACCCTCACCGCACAGAGCCCGACCCCGCACGGGACCGTCACGGTCGAGGGGAACGCGCTCGCCTACACCCCCACGGACGGATACGCCGGCGAGGACGAGTTCACGTACGAGGTCGCGGTGAAGGGGAAGGGGAAGGGGAAGGGGAAGGGCCCGGCGGACGGCAGCGCCGTCGTACGGATCACCGTCTCCGAGCCCACCCCGTCCCCGACGCCCACACCCACCCCGAAGCCGACGCCGACGGTCGCACCGAAGCCGAAGGCGAAGGCCACCAAGCCGGCCGAACCCTCCGTGTACTACGAGAACTGCGATGCCGCACGGGCCGCCGGCGCGGCCCCCGTCCGGCGGGGCGACCCCGGCTACGCCGCCCACCTGGACCGGGACGACGACGGAGTCGGCTGCGAGCCGTACGGGTCGTCAGGCGGCGGCTCGACGGGCGGCAGTTCGAGCGGGGGCTCCACCAGCGGCGGCTCCAGCGGGGGCTCCAGCGGTGGCGGCGACGTCTCGTACGCCAACTGCACCGCCGTACGCGCCGCGGGGGCCGCCCCCATCCACCGCGGGGACCCCGGGTACGGCTCCCACCTCGACCGCGACGGCGACGGCGTCGCCTGCGAGTAGTCCGCTCCCCCGCCACCATCCCAGCAGCCGCCTCCAGATCCCTTCGGAGGCGGCTGCTCTTTTCCAATCTGCTTCAAGCAGGCTATAAATGAGCAACTTCGAGCACCATTCGCCTGGGTTCACGCAGCCCGCATCCGCGAAGGACGCCCATGCCGCTCATATCCACCGGTGTCATCACGCACGGCGCCCGGACCGGCGCGACCGGCGTCGGGGCCTTCAACGTCGTGCAGATCGAGCACGCGCAGGCCATCGCGAGCGGGGCGGAGGCCGCCGGGCTGCCGGTGATCCTCCAGGTCAGCGAGAACACCGCCCGCTACCACGGCGCCCTCGAACCGATCGGGCTCGCCTCGCTCGCCGTCGCCCGAGCCGCGGGCGTGCCGGTCTCCGTGCACCTGGACCACGCCGAGTCGGCCGAGCTGGTGCGCGAGGCGGTCCGGCTCGGCTTCACCTCCGTCATGTTCGACGCGTCGGCGCTCCCGTACGCCGACAACGTCGCGGCGACCCGCGAGATCACCGCCTACTGCCACAGCCACGGCGTCTGGGTGGAGGCGGAGCTCGGCGAGATCGGCGGCAAGGACGGGGCGCACGCCCCCGGCGTGCGTACGGACCCCGACGAGGCCCGTGCGTTCGTGGAGGCCACTGCCGTCGACGCGCTCGCCGTGGCAGTCGGCAGTTCGCACGCGATGCTGACCCGCGACGCCGTCCTCGACTTCGCGCTCATCTCCAGGCTGCGTGACGCGGTGGGGGTCCCGCTCGTCCTGCACGGCTCCTCGGGTGTCGGCGACACGGGTCTCGCGGCGGCGGTCGGCGCCGGCATGACGAAGGTCAACATCTCCACGCACCTGAACAAGCTGTTCACCCGGGCCGTCCGCGGCTATCTGGACACCCACGCCGAGGCCGCCGACCCCCGTGCCTACCTCGGCCCGGCACGCGACGCGGTCGCCGCGGAGGTGGCACGCCTGCTGGGGGTCCTGGCGCGGCCCGGGCGATAGGCTTGTGAGCTGCGAGCGAGGAGGATCCGGTGGCGGCACACACACGGTGGACCCGGCTGCTGGAGATCCTCAGCGACCAGGGCCATCTCGACGTACTCGAAGCCGCCGAACAGCTCGGCTGTTCCGCCGCCACCGTCCGCCGCGACCTGGACGAGCTCGCCCGGCAGAACCTGCTGACCCGCACCCGGGGCGGCGCGGTGGTGAGCGCCGTCGCCTATGACCTGCCGCTGCGCTACAAGGCGGCCCGCAGGGCCGACGAGAAGCAGCGCATCGCGAAGGCCGCGGCCGAGCTGATCCCGACGGGCTCCACCGTCGGCCTCAACGGCGGCACGACGACCTCCGAGGTGGCCAGGGAGCTGGCGCTGCGGCCGGAGCCGTCGGGCGGGGGCGTGGCACTGACCGTGGTCACCAACGCGATCAACATCGCCAACGAGCTGGCGGTCCGCCCCCAGGTGAAGATCGTCGTCACCGGCGGGGTGGCCAGGCCGAATTCGTACGAACTCGTGGGCCCCCTGGTCGACTCGGTCCTGCGCGGCCTCGCGCTCGACTACACGATCCTCGGCGTGGACGCCGTGCACGCCCGGTTCGGCGCGGCCACGCACGACGAGTCCGAGGCCGGAGCCAACCGCGCCCTCGCCGAGTGCGCGGGCACCGTGATCGTCGCCGCCGACTCCTCCAAGCTCGGCCGCCGGGCCTTCGCCCAGGTGTGCGAGACGAGCGCGGTGTCGGTGCTGGTCACGGACCGGGACGCACCCGAGGACGTCGTCGAGGAGTTCACCGCCCTGGGGATCGACGTCCTGCGGGTGTGACCCGGCAGGTCCGCGGCAACGACCGCCGCGCACACCACCAGCAGCACTCAGCGGCTCCGCTCACCCACATTTGCATATACATACAATCGAGTGCATACTCTTCCTATGTCTAAGGTTCTCACCTCCCTGCCCACCGGCGAGCGCGTCGGCATCGCTTTCTCGGGCGGCCTCGACACCTCGGTCGCGGTCGCGTGGATGCGCGACAAGGGTGCCGTCCCGTGCACCTACACCGCCGACATCGGCCAGTACGACGAGCCCGACATCGCGTCGGTGCCCGGCCGCGCGAAGGCCTACGGCGCCGAGATCGCGCGCCTGGTCGACTGCCGTGCGGCACTGGTCGAGGAGGGCCTGGCAGCGCTCGCCTGCGGCGCGTTCCACATCCGCTCGGGCGGGCGTGCCTACTTCAACACGACGCCGCTCGGCCGCGCCGTCACCGGCACCCTGCTGGTCCGGGCGATGCTCGAGGACGACGTGCAGATCTGGGGCGACGGCTCCACCTTCAAGGGCAACGACATCGAGCGGTTCTACCGCTACGGCCTCCTCGCCAACCCGCACCTGCGCATCTACAAGCCGTGGCTCGACGCCGACTTCGTCACCGAGCTCGGCGGCCGCAAGGAGATGTCGGAGTGGCTGGTCGCCCACAACCTGCCCTACCGCGACAGCACGGAGAAGGCGTACTCCACCGACGCCAACATCTGGGGCGCCACCCACGAGGCGAAGACGCTGGAGCACCTCGACACCGGTGTGGAGACCGTCGACCCGATCATGGGCGTCCGGTTCTGGGACCCCTCGGTCGAGATCGCCACCGAGGACGTCACCATCGGCTTCGACCAGGGCCGCCCGGTGACGATCAACGGCAAGACGTTCGGCACGCCGGTCGACCTGGTGATGGAGGCCAACGCGGTCGGCGGCCGTCACGGCCTGGGCATGTCGGACCAGATCGAGAACCGCATCATCGAGGCGAAGAGCCGCGGCATCTACGAGGCGCCCGGCCTGGCCCTCCTGCACGCGGCGTACGAGCGCCTCGTCAACGCGATCCACAACGAGGACACCCTCGCCCACTACCACAACGAGGGCCGGCGCCTCGGCCGGCTGATGTACGAGGGCCGCTGGCTGGACCCGCAGGCCCTGATGGTCCGCGAGTCGCTGCAGCGCTGGGTCGGCTCGGCCGTCACCGGCGAGGTGACGCTGCGGCTGCGGCGTGGCGAGGACTACTCGATCATCAACACCACCGGCCCCGCCTTCAGCTACCACCCGGACAAGCTGTCGATGGAGCGCACCGAGGACTCGGCGTTCGGCCCCGTGGACCGCATCGGCCAGCTCACCATGCGCAACCTCGACATCGCGGACTCGCGCGCCAGGCTCGAACAGTTCGCCGGCCTCGGCCTCGTCGGCACCACCCAGCCCTCGCTGATCGGCGCCGCGCAGGCGGCGGCGACCGGCCTGATCGGCGCCATGTCCGAGGGCGGCGCGCAGGCCATCGCCTCGCGCGGCGAGGTCTCCCACGACGACGAGCTGCTGGACCGCGCCGCGATGGAGTCCGGCACCGACTGACGTCCCGGCCCGTCGGCCGACCGGCTGACGGGCCGCCCGCACCGGGACCTTATCCTCGGATTCCCGGCGGTCACGCCGGCGAGAACGCAGGAAAGCGAAGGTGGCGGCAATGGCGAAGGTCCCGGCAGCGGCAGTGGCGGCGGGCGGACTCGTCGGCGGGTACGGAATCGCCCGCTGGACCAAGAAGCGCCCGCTGGGCGGCGTCGCGCTGGCCGCCGCAGGCTCGGTGGCGGCGTACGAGTGGAACCGTCAGGCCGGGTCCCGGGCGGCCACCGCCTTGACCGTCGCCTACGTCGCCGCGTTCGCCGGCTCGCACCCCCTGGCCAAGAAGCTCGGCGCCTGGCCCGCGGTGTTCACCGTGGCGGGCGGTGTCGCCGCCGCGTCATGGGCGGTCACCCGACGCGGCGACCGGTAGACCCACCGGGCCTCGTCCAGGGCGCGCGGCGCCTTCCGGAAGAAAGTCCGGCCCCGGGGATTGAACACGGGCGCCGCGGGGTGCGTACTGAAGAGCAACTCCCCGCGTGACCCGGGGGCGTGCCCGTACGACAGGACGGGCACGTCTCCGGTCAGCCTCCCAGCGCGTGTGACACCGAATAGATCGCCAGGCCGGCCAGCGCACCCACCACGGTGCCGTTGATCCGGATGAACTGCAGGTCACGGCCGATGTGCGCCTCGATCTTCTTCGACGTCTGGTCCGCGTCCCAGCCGGCCACCGTGTCGCTGATCAGCGACGTGATCTCCGTGCGGTACGTCGTGACGACATACGCCGCCGCGTCCTCCAGCCAGCCCTCCAGCTTCGCCTGCAGCCGCTCGTCCGTGGAGAGCCTGGCGCCCAGGGAGATCAGCGAGGCCCGGGCCCGCATCCGCAGCTCGCTCCGCTCGTCCTCGGCCGCCGCGATGATCATCGTACGGACGGAGGACCAGGCGGAGGCGATGACGTCCTGGACCTCGCCGCGCCCCAGGATCTCCGACTTCAGCCGCTCCACCCGGGCCCGGGTGTCGCTGTCGGTCTGGAGGTCGGCCGCGAAGTCCGTCAGGAACGTGTCGATCGAGCCGCGCGCCGGATGGCCCGGCATGTCACGCATCTCCGTGACGAAACGCAGCAGCTCCTTGTAGACCCGCTCCCCCACCCGCTTGTCGACGAACCGGGGCGTCCAGCCGGGCGCCCCGCCCTGGACCGCGTCCATCACGGATTCACCGTGCAGGACCAGCCAGTCGTGCGCCCGCACGCAGACGAGGTCGACGACCCTGCGGTGACCACCGTCCTGGACGACCTTCTCCAGCATCTTCCCTATGCCAGGACCCACTTCCGCCGCGTCCGCCCGCCGGGTGATCGCCTCCCCGACGACCGCCTGCACATCGGAGTCCCGCAGCACGGTCAGCGCACCACGCAGCGCGGTGGCCAGCTCGGCGGTGACCCGGTCCGCGTGCTCCGGCTCCGCCAGCCACGATCCGAGCCTCTTACCGACCCCCAGAGCGTGAATTCGGTCACGAACGACGTCCCCGGAGAGAAAATTCTCGCCCACGAAGGAACCGAGTGACTCCCCCAACTGGTCCTTCTTGGTGGGAATGATGGCGGTGTGGGGGATGGGCAGGCCGAGCGGACGCCGGAACAGCGCCGTGACGGCGAACCAGTCCGCCAGCGCACCGACCATCCCCGCCTCGGCGGCCGCCGCGACGTAGCCCGGCCAGCCGCCCACACCCGCGTTCTCCGCCCAGGTGGCGAGGACGTACACGAGCGCGACGAGCAGGAGGAGACCCGTGGCGGTGGTCTTCATCCGGCGCACACCGCGCCGCTTCTCCTCGTCGGCGGCGGTGTACGCGAACCCGCCCAACCCCGTTCCGCGACCCTCCGCCCCGGATGCCGTTCCCTGTCCCGCGTCCTGTTCCATCCGCTCCACCTGTCCGCGTACACGTCACCCAGTGCCGTACGCATTGTCCCTACCTCACCTACTCCCGGGCCGCACGTCGAGTTCCCCACGGCTTGCCGCATCATGAAAGCGACCCGAACACCGGGCCGGACACCGCAAGGAGAACCACCACAGATGCCCAGGCGCCAGGGGTATGCCCTGCTCATCGCCCTCGTAGCAGGCACCGTCGCGCTCGCCGCCGCCGTCGCGTTCGGCACGTCGCTGATCGCCGGGAAGCGTCAGGAACCGCTGAGCGCGTCCCAGAGCCACACGGCGGCCCGCAATCCCGCCGCACCGGCCAACTCCCTCGGCACCTGGGTCGCCACCTGGACCGCGGCCCCCGTCAGCGCGGAGCCGAATGCCGCACAGGGCTACCCCGGCAGCACCATCCGCAACATCGTGCACACCAGCGTCGGTGGGGACGCCGCACGCATAACGCTGTCCAACCTCTTCGGCGCCGCACCGCTCGTCATCGACCAGGCCACCGTCAACACCCGCCCGGTGACCTTCCGCGGCCGGCCCACCGTCACCGTCGCCGCCGGCCTCCAGGTCGTCAGCGACCCGGTCGTGGTGCCCGTGGCCCCGGACGCCGATCTGGAGGTCACCCTCCGCACTCCGTCCGCCGGCGGGCCCGTCACCCAGCACCCCAACGCGCACCAGACGTCCTACCTGGCCGACAGCCGGGGCACCTGGAGCACCACCCGGTGGCGCTACCTCACCGCCGTCGACGTCCGCAACGAGGCGTCCCCCGGCGCGATCGTCGTCCTCGGCGACTCCCTCACGGCGGGCAGCGGCTCCACCACCGACGCCAACACCCGCTGGCCGGACGTCCTCTCCGACCGGCTGCGGCACGCCTACGGCATCGCCAACCAGGGGATAGCCGGCAACCGACTCCTGCGCGACAGCCCGCTCACGGTGGACGGCGTCAAGAACGTCGGCGGCCTGAGCGGAGCCCACCGCTTCGAGCGCGACGTCCTGTCCGTCGCAGGAGCGAAGACCGTGATCATCGCCCTCGGCATCAACGACGTACAGCAGTACCCCCAGGAGGCCGACCCCCAGCGCATCACGGCCGGGCTCCGCGCCCTCGCCGAGCGCGCACACGCCCAGGGGCTGCGGGTCGTCGGGGCGACACTGACGCCCTTCCAGGGCTACTCCACCTGGTCACCCGAGAGCAACAGCGTGCGCCTGGCCGTCAACAGGGAGATCCGCTCCGGCCGGATCTTCGACGCGTTCATCGACTTCGACCGCGCCGTACGTGACCCCTACGCGCCCAACCGGATCCTGCCCGAGTACGACTCCGGGGACCGGCTGCACTTCAACGACGCCGGCTACCGCGCCCTGGGCCACGCGATCGACCTCGGCGCCGTGGACGGGACACCGAAGGCCGACACCTTCTGAGCTCAGCCGAGCTCCTTGCGCCCGTCCCCGGCCTCCGGCTTCCGCAGGCGGTTCCCCTCCGCCTCCCTGCGCCGCTGCCGCTGCGCCTTGGTCCACTTACGCGTCACACCCACCCCGCCCATCAGAGCGAACCCGGTCACCCGCACCCGCGGGGCACCCGGTTCCGGTTCGCCCGCGTCCTTCGTCTGCTCGTCGAAACCGCCCATGAAACCGAGGCCGTTGACGTGCACGTCCACATTCGGCGGAACCTTCACGTCGATCCCGCCCATGACCGCGAAGCAACGGATCACGACCTCGCGGTCCTCGAAGTTCGCCTCGCGCAGATCGATGTCGCCGCCGCCCCACACCGCGACCGCGGTGAACACCCGTCCCACCGTCCACCGGCCCTTGCGGCCGAACCCGCTCCAGAAGGCGAACGCCCCCGTCGACGTCGCGGGGCCGCCGATCCTCCGCGACCAGTCCACGGACGTGGAGGCGGACGACCCGTGAGCCGCGACGGGCGGCAGACCGGCCACCGGCGCCACGGTCGTACCCGGCACCGGCAGATCGCGTACGAGCGGCACCAACTCCCCGTGCGTACGCGCCTTGAACGTCGCGTCGAGCCGCTGCTCGAACTCGTCCATCTCCAGCCGGCCCTCGGCCACGGCCTCCCGCAGGGTCTCCGCGACCCGCTCACGTTCCGCGTCGGAGGCACGCATGTCCGGGTTTTCACTTGTCATACCGGCACCCTATAGAGCGATCGAGGGACGGGCCTAGACAGCAGAATCCGACACGTACATCTTCGCGATCACCGACTCGATGTCCGGCTCCCGCACCGACAGATCCACCAGCGGATAGTCCGCCGCGATCCGCGCCACCAGCGGCGCGGCCGACGCCGCGGCCGGGAACGCCAGCCACTGCCGGGGCCCCTCCACCTTCACCACCCGCACCGAGGGCTCACCCAGCTCGACCGGCGGCAGCTCCCTCTCCAGATCCACGACGAGCGTGCGCTCGCTCTCCCCCACCTCGTGCAGCCCGGCGAGCGCACCGTCGTACACCAGCCGGCCGTGGTCGATGACCATCACCCGCTTGCACAGCTGCTCGATGTCGGTCAGATCGTGCGTGGTCAGCAGCACCGTCGTGGAACGCTCCGCGTTCAGGTCCCGCAGGAAACCCCGCACCTTCGCCTTGGAAACCACGTCCAGCCCGATCGTGGGCTCGTCCAGATACAGCACCTCGGGATCGTGCAGCAGCGCCGCCGCGATATCGCCCCGCATCCGCTGCCCCAACGACAGCTGACGCACCGGGACCTCCAACAGCGCGCCCAGATCCAGGAGTTCCACACAGCGGTCCAGATTCTCCCGGTAACGGCTGTCCGGGATCCGGTACATCCGGTGCATCAGCCGGTACGAGTCACGCAACGGCAGGTCCCACCACAGCGTCGTACGCTGCCCGAACACCACACCCATCCGGTGCGCCAGCTTCGTACGCTCCCGGCTCGGGTCGATCCCCGCCACCCGCAGCCGGCCGCCACTCGGCGTCAGGATGCCCGTCAGCATCTTGATCGTCGTCGACTTGCCCGCGCCGTTCGGGCCGATGTAGCCGACCATCTCACCGCGCGGCACCCGGAAGCTGATCCCGTCCACCGCCCGCACCTCACGCCGCTCACGGCGCATGAAGCCCGTCTTACGGCGCACGTCGAAGACCTTCTCGACGCCGTCCAGCTCGATGAAGTCCATGTCGTCCACGCCCACTCCTCAGCTTCCCGTGCTGCGGTACGACCGCAGCCCCACACGCCACGCCAGTCCCGCAAGCACCCAGCACCCCGCCGCCACCACCGGAGGCAGGAACGCCACCCACCCCGGCAGATCCAGCGGATAGTCCCGCCCCAGCACGTACAGAGCCGGCAGCCAGCTCACGAACGCCAGCGGCACCACGAACGTCACCCCGCGCACCAGGTCCTTCGCGAACACCGTCGGCGGGTACTGCAGCATCGTCGTCCCCCCGTACGTGAACGCGTTCTGCACCTCGGACGCGTCCTGGGCGTAGAACTGGAAGGCCGCCCCCACCACGAACACCGCCCCGAAGATCGCCGCCCCGCTCAGCACCATCAGCGGCAGCATCACCACCTTGAGTGGCGACCAGTCGATGTCCAGCGTTCCCAGCGCGTAACCCAGCACCAGCAGGCCCTGCGTGATCCGCCCCAGCCTGCGCAGCGCGAACCGGTCAGCCGCCACCTGCGCCAGCACCGGCACGGGCCGCACCAGCAGCGTGTCCAGCGTCCCGTCCCGCACCCGCCGCCCCAGCCGGTCCATCGACCCCAGCACCAGATCGGACAGCCCGAACGCGGTCGCCGACGTCCCGTACAGCAACGCGACCTCCGGCAGGGTGAAACCGCCCAGCACGTCGACGTGCGCGAACATCAGCATGATCGTGACGAAGTCGAACGCCGTCGACACGAAGTTCCCGACGGTCGTCATCACGAACGACGCGCGGTACGCCATCGTCGATCGCAGCCACATCGCCACGATCAGCCCGTACGCCCGCACCCCCTCGACCAGCGGGGACCGCTCGGCGAACACGGGCTCCGGCTCCGGCTCCGGCTCCACGGCCGCGACACGCTCCACCCGGACCTCAGCCACCCTGGACCACCACCCTCCTGGTCGCCACCGACTGCAGGAGCCTCCCCGCCAGCAGCAGCACCACCGCCCAGCCGGCCTGGAAGGCGTACGCCCGCACGACGTCCCATCCCGCGTACTTGCCGAGGAACACATCGGCAGGGACCTGGAGCAGCGACGACCACGGCAAGGCGCGGGCCAGCTCCCCGAGCCAGCCGGGGAACAGCGTCAGCGGCAGCATCATCCCCGAGAAGAACAACCCGGCCAGCCAGGCCATCTGCATCGCGCCCGCCCCGTCCATCAGCCAGAACGCCGACAGCGCCACCAGGAAGCGCACCGCGAAGCTCACCACGACGCCCAGGGCCACCGACACGAGGAAGGCCAGCCAGGTCCACCCGGAACCCGGCAGCGCCAGATCGAAGGCGAGCGCCCCCAACGCCATCGGCACGACCCCGCGCCCCAGCAGATGGAACGCCGCCCGGCCCAGATCCCCCGCCAGCCACCACAGCTGCAGATCGGCGGGCCGGTACAGATCGACCGCGATGTCACCCGTACGGATGCGCTCCATGAGCTCGTCCTCGAAGCCGCCGCCCATCATCGCGCAGGCCATCAGCAGGGCCTGACCCAGCCACACATAGGTCAGCGCCTGCGACATGTCGTAGCCACCCAGCTGGGGCCTCTCGTCCCACAGGGCGATGTAGGTGTACGCCATGATGAAACCGAAGACGGTGTTGGTGAACACCCCCGCGAACGTCGCCACCCGATAGGTGGCATACCGCCGGAAGCCACCGGCCGCCACCACGGCATAGAGCCGCACCTCGCCCCCCTCAATCCGCCAAAGCGCCCGAGCCTAGGCCACGGCGTTCGGCCGCCGCGACCCCATTTCCACGGAGGGATCCGAGGGTTATCCGCCCGAAAAGTGCACTATAGGAAAATCATCCGCAGTCGAGGAGCCTCCACAGTCATGAGCCAAGAGCCACCGCAGCACGGCGGAGACCCTGGTCAGCAGGGCCCCGAGGGCTGGGCCCCCCGAGACGCCTCGGCCGCGGCCCCCACCCCCGACTCCCCTCACCCGAACGGCGCACAGGACCCCAAGGGGCGCAAAAAACACCCCAAGCGGCCCAAACGCACCGGCTGGCGCCGCGCCCTCCCCACCTGGCGCATGACCCTCGGCGGCGTACTGCTCCTCGCACTGCTCCTCGTAGGCGGATTCATCGCCGGCTACCAGCTCATCGACATCCCCGCCGCCAACGCCGCCGCGACCGCACAAGCCAACGTCTACGTCTACGCGGACGGAAAGACCGTCATCGCCCGCGACGGAGAGATCAACCGCGAGAAGATCCCGCTGGACCGCATCCCCCCCACCATCCAGCACGCCGTACTCGCCGCCGAGGACCGGGACTTCTACTCCGAGGACGCCATCGACATCAAGGCCACCCTCCGCGCCGGCTGGAACACCGTCACCGGCAAGGGCAGACAGGGCGGCTCCACCATCACTCAGCAGTACGTCAAGAACTACTACCTCGGCCAGGAACAGACCGTCATCCGCAAGGCCAAGGAATTCTTCATCTCCATCAAGCTCGACCGCGAGCAGAGCAAGGACGAGATCCTCGAGGGCTACCTCAACACCAGCTACTTCGGCCGCAACGCCTACGGCATCCAGGCCGCCTCCCACGCCTACTACGGCAAGGACGTCGAAGACCTCGACACCGGCGAAGGCGCCTACCTCGCCTCCCTGCTCAACGCCCCCAGCTCGTACGACGTCGTCGCCCACCCCGAGAACAAACAAGCCGTCCTCGCCCGCTGGGACTACGTACTCGACGGCATGGTCAAGCACGACTGGCTCAGCGAAGCCGACCGCGAGGCGATGACCTTCCCCGTCCCCGACGAGGCCAAGCCCGCCACCGCGCTCTCCGGCCAGCGCGGCTACATCGTCCAGGCGGTCGAGGACTACCTCACCAGTAACAAGATCATCGACGCGGACACCCTCGCCACCGGCGGCTACCGCATCACCACCACACTCCAGAAGAAGAAGCAGGACGCCCTCGTCGAAGCCGTCGACGAGAACGTCCTCTCCAAGACCAGCGACGAACGCGAAGCCGACCGCAACGTCCGCGCCGGCGGCGCCTCCATCGACCCCGCCACCGGCCACGTCGTCGCCCTCTACGGCGGCGTCGACTACACGAAGCAGTACGTCAACAACGCCACCCGCCGCGACTACCAGGTCGGGTCCACCTTCAAGCCGTTCGTCCTCGCCGCCGCCCTCGCCAACGGATCCACCACCCAGAAGCACCGCGCCATCACCCCCAACACCCGCTACGACGGCACCAACAAACGCACCGTCCAGAGCGCCGCCGGCTCCACCGGCTACTCCCCCGCCAACGAGGACGACGTCGACTACGGCTCCATCACCGTCCGCGAGGCCACCGACAAATCCGTCAACGCCGTCTACGCCCAGATGGCCCAGGACGTCGGCCCCCAAGAGGTCAAGGACACCGCCGTCGCCCTCGGCATCCCCAAGGACACCCCCGACCTCACGGCCTCCCCCTCCATCGCACTCGGCCCCGCCACCGCCAGCGCCGTCGACATGGCCTCGGCCTACGCCACCCTCGCCGACCACGGTAAGCAGCGCCCCCACACGCTCGTCGCAAAGATCAGCAAGGACGGCACCGCACTGGACCTGCCCGCCAGGAACGCCCGGCAGGCCATCAGCCGCGAAGCCGCCGACACCACCACCTCCGTCCTGCGGAGCGTCGTCGACGGCGGCACCGGCACCGCCGCCCTGGGCGCCGGCCGCCCCGCGGCCGGCAAGACGGGCACCGCCGAGGAGGACAGGGCCGCCTGGTTCGCCGGCTACACCCCCGACCTCGCCACCGTCATCGCCGTC
Source organism: Streptomyces sp. NPDC023573 (assembly GCF_055559735.1). Classification (NCBI taxonomy): domain Bacteria; kingdom Bacillati; phylum Actinomycetota; class Actinomycetes; order Kitasatosporales; family Streptomycetaceae; genus Streptomyces; species Streptomyces sp. NPDC023573. The sequence continues at coordinate 1,290,241 of NZ_JBVHKB010000001.1, forward strand.
ATGGGCCAGGACCCCAGGACCGGCGTACAGAAACCCCTCTACGGCGCACTCGGCCTCGCCCGCATGAACGGCGGCGGCGCCCCCGCCCAGACCTGGGCCGACTACACCCGGGCCGCACTCGAAGGCAGCGAGGTGAAGGGCTTCGAGCTCCACGCCGACGAAGGCCCCGAGGAGCCCGACCCGGAGGAGAGCGGGGAGAGCGAGGACACCGAGGACACCGAGGAAGCCGGAGGCACCGACGAACCCGGCACCGGGGACCCCCGCAAGAAGCGGGACAGCGCCCGCTCCCGCACCCCGGACGCCCCCTCGGGAGCGTCACGGGCCCCACGGGCACACCGCACCGCCGCCCCCGCCGCCGCGCCCTCCCACGTCCCCGCGGACGAAGGCACCGACCGGGGCCCCGCCACGCAGGAACCCGACACCCGGCAGCAGCAGCCCGGCATCCGGCCCGCCCAGCCCGCCTCCGGCCTCCCCGTCGCCCAACGCGAAAGGGGCGGGCAGGGCCACAACGGCCCCACCCGCCCCTGAACACTCAGTGCCCGGACGTCGCCTTCAGGCCCACCACAGCCACCAGCAGCAGACAGACGAAGAAGATTCGGGCGGCCGTCACCGGCTCATTCAGCACCACCATGCCCAGCACCGCCGCACCGGCCGCACCGATCCCCACCCACACGCCGTACGCCGTACCGATCGGCAGCGTCTTCGCCGCCTGCGACAGCAGCATCATGCTGGCCACGATCCCCACGCCCGTGAACACACTGGGCCACAGCCGGGTGAACCCCTCGGTGTACTTCATCCCGATCGACCAGCCCACTTCCAGCAGACCGGCCACGATCAACAGAACCCACGCCACGACAGAACCTCCACGACGAAACACGCGAACAACACGGGTGCGTCGTCTTTGCGGAAACCCGGTACGGCGCGTCTCGTCGGGATCACTCCAGCCTAGCAAAAAACAGCAGAAAGGCCTGGTGACAACGGTCACCAGGCCCACTCACCCCACACCCGCCTACAGATACAGCCCGGTCGAATCCACCGAACCCTCGAACCGGTCCGCGGCCACCGCGTGCAGATCCCGCTCCCGCATCAGCACGTAGCCCACACCCCGCACCTCGACCTCGGCACGGTCCTCCGGGTCGTACAGCACCCGGTCACCCGGCTCCACGGTCCGCACGTTCTGGCCGACAGCGACCACCTCGGCCCACGCCAGACGCCGACCGACCGCAGCCGTCGCAGGAATCAGAATGCCGCCGCCCGACCGCCGCTCGCCCTCGGGCGTATCCGACCGCACCAGCACACGGTCGTGCAGCATCCGGATCGGCAGCTTGTCGTCGGTGTTGCTCATGCCGTTGTCGCTCACGCCCCGAAACCTACCTGCCCCGAACCCCTCCGCACGCCCCAGGGCCGCACCGGGACCGCTTTCAGCGCCTCCTGCGGCGCACGCCCCGCGAAGACCGCGAGGACCGCGAGGACACCGTCAGCAACACGGCCGCCCCGGCCACCACCAGCGCCGCCGGAATCACCCGCTCCAGCCGCGGCGAACCGTCCTCCGCCACGAACTGCGCCTTCACGTCCGAAACCGAACGGTTCACGGCGACGAACGCACGCCCGGCCGTCCGGTCCACCGTCGACGCGACCTTGGCCTTCGCGTCACCCATCATCGTCTTCGGGTGCACCCGCACCCCGATCTCGTCCAGCACCACCGCAAGCTGCTCACGCCTGCTGATGATGTCCGCCTCGATCTGCGCAGGGGTCCTGGTATCCGACACTGCGCCGCCTCCGTGGTCGTCGTCGGGTAAACCTTCATCGACAGTCTGTCAGCTCGGGCGCCCCTACACCCGGCGGCACCCCCTATTACGCTCGGTGCCACACAGCACACGTGCCACTCGAGGAGAAACATGAGCGAGCGACTCCAGACCGGCGACACCGCCCCCGCCTTCACCCTTCCGGACGCCGACGGAAACGAGATCTCGCTCGCGGACCACAAGGGCCGCAAGGTCATCGTCTACTTCTACCCCGCGGCGCTTACCCCCGGCTGCACCAAGCAGGCCTGCGACTTCACGGACAACCTGGACGTCCTCGCCGGAGCCGGCTACGACGTCATCGGCGTGTCGCCGGACAAGCCGGAGAAGCTCGCCAAGTTCCGCGAGCAGGAGAACCTCAAGGTCACACTGGTCGGCGACCCCTCCAAGGAGACCCTGACGGCCTACGGCGCGTTCGGCGAGAAGAAGCTCTACGGCAAAGTGGTGACAGGCGTGATCCGCTCCACGATTGTGGTCGACGAGGAGGGCAAGGTGGAGAAGGCCCTCTACAACGTCAAGGCGACCGGCCACGTCGCCAAGATCATCAAGGATCTCGGAATCTGACCCCGGTTCGTGGGGATCTCGACCGAAAAAGGTGTGAGCGAGCTCGCAATCATCCGTTGATTCGGTTTGCAACCGCCATGACTGCGCAGAAGCCTTTCCTGGAACACCGTTCGACGAAAGGAACCGGCCATGGCGGCCTCCGACCCCCACCAGGCGGCCGACCCTGATGCGGTCAAACGCCACCCAGCGCTCTTCCGGGCCATCCGGAAGCGCCAGAACCCCCGGCTCCGTCGGACCGACATCACCATCACCGACGACCAGGCGGTCAAGCGCGCGGTGAAGGCGGCGTCGCTCGGTAACGCCATGGAGTGGTTCGACTTCGGCATCTACTCCTACCTGGCCGTCACCATCGGGCATGTCTTCTTCCCTTCAGGGAACGACACCACCCAGCTCCTCTCGTCGTTCGCGACCTTCGCCGTGGCCTTCCTCGTCCGGCCCCTCGGCGGCATGTTCTTCGGCCCCATGGGTGACAAGATCGGCCGGAAGAAGGTCCTGGCCCTCACCATGATCCTCATGGCGATCGGCACCTTCGCGATCGGCCTCATCCCCTCCCACGGCACCATCGGCGTCTGGGCCGCGGTCCTCCTGATCTTCTTCCGGATGCTTCAGGGCTTCTCCACCGGCGGCGAGTACGGCGGCGCCTCGACCTTCATCGCCGAGTACGCCCCCGACAAGCGCCGCGGCTTCTTCGGCAGCTTCCTCGAATTCGGCACCCTGGCCGGCTACGTCGGCGCCGCAGGGCTCGTCACCCTCCTGTACGCCCTCCTGGACACCGGCCAGATGGAGTCCTGGGGCTGGCGCATCCCGTTCCTCGTCGCCGGTCCCCTCGGCCTCGTAGGCCTCTACCTGCGACTCCGCCTGGACGAGACGCCCGCCTTCCAGAAGCTGGAGGGCGGCACCGCCCACGCCACGGAGGCCGCGGACCACGTCGAGTCCACCGCCAAGGGCGACCTCGCCAAGATCTTCCGCCAGTACTGGCCGACGCTGATCCTCTGCATCGCCCTGGTCGGCGCGTACAACATCACCGACTACATGCTGCTGTCGTACATGCCGACGTACCTCTCGGACGAGCTCGGCTACAGCGAGACGCACGGCCTGCTCATCCTGCTCGCCGTCATGGTCTTCCTGATGCTGATCATCAGCCAGTTCGGCAAGCTCTCGGACCGCTTCGGCCGCAAGCCGCTGCTGATGGCCGGAATGCTCGGCTTCCTGTTCCTGTCACTGCCGGCGTTCCTGCTGATCCGCCAGGGCAGCATCCCGGCCATCATCATCGGCATGCTGATGCTGGGCCTCTCCCTGGTCTGCATGCTGGGCACGATGTCCGCCGCGCTCCCTGCGCTGTTCCCGACCAACGTGCGCTACGGCTCCCTGTCGGTCGGCTACAACCTCTCGGCCTCGATCTTCGGCGGTACGACCCCGCTGGTGATCACCGCCCTGATCAGCTGGAGCGGCTCGAACCTGATGCCGGCGTACTACGCGATGGCGGCGGCCCTGATCGGCGTGATCGCGGTGGCCTGCATGAAGGAGACCGCCAACCAGCCCCTGGCCGGCTCCCCGCCCTCGGTGGAGACGGAAGAGGAAGCGGCCGAACTGGTCCACTCCCAGAGCCCGGACCCGAAGTTCTGACACACCCTGCGTGAAGGGCCCGTACCGCCACATGCGGTACGGGCCCTTCCGCATATCGTCGCATTACGGACGTGACCATCCGATGAGCGGTTCCTTGCTCCGTACGAGGCTGCGAACGCGCGGCCGGATGCGGAGGGGGATATGCCTGCCAGCCCGTACACCCGAGAGCGCCTCGCAGAGGCGGCCTCGTCCTGACGCCCACCCGACGCCCTGAGGATCTGCTGGTGAAGCACGACGGCAGGCGCCGCACGAAGACCGCGCTGCTGCGTCGAGCCCTGTCCGAGGTCGGAGTGCCCGAGCAATGCGGCGAGTGTGGAATTGATCCGGTGTGGCGTGGATACCCGATCACTCCGGAAATCGACCACATCAACGGCGACTGGAGCGATGACCGGGCTGAGAATCTTCAACTCCTGTGCCCGAACTGCCACGCCATCACCAGCACGTGGTGCCGAGGGGGCACACGCCGAACAGCGCGCCCTCGAGACTCGCTTACCACCTCGACAGCCCGCCCGGTACGATGACAGGCGGCTAGCGGCGGTGGTGCAATGGCGACACAGCAGACTTAGGATCTGTGGCCCGTGAAACGGCTTGAGGGTTCGAATCCCTTCCGCCGCACTCTGGACGGCCTGCGTATCGAAGGTTCGATGCGCAGGCCGTTTTTGCCGCTCTGGTCAGCCCACCAGCTCCCGCACCACCGGCACCAGCGCACGGAACGCCTTGCCGCGGTGGCTGATCGCGTTCTTCTCCTCCGGGGTGAGCTCCGCGCAGGTCCTGCTCTCGCCGTCCGGCTGGAGGATCGGGTCGTAACCGAAGCCGTAGCCGCCGGCCGGGGCGTGGCGCAGCGTGCCTTCGAGGCGGCCCTCGACCACGCGTTCCGTGCCGTCGGGCAGGGCCAGGGCCGCCGCGCAGGCGAAGTAGGCCCCGCGGTGCGGGTCGGAGATGTCGCCGAGCTGGGCGAGGAGCAGGTCCAGGTTGGCCGCGTCGTTGCCGTGGGCGCCGGACCAGCGGGCCGAGAAGATGCCGGGGGCTCCGCCGAGCACGTCGACGCAGAGGCCGCTGTCGTCGGCGATGGCGGGGTGGCCGGTGGCCTGGGCCAGGGCGTGGGCCTTGAGGAGGGCGTTCTCGGCGAAGGTGACGCCGGTTTCCTTGACGTCGGGGATGTCGGGGTACGCGTCCGCGCCGACGAGGTCGTGGGTGAGGCCCGCGTCGGCGAGGATCGCGTGGAGTTCGGTGATTTTCCCGGCGTTGCGGGTGGCGAGGATCAGGCGCGTCATGCGTCGATTATCGCCGCCCGGTCAGGGCGTGCAGACCTTGCCGATCTCCGTGGCCGCGTCGGTGACCGGGGTGATGTCGGGTGTGGCGTCGCCCTTGTCGAGGGAGTCGCGGACGTTGGTGACTCCGGCCTGGAGGTCGTCGACGGCCTTGCTCAGGTCGGCGTTGTCCGTGGTGTCGCCGAGGTCCTTGAGCTCCTTGTCGATCTGGTCCAGGGCTTCCGAGGCCTGCGTCGGGTCGTCGGAGGCGCTGGATATCGCCTGCTGGAGGTTGTCGACGCTGGTGGCGATGGCGTCGGCGGTGCGGACGCAGTCCAGGGCCTTGTCGACGGCTCCGCAGCCGACGGCGGCGGTGAGGGTGAGCAGGGTGGTCGTGACGACGAGTGCGGTGCGGTGGCGGCGCGAGGCCATGGCGCGGTCCCTCCCCGGGGGTGGATACGTGGACGGGCGCACGGTTCGACCCGTGCGCCCGTATCCGGTACGACGCTCTGTGCTGCGTATTTGGTTGCTTCTTTACTCGCCGAGAGTGCGGGCGAGTGCCTCTTCCTGGAGCTTGGCGAGGTCGGTGCAGCCGGCGGTGGCGAGATCGAGGAGTGTGTTGAGCTCGGCGCGGTCGAAGGGTTCGGCCTCGGCGGTGCCCTGGACCTCGACGAAGCGGCCGTCGCCGGTGCAGACGACGTTCATGTCGGTGTCGGCGCGGACGTCCTCCTCGTAGCAGAGGTCGAGGAGGGGGGTGCCGTCGACGATGCCGACGCTGATCGCGGCGACGGTGCCGGTGAGGGGCTTGCGGCCGTGCTTGATGATCTTCTTGCCCTGGGCCCAGGCGATGGCGTCGGCGAGGGCGACGTAGGCGCCTGTGATGGCGGCGGTGCGGGTTCCGCCGTCGGCCTGGAGGACGTCGCAGTCCAGGACGATGGTGTTCTCGCCGAGGGCCTTGTAGTCGATCACGGCGCGCAGGGAGCGGCCGATGAGCCGGCTGATCTCGTGGGTGCGCCCGCCGATCTTGCCGCGTACGGACTCGCGGTCGCCGCGGGTGTTGGTGGAGCGGGGCAGCATGGAGTACTCGGCGGTGACCCAGCCTTCGCCGCTGCCCTTGCGCCAGCGCGGGACGCCTTCGGTGACGGAGGCGGTGCAGAAGACCTTGGTGTCACCGAAGGAGATGAGTACGGAGCCTTCGGCGTGCTTGCTCCATCCGCGTTCGATGGTGACGGGGCGGAGCTGTTCGGGGGTGCGGCCGTCGATACGAGACATGGCGTCGAGCCTATCGGCTGGGGCGGCCGGGTCCGTTCGGGTGCATCGCAGGCCCCGCTCCGGGCCGGTCGGGGCGGGTGGAGCGGGGCCTGGGTGCGGACCTGGGTGGGTCAGCCGGTCACATCATGTCTTCGATGTCGGCGGCGATGGGGTCGGCGTCGGTGCCGATGACGACCTGGATCGCGGTGCCCATCTTGACGACACCGTGTGCTCCGGCGGCCTTGAGCGCGGCTTCGTCGACCTTGCTGGGGTCGTGGACCTCGGTGCGGAGGCGGGTGATGCAGCCTTCGATCTCGTCGATGTTCTCGATGCCGCCGAGCCCGGCGACGATCTTCTCAGCCTTGCTGGCCATGTCCTTCTCCCTGGTCTGTACGTGCGTGGGGCGGCCCACCGTGGGTCCGTTTCGTCACGGTAACGCACGGTTGGCCCAACTTCACGGGCGGGTAACCGCGCAGTCCCCAATGATGACGATCACCGGCGCCCTGCCTTCCGGCGGGGCTCCGCACCGTATCGCAACTGGTCTACACCAGTTTGCAACGACCGCCGAACCAGGTGTGTTCCGGGAGGATGCCGATGAGTGCGAACGCGGCGGCAGCATCGCAGCGGAAGTGGTGGAACGGGCCGGTCCAGGGACTGCAGAAGGTCGGCCGTAGCCTGCAGCTGCCGGTTGCCGTACTGCCCGCTGCGGGCCTGCTCGTCAGCCTCGGCAACCTCTTCGACTCGTATCTGGACGGCGCCTTCTGGAACAAGACGTCCAAGGTCCTGCTCAGCGGCGGAAACGCCATCCTGGACGGCACCTTCGGGCTCCCCCTGCTGTTCTGCATCGGCGTCGCGATCGGCTTCGCGAAGAAGGCGGACGGTTCGACGGCGCTGGCGGCCGTCGTCGGCTTCCTCGTCTACCGGGGGGTGCTGGCGGCGTTCCCCGTGGACGGGTCCGTGACGGAGGCCCTCCCTGACGGCGAGCCCCAGAACCCGGGCGTCCTGGGCGGCATTCTCATCGGCCTGCTCACCGCGGTGGTGTGGCAGCGCTACCACCGCACGAAGCTGGTCGACTGGCTGGGCTTCTTCAACGGGCGCCGCCTGGTGCCGATCCTGATGGCGTTCCTCTGCGTGATCCTGGGCGTGCTGTTCGGCCTGTTGTGGCAGCCCGTCGGTGACGCGCTGACGTGGTTCTCCAAGCAGCTGATCGACCTCGGCGCGTGGGGTGCGGCCATCTTCGGCTTCGCGAACCGGCTGCTGATCCCGATCGGGATGCACCAGTTCCTGAACACGTTCTTCTGGTTCCAGGCGGGTGAGTTCACGGGGGCCGACGGCAAGACCGTGCAGGGTGACATCTCCCGGTTCTTCGCGGAGGACCCGACGGCGGGGCAGTTCACGTCGGGGTTCTTCCCGATCATGATGTTCGGCCTGCCCGCCGCGGCCCTCGCCATCGCGCACACGGCGCGGCCGGAGCGGCGCAAGGAGGTGACGGGCCTGATGGTGTCCGTGGCGCTGACGTCCTTCGTGACGGGGGTGACGGAGCCGCTGGAGTTCTCGTTCATGTTCGTCGCGCCGCTGCTGTACGGGGTGCACGCGGTGCTGACCGGCCTGTCGATGGGGGTGACCTGGGCGCTGGGCGTGCATGCCGGGTTCAGCTTCTCGGCCGGGCTGATCGACTACGTCGTCAACTGGCATCTGGATACGAAACCGTGGCTGATCATCCCGATCGGGCTCTGTTTCGCGGTGATCTACTATGTGATCTTCCGGTTCGCGATCACCAAGTTCAACCTCCAGACCCCGGGGCGCGAGCCCTTGGAGGAGGAGGAGAAGATCGAGGACGACCTCACGAAGTAGAGGCCTTCCCAGTCCTTCGCGCGGCCCCCGGACCTGACGGTCCGGGGGCCTTCGCCGTGTCACCCAGGGTGGCGGTGGAACTACGCGGCAATCGTGAGGGAATTGCAGGTTCCTTATCTAACCCTCACCGTGCTAAAACTGGTCTACACCACTGAGTGGTCCAGACCACGCGGCCGTTTTGCCGCCGCGTTCTTCGAGTCGCCGCCTCCCTTCGATCAATGACATGGGCGGCACCTTGCCCCATGGAGGAAGTTGATGAGCACGGATACCGCTGCGCCGGCACCCGAGAAGAAGAAGGGCGCGGGCGTCATGGCCGTCATGCAGCGCATCGGCCGCAGCCTCATGCTGCCGGTCGCCGTGCTGCCCGCGGGCGCGCTCCTGGTCCGTCTCGGTAACCCGGACATGCTCGGCCGGGACTCGTTCCCGGACTTCATCGTCAAGATCGCCGGATTCATGGCGGCGGGCGGCAACGCGATCCTCGACAACATGGCGCTGCTCTTCGCCGTCGGCATCGCGATCGGCTTCGCCAAGAAGTCGGACGGTTCCACCGCCCTCGCGGCGGTCACCGGCTACCTGGTCTTCAAGAACGTCCTCGCCACGTTCACCGACAGCAACCTGCCCAAGGTCGCGAGCGTGGTGGACGGCAAGATCGTCATGAACGAGGCTCCGGTCAACGCCGGCGTGCTCGGCGGTGTCGTGATGGGCATAGTCGTCGCCCTGCTCTACCAGCGCTTCTACCGGACGAAGCTGCCCGCGTGGGCCGGCTTCTTCGGCGGCCGCCGTCTGGTCCCGATCCTCTCCGCGTTCGCGGGTCTGCTGATCGGTATCGTCTTCGGTTACATCTGGCCGGTGCTCGGCACCGGCCTGCACAACTTCGGTGAGTGGCTGGTCGGTTCGGGCGCGGTCGGAGCGGGCATCTTCGGTGTCGCCAACCGTGCGCTGATCCCCGTCGGCATGCACCACCTGCTGAACTCGTTCCCGTGGTTCCAGGCCGGTTCGTTCGAGGGCAAGAGCGGCGACATCAACCGCTTCCTGGCCGGTGACCCGACCGCCGGGCAGTTCATGACCGGCTTCTTCCCGATCATGATGTTCGCCCTTCCGGCGGCCTGTCTCGCGATCGTCCACTGCGCCCGTCCGGAGCGCCGCAAGGTCGTCGGCGGCATGATGTTCTCGCTCGCCGCGACCGCGTTCGTGACGGGTGTCACCGAGCCGATCGAGTTCACGTTCATGTTCATCGCGCCGGTGCTGTACGCGATCCACGCGGTGCTGACCGGTGTCTCGATGGCCCTCACGTGGGGGCTGGGGATGAAGGACGGCTTCGGCTTCTCGGCCGGTGCGGTCGACTTCTTCCTCAACCTGGGTATCGCGACGAAGCCCTGGCTGCTGGTCCTGGTCGGCCTCTGCTTCGCGGTCGTCTACTACGTGGTCTTCCGCTTCGCGATCACGAAGTTCAACCTGCCGACTCCGGGCCGCGAGTCCGACGAGGAGCTCGCCGAGCTCCAGAAGGCCGAGGCCAAGTAAGTCCGGTCGGCCTCCGTACGTCGCGCGGAAGCCCCACTCTCCCGCGCGGGAGGGTGGGGCTTCCGCGTGGGCCGTGGCGCCCTAGACCTCGTACACCGCGCCCGGGACCGCCAGCTCGACCGGGCCGTCGTAGACCTCGCGTGCGTCGGCGAGGTTGCGTTCGGCGTCCGTCCACGGCGGGATGTGGGTGAGGACGAGGCGTCCCACTCCGGCGCGGGCGGCGTATTCGCCTGCTTCGCGGCCGTTGAGGTGGAGGTCCGGGATGTCCTCCTTGCCATGGATGAACGATGCTTCACAGAGGAACAGATCGGAGCCCTCGGCGAGTTCGGCGAGCGCCTCGCAGGTGCCGGTGTCGCCGGAGTAGGTGAGTGAGCGCCCGTTGTGCTCGACCCTGATGCCGAAGGTGTCGACGGGGTGGCGGAGCTTCTCCGTGCGGACCGAGAAGGGGCCGATCTCGAAGGATCCGGACTTCAGCGTGTGGAAGTCGAAGACCTCGCTCATCGCGTGGTCGGACGGGGTGTCGGCGTGGGCCGTGGTGAGCCGCTGCTCGGTGCCGTCGGGTCCGTACACGGGGATCGCGGCGGGGCGTCCGCCGTCGAAGCGGTAGTAGCGGACGACGAAGTACGCGCACATGTCGATGCAGTGATCGGCATGGAGGTGGCTGAGGAAGATGGCGTCGAGGTCGTAGAGACCTACGTGGCGCTGCAGCTCGCCCAGGGCGCCGTTGCCCATGTCGAGGAGCAGCCGGAAGCCGTCGGCCTCTACGAGGTAGCTCGAGCATGCCGAACCCGCGGAGGGGAACGAGCCGGAGCAGCCGACGACGGTGAGCTTCATGGAGCGTGAACCTCCGAGGCCTGGGAACGGGGAGGGTTCGTGCGGTCCGTCGAGCGTAAGGCGCGAAAGAGCTGGTCGCTCCTCCACGGCCTGCCGTTGTGGGGGAACTCACCTGTGCTGTCACCGGTTCGATGGAAGGCGGGGTGTCGGCGGGCGCCGGTACGGTCGGGATATGAACTCGTGGTGGTGGGTGGCGCTGGTCGTTGTTGTCCTGTTGGCGCTGGTGGCGACGGTGTCCGACGCGCGGCACCGGGGCGGGCGGGGTCCGCGGCGGCCGGGTGGGCGGACGCGGCCTCCGGGGCGGGCTCCGGGGCGGGCTCCGCAGCGGGCTCCCGAGCGGAAGAAGGGGCGCCCGCACGGGGTGCCCCGACCGGGGGAGATCTGGTGGGCGGATGTGCCGTTCGAGGACGGGCCCGGGTCCAAGGACCGGCCGTGTCTGGTGCTGTCGGTGCGAAGCGGCACGGCGGTCGTCGCCAAGATCACCAGCAGGCATCACGAGGAGCGGCCGGGTGTGATCGCTCTGCCGCCTGGTGCGGTGGGGGACGCGCGAGGCCGGCGCAGCTACCTGGAGACGGACGAGCTGCGGGATGTGGCGGTGTCGGGGTTCCGCCGGAAGGCGGGTGAGCTGGACGGCGAGGTGTGGGGGCGGGTGCGCGGGCTGGGGTGAGCGTGCGGGAGGCGCGGGCCGGGGTTTCGCTCCCGTCCCGCGCCTCCTGGGGGTGCGCGGCCGCCGGTGGCAGGCGGCTCGATGGCCTGTCAGGCCCAGAGCTGGCCGTGCAGGGTCTCGATGGCGGCTTCCGTCGTGGGGGCGGTGTAGACGCCGGTCGACAAGTATTTCCAGCCGCCGTCCGCGACGACGAAGACGATGTCCGCGGACTCCCCCGCCTTGACGGCCTTGCGGCCGACGCCGATGGCGGCGTGGAGTGCGGCGCCGGTGGAGACGCCCGCGAAGATGCCCTCCTGCTGGAGGAGCTCGCGGGTGCGGGTGACGGCGTCGGCGGAGCCGACGGAGAAGCGGGTGGTGAGGACGGAGGCGTCGTAGAGCTCGGGGACGAAGCCCTCGTCGAGGTTGCGCAGGCCGTAGACGAGGTCGTCGTAGCGCGGTTCGGCGGCGACGACGGTGACGTCGGGCTTGTTCTCCCGGAGGTAGCGGCCGACGCCCATGAGGGTGCCGGTGGTACCGAGGCCCGCCACGAAGTGGGTGATGGAGGGCAGGTCGGTGAGGATCTCCGGACCGGTGGTGGCGTAGTGGGCGCCGGCGTTGTCCGGGTTGCCGTACTGGTAGAGCATGACCCAGTCGGGGTGCTCGGCGGAGAGCTCCTTGGCGACGCGCACGGCGGTGTTGGAGCCGCCCGCGGCGGGGGACGAGATGATCTCCGCGCCCCACATGGTGAGCAGGTCGCGCCGCTCCTGCGAGGTGTTCTCCGGCATGACGCAGACGATGCGGTAGCCCTTGAGCCTGGCGGCCATGGCGAGCGAGATGCCGGTGTTGCCGCTGGTGGGTTCGAGGATCGTGCAGCCGGGTGTCAGGCGGCCGTCCTTCTCCGCCTGCTCGACCATGTGGAGCGCGGGGCGGTCCTTGATCGAGCCGGTGGGATTGCGGTCCTCCAGCTTGGCCCAGATCCGGACGTCCTCGGACGGGGAGAGCCGCGGGAGGCGGACCAGGGGTGTGTTGCCCACGGCCGCCAGCGGGGAGTCGTACCGCATCAGCGCATGCCGCCGGCGACGGCCGGGAGGATGGTGACGTTGTCGCCGTCGGCGAGCTTGGTGGAGATGCCGTCGAGGAAGCGGACGTCCTCGTCGTTGAGGTAGACGTTCACGAAGCGGCGCAGCTGGTCGCCGTCGACGATGCGCTCACGGATGCCGTTGTGGCGGGTCTCCAGGTCGGCGAGGAGGTCGGCGATGGTCTCCCCGTTGCCTTCGACGGCCTTGGCGCCGTCGGTGTAGGTGCGGAGGATGGTCGGGATGCGGACCTCGATGGCCATGGCGTGGGCTCCTGTCGAAAGCGTGGAGGTGGCGTGGGGCGCGCGTTCGCGCCCCCGCGCGGGGGTGGTGCGTACGTGGTTGCGCTCGGACCGCGGCTCAGGCCGTGCGGTTCACGGGCAGGCGACAGCCGGACACATCGCGCTGGAGAGCCTGCACAGGTCGACGTGCAGCCGCGCGACGAGCAGTGTGCCCGGGGCCTTTTCGCTCACGTCATGGGGAACCATGCGCTCATCGTATCGATTCCCCACCCCGGGGCCGGAGTGTGATCCCACATGGTGGATGGTGAGCGTTCGCCATGTGGACTCTCGATGGAGGGCGGCGCTGTCGGGGCCGTCCCCGGTGGTCACGCCTCGGCGGGATAGGCGTCGACGACCTGGACTTCTTCCTCGGTGATCTCCCCGTCCACGATGCGGTACGAGCGGAACTGGAAGGGGCCGGCGTCGTCGGTGTCCGCGGTGGAGACCAGCACGTAGTGGGCGCCGGGCTCGTTGGCGTAGGTGACGTCGGTGCGGGAGGGGTAGGCCTCGGTCGCGGTGTGGGAGTGGTAGATGATCACCGGCTCCTCGTCGCGGTCGTCCATCTCGCGGTAGAGCTTCAGCAGGTCGGTGGAGTCGAACTCGTAGAAGGTGGGTGAGCGCGCGGCGTTGAGCATGGGGATGAAGCGTTCGGCGCGGCCCGCTCCGGCGGGTCCGGCGACGACTCCGCAGGCTTCGTCGGGGTGGTCCGCGCGGGCGTGCGCGACGATCTGGTCGTGGAGCGCCTGGGTAAGGGTCAGCATGGCGCCAGGATAGACAGACGGGCCCTCGCGTACCGAAGGGTGGTACGCGAGGGCCCGGATGCCGGACAGGACCGTTGGGGCGGCCGGTGTCCCGGGGCTGCCGTGGCGCGGGTCAGCGCTTGGCGAAGGCCTTGTTGCCGGGGTTGCGGGCCTTGAGCACGAGGTAGGAGACGCCGAGGAGCAGGCCCCACACGGGTGCGCAGTAGAGCGAGATCCTGGCGTCCTTGTCGATGGCCATCATGATGATGACGAGGCCGATGAAGGCGAGGGCGAACCAGCTGCTGAAGGGCGCTCCGGGTGCCTTGAAGGTGGACTGGGGCAGTTCGCCCCGGTCGGCCTTGGCGCGGAAGCGGATCTGGCAGATGAGGATCATGATCCAGGCCCACATGCCGGAGATGGTCGCGAAGGAGACGACGTAGTTGAACGCGTCGCCGGGCCACTGGTAGTTGATCCACACGCCGACGAGCATCAGCGCGGCGGAGAACGTGGTGCCGACCAGCGGGAGGCCGTTCTTCGTCAGCTTGGTGAAGGCCTTGGGTCCCTGTCCGTTGAGCGCGAGGTCCCGCAGCATGCGCCCGGTGGAGTACATGCCGGAGTTGCAGGAGGAGAGCGCCGCGGTGAGCACGACGAAGTTGACGATCGCGGCGCCGATGCCGAGGCCCATCTCCTCGAACGCGGCGACGAACGGTGAGACGCCGGGCTCGAAGGTGCTCCAGGGGACCACGGAGAGGATCATGATCAGCGCGCCGACGTAGAAGACGGCGATGCGCCACGGCACGGTGTTGATGGCCTTGGGCAGGACGGTCTTCGGGTCCTTGGACTCGCCTGCGGTGACGCCCACGAGTTCGACGGCGAGGAACGCGAACATCACGATCTGGAGGGTCATCAGCGTGCCGCTGATGCCTTCGGGGAAGAAGCCGCCGTCGTTCCACAGGTTGGCGACGGTCGCGGTGTCACCGGCGTCGGAGAAGCCGATGGTGAGCACTCCGGCGCAGATGAGGATCATGCCGAGGATGGCGGTCACCTTGACCATCGAGAACCAGAACTCGAGCTCGCCGAAGAGCTTCACGGAGATCAGGTTGGCGCCGTACAGAATGACGGTGAACACCAGTGCGGACAGCCATTGCGGGATATCCCACCAGTACGTCATATAGGTGGCCGCGGCGGTGACTTCGGTGATTCCGGTGACAACCCAGAAGAGCCAGTACGTCCAGCCGGTGACGAATCCGAAGAAGGGCCCGAGGAATTCGCGCGCGTACTCCGAGAAGGATCCCGACACCGGGCGGTACATGAGGAGTTCGCCCAGGGCGCGCATGATGAAGAAGATGACGAGGCCCGCGATGGCGTACGCCAGGATGAGGCTGGGACCGGCTCTGTCGATGGCTTTGCCCGCACCGAGGAAGAGTCCCGTGCCGATGGCTCCGCCGATGGCGATCATCTGGATCTGGCGGGCCCCCAGCCCACGCTGGTAGCCCTCGCCCGCGGGGGCGTCGCCGGCCTTCGGGTCGTCCGCCTGTCCGTTGTCGACCTGCGCCGATGTCATGGTGGTGCGCCTTTCTCCACGCCGATCCGCGCCTTCTGCGGCGTCGGATCAGGTCCTGATCCCCCCGGATATGGATGGAGTGCCGCCGGCGTTCGGCCGGCCTGTAGCGCCCCCGGGGACAGGGGTGGCGTCCCCGGGCGGTCGTGAAGATTTATCACGGGTACCCGGTGAGGCCACCGGACATTATGTGGCGTACGCCACATCAAAAAGCGGACAAGGGTTTCCAGCCGCTGCAAAAAGAGCTGTCCGGGTGACAGGATCGTTATTCGGATTTGAGCATCCGTTGAGAGAACCCGCCGGGTCGGCCCGGATCAGTCGGGCATCAGCGTTTCGACGAGGGTTTCCTGCAGTGCGCCGAGCCAGAGATACGCCATCACCATCGGCTTGCGCGGATCGCTGTCGGGGAGCCGGTAGAGCGATCCGTCCTGCCCCTCGTCCTCGTCGGAGACCTCAAGGCGGGTGCCGATGGTGAGCCGGAGGTCGTTGAGGGAGCCCAGCCAGTGGTGGCACTCGTCGGGGGTGAGCGCGAGCACCGTGCCGCTGTCCCCCACGGGCGAGAGCGCGTCGAGCGACCGTACGACGGCGAGGGCGTCCTCGCGCTTGCGGGTGCGCAGGTCGTTCTCGGTGAAGCGGCGGAACTCGGCGGAGGCCTCGCGCAGCTCCTTGTCCTCGTCGCCGTACGCCTCGGGGAAGAGCCGGGCCAGGGCGGGGTCGGACGGGGGTTCGCTGGGCCCCTCGGCGAAGAGGGCGGCGAGCGGGTCCTCGCCCTCGACGGGCTGGTCGCCCGGGCCGATCAGTTCGAGCAGCTGGACTGCGAGGGAGCGCAGGATGGCGACCTCGACCTCGTCGAGCGCGACGGACGCGCCGCCGCCTGGGGTGGCCTGGAAGTGGCCGGCCATGAATTCTCCGATGGTGGGTCGGACGGAGGGCAGCGGTCGGGTCAGTTGCGGTCCTGGGTCAGCGTGGCCCAGAGACCGTAGCCGTGCATGGCCTGGACGTCGCGCTCCATCTCCTCGCGGCTGCCGCTGGAGACGACCGCGCGGCCCTTCTGGTGGACGTCGAGCATCAGCTTGTGCGCCTTGTCCTTCGAGTAGCCGAAGTAGGCCTGGAAGACATACGTCACATAGCTCATGAGGTTGACCGGGTCGTTGTGCACCAGCGTCACCCAGGGGACATCGGGCTCAGGGACGGCGAAGGTCTCCTCGGCCGATTCGGGACGTTCGATCTCTACGGGGGCAGCAACGCTCACCTACCCCATGCTGCCACCAGACAGGGCCTCACGCACAAACGGCGCCCCCATCTCGTCAGTTTGACGAATAGGGAGTAGCATCGCCGGTATGAACTCAGCGGACCTTGGGCGACGGGTCGGTGTGCCGTCGACCGCGCTCTTCACCGACCAGTACGAGCTCACGATGGTGCAGGCCGCACTGAAGGCCGGCACCGCGGACCGGCGCTCCGTCTTCGAGGCCTTCACCCGCCGGCTGCCCGAGGGCCGGCGCTACGGCGTCGTCGCGGGCACCGGGCGGGTGCTGGACGCGGTGGAGAACTTCCACTTCGACGACGAGATGCTCGCCTTCCTGCGCGACCAGCGCATCGTGGACGGGCCCACCGTCGACTGGCTGGCGGACTACCGCTTCAGCGGCGACATCTGGGGCTACCCGGAGGGCGAGGTGTACTTCCCGGGCTCGCCGCTCCTGCGGGTCGAGGGCTCCTTCGCGGAGTGCGTGCTGCTGGAGACCGTCATCCTGTCGATCCTCAACCACGACTCGGCGATCGCCGCCGCCGCGTCCCGGATGTCGGCCGCCGCGCAGGGCCGCCGGCTCATCGAGATGGGCGCGCGGCGCACGCACGAGCTGTCGGCGGTGGCCTCGGCCCGTGCCGCGTACGTCGGCGGCTTCCACACCACCTCGGACCTGGCGGCCGGCTTCCGCTACAACATCCCGACCGTCGGGACGAGCGCGCACGCCTTCACGCTCCTGCACGACAGCGAGCGGGACGCCTTCCAGGCACAGGTGGACTCGCTGGGCCGGGGGACCTCGCTGCTCGTCGACACGTACGACGTGACCGAGGCCGTCCGTACGGCGGTGGAGATCGCGGGCCCGGAGCTCGGGGCCGTACGGATCGACTCGGGCGACCTGCTGCTCGTCGCGCACCGGGTGCGGCAGCAGCTGGACGAGCTGGGTGCCACGGAGACGAAGATCGTGGTGACGTCCGACCTGGACGAGTACGCCATCGCCTCGCTGGCCGCCGCGCCCGTCGACGCCTACGGGGTCGGCACGCAGCTGGTCACCGGGAGCGGGCACCCGACGTGCTCCATGGTCTACAAGCTGGTGGCGCGCGCCCGGTCGGCCGACCCCGCCGATCCGCTGCTGCCGGTGGTGAAGAAGTCGCTGGGTGCGAAGTCCTCGCGCGGTGGCCGCAAGTGGGCGGCACGCAGGCTGGACGGGACGGGAGTCGCCGAGGCCGAGGTGATCGGCACCGGAGAGGTCCCGGCCGGGCTGGCGGACCGGCAGATGCAGGTGGAGCTGGTCCGGGGCGGTGAGGTGATCGGCCGGGAGCCGCTGGAGACGGCGCGGGAGCGCCACATCGCGGCCCGGGCGGGGCTGCCGATGTCGGCGATGCAGCTGTCCCGGGGGGAGCCGGTGCTGCCCACGGAGTACGCGTGAGGCCCCCGGGTACATGTGACACCGGCCCGCGCGTGCGCCCCCGGCCGCCGGAGGGCCCCCGGACAGGGCCGGACCGGGTTCCTCCGGAACCGGCCCCGCACGGCCGGGCACGCGGGGGAAGGAGAGCCGATGCGTGTGCCCCCTCCCGCAGGGTGCGCCGAGTCTCTAGGCTCGGTGGCATCCCCACCGCGCAGGTCCGCGGAACCCGCCGGACCCGCCGAGAACGCCGCGACCTCACCGACCCCACCGAAGGACAACCGTCATGCATCGCGCCTTGATCGTCGTTGACGTTCAGAACGACTTCTGCGAGGGCGGCAGCCTCGCGGTGGCGGGCGGCGCCGATGTCGCCGCCGCCATCACCGACCTGATCGGTGAGGCCCAGCCGGGCTACAGCCATGTGGTGGCCACCCGCGACCACCACATCGACCCGGGTGACCACTTCTCCGTCTCCCCCGACTTCGAGCACTCCTGGCCGCCCCACTGCGTCGCCGGCACGGAGGGCGTGGGCTTCCACCCGAATTTCGCCCCCGCGGTGGCCTCCGGTGCGATCGACACCGTCTTCGACAAGGGTGCGTACGCCGCGGCGTACAGCGGCTTCGAGGGCGTCGACGAGAACGGCACGGGGCTCGCCGAGTGGCTGCGGGACAGGTCCGTGACCGCTGTCGACGTCGTCGGCATCGCCACGGACCACTGTGTGCGGGCCACCGCCCTGGACGCGGCCCGCGAGGGCTTCGCCACGCACGTGCTGCTGGACCTCACCGCCGGTGTCGCGGAGGGGACCACGGAGCGGGCCCTGGCCGAGCTGCGTACCGCAGGCGTGGAGCTGTCCGGCAAGCCGGTCGTCTGACCCGGGCCGCCCCCGGGCGCCGGCCGGTGGCTCAGGCCGCCGGGCGGGCCGGTCCCGCGTAGCCGGAGGCGCCCAGCAGCGCCCGTATCGGGTGCCAGAGCTCCTGGCCGGTCTGCGGCGCCGTGCGCCACAGCAGCCCGTCGGGGTGGTGCAGGACCGCCGTGATCTCGTCCGGGGTGGGCGGATGGGCGTTGCCCCTGAGGTAGACGGCCCGCAGCCCGAGGTTGCGCAGCCTGGTCAGGGCGCGCGCCCGGTTCGCCGCGTGCACCAGCACCCGCACGGGCTCTCCGGGCCCGGACCCCCCGGCCGGGCTGTTCAGGGTCAGTGCCACCACCACAGTGCCGTTGGGCAACCTGCAGAAACCTCCGCCTGCCATGCTTCGTGCTCCCCCGTAAGACTTCGTGTCAATAAGGATCGGTAGGACGCACCTAAACACGACCGGCCGCCGCCCCGCTAGGGGGCGACGGCCGGTCGCGCTTCGACCAGGTGTTTTTCGGACTACTTGCCCGAGGGGCCGACCTTCACGGTCATCGTCGAGCCGCTGAGCGGCTCGTTAACGATGGTGATCCGAGTGTTGGTGTCAGTAACCTTGACACTTCCGGTCGGGTTCTCCTCGTACCAGTAGGTGCCCTTGCGGTCGTCGAAGGCCGGGACCCCCAGCGACGGCTTGATCTTGAGCGGTACGTCCGCGTTGTGCAGCGTGAAGCCCTTGTTCGGGTACCAGCTGAACGGCGCGTCGAAGGGCTGGATCTTGTTGCGCAGGAGCGTGCCGTCCGTCCACTTCAGCGGCTTCGCGTGCGAGTCCACCGGAAGGATCAGCCCCTGTCCGGGGTGGACCGAGGTGTTGTTGTCCTTCTGGGAGGTGTCCCAGAGCCACACCATCAGACCGTTCTGGTACGCGTAGTGCTCGACCCAGTCCGGGCGGGTGGTCGAGAAGCCGAAGTTGTACGGGCCGACCTCGAGGGTCTTGTCGTACGAGACGTACTGGCGGTTCTCGGCGATGTAGTACTGCGGGTAGTCGTTGGTGAACGACTCACCGATCCGCGAGAAGCCCTTGGACGTCCAGCCGTTGTCGTCGCCCTCGGCGTCGTCCGTGAACAGCGCGGAGCCGTCGGCGGTGACCGTGATGGCGTCGGCCGCGAAGCCCTTGCCGCCCGCGCCGCCGTCCGTCTGGTAGCGGAAGCGGAGGTCGATCTTCTTGCCCGCGTAGGCGTCCAGCGGGAACGACAGCTTCTTGTACGCGCCGGAGACGTCCGTCAGGGCCGGCTTGTCACTGGCGTCGCGCGGGATGGCCTTGCCGTCGGCCGTGCCGTCGAGCGCGGTCCAGCTGGTGCCGCCGTTCTCGGACACCTCGGTGTAGAGGTAGTCGTAGTCGGCCTCGATGTCGTACCAGCCGGACAGGTCCAGCGTGGCGGACGACTTGCCGGTCAGGTCGACCGGGCGGGTCAGGGTGTTCGACAGGTCGTCACCCATGTCGCTCCACCACTGCT
Organism: Streptomyces sp. NPDC023573; assembly: GCF_055559735.1. Taxonomy (NCBI): domain Bacteria; kingdom Bacillati; phylum Actinomycetota; class Actinomycetes; order Kitasatosporales; family Streptomycetaceae; genus Streptomyces; species Streptomyces sp. NPDC023573. The sequence continues at coordinate 1,310,253 of NZ_JBVHKB010000001.1, forward strand.
TGGAGCCCTCGGCGGGCTTCGTGACCGTGGTGGTGACGGCCTTCTCGGGCAGCTCGACGACGAGTGCCTGCTTGTTCTTGGTGTTGTACTCCGAGACCCCCAGCTTGTGGGTCGACTTCGTCGCGGCCTTCGCCGTGTCGTAGTCGAGCCAGCCGAGCTGGAGCTTGTCCCAGGCGGTCATGTCGCCCGGGAGGTCGCCTATCTCGCCCTTGCCGGTGCCGAGCCAGGAGCCCGCCGACATCAGGGACCAGAAGCCGACCGAGTTCTCGCCGCCGCCGGAGGTGTCGTACAGGTCCGGGAGGCCGAGGTCGTGGGCGTACTCGTGGGCGAAGACGCCCAGGCCGCCGTTCTCGGGCTGCGCGGTGTAGTCGCCGACCCAGATGCCCGTGTCGCCGATCTCGGCGCCGCCGGCCTTGTTGCCCTCGGGGCCCGTCGCGCCGGCGTTGGTGCCGTACGCGTACCAGCGGTGCGCCCAGATGGCGTCGGTGCCCTCGGTGCCACCGCCCGCGGACTCGTCCTCGCCGGCGTGGACCAGCTGGAAGTGGTCGATGTAGCCGTCGGGCTCGTTGAAGTCGCCGTCACCGTCGAAGTCGTAACGGTCCCACTCGTCGTACTGCGCGAGGTCGGCCTTGATCTCGTCCAGGGTGCGGCCCTTGGCCTTCTGGTCGGTCACCCAGGCGTTGACGCCGTCGCGGACCGTGTCCCAGACGTTGGCGCAGTTGGTCGAGCCGCAGTAGTTGGAGCCGTAACGGGCTTCGTTGTACGGGACCTTGACCCAGTCGGAGACCTCGCCGTCGACGGAGTAGCGCCCGGAGGACGTCTTCTCGTAGTACGTCTTCAGCGATTCCTTGCCCTTGCCCTCACCGAAGTAGAGGTCCTGGAAGTGGGCCTGGTCGTAATCGGCCTGCCAGGCGGTGCTGTTGTCCTTCGCCGGGTCGGGCTCGGCTATCTCGTTGTGCAGCGGGCCGGGCGTGCCGCCGTACTTCTTGACGGGCGGCTTCGGGCCGTCGCCGTCCGGGTCGAACATCGTGGTGTCGTCGACCTGGTCGCCGAACTCCACGAGGATCGTGAAGATCTTGTCGGTCTTCTCCCGGCCGAGCTCGACGTACTTGCTCTTGCCGAGCTTGACGACCTTGGAACCGCCCTTGGCGGTCACCTTCTTGTCGCCGGACAGGACCTGCTCCAGCGCTGCCTGGCGCTGTGCGTCCTGCTCCTTGCTGAAGGGGCCTTCCAGGTCGTGCTCGTGCGCCTTGGCCGGCGCGGGGTCGCGGCGGTCCACGAGGGAAGCGCCGGAACCTGACGTCCTGTCGTCCGCCTGCGCCGTGGCGAAGGCGGATGCCGTCGCCGCGGTGGCGGCCAGGCACACGGCTACAGCGGTGGCGCGTAGCGCCCGTCTCTGAGTGGTCACTTGATGCAGTCCTCCCCGGCGTTCGCGTCCGCGGCCAGGGGGTGATGTCAGGGCCGCGCGCGTTCAACGCGTCACAAGTGACGACATTCGATCGGAGTTATGAGAGAAAAGACAGACCTTGACTTGGACATACCAAGTGCACTATGCGGGAGTCTCTTCCCGGTATCCGGACGCACCTCCAGGCGGACCGGTCGGCCGACCGGCGCGTCGAAAGCCCGTCCCGGCGTCGGTGTGACTCAGTGCGCCCCCCGTGCACCGGTACCGTGGGTTAGGTCACGCTTACTACCCGTTCCTCCCGGGCATCCACCGTCGTAGAGTCGATTGACAGTGCGAACGTGTTGAGAGACTTCCCTATCCGACGCCCCGAGGACGGATACCGCCATGCCGCGTCCGACAGCCGCACAGTTCTTCTACGGTTCGGCCACCGTCGTCTTCTCCGCCCTCGCCCTGCTGCTGCTGTTCCGCACGGAGTCGGGCCTCGGTGTCGCCGCCGTCTCCACCGTGGCGCTGGCCCTGGGCCTGCTGGTGGCCATGGCCCTGCCCGCGCGCACGAGGACGGCCCGGCGGGCGACGCCACCGCCCGGCACCGCCCGCACACACCGCACGATCGAGGACATAGAGATCGCCGCCGCCCAGCGGGAGCACATCGGGGAGCACTCGCTGCACCGCTGAGAGCCCTAGGCGGTGCTGACGACCACGGTCTTGCCCGCCTTGTCCTGCAGAGCCTGACGGTAGGGCTTGTCCGTGAACATCAGCACGATGTTGATGAGCCACCAGAGACACGGGCAGCACAGCAGCGCGGGGAGCCAGAGCACCACGGCCCGCATCAGCGAGGAGCTCGTGTCGGGGACCGATCCGTCGTTGAGCATCGCGACGCGCATCTTCAGCAGCCGCTTGCCGGGCGTCCGGCCGTCCTTGTGGGTGAAGTACGTGTCGTACGCGACGTAGACCACGAGGCCGATCAGCGACCACACCAGCTGATGTCCGGTGTAGGTGTTGCCGATGGCGTTCCCGAAGTCGTCGTTGCCGTCGTCCGACGAGACGTCGACCGCACCGCCGAAGGGCAGCGAGATCAGGTACAGCGGGATCGAGATGATGAGGAAGTCGATCAACCGCGCCAGGATCCGCTTGCCCGGTTCGGCGAGCGGCGGCATGCCGGACAGCGGATCCGCGCCACCGTAGGGGCCACCGCCGCCGTACGGATCGCGCGGCGGCGGGGGCGGAGGCGGCCCGCTGTCGTAGGGCGAACCGCTCGACGGGGGCGGAGGCCCCTGCGGCGGCCGCTTCGAGAAGGGGTCGTCCTCGGGCGGCGGCGGAGGCGGTGGTTCGTTACTCATGGGGGCAGTGCACCCCGGCCCACGAAGGCCCGCAACGGCTGAGGTCCCTTCGGGGGACGGGGCGTCAGCACACGGGCGTACGGGACGCTTCCGGCCCGCCGTCCGTGGGGATCAGGCCGGGCTCTTCAGAGCGTAGAAGGCCATCGGGGAGTTCGGCCGGAAGCCGATGCGGGGGTAGACGGGCGCGCCGGCCGCGGTCGCGTGCAGCGTCGCACGGGTCAGGCCGGTGGCCCTCCCTCCTTCGTACAGCGCCTTGCGGGTCACCGCTTCGCCGTAGCCGTTGCGCTCCCACGCCGGGGCCGTGGCGACGAGCACGACGAAGAGACGGCCCGCCACCTCCACCGTCGCGGCGCACGTCACCGGCTCACCGTCCCGCAGGCCCAGGTAGGCGTGCGCCCGCTCCTTCCACAGCACGGAGCCGGCCAGGCCGTCGCGGCCGTCCTCCAGAGGGAAGCCGTAGGCCTGGGAGTTGAGGTCGGCGTAGGCCCGCAGGTGTTCGTCGGTGCTCACCCGTACGAACGTCAGACCGCGGGGCGCCGGCTCGGGAAGGGGCAGCACGTCTCCGGCCATACCGGTGCCGGGAAAGGCGTGTTCGAGGCCTGCCTCCCCGGCTGCCGCCCCGAGTGCCTCGCGCGCCTCGCCGGTCAGGAGGTCCTCGAAGACCCACAGGAATCCCGGCCGCTCCTTGGCGCGCATGATCTCCGCCGCCTGGCTCAGCCGCTGCCGCACCAGCGTCGGGGCCGCACCGACGTCGGTCAGCGTGACGCAGTTCCAGAAGGCGAACCGGGAGTCGGCCCACCGTACGGCCATGCCCGGGAGGTCGCGTACATCTGCGGCCGCGTCCCGGTCGAGCACCAGCTCACGCCAGCCCACGACGAGCTGCTCCATCGACTCGACGGCGTCCGCGAGGTCGTCCACCTGAACTCCTGAGGGGCGTAGAACGAAGGGTGAAGCGGACCGGAGCTCTCTCAGCCCGCGACGAACGTACGGGCCGCCTTGTCGTGCCAGCACTGGCGCCACGGGCGGTCGATCAGACACCAGAGCACGTTGAGCACCCCGACGACGACCAGGCCCAGCACCCCGTACACCAGCCAGCGGCGCAGGGCGGCGCCCAGGGACGGGGCGTCGTGGGACTCGATGTCCCGCACCTCGAGACCGCACAGCTTCTTGCCCAGCGTGCGGCCCCACTTGGCGGTGGGCAGGGCCTCCAGGACGAAGCCGAGGACGAGGAACGCGGCGAGCACCCCTCCGAACAGCACGGCCGTGGTGGAGTCCAGGAGCCAGACGGTGACCGTCTCTCCGGAGAGCTTCGCCGCTTCGATCTTCTGGTCGATGTGGTCCGTCGCCTGGGTGACCAGCGGGAAGCCGGCCGCGCCGACGAACACGCCGAGGACGACCGTGTCGATGATCCTGGCGGCCAGCCGCTTGCCGAGTCCGGCGGGCCTGGCCGAGGCCTGGGACCGGACGAGCTGCTGGAAGGGGTCCTCCGCCACAGGCTTCCAGGGCGTGACCGGCTGCTGCCCGGGCCCGGCGCCCAGCTGCTGCGCGGGCATCGGGCCCTGCTGCTGAGGGCTCTGCCGCTGGTGCTGCGGCTGCTGCGGGCGGGCCGCCTGCTCGGGCTGGGCGAGCTGGTGGACCTGCTGCGCCCAGGAAGCTGAACCCCCGCCGGGTCCCGGGGTCATGGGCGTGTTCAGCGGCGCCTGGGCCTGCGGCGGCGTGGGCGCCGGTGCGGGAGCGGGCGGCTGCTGGGTGGAGCCGGGCGGCACGGCGCGGATCGTCATGGTGCCGTCGGCGGGGCCGGAGGCCGGGGCGGGGCCCTCCTCGCGCGGTCTCGGGGGACGGCCGCCGGATCCCACCGCGCGGATCGTGACCGTGCCGTCGGTCGGCGGGCGGCGGCCGGCGTCGCCGTTGCCGGGCCGGTCGGCGCGGATGGTGACGGTGCCGTCGCCCACCTCGTCGTCACCGTTCCGCATGCCGGGCAGGGCGCCGCGCGTCGGGTCCGGGGTGCCGGGCTGACGGGGGTCGGCGGGTGCGTCCGGCGGGGTCGTACGGGCGGGAGCGGCGGGCGGCGTCCCCGTCCTGGATCCGGGCGTGTGCGCCTCGGGCGTACGCGGGTCCGGGCCGCCCCAGGAGACGCGGTGGTCGCGTTCACCGCCGAAGCCGGTCTGCCGGGAGGTGTCCGCCTGCCAGGCGGTCGCCGGCCTGGGCCTGCCGGGGGTGTCGTCGGCCTCGTCCTGGCCTGCCCCGGCGTCGCCGCCGGGCGCGTCCGGGGCGTCGGCCTCGTCGAGGTACATCGGCCCGGTCTCGTCCACCGGCCGCTGCGGGGCGGCGTCGGCCGCCGGGGCGGACGGCGCCGGAGTCGTCTCGCCCTGCTGGGGCGCGGGCCGGCTGGTGCCGGGGACCCACGAAGCGCCGTTCCAGTACCGGACGTATCCGGGAATGGACGGGTCGGGGTAGTACCCCTCGCGGGGGCTTTCGTCACCGGGTGCCGGGGTTGGGGCGCTCATCACCGTGGTCCCGTATCTCTTCGAGGCCTCAGGCCGGCCGGCCGTCGGGGGTGGCCGACCTCAATACAAGGGTCCACATCTATCAGACCACCGAGCACCCCCGGGCCTGTCCTGTCGTTTGGACCACTTTCAGGGTCCGGGGAAGTTTTTCTGGGAAGTCGCGTCATAGACGTCCGTGAGGGCGCTCTCTCCTTGTGCGGACCGGTCACGGGACCGGACCCTACGAGCATCGGAAGGTCGTGCACCCTCATGCAGAACGCTGTGGAACGCGAACTGGAAGTGAAGCTGGTCCTGTCGCCCGAGCGGTCCGTCCCCGTGCCGGCGCGGCTGTCCTACTTCACCGACGACCCGTACGCCGTGCACATCACCTTCCACATCGGCTCCGAGTCGCCCGTGCACTGGACGTTCGCCCGTGAGCTGCTGGTGGAAGGGGTGTTCCGGCCGTGCGGGCACGGGGACGTACGGATCTGGCCGACCAGGGTCGAGGACCGGGGCGTCATCTGCGTCGCGCTCACCTCGCCCGACGGCAACGCCCTCCTGGAGGTGCCGGCGGGGGCCGTGTCCGCATGGGTGGAGCGCACCCTGCGGGTGGTCCCGCCGGGCACGGAGAGCGCGCTGCTCGGACTGGACGGAGCCCTCGCCGAGCTGCTCACCCCGCTGCCGGCGGACGACCTGTGGCTGAGCGACCCCTGGTCCCAGGACGAGACGCCGGACGGGGAGGCCTGAGCGTGGTGCGGATGGCCGTCAGAACAGCTTGCCGGGGTTGAGCAGCCCGAGCGGGTCGAAGGCGGCCTTGATGCCGCGCTGCAACTCGACGCCGACCTCGCCCAGTTCGCGGGCGAGCCACTCCCTCTTCAGGACGCCGACCCCGTGTTCGCCGGTGATGGTGCCGCCCAGTTCGAGGCCCAGCGCCATGATCTCGTCGAACGACTCGCGGGCCCTGCGGGACTCGTCGGCGTCGGTGTGGTCGAAGCAGACGACGGGGTGGGTGTTGCCGTCCCCCGCGTGGGCGCACACACCGATGGTGAGCCCGAACTTCTCGGCGATGGCTGCGGTGCCCTCGATCATCGCGCCGAGCCGCGAGCGTGGCACGCACACGTCGTCGATCATCGTGGCGGACTTGACGGTCTCCAGTGCGGGGAGTGACAGTCTGCGCGCCTGGAGCAGGAGTTCGGACTCGGCCGCGTCGTCGGCGGGCACGACCTCGGTGGCCCCGGCCGCGGTGCACAGTTCGCCGACGGCGGCGAGGTCGGCCGCCGGGTCGGGCGTGTCGAAGGCGCAGAGCAGCAGCGCCTCGGTGGTCTCGGGGAGGCCCATGGAGGCCATCGCGTTGACGGCGCGCACCGTCGTACGGTCCATCAGTTCGAGGAGTGACGGGGTGTGCCCCCGCTCCATGATCCGGCACACGGCGTCGCAGGCGGCCGCCGCCGACGCGAACTCGGCGGCGAGCACGAGCTGCTGCGGGGGCTGGGGCCGCAGCGCGAGGACGGCCTTCACGACGATGCCGAGGCTGCCCTCCGAGCCGACGAAGAGCCGGGTGAGGTCATATCCGGCGACGCCCTTCGCGGTGCGGCGTCCGGTGTTCAGCAGCCGCCCGTCGGCCAGGACGACCTCGAGGCCCAGGACGTATTCGGCGGTGACTCCGTATTTCACGCAGCACAGCCCGCCGGACGCGGTGCCGATGTTGCCGCCGATCGTGCACATCTCCCAGCTGGAGGGGTCCGGCGGGTAGTACAGCCCGTGTTCGTTGACGGCGCGGGACAGCGTCGCGTTGACGACGCCCGGCTCGACGACCGCGATCCGGTCGACCGGGCTGATCTCCAGGATCCGGTCCATTTTCACCAGGGAGAGGACGATGCAGCCGTCGGAGGCGTTGGCCGCGCCCGACAGCCCGGTCCTCGCGCCCTGGGGGACGACGGGGACCCGCAGGGCGGTGGCGGTCCGCATGACGTGCTGGACCTCCTCGACCGTGCGCGGGAGCACCACGACGGCGGGGGCACCGGCATCGCAGAAGCTCGCCATGTCGTGGGCGTACGAGGCGGTGACGTCCGGGTCCGTGATCAGGGCCTCGGCGGGGAGACCTGCGCGCAGTCGTTCGAGGAGAGGGTCCATGATCCAAGCGTGGCACCCGGGGCCAATGGTGTGAACCCGTCTGCGTCACCCTTCGCGGAGCGCGATGCGATCTTCATACTGACGCAGAGTGATGGCCATGGATGCCAAGCCGCAGCAGAACCCGGAGCCGCCCCCCTCCCCCCTGCCGCCCCAGGGTGCGACGGCCGTCCCACCGCCCCCCGCGCCGATGCGCACCACGCTGCGCAGGGCGGCGTTCGGCGCGGTGGCGGGAGCCGTACTCGTGGCCGGTGCGGTGATCGCCGTGCCGGACGACGACGAGGTCGCCGCACCGCCCACGCCGGGGCCGGTGGCCCGGGCCGAGGCCGCCGCGGCGGCGGGCGCCCCGGCGTCCCTGTCCGATCTGACGGCTCTCATCGGTGACCGGCAGAAGTGGGTGGAGACGCACCCCGCGGACGCCCCGTCCTGGGCGGTGCTCGGCACGGCGTACGTGGAGTGGGGCCGGCGGTCCGCGGACACGGCGTACTACACCCGGGCCGAGCAGGCCCTCCAGCGCTCGCTGGCCGCACAGCCGGGTGAGCGCGGGAACGTGCGGGCCTGGGTGGGGCTCGGGACGCTCGCCAACGCGCGTAACGACTTCCTCGCCGCGAAGAAGTGGGGCGAGACGGTCCGCGCGCGGCAGCCGAAGGACTGGACGGCGTACCCGGTGCTGATCGACGCCTACAACGGCCTCGGCGAGTACGCGGCTGCGGCCAGGGCGACGGAGAAGTTCGGCACCCTGCGCAAGGGCACCCCCGCCCTGGCCAGGACGTCCGACATGTACCGCAACCAGGGCTGGCGCGAGGACGCCCTGGCCACCGCCCAGGAGGCGGCGGACCACGCCGGCACACCGGCCGCGAAGGCCGTGGCCCTGCACCGCCTCGGGGACCTCGCCGGCGAGCGCGGGGAGCCGGCGGAAGCCCTCGCGCAGTACGACGCCGCCCTGCGCACGGACCGCGGCCACCTCCCCTCCCTCGCGGGCCGGGCCCGCGCCCTGGCCGCGCTGGACCGCACGGACGAGGCACTGGCGGAGTACCGGACGGTGACGACGAAACTCCCCCGCCCCGAGTACGTGCTCGAACTGGCCGAGCTGTACGAGTCCCTGGGCCTGGACGGCGACGCGCGGACCCAGTACACGAAGCTCCGCGAGCTCCTCACCCGGGCGAGGACGGCCGGGGTCGACGAGTCCCTGACCGAGGCCCGCTTCGAGGCCGACCACGGTGATCCGGAGGCGGCGGTGGAGCTGATGCGCACCGAGTGGGCGGCGCAGCGCCGCAGCGCGGCGGTGTCGGACACCCTGGCCTGGTCACTGCACCGGGCGGGCCGGAGCGAGGAGGCCGTGCAGTACGCGGAGCGGGCGGTGGAGACCGGTGTGCGGGACGCCTCGTACGCCTACCACCTGGGGGTGATCGAGAGTGCGCTCGGGCAGGAGGGCCCGGCCCGCGGCCATCTGGAGGAGGCGCTCCGCACGAACCCGGACTTCTCGCCCCTGGCCGCCCCGCTGGCGCGGGAGGCCCTGGACGCGCTGGGCGACCCGGCGGGCGGAGGCCCCGCGGCGGTGCGGCCGCCCGGGCCGGAGGGCGCCTCCGAGCCCGGGAAGCCGGAGAAGGGGGCCGGGAGCGAGTCCGGGACGGAGCCGTCGCCGGACTCCTCGGCTGAACCCTCCGCTGAGCCCTCGGCTGAGGCGTCGGCGGAAGGCGGCAAGGCGGCCGGGAAGCCTGCCGGACCGGAGCCGGCACGGTCGGCGTCCGCCTCGGCGGCTCCGGGGGCCGCGAAGACCCCGTGACAGCACGCCGCAGGGCCCCTTCTCCCGGCCGGGAGAAGGGGCCCTGCGGCGCTGTGGCTACAGGTTGCCGCGCTTCTCCTGCTCGCGCTCGATCGCCTCGAACAGGGCCTTGAAGTTGCCCTTGCCGAAGCCCATCGAGCCGTGCCGCTCGATCATCTCGAAGAAGACCGTCGGGCGGTCCTGGACCGGCTTGGTGAAGATCTGCAGCAGGTAGCCGTCCTCGTCCCGGTCGACGAGGATCTTCAGCTCGCGCAGCGTCTCCACGGGGACGCGGGTCTCGCCCGCCCACTCCCCCAGGGTGTCGTAGTACGAGTCCGGGGTGTCCAGGAACTGCACGCCGGCCGCCCGCATGGCCTTCACGGACGCGACGATGTCGTTCGTGGCGAGCGCGATGTGCTGGACGCCGGCGCCGCCGTAGAACTCCAGGTACTCGTCGATCTGCGACTTCTTCTTCGCGATCGCGGGCTCGTTGATGGGGAACTTGACCTTCAGCGTGCCGTCCGCGACGACCTTCGACATCAGGGCGGAGTACTCGGTGGCGATGTCGTCGCCGACGAACTCCTTCATGTTGGTGAAGCCCATGACCTTGTTGTAGAAGGTCACCCACTCGTTCATCCGGCCGAGCTCGACGTTGCCGACGCAGTGGTCGATGGCCTGGAAGGTCCTCTTGGGCGCCGGCTCGACGATCGGGTCCGCGGCCGTGTAGCCCGGGAGGTACGGGCCGTCGTAGCCGCCGCGCTCGACCAGCGTGTGGCGGGTCTTCCCGTACGTCGCGATGGCGGCCAGGACGACCGTGCCGTGCTCGTCCTTGACCTCGTACGGCTCGGTGACGCCCCGCGCGCCGTGCTCGACGGCGTAGGCGTAGGCCGCGCGGGCGTCGGGGACCTCGATGGCGAGGTCCACCACACCGTCGCCGTGGGCGTGCACATGGTCGGTGAGGAAGGTGCCCCACTCGGTGGACGCCTTGATGACGGAGGTGAGGACGAAGCGGGCGGAGCCGTTTGTCAGGACGTAACTCGCGGTCTCGCGGCTGCCGTTCTCCGGTCCGGAGTAGGCGACGAGCTTCATGCCGAAGGCGGTCGAGTAGTAGTGCGCCGCCTGCTTGGCGTTGCCCACAGCGAAGACCACCGCGTCCATTCCCTTGACCGGGAAGGGATCGGCCTGCCGGGCGGTGTCGGGGGTGGTGTGCACAGTCTCAGTCATGTCCGAAGGTTCCCGCCGCTCCGCAAGGTGCGCAACAGTTCGCGGATCCACTGGTCAATCTGCACACCCGGACGCCAGGATGGGCGGGCTGTCCGTACAGGCTGACCATCGGGAGACGGATCATGGCGATCGATCGACTGGACGGCCGGCTCATCGTGCTGCTGGCCCGTGAGCCCCGTATCGGTGTGCTGGAGGCGTCGCGGCGGCTCGGGGTGGCGCGCGGGACGGTGCAGGCGAGGCTGGACCGTCTTCAGTCCAATGGCGTCATCCGTGGCTTCGGCCCGGACGTGGACCCGGCTGCGCTGGGCTACCCCGTCACCGCGTTCGCCACGCTGGAGATCAAGCAGGGACAAGGCGCCGACGTACGGGCCCATTTGAGCAGCGTGCCGGAGGTGCTGGAGCTGCACACCACGACCGGACACGGGGACATGCTCTGCCGGCTCGTGGCTCGCTCGAACGCCGATCTCCAGCGGGTGATCGACCTGGTCCTCGGCTTTGATGGCATCGTCCGGGCCTCCACGGCGATCGTCATGGAAAATCCGGTGCCCCTGCGTATTATCCCGCTGATCGAGCAGGCTGCAGAGGACACCGACTGAGCCGAGGGAGCAACATGTGAACTTCTGGGAGTATGTGGGCACACGGCACCAGCAATTGCTCACGGACGCGTTCCAGCACGTCAGCGCCGTCTTCCAGTGCATGGTCATCGCCACCGTCCTCGGCGTCCTGATCGGTGTGGTCAGTTACCGCAGCGGCTGGGGCGGTGCCCTGGCGGTCACCTCCACCTCGGCGATCCTCACCATCCCGTCCCTCGCGGCGATCGGCCTGCTGATCCCGCTGGTCGGCCTGGGGGTCCCGCCCACCGTGATCATCCTGACCCTGTACGGGCTGCTGCCCATCGTCCGTAACTGCATCGTCGGACTGCGCGGGGTCGATCCCTCCCTCGTCGACGCGGCGAAGGGCATCGGGATGTCCCGCACGAGGCGGCTGCTCAAGGTGGAACTGCCGCTCGCGTGGCCGCCCATCCTCACCGGCATCCGGGTGGCCACCCAGATGCTGATGGGCATCGCCGCCATCGCCGCGTACGCCTCGGGTCCCGGTCTCGGCAACGAGATCTTCCGCGGACTCGCCTCACTCGGAAGCGCCAACGCCATCAACCAGGTCCTCGCCGGCACGGTCGGCATCGTCATCCTCGCCCTGCTCTTCGACGCCGCGTACGTACTGCTCGGGCGGCTCACCATTCCTAGGGGGATCCGTGCCTGAGACAGCCACCGGGTCGACGGAGTCGGCCCCGCCCCGCCCGGCCACCTCGGGCGCGACGATCCAGCTGGAGAACCTCAGCAAGTCCTACCCCGGGGAACCCAATCCCGCCGTGGACAACGTGTCCATGGACATCAAGGCCGGTGAGACCGTGATCCTCGTGGGCCCCTCGGGCTGCGGGAAGTCCACCACCCTGAAGATGATCAACCGTCTGATCGAGCCGACGTCCGGGCGGATCAGGATCAACGACGAGGACGTCACCGACATGGACCCGGTGAAGCTGCGCCGCAAGATCGGTTACGCCATCCAGTCCTCCGGTCTCTTCCCGCACATGACGGTCGCGGAGAACATCGCCCTCGTGCCGAAGATGACGGGCTGGTCGAAGTCCGGGGTGAAGGACCGGGTCGAGGAGATGCTCGACCTGGTCGGCCTCGACCCCCGGGAGTTCCACGGGCGGTACCCCCGCCAGCTCTCCGGCGGCCAGCAGCAGCGCGTGGGCGTGGCCCGGGCGCTGGCCGCCGACCCGCCGGTCCTGCTGATGGACGAGCCGTTCGGGGCGGTCGACCCGATCACCCGCGACCACCTCCAGGACGAGCTGATCCGGCTCCAGCACGAGCTGCACAAGACGATCGTTTTCGTCACCCACGACTTCGACGAGGCCATCAAGCTGGGCGACCGGATCGCGGTGCTGCGGGAGCGGTCGCACATCGCGCAGTTCGACACCCCCGAGGCCATCCTGACCAATCCGACGGACGACTTCGTCTCGGGGTTCGTGGGGGCGGGCGCGGCCCTGAAGCGTCTCAACCTCACCCGCGTACGGGACGTGGGGATCGCCGACTTCCCCACGGTGACCGTCGAGGACCCGCTCCAGTCGATCTTCAACAAGCTGCGCGACGGCCAGCACAACGAGCTGTTGATGCTGGACCGCCGCAACCGTCCGTACAAATGGCTGCGGCGCGGCGACCTGATGCGGGCCAAGGGCTCGCTCGCCAGGGCCGGTCAGCTGGTGCACGACACGGTGACCCGTGACGCGACGCTCCACGACGCGCTGGAGGCGGTGCTGACCGACAGCGGCGGGCGGGTCGCGGTGACGGGGCGGCGCGGCGAGTTCATCGGCGTCGTCGACATGCACACGCTGCTGAACTCCGTGCAGGAGCTCCTGGAGGCCGACCGGCTCGCCGCGATGGAGCACCGGCACGACCTGGAGGAGTCCCGGTCCCATCAGACGGAACAGGAGCTCGAAGGCGGTGGCAGCGGGCTATGACCCCCAGCCGTCAGGTATCCCCGAAGGACGCGCGGCCACCCGGCGAGCACGACGTCAACGGTCACGCCTTCCGCGACGAGGAGAGCGAGCCCGCCCCGGCGCCGTCGGGCCCGGCGCGCCGCATCACCTGGAAGAAGCTCGTGCTGGTGCCGGCCGTGTGCGCCGTCGTCCTGGTCGCGACCTATCTGTGGATCACCAACGTCGACCTCGACTCCGTCGCGGAGAACTCCCTGGCCGGCGACACCGTGCAGGTGCGCTGGTGGCAGCACGTCAGGCTGACCGCGATCTCCACCTTCTGGGTGCTGATCATCGCCGTCCCGATCGGTATCGCGCTGACCCGGCGCGGTCTCAAGAAGGCCGCCCCCTGGGTCACGGCCCTGGCCAACATCGGTCAGGCGACGCCCGCGATCGGGCTGCTGGCCCTGCTGGTGATCTGGCTGGGCATCGGCCCTTCGACGGCCATCACCGGCATGGTGATCTACGCGGTCCTGCCGGTGCTCTCCAACACGGTGGCGGGTCTGAACCAGATCGAGCCGACGCTCGTGGAGGCCTCCCGGGGCATCGGGATGTCGGCGATGGGCACGCTCACCCGGGTCGAACTGCCGCTCGCCGTCCCGCTGATCCTGGCGGGCGTACGCACCGCCCTGGTGCTCAACGTGGGCACGGCGACGCTGGCCACCTTCGGAGGCGGCGGCGGGCTGGGTGACCTGATCACCTCGGGCATCCAGACGCAGCGCATGCCCGTGCTGGTGCTCGGTTCCGTACTGACGGTGGTGCTCGCACTGCTGGTGGACTGGCTGGCATCGCTGGTCGAACTGTGGCTGACGCCGCGCGGACTGGAGGAAGCGTGAGGGTACGTACGGGCCTGGCATCGGCGGCCGCGCTCGCCCTCCTCCTCACGGGGTGCGGGCTGAAGAGCGGATCACCGCTGGTGGACGAGGTGGAACCGGGGTCGGTCGGGCAGGGGCAGCCCCTCCAGGGCGCGTCGCTGACGGTGACCTCGAAGAACTTCAGCGAGAACATCATCCTCGGGCACATCATGGGCCTGCTCTTCAAGGCGGCGGGCGCCGAAGTCCTGGACCGCACGAACCTGCCGGGGTCGATCAGTGCGCGCGAGGCGGTCGTCAAGGGTGAGGCCGACGCCCTGTACGACTACACGGGCACGGCGTGGATCACCTATCTGGGCCACGCCGAGCCGGTCGTCGACCCGCAGAAGCAGTACGAGGTCGTCCGCGACGAGGACAAGGGCAACGGGGTGACGTGGCTGCCGCCGTCCACGCTCGACAACACGTACGCCCTGGCCATCAGCAAGAAGAACAACGCCAAGTACCACCTGAAGACGCTGTCGGACGTGGCGGCGCTGGCCAAGAAGGACCCGAAGGCCGTGACGGTCTGCGTGGAGAACGAGTTCGCCTCGCGCGACGACGGACTCCCCGGCATGCAGAAGAAGTACGGGATGAAGCTTCCGGCGTCGAACATCCAGAAGATGGACGCCGGGATCATCTACACGCAGGTGTCGGAGTCCGACTCCTGCCTGCTCGGCGAGGTGTACACCACCGACGGCCGGATCAAGGCGATGAACCTGGACGTCCTGGAGGACGACAAGCAGTTCTTCCCCAACTACAACGCCGCCCCCGCCATCCATACGGCGACCCTCGACAAGTACCCCGAGATCGCCGGACTGCTGGCGCCGGTCACCAGGAAGCTGACGACACCGCTCGCGCAGGAGCTGAACTCCAAGGTGGACGTGGACGGCCAGGACCCGCACGAGGTCGCGAAGGACTGGCTCGTGAAGGAAGGATTCATCAAGGAGGGCTAGCGGAGACGAAAGGCCGGGCAGGACGGGCCGGGCGGAACAGGCCAGGCGGAACGGGGACTTCCAAAGAAGTCGTTGCAAAAAACGTGTTGCAAAGCAGCCTTTGCAACTCTATGGTCATGCCATGCCACCGAACGAGCCCGACCGCCGGCCGTCGCCGTACGCCGACGACCCGAAGATCCACCACGTCGATACCCGCACCCTGCGCGGTCTCGCCCACCCGCTGCGGATCCGGCTGCTGAACACCCTGCGCGAGTTCGGCCCCGCGACCGCCTCCGGACTCGCCGACCGGCTCGGCGAGTCCAGCGGGGCCACCAGCTACCACCTGCGCCAGCTCGCGACGTACGGCTTCGTCGAGGACGACCCGGAGCGCGGCAAGGGGCGCGAGCGGTGGTGGAAGGCCGTCCACGTGGGCAACACCTTCAGCACCGGCGCCTTCCTGGACCACCCGGACGCCGAGGTGCGCGGTGCCGTCGGAGTCGTGCTCCACGAGATCGCCACCACGCACGCCCAGGAGCTCAACACGTGGCTGGGGACGATGCACGAGTGGCCCGAGGAGTGGCGCAAGGGCTGGGACCTCAGCGACTTCAAGGTGCGCCTCACCCCCGAGCTCTCCATGGAACTCGCGGACAAGGTGCGCGAACTGGTGCAGAGCTACCGGGGCCGCGTCCCCGACGACGCCGAGGGATCAGCCAACGTCCGCACCCACCTGCACATGTTCCCGCGTCCCACCGACTGAGGGGATCACCGTCATGCACAGCGACATCCACCTGCTGCTCCACACCTACCGCGCCGCCGAACTCCGTCACGAGGCGGCCGAGTTCATCCCCGTACGCCCCGGATTGCGCCACCGGATGGGCTGGACCCTGGTCGAGCTGGGCCTCCGGCTGGCCCAGAGCCCGCCTCCCCCGGCACGCTCCGTGCGAACGGCCTGACGGTGGACGGGGGGAAACAGACACGGGACCGCACACCGCTCACCGCCGTCCTGGCGGCCAACTCGATATCGACCGCGGGGACTTCGCTCACCCTCATCGGCGTACCGTGGTTCGTCCTGGAGACGACGGGGAGCGCCGGCCGGGCCGGTGTCGTCGCCTTCTGCGCGACCCTCCCGATCGTCGTCGCCGCCCTGATCGGCGGGCCCGTGATACCGCCAGCCTCTTCGACGCGGTGTCGCGTGGCGCCCGCATGGTGGGCGCCGCCCTGGCCGGCGTGCTGATCGCCTTCGCCGGCGCGGAGACCGTGCTCCTGCTGGACGCCGCCACGTTCGCACTGTCCGCACTGCTGGTCGCGGCGGGCGTACGGGGTGTCCGCTCGGCAGAGCCGAGCAGGGCCGCGGCCCCCGTGTCACTTCGCACCTACGGCGCCGAGCTGCGGGAGGGCTACGCCTATCTGCTGGGCAACCGGCTGCTGCTGGCTGTCGTGGTGATGGTGATGTTCATGAACGGCACCGATCAGGGCTGGAACGCCGTCCTGCTGCCCGTGCACGCCGAGGGTGAGCTGGGCGGGGCGGCCCATCTGGGGCTGCTCACCGCCCTGTTCGGCGCCGGCGGGCTGGCGGGCGCCCTGCTGTACGGGGCGGTGGGGCACCGCTTCTCGCGGCGGACGGTGTTCTCGGTCTGCGTGGTGCTGTGCGGCGCTCCGCGCTTCCTGGTCGCCGCGCTGACCGGGACCACTCTGCCGCTCGCCGTCACGATGGCGTTGAGCGGGATCGCGGGCGGCATGCTCAACCCGATCCTGACGACGATGACGTACGAACGCGTACCGGAGCAGCTGCGCAGCAGGGTCGCCGGGGCCCTCACCGCGGGCTGCGAGCTCGCCATGCCGGTGGGCGGGCTGGCGGCGGGGCTGCTGGTCGAGGGGGTGGGCGCGACGGGGGCCCTGCTGGCGATGGGCGGACTCTACTTCCTGGCGACGCTGAGCCCGCTGGTCTTCCCCGCCTGGCGCACCATGGACGGCCCGGAGCCGAAGGTCAGCAGCCCGGAACCTTGCCCCCCTGATCCAGGGCCCGTAGCGAGGACACCGCACCCTTCAGCGTCGTGACGGGGATCAGCCGCAGGCCTTCGGGCTGCTCCGCCTTGGCCTGCTTGCACTCGGCCTTCGGCACCAGGAAGACGGTCGCGCCGTCCCGCCGGGCGGCCTGCGTCTTGAGGCTGACCCCGCCGACCGCGCCGACCGCGCCGTCGGCCTCGATCGTCCCCGTGCCGGCGATGGTCCGGCCGCCTGTCAGATTGCCTCCGGATCCGTTGTCCGAGAGCTTGTCGATGATGCCGAGGGAGAAGAACAGGCCCGCGCTCGGACCGCCGACATCGGCGAGGTGCAGGGTGATGTCCACCGAACCGGGTTCCAGGTCCAGGTAGTTCAGGGCCGCGTCGACGGCGACGTTCTGCGACTCCTCCATGTCCTGGAGGTTGTGCTGCTCGATCTCCTTCTCGGAGTCGCCGGTCGGGTAGACGGAGTCCCGGGGCATGACCGCCCGGTCCGTCCTGAACCAGCTGTCCACCACGTCGCTGACGCCGACGTCGGCCGTCGGTGACGTCGCGAGGATCGTCGTCATCAGCAGCTTGCCGTCGGTGGGGTGGGTCGGCGCGCCCTTGACCGTGATGACCGGTGTCCCCTTGGCGGCCCCGAGGACGTCCGCGGTGGTGCCGGGCTGCGCCACGGTGAACGGCAGCGGCGCGAAGGCCGCCGTACCGAACAGTGCGAGGACGGGCAGCGCGCAGAGGGCGAGGAGGCGGGGGCGGGAGAGACGAATGGCCACCCGCCCAATCTATCCGCCGCGCGCCCCCGGCTCCGACCGCCCCGGCGCGGTGGGGCCGGGGCGGTCCGCTCGTCTAACGCAGCGCGTCGGCGACCTCACGGGCCGCGTCGAGGACCCTCGGCCCGACCCGTTCCGGTACGGCGTCCGCGAGCATGACCACACCCACGCTGCCCTCCACACCGGAGACCCCGACCAGCGGCGCCGCCGCCCCGCAGGCACCGGCTTCGAGCTCGCCCTGGGTGAGGGTGTAGCCCGGGTGGTCGACGGTCTTCTGCCGGGCGGTGAGGATGGCCCGGCCCGCGGCACCCCTGTCCAGGGCGTGCCGGAAACCGGCCCGGTAGGCCACGTGGTAGTCGGTCCAGGTCGGCTCGACGACGGCGACCGCCAGCGCGTCCGACCCGTCGACGAGCGTGAGGTGGGCGGTGGCCCCTATGTCCTCGGCCAGGGAGCGCAGCGCGGGCAGTGCCGCCTCCCTGACGAGCGGGTGCACCTGACGGCCCAGGCGCAGCACGCCCAGACCCACTCGGGCCCGGCCGCCCAGGTCACGCCGGACGAGCGCGTGCTGTTCCAGGGTGGCGAGCAGTCGGTAGACCACGGTGCGGTTGACGCCGAGTTTGTTCGACAACTCGGTGACGGTCAGGCCGTGGTCGGTATCGGCGAGCAGCTTGAGGACACGCAGTCCCCGGTCGAGCGTCTGAGAAGTCTCCGCGGTCACGACGCCCTCTCCCTCGTGGTGAGCGGGGCGGTTGTCTCCGGGATACCGACGCCGGTCCCACGGCGACGCACCGAGAGGCCGCCGACTGGCCATGGCACCGGCTGCGCTCCGCGGCCACACTGCCACGGGGCGTTCATGTTTCGGGGACATTAGCGAGAGGGTCCGCTCAGCGGAAGACCTCGTCCAGAATCCGGTCTCCCTCCGGAGCCGCACGACATAACCGCCGGTCAGCGGCGGACCGTCCGGAACGCGAACATCTACGCGCGTCCAAGTCGGGTGACGCCTCCGCAACGCTGCGTACATGACGCGTGAACGATTGTTAACTCACCGTGAAACAAGTGCCGAAAATATTCCCCACCGCAGGCGCGTGTGGCACCCTCACGCGCCCTCGGGGGACGGCGCGCACCCCCGCGCGAGCCGCCTGCGGCTCGGCCCGGATCACGCCGAGGCCCCGATGCGCGCGGATCACTCCGCCCACGCACCGGGGCCGTCAGGGAGGGGTCACCGCATCCGGGTGGCCCACTCCTGGACCTTCTTGATGCGGTCCTGGATCTGCCCGGCCGTCGCCTCCGCGCTGGGCGGGCCGCCGCAGACCCTGCGCAGCTCGGTGTGGATCACTCCGTGCGGCTTGCCGCTCTGGTGGGTGTAGGCCGAGACCATCGTGTTGAGCTGCTTGCGCAGTTCCAGCAGCTTCTTGTGCGTGACCACGGGGCGGTTCTCGGCCGCCTTCTCCAGCAGGTCCGCCTCTTCCGCCGGCTTCTGCCTGCTGTGCGCGATCTGCCGGGTCTGCCGCTTCTGGAGGAGCAGCTGCACCTGGTCGGGTTCGAGGAGGCCGGGGATTCCCAGGTAGTCCTGCTCCTCCTCGCTGCCCGGGTGCGCCTGCATGCCGAATTCCGCGCCGTCGTACAGCACCCGGTCGAAGACCGCGTCGGACTCCAGCGCCTCGAAGGGCAGCTGCTCCTCGGTCTCCTCGTCCTCGAGTTTCTCCGCGTCCGCGAGGAGCCGGTCCTCCTCGGCGAACGGGTTCTCCTCGTCGCTGCCCTTCTTGGGCTTGTCGAGCACGTGGTCGCGCTCGACCTCCATCTCGTTCGCGAAGTCGAGGAGCATCGGAATGGTCGGCACGAAGACGGAGGCGGTCTCGCCGCGGCGACGCGACCGTACGAAACGGCCTACGGCCTGGGCGAAGAAGAGCGGCGTCGAGATGGTCGTGGCGTACACACCGACCGCGAGGCGCGGGACGTCGACGCCCTCCGACACCATGCGCACCGCGACCATCCAGCGCGATTCGTCCTGGCTGAACTTGTCGATCTTCTTCGACGCCGCCTTCTCGTCGGAGAGGACCACGGTCGGGGACTCGCCGGTCACCTTCTTCAGGATCTTGGCGTACGCGCGCGCCGACTCCTGGTCCGTCGCGATGACGAGCCCGCCCGCGTCCGGGATCCCCTTGCGCACCTCGGTGAGCCGCTTGTCGGCGGCGGACAGCACGTTGGGGATCCACTCACCGGTGGGCGCGAGCGCGGTGCGCCAGGCCTGACCGATGGCGTCCTTGGTCATCGGCTCGCCGAGCCGGGCGGCGATCTCGTCACCGGCCTTGGTGCGCCAGCGCATGTTGCCGCTGTAGCTGAGGAAGATAACGGGGCGGACGACCCCGTCGGCGAGGGCGTTGCCGTAGCCGTAGGTGTAATCGGCCGAGGAGCGGCGGATTCCGTCGTTGCCCTCCTCGTACGCGACGAAGGGGATCGGGTTGGTGTCCGACCGGAACGGCGTACCGGTGAGCGCGAGCCGCCGCGTCGCCGGGTCGAACGCCTCCTGGCAGGCCTCCCCCCAGGACTTCGAGTCACCGGCGTGGTGGATCTCGTCGAGGATCACGAGCGTCTTGCGCTGCTCGCACCGGTTGCGGTGCAGCATGGGGCGCACGCCGACACCGGCATACGTGATCGCGACCCCGTGGTACTCCTTGCTCACGGGTCCGGCGCTGTACTCCGGGTCGAGCTTGATGCCTATGCGGGCCGCGGCCTCCGCCCACTGCTTCTTGAGGTGCTCGGTGGGCGCCACCACGGTGATCTGCTGGACCACGTGGTGGTGCAGCAGCCATGAGGCGAGGGTCAGCGCGAAGGTGGTCTTCCCGGCGCCGGGTGTCGCGACCGCGAGGAAGTCGCGCGGCTGTTCCTGGATGTACCTGTCCATCGCACCCTGCTGCCAGGCTCGCAGCTTGCCGGCCGTACCCCAGGGGGCGCGGCCGGGAAAGGCGGGTGAGAGGTGGTGGGAGGCGGTAGTAGTCACGGTCTCCGGTTCGGGTCTCTCGGGTACGTGGGGTGCTGTCCGACGGGGCCGCAGCCGGCCCGTACGCGATACGACAACCGGGCCACCCTACCGGCGGGGGGAGCGGAACCTCCCTGGGCGACGCCTCTCGGGAGGATAGTGCGACAGCGGTCACACCTCGGCGACGACCAGCTCGCGCAGCTCCTGGGCGATGGCCTTCACCTCGTCCACCTCGCCAATTGCCACCGCGATGACCAGCCGTTCCGCCGCATCGATGTCCGGGCGCAGATCGACCCCGTTCATCGCCAGGAACGAGACGCAGGACAGCCATGCCATCCGCTTGTTGCCGTCGAAAAGTGGACGGTTGACCGCAAGCGACTGGAGGAGCGCCGCGGCCTTGCCGATCACGTCCGGGTAGGCCTCCTCCCCGAACATGGCAGCGGACGGACGGTGCGCCGCGGACTCGAGGAGACCGACGTCGCGCACGACGACCTGCATGTCGTCGCAGGCGTATCCCGCGATGACGAGGATGTCCTCGGAAGAGAGATAGACGCAGGTCACTTGAGCCGATCCATGAGCTCGCCCCACTTGGCTGCCTGCTCCTTGGCGGTCTTACGGACGATGGCCTCCTGAGCCGTCCGGGCGAGGTAGTCGTCCACAGCCTTGAGCAGTAGCGCGTGCATGCTGGTGCCCTCCTGCTCGGCCCGCTGCTTGAGTGCCTCGGTCTGGTCGTCGCGGAGACGCAGGTTCATGGCCATACCAGAACGGTACCACCGCGTGGGGCCACACCAGTACCACTCATTCCCGGCGAGGCTGCACCCGGCCCGCCACCCACACCCCCACCAGCGCCACCGCCGCCATCGGCAGGAACACCACCGTGAACGCCCCGGGGTGCGCCGTGGCCGTACCGCTCCCCACGGCCCCATGGGCGGCCGCACCCACCGAGCCGCCGCCGAGCGCGGCGAAGGCGGCACCGCCCGCGGCGAGCAGCAGTGCGTTGGAGAGGCCGTCCGAGATCTGGAGGGCGGCCGAGTTGGCTCCCGCCTCCTGCGGGGCCGACAGCTTCAGCAGCAGCACGCTCGTCGACGCGATCACGATGCCCATGCCGAAGCACCCGACGCCCCAGACCGCGGCCAGCGTCCACACCGGCACGGACTCGATCAGCACGGCGGGCGCGGCGAGGATCGACAGCGTCACGAGCACCATGCCCATAACCATGAGTGCCCCGCGATGAGGCTCCAGCCGAGGCCGGGCCAGGACGTACGAGCCGAGCGCCCAGGTCAGACCACCGGCGGCCAGGGAGAGTCCGGCCAGCGTCGGGGAGAGCCCCCGCTGCGTCACGAGCATCAGCGGCACGAAGGACTCCGCGACGATGAACGAGCCGGCCGATATCCCCCGCAGCAGGATCACCGCGGGCAGCCCCCGCGCGGCCCGAGCGGTCCCGGCGGGCAGCAGCCCGCGCACGGCGGGCACGAGCAGCGCGGCACCGGCCAGCGCCGGGACGAGCGAGAGCCACCGCAGCTCCTGCCCCGCGTACTGGAGCAGCCCGGCGCCCGCCGAGATCCCCAGTGCGAGCCGGATGCGGCGCCGGTCGAAGGGCTCCGCGGCTGCCTTCGCGTCGGTGGCCCCTCCCGCCATCCGCCGGATCGCGGGCAGTGCGAGGCCCAGCGGCAGAAGGATCAGGACCGGGATGCCGACGAAGACCCAGCGCCACCCGAGGTGCTCGGTCACGGTCCCCGAGGCGAGCGGGCCGACGACGGACGGGACGATCCAGGCCGCGGAGAAGCCCGCCATGATGCCCGGCCGGATCCGCTCCGGGTACGCCCGCCCGATGACGACGTACAGCGCCACGATGACGAGCCCGCCGCCGACGCCCTGGACGGCGCGTCCCAGGATGAACGTCCACATGTTCGCCGCGGTCCCGGAGAGCAGCAGCCCCGCCCCGAAGGCCCCGATCCCGGTGGCGAGCGGGGCGAGGGGCCCGCGCCGGTCGGCCCACTGCCCGGACAGCACCATGGCGAAGAGGCTGGTGGTGAAGTACGCGGAGAAGGCGAACGCGTAGAGCGGGATGCCGTGCAGCTCCCGGGCCGCGACCGGCATCGCCGTGCCCACGGCGGTCGCCTCGAAGGCGATGAGCAGGACGACGGAGACGATGCCGATGCTGAGTGCCCGGTAGGTCCGCCCGAGGACGCCTTCCGCCGGTTCGGCGACCTCCACCGGCTCGGTGGAGGTCTCGACTATGGCGGCGGTGATTTCGGCGTCACTGGGTTCCAGGGCAGTCATGGGCCCCAGAGTAAGGGCCACCACACCTGGTGACCCCTGTCGGTGGGTGGAACGCGGCTGGTCCCTTGGCCGTAGGACCAAGGCTCGCCTGGACCGCGAGCATGAACGCGGTATGGCAGTCATGTTGCGGCCCGCCCGCGTCCCTTGGCCTGGCCCCAGCGGGCCCGTACGGTCGACAGCAGATCAAGAAACGCACGGCCGTGTGCCCGAGAGGCTCAGGGGCTCGACTGCAACTCGAGTTACACCGGTTCGAATCCGGTCACGGCCTCCACACGGGAGAACCCGAAAGGAACGGCCGCCCCCATGGCGCGGGGGCGGCCGTTCCTGCGTGCCGCGACTCGCCGGGTACAACGACGGCTGCGCCTGCAGTGCTCCGTCGTCCTCGCAGCCCAAACTCTTGGCCATGGGACCACAGTCGCGTTGACGAACACATGGTCCGATGCCGTACCGGCCAGCTTCCCCCTCTGCAGCGCGGTGCACCGCGACGCCAGGGCCCCATGGGAGGCTGGCCGGAAAGGCGCCAGGTGATCCGAAGGTGGAAGCCGGTCCCCTCTGGCGCCGGGGGTGTAGACGCAGCAGACGTCCCCGTGCCCTGTTCCGGAGGTTCGCCACAAGGCTTTCGCCGTCCCGGCAGACACCGCAGCACCTCCGCACAGCCGCTCGGGAGGCATGGACTGCTTCTAGGGACTCCCAGGCCGGCTCTTTTCGTCCTCACCGCAGCCGATGGCACCGGCCACCAGCAATACGGCCATCGCCAGGCCCGCGATTGCCTGGCGGTAGGAACACCTCAGAAGCATCTGTCTCTCTGACGCCGGTGGTTCAGCCCATGAGGCTGCGAAACCTCCGCAGAGTCCGCACCGGACACGACGTCTCTACTTCGGGGTGAGCACGGGGGTCTTCGGCAGACCGCCGTTGTTCTGGCAGTCGAGTTCCTTCACCAGCTTGAGCGCCATGGCGTGGAGGATGGTCATGTTCATATTGCGGTACTCACGCGTATCAGGCGCGTCGCTCTTCCCACGCCCGAAACCGCCCTGGATCCGGAGCGGCGTCTTGTCCGAACCTTCCAACTGCGGACTCACGCATTCAAAGTAGAGTGATGCGCCACCCCGCCTGACAGAAGACTGCACACCCATGGTGTACAGCTCGCCGCCCGACGGGAGCCTCTCGTCCTCCGCATCCTGCGGGGCGTACATGGAGAACGAGATGCCAGCCTCGTCACCCAGACCCCCACCTTTCGGGTCGGCTTCACACAGGTGCGCTCCCCCGGCCCACGAACGGCCGGACGCATAGCCCTTTTTGAGCGCCGCCACAACCTTCTCCATGCCGTTTCCGTTCGCCCAGGCGAAGACCTTCTCCCCCGTCACCTTTTCGAGCATCGCCGCCGTCGGACCGGCGAACAGACCGCCGCACACCTCATCAGCCCCGACGAATTGCGCGTGCTCCTCCTCCTGGGCGCCGCATGCCACGCCCCCGGCACCCAGGACCAGGACCACTCCCACAGCCGTCAGCAACCGCCGCACCCTCGCACACCCAATTCCCTGGTCTCGCGTTCGGTTCAACCCATCCACCCGTTCACCACCTGTTGGCGCGCCGGCAGTGCCATGCGCTCAGATCAGGCCTCGGGCCCGGTGCCCTGGACCCTCGCACGAAGGTTCCCGTCCTGGTAGCCCACGAGTCTGGATTCATTCAAGTCCTCGGCCAACGATCCCTCCGTCCTTGCGTCCAACCTTTCAACCTCTTCTTTGTGACGCGACAGGAAATCGTCGACCGGTGTCTCCGTGTACGCCTCTCCAGCGGTGTACACGGCCATCTTTTCGACGTCGGTGAGGTCGTCCACCTCCTCCTTGTTCTCGTCGATCACCTTCTCGCCCATGCCTCCCAGCACATCTCCCATGACCTGCTCGACGGCTCCGGTCGCTGTGTCGGTGAAAATAGGCACCAGGAGTGCCCCAGCGCCGATGACCGGCGCTGCAGGCAGGAAGAACGCGGCTGTCGCCACTCCGGCGCCGAGTGCTGCAGTGCTGCCGAATTCCACCCATCCGGCGCGCCTTTCTGCCGCCTTCTCGAAATCCTCATGGGACTTGAGGTTTGTCGCCTCGATCTGATCTGCACGAGACTGGTCCAGGATGCCCTGTACGCCGGATCCGATCCTCACCGCCCTTCGGGCATCCCCCGTATCAATGTTGCCGTCGGCATTCACCTGGGCCTCCAACACGCTGCCCGTATAGAGCTGTTCGGCAGCACTCACCGACGCGTAGGCGTCCGGGTGGTGGCCCAGAACGCTCAAAAACTTCCTTGTAATGCCCCGGCCGTTGCCGTCCTCGGTATCGGAAAAAGCCATATGCCCGTCGGGGTTTCTCACCGGGGCGAAGACGCTGTCATCCCCATTTTTGTCCAGCGCCCAGTTGATGTCGTCGATGTAGCCAGCACCCATGACGCCCAGGCTGTCGACCATCCCCTCGCGGGGGTCCTCGAGCAGTTTGGCGTCCTCGCCGTACTTCTGCATGACCTGTTCCATGACAGCGACATTGTCCGCGTCCCGCACCGCGCCCGCGTCCGGGTCGCCGACCGGGTAGCCGAGGGTCGCCGCTTCCAAGGCGTGGCCCAGGGCATCGGGCATGTAGCCTCGAGAATCCTTGAGTTCGTCCGAGCCGTTTGTGTTGACGTCCGCGAAGTTGTCCCACTTCTCGTTCCCGAAGAAATCAAGGTAATTACTGATCGCCTCGCCGTCCTTCTTTCCAAGGTCGGCCGTGGCCCCACGGTTGATCGTTCCGTCTTCGTTGTACGCAGTCGGGTCGTCGGCGAAGAATCGCTTCGCCGCGTCCGGACTATTGCCGAGAGCCTCCAACATGGAGACGGTCGGGTCGTAGCCGGCCCCGTTCACACCGGAAGGGTTGAACGGATTACTCCGGGCGTTCGCCACCTTGCTTTCGGCGAACATGTCCGAGTCTTTCTGGTGCAACTGCGCCACATGCTCGGCAATCGGATTCAGGAACTTCGCGTCGTAGTTCCCGTACCGCATGATGCCGCCGAGCAATTGATATCCGAATGGCCCACCGTAGTCGTTCTTCGCCATTGGAATGCGCTCCGTGCCGAGCTTGCGCAGCTCTGGCCCCCACTCGGCCGTGAATGCCTTGTCCTGCGAAGCCGTGGCCAGGTTGAGACCCAGATTCTTCTGGAGCGCCTGGACGTCCTTGAGGCGCTCCTTGTCGACCTGCCCGTACGGGTAAGTGGTCTCCGAGACCTGCCCGAAGAACGCAAGCGATTTCTCGGGGCCAAGCTTCTCGTAGAAGCTCTTCGAGAACTCCACCGATTTACTGTTCTCCTTCAGCAGCTCGTTGAGTGCCTGGAGTTCGGTGTGCGTGATGTCACGACCCTTGGCTGCCAGGTCGGCGGCCCGGGCTGCCTCTTCCTGGTCCATCTTCGAATACTTCGGTGCACTGAAGTCCTTGCGGTCGGTGACGTTGGCCTCAAGGGAGTTCTTGAAGGACACATCGATGTCGTTGCAGTTGTCGACGATCAGGTCGATCTTCTTCTGCCAGGCTCTGAGCGCCGCCTTCTCCCGGCGCACGAGCTCCGGGTAGTCGGGGTCGTGGCGGCGCTGCTCGAAGGGGATGTCCTCCACCGGGTTCCGGGCACTTACCTTGCCTGCGGCGCTCACATGCAAACCAATGGCCGGCGCTTCGTGGTCCCGGATACTGATCAAGTCATCCTTGGCCTTTTTGATGGCCGCATGCGCCTCTGCGAGTATCTGCTTCACACCCTTGGCCTCGGCCGCCGCGTCCTCGATCTCCTTGGCCGTCTTGGATATGAAGGGCTTGGTAACGGCGGCGTTCACACCGCCCCAGTCAGCCTTGTCCGCCTTCGCCTTCATACCGTTACGGGCGTCGTCGGCCAGTGCCTCCAGCTTGGTGACCATCTCCGACCAGTCGTCGGCAGCTGCCTTCAACTTGGCCACAGGGGCTTCGACAACATCCGCGTACGTAAGTCCCGACTTCACTTCTGCACTCCCCCGACCACTGTTCCCCCGACTGTCACCAGCCTCTCACTCCCCGTGGTCGGCTTAGTTGCCGGGCTGCTCAGTTGGCGGAAACTCAACCGATCCGGAGGCCGACGAGCAGGGCCCATCCCTGCACCCGGCCCCCGCCGCCGTCGGCTCGTCGGTACGGGCGCCCGGTGCTGGCAGGGATGGCGTGCGGTCAGCCCGTGACTGTACTCGCCAGGAAGGCCGTCCACGCGGCGGGGGCGACGGTGAAGGTGGGGCCGTCGGTGAGCTTGGAGTCGCGGACGTGGACGGTGTGGGGGCAGGTGGCTACCTCTACGCATGCCTCGCCCTCGTTGCCGCTGTAGCTGGACTTGTGCCAGTCGTAGGCGACTTCGAGGCAGGCCCCGCCCTCGTTGTTGCTGTAGCTGGACTTGAACCATGTCAGGCCGGGTCCGTGGCTCACAGTTGCCTCACCTTCGTCTCGATGACCTCCGCGGACTTCCAGGGGTTGAGCGCCTGCGCCCGCAGGATGCCGAAGAGGTCGAGCTGGTCGCTCACTTGCTCCGGCTTTGAGATCAACCTACCGCCGCCCTGCGCCTCCACATACATCAAGTTGCGTCCTTCCGCCGTGGACATCAACTGCATCGGCCCCATCAACCCCGCATGGTGTGCTGCGCCGACGGCATCACCTGCACCGTCAGGTGGTTGTGTCGCTCCACGCAGTCGAGTACGTGCCGCAGTTGCTCCTTCAGCACCTCGGTCCCGCCGAGTGTCCGGTCCAGGACCGACTCCTCGATGACGTACCCGATGCGCGGCGGCGGCGTGCGCGACAGCACCGTCTGCCGTTCCAGCCGCGCTCCGACGTGCCGGGCGATCTCGTCCTCCGTGTATGCCGGTACCCGCGACCGGTACAGCGCGTGCACGTACGTCTCCGTCTGGAGCAGGCCCGGGATCAGCATCGTCTCGTACGCGCTGATCACCCGCGCGTTCCGCTCCAGCTTCGCCCAGTCCAGGAACTTCGGCGGGTACTTCTCCTCGTCCACCAGCTCGCAGTACGCCTTCAGCGCCCCGCCCGCACCGAACACCCGGTCCGCGTCGATCAGCAGGTCGCGCGACGGAATGCGCTCCGCCCGCTCCACCGCGCCCATCAGCGACTCCGAAATCAGCAGCTGCTCCGCCGCCTCCTTCTGTGTGAGACCCGCCCGCACCCGGTGGATGCGGATCAGCTCCCCCACCAGCCGTCGCCCGCGCGTCGTCTCGCCACCCGTCCCCACAGCCATCACCGTCCTTCCCACATCGCGTGGATGCGGATCGCGTCCTACTGGTCACGCTACGCAGTCACCGTGATGCTCATAGCCATGACGAGCAAGAAGCTCCCCGAATGGGTACCCGCATCGGGGCTACAACTCCGCCTCTTCGGCATCCACTTCGATGCCATCCGACTGCGCGGCGTCCGAGGGGAGGCGGTGCTGCACCACCTCGTCACCCTCACGGACGGCGATCCAGGGCCCGTCGTGCGGGAGATCGCAGGGGCGCGGTGGACGTACTTCCTGCTGGAACCCGGCGCGAGCCAGGACTTCGACTGGCCGCCTGGCGCGAAGTGCTTCGGCCCGGCGACCCGCGACCAATACGTGGGGATTCCGGCCGCGCACGGCAACACGTACCCGCTGAGCTGGCGGTGCGGGCCGCCGGAGGACGGCGACTTCGTGGACGCGGAGCTGCTGTACGGGCTGGTGGTGGCCCAACTCGGCCCGACACATGACCACTCAGGGCGTACGCATCAGGTTGCGGAGGCCTGCGACGAGGGCCGGGACGTCGCGTTCGACCTCGGCCGGGGCTGCGGTCCCTGACGACTCCGCCGACGGGTGCGCGGTCGTACAGGGGCGACAGAGGCCGTCCGGGAGCGCTTCGGCAGGACCGGGGCGGCCGCAGTCGGTGCACTCGACCAGGAGTCCGCGCGCAGGGCGAGCGGCAGGCGG
Organism: Streptomyces sp. NPDC023573; assembly: GCF_055559735.1. Classification (NCBI taxonomy): domain Bacteria; kingdom Bacillati; phylum Actinomycetota; class Actinomycetes; order Kitasatosporales; family Streptomycetaceae; genus Streptomyces; species Streptomyces sp. NPDC023573. The sequence goes on from NZ_JBVHKB010000001.1 coordinate 1,338,922, forward strand.
TCCCTGGGTCGGTGCGGGCAGGTGGGGCGGCATCTTGTCGGTGAGGCGGCGACGTACCAGGCCTACGGATGAACCGACGCGTTCGGGGAGCCCGGCCGTGAGTGCCGAGGTCAGGTGGTCAGTGCTGACGCCTCGCGCGAACCATGCGGCGGCGAGCGGCTCCAGCGTGGCGCAGTCGGCGGCGGAGAGCGCCAGGCGGGGCTCACTTCGGCCGAGTTCGGCCAGGGCGAGGTAGGCGGGGGACGGGGCCGCGGCAGCTGTGGGTGCGTTCACTGCGGGTCGCCCCGCTGTGCGCTGCTGGGGTACGGCCGCCGGCTCGCCGGAGGGCACGGGTGCCTGCTCCGGGGCGGCGGCCGGTTCGCCTGCGAGCTTGGCGGTCCACCACTCGTTGTCAATGCGGTGCGGGACCAGTAGGTGAGCGTCACCCACCGGCACTGCCCGGCCCCTTCGACCCGGCAGCGCACACGGCGCAGGTGCCCGGCCACGGCGAGGGCGCGCAGGGTGGTGCCGATGGCCATCTGGCCGTACAGCGGCAGGTCCTTGGCCAGCGACTTGATGTCCATGGCCGCGCCGTCGGGCAGGTGGTCGACATACGCCGCGACGTAGCGTTCACGCTCGGGGAGGAGGGCGAAGGCGCCTGCGACGGCGGGGCCTTGAGCGGGGACCGTCTGCTTGCCGTAGCCGGGGTGGGCCTTACGGTACGGGCGCGAGGCTGCGGGAGCGGGCGGGGCGGAGCTAATGTGCTGGATAGCCACGAGATCGTTTCTTTCTAGGTGTTCGATCTTGGGTCAGACCCCGGCCGGTGCGCCAAACACCGCGTCGGGGCCGTCTCGTTGTGGGCACCGTAAGCAGCCGCGAATCTCCGCTGCAACTCGATCACGATTAGTCATACTTGCTGGCCGTGATGGGGTTGGCGGGAGGGGAGGTTTCCCCAAAAACCCTTACCTACCCCCCGGGTGAATAACACGTCTCGAACCCCGGCCCTCGCGTCTCAGCCCTCGAAGCCCGAAGCTCAAGCGTCGACCCCGCAGGCATCCCCCAACCCTCGAACGAGTGACAGGACCGCACCCGGCGCTCGGCCCCCGAGACTCGGGGCCCGAGCGCCGGGGTCAGGCAGCGTCCAGGGTCGGCTGGGGCTTCAGGCCGCCGTCGTTCTCTCAGCCCAGCTCCTTCGCCATGGACAGGGCGAAGGAGTGCGCCACGGTCGCGTAGGCGTCTTTCAGCGCCTGAGGGTCGCCCTCGGGTTCCGTGGGCATGCCCCCGCGCTCCACACCGATGTCGATGTGGGCCGGTTCAGTGCCGGTCAGCTTTCCGCTCCGGCAGGCGAACCGGAGGAACGAGCCGTCCGTCGCGGTCAGGGCCCGTTCCCCCATCTTCAGCACTGTGAACTTGGAGGCGGGGTCGTCCGTCGGGGCGTTGCCGGACAGCTGCCAGGTGATCCGGAGCTCGTCGTCCGGCGCGTAGATACGGCAGACGTCCCCGTCTCCGGTGGAGGAGGACGCCGAGCCGTCGGTCAGCTCCTGTGCGGCATTCGCGACCGTGGACTTCTCACCCGACGCCTCGAAGCGCGAGGACCCCTTGATCACCCTCAGGGACTCGGCCGCGCCGGCCGACACGGCGTCGCCGCCGCAGAGGTCCGGCCCCGCGACCGTCGCGGCTTCCGCGTGGTCCGGCTCACTCCCGCCACATCCCGCCGCACCGGCCAGCAGCATCAGCACCGCGACCGTGCCGAGGAACACCCTCCCCCCAGGGGCTGCCGCCTCTACTTCGGGGTGAGAACGGGAGCTTCGGGCAGCCCCGCGTTGTTCTCACAGCCCAGCTCCTTCACCACGGAGAGGGCCCCGGCGTGAAGGATCTCCAGATTGGCCTCACGGGTCTCGGGCGTGTCCGGGGCATCGCTCTCCCCCACCGAGAAGCTCCCGTAGACGCGCAGGGGTTCGGCCTCCGAGCCCTTGAGCCGCGGACTCACGCACTCGAGGTAGAGCGAGGCTCCGGTGGCCCTCGCCTCGGACCTCTTGCCCATCGTGTAGGACACCGTGCCGGGGTCGGTCTTCGAGTCCTTCACGTCCTGCGGGGCGTACATGGAGAACTTGACCGCTGCTCCGTCCCCGGCTCCACCCCCCTTGGGGCTGAGCTCACACAGGTCTGCCCCTGTGGCCCAGCTACGCCCGGCCTCGTATCCCTCCGTCAGCGCTTCCGCAACGGCCTTCAGGCCCTTGCCGCTCTGATAGAAGAACTCCGAGTCAGCCGTGACCGCCTCGACCCTCTTCGCCAAGGACGCGTCGAACAGACCGCCGCAGACCTTGTCGGCCCCCACGAAGGTCTCCTCCGTGCTCTTGCCCTCCGCGTCCGAGCCGCAGGCCGCCAAACCCGCCCCCGCGGCCACGACCAAACCGACGGCGGCTGCCAGGCGCCCTGCCCGTGCCAGTCCCACGATGTTCATCCCTCCACCGGTACCCATGTTCTCGTCAGCCCGTTTCCGGATCCTGGCCCTGCTGGTTCTCCCGTTCGTTACCGGTCGAGTAGCCGACCCTCATGGACTCCTTCATGTCCTGGCGGAACACCTTGTCCTCGTCCGAGTCCCCGGTGTTGCGGCCCAGGAAGTCCTCCATCGGCGCTTCGGCCCTGGACTCGCCGGCCCGATAGATCTTGTTCCATTCCTCCCTGGTCAGCTCCTCGGCCTTCTCCTTACTCGCATCGACCGAGTTGTCCGATACATCACCGATGACCTGTCCCGCGAGCTGCTCCAGCCCACCACTGGCCGTGTCGGTGGCCAGGGGGATAAGCACGGCCGCCGTCCCGACCGCCGCGGTGGCCGGCAAAAAGGCAACACCCGCGGCGATACCCGCCGCCGCGCCGAACTCGACCCACCCGGAGCGCTTGGCCACGGCCTTCTCGTAGTCCTCGTGGCTCTTCATGTTGTCGGCCTGGACCTGGTCGGCCCGGGACTGGTCGAGCATGCCCTGGACCTCCGCGCCGACGTGCACGGCATTCCGGGCGCTACCCTTGTCGATCACCCCGTTGGAGTCGACCTGGTTCTCCAGCACACTCCGCGTGTACACCTCTTCCGCGGCCGAGACCGTCGCGTAGGCGTCCGGGTGCTGACCGAGGGCGCTGAGGAAGCCGCGAGTGATGCTCCTGCCCTCTGTGTCGTCCTCGAAGTCGATGTGACCTCCCGAGTCCTTCGGGGCGAACACACTGTCCGAGCCGCCCTTGTCCAGAGCCCAGTTGATATCGTCGATGTAGCCCGCGCCCATCGTGCCCAGGCTGTCGGACATCGCCTCCTGCTCCTTGAGCAGGCCGGCGTCCGCCCCGTACTTCTCCATGACCTGCTGCATGACCGCGGCGTTGTCGTCGTCCCGCACCACGCCCGCGTCCGGGTGACCGGCCGGGTAGCCGAGCGTCGCCGCCTCCAGTGCGTGGCCCAGCGCGTCGGGCATCTGGTCCAGCGACGCCTTGAGCTCGTTCTCGTCGAGGGTGTTGACGTCCGGGAAGGACTCCCACTTCTCGTTGCCGAAGAAGTCGAGGTAGTTCTCGATCGGCGTATCGCCGTTCTTGCCCAGGTCGGCTGTGGCGCCCTTGTTGACCGTGCCGTCCTCGTTGTACGCGGTCGGCGGGTCGTTGAAGAAGTGCTTGGCCGCGTCCGGGCTGTTGCCGAGCGCCTCCAGCATGGCGGTGGCCGGGTCGTATCCCGCACCGTTGACGCCGGAGGGGTTGAACGGGTTCTTGTACGGGCTGTTCACCTGCTTGTTGTCGGCGAACATGTACGGGTCCTTCTGGTGCAGCTGTGCCACGTGCTCGGCGATCGGGTTGAGGAACGCCTTGTCGTAGTTCCCGTACCGCATGATGCCGCCGAGCAGCTGGTAGCCGTACGGCCCGTTGGAGTCGTACTTGGCCAGCGGGACGCGTTCCGTGCCCATCTTGCGGAGCTCGGGGCCCCACTCGTCGGAGAACGCCTTGTCGTGGGAGGCGGTGGCCAGGTTGAGGCCCAGGTTCTTCTGAAGTTCCTGGACGTCCTTGAGCCGCTCCTTGTCGACCTTGCCGTACTCGTACGTGTCCGTGGAGAGCTGGCCGAAGAACGCGAGGGACTTCTCCGGTCCGAGCTTCTCGTAGAAGTTCTTCGAGAACTCCACCGACTTGCTGTTGTCCTTCAGCAGTTCGTTGAGCTGCTGGAGTTCGGTGTGCGTGATGTCGCGACCCTTGGCGGCCAGGTCTGCCGCCCGGGCGGCCTCCTCCTGGTCCATCTTCGTGTACTTCGGGGCGCTGAAGTCCTTGCGGTCTGTGACGTTGGCTTCGAGGGAGTTCTTGAAAGACACATCGGTGTCGTTGCAGTTGTCGACGATCAGGTCGATCTTCTTCTGCCAGGAGGCGATGTTCTCCTTCTCCTGCTGGACGAGCGCGGGATAGTCAGGGTCGTGCGCCTTCTGCTGGGGAGGTATGTCCTCCACCGGATGGCGTGCAGAGACCTTGCCGTTGCCGTCGACCCGGATCCCGGCCGCAGGACCTTCGTGGTCCCGGATGTTGATCAGGTCGTCCTTGGCCTTCTTGATGGCGTTGTGACCCTCTTCGAGGATCTGCTTCACGCCCTTGGCCTCGGCCGCCGCGTCCGCGATCTCCTTGGCCGTCTTGCCGATGAACGGCTTCGTGACACCGGCATTGAGGCCGCCCCAGTCGGCCTTGTCCGCCCTGGCCTGCATCCCGTCGGTGGCCTCGGTGGCGAGCCTGTCCAGATCGCCCGCCATCTTCGACCAGTCGTCGACCGCGGCTTTCAGCTTCCCCACAGGGGCGTCGACTATGTCCGCGAACGTGAGCGTACCCATGTTTCCCCGCCCCCTACTTCATGTAATCCGACAGCGCGGAGATCGGCGCCAGATCTCCCTTGATCTTCACGTCGTCGTTCGAGTGCTGGGCCTTGGTGTAATCCAGGTGATTCGAAATGTGCGCAAGAGAATCCAGCAGCGTCTTCAGGTGCGTGTTCCAGCGGTCATGTACCTTGAGCACCGCCGAACCGCTCGTGAAATTGCCGTTGGTGAGCGCGATCGCTGCGTCGAAGGTGGCGGCGCGGGCGTGGTCGCCCTGCCGGGACACCTTCGTCCGCAGCTCATAGGCGTCATTTCCGATACGACCGAGGTCGTCCCGATTGACCACCAGATCACCGGAACTACCCCCGCCACCCTCGGCCGGGACGCTGTTGATCCGCATGGCGCTCCGCGCGGCTGCGGCAGCGCGCAGTTCGGCCCATTCCTGTTCGAAGCTCACGAATTTCCCCACGTTCGTCTCTACAGACCGCTTCGTCCGAGACAGGCGGCCACCGACCTACTCACCGTATCGGTTTCAGCCTCATGGGCAACGAGCGGCCGGAATACCGGGGCTCGACCGCGACATGGGCCGCGCGGTTCCGGGCCGGTAGCCTCTGCCCCTTGTCCAGGCACCGATTCAGCGGAATCGCGGGGAGTGCGTTCATGGTCGCCGTCGTCTTCTTGTTCTCCATCGCCGGCGCGTTCCTCGTCATCGCGCTGGTCGGCCCCTACCGGCTGTACTGGCGGGCACGTCCGCACGCACCGCGACAGCCGTCGGACGCGGCCCTCGCGCTGGGGCGGATCGCCGCGTTCGGGGCAGCCGGGGTGTTCGTCTTCGGAGGATGCTCGGTCCACGAAGGTGTCGACAAGAGGACCTGGAGCGCCAGCGAGGTCCGGGAGGCCGCCGAGGACGCGGCCGAGTCCATGGCCACCGACACGCAGATCCGCCGTGACCCGACGGACGGCTACACCTCACTGATCGAGGCGGCCGTCCTGAAAGCCGGCGAGGACCAGGGTCCCTCGTACAGGGTCTCCGTGGAACGAGCTGGCGAGGACCACGACTACGAGATCGTGGCGGGCGGTAGCGACACCACCGTCTGCATGCACCTCACGGAGGCGGAGTCCTCGGAGGGCGGAGTCTTCGTCCCGGGCGCGGACGGCAGCAGCAACTCCATCCCTGAGTACGAGCTGACCGCCACCGTCGACGACGGCGCCTGCTGAGCATTCAGGCGGGCCGGTGTCCCGGCGGCGCCCGCCTGCGTCAAGGCCTTCTTCTCCGTGAGCCCGGCCCGCACCCGATGGATGCGACCAGTACGTCGATGCCCCCGCACCGGACGTCAACACGTTGCCCCGGCGCTGGCGTTGTGGGGCGCCGGAGGAGGGCCAGTTCGTGGACGCGGAGTTGCTGTACGGGCTGATGATGGCCCAGCTGGGGTGTCATCACCGAGATCGTCGACGACGTCTACCTCCCGCTGCTCCTCGCGCCGCCGGGTGCCCTACCGAACACCGGCTGGGGCCAGGCGCCGAGCGGCACTGCTGGAGACGCCTAGCAACGCGTCGTTACCCTGCGTGGTATTGCCTGCGGGTGTCAGGCTGTCGGGCCTGGAGGGCTCCCTTGCGGCGCGTTGGCTCCGGGGCCACCGGGCGGGGGGCCGTACTGCGGGTACGGAGGCTGGGATTGCTGCTGCTGGTGTGGGTACGGGGGCTGGTACGACTGCGCGGCGGCCGGGGCTGCGCTGCGGCGGCGGGAGCGGACGACCAGGACGGTCGCAGCGACTCCGATGAGGGCTGCCGCGCCGATGCCCAGGCCGATCCAGAGACCGGCACTGCCCTCATCGTCGGTGGCCGGTGCTGCGGCGGCCGGCCTGTCGCTGTCCTCGGAGCCGGCCGTGGGCTCGGACGGCTCGGCGGAGGGCTTCGAGGACTCGGCCGCCGCCAGGTCCGGGAGGGGGTACTCGTCGGCGGGGCCCGGGTCGCCGGGGGTCGTCAGGGCGATTCGGGGTCGGACGATGCCGTAACCGATGTCGTCCACACGCTCCTCGCCGGTCGTGGGGCCGCCGGCCGTGTTCAGCAGCACGCGAAGGACCTGGTTGTTGGTCCAGTCCGGGTGCTCGGACCAGATCAGTGCGGCGGAGGCGGAAGCGAGAGCTGTGGCGTCACTGGTGCCGTGCGAGGTACAGAGGCCTGTCTCGCTCTTGCAGGCATGGATCATCTCCTCACCCGGCGCGGACAGGTCTACCTGGGGGCCGAACTGGGATTCCTCTGTCCTCTGCAGGTTCTTGCCGATGGCCGCCACACCTACCGCCCCGGGTGTCGCTCCCGGGTATTTGACACTATTGGTGCTCTTGGCATCGTTACCCACTGCAGCGAAGACCAACGAGCCCTTTTCAGTCGCGTACTTGACCGAGTCCGTCAATTGTTGGGAACCCTCACTCGTACCCAGCGAGAGGTTGATGACCTTGGCACCCTTGTCGGCTGCGTACCGGATGGCCACAGGCACCTTCGCGTTGAACTGCTCAATGTCTTCCGCAAGGTTGGCAGCCTTGTCGGGAATCCGGACAGGAAGAATTTTCGCGCCGGGCGCGAGGCCGAAGGCACCGTCTCCGCTACGGCTGTCGCCTGTTCCTGCGATCAGGCCAGCCATGCCCGTGCCGTGACCGTCGTAGTCAGAGTGCTCATCGCCGGATTCGCCCGGAGCGAAGTCCCTCCCGTCGAGCACCTGTCCCTGCAGATCAGGGGTTGACGTGTCGACCCCTGTGTCGATCACCGCAACGGTGACGCCGCTCCCTGTGCTGCTCTGCCACATCTCCTCGGCCTTCATCGCTGTCAGGTGCCACTGATCCGAACGGACCGACTCCGCTTGGGCAGTCCCTGCAGTGACAGCCACCAGCAGTGTTCCGAGCGCCGCCGAAACGATGACCGTTGTCCCGACCCTGTGCACACCGCTGGCGGGCATTCGCGTCCCTATCTGAAGTCGTTCCATCAGTCGATGACGGGCGGCGTTGCGCGACGTCCGCCCTGCTTCCACGTCTCTTCATCTTCGATCAAGTAGTCCGGACGCTCACCGCCCTCATCACGGCGCGGGTCTCCAGGCCGGCGGCTTGACGGTGCCCGCAATCCACCTGCCGTCTGTCCGGCAGCACGCCCGTTTTCGTTGCCCCGGACAAGGCCTGTGCCACCAGGCGTGAAGGGACGCTCACCTGAACGCCCCACCTGCTGGGGCCGGCCACCGACGACTCCGCTGGTCCCACCAGCCGGTGGCCGTACGCCCATGGCCCCGCTCCGAGCGGCGCCGCCGCCACTCATCCCGCCATTCCCCGTGGGGCCCCGCGCCTGCGTTCCCTCACCGCCGACAACGGTTCCGCCGGGAAGCCCTCGGCCTGTGGGCTGAGCTACCGGCCGACCACCGGTGATGCCGGCATCACGAGGCGTGCGGCTGGTCGAGCCCGAACCCGGCGCGCCCTGGCCAAGCAGCGACGGTGGGCGCACACTCGGCCCTGCGCCCTTAGCACTGCCGAAAGTTCCTGGATTCGACCGTGTGCCACCGCCGAACGCGGGCGGCACGGCGAGTCCAGTAGGCACACCGCTGTCCGGCCTACCCGTCACCGGCGGCCCCTGCTGTGGCACCGAGGGCGCGGACGACGACTGCGGCAGAGTCGCCGTGCTGTTGACCTCCGTGCTGACCGAGGTTTCCAGGTGGGCCGGCACGCGGACCGCTGACGAGCCAGGAGCGCCTTGGCTTCCTGAGACCGTTCCCTGCGAGGACTCGGAGTGCGTAATCACCCCGCGAGTCGCGCCTTCGCCCTCTACCGCCGCTCCCCTGCCACTGGCTGGTCCACCGTAGGTCTCGGAGCCACCGTAGCCAACTGTTCGCTCCGGCACGATCGCCCCCGGCGGAGGCGGGAACGCGGGCTTCTCCATCCCGTCCATCTGCGAAGCCGACAACGCATACGACTGGGCCAGTTTGCGCATCTCCGCCGCAGCCTCCTGGCGGTTTGCTTCCTTCTCGGCGATCAGCGTCTCAGCCGACTTCTGCGCCACTGCGGACGCATCCGGGTCGTTCCGCGCCGCCCGCGCCGCATCCAGGTTCGCCTGCGCCCCCGCGTGCGTACGCGGGATGGCCACCTGCGCCGAGGCGAGGGAGTCGGAGGCCCGGGCCAGCCACTTCGATGCACCCTCGCTGTAGTCGCCGAGGCGCAGCGTCGCGTTCGCGAGATCCGCGCTCCAGGTGCGGAACGCATCCGCGCCCTCCCCCTTCCACTCGACGGTCTGCGGGCGGACCTTGATCTCCTCTGCGATCTTGCGGATCTCCTCCGCCGCGCTCACCAGCCGGTCCGACGCACCCTGTATCGCCCCGCTGTTGGCCATGTCCAGCCAGGCCAACATGGTTTCGTGCGTCATGCTGTCGAAGGGCGTACCCTGCCCTGCTTCCCCGTGGTCCATCCCTAGCCCCCGCCCATCCGCCGTGCCGTTCCCGTGCACGTCGTCGTCATCAGATCGCTCCGGTGGACGGCAGCGGCTTGGGCACGTCCGGTGTCGCCTGCCCGTTTCGCTGCCCCGGCGGGTCGTACTTCCCCCCGTAGTGCTCCTCGGCCCCCGCGCTGATCGCGAGCATGCGGCGGCGCAGGTCGTCGTCGATGTTCGCGTAGCCGTTGTGCGAGGCGAGCACCGCGATGCTCATGCCCTCGATGCAGTCCGAGAGCAGCTTGGACAGCGTCTCCAGCTCCGTGATCACCGTCCGGTACGACGTGAACAGCGAGGCGGCTTCGGCCCACCGGTTGTCGCCGCCGCCGAGTTGCTGGCGGGACATGGGGTCCTCGGCCAGTTTCCCGGGTCCCGCAGGGGACTCCTTCAGGTCGCGCAGAAGTTCGTCTATCCGGCTACGGAACTTCGTGAACGACGTGAGCTCCGTCGCCAGAGACGCCGCTGCGATGCCCGCTCCTGCGAACCCCAGCATCGGGACCGCCGCCAGTCCCGCCGCTCCACCCTCACTCGGCAGCACAGCGCCCTCCCCCGGATACAGCCGACTACAGCTACCGAGTCACTGTAACCAGCACCGGTGACACACGGTGCCCCAGGTTGCACATGCGGTGCGTAACCACATCCGAAGCGTTACGACTTGGGGGAGGCCACCGCCGCCTGCGGTCTGATCGGGAGACGGTTGACCGGGCGGCCCGTGGCCGCGCGGACCGCAGAGGCCACCGCTGCCGGGGATGTCACCACCGGGGCCGCCGAGGCCGGCTTGGCGCCGAAGGGGGCCACCACGTCGCGTTCCTCGATCAGCTTCACGATGTGGATGTCCGGCGCGTCCAGGGCCGTCGGAAGCGCGTACCCGGTGAGGTCCGGGTGGCGGATCAGGCCGCGGGCGGTGCGGAGGTTCTCCGTGAGGGCCGCGCCGATGCCCTGGGTGACGCCCGCCTCGATGCGGGTCGCCAGCTGCGACGGGTTGAGTACCCGGCCGACGTCCTGGGCGACCGCCATCTCGACCACCCGGACCGAGCCCAGCTCGACGTCGACGTCGACCACCGCGCGGACCGCGCAGAAGGCCAGGCCCACGAAGGCGTCGCCCTGTCCTGACTCGTCCAGGGGCTCGGTGGGGTGGGGACGGCACTGGGCGGTGGCCCAGAGTTCCTTGCCCTCCATCGCCTCGCTGACCGTCGTGGACAGCACACCGTCGTACGAGGTGATCTTGCCGTCGGCGATCTGGAGGAGCTCCGTGGACATCCCGAACTTGTGGGCCAGCGGCTGGAGGAGCTGCGTACGGACCATCTTGGCGGCGCGTTCGATCGCGCCGCCCGATACCCATGTGTGGCGGCCGTGCGTCGCCGGCCCGGCGGGGGGCTGGTCGGTGTCCACCGCCGCCACGTGGACCTCTTCGACGCCCAGGGTCTCCTGGACGATCTGGCGGGCGAGGGTGGTGAAGCCCTGGCCGGTCTCGACAGCCGCGCAGATGACCGTGGCGACCCCGTCATGGACCCGTACCGTGGCCGTGGAGACCTCGTCGGCGCCCTCGGCTCCGAGCATGTGGACCATGCCCAGGGCGTAGCCGACACCTCTGCGTACGGCTCCGGGTTCGCCGGCGCCCTCCGGGCCTCCCGGGAGCAGCCAGTCGTCCTCCGGCGTGTCCTTGGGGAGCGCGGGGAGCGGGAAGTCACGGAGCGCGCCGAGGAGTTCCGCGACGGGTGCGGGGCAGGTCACGGTCTGACTGGTGGGCAGGAGGTCGCCCGTGGACAGGGCGTTGCGCAGCCGGAGTTCGACCGGGTCGATGCCCAGCTTCGCCGCCAGCTTGTCCATCTGGCCCTCGTACGCCGCGCACACCTGCATCGCGCCCTCGCCCCGCACATGTCCGGAGGGCGGGTTGTTCGTGCGGACCGCCCAGCCCTCGATGAAGGCGTGCGGGACGACGTACGGCCCGCAGGCGAAGGCCACGGCGGCGGCCAGTGACTCGGACGAGGAGTCGGCGTACGCTCCCGCGTCGAGGAGGATCTGTGCCTCGACCTTGACCAGCCGGCCCTCGGCGTCCGCGTGGTGGCGGTAGCGCAGCAGGGTGGGGTGGCGGTGGGCGTGCCCGAGGAAGGACTCCTCGCGGGTGGCGGCCAGCTTGACGGGGCAGCCGGTGCGCAGGGCGAGCAGGCCCAGCGGGATCTGGAAGCCGGGGTCCTCGCGGTCGCCGGTCGCTCCCGGGACACCGGTCACGACGACCTTGACCCGCTCGGGGTCCAGGCCGAAGCAGGCGGCGGCCAGATCGCGGTCGGTGTGCGGGTCGGTGGAGGCCGTGTAGAGCTCTACGCCGCCGTCGGGGCGGGGCACGGCGAGGCCGGCCTCGGCCCCGATTGGGGCGGGGTCCTGACGGCCGATGCGGTACAGGCCCTCGACGATGACCTCACCCACGGCGTCCGGGTCGCCGTAACGCAGCGGGATGTGGCGGATGAGGTTGCCGTCGGGGTGGAGGGGCTCGGCGGCGAAGGCCTTCTCGGGGTCGGTGACCGGTTCGAGGACCTCGTACTCGACGGTGATCGCCGCGGCGGCCAGCCGTGCGGTGTCGGGGTGGTCCGCGGCGACGGCGGCGATCGCCTCGCCGTGGTGGCGTACGAGTTCGGAGGCGAACACGGGGCGGTCGACGACCCGGCGGCCGTACGAGCCGTCCCCGGGGATGTCCTCGTGCGTGACGACCGCGCGCACCCCGGGCATGCCGGCGGCGGCCGCCGTGTCGATCGAGACGATGCGCGCGTGAGGGTGCGGGGAACGCAGCACCGCGGCCCACAGCAGCCCCTCGGCCCACAGGTCGGCCGCGTAGGGGAAGGTGCCCTCCGTCTTGGCGCGGGCGTCGGCGGGCGGCAGCGAGGCGCCCAGTCCGAGCGCGGGCGTCTCCTGGGCCGGGTCGGGGCCGTCGGGCGGCGGTGGGGTGTGCGTGGTGCTGGTCGCGGTGGCTGCGTCGCTGGTCACGCCGCCTCCTTGTCGTTCGCTCCGCTGTGGCGGCTGGTGGTGGGGATGACCGGTGGTGCGGGAGACGGCGCGGTGTTCACCGGACGTCTCCCTCGTGTGCCTGGACGCTGCCCGCGCCGGGGGCGGCCTGGTGCGGGATGCGCGGTTCGGCGTCGTCCGGAGCGGTCGCCGCCGCGTCCGCGGTCGCCTCCCGGCCGGCGACGACGTCGCGTACGGCGTCGAGCACGCCCCGGTAGCCGGAACACCGGCAGAGGTTGCCGCACAGGGCCTGTCGGGTCTCCAGCTCGCTGGGGGCGTGGTTGCCCTCCAGGAGGTCGTGGACGGTCATGGCCATCCCGGGGATGCAGAATCCGCACTGGACGGCCCCGCACTCGGCCAGGGCCCGCTGGACGTCGGAGGGTTCGCCGTCCACCGCGAGCCCTTCGACGGTACGGACCTCGCTGCCCGCGGTGGTGGCCGCGGGAACCAGGCAGGAGGCCACGAGGCGGCCGTCGACCTGGACGTTGCAGGCACCGCACTCGCCCTGCGAGCAGCCGTCCTTGGCGCCCGCGAGGCCGAGGCGCTCCCGGAGCACGTACAGCAGTGATTCGCCGATCCAGGCGTCGCTGACGGGGCGGTCCACGCCGTTCACATGGAGGACGTACGAGGCCGAGGGGTGTTCGCTGGGGCCCGCCAGGGGGGCCGGGCCGGCGTGCTGCTCCGGGGGCACGGGGCCGTGTTCGAGGGTGGGTTCGGGGATGAGCTCGGAGCCGGACCCGGCCTCGGGTGCCTCGGCCTCGGGTGCCTCGGTCCCGGGTGCCTCGGTCCCGGGTGCCTCGGTCCCGGGTGCCTCGGTCCCGGGTGCCTCGGGCGCAAGCACCTCGGCCGCAGGTTCCTCGGACGCGGATTCCGGCGTTTCGGCTGAGGGTTCCGGGTTTTCGGCGGTCGGCGCCGGGGCCTCCGGCTCGTCTGCGGCCTCCGCGACGGCCTCGGGGCCCGCGAGGGGCTCCTCCGCGGTCTCCTCGGCGGTCTCCCCGGCCTCCTCGGCCGGCGCGTGCTCCGGGAGGGCCTCCACGGCCTCCGACGGCCCGGGCGCGGCCTCCTCCGGGGCAGCCACGGGCTCGGCGGCAGGCGGCTGCGTCGCCCACGGGGCGGGCGCGCCGCCGGGCAGCGTGGCCGGAGGCGGGTCGGCGTACCACTGGGAGGCCATCGCCGACGAGGCGAACTCGCCGGATTCCTCCGGGAGGTCACCGCTCGCCACCGGGATCGTCCACTCACCGGTGTGGCCGGCGGGCTCGGGAGCCGGTTCCGGCTCGGGCTCCGCGGGGACGGCCTCGGTGAAATTCCACTGGGCCGTCGTGGACGACGTCTGCGTGTACTGCGACGTGTCCGGGTACGGCTGCTGGTACGGGTCCTGCTGCTGGTTCGGGTCGGGCCAGTGCACCGCCTCCGGTGCGGGCTCCGCGGCCGGGGAGTGGGCGTCCGACCGCTCCTGCCGGCTCTGCGTCTGCACGACCCAGCTGCCGGTCGCCGCGGGGTCGAGACCGGCCGCCGGGGTCAGCGGCAGGATCATCGGCGGGACGTAGCCCTGCCCGGGGGCGGCCAGCGGGTCGCTCCCCAGGCCGGCGAGGTCCTCCGGGTCCAGGTGCACGAAGGCGGTCGCCTCGGCGTCGTACTCACCGCCCTGCGGGGTCGGCTGCCAGCCGGCGTACGGGTCGGGCTGCCCGTGCCGCTGCTCGGGGTTCTCTTCATTGCTCACGACAGTGCCCTCCCCAGTGCGCGTCGGGCGAGCGCGGCGACCGTGCGCCGCAGGTGCAGGACGGCGGGCGACAGCGGAGGTGCCTCTCCCCCGTCGTCCGGTGGAGCCTGGTCCGGGATGCAGGCCGCCGCGACGTACTCGCCGAAGGCTGCCAGCGCGTCGGGGGCCAGGCCGCGTTCGCCGTCCCAGTCGATCAGGGAGGCGATCCAGCGTTCGGCCTCCAGGGGCCGCAGAGGCATCGGGGCGATCGCGCCGACGGCGCAGCGCACCCCGCGCCGCGCCGGGTCCAGGACGACCGCCACGGAGGCGGTGGCGCGGCCGGGACCGGTGCGGCCGGTCGCCTTGAGGAAGACCTGGGGGGCGTGCAGCAGGGGCACGCGGACGAAGCCGATCAGCTCGGCGGGCTGGAGCATCTCGCGGCCCGCCAGCAGGTGTGAGACGGGGATCTCACGGCGGGAGCCCCCGGGGCCCGCGATGACCAGCTCGGCCTCCAGGGCGGCCAGTGCGGGCAGGGCGTCGCCGGTCGGCGCCGCGCTGGCGATGTTCCCGCCGAGCGTCCCGGCGTTACGGATCTGGGGCGGGCCCGCGGCACGCGAGGAGGCGGCCAGCGCGGGGATGAGGGCGGCGAAGTCGGGCCGCCCCATGCGCGCGTGGGTGAGCCCGGCGCCGAGCAGGGCGTGGCCGTCCTGGTAGTGCCAGCCGCGCAGCTCGCTGATCCGGCCGAGGCCGACCAGCCCGGAGGGCCGCAGGAGGCCCTTGTTGACGGCCGACATGAGATCCGTGCCCCCGGCGACGGGGACGGCGGCAGGCATGGCGCCGAGAGCCGCCACGGCCTCGTCGAGCGAGGCCGGGAGCGTCACCGACTGCATCGCCTGCGGTGCGTGCGTGGTCAACCCAGCTGCCCCTTCCCGGTGTCCCGGCAGTCCCGCCTGTCCGCCGTACGGTACGTGCTCACGGCCGGGACGTGGCAACTCTGGCACATCTTCCAGGCTGTCCGACGCGAGGGTCCACCAAGGGTGTTTCCACCCCCGACCAGGGGAAAAGTCACCTTTGGCAGTCCTTCTGCCCGTCGCACGAATTGACGCTCTTCAGCGGGTTCGTACGACTTATTCGGTTCCCCTGGCCGTCGGATGGGACAGCGGTCACACGGTCGGGGGCGGTCCCTCGATCGGGCGACCCAGGACGCCGGGCCGGCGTTGCCACGGGTGCGGGCCGGCCGGGGGCCGGTAGGCGACACCCAGGGCGTCGAGCCGTGCGTAGTGCGTGGTCATCCGGCGTTCGAAGCCGGCGAAGTCCCGCTCGTCCGGGGCCGGGAGCCGCGACCAGGCGACCTCGGCGAAGGCGGCGAGTCTCGGGAAGACCTGGTAGTCGACGCGGTCCCGGTTCTGCATGACCTCGGTCCAGACGTTGGCCTGGGCGCCCATGATGTGCCGGGCCGCCTCCTCTGAGAGACCCGGGGGCACCGGCTCGAAGCGGTAGACGTCCTCCAGGGTCCGGATGTACCCGATGGGCATCGGCTCGTCGGGACCGCCGTCCTGACGGTAGTCCAGGTACACCTGCTGCACGGGGCACATCACGACGTCGTGCCCCGCCTCGGCGGCGGTGATCCCGCCCGCGTAGCCCCGCCAGGACGTCACGGCCGCGCCCTCGGCGAGACCGCCCTCCAGGATCTCGTCCCAGCCGATGAGGCGACGGCCCCGGGCGGTGAGCCAGCGGTCGAAGTGGCGGATGAACCACGACTGGAGCTCGTCCTCGTCGGCCAGGCCGGCCTCGGCCATGCGGGCCTGCGCGGTGGGCGACGCCTTCCACTGGTCCTTGGGGCATTCGTCGCCCCCGACGTGGATGAAGGGCGAGGTCTCCGCGGGGAACAGGTCGAGCAGTTCCTCGAAGACGCCTTCGAAGAAGCGCAGGGTGTTGTCAGTGGGGGCGAGTACGTTCGGATTGACTCCCCAGGTGTCCCACACGGAAAGCGCGGAGGTATCGATGACGTCGGTGTTGCCCAGTTCCGGATACGCGCTGATCGCCGCCTGCGAGTGGCCCGGGATGTCGATCTCGGGGACGACCCGGATATGCCGCTCGGCGGCGTACGCGACGATTTCGCGGATGTCGTCCTGGGTGTAGAAACCGCCGTGCGGGGTCTCGTCCCACAGTTCGGACGCACGGTGGCCGTATTTGGTGCGTGCGCGCCAGGCGCCCGCTTCCGTGAGCCGGGGGTGGCGCTTGATCTCGACGCGCCAGCCCTGGTCGTCGGTGAGGTGGAAGTGGAAGACGTTCAGTTTGTGGGCGGCCAGCAGATCGAGCATGCGCAGCACGCCGTCCTTGGGCATGAAGTGCCGTGCCACGTCGAGCATCAGCCCGCGCCAGCCGAAGCGGGGGCCGTCCTCGATCTCCGTGACGGGGATGCTCCTGCTCGTGACCGGGCCGGCCGGCGCGCGGCGGAACGCCTCGGGGCCGAGGAGCTGACGCAGGGTCTGCGCTCCCCAGAACACTCCGGCCGCGCTCCCGCCGGTGATCCGTACGCCGTCGGCGGGCGTCACGGACAGCCGGTAGCCCTCGGGCTCCAGGGTGGCGTCGATCCGCAGGCCGACGGTGTTGCCGCCCTGGTCGGCCGGGGTGCCCGGGGCCAGCGGCAGACCGAAGGCGGCCCCGAGGGTGGTGCGCAGCCAGCGTTCCGTGCTCCCGGTCCCTGGGGCGGCGTCAAGGGTCGTGGCCCCGTCGAGGAGGAACGCGCCGCTGTCGTCTCCGCCGGTGCGCACCGGCGCGGGAATCAGGTGGTCCATGTGGGTCAGTCCTTCACCGCTCCACCGAGTCCGGAGACCAGGCGGCGCTGTACGAGGACGAAGAAGACCAGTACGGGAATGGTCATCACCGTCGAGGCCGCCATGATCCCTCCCCAGTCGTTCTCGTCGGGTTTGAAGAAGACCAGCAGCGCCATGGGAAGCGTCGACTGGGAGGTGTCGCTGATGATGAACGATTTCGCGAAGAGGAAGTCGTTCCAGGTCGAGATGAACGAGAAGACGCTGGTCGCCACGAGGCCGGGAAAGACGAGCGGGAAGAGGATCTGCCACAGGAAACGGCTGCGGCTCGCCCCGTCGATGTAGGCGGCCTCCTCCAGCGCGTCGGGGACGGCCTTGACGAAGCCGCGCAGCATCCAGATGGCGAACGGCAGCGAGAAGGCGAGATGCGGCAGGATCAGTGATCCCAGGGTGTTCAGCTGGCCGAAGTCCCGCATCAGGAAGAACAGCGGGATGGTCAGCGCCTCGACCGGCACCATCTGCGCCACGAGGAACATGATGAGCAGCGTCGTGCGGAACTTGAAGCGGAACCGGGTCACCGCCGTCGCGGCGAGGAAGGCGATCAGCGCG
The DNA here is from genome assembly GCF_055559735.1 of Streptomyces sp. NPDC023573. NCBI lineage: Bacteria > Bacillati > Actinomycetota > Actinomycetes > Kitasatosporales > Streptomycetaceae > Streptomyces > Streptomyces sp. NPDC023573. The sequence continues at coordinate 1,356,270 of NZ_JBVHKB010000001.1, forward strand.
GACGCGATGACGACGGTGCCGGCGACGATCAGGCTGTTGAGGAAGTAACGGCCGAATTCCTGCTGTTCGAAGACCCGGCGGAACGAGTCGAGGGACGGGGACAGGGTCCAGGGGCGGGGATCGGTGGACTGGACCTCGCCCGCCGGCTTGAAGGCGGAGAGCACCATCCAGTAGAGCGGGAAGGCGACCACGACGGCGATGACGAGGGCCGCGGCCTCCGCCGCGAGCCTTCCGGGCCGGCGGACGCGCAGCAGCGTGCGTGCGCTCACAGTTCCTCCCCCTGGCGCCGCATCAGGCGCAGATAGACCAGCGTCACGGCCAGCAGGATCACGAGCATCACGACGCCGATCGCCGATCCGAGGCTGTACTGCGAGGAGGCGAACGCCTTCTGGTAGGCGTACACGTTGAGCACCAGGTTCTGTCCGGCGATGCCGCCGCCGTTGGTCATGACGTAGATCTGGGTGAAGACCTTGAAGTCCCAGATGACCGACTGGATGGTGACGACGATCAGGATCGGCCGCAGCATCGGGGCCATGACCGACCGCCAGATCCGCCACTGCGAGGCACCGTCCAGCGAGGCCGCCTCCAGCACTTCGGCGGGGATGGCACGGATGCCCGCGTACACGGTCACCATCACGAACGGGAACGAGCACCAGAGCACTTCCAGGAGCACCAGCGCGAAGGCGCTGTAGCGCCCGTACGTCCAGGAGAAGTCGCCGAGCCCCAGCACCTTGTTGACCGGGCCGAAGTCCGGGTCGAAGAGGAAGACCCACACGGTCGAGCCGGTGATGGCCGGCGTCGCCCAGGCCCCCAGCGCGGCCATCATGAGCGCGAGCCGGGGCAGGGCGCGGATCCTGGTCAGCAGGACGGCCAGGGCGCAGCCGACGAACAGGGTGGCGAGCACGCAGGCCGCGGCGAAGACCACGGTCGAGAGGAGCACCTGCCAGAACTGGCTGTCGCCGAAGAGGGTGGCGTAGTTGCCGAACCCCTGGAAGGTGGTCGGCGCGCCTCCGCTGACCTGGGCCTGGGTGTACTCCAGGAAGGAGATCAGGCCCAGCTGGTAGATCGGGTAGACGAGGAGCCCGCCGAGCAGGACGAGCGCCGGGAGCAGATAGAGCCAGGGGGTCCAGCCGGAGCGCCGCGCCGGTGACGCCGGGCGGCGCCGGGGCGTACGGGACGACGCCCCGCTCGCCCCGGACACGGAGGGGACCTTGGGCGGTGCGGTGTCGGCGGTCATCGTCAGCCCGCTTCGGCGAACGCCGCGTCCATCTTCTTCGCCGCGTCGTCCGAGGCTGCGGCCACGTCCTTACGGCCGCTGACGATCTCCTGGAACATGGTCGGCAGGACCAGCGAGGCATCGATCTGCCCCCAGGCCGGGGAGGCCGGGACGAACTTCGCGCCCGCGCCGAGTGTGTCGACGAAGGGGCCGACGAAGGGCTCCTTCTCCGCGGCGGTCTCCAGCACGTCCGTGTACGTCGGCAGGAAGCCCATGGCGTCGAACATCTTCGCCTGCGTCTTCTTGCCGGTCAGGGACTTCATCAGGTCGACCGCGAGGGTGCGGTGCGAACTACTCTTGAGTACGCCGATGTTGTTGCCTCCGGCGAACGCCGGTGCGATCGAGTCCTTCTTCGCGCCGGGGAGCGGTACGACGGCGTACTTGCCCTTCACCTTGCCCGCCTCGACCGCAGCGTGGCTGAAGTCACCCCCGATCGCCATGGCCGCCTTGCCGGACGCGAAGGCGGTCACGGTCGCGTTGCCGCCCATGGCCGCGCACTTGGCGGCCGGGCAGTTGTCGTCGCCGAAGAGCGAGGTGTAGGCCTCGATGCCCTTCCGGGCCTTCGCGCTGTTGATGGCGGACCGGTAGGTCACCCCGGTCTCTTCGGCCAGCTCGCCGCCCTGGGCCCAGATGAAGGGCATGGCGCCGTAGGTGTACGCGCCGCCGACCGCGAGGCCGTACAGGTCCGGCTTCTCCTGGTGGATCTTCCTGGCCGTGGAGATCAGCTCGTCCTGGGTCTTCGGGGGCTTCATGCCGAGCTCCTCGAAGACATCGGTGCGGTAGTACAGCGCCCGTACGCCGACGAAGAGCGGCGCCCCGTAGACCTGGCCGTTCACCGTCACGGACTGCTTGGCGGTGGGGTCGGTGTCCTTGGCCTCGTCCCAGGCGGCGAACTCCTTGGTGATGTCGGCCAGTCCGCCGTCCTTCACGTATCCGGCGGTGTCGGTGTTGCCGTACTCGATGAGGTCGGGGGCGCTCTTCGGGTCGTTGAAGGCGGCCTTGATGCGCTGGGCGCGGGTGTCGACGGGGATGTACTCGACCTCGACCTCGGCCCCCTCGTGGGACTTCTCGAAGTCGGCGACGGCGGCGTCGACGACCTCCTCCTTGGGCTTGTTGCCGACCTCCTGGAAGAGCCAGACGCGGAGCGTCCCGGACTTCTCGTCCCCCTTCGCGCCGGCCTCGGAGGTCCCCGGCGCGCAGGCGGTGACGGTGAGGCCGGCCAGCACAAGTGCCGTGGCCGGAGCGGCGATTCGAGCAGAAAGCTTCATCCGGGACCCCTACCGGTCAATCGTTGCATTCCATGCAACGTGCGTTTCGTTCTGCACAACTCGCAGGAGACTAAGGGCGCCCCAGCACGCCGACAAGTGGTCTCAACCACTCTGTGACCTCGCGGTGCAGCCCGTGCAACGCGAACCCGCGCTCCCGCCGCTCCGGGGACGGACCCGCAGGGACTCCACGGCACGCGAACGGCCCCCGGGGCGCGCGTCTCCGCGCGTCCCGGAGGCCGGGGTCAGGGTCCGTAGAGAGATAAAAGAGCTAAGAGGTCACAAGGGCCGGGCGGGCTACTTCTTGCCGCTGTTGTCCTTGCCGCCCTTGCCCTTGTCCTTGTCGCCACCGGCGCCCATGGACTCGTAGATCTCCTTGCACATGGGACAGACCGGATACTTCTTCGGGTCGCGTCCGGGAACCCAGACCTTCCCGCACAGCGCCACCACGGGAGTGCCCTCCAGGGCGCTCGCCATGATCTTGTCCTTCTGGACGTAATGGGCGTAGCGCTCGTGGTCACCGTCGCCGTTCGACACCTGCGGCGTCGGCTCTACGAGGGTCCCCGTACCTGCCCCGCGCTCGGGCTCAAGAGTGCTCATAACTGCCAAGCGTACTGAAAGCTCCGCGCATCAGTTCAGCGAAGGGTCGTCCGGATACGTCGCGATCATGGCCAGTTCGCTGCGCTGCCGCCGCAGAACCGCACGCCAGAGGTGCTCCGGGCGTGGCGAGGAGACGTCGCCGGGCTCCGACTCGACCACGTACCAGGCGCCGTCCCTCAGCTCCGTCTCCAGCTGGCCCGGCCCCCAGCCCGCGTATCCGGCGAAGATCCGCAGGGAACCGAGGGCCGCCGCCAGCAGCTCCGGCGGCGCGTCCAGGTCCACGAGGCAGATCGCCCCGTGCACCCGGCGCCAGCCGATGGGGGCCGGGGAGGGGCCCTCGTCGCCCGGGATCACCGCCACGCCCAGGGCGGAGTCGAGCGACACCGGACCACCCTGGAAGACCACGTCCGGCTCGCCGGTCAGGCCGGCCCAGGACGCGAGGATGTCCGCGACGCCGACCGGGGTCGGACGGTTCAGGACCACACCCAGCGAGCCCTCCTCGTCGTGGTCGAGGAGCAACACCACCGCACGGTCGAAATTCGGGTCCGCCAGGGCGGGGGCGGCCACGAGCAGCCGCCCTGTGAGCGAGGACACCTCCGTCATGGCACAGATGATCCCGCATCCCGGCCCTCCGCGGGGGCCAAGTGGCGCGACCGCCCCCGGAGCGCGCCCCTCCGCAGCTCAGGGCGTACGGACGCCGCACGGGCGCGCGGGGAACGCACGAAAGGGGGACCGGCGGACGGTCCTCGCGGACGGTGACGCTCCGCAAGGACCGGGGAGCAGAACGTGTTGTGGCGGATTCATGACGTTCGTACACCCCCCGGCGCCTTACGGAAGGGGGGCGGGGGCCCATTACCCTTTTGATGGCCCCCTGCCCGACCACTCCGGAACGCGAGATACATGACCGGCACAGACGATGTCCTGCTTGTCCACGGCGGAACCCCGCTGGAGGGCGAGATCCGCGTCCGAGGCGCCAAGAACCTGGTGCCGAAGGCAATGGTCGCCGCGCTGCTCGGCAGCGGGCCCAGCCGGCTCCGCAACGTGCCCGACATCCGCGATGTGCGGGTGGTCCGGGGGCTGCTGCAGCTGCACGGCGTGACCGTCCGCCCCGGCGACGAGCCGGGCGAACTCATCCTCGACCCGTCGCACGTCGAGAGCGCGAACGTCGCCGACATCGACGCCCACGCGGGCTCGTCGCGCATCCCGATCCTCTTCTGCGGCCCCCTGCTGCACCGGCTGGGCCACGCGTTCATCCCGGGCCTCGGCGGCTGCGACATCGGCGGCCGGCCGATCGACTTCCACTTCGAGGTGCTCCGCCAGTTCGGCGCGGTCATCGAGAAGCGGGCCGACGGCCAGTACCTGGAGGCCCCGCAGCGGCTGCGGGGCACGAAGATCCGGCTGCCGTACCCGTCGGTGGGCTCCACCGAGCAGGTGCTGCTGACCGCCGTCCTCGCCGAGGGCGTCACCGAGCTGTCCAACGCCGCCGTCGAGCCGGAGATCGAGGACCTCATCTGCGTACTGCAGAAGATGGGCGCGATCATCTCCATGGACACCGACCGGACCATCCGGATCACGGGTGTCGACAGGCTCGACGGTTACACCCACCGGGCGATCCCGGACCGCCTGGAGGCCGCCTCCTGGGCGTCCGCGGCGCTGGCGACCGAGGGCAACATCTACGTGCGCGGCGCCCAGCAGCGCTCGATGATGACCTTCCTCAACACCTTCCGGCGTGTCGGAGGTGCCTTCGAGATCGATGACGAGGGCATCCGCTTCTGGCACCCGGGCGGCGCGCTGAACGCCATCGCCCTGGAGACGGACGTGCACCCCGGCTTCCAGACCGACTGGCAGCAGCCGCTCGTGGTGGCCCTGACGCAGGCCGCCGGACTGTCGATCGTCCACGAGACGGTCTACGAGTCCCGGCTCGGCTTCACCTCGGCGCTCAACCAGATGGGTGCGCACATCCAGCTCTACCGCGAGTGCCTCGGGGGCTCCGACTGCCGCTTCGGGCAGCGGAACTTCCTGCACTCGGCGGTGGTGTCCGGGCCCACGAAGCTCCAGGGCGCGGATCTGGTCATCCCCGACCTGCGCGGCGGCTTCTCGTACCTGATCGCGGCCCTGGCCGCCCAGGGCACGTCCAGGGTGCACGGCATCGACCTGATCAACCGCGGCTACGAGAACTTCATGGACAAGCTCGAGAAGCTCGGCGCCAAGGTCGAGCTCCCCGGCGGCTCGCTCGTCTGACGCGCCCGCCGGCGCGCTCCGGCGTACGCACAGTGCTGCCGCACACAGCACTGCGCACCCACGCACCACAGTCCGCCGCCCCGGCCCCCACGAGGGACCGGGGCGGCGGGCTTCTGCGTCGGTCCTGCGCGAGGGTGCCCGCTCCGGCCACGGGCGGGCACGCCGCAGAACGCCCGTACAGAGCCGAACGGGACGCCCGGCCCTCCCCGGGGCCGCCGGAGGGTGCCGGAGCGCCGCAGGGCGCCTCACAGCGCCCGCACGGGCGGTGTGCGCCGGGCTGAAGACCCCCGGACACGGCCACGGCATGCCGAAGGGCGGCCGCCCCGGTCGGGACGGCCGCCCTTCATTGATGCCTTGGGGCCTTACTTGCCCTTGGCGGCTTCCTTGAGCTTGGAGCCCGCGGAGACCTTCACGCTGTAGCCGGCCGGGATGTTGATCGGGTCGCCGGTCTGCGGGTTACGAGCGGTGCGAGCGGCACGGTGGGTGCGCTCGAAGGTCAGGAAGCCGGGGATGGTGACCTTCTCGTCGCCCTTGGCGACGATCTCGCCGACGGTCTCGGCGAGGGCGGCCAGAACGGCGTCGGCGTCCTTGCGGGTCACCTCGGCACGGTCGGCCAGGGCGGCCACCAGCTCACTGCGGTTCATGTTTGTACTCCCGTGTTCTTCTTGCCTGTGAGGCGTGAGATCGAAGCCGATGCTGCCAGGGCCCTCTGACAGTCCCCGGACCCGGGTCTGCTGTCAGACCCTCGCGCCCGAATACGCATCCTGCCCCCACCTGCGGCGCTAACGCCAATCCGGAACCCCTCGTCGTCACACGAAAAGCACCACTGATTGCCCGTGATGACGTTCCGTCGACTTGTTGGAGCGGTCCGCAGCGGATGCCGGGCCTGTGGGGCTCGCTGCCCGCCCACCCTAAAGGGGCGTTTGGGACGCCGCGACCCGCGACGCGCCGTACGGACCGCCCGGACGTGAGCTACGGCACCGTCCGCGGGAGCCGTGGACGGCCCCCGCGAACGGCGTGCGGCAGGGCCGTCGGGGCGGCGGGGACTACGCGGGGTCGGACGCCGCCTCGGCCACGCCGGCCGCCTTCGCTGCCTCCCGGACCGCACCCGCGACCGCGCCCGCGACCTTGTCGTTGAAGACCGAGGGGATGATGTAGTTCGCGTTCACCTCGTCCTCGGCGACCACGTCGGCGAGGGCGCGCGCCGCGGCGAGCATCATCTCCGTGTTGACGGTGCGGGACTGAGCGTCCAGCAGACCGCGGAAGACGCCCGGGAAGACCAGCACGTTGTTGATCTGGTTCGGGAAGTCGGAACGCCCGGTGGCGACAACGGCCGCCGTCTCGCGGGCGATTGCGGGGTCCACCTCGGGGTCCGGGTTCGCGAGCGCGAACACGATCGCGCCCTCCGCCATGGCCGCGACGTCGGCGCCGTCCAGGACGTTCGGGGCGGAGACGCCGATGAAGACGTCGGAGCCGGAGACGGCCTGCTTGAGGGTGCCGGTGACGCCCTCCGGGTTGGTGTTGTCGGCGATCCAGCGGAGCGGCGAGTCCGGGGTGGCGTCCACCAGGTCCTCGCGGCCCGCGTGCACCACGCCGTGGATGTCGGCGACGACCGCGTGCTTGACCCCGGCCGCGATGAGCAGCTTCAGGATGGCCGTGCCGGCCGCGCCGGCGCCGGACATGACGACCCGTACGTCACCGATCGCCTTGCCGACCACGCGGAGCGCGTTGGTCAGCGCGGCCAGGACGACGATCGCGGTGCCGTGCTGGTCGTCGTGGAAGACCGGGATGTCCAGGGCCTCGCGCAGCCGCGCCTCGATCTCGAAGCAGCGGGGGGCGGAGATGTCCTCCAGGTTGATGCCCGCGAAGCCGGGGGCGATCGCCTTGACGATCTCGACGATCGCGTCGGTGTCCTGCGTGTCCAGGCAGATCGGCCAGGCGTCGATGCCGGCGAAGCGCTTGAAGAGGGCCGCCTTGCCCTCCATCACGGGGAGCGACGCCATCGGGCCGATGTTGCCCAGGCCCAGCACCGCGGAGCCGTCCGTGACCACCGCGACGGAGTTCCGCTTGATGGTCAGGCGGCGGGCGTCCTCGGGGTTCTCGGCGATCGCCATGCAGACCCGCGCCACACCGGGGGTGTAGATCATCGAGAGGTCGTCACGGTTGCGGATGGGGTGCTTGGACGCCATCTCGATCTTGCCGCCGAGGTGCATCAGGAACGTACGGTCGGAGACCTTGCCGAGGACGACGCCCTCGATGTCGCGCAGGCCTTCGACGATCTCGTCCGCGTGCGAGGTGGAGGAGGCCGCGATCGTGACGTCGATCCGCAGCTTCTCGTGGCCGGAGGCGGTCACGTCGAGGCCGGTGACCGAGCCTCCGGAGGACTCCACGGCCGTGGTGAGCTGGGAGACCGCTGTGCCGCTCGCGGGCACCTCCAGCCTGACCGTCATCGAGTACGAGACGCTGGGCGCCGTTGCCATGGCCGAGTCCTTCGCTTTCCTGAGCTTCGTTGCCGCACGTGGACGGGGCTCGGCCCCGCACGTGCGTTCCGATCGTCGCACCTACCGGCCGGTAGCAGTTAATGACTGCCACCTTTCGGAAACTTTCTTCCACCATACGAGAAGTAGTGGTGATGCGTAACCCTGGAACCCCAGCAGATGCGTAACCCTTGAACACAAACAGACCCGCGCCACCAGGAGGTGACGCGGGTCTGTCTTCCACGAGTCAGGTGACACCGGCCCGCCATGCTCGCCTCGCGGCAAGTGGTCGCTCGTAGCGACTAAGGTTGGGCCCGGGGGCTTGGATCGAGCCGGTGCCGACTCCAGGCTAACAAACACCCCGGAAAAGTGATTCCCGTGCGACGGGTCGACTCCGCGAAGCACTCGCACGCAGGCGCCGGCGCGGCTCCTCCCTCAGTCCCTCAGCAGGTCCGGGACCCCGTGCTCGTCCGGCATGTCGCGCTCCCCCGAGATCACGGTGAGCTGTTGCGTCGCCCGGGTGAGTGCCACGTACAGCACCCGCAGCCCGGCCGGGGACTCGTCGGCGATCTCCGCGGGTGAGACCACCACCGTGGCGTCGTACTCCAACCCCTTCGCCTCCAGGCTCCCCAGCGCCACGACACGCTCGCCGAGCTCCGCGAGCCAGGTACGGGCCTCGGCCCGGCGGTTCATCGCGACGACCACGCCCACGGTGCCGTCCACCTCGCCGAGCAGCCTGCGGGCCTCCTCGCGGACGGTCGAGGCGAGGTCGCCGTCCCGCACTGCTTCGAAGCGCGGCTCCACACCCGTCGAGCGGACCGCGGCCGGGGACTCCATCCCCGGCATGGCCAGCGCCAGCACCTTGGCCGCCAGCTCGGCGATCTCCGCCGGGTTGCGGTAGTTCACGGTGAGGGTGAACCGGCGCCGCGGCCGGTTGCCGAGCGCCTCGTCACGGGCGGCGGCCGCCTCGTCCGGGTCCGACCAGGAGGACTGCGCCGCGTCACCGACGATGGTCCAGGTCGCGTGCCGGCCGCGGCGGCCGACCATCCGCCACTGCATCGGCGTCAGGTCCTGCGCCTCGTCCACGATGACGTGGGCGTACTCGGTACGCTCCGCCGCCAGCCGCTCGGCCCGCTCGCGCTGCGTCTCCTCGCGCTGCGGCATCAGCTCCTCCAGACCCGTGAGCTGGTCCAGGGGGTCCGCCTCCCGCTGCCTCTTCGGGCGGGCCGGGGTGCCCAGGAGGGTCCCCAGCTCGTCCAGGAGCGCCACGTCGTGGACCGAGAGCGGACCCTTGCCGTCCTCGTCCAGCCGCTTCAGCGAACGGGCGAGACGGCGCACCTCCCCCTGATTGAGGATCCGGCGCGCCCATCTGCTCAGCCGCCGCTCGTCGGACATCGCGGCCAGCACCTGCCGCGGGGTGAGCTCCGGCCACCAGGCGTTCAGGAAGGTGAGGAACGGCGTCTCGGTGGACACGTCCTCGTCGAACGAGGAACGCAGCTCCGCGGCCAGCTCCGGGTCGGTGTAACGGCCCCGGCCGGACGACTTGTTCCACAGGGCGTCCAGGAGCAGCTTGCGGGCGCGCGGGCGCAGCAGGTTGACCGGCGCCGTGCCGCCGAGGACGTTGTGCCGGATCCGCCGGAGCTCGTCGGCCTCCAGCTCGACGCGCGCGCCGAAGGCCACCACCCGCAGCCGGGTGGGGGTCCCCGCCTCGGCGGGGGCGTCCCCGAACTCCAGCTGGCCCTCCTGGGGGGCGGGCCGGGGCGCGGGCTGCTCCAGGGCTCCGCGGGCCGCCTTGCGCACCACGTGGAGCATCCGGGACGAGCCCTTGATCCGGGCGACGGCGGGCTCGTCGTAGGTGGTCGCGCCCTCCACACCGGCGGCCTCGTCGGACAGCGAACCGACCGCGCGGATCGCGACCTGGCCCTCCTCGCCGAGCGAGGGCAGTACGCCTTCGGTGTACGCGACCAGGAGCGGGGTCGGTGAGACGACGAGGATGCCGCCCGCGTACCTGCGCCGGTCCTGGTAGAGGAGGTACGCGGCCCGGTGCAGGGCCACCGCCGTCTTGCCGGTGCCGGGGCCCCCCGAGACCTCGGTGACGGAGGCCGCGGGGGCACGGATCACCAGGTCCTGCTCGGCCTGGATCGACGAGACGATGTCCCGCATCGTGTGGCTGCGGGCCTGGCCCAGCGCGGCCATCAGGGCGCCGTCACCGATGACGGGCAGTTCGTCGCCCTCCAGCCGTGCGGTCAGCTCCGGACGCATCAGGTCGTCCTCCACCCCGAGGACCCTGCGGCCCTTGGAGCGGATGACCCGGCGGCGTACGACCCGGCCCGGCTCCTTCGGCGTCGAACGGTAGAACGGCGCTGCGGCCGGCGCCCGCCAGTCGATCACCAGCGGTGCGTAGTCGGAGTCGAGCACTCCTATACGGCCGATGTGGAGGGTTTCCGCGATCTCGGCGGTGTCGTCCTCCCCCACGGCGTCGTCCGCCGCCTCCACGGAGGTGAAGGCGCCGTCCGGGCCGCGTTCGCCGTCCTTGCCGCGCAGCAGATCGATCCGCCCGAAGAGGAAGTCCTCGAACTCACTGTTCAGCCGGTTCAGATGGACTCCGGCGCGGAAGACCTGTGCGTCCCTTTCGGCGAGTGCCCCGGGGGTGCCTACCTGGCCCCGTTTACTGGCGTCCTGCATGAGAAATTCCGCCTCGTCGATCTTCTCTTCGAGACGGCGGTAGACCCGGTCCAGATGTTCTTGTTCGACACCGATTTCCCGGTCCCGCAGTGAATCGACAGCGGCATCCTGCGCGGCCACCGAGGCCCCCTTCTGACGTGCATCGGGCAGCCGTCAACCGTACGCGAAAGGGGGCCTCCGGCGCACCTGCCGCCCGGATTGTGTCTACGCGTCGATCTCCACCAGCCGCTCGCCGCCGAAGGTGCGGACCTCGAAATGGCCGATGTCCCCGCGCGCCATCGCCGTGCCTCCGTGCACATACAGCGGGCGGCGCGCGTCCGGGTGGGAGGAATCCTTTATCCCGTAACCCCATTTCGGTACGGACCAGGAGGTGACGACCTCCTCGTCGCCGGTCCTGGACACGGCGACGAGGCTGCATTTCTCAGGGCCTTCGACGTTCACGAGCTCCAGGACCGTGTGCGTGCCCCAGGCCTTGGGCTCCATGCCGACCGTGGCGCCGACCCGGGTGGCGGGGTCGGTCGCCGTCAGCTTCTCCGGCATGTGGTGGAAGAAGGCGTCCTCGGCCGGGCTCGTGGGGTGCGGGCCGGCCACCTCGGTCCGCCGGCCCGCGTCCTCGCCGGCGGTGGCCGTGACCGCGACCACCGGACCACCGATCACGAGGACGGCCGCCGCGGCGATCAGACACCGGGCGCGACGCCGGCGCTGCGAGCGCTTCCGCGCGACCTCGTCGACGAGGCCGGTCAGCACCCGGGGCGCGGGGGGCTCAGGGACGTGCGGCACCGGGCGCGCGCCCGGGACGGCGGCCGGCGACTCCGCGAGCATCGCCAGCACGGGTTCCATCCCGGCGAACTCGTCGAGGTGGGCCGCGCACACCGCGCAGCCCGCCAGGTGGGCCTCGAAGGCGCTCGCCTCGGCCTCGTCCAGGATGCCCAGCGCGTAGGCGCCGGCGGCGTCGTGCCCCGGGCCCGGCGCGGGAGGCGTGAAGGGGTCGTCCGCAGGGCCGGAGGGGTGCCGGGGACCGAAGGGCTGCCACTCCTGGTCGCTCATGCCGTGATCCCCCTCTCCTCGAGTGCGAGCTTCATGGAACGCAGTGCGTAGAACACGCGGGACCGCACGGTCCCGCTGGGGATGCCGAGCACCTCCGCAGCCTCGTTGACCGTACGGCCTCTGAAGTAGGTCTCGACCAATGCTTCCCGGTGGGCGGGGGTCAAATCGTCGAGCGCGTCCGAGAGCGTCATCAGCCACAGCGCCTTGTCGATCTCGTCCTCCGCGGGGATGACCTCCAGCGGCGACGGATCGACCTCGCGGGGCCGGGCCTGCCTGCTGCGGTGGCCGTCGATGACGATGCGCCGGGCGACCGTCACCAGCCAGGGGCGGACGGAGCCGGTGGCCCGGTTGAGCGAACCGGCGTTCTTCCAGGCACGGATGAGCGTCTCCTGCACCACGTCCTCGGCCCGCTGGCGGTCGCCCGCGACGAGACGGAGGACGTACGCCAGCAGCGGGCCGGCGTGTTCGCGGTAGAGCGCCCGCATCAACTCCTCGTCGGGGACGCCGGAGGGAGGACGGGGCGGCGCACTGCGATGTCGGGCCCTGTGCGGACGGTCATCGGCCACGGCCGCATCCTTGCGCACCCGAACCTCCCGGTCGAGACCCTGTCGAGCTCTGTGGCCATCGGTACGGACGCGGGCGCCGGTTCATTCAGAAGCCGGGCGGCTTTCTTCCGGGAGTGAGCGTTCGAGACCGTTCAGGTCCTCATGTCAGGGCTCTCACGCGGCGCCGGTGCCTGGCCACCCGCTCCCGGTTGCCGCAGACCTCGCTGGAGCACCAGCGGCGGCGCCGCCCCCTCGACGTGTCCAGATAGAGCCGCCGGCAGGCGTCGCCCTCGCACCGGCGCAGTCCCGCCCGCGCGACCGGGTCGGTCAGCAGGTCGACGGCGTCGCGGGCCACCGCGGCGAGCAGCTCCCCGCACCCCGGGTCCGCGATGGGCGCCCGTACGAGCGCACCGCCCTGGCCCCGCACGGCCCGCAGCCCCGGCGGGGCGCCCGCTGCCAGCGCGTTGACCCGCTCCAGGGCGCTGTCCGCGCTCCCGCCGGTCAGCTGAGCCGTCATCAGCCGGTCGATTCCCGTACGCAACTGCCGAAAGCGCGTCACCCAGGTCTCGTCGACCGCCGCCAGCGGTGTCCCGCGCGGGACCAGCCGCGAGGCCACCAGCCACTCGGCGAGACGCGCCGGGCGGTCGAGCCGCTCGCACGCGCCGGAGGCCGGCCCCGTCGCCACCAGGTCCAGACAGACACGCCCCGAGTCGAACCGCCGGTCGTACGCGCCCGTGCCCGCCGCCATGAGCCTGTCACCGCCTCGGGGGGTCACCTGTGGGGGAGAGTCACCCCCAGAGTGCCCGCATCCGGCCCGGCCCGGAACCCCCGCGGGCACCGCCGTACCGTGTCCGCATGAACGACGCCACGGTCACGCTGACGGCCGGTCCCCTGCTCCTGCGCCCCTGGCGGCGGGACGACGTACCGGCGCTGCTCGCGGCGTACGACGACCCGGCGATGCGGCGGTGGCTGCGGACGCAGGTCCCCGACGCCGGGGAGGCGGAGCGCTGGATGACCGCGCAGGAGGAGGGGTGGGCTTCCGGGAGGCGGTTCAGCTTCGCGGTGACCGACACGGCCGGTCACGGTGAGCTCGTCGGCCACCTCGCGCTGAACCGTCCCGGCCCCGGGGCGGAGAGCGCCCGGGCCGGTTACTGGACGACGGCGTCGGCACGCGGCCGGGGCGTGGCCCCGCGAGCTCTCGGGGCGCTCACCGACTGGGCGTTCACCACCTTCGCCGAGGACGGGCTCCGGAGCCTCGACCTGTTCCACGAAGCCGGCAACGAGGCGTCCTGCCGGGTCGCGGAGAAGTCCGGCTTCCCGCTCGCCGAACTCGTCCCCGCCCGGCCCCCGCGCCATCCGCGGGGCGGGCACCGGCACTCCCGGCAGGCACCGCTCAGCGCTGCGGCGGGCCGTCGTGCAGGATGCGCTGGAACAACCGGTGGTCCTGCCACGAGCCGTTGATGTGGAGATAGCGCGGCGCCGTGCCGTAGAGCTCGAAGCCGCACTTCGCCAGCACCCGCTGCGAGGCCGTGTTGTCCAGGACCGTCCCGGCTTCGACCCGGTGCAGTCCGAGCCCGTCCCGTGCCAGCTCGCAGACCCGGTTCACGGCGGCCGTGGCCAGGCCCCGGCCCGCCCGGTCGACGTCGATCCAGTAGCCGAGCCGGGCGTTGCGGAAGGGCCCGCGCTCGATGGAGGCGAGCGTCATCGCCCCCACGACGCGGTCCTCGTCGTCGGCCAGCGCCCAGGGCATCGCGCGCCCCGCGTCCCGGTCCGCCAGCAGGCCCGTCAGCCGCTGGAGCTGGCCCTCCGGGGTGAAGAAGAGCTCGGGGCGCACGGGATCCCAGCGGCGCATGTACGCGCGGCTGCGGGTCAGGGTCTCGGCGAACGAGGCGGCGTCGTCCAGGGTCACGGGCCTCAGCCGGACACCGTCGGTCAGGGAATGGGCGTCTTCGATCATCCCCGCACCGTAGCGGCCCGTCAGGAGGCGTCGTACTTGGTGTCCGCCGAGGGGTCCAGCGCCAGCCGGTAGCCGCGTTTGACGACCGTCTGGATCAGCCGGGGCACCCCCAGCGCCGTACGCAGCCGGGCCATCGCCGTCTCTACCGCGTGCTCGTCGCTGCCGGTGCCCGGCAGGGCCCGCAGGAGGTCGGCGCGGGAGACCACCCAACCGGGCTTGCGGGCCAGCGTGTGCAGCAGGGCCATGCCGGCCGGTGGCACCGGGCGCAGGGCTCCGTCGACCAGCACGGCGTGGCCCCGGATCTCGACGTGGTGACCGGCGACGGGGAGCGCGCGGGCCCGGGCGGGCAGCTGGGCGCAGAGCACCTGGACGAGCGGCCCCAGCCGGAAGCGTTCGGGCTGGACCGTGTCGATGCCCTTCGCCTGCAGGGGCAGGGCCGTGACCGGTCCGACGCAGGCGGTGACGACGTCATGGCCGAGGGCGTCCAGCACCTCGGGGAGCATGCCGCGCGCCTCCGCCCGGTTCAGGTAGGACGCGGCGGCGGGGGCGCTGGTGAAGGTGAGGGCGTCGAGGCCACGGGCGACGGTGACGTCGAGCATGCGGTCGAGCGGGGTGATGTCCTCCGGGGGCATCCACCGGTAGACGGGTACGCCGACGACTTCGGCGCCCGCCGCGCGGAGCGACTCGACGAAGCCGGGCAGCGGTTCGCCGTGCAGCTGGAGTGCGACCCGGCGGCCCGAGACGCCTTCGCCCAGCAGCCGGTCCAGCACCTCGGCCATCGACTCGGACTGCGGCGACCACGCCTCGGTGAGTCCGGCCGCCCGGATGGCGCCCTTGACCTTGGGACCACGGGCCAGCAGCTCGATACCGCGCAGCAGTTCGAGCAGCTCGTCGCCGACGCCCCAGCCGTCGGCGGCCTCCACCCAGCCCCTGAAGCCGATGGCGGTGGTCGCGATCACGACGTCCGGTGCGTTGTCGATCAAATCCTTGGTGGCGGCCAGGAGTTCGCTGTCGTCCGCGAGCGGCACGATCCGCAGTGCGGGCGCGTGCAGGACCGCCGCGCCCCTGCGCGTGAGGAGCGTCCCCAGCTCCTCCGCGCGACGGGCTGCGGTCACCCCGACCGTGAAGCCCGCCAGGGGCCCGTGCTGTGCGTCGTCGTCGTGCATGGCGTGATACCCGGCTCTCGTCCCGCTGGTGCTCGATGATGCGGAGGACCGAGACTGTCAACCCTGCGTGACAGTCTCGGTTCTCCTGTATTTCCCGCCCGTTACGTCACACGACGTGTTGTGGTCACGCTCACACCTCGGCATAGCTGAGCTGCGGCTTCGCGGCCACCGCTTGGGTACGCCGAAGGTATACCGCCCACGTGAGGGTGAAGCAGACGGCGTAGAAGCCGAGGAAGCACCAGAACGCGGCCGTTCCGGCGCCCGAGGTGGCGAAGGACTGGCGGAACGCGAGGTTGATCGCGAGGCCGCCCAGCGCGCCGACCGCCCCGATGAGCCCCATGGCGGCCCCGGAGAGCCGCCGGCCGTACGCCGCGGCCTCCTCGCCCCGGAGTCCCTTGGCGATGCCCTGCGCGTGGAAGATGCCCGGGATCATCTTGAACGTGGAGCCGTTACCGAGCCCCGTCAGCACGAACAGCGCGATGAAGCCGACGAGGAACACCGCCAGCGACTCGATGCCGGAGGCGTAGACGACGACACCGGTGGCCGCCGCCATGGCCGCGAAGTTCCACAGGGTGATCCGGGCGCCGCCGTACCGGTCGGCGAGCCAGCCGCCCGCGGGCCGGATCAGGGAACCGAGCAGCGGGCCGATGAAGGTGAGCGAGGCGGCCTGCAGCGGAGTGCGGCCGAACTGGGTCTGCAGGACGAGTCCGAAGGCGAAGCTGTAGCCGATGAACGAGCCGAAGGTGCCGATGTAGAGCACCGCCATGATCCAGGTGTGCGGCTCGCGCACGGCCTGGAGCGCCGCCCCGGTGTCGTTCTGCACGGGCCGGAGGTTGTCCATGCGCAGCGCGGCACCGAGCGCGGCGAGGACGATCAGCGGTACGTACACCCCGAGCACGATCCGCGGGTGCGCGGCGCCCGCCGTGCCGATCACCAGCAGCCCGATGAGCTGGACGACGGGGACGCCGATGTTGCCGCCGCCGGCGTTGAGCCCGAGCGCCCAGCCCTTCTTGCGCAACGGGAAGAAGGCGTTGATGTTCGTCATCGACGAAGCGAAGTTGCCGCCGCCGATGCCGGTGAGCGCGGCGACGACGACAAACGTGGTGTACGAGGTGCCGGGCTCCATCACCCAGAAGGCGGCGAGGGTCGGCACCAGGAGCGACAGTGCGCTGAAGACGGTCCAGTTGCGCCCGCCGAACAGCGCGACCGCGAAGGTGTACGGCACCCGGACGATGGCGCCGACCAGGGTGGCCGTGGAGATCAGGAAGAACTTCCCGGCCGGGTCGATGCCGTACTCCGGCCCCATGAAGAGGACCATGACGGACCACAGGGACCAGATCGAGAACCCGATGTGCTCCGAGAGCACGGAGAACCACAGGTTCCTCCGGGCGACCTTCTCGCCCGTCTCGCGCCAGAAGGTCTCGTCCTCCGGCTCCCACTGCTCGATCCAACGACCGGCCATCACGCGCCTCCACAGGGGTCGGGGTGTTGTCCTGCCGACGCTAGGGAGCCCGCGTTTCGGTGCGGTGCCGTGAGGTGACCGGTGCGCAACCTTGCTCTCACTCGGCCGCCGGAGGTGCGGTGAGCCGGACGGCAG
The DNA here is from genome assembly GCF_055559735.1 of Streptomyces sp. NPDC023573. Lineage (NCBI taxonomy): Bacteria > Bacillati > Actinomycetota > Actinomycetes > Kitasatosporales > Streptomycetaceae > Streptomyces > Streptomyces sp. NPDC023573. The sequence goes on from NZ_JBVHKB010000001.1 coordinate 1,373,126, forward strand.
GGGTGCGGTGAGCCGGGCCGGCCGCACCCCTGCCGTCCGGGTCAGGCCCTGCGCGCCCCGCCGGCCCGGACCGCCCCGTTCGGCCACAGGCGCGGCCGGCGCTCGGCGGCGACGTCCTCGACCCAGCCGAACGCCAGGATGGCCATGCCGATCAGTGGCCAGACCACGATCAGGACCAACACCTCGTACGACTGTTCGATATACGTGTCGAACGTGTCGCCGAACCACGGGATGGACCAGAGCTCGTTGACGAGGTGCGCGGCCGCCATCAGCAGCAGGTTGTGCCACAGGTAGATCGTCACGGCCCTGTTGTTGGCCAGCGTGACCAGGCTGTCCCAGCCGGCGAGCCTGCCGGGGAGCTTCCTCCAGGCCGGGGCGTAGACCAGGAGGATCGCGCAGAAACCGAGGGACCAGGTGGCCTGGGCGAGCGGGATCTCGTCCAGGTTCCAGCCCTCCTCGGTGAGGTGCCCGGACGCCCACCACAGGCCGAAGCCCATGACGATCGCGGCGGACGACACCGCCAGATAGCGCGGGATCTCCTTCAGCAGCCCGTCGTTGTGGGCGAAGCCGAGGATCCAGCAGGACCCGAACACGGCGAAGTCCAGGAGTCCCTCACCGAAGGTGCCGGGGACGGTCACGAGTCCGGTGCCGATCACCGCGGTGAGGGCGACCGGGGCGAGCAGTGTGGCCCACGGCAGCCTGCGGAACGCCTTGAGCAGCAGGGGCGAGGCCAGGACGAACCAGAGATAGGTCTGGATGTACCAGAGCGGCCCCGCCGCCTGGTCCGCCCAGGTCAGCTCCAGCCACCCGCCGGTGGAACCGTTCTCCTCGGGGTAAGGCGGCGAGCCCAGCGGGAAGAGGTAGTTGCCGAGCTTGATGAACCACCACAGCCCCTCCTCCCGGACGGGCTTCCAGCTCAGCGCGAACATCACCGGCACGACGACGAGCGAGAACAGCCACATCGGGGGCAGCAGCCTGCGCAGCCGGCTGCGGATCACGCTGCCCGCGGGCCGGGCGAGCGAGCGGGCCATCAGCGAGCCCGCCAGGGCGAACATCACGCCCATGGACGGGAAGAGGACGGTCAGCCAGGCCCAGCCGAAGAGGTGGAAGACCACGACACGGACGAGGGCCACGGCCCTGAGCAGATCGAGGTAGCGGTCCCGCACGGGCCTTGCGCGGGGCGCGGGCTCCTGGCCTGCTGCCTCCGGGGCGGCGGTGCCGTGCTCCGGGTACACCGAGGGGACGGGGGCGACGGACGGGAGGGGCAGCGGCACGGTGGACGCGGCACCGGCCGGCGCGTGCCCCTGGTCGGGATGGGTCATGCCACCGGCCTCCGGTCCTTGTCCGTGTCCTTATGTCGGTTCCGGGTGCCGCCCGGTGCCTCCACCACGCCCGTACGCCGCAGCTTCTGCCAGCGCAGCCGGCCCCCGGTGAGAGCGGTGATCCAGGACTGGAGCAGCACGACGTACATCAGCTGCCGGTAGAGGATCTGCTGGAGCGGCAGGGAGATCAGATGCGTCATGCGCTCCCGGTCGAGCCGGAAGGCGTACGCGGCGCAGACGGCCTGCACCAGCAGCACGCCGAACCAGGCCGCGACCGTCTTCCCCGTCGGGCCGAAGACCAGTCCGTAGAGCAGGAAGACGTCGATGAGGGGCGCCAGCAGCGGGGCGACGACCATGAACAGGGAGACGAACGGCAGGCCCACCCGTCCGAAGCGGCCCGAGGGCCCCTTCTCGATGACCGCGCGGCGGTGCTTCCAGATGGCCTGCATCGTGCCGTAGGACCACCGGTAGCGCTGCGACCACAGCTGCTGCACCGACTCGGGGGCCTCGGTCCAGGCCCGGGCGTTCTCCGCGTAGACGACGCGCCAGCCGTCGCGGTGCAGCGCCATGGTGACGTCGGTGTCCTCGGCGAGGGTGTCCTCGCTCATCCCGCCGATCCGGTCCAGCCCCTCCCGGCGGAAGGCACCTACCGCGCCGGGAATGGTGGGCATGCAGCCCAGGAGGTCGTACATCCTGCGGTCGAGGTTGAAGCCCATCACGTACTCGATGTGCTGCCAGGCACCGATCAGCGAGTCGCGGTTGCCGACCTTGGCGTTGCCCGCGACCGCTCCCACCCTGGGATCGGCGAACGGCTGCACGAGCTCGCGCACGGTGGAGGGTTCGAAGACCGTGTCACCGTCCATCATCACGACGATGTCGTAACGGGCGTGCGCGATCCCGTTGTTGAGGGCGGCGGGTTTGCCGGCGTTGCGCTGGCGCACGACCCGGACGTTCGGGATCCACATCGCCTCGACGAGGTCGGCCGTACCGTCCGTCGAGCCGTCGTCGATGACGATGACCTCGATCGGGTAGTCGCTCGCCACCAGCGACCGGACGGTCGCCTCGATGCACTCACGCTCGTTGTAGGCGGGGACGAGGACCGAGACGGGCCGGGTGAACTCCTCGCCCCAGCTGAAGTTCCCGCGTCGCACCTTCCTGGCGTGCAGGAAGGACAGCAGCAGCATCAGGCCGAAGCGGACCATCACCAGCACGCCGATGACGGCGAGGCCCACCACCAGGACGCCGGTGACGTGTTCGGAGATCCCCACCGCTCCGACGAACGCCTTGCCCTTCCAGAGCGCGAACCCGGTGGCCGGGGTGTGCGCGCTGGGGGCGCCGAGCGCCGACGTCAAGTTGGTGAAGTCGTAACCCCGCTCCTGCATCTCGGGCAGGAACTTCCCCAGGGCGGCCACGGTCTGGGACCGGTCGCCTCCGGAGTCGTGCATCAGGATGATCGCGCCCTTACCGTGCCGGGGCGTGGCGCGCTCGATGATCGCGTCGACGCCGGGGCGCTTCCAGTCCTCACTGTCGGTGTTGTTCACGACGGTGAGGTAGCCGCGGCTGCCGATGTACTGCGTGACCGGCCAGGACTTGTCGTCCATGGCGTCGGAGAACGAGGAGTACGGAGGCCGGAACAGCGACGTACGGATACCGGCCGCGCCCGCCAGTACCAGCTGGTTCTGGGACAGCTCCCAGTCGATGCGGCTGGTGGACTGGAAGGAGAGGTCGGGGTGGTTGAAGGTGTGCAGCCCGACCTCGTGCCCTTCGTCGACCATCCGCTCGACGAGGTCCGGGTAACGCGAGGCCATGGTGCCGGTGACGAAGAAGACGCCGTGCGCGTGGTGCTTCTTGAGCGCGTCCAGGACCCTCGGGGTCCAGACCGGGTCGGGGCCGTCGTCGAAGGTCAGGACGATCTTGTGGTCGGGTATCCGGAGCGTCTCGGCTTCCTCGCCTGCCGCGCGGGCGTCGATGACCGGGCCGCCCTCGATCACCTTGTCGGGCACCTGGGTGGTGGGAGCGGGTGGCTGGACGCGGTGGTCGGCGAGGATTTCGCTGTGCACGTATCCGCGCAGCATGAGCATGGCGAGCAGGGCCACGAGAAGGACTGACGGAAGCAGGTAGCGCATGGGGAGTCTGCGCCTGACGGTCCGCTTCTTCTTCCGGTTGTGCCTGCCCCGCGAAACGGGGGTTGTCATCTACTGAGCGCCTTCTTGTGGTTGCACCGGTGATTCCGAGGGGTCCGGGGAAGCCGGCGGACTGTCGTCGACGGACGGCTCGGTGGTACCCGTCGGCGAAGGGTCACCTGCCGGCTGTCCGGAGACCGCGTCGTCCGGGACGACGGGCGCCGAAGCGGCGCCGGTCCGGGCGGGCTCGCCGGCCGCGGAGGCCGAGGCCCTCGCGCCGGGTCCTGCGGAGACGGACGCGGAGGGGCCGCCCGACGGAGGGGCGACCACGGTGCCCGAGGCCGAGGCGGAGGCGCTGGGCGTCGCTCCGGGGCTCCCTGACACGGTGGCCTCACTCGGGGCGGGGCGCACCTCGACCTCTTCGGCGTGCTTTTCCTCCTGCCGGGAGAGCGGCAGCCAGGGAGCGCTGGAGTTCCCCCCGAGCACGGCGACCACGAGCGTCACCGCGTACACCGCGCAGATCGCGGCGAGCACCCAGCCCACACGCCTGTACGTCTTGCTCCGGCGGCCGCTCTCGTCGACGAAGACCGGACCGTCGGACGGAACCGGCGGGCCGGGTTCGACGGGTAGTTCGAAGAGCTGACGCCCGAGTCCGTCGAGTTGGACGGTGACGTCGTTCGGCTCGTGCGTGTGCCCGGTACGGGTACCTTCGCGCCAATTTTCCACAGGTGATCGCACTTCCCCCACTGAATCAAACAGGTGCGCGGGAAATGACTGGAATCAGGCCAACGGAAGGGGCCCCCACCCCGTCCGCGCGCCACCTGTCGCCGAGCACCCGAAGCCCCGAATGTAGCGCACGCCGGCGGCCGGAAGAGGGCCGTATCGGCTGTTGTTCATGAACAGTGACTCATAAGTGATACATCGGCTTCCGGTAGCCATGATGTCCGTGGCCGTACCATCCATCCTTCTGTCGCCGCGAGTTCGGCCGTTGCGGCACGCAATGCGGAGAGGCCGGGGTGGTCGAGCCCCCTGCGCCACACCATCAGCAGCGGCGACAGCGGCACCGGCCGCACGAGCGGGCGCAGGACCGTCCCCGGCAGCGGCGGGAAGTCGACGACGGTCAGGACGGGGTTCCGCGACTTGGCCATCACGCGTTGGAATTCAGCCACTCCGACGGCCATCGGTGCAGGCGGGGCCAGCACGACGCCCCACTCCGCGAAAAGCAGGGCCGCGAGGTCCGTCCACTCGAGCGTGCGCGTATTGCCCGCCCCGGCGTAGACGGTTTCCCCGGTCAGATCACTCATCGCGACCTCCTCGCGCCCGGCCAGAGGATGACCGTGCGGCAGGAGGACGGCCATCGGCTCGTACCGCACGGGCTGTACGGCGAGCTGGGCCAGCACGGCGGGATCGAGCCCGGCGGCCCGCCCGAAGGAGACGTCGAGCCGCCCGGCGAGCACCTCACCGGCCGCCCAGGTCAGCCCGCTCTCGAAGCGCGCCATCAGCTCGCACTCCGGCGCGAGCTCCCGCGCCCGGGCCAGCACCCGGGCCGCCGTCATCCCGTCGGTGTTGAGATCCACGAGCAGCGCGCGGTCCGCCGGGTCCGCGAAGGCTTCGGAGAGCGACGCGTGGGCGTCCAGCACCCGGCGGGCGTGCGGGAGGAGGCGCTCCCCGTCCGGGGTGAGCGACACCTGCCGGGTCGTACGGACGAAGAGCTCACGGCCGAGCTCGCGCTCCAGCCGGCGGATGTCCCGGCTCAGCGCCTGCTGGGCGACGTAGATCCGGGCGGCGGCCCGGGTGAAGTGCAGCTCCTCGGCCACCGCCACGAAGGCGCGCAGGAGCCGGGGATCGGTATCGGATGAGGCCACGGAGGGAATTTACAACAGAAGTGCGTCAATGGCGTCGCATCAGGTGTTGGACGCCACGGGCCGCACGCTCCGAGGGTGAGGACGTGCCTCACGAAACCGCCACGCCCTCTCCCGACCGCGCCCGGCCCGCCCCGTCCAATCCGTACCTCCGGCTGCTCGCCACCCCCGGAGCGCGCGCGTTCACCGCGGGCAACCTCCTCGCCCGGCTTCCCATGGGCATGTTCAGCGTCAGCGCGGTCATCATGATCGCCGGGGCGCACGGTTCGTACGCCCTGGCCGGAGCCGTCACCGCCACCGGCCTCGCCGCCACCGCCGTGGTCGCCCCCTGGACGGCACGCCTCGTCGACCGGTACGGGCAGGCCAGGATCGCGGTGCCCGCGACGGCGGTCGCGGTGCTCGGGTCGCTCACCCTGGTGCTCTGCGTGCACTACGACGCCCCGGTCTGGACGCTCTTCGCCGCGTACGCCGCCACGGCCACCGCCCCGAACACCGGCGGCATGTCCCGGGCCCGATGGGCTCATCTGCACCAGGGCGACCCGGCAGCTCTGCACACCGCGAACTCCTTCGAACAGGCCGCCGACGAGCTGTGCTTCATGCTCGGCCCGGTCCTCGCCGCCACCCTGTGCGGGGCACTGTTCCCCGAGGCCGGCACCCTCGCCGGCGCGATCCTCATGATGACCGGCGTCCTGATCTTCGCCGCGCAACGCGCGACCGAGCCCCCGGTGGCACCCCGGATCCGCGCGGCCTCTCCCCTGCGGACCCCCGGCATGCCCGCCCTGCTCGCGGCCTTCCTCGCGACAGGCGCGGTGTTCGGCGCCCTGGAGCTCGTCTCGATCGCCCATGCCGGGGGCGCGATCCTCGCCCTCCAGGCGGGCGGTTCCTGCGTGGCGGGGCTGCTGTACGGGTCGCTGCGCCCCGCCGTGGACGTCCGGCGCCGTCTGCTGCTCTGCCTCACCGCGATGACCGCGCTGATGTCGCTCCCCCTGATCGCCGCGGCGACGACCGACTCCCTGCTCGTCCTCGCGGGATGCCTGCTGGTGGCAGGTGCCGCCACGGCGCCCACCATGGTCACCGTGATGACCCTGGTGCAGCGGCTCACTCCGCAGGCGCAGCTCAACGAGGGCATGACGCTCATGGTCACCGCGCTGCTCGGCGGAGTGGCCGCGGGTTCGGCGGTCGGCGGCCGTCTGGTGGAGCACTCCGGGACGGTGGCCGGCTACGCGGTGCCGATGTGCGCGGCGGCAGTGGCGCTGGTGGTGGCCACCGCCGGGACGCGCAAGGCCTGAGCGCAGGCGCCCGGAGAAAAACGAGGACCCCGCTGCCAGGGGCAACGGGGTCCTCGTTCACATGGGAATTGTGGAGATGGCGGGAATCGAACCCGCGTCCAACGGTGCGGAACCAGGGCTTCTCCGAGTGCAGTTCGCTACGCTTTTCTCGGCCCCGGAGGTCACGCGAACAAGCCTCCGACAGGCCCAGTCACTGTTTGATTTCCTTCTAGGCCCCGTGACCGGGCTTAGAAGTTTAGATCCCTAGTTGATGCCAGGATCCGGGTCGGGATCAACCCCGGGCTGACACTCCGCAGAGTCTTCGCTCAGCTGCTAATTAGGCAGCGAGGGCGAAGGCGGAGGAATCGCGCTTGGAATTGGCGATTATTGTTTGCGACATATGGTTTACGAGATCATTGCCGCTTCCTCGACTCGCTTCCCCTGCTTCGACATCCGCTGTCGAAACCGATCATCCCCATGTTGTTTTTTCAAAGGCGCACACCCTCTGTGGAGGTGCACGGCCCATCGTACGTGACCAACGCACGCGGATGCCACTGTATTCCGGCGGCTCAGGGGCGCGGGCCCCGGACACGCGCCGCGCAGGTCCGGCTACGCGCTGCGCTGGCGCCTGCGGGCCGCCGAGATCGCGCGGTTCGTCTCCCGCGTGTCCTGCTTCTCGCGCAGCGTCTGGCGCTTGTCGTACTCCTTCTTGCCCTTGGCGAGCGCGATCTCGACCTTGACGCGGCTGTCCTTGAAGTACAGCGCGAGCGGCACGATCGTGTGGCCCGTCTCCTGCGACTTGGACTGGAGCTTGTCGATCTCGGCCCGGTGCAGGAGCAGCTTGCGCTTGCGCTTGGCGGAGTGGTTGGTCCAGGTGCCCTGCACGTACTCCGGGACGTGGATGTTGTGCAGCCACGCCTCCCCGTTGTCGATCTGGACGAAGCCGTCGACCAGCGACGCCCTGCCCATCCGCAGCGACTTGACCTCCGTGCCCATGAGCACGAGGCCGCACTCGTAGGTGTCGAGGACGTGGTAGTCGTGCCGCGCCTTCTTGTTCTGCGCAATCATCTTGCGCCCGGTGTCTTTTTCCTTGGCCATAGTGCGGTCATTTTCGCACTACGACCCACCCCCGAGGCCACTCAATACTGTTTCGCCCCGCTGCTGGGCCTCCCGGTCCGCCCGCACGTCCGGCGTGATGCCGCTGCCCTCGACGGTGCGGCCCGCCGGGGTGCGGTACTGCCCGACGGTCAGTTCGGCCACCGAACCGCCCGGAAGCTCGCTGGGCAGCTGCACGGACCCCTTGCCGAAGGTGCGTGATCCGACGGCCACGGCCCTCCCCCGGTCCTGCAGCGCCCCGGTCAGCAGCTCCGCGGCGCTCATCGTGCCGCCGTCCACCAGGACGACCACGGGCCGGGCGGTGTCGCCGCCGGGCTCGGCGTACAGGGCGTGCTGCTCGCCGTGCACGTCGTAGGTGGCGACGAGCCCTCCGTCCAGGAAGGCGGAGGAGGCGGTGACGGCCTCGCTGACCAGACCGCCCGCGTTGGCCCGGAGGTCCAGGAGGATCCCGGCGTCCCCGGGTGCCTCGTCCACGGCGTCGCGAACCGCGGTGCCGGTGCCCTTGGTGAACGCGGCGACCTTGATCAGGACAGCGGCGGAGGGGTCCTGGCCGAGGCGCCGGACGCTCACCGGATCGGTGCTGAGCCTGGCCCTGCGCAGGGTCGTGTCCCAGGAGTGCCCGCCCCGGCTCAGCCCGAGGACCACGGAGGAACCTTCCGCCGCCTTCGTCCGGTCCCCGCGCAGCAGCGCGACCACCTCGGCGACGGGGCGCTTCTCGACCGGCCGGCCGTCCACGGTGCGCAGCAGGTCGCCCTTGCGGACCCCTGCCCGCTGGGCCGGTCCGCCCGCCCGGACCCCGCTCACGGTGACCTCGCCGCGTGCCGAGCGGCGGGCCGAGATCCCCACCCCGGTGTACGAGCCGTCGAGGGCCTGCTCGAACTCCTCGTACTCCCGCTCGTCGTAGACCGCGCCCCAGCGGTCCCCGCTGCGGCTGACGACCTCCTCGGCGGCGTCCGTACCCGACTTGCCGTCGGCCTCCGCGTCGGCGACCGCGTCCGCGATCTCCTCACGGTCCACGGAACCGACGGTGGAGGACACCGCACGGGTCTCTATGTCCGTGTCCGCGCCGGTCTCACGGGGCAGGGACCCGGTGGCCGCGGCGGTGGCCAGCACGCTCGCGAAAACCAGCGTCAGGGCCGCTCCGCGGCAGACACCGCGGGGTTTCACATGGTGCGTAAGGCCCAACATGTGGCCGAGTGTAGGACAACGCCCCGGCCGCACACGGTTCGTTGGCCGCATGCGGGACGGGGCGCTCGTCACACCTTGAGGTACTTGCGCAGTGCGAAGAGGGCGGCAACTGCGGGCATCAGCAACCCGATCGCGAGGACCAGCGGAAGCTTCGTGAGGACGGCTTCCCATCCGATGAAGTCGATCAGGTTCAGCTTCTCCTGGAGCGCGAGTCCGCCGTCGATCAGGAAGTAACGCGCCGCTATGAGGATCACGCAGGCGAGCAGTCCGCCGATCAGGCCGGCGAAGGCGGCCTCCATGATGAACGGCATCTGGATGTAGAAGCCCGACGCCCCCACGAGCCGCATGATGCCCGTCTCCCGTCTCCGGCTGAACGCCGAGACGCGGACGGTGTTCACGATGAGCATCAGCGCAATGACCAGCATCAGCCCCATCAGGAAGATCGCGGCCACGTTCATGCCGTTCATCAGCCCGAAGAGGTTGTCCAGGATGCTCCGCTGGTCCTGGACGGACTGCACCCCGTCACGGCCCGCGAACGCCGTCGCGACCACCTTGTACTTCTGCGGGTCCTTCAGCTTGACGCGGAACGACTCCTGCATCTGGTCCGGCGTGATGTTGCCGGCCATCGGCGAGTCGCCGAACTGCTCCTGGTAGTGCTTGTACGCCTGGTCGACCGTCTCGAAGAGGACCGGCTTCTCGACGGCCTCCATCTTCTCCAGGTCTGCCTTGATCTCCTTCTTCTGCTCGGCCGTGACGGCGCCCTTGGCGCACTTGGGCACGTCCTTGGCGTCGTTCTTGTTGCAGAGGAAGATCGAGACGTTGACCTTGTCGTACCAGTAGGTCTTCATCGAGCTGACCTGCTCGCGCATCAACAGCGCACCGCCGAACAGGGCGAGCGAGAGGGCGACGGAGATCACGACCGCGAAGGTCATCGTGAGGTTACGACGAAGACCGACGCCGATCTCCGACAGGACGAACTGGGCGCGCATGGCGTCCTTTCAGTACTCGATGCTCAGTGCTGGTAGCCGTAGACGCCACGCGCCTGGTCACGGACGAGACGGCCCTGCTCGAGCTCGATGACGCGCTTGCGCATCTGGTCGACGATGTTCTGGTCGTGGGTCGCCATGATCACGGTGGTGCCGGTCCGGTTGATCCGGTCCAGCAGCTTCATGATGCCCACGGAGGTCTGCGGGTCGAGGTTGCCGGTCGGCTCGTCCGCGATCAGCAGCATGGGGCGGTTGACGAACGCCCGCGCGATCGCGACACGTTGCTGCTCACCACCGGAGAGCTGTCCGGGCATCCGGTCCTCCTTGCCCCCGAGACCGACGAGGTCGAGAACCTGCGGCACGGCCTTGCGGATCTCACCGCGCGGCTTGCCGATGACCTCCTGCGCGAAGGCCACGTTCTCGGCGACGGTCTTGTTGGGGAGGAGCCGGAAGTCCTGGAAGACCGTGCCCAGCTGGCGGCGCATCTGCGGCACCTTCCAGTTGGACAGGCGCGCGAGGTCCTTGCCGAGCACATGGACCATGCCCTGACTGGCACGCTCCTCGCGGAGGATGAGGCGCATGAAGGTGGACTTGCCGGAGCCGGAGGAGCCCACCAGGAAGACGAACTCGCCCTTCTCGATGTCGAGTGAGACGTCCCGGAGAGCTGGACGGCTCTGCTTCGGGTAGGTCTTGGAGACGTTGTCGAATCGGATCACGGATGCACCACGGTCGGCCGGGAGTAGGTGAGCGTGACCATACGCGAACCGGGCTGACGCGTGCATTCGGCGTCCGGCAATGGGCGTTATGTACGGAACGTGACGGCGTACGAACCGGGGCGTGCCGGACCTGGGCCGCTCCTGACCTCGCGGGGCCGCGCCGAAACCCCCGCGACCTGGCACAGTGGTAGGGGGAACGGTTGGGTTTCCCGGAGCGTTGTGCGGAGAGAGCGTATGCGGCTCCGCCGCGCGGGAGGAGGAAAGCGCATGACCTACGACCGACTGGTGTGCGCGAACTGCGCGGCTCCCGTGAGCGAGGGCCGCTGCAGCGTCTGCCGGGCGAGCCGGGAGCGCATGCAGGAGAGCGGCCCGTTCGCGGGGCTGAACCCAGCGATGCTGATCGCCCTGATGGTGATCCTCACGGCCGCCCTGGCGCTCCTCGTGCACCAGGCCGTGTAGCCGGGCGACCACCTTTGGTTACGTACGCCGTTGTCACGCCTCCCCCGGGAGCACCTGCGGGCGCACCTCTTCGAGAAGCTCGGCCACCCTCACCTTCCCGTCCGGCTGTACGCTAGGGACGCGACCTGCGACACATCGGCGGGCAGGCGCGCGGAAAGCGGACAGCCCGGCGACCCCGGCTCACGCTCCGCTGACCAGCGTGCCCGCGCGCGCTCGCCTCGGGTAAGGCTGCGCTGCGCTGCAGGACCGTGAGCAGTCCGGTCTTCCCGCGGGTCGTCCGTTCCAGGCTTCTCGCCGGACACGTTGATCGGGTTGCCCGGCGGGTACGCGATGACGAAGGGCTCGACGACATCCCCCGCCAGGGCCTCGGAAGCGGTCCGGTAGGTGTTCAGGCCGCCTGCGCGCTCCTCGACCTCTCGCACTCCGCCGACATCCCGGGGCCCAACCGGTACGCCGTCGGCGCGCTCGCGGTCGTCTGCTCCGCCGTCAGCTTCTCCTCCGCGAAGAGGGAGAGCGCCTCGACGGAGACCGTGCCGGCATTCGCGAAGGCCGAGGCGTCACCGTCACCCCGCGCCGCGGAGAGCCGGGAGGCGGCGGACACCACGGCCTGAGGGTCCGCCCTCTCCCCCACGTCCCCGCACACGCCCCCACGCAGAGGGACCCGGCCCGCGCATGCGGACCGGGCCCCTCTGTGCGTGCGTGTACGCCGTCCGCTGCTAGGCGGCCGTACGACCGCCGCCGGCCAGACGCGGCAGGATGCGGAAGCCGATGCCACCGGCGATCATCGTCGCGGCACCGATCAGCAGGAACGTGGTCTCGGCCGCACCGGTCTCGGCGAGCTCGTCCTTGCCCTTGCCCTGCTCGACCGGCTGGTTGCCGATGCTGTCGGTGTCGGTGTTGTCACCGGCGTCCGGGTAGGACGGGTCCGACGGCTCAGCCGTGGGCGCACCGGTGTCGCCACCGGTCGTACCACCATCGCCGCCGCCGTTGGCACCGCCGCCGTTGGCGCCACCATCAGCGCCACCGCCGTTGGCGCCACCATCAGCGCCACCGCCGTTGGCACCACCGTCAGCGCCGCCGCCGTTGGCACCACCATCAGCGCCGCCGCCGATAACGCCGCCGTCAGCACCACCATCGGCACCGCCATCGGCACCGCCGTCAGCACCACCATCGGCACCGCCGTCAGCGCCACCATCAGCGCCACCATCGGCACCGCCATCGGCACCGCCGTCAGCACCACCATCGGCACCGCCGTCAGCGCCACCATCGGCACCGCCATCAGCACCGCCATCAGCGCCACCATCGGCACCGCCGTCAGCACCGCCATCAGCACCGCCGTCAGCGCCACCATCGGCACCGCCGTCAACGCCGCCGAGCAGGCCGCCGTCGGCGCCACCATCGGCGCCGCCGTCGGTGCCACCGTCAGCACCGCCGTCGGTGCCACCCTCGGTGCCGCCGTCAACGCCGCCGAGCAGGCCGCCGAGCACGCCGCCCTTTGTGCTGACCTGGGTCTCGCTGGCGTCCTCGTTGCCGATTTCGACAAAGCCCGCGGCCTGCGCTGCGCCCGCGGCCGTAAGCGAGGCACCCGCGGCGATAACCGCGCCGGCGGCTATCCGCGCGACGCGGATTCGCGTCTTCTTGGTCATATGTTGCTACCCCCAGTAGCTGATCTCGTCGATGGAGCAGCCCTATGCGGTCCACGGCCCTGCGGGGTCACTCTCTCTGCAGGGCCACGCCGTACCGTGGTCATCCCGCCCGCCCCCGTTCACACCTGTCCCAGACATAAGCGTGCTGCCCTAGCACCCTGTCCAGAGTTAAGGACTACGTCAAGGCCGTTCCGGGCGCATACGGTCCGCTATGGGGGCACTTGACGGGTATTCGGAATCACGACTGTGACTCATTCACCACAGCTTCCCCTCAACTCCCCTGCGTACCCGGCGGGGTGAGCACGCGGAAGGGCCCGGACAGGAGACCTGTCCGGGCCCGACAGCCTTACGGCCGCCGCTACTTCTCGCTCTGCTTGCGCCAGCGGATGCCCGCTTCGATAAAGCCGTCGATCTCGCCGCCGAAGACCGCTTCGGGGTTGCCCATCTCGAACTCCGTACGCAGGTCCTTGACCATCTGGTACGGGTGGAGGACGTAGGAACGCATCTGGTTGCCCCAGGAGTTGCCGCCGTCGCCCTTCAGCGCGTTCATCTTCGCCTGCTCCTCCTGGCGACGGCGCTCGAGGAGCTTCGCCTGGAGGACGTTCATCGCGGACGCCTTGTTCTGGATCTGCGAGCGCTCGTTCTGACAGGAGACGACGATGCCGGTCGGCAGGTGGGTCAGGCGCACCGCGGAGTCCGTGGTGTTGACGCCCTGGCCACCGGGGCCGGAGGAGCGGTACACGTCGACGCGGAGCTCGGACTCGTCGATCTCGACGTGGTCCGTCTTCTCGACCACGGGCAGCACCTCGACACCCGCGAAGGACGTCTGGCGGCGGCCCTGGTTGTCGAACGGTGAGATCCGGACGAGGCGGTGGGTGCCCTGCTCGACGGAGAGCGTGCCGTAGGCGTACGGGACCTCCACCGCGAAGGTGGTCGACTTGATGCCGGCCTCCTCGGCGTAGGCCGTCTCGTAGACCTCGGTCTTGTAGTTGTGCCGCTCGGCCCAGCGGAGATACATGCGCTGGAGCTTCTCGGCGAAGTCGGCGGCGTCGACGCCACCGGCCTCGGCGCGGATGGTGACCAGGGCATCGCGCGCGTCGTACTCGCCGGAGAGGAGCGTGCGGACCTCCATCTCGTCCAGGGCCTTACGGACGGACTCCAGCTCGGTCTCCGCCTCCGCGCGCGCGTCGGCGTCACCCTCGTCCTCGGCGAGCTCGAAGAGGACCTCGAGGTCGTCGATGCGGCTGCGCAGGGCCTCGGTCTTGCGGACCTCGGCCTGGAGGTGCGAAAGCTTGCTGGTGATCTTCTGCGCCGCCTCCGGGTCGTCCCAGAGGGACGGCGCCGCCGCCTGCTCCTCGAGCACGGCGATGTCGGCCTTCAGCGCATCCAGGTCCAGGACGGCCTCGATCGACCCCATGGTCGAGGAGAGGGACTTCAGCTCTTCGGAAATATCGACGACTGCCACGGGTCCAGCGTAACGGCTGGACGAGTGAACGTGTCCCTCCCCCGGAGCCCGGCCCCTCCCGGACGGCTCTCAGGGGGCCGTGGGAGCCGAATTCCGCGTGTCCTCGGGGGCTGCGCCCGGATCGTCGCCGCTCGTGGCGAACCACCCGCCCACCCCTATCGCCGCGCACACGGCGACCGCGGCGACACCCAGGGTGATCCTGCGCTTGCGGACCGCCGCCGACTTGTTCCGGGCCGAGCCGGGGCGCGGCCGGCCGGGGGCGCGCGGCGCGCGGGCAGTGCCGAGCGGGCCGCCGGAGAGCTCGTCGGGCGCGGGCACGCGCATGCTCGTGTGGGTGTCCCGGTTGGAGTCCGGGGAGGAGCCGGGCACCAGCGGGACCGCGCCGCGACGGCGGGGCTCCTCGGGGGCCGGCGTGTACTGCTGTTCGTCGTATGCCTGCGGCTCGGTCTCGTTGTCCGGCTCGTCGACGTCGAGCGGGGGTATCCCGGACAGCAGCGGCAGCAGCTCGCGCAGCCGGGCCGCGAGCTCGGAGGCGCGCAGCCGGGACGCCGGTGCCTTGGCGAGGCACTGGACGAGGAGCTGCCAGAGCTCCTCGGGGATGCCCGGCAGCGGGACGACCGTCTCGGTCACATGGCGGCGCAGGACGGCCCCGGGGTGGCCGCCGCCGAAGGGGGTGAAACCGGCGAGCAGCTCGTAGAGCACGGTCGCGAGGGCGTAGATGTCCACGGCGGCGCGCGGCGGGAGGCCCTCGACGATCTCGGGGGCCAGGTAGTCCGGCGTACCGATGATCTTGGTGGCCTTGGTGCGGCGGGGGGTGTCGATGAGCTTGGCGACACCGAAGTCGGTGAGCAGGGCGGGGTGCGCGCCGCCGGGGCCGGCCGGTCCCTCCATGTCGAGCAGGATGTTCTCCGGCTTGACGTCGCGGTGGACGACTCCGGCGCGGTGCGCGGCGGCGAGACCGTCGGCGACGTCCGCGATGACCGACGCGGCGGCCTCGGGCGCGAGGCGGCGCTCCCGGTCCAGGCGCGTGCGCAGGTCGGTGCCCCGCACCAGGTCCATCACCAGAGCGAGATCGGTGCCGTCCACCACGAGGTCGCGGACGGCGACGACGTGCGGATGTCCGAGCCCGAGCAGCGCGGTTCGCTCCTGCACGAAGCGGCCCACGAGCTCCTGGTCGGACGCGAGGTCCTCGCGGAGCAGCTTGATGGCGACCGGGCCCTCGGGCCCCTCGCCGAGCCACACCGTGCCGGCGCTGCCGCGCCCCAGGATCTGGTGGGCGGTGTACCGGCTGCCGATATTCCGTGCCAAGACTGCTCCCTCAGCGGCTGGCGTTGACCCCCGGTCGACAAAGTTACGCGGCGAACGGGGTCCTGCGTGCCCTGGATGGCGCCAACCTTCACTTCTGCGGGCGAATTGGGCCCGCAGAAGTCGACAAAGACACAGAGCAGGGGGGTGTTACTGGCCGCTCGTGCCGCCGGAGCTGCTTCCGCCGAGGTCCTCGAACCAGCCGGTGACCTTGCCGATGCCGTCCCCTATGGCGTCCCAGAAGCTCTTGCCCTGGGCCACCCAGTCCTGCAGCGGTGTCAGCTCCCAGATGAGCCAGGCGGCGACGATGAGCAGCACCACTGTGAACAGGCACCCCTTGAGGCAGCCGAGGCCGGGGATGCGCATCGGGTTGGCGCCGCGCTGCCGGGGCGGCCGGGGGGCCGGCGCCTGGGGCGGGGGCTGCTGCGGGGGCGCGTACTGCTGCCGCTGCGGCTGCGGGGGCCGCTGCTGCTGGGGTTGCGGCTGGTAACGCTGGGGCTGCTGCTGCGGCGGGTACTGCTGGGCGCGCTGCGGCGGCTGCTGCTGACGCTGGGGCTGCTGCTGCGGCGGCTGCTGCCGCTGGGGGCGGCGGCGCAGCGGGTCCTGGCTGGGGTCGAGGTACTGGACCTGCGTCTGCTCGTTGCGGTCCCGGGCGGCCCGGAGCTGCGACTGCCACGGGTGCGGCTCGTCGGGCCCGGGCGGACCGTCGGGGCGCGGCGGCACGGGCGGCATCATCGCGGTCGGGTCCGCCTGGCCGCCCCCGCCCGGGGTCTGCCGCATCACGCTGGTCGCGGCCGAGGGGTCGTACGAGCCCGCGTTGCTCGGCAGCACCTGGGTCGGGTCGGCGGCCCCCGGGGTCTCCGGGACGGCGGCCGGTGCCGGGTCGGGCGCGAGCAGGGCGCCCACGCCCTCGGCGGCCGCGATCTGCGCGGAGTTCGCGTGCACGCCGATGCCGGCGCCGACCGTGCGCAGCGCACGGGCGAGGTTCACGGCGCTGGGCCGCTGGTCCGGGTCCTTGCGCAGGCAGCGCTCGATGACCGTCCACAGCGGTTCCGGGACGTTGCCGGGGCGCTGCGGCTCCTCGCTGAGGTGCCGGTGCAGGACCTCGAGCGCGGTGCCCCCGGCGAAGGGGGGACGACCGGTGACCAGCTCGTACAGCAGGATGCCCGCGCCGTAGATGTCCACGGCGGAGGTCTGCGGACGCCCCTCGGCGGACTCGGGCGCCACATAGGCGGGCGTACCGACGAACTCGTGGGTCCGGGTCAGCCCCGGGGAGTCCGCGAGGCGCGCGATGCCGAAGTCCGTGAGCATCGGCTTCATGCCGCCGTCGCGCTCGTCGAGCAGCACGTTGGCGGGCTTCAGGTCGCGGTGCACGACGCCGTCGGCGTGGCTCGCGGCCAGCGCGTCCGCGATCTGGGCGGTGAGCAGCGAGGCGGCGACCGGGGTGAGCGGGCCGTTCTCACGGAGGTAGCGGTGCAGGTCGGGGCCGTCGACCAGGTCCATCACCAGGGCGAGGAGATCGCCCTCGACGACGAGGTCCCTGGTGCGCACGATGTTCGCGTGGGTGAGCCGCAGCAGCACGGAGCGCTCGCGCAGGAAGCGCATGACGACATCCGCGTCGTTGGCGAGCTCCTCCTTGAGCACCTTGATCGCGACGGTCTCGCCGGGCTGCCCGGCGACGGCCGCCTCGGCGCCCGCGGTCTCCCGCTGGCGGGCTCGCCAGACGGTGCCCGTGGCGCCGCGTCCGAGCGGCTCCTCGAGCAGGTACTTGCTGCCGACTGGCCGCACGTCACGCGCTCCCTGCTGATCGTTGTGCTCGCGGTCCCCCGGGGCCCGCCGGATGTTCCGGCCCACTCTAATGCCGCCGTACGGGGCACCGGTCGGTCGTACTCCGGTCGTGTTGCCGCTGTGTCACGGGAAGACGCCCACACGGAAGAGTTGGTTGCCGAACGAGTGTGCAGCACGTCCCCGGCAGGACCAAGCAGGCACTTTTACACCCACACTCAGCCATTCAAGATCACTAAGCGGTCACTCCCGGGCGTGTTGTCAGTGCCAGGTGCGAGGATGCCTGCAGCACAGAACTATGAGGTCGGGAGCCTCACGTTCCGTGACGACCTGTACCGGACGACGCGTCCGTGCCGGGTGGGGGGAAT
Organism: Streptomyces sp. NPDC023573; assembly: GCF_055559735.1. Taxonomy (NCBI): domain Bacteria; kingdom Bacillati; phylum Actinomycetota; class Actinomycetes; order Kitasatosporales; family Streptomycetaceae; genus Streptomyces; species Streptomyces sp. NPDC023573. Next base: position 1,390,735 of record NZ_JBVHKB010000001.1, read on the forward strand.
CACAGGGCATTTCCCCTGCCGGGCGCCCCGCGCAGAAGGGACCGCTGACGGCGATGCAGATCCGGCTGACCGTCCTCGCGCCGCGCAGCGGCCAGACCCCGGCGCGCGCCTGCGACGTGCTCGTGACCGCCCCCGCGGGGACGGCTCTCGCGGCCGTCGCCTCCGCCCTGGCCACCGCGGTGTCCGGTCCGGAGAACTCCCTGGGCGGCGGCGCCACCGTGCTGTACGCGGGGCGCGACCGGCTCGACCCGCAGCGCTGCGCACTCGGCGAGCCGCCCCTGGTGGACGGCACGGTGCTCTCCCTCCAGGTGCCCGGCGAGGACGAGGCGGCCGACGACGCCGTCCCGGCCCGGCTGCACGTGATCGCGGGCCCGGACGCCGGCGGGGTCCACCTGCTGCACGGCGGACAGATCCGCATCGGCCGCTCCGCCGACGCGGACGTGCCCCTCGACGACCCCGACGTGTCACGGCTGCACTGCGCGGTCACGGTCGCGGACGACGGGCGCGTCTCCGTCGCCGATCTGGGCTCCACCAACGGCACCTCGCTGGACGGCACGGACATCCACGACCGCCCGGTCCGGCTCGTCCCGGGCGCCCTGCTGCGGCTCGGCGAGTCGACGCTCCGGCTCACCCCCGGCGACCGCACACCCACGCTGACGACGACACCGGACGGCGAGGGCCATCTGCGGGTGGCCCGCCCTGACGCGGGCGGCGCCCCGGGAGCGGCCGGGGAGCCGGACCCGGTCCCGGCCGGCGGACACGGCCACGCCTACGGCTCCCCCACCACCGGGCACGCGGCGTACGACGACGGCCCGTCCGGCCACGACGCCCACCAGGGCGAGCCCTTCGCGCAGGCCACCCACGGCCGCGGCTCCGCACTCGCCCCCTGGGAGACGCCCAGGCGCGGCATAGGCGCCTGGGCCCGGCGGCTCACGAGCGGCAAGGGCGAGCAGGCGCACGGCGCGCCGTCCGGTGACGCACCGGTGGCCGGCCCCGAGCCCGTCTCCGCCCCGCACGCCCCCTCCGTACCCCCGCACGCCCCCTCCGCCCCCGCCGGGACCTGGCCGGACCCCGCGACCGTGCTCCTCACGGCGCTCGGGCCCGGCCCCCGTCTGTGGGAGCGCGACACCGCGCACCCCGAGGCCCTGGTCGTGCGGCTCGGGACGACGGAGCGGGCCGATCTGCCCGCCGTGCCGGTCACCGTCGGGCTGCGTGAGGCCGGCTCCCTCGGGCTCGCGGGCCCCCGGGCCCGGCTCTCCGGCCTCGCCCGCTCGACGGTGGCGCAGCTCGCCGCGCTGCACTCCCCCTTCGACCTGGAGATCGTGCTGATCAGCACGGACCGGACCCGGAGCCTGGAGGAGCGCCGGCGCGAGTGGTCCTGGCTCGGCTGGCTGCCCCATCTGCGCCCCATGCACGGCCAGGACTGCCGCCTCCTCCTCGCGTACGACCGTGAGCAGGCGGGCGCACGCGCGGCCGAGCTGGCGCGCCGCATGGAGGAGGGCCCGCTGGGACCCGGCTGGGCCAGCGCCGACCGGACCTCCGTGGCGGAGGCGGCCCGGCTCCACACCGGGCCGTACACCGTGGTGATCGTGGACGGCGATCCCGGCTCCTCGGCCCTGCGCGAGACCACCGCCGCTCTGGCCGGCGCCGGAGCCGCCGCCGGAATCCATCTGATCTGCCTGGCGGAGACCCCGGCCGCCTCCCCCACCTCCCCGGTCGCCGCGACCTACGACACCGCGTGCCGGGCCTCGATCGCCTTCCGCGAGTGCGGTGCGGTGGCCATGCTCAGCGGCGACGTCGCGACCGCGCTGCGGCTCCTGCGCACAGCGGGCGGCCAGGCTGCCGGCCATGGCACGGTCGCCGCGGTGGACGCCGTGTCGGCGGCCTGGGCCGAGCGCTTCGGGCGCGCCCTGGCCCCGCTGCGCGACGAGGGCACCACAGCCCTCCCCGGCCGGCCCATAGCGGCGGCCCTGCCACCCTCCGCGCGCCTGCTGGACGAGTTGGGCCTCGCCAGGGCCACCCCGGCCTCCCTGATGGCCCGCTGGGCCTCCACGGCCGAGGACCAGCCGGGCGCGACGGTGCGTACCCCCGCGCCGGGCTCCACGGACCTGGACACGACGAACTCGGGCCGCACCCTGAGCACCGGGCCACGGGTGGGCGCGCAGCGCGAGTCCCCCGACTCCGGGCACACCCCGTTCCGGAGCAGCGGGCCGACGAGTTCGGGATCGGGCCGCTCCGCCTACACCCCGGCCGGGAGCGGTGCCTCCCCCCGGATCGGCGCGCAGCGACGCGACAGCGGCTCCCCGGAGACCGGCCCCGCGCCGATGTCCTCCGGTTACGCCGGCCGGCCCGTGATCGTCCTCGGCGCCGGCCCCAGGGGCCCGCTCTCCGTCGACCTGGCCGACGAGGGACCACATCTGCTGATCGAGGGCCCCGCCGGCAGCGGGCGTACGGAGCTGCTGCGCGCCGCCGCCGCGTCCCTGGCCTCCGCCGCCCGCCCCGACCGGCTCGGCATCCTCCTCATCGACGGGTCGGGCGGAGAGCGCGGGGAGCGGAGCGAGGGGCTCCGCCCCTGCACGGAGCTCCCGCACGTCTTCACGCACCTGGTGGCCTCCGACCCCGTACGGATGCGGGAGTTCGCCCAGGCGCTGGGCGGCGAGCTGAAGCGCCGGGCGGAGCTCCTCGGCACGCTGGACTTCGCCGAGTGGCACGCGCGGTACGAGGAGTCGCAGGGGCTCACCGGCCGTCGCGCCACCGGCTCCGCCGAACAGCGCGGTGACCTGGAGTCACCCGCCAGCGGCACGCTGCGGCTGCGGCCCGCCGCGGCCCGCCCGGCGGACCCAGGGCCCTCTCCCCTCCCCCGGCTGGTCGTCCTCACCGACGACTTCGACGCCCTGGTGGCACCGGCGCTGGGCAGTCCGGGCCGCCCGTCAGCCGGGTCCGTCGTCCGGGTGCTGGAGGCCGTGGCCAGGGACGGCGGACGGCTCGGCGTCCACCTGGTCGCCACCTCCGCCCGCCCGGACCGCACCGAGGACACGGAGCTGGCCCGGGGCGCCCGGCTGCGCATCGTGCTCGACCCGCCCGTCGTCCCCCCGTCCCCGGACGAGGCCGCCCCCGGCCGGGGACGGCTGGGGCATCCGGACGGCCGGGTGACGCCGTTCCAGGGCGGCCGGGTCACCGGCCGCATCCCGCGCACGGCGACCCTGCGCCCCACCGTCGTACCGCTGGAGTGGGAGCGGATGGGGGATCCGCCGGCCCGCCGTCCGGTCCGCGAGCTCGGCAACGGCCCCACGGACCTGGCCCTGCTGGCCAGCGCCCTGGAGAGGGCGGCCCGCTCGGTGAACGCGGTGCCCCTCCCTCCGCTGATCCCGTAGGGCCCGCTCAGCGTCTCCTCCTGACGTCACGAGCCCATCACGATCACGGAGTTGGCCCAGGCGGCGGTATTGCGGCCCCGGGGTGCCGGGCATAGGACTGTGCGCACGGACGACGTGAACCGCACGATGTGAGACGTGAACGGCACCGCAGAGTCCCACCGTTGGTGCCGGTCGGTGCTCATGCGCGCGCAGGAGAGACGGGGCAGGAATGCGCAGAACCCTTCGCATGCGTAGGGCCGCAATGGTGTTCACCGCGATCGGGGCGCTGGCCCTCGCCGGATGCGGCGGGGACGGCGACGGCAAGGACAAGACGGCAGACGGGCCCGGCACGACCGAGGACACCACGTCGACCGTCGACCTGCCGAAGCTCGACGGCGAGAAGATATCGGTCGCCGCGGTCTGGACCGGACCCGAGCAGGCCAACTTCACCAAGGTCCTCGACGAGTTCGAGAAGCGGACGGGTGCCACGGTCACCTTCGTCCCGGCACAGGACCCGATCGTCAACTTCCTCGGTACGAAGATCGCGGGCGGCCAGCCCCCGGACGTCGCGATGATCCCGCAGGTGGGCGCGATCCAGCAGGCCGTGGCCAAGAAGTGGGCCAAGCCGGTCGGCAACGAGGCGCGGGCCCAGCTCGGCCAGAACTACTCGAAGGTCTGGCAGGACCTCGGCGCGGTCGACGGCACCCAGTACGGCGTCTACTTCAAGGCCGCCAACAAGTCGCTGATCTGGTACAACGCCAAGGCGTTCGAGAACGCGGGCGCGAGCGAGCCGAAGACCTGGAAGGACTTCCTGGCCACGGCCGAGACGGTCTCCGCCTCCGGTGTCACCCCGGTCTCGGTCGGCGGCGCGGACGGCTGGACACTCACCGACTGGTTCGAGAACGTCTACCTCTCGCAGGCCGGCCCGGAGAAGTACGACCAGCTGGCCAAGCACGAGATCAAGTGGACGGACCCGTCCGTCAAGGACGCGCTGACCACTCTCGCCGAGCTCTTCGGCAAGCCGAGCCTGATCTCCGGCGGCGCCGACGGCGCGCTGCAGACCGAGTTCCCGGCGTCCGTCACGCAGACGTTCACCGGCGGCGACCAGCCCAAGGGCGCGATGGTCTTCGAGGGCGACTTCGTCTCCATCAACATCGCGCAGACCGACGCGAAGATCGGCACGGACGCCAAGGTGTTCCCGTTCCCGGCGGTCGGCGCGGACTCCCCGGTGGTGACGGGCGGCGACGCGGCCGTGGCACTCAAGGACAGCAAGGGAGCCCAGGCACTGCTGACCTGGCTGGCCTCCAAGGACTCGGCGAAGATCTGGGCCGAGGCGGGCGGGTTCATCTCGCCCAACAAGTCGCTGGACACCGCCGCGTACCCGAACGACGTGCAGCGCACGATGGCCGAGGCACTGATCGACGCCGGTGACGACGTCCGGTTCGACATGTCCGACCAGGCCCCGCAGTCGTTCGGCGGGACGCCCGGCAAGGGTGAGTGGAAGACGCTCCAGGACTTCCTGAAGAACCCGAAGGACATCGCGGGGACCCAGGCGAAACTGGAGTCCGACGCGGCCAAGGCGTTCACGAGCTGACGGCATGACCACAGCGACAGCGGGGGGCACGGACAGCGCGCCCCCCGCCGACAAGCGTCCCGGCACGGGCACGGGCACGGGCAAGCGGCCGCGCGGAAGCGTGACCGGCACCAGGAAGGCCGTCGCGGCGGCCTTCCTGCTGCCGGCCCTGGTGCTGCTCGGCTCCCTCGTCGTCTATCCGATCGTCTACTCCGTCTACCGCTCGTTCCTCGACCAGTCCGGCACCGGCTTCGTGGGCCTCGACAACTACAAGGCGCTGTTCACGGACGACACCATCCGGACGGCGGTCAAGAACAACGCGGTCTGGGTCGTGTTCGCGCCGACGGTCGCCACGGTGCTGGGGCTGATCTTCGCGGTGCTCACCGAGCGGATCCGGTGGGGCACGGCGTTCAAGCTGATCGTCTTCATGCCGATGGCGATCTCCATGCTGGCCGCCGGGATCATCTTCCGCCTGGTGTACGAGCAGGCGCCGGAACGCGGCGTCGCCAACGCCGTGGCGGTGGGGGTCCACGACACGTTCGCGCAGTCCTCGGGCTTCCCGAAGGCGCATCCGCTGCCCGTCCATCCACTGAAGGCCGGGGGCGGCGGTTCCTTCGTCACGAAGGAACCGGTGCGTGCCGGCGAGCCGGTGAGCCTGCCGCTGGTCGGCGTGGTCCCGGCGAAGATGCCGGGCGACGCGGAGCCCGCGAAGGCGGCCACCGCGAAGGGTGAGGGCATCACCGGGACGGCGTGGCTCGACTTCACCAAGGGCGGCGGCGGCAAACCCAACGTCGTCGACCCGAAGGAGCTCGGCCTCAAGGGAATCACCGTCGAGGCGGTGAAGGACGGCAAGGTCGTCGCCTCGGCGACGGCCGGCGCGGACGGGGTGTTCACCCTGCCCGCCTCGGCGGACGGGTCCCTGCTCCGGCTGCCGGCGGACAACTTCCGTGAGCCGTACAACGGGGTGGACTGGCTCGGGCCCTCCCTGGTGACGCCGGGCATCATCGGCAGCTACGTCTGGATGTGGGCAGGATTCGCGATGGTGCTGATCGCCGCCGGCCTGGCGGGGCTGCCACGCGAACTCCTCGAAGCGGCGCGGGTGGACGGCGCGAACGAGTGGCAGGTGTTCCGCCGGATCACGGTGCCGATGCTGGCGCCCGTGCTGGCGGTGGTCCTGGTCACGCTGATGATCAACGTGCTGAAGATCTTCGACCTGGTCTTCATCATCGCGCCGGGCTCCTCCCAGGACGACGCCAACGTCCTGGCGCTCCAGCTGTACCGCTCCTCGTTCGGCACGGACGCGGACCTCGGGGTCGGCAGCGCCATCGCCGTACTCCTGCTGCTGCTGGTGATCCCGGTGATGCTGTTCAACATCCGCCGCATGCGGAAGGAGGGGCGCCGGTGACGACGACCGGGAACACAGAGGCCAAGCAGTCCCTCGGCGCGCGGGTCGCCGCCCGGGCGGGCGGTGGTGCCATGCGGGTCTTCCTCGTCCTGGTGGGCCTGTTCTGGCTGATGCCGACCATCGGGCTGCTGCTCTCCTCGCTGCGTGGTCCCGAGGACATCGCGGCGAGCGGCTGGTGGAAGGTCTTCACCGCACCCTCCGAGCTCACCCTCGACAACTACCAGCGCCTGCTGGACAACTCGACGATCACCGGCTCCCTCTTCAGCACGGTCATGATCACCGTCCCGTCCACCTTCCTGGTGGTCGTCATCGGATCGTTCGCCGGCTACGCCTTCGCCTGGATGGACTTCCCCGGGCGCGACTGGTGGTTCCTGGTGGTCGTGGGGTTGCTGGTGGTCCCCGTGCAGGTCGCCCTGATCCCGGTCTCCGAGCTCTTCGGCACCATCGGGATCTTCGAGACGACCTTCGGCGTGGTCATGTTCCACACGGCGTTCGGCCTGCCGTTCGCCATCTTCCTGCTGCGGAACTTCTTCGCCGAGATCCCGCGCGAACTGCTGGAGGCCGCGCGGCTGGACGGCGCGGGCGAGATCCGGCTGTTCACCCGGGTCGTGATGCCGCTCGGCGGCCCCGCGATCGCCTCCCTCGGGATCTTCCAGTTCCTCTGGGTGTGGAACGACATGCTGGTCGCGCTGATCTTCGCGGACTCGGAGTCCCCGCCGATCACCGTGGCCCTCCAGCAGCAGGTCCGGCAGTTCGGCAACAACATCGACGTGCTGGCGCCCGGCGCCTTCGTGTCCATGGTGATCCCGCTGGCGGTGTTCTTCGCCTTCCAGCGGCAGTTCGTCTCCGGTGTGATGGCGGGCGCCGTCAAGTAGCGCGAGGCCGCGAAACGGCACTTCAGCACAGATGTTCGTCAACACCAGGGCGGCCCGTTCACTCGCGATCGGGCCGCCCTACCTCGTACTTCCCCCGAATGCCATATTCCACGTAACCACGTCACCCCATCGGCCGTTTGCGGGCCACCTGCCCTCCCGCGAGCGACCCCTGGATGTGTTGTGCCCCGGTTCAGTGTCATCGTGCCCGCGTACCGGGTCCAGGCGTATCTGCACGCGTGTCTCGACTCCGTGCTGAACCAGTCCTTCAAGGACTACGAGATCATCGTGGTCGACGACTGTTCGCCTGACGCCTGCGGCCCGATCGCCGACGAGTACGCCGTACGCGACCCCCGGGTCAGCGCCGTCCACCTGCCCCGCAACTCCGGTCTCGGACCGGCCCGCAACGCCGGCGTCGCCAGGGCGACCGGGGACTACCTGCTCTTCCTCGACGGCGACGACACCTTCGCCCCCGAGGCGCTCCAGGCCATCGCCGACCGCCTGGACGCCACCGGCGGTCCCGACGTCCTGGTCTACGACTACGCCCGTACGTACTGGTCGGGCGAGAGCGTACGCAACACCTTCGCCCAGTGCCTCGCCGAGCACGGCCCCGCCTCCTTCCGGCTCTCGGAGCGGCCCGAACTGCTCAAGGTCCTGATGGTCGTCTGGAACAAGGCGTACCGCCGCGAGTTCGTCGAGGCCGAGGGCTTCACCTTCCCGCCCGGCTACTACGAGGACACCCCCTGGACCTACCCGGTGCTGATGGCCGCCGGGTCGATCGCCGTGCTGGACAGCGTCTGCGTGCGGTACCGCCAGCGGCGCCGGGGCAACATCCTCTCCACCACCACCCTCCGCCACTTCGACGTCTTCGACCAGTACGACCGGGTCTTCGCCTTCATCGACGCCCGACCCGAACTCGCCGTCTGGCGCCCGGTGATGTTCCGCCGGATGCTCGACCACTTCTCGACCCTCTTCACCTCCCGGGGCCGGCTGCCGCGCGGCAGCCGGGCCCGGTTCTTCCGCCGCGCCCGCGCCCACTGCCGCCGCTACCGCACCCCCGGCGCCCCCGTGTCCCGCCGCACCCGTCTGCGGCACGCGCTGTTCCGGCTGGGCGCCCACCGCACCTACCGCGCCCTGTGGGCCGCACAGCGGGTCCACGGCAGGCTCGGGCGTGCGGCCTCGGCGACGCGCCGGACGTTCCGCGCCGCGGTGCTCCAGTTGCACTACCGCGTCCAGCTGCGGCTGCCCGTCCGGTGTGAGGACGCCGTGTTCGCCGCCTACTGGCACCGCGGCTACACCTGCAGTCCCGCCGCGCTGGAGGCCACGGCCAGGGCCCTCGTGCCCGGGCTGCGCACCTCCTGGATCTGCCACCCGGAGGACGCCCGTTCGGTGCCGGAGGCCACCCGCGTGCTGCACCCCGGGACAGCGGCGTACTGGACGGCGCTGGCCCGCTCCAAGTACCTCGTGAACAACGTCAACTTCGACCGCCGGCTCGTGAAGAGACGCGGCCAGGTGCTGCTGCAGACCCACCACGGGACCCCGCTGAAGACCATGGGCACCGACCTCGTGCACCGTCCGGCGGCGGCCGGCTCCATGGACTTCGGCCGGCTCCTGCGCAACGTCGACAAGTGGGACTACTCGCTCTCGGCCAACCAGCACTCCACGCTCGTCTGGGAGCGCACCTACCCGTCGGCCTACACCACACTGGAGTACGGCAGCCCACGCAACGACGTCTTCCACCGCACCGGCCCCGAGGAGACCGCACGGCTGCGCGAGCGCCTGGGCGTCCCGGAGGGCAGCACCGCCCTGCTGTACGCGCCGACCCACCGGGACTACCGGCGCGCCCAGCGGCACTCCCTGGACCTGGAACAGCTGGTCCGCGTCCTGGGGCCGCACTTCGTGATCCTGGCCCGCTCCCACTACCTGGACACGACGGCCCGGGCCACCGCGGGTCATCTGCGGCACCCGCGGATCATCGACGTCAGCGCCCACCCGTCCGTCGAGGAGCTCTGCATCGCCTCCGACGGGCTGATCACGGACTACTCGTCGCTGATGTTCGACTACGTCAACCTGGACAGGCCGGTCGTCCTGCACCTGGAGGACGCGCAGGCGTACGAGGCGGCCCGTGGCACGTACTTCGATCCGGCGGCCTTCCCGCCGGGCGCGGTCGCCCGCGACCAGGAGGAGCTGCACGAGATCTTCGCCACGGACCACTGGCGCGGGCCCCGCTCCGCGCAGCGCCGGGCGGCGTTCCGCGCCAGGTTCTGCCCCTACGACGACGGGCACGCGGCGGAGCGGGTGGTGCGCCGGGTCTTCCTGAACGACACCTCGGGCCTGCCGTTGCCCGCCCCGCAGCCGGGCTGCGGGGCCGTGGAGGTCCCCCGGCAGGTGACCGTACGGGAGTACAGCAACGGGTGAGGGCCTGAGCGCCCCGGGGACGCCCCCGGGGCTTCAGCGCTCCAGCAACGCGAACAGCTCTTCCCAGCGCCCCATGATCTCCGCCTCGGAGAACCGCTGGACGTTGACCCGCGCCCGGTCCCCCATCGCGTCCCGCATCCGGGGGTTGCCGGTGAGTCTGAGCAGCCGGTCCGCGAGGGCCCCGATGTCGCCCGCGGGGGCGAGCAGCCCGTCCTCGCCGTCGCGCACGATCTCCCGCACGCCCGGCGCGCAGTCGAACGCCGCGCACGGCACCCCGCTCGCCATGGCCTCCAGGAGCGCCAGCGGGAAGCCCTCGCCGCGTGAGGACTGGACGAAGACGGAGGACGCGGCGAGCGCCCCGGGGACGTCGTCGGTGCGCCCCCGCCATCCGACCGAGGCGTCGAGCCCCAGGCCGGTGCACCGTGCCCTGAGGTCAGCCTCGTCCTCACCCGCCCCGTACACGTCCAGCCGCCAGTCCGGGCGCTGCGGGGCCACCAGCGCCCAGGTGTCCAGGAGCATGTCGATGCCCTTCTGGTCGGTGAGCCGTCCGATGCTGGCGACCGACTTCTCGCGGCGCGGGGAGGGCACATCGGGCAGCGCGGCCAGGGCGTTGGGCATGAAGCCCACGTTGTTCATCCCGTCGCCCGCCCACTTGTCGGCGTCCTCCTCCGTGAGGACGAGCCAGCGGTCGAGCGGCGGGTAGTGGTTCCTGATCCAGCGGTAGCGGTGGCTCGCCCGCGAGTAGTCGTAGGACTCGTGGCTCATCCCGATGACCCGCATGCCGCCGGTGTCCGCCTCGCCGACCCACTCCATCGCCCAGACCTGGCTGACGATCACCACTCCCCCGGGGCGGGCCGCCCGGAAGATCTCCGAGAGCTGGTCGACCGCCCGCCGCTTCCGGGCGGCACGGGCGGCCTCCGCGCGCCGGGCGGCGAACCGGAAGCGGTCCCGTGCCCCCTTGGGCGCCCAGGGTGTCGGCGGATGCGCCGGGTACAGGGCGGTCACCGGGTAAGCCGGCGGGTCGGGCAGGGCCATCTTCCGCTCGGCGGCGTGGATGCCGATGGTGTGCACCCGGTGGCCGGCCTCCTGGAACAGGTGGGCGGTCCGGTGCATCCAGCCGGTCACACCCCCGAGTTCGTCGGTGCTGTTGGAGACGATGAAGACGTCACGGCTGCGGTTCATCGACGGGCCTCCCCGGTGCGAGCGGAACGGGACGGAACGAGGTGCCGGGCGAACACGGTGTCGACGACCGCCCGGGCCGCGTCCCCACGGTCGTAGGTCCCGAACTCCTCGGCGAAGGCGGCGCGCTGTTCCTGGAAGCCGGTGTCCGCGGTCTTCAGCCGGGCCAGCACGGCGAACAGTTCCTCCTCGGTCGCCGTCACCGGGCCCGGCGCCTTCTCCCGCAGGTCGAAGTAGCTGCCCCGCTCGGCGGCATAGGTGTCGAGGTCGGGGGCGAAGAGGACGATCGGGCGGTCCAGGAGGGCGTAGTCGAACATGATCGAGGAGTAGTCCGTGACCAGGACGTCGGCGAGCGCGAGGAGTTCGCTGACGTCGTGGTGGCGCGAGACGTCCACGACCGTCCCGGGCGGGCAGACGGGCAGGCTCGCCGCCTCCAGGTAGTGCGCCCGCACCAGCAGCGTGTACGTGTCGCCGAAGCGCTCCGCGAAGCGCGCCGCGTCCAGGAGCAGCCGCTGCCGCTTGCGCGTGCCCGGACCGCCCCGGAAGGTCGGCGCGTACAGCACGACCTTGCGGTGGTCGGGCAGGCCGAGTTCCGCCGCGAGCGCCGGACGCGGCAGCCTCCCCTGTGTCTCGTCCCGGGCTCGCGCGGCGACCAGCGCGTCGTTGCGCGGGTAGCCGGTGCGCAGCAGCGTGCTCCCGGGCAGCCGGTAGGCGCGCGCCAGTGTCCGCTCGTCGTGCTCGGACCGTACGAGGAAGTGGTCGAACCGGTGCACGGCCTGCTGGAGCCGCTCGCGCTGCGGGGCGTTCTGCATGCGCACCCGGGTCTCGTCGAATCCCATGCGCTTGTACGCCGATCCGTGCCAGGTCTGGAGATAGGCCGTGCCGGAGGGCTTGTCGAGGTGCTGGGGGAACCCCTGGTTGTCGACCCAGTACTCCGCCCGTGCCAGGGCCCACAGATAACGCCAGGACCAGCGGCGGACCAGCCGGGCGTCCGCCGGGAACCCGGCCGGGGAGTCGGCGTACGACCAGACGCAGCGCAGCGGGAGCCCCCGGGCGCGCACCTCTTCGTGGACGGCCCGGGGGCTGTCGCCGTAGCAGGTGCCCATGTGGCTCTCGAAGACCACGGAGCCCTTGCGCACGGGCAGCCGGAGCAGCCAGGTGCGGTAGACGGAGACCTTGAAGCCCCTGGCGTGCAGCCTGTCCCGGCGCTTGCGCAGAGCCCGGAGCAGGAGCCTGGCACGGCGGGCGGGGCGGAAGTGGGTGGCGTAGTGGACCAGCCGGCGGGCCGTGCGGGCGGGCCGGCCGTGGGCTTCGAGCCGCAGCGCCAGATGGTCCCGGAGCGTGATGTACGGCTGCCAGGTGTCCCCGGTCGTCCTGCCCAGCCGCGGAGCGGCGGGGGAACGGTCCGACGGGCCGACGAGGTCGTGGGCGGCGAAGAGGTCGCTCACCGAGCGGGCCCTGCCGTCCTCCACGACCATCCGCGCGTCCCACACCGTGTCGCGGGGGCCGAAGGGGCGCAGCAGGCGTGTCAGGTCGGCCCGGACGGACCAGCTGATCCCGGTGGCGTCCGGCCGCAGCTCGTCGACCGGGACGCGGAAGGCGCGGGAGCCGTCGCGTACGCGGAACTCCAGATGGGCCGTGAGGGTGCCCTCCGGGTCGGGCCCGGTGTGCGCGGGCAGCACGAGCCGGCCCCCGATCAGGACCCGGCGGCCTTCGGCCTCGTAGCGGGTGAGCCTGTTCATCAGCTTCAGCTCGCCGAACGCGCGGTACTGATGGCCGAGTTCGGTGACGTCCAGTACGGGGTCGGGGCCGCCCGGCCAGTACACCCGCCCGTCGTCGGCCATGCTGAGGGGCGCGGCCACGGCGCCCCTCCTGCGCAGCGCGTACGCCGCGGTGAGCACGCCCTCCTCGTCCCCCCGCTCCAGCAGCCGCACACCGACGCGCTCGACGGGCGGGAGGGTGAGCAGCACCGGCCCGGGGACGGTGCCGGGCAGCACCCGGGCCGCCGTCTCCGCGACGCGTTCGCGTGCGGCGGCGGGCAGTTCGGGGAACCTGCGCACCAGCGGCACGAGGTGGTCCAGCAGGAAGGCGCGGTCCCGCCGCTCACGCAGTTCCGCCAGCCCCTGGGCCACCAGCACATGGCACACGCGCCGGTGCGCCTCGACGAGTCCGGCGAGGTCCCGGCCGGCGTCGGGCACGGCCCGCCCGGAGACGATTCTGCGGCGTACGAGGGCGATCCGGCCGACCACGGACGCCACCAGGGGGCCGAACAGGACCCCGCTGTGGGTGAGGTCCTCGTCGTAGCGCAGCGCGTGCCGTTCCAGTGCCGCGCGCCGCACGCAGAAACCGGTCACCAGTGCGTCGTGCACGGCCAGCTCCGGTGCCTCGGAGAACCGGACCACCGTACGGGAGCGGAGGAACAGCGGGTGCTGCCAGGAAGGTTCGCGTTCCTTCGCGCCCTCCCCGGTGAGCCGGGCCCAGCGTCCGGCGACCAGGTCGGCACGGGTCCGCGCCCCGGCCTCCCAGAGGTTGCGGCAGGCGTGCCGCTGGAGGCGCTCGCCGACGTCGAGCACGAGGACGTACGTGCCGCGCGCCGCGTCCAGCCCGGCGTTGCGCAGCGAGGCGACGGGGTCCGTACCGGGATGGAGCACACGGACGCGGTCCGGGGAGCGCCCGGCGAGCGAACCGGCCGCACTCCGCACGGCTGCGGGGGCTCCGGCGGGCAGGACGACGAGGGCCTCGACGGCGCGCAGGCTCTGGTCGAGCACGGACTCCACGGACGCCGTCAGCGCGTCCTCGCCGCCCTCCGCGGCGGTGATCACACAGCTGAAGTCGGGCGTACTCATGCCTGCGCCCCCTTCAGCATCCGGTCCACTACCCGGGCGGACGCCGTCCCGTCGTCGAGATCGCAGAACGACTCGCGGAAGCCGGCGTACGCCTCCCGGTGGCCCGCCGTCGCGGCCTCCGGGTCGCGCAGCGCCTCCACGACGGCCGCCGAGTCGGTGATCAGCGGTCCGGGTGCCCGGTTCTCGAAGTCGAAGCAGAAGCCCCGCAGGGTGTCGCGGTAGTGCTCCAGGTCGTAGGTGTGGAACAGCATCGGACGCCCCGTCTGCGCGAAGTCGAACATCAGGGAGGAGTAGTCCGTGACCAGCACATCGCTGATCAGCATCAGCTCGGCGACGTCGGGATGGCGTGACACGTCGCGCACGAAGTCGTTCTCGGGGATGCTCCCGCCGACCAGGTAGTGGCGGCGCACCAGCAGGACGTGGTCGTCGCCGAGCGCCTTCCGCGCGTGTTCCAGGTCCAGCTGGAGGTCGAGCCCGTACAGCCCGCTCTGCTTCGGCCGGTCCTCGCGCCAGGTGGGGGCGTACAGGACGACGCGCTTGCCCTCGGGGACGGCGAGCGACTGCCGGACCGCGGCGGCGACCTTCGCACGGTCGGAGGCGTACAGCAGGTCGTTGCGCGGGTAGCCGCACTCCAGCACCTCGCCCGTGTGCCCGAACGCACGGCGCAGTACAGGCGTGGAGAAGCGGTTCGGCGAGACGAGGACGCTCCACTGGGCGGCCCGGCGGGGCATGGACTCCATGTACGCGGTGTCCGCGAAGGCGGTGCCCGCCAGGTCACGGCCGATGCGCTTGAGCGGGGTGCCGTGCCAGGTCTGGACGACGAACTGCCCCTCCGCCCGCTCGAACCACCCGGGCAACTGGGTGTTGGTGACGATCCACCGGCTGCGGGCCAGGGCTTCGTGCCACTCGGCGCTGTGCAGGGTCACGGCGCGGACCCCGGCGGGCACGACGGCCTGCTGGTCCCGCACCACCCAGAGGTGCTCGACTCCGGTGGCGCGCCGGACCAGCTCCTCGTGGATCGCGCGCGGTGAGTCGGAGTACTGACGCCCGTCGAAACTGGAGTACAGCACGGTGTCGCGCAGCTCCCGTCCGAGCAGGCCGACATACCACTCGCGCAGTCGCCGCTGCCCGTACGCCCCCCGGTCCTCCGGTGGCAGGACGCTCCCCGACCGCAGGGAGAGCCGGTCGTGGAAGCGCCGCTCCAGGGTGAAGTGGCGTCCTGCCGACTCGTGCCCGAGCGGCAGCTGCGCGTGCAGCTGGTGCACCACGCGCAGCGGCAGATAGCGCTCCGGGTCCGTCTCGCCCCGCGACCGGAGGAACGGGTACCACCTGCCCTCGGCGAGCGGCAGCGGGCCACCGGCCCCGTCGACCGCTTCGGGGGACAGCTCCGTACGGAAACCTGAACCCGTGCGTTCCACCGCGAAGGCGTTCTCCTCCTGGTGGCCGCTGTGCCGCAGGACGAGCTCGACCGGGCGGTAGCGCACCGCCGGGAAGGTCCCTTCCAGGACCAGTCCCGTTTCGTCCGTCCAGGAGACGCCCGTGACGACGGGCCGCACGTCCCGGTCGCTGAGCACCAGGTCACCGGAGGGGTTGGCGGCGGCGTAGACCTCGCGGCCGCCGGACAGCGGGTACCGGCCCGCGTCGGTCTCCGGACGGGCCGCGACCGTGAGCCGCCGCGCCCCGCAGACCAGCTGGACACCCCAGTCGCCGTCGGAGCCCCCGAACACCACCAGCGGCACGTCGGCGAGGACCGTACGGCCGTCGGTGTCCTCGTCGGTCACCAGGGGGAACTCGCGGATCTCCTTCGTACGCCACTCCTGGATCCGCAGAGCCGTCGGCACGTCAGGGCCCGGCAGCCGCACCGCGATCCGGATCCCGTCCCCGGCGTCCGTCGGCCGGTGTCCCGCGAGCACGGCGTCCACCCGCTCGGCGCGCAGCTCCAGCTTGTTCCCGGAGAGCAATGGGACGACCCGGGTGCGCTCGTCGACGTACCGCACGGCGGGCGCGGCCGGATTGCCGAGGAGCCGCATCGGGCCGCGCCGCGGGCGCCCCGCGCCGACGACGACGGATTCCAGCTTCCAGAGCGTGCGGGCGCCCCGTGCCGTACCCCGGGTGACGAGCCGGCGCGGGTCGACGACGGTCTCGAAGCCGGAGCGCTCGTAGCGGTGCAGCGAGCGGCCCGAACCGGCCGTCGCCTCGTCCGTCGCCGTCCCGCGCAGCCTCAGGGGGATCAGCCGGCGCCCTGACCTCAGCCAGCCGGCCCCGGCCGACCTCCCCGGGGCGTTGCGGACGTACGCGTACCCCTTGAGGTGCAGCAGCCCGTCCCTCCACACGGCCTCGGTGAGATGCGCGTGCACGGGGAGGTCCTCGGCGGACAGAGCGGTGACCTTGCGCGGCAGAGGGGCGTCGACTCCGGGGTACTGGGCCCTGGGCCGCAGCCGCCCCCGCACGTGGAAGGTGTCGCGGTCGGTGGACTCGTGGGCAAGGAGCGCCAGCAGCTCCGCCGTCCTGCGTTCCCGGATGAGCTGCCACTTGACCCGCAGAGGCAGGGGCAGCGCGTCGAGTACCGCGGGTTCGACCGTCGAGGCGAAGGCGTTGGCGTGGGTGAGGAATGCCTCGTGGAAGCTCTCGTCACCGTCCGGGAGGGCCTCGATGAACAGCCACAGGTCGCCGGAGAGCGCGTGTTCGTCGTAGCGCCGCTTCGCCTCCGTCATGCCCCGGTCGGCGAGGAACCGGCTGACCGTGGAGACCGCAGTGACCCGGTCGCGGATGCCCCGGGCCACCGCGCGCCGGGTGGTGATCGAGCCGTCGCGGTCCCGCCAGTGGTAGACCGGGGCCTCCACGACGTCGACGCACCGGGCCAGGAAGTGGGCCGGCAGGACCACGGCGATGTCCTCGTAGAGGACGCCGGTCGGGAAGGCGAAGGCGTGCTGGTCCCAGAAGGACCTGCGGAACACCTTGTTGCACGCGATGCGGTCACCGAGCAGGACCCAGTCCCTGGTGACATGGGTGGCCCGGCGGGCCCTCTCCATCGGCCTGCGGAACATGGGGGACTGTTCGAGCACCCCGTTCGCCCGGAGCCTGAGTACGTTGCCGGTCGCGAAGTCCGAGCCGGAGGCGTCCAGTTCACCGAGCATCCTGGCGTAGGCGCCCGGCGGCACGACGTCGTCGCTGTCGACGAACGTCAGGAAGTCCGCGTCCGGGTGGGCCTGTGCCGCGCCCGCGTTGCGCGCGGCCCCCAGCCCCGCGTTCCTCTGCCGGATCAGCCGGAAGCGGGAGTCCTGCCGGGCGAACCGCAGAGCCACGTCGGCACTGCCGTCCGTCGAACCGTCGTCGACCATGACGACTTCCAGGTCGGCCATGGTCTGCCCGGCGAGCGAGTCCAGGCAGGCGCCGAGGTACTCCTCGACGTTGAAGAGCGGGACGACGACGGTGAGACGGGGTGACATGACGCTGCGCACGATCCTTCCGGACGGACGAACGGACTTCCTCTGTATGGAACGAGCCCCGTGCCGGTGAGGCACGGGGCTCGCAACGGGACGCTGTACCTAGGGTTTGACGGCGATGCGGCCTTCGTCCATGCGCAGCAGCAGAAGCCGCTCCCCGGTCTCCTCCAGGAATTCGTCCACCGCCTGGCGTGATCCCTGCCAGTAGCCGTAGTCGTCGATCAGCAGCACCCCGCCGCTCACCAGACGCCCGTACAGATGGGTGAGCTCGTGCTTCGTCGACGCGTACCAGTCGGTGTCCAGGCGGAGGATGGAGATCTGCTCCGGTGCCTGCTCCGGGACGGTGTCCTCGACCTTGCCCCGCACGTAGTGGACGCGGTCCTTCGGGTACGGGACCTGCTCGAAGCCGGCCTGTACGTCCTCCAGGGAGGCCACGGCCCAGATGGGCCGGTCCTTGCCCTGCGCGTCCAGCAGCTCCTGGGCCGGCCTGCCGTCCCGCCGCAGGTCCTCCGCGGTGGGCGGTGTCATGCCCTCGTACGTGTCGAAGAGATAGAGGTCGCGCTCCGTCTCACCGAGCGACAGCAGCGTCCTGGCGCAGGCCTGCATGGAACCGCCGCGCCACACCCCGCACTCGACGATGTCACCCGGGATGCCGTGCTTGACGACGTGCCGCGTCGCGAGGACGAAGGCGTTGAGCCGCTCCGGGGAGGTCATCGTGTACGGCTTGACCGCGCGGATGACGTCCTTCGCCTCGTCGTCGTAGTCCGCGGGGAACTGCGGCTTCTTCGCCACCGCCGGCTTCACCGCGGCAGGCTTCTTCGCCACCACCGGCGGGTCGGCGGGGGCCGAGCGGGGAGCGGGCAGGGTCGCGCGCCTGAGCTGGTATCCGGTGAGTTGCTGAAGGACGCCGTTGACGGCGTTGCGCCAAGCCATGGGGCCGGACAGTACGCGCGTTTTGTGGCTCATGTCATCTTTCGTCAACCTGTGGTTGATGGGGCCGTACGGCTGTCCGGGCGCCCGCACCGTGCCCGTCCGTCGAGCGGGCGCGGCAGCGGCACGCGGTCCACGCCACCGGCCCGGTTGGCCCACCACACGGCCGTCTCCCGCACGGCGAGGTCCGCCAGGCTGTTCTTCAGCCGGGTCACCGGCCGGCGGTGGGGTAGCGGCCGGCGGAAGACGCCCACGGAGTCGCCCCAGTAGGCGGCCTCGGTGTCGATGGACCCGTAGTCGTGCCAGATGCCCTTGGCGGGCGGGAAGTCCGTGTACGCCTCGCGGAGTTCGAGGCGGGAGTGGGCGGCCATCGCGCGGAAGCCGTCGGGGTAGTAGCGCCAGCAGTCCTGCGCGTCGTGGGCGTGGCCGCGCGAGGGTGCGGTGATGAAGGCGTGGCCACCGGGCCTGAGCACCCGGGCGATCTCCATCATCGACACCCAGAAGAAGGGGATGTGCTCGAACGCCTGGCCCGACAGCACCACATCGGCGCTGCGTGACTTCGCGGGGATCCGGTAGGGCTGCTTCATCACCGCGTCGACGTTGGGGCCGTCGAGGACGTCGACCCCGAAGTAGTCGATGTCGTGGCCGGCCAGGAGTCCGCGGTGGGTCCGGGTCTGCTTGCCGGAGATCCGGGAGCCGAGGTCCACGACGCGGTGCCTGCGGGTCCTGGGCAGGTACTCCTCGATGCAGAGCTGCATCTGCTCGTAGGCGGACCGGTGCATGAGGTTCTCCCAACGTTGCCGTGTGCGCGCGCTGTTGAGCACAACGACGGTGGGACACGGAGGGAGCGCCCCGTACGGGTGATGCCGGGGTTCAGTTCGAACCGACCGGGAAGACCCTGCGCACCACGCGCTCCGCCGCGTGGCCGTCGTCGTACGGGCAGAAGCGGTGGCGGAACGCGGCGCGCAGCGCGTCGGCGTCCTCGGACCTCCAGGCTCCGCCCACCAGCACCTCGCGCAGCTCGTCCTGCGTGGTGGCGACCGCGCCGGGGGTGTCGCCCGGACGGCCGGACAGCAGGTCGACGTAGGTGCCGCGGGCGGCCCGGTATGCCTCCCAGTCGGGCACGTAGGTGATGATCGGGCGGTCCAGGCAGGCGTAGTCGAACATCAGGGACGAGTAGTCCGTGATCAACGCGTCGGCGGCCAGGAAGAGCTCTTCCACGACGGGATGGCCGGTGACGTCGACGACCCGGCCGGCCGCCGCCGTCCCGGCCGATCGCCCGTAGAAGTAGTGGGCCCGCACCAGCAGTACCCATCCGGGCCCCAGATCCCGCGCGAGACGCTCCAGGTCGAGCAGCGGCAGGAAGCCCTCCCGGTAGTCGCGGTGGGTGGGCGCGTACAGCAGCACGGTCGATCCGGGCGCGATGCCGAGCTCCGCGCGGATCTTGCCGGTCTGCTCGGGGGTGGCGCCGTACAGGACGTCGTTGCGCGGGTACCCGTACGGGAGTTGTTCGTACGAGGAGGGGTAGACCCGGTCCCAGACCTCGGTGCTGTGCGGATTGGCGGAGAGGCTGAAGTCCCACTGGTCGGTGTGCGCGACGATCCGTTCGAAGCTGACGCCCTTGGTGAGCGCGGGGTACGGGAGCTGGTCCAGGCCCATCGTCTTCAGCGGGGTCCCGTGGTGGGTCTGGAGATAGGTCTGGCCGGGCCGTTTGGTGAAGCCGCCGGGGAAGCTGGAGTTGTTGACGAGGTACGTCGCGGTGGCCATGGCCCGCCAGTAGGCGCGGGAGCCCTCGATGACGTACGGCACTCCGGGCGGCATCCGGTCGCGGTGGCGGGAGGAGACGACCCAGACGCCGCGGATGTGCGGGACCAGCTCGCGGGCCTTGGCGTAGACGGCGGCCGGGTTGCAGGCGACGCCCCTGTTCCAGTAGGCCCCGTAGACGGCGAGGCAGGGGTCCAGCGGCCGGTGCAGATCGGCGCGGTAGAGCGCCCTCATCACGCGGGCGCGCAGCGACTTCCTGCCCGCGCGCGCGACGGCCCGCGCCCGGGCGCGCACGGCGCGGACCGCCTCCCCGCTCCGGCGCGCCGCGTACCGGCCGGGGAGCCCCGCCGCCCGGAAGAAGGCGGCGCGGTCGCCCGGCGCGATCCGGCCGGGGTCGTCGAGCACGGCGGTCAGGTGCGCGGTGCGCGCGGCCGGGATCCGCGGGTCGTCCCCGGTCCCGGCGGCCAGCCGCTCGTAGGCGTCGATGACCGCGAAGTGCGCGCGGTCCGGTGCTGGGGCCGACGCGCCCGTACGGCGCACCCGGTGGCGCACGCAGATCCGGTCGAGCGAGGCGAGGGTGCCCGCGTCGGAGGCGAGGAAGCGCGCCCGGTGGACGGGCACGACGTCCCCGTACGGGCCCTCGGTGAAGCGGAGCCCGCGGTCGTTCCAGAAGGCGCGGCGGAAAAGCTGCTTCCGGGCGGCCGGGAGAGCGTCTCCCGGCTCCGCCGTGCCCCACCAGTCGACCCGGTCGTGGCCCAGGGCCAGCACGTCGGGCCGGCCCTCCGTCAGCCGTGCGGAGATCTCCGCGAACGCTCCCGGGAGGAGCAGGTCGTCACCGTCGAGGAAGAGCAGATGGGCCCCGCGCGCCGCCTCCGCGCCGGTGTTGCGGGCCGTGCCCGTGTCCCAGGGGCCGTCGGGGACGACCACGCGCACCCGGGGGTCACGGCCGGCGACCTCCCGTGCGATGGCGAGGTCCGGCTCGTCGTCGGCCGCGCAGACCACGACCAGCTCCAGGTCCGCCCGCCCGCTCTCCGCCGGCGGCTGCCCGGTCACGGACTCCAGGGCCGCCCTCAGGTATCCCTGGACGCGACGGGCGGACACGACGACGGTGAGCAGCATGGCAGCCGAGCGTAATGGTGACCGTGCGGCCTGCCCCAGGGACTGTCACCCGTTCGGGTCAGTGGCGTGACCCGGGGCGCTCCCCCGGGTTGAGCCGTTCATGAAGCCACTCCTCAGCGTCGTCGTCCCCGTGCACAACGTCGAGGACTATCTGGAGGAGTGCCTCGTCTCGCTGGCCGGGCAGACCCTGAAGGACATCGAGGTGGTGCTCGTCGACGACGGCTCGACGGACGGGAGCCGTCGTATCGCGGAGGACTTCGCCGCCCGGGACGACCGCTTCCGCTGCGTCCACCAGCCCAACGCGGGCCTCAGCGCCGCCCGTAACACGGGGGTCGCCCGCACCACCGGCGAAGTGCCGTACCTGGCGTTCGCCGACAGCGACGACGTCCTCGTCCCCGACGCGTACGAACGGATGGTGGCGTCCCTGGAGACGACCGGATCGGATCTGGTGACGGGCAATGTGTGGCGGCTCAACGAGCGGGGAAGGCAGCAGGCCTGGCAGTACCGCTGGCTGACCGCCGACCATCTCCGCACCCACATCACCCGCGATGCCCGGCTGCTGGCCGACCGCGTCGCCTGGAACAAGGTGTTCCGGCGCTCCTTCTGGGACCGGCACGCCTTCACCTTCCCGGTGGGCAAGCTCTACGAGGACACCCCGGTGATGATCCCGGCGCACTACCTCGCCGGGGCGGTGGACGTGCTGCGCGAACACGTCTACCACTGGCGGGTGCGGGAGGGTTCGATCACCCGGCGGCGTACGGACGTCCGGGGGGTACGGGACCGGATCGCCGCCTGTGAACAGGTCAGCGCCTTCCTAGCGGACCGCGACCCCGCACAGCGGCTTCGCTACGACGCCTCCTGCCTGCGCGACGACTTCGTGTACTTCCTGGAGGGGCTGCCGATGGGCGGGCCCGCCTACCGCTCCGCGTTCATGGCGGACGCGGGTGCCTTCCTCGACCGGGCGGGAGACGCGGCCCTGGACGGGCTGCCCGCCGAGGCACGCATCCGCTGGCAGCTGGTGCGGGAGCGCCGCGTCGGCGAACTGCTGGCGGTCCTGCGGTCCGAACGGGCCAACGGGACGGGCACGTTCGCCGTGGCGGGCCCGCCGGGGAGGCGGCGCGCCGTGCACCCGGGGGCCGGCGGCAGCGCCTCGGCGCGCCTCGGCCGGGGCGATCTGCCCGCCGTGGCCCGGCTGGTGGAGTCGTCGTGGGGCGAGGACGGCAGGCTGCGGCTGCGCGGGTACGCGTACATCCGTAATCTCCCGGCCCGGGCGGCCCGGCACTCGCTGAAGGCGGGCCTGGTGCGGGAGGCGGGGGGCGGCCTGCCGCGTGCCGTACCGGTGCGCTCGGTCCGGACGGACCGCGCGACCGCCGACTCGGGCCAGGAACTGCACAGTTACGACCACGCGGGCTTCGACATGGTCCTCGACCCGGGGCGGCTGGGGCCGGGCGACTGGCTGGTGGGCGTGGTGGTGGCCGGCCACGGCGTCGTACGGCGGGCGGCGGTGCGGGCCGTCGAGGCGGCGGCCGCGCAGCCGCTGGTCCACGACCTGGGCGGCGGGCGGCGCGCGGTGCTCGGCTACCGGGACGGCCGGCTGGGGCTGGCCGTGTCCAGGCTGCCCGCGGTCGCCACCGGCCACGACGGCGGGCCGGACACCCTGGTACTGACCGGCAGGCTGTACGGGGACGCCCGGCCGACAGCCCTCGTCCTGACCCGCGAGGGGAGCGCGGAGCACGTCTGCCCGGTGCGGTGCGGCGGCGGGGGCGACTTCAGCGCCCTGATCCCGCTCGCGGCACTCGCGGCGCAGACGCCTCCAGCCCCCGGCGGGCCCTCCGAGCCCGCCCCGGGGGCCGGAGGCCGGTGGCGGGCGGCGCTCCTGACCGACGGCGTCCGCGTGCCGCTCGCGGCGGCCCCGGACCTGCCGCCGCCCGCTCTCGCGGATCCGGCCGGTCACCTGGTGGTGGAGCTGTCCGGGGAGCCGCGCGTGGACCGCGCCGGGCCCGCTCCGGACGGTGGGCTGCGCGTCGAGGGGACCGGGACCGGCGCTCTCGAACTGCGGCACGGCGCCCTCGGGGAGACGGTGGCCGTCCCCGCCCGAGGGGACGACGGCCGCTTCGCCGCCGTGCTCGCGGCCCCTCCCCGCGAAGGTGACTGGGAGGTGTTCCTGGGCGGCCGGCCCGTGCGTGTGGGGCCCGCGCTCGCCGCCCTCCTGCCGGTGAGCACGGTGAGCGCCACGGGAGCCCGCTTCCGCCTCGACCGCCGCCACGGTGACCGGCTGACCGTGCACTGCGAGCCGGCGCTCGCGGACGCGGAGCGGAGCGCGTACGGCCAGGGGCTTCTGCGGACGGCGCACCACCCCGCGCAGCGCCGGCTGCCGCTCCGGGACGTCGTGCTCTACACCGGTGAGGGCTCCACGCGCGCCGTGCACGCCGAGCTCGTACGCCGGAGCACCGGTGCCGAGCATCTGTGGGTCACCGACGGCTCCCCGGGTGCCGCGCCTCACGTCCCGTCCACCGCCGTCCCCGTCGTGGCGCACAGCACCGCCTGGTACGAGGCGCTGGCGCGAGCCCGCCGGATCGTGGCGGCAGGTCAGCTGCCCGAGTGGTTCGAGCGCCGCCCTGACCAGACGGTCGTACGGGTCTGGCCCAACGCCCCGCTCGGCCGGTTCGGCCTGGACCTCACCGGCACCCTGTACGCCGACCACCAGCACCTCGCCACGCTGGAGCACCGCTCCGCCCAGTGGTCGGTGCTGGTCTCCCCCAGCGCCTTCGCCACCCCGCGTCTCCGCCGCGCCCTGGCCTACGGCGGCGAGGTGCTGGAGGCCGGCTGCCCGGCCGACGACCTGCTGTTCGCGCCCGGCCGGGACAGGACGGCCGAGCGGGTACGCCGGCGACTGGGCATCCCGGACGGCCACCGCGTGGTGCTGTACGCGCCGACGTACCGCGACCACCTCGCCCACGCTCCGGCCGGTGTCCCCGTCGGCTCCTCCCCCCTGTACCGCTGGGATCCGGCGCTCGACCTGGCCGCCTTGGCACGGTCGCTGGACGGCCGCACCACCGTGCTGGTGCGCAGACACCCCCGGGTGACGGGCAGCGTCCCGGCGCACCCCGCCCTGCGTGACGTGTCCGCGCACCCCGACTCCACCGAGCTCCTGCTGATCGCCGACGTGCTGGTCACCGACTACTCGGGCCTGGCCTTCGGCTTCGCGCACACCGGCCGTCCGATGCTCTTCCACACCTACGACCTGGAGCACTACCGGGACACCGTGCGCGGCTTCTGCCTGGACTTCGAGACCCGCGCCCCCGGGCCGCTGCTCGCCACCACCCGGGAGGTGGTTCAGGCGCTGGGGGCCGCAGCCGCTCCGGCGGACGTCCACGCGCAGGCGTACGAGAGCTTCCGGCGCGACTACTGCGGGCCCGGCGACGGCGACGCCGCCCGCCGCGTCGCGGACCGGCTGCTGGCCGAGGACTCCTCCGGCTCACCGCGCCTGGTCAGGCCTCGGGAGGCCGGGCCACGCCCCGTCAGGCCTTGAGCGCCCGGACCGCCGAGGCCGCGAGGTCGTCGAGGTACCCCTTGGGCAGGTCGCCCCGGACCACGACGAGGCGCCAGTACAGCGGGCCGACGATGAGATCCAGCGCCCGGTCGGGGTCGCTGCCCTCGGGCAGTTCGCCGCGAGCCACCGCCGCCCTCACGACCACGGCGGCCACCCCTTGCTGCTGGTCCAGCAGGGCCGCCTTGATGGCGTCGGAGATCTCCGGATTGCGGGCCGCCTCGACCAGCAGGTCGGGGATGACCTGCGAGGCGACGGGGTGGCGCAGCGCGTACGCGGCCAGTTCCAGGACGGCGCGCACATCCCCGTACAGCGAACCCGTCGCGGGCGCCGGCATGCCCTGCGCGGCGACGGCCGCGACCAGGTCCAGGACGAGATGCAGCTTGGACTTCCAGCGGCGGTAGACGGCGGTCTTGCCCACCCCCGCGCGCCGGGCGATGCCCTCGATCGACATCCGCGCGAAGCCCACGGCGGCCAGTTCCTCGAAGACGGCACCGCGGATCGCGTCCGTCACGTCCTCCCGCAGCACCGCGGCACCTGCCGGGGTGCGGCGCCCGGTTCGCCGTTGGGTGGTCATGGCCCGAATGATAGACCGTAACGACGAAACGGTTGCGTTGCGACGCACAAACGTCCTACTCTCAGCGTTGCGACGATACGGTCCCGTCCCATCGAGCCGGATCCGTCCGCCCTGTTCCCCCGCCCCCCGTCGAAAGCGACCGTGGTGAGCCAGACAGCAGCCCCGCCGGCCCCGGTGGACACCGCATCCCCAGCCCCCCTCCTCCCCGTGTACGAACCCGGCGAGCTGGCCGCTCTCGCGGCCCGGCACGGGCTGAACGTCAGCGGGGCGCGGCCCACGCTCGGCGCGTACGTCCGGCAGCTCTGGGGGCGGAGGCACTTCATCACGGCCTTCGCCACGGCCAAGCTGACCGCGCAATACAGCCAGGCGAAGCTCGGCCAGATCTGGCAGATCATGACCCCGCTGCTCAACGCGACGGTCTACTACTTCATCTTCGGCGTCCTGATGAACACCAAGCACGGAGTCCCCGACTACGTGCCGTTCCTCGTCACGGGCGTCTTCATCTGGACCTTCACGGCCAGCTCGATCACCGCCGGCACCCGGGCCATCAGCGGCAACACCGGACTCGTCAGGGCCCTGCACTTCCCGCGCGCCTCGCTGCCGATCGCCCTGGCCATCCAGCAGCTCCAGCAGCTGCTCTTCTCGCTCGGCGCGCTCTTCCTGATCCTCCTCGTGTTCGGCCAGTACCCGCGGCCGTCCTGGCTGCTCGCGATCCCCGCGCTCGCCCTCCAGGCCCTGTTCAACACCGGCATCTCGATGGTCATGGCCCGGCTGGCCGCCAAGACCCCCGACATCGCCCAGCTGACGCCCTTCATCCTGCGAACCTGGATGTACGCGTCGGGCGTCATGTGGAGCCTCGACACCCTGCTCACCGCCGACCGGGTGCCGCGGCTCGTCCTGCTGGCGCTGGAGTGCAACCCGGCGGCCATCTACATCGACCTGATGCGCTACGCCCTGATCGACAGCTTCACCGGCGCGCAGCTGCCCCCGCACGTCTGGGCCCTCGCGACGGCCTGGGCGCTCGTCTGCGGCCTCGGCGGTTTCGTGTACTTCTGGAAGGCCGAGGAGAGGTACGGACGTGGCTGACACCCCCGACACCCGTGTGCCCACCGTCGTCGTCGACGACGTGCACATCACCTACACGGTGAACGGCGCCCGCACCGGAAAGGGCAGCGCCACCTCCGCCCTCAACCGGATCGTGTCGCGCCGGCAGCCTCGGGGGGCCCGCCAGGTGCACGCGGTGAAGGGCGTCAGCTTCGCCGCGTACAAGGGCGAGGCCATCGGCCTGATCGGCTCCAACGGATCCGGGAAGTCGACGCTCCTCAAGGCGATCGCAGGGCTGCTGCCCGCGTCCAAGGGCCGCGTCCACACCCAGGGCCAGCCCTCACTGCTCGGCGTGAACGCCGCCCTGATGAGCGACCTGACCGGGGAGCGCAACGTCGTACTCGGCGGTCTGGCCATGGGCATGACCCGGGAACAGATCCGCGAGCGCTACCAGGACATCGTCGACTTCTCCGGCATCAACGAGAAGGGCGACTTCATCACCCTGCCCATGCGGACCTACTCCTCCGGCATGGGCGCCAGGCTCCGCTTCTCCATCGCGGCCGCCAAGAGCCATGACGTGCTGCTGATCGACGAGGCACTGTCCACCGGAGACGCGAAGTTCCAGCGACGCAGCAAGGACCGGATCATGGAGCTCCGCGAGGAGGCCGGCACGGTCTTCCTCGTCAGCCACAGCAACAGGTCGATCACCGACACCTGCGACCGGGCGATCTGGCTGGAGGCGGGCACCCTGCGGATGGACGGGCCGGCCAAGGAGGTCGTCGCCGCGTACGAGGAGTTCACGGGGCCCGCCAGGTCCAAGCAGCCCGCGCGGCCGAAGAAATGACGCCGTGAAGCCGTGAGCCGTCCGCCGGACGGGCCGATGAGGCCCGTCCGGCGGACGGCTGTGTGACGGCCGTGCGGCCGCGCCGGGTCAGGCGTGCGTACGCAGCAGGGTCCGCATCGTCCGCATGGCCACCGACAGGTTCGCCAGGTCGAAGGCCTCCGACCCCCGGATCTCCTCCAGGGTGGCGCGCGAACGCGCGAGGATCGCCGCGTTCTTCTCCTCCCAGGCCTTGAACCGCTGCTCGGGCGACGACGTGCCGTCGCCGACGGACAGCACGTCCGACGTGAGCGCGGCGTGCGCGGCGTACAGGTCCTCGCGGATGGAGGCGCGGGCCATGGACTGCCAGCGGTCGCCCCGCGGGAGCTCGATGATCCGGTCCATCAGCTGGGAGATCCCCAGCCGGTCGGCGAGGTCGTAGTACACCTCGGCGACGGCCAGCGGGTCCTTGCCCGTGCGCTCGGCGATCGCCACGATGTCCAGGGCCGGGAAGGCCGACGAGAATCCCGCCACCCGGCCCGCCAGCTCGTCCGGGACACCCACGGCGGTGAGCTCGTCGAGGATCGACTGGTACCACTCGATGTCGGCGCCCCGCAGGAGCTTGGGCAGCTCGCTCCAGACGCGTTCGACGCCGTCCCGGAAGAACTCGACGGTCTCCGCGATCGCCACCGGCTGCGGCCGGTTCCCGAGCAGCCAGCGGGAACCGCGCTCCACGAGCCGGCGCGAGTGCAGCCGGATCCGGGTCTGCACATCGGCGGCCACCGTGTTGTCGAGCGCCTCCACGGCGTCCCACACCCCGGAGAGGCCGAAGATCTCGCGGGCGGCGAACTGCGCCCGCACGATCTCCTCCAGCGAGGCCCCGGTCTCCTCACGCAGCCGGTGCAGGAACGTCGAACCACCGCTGTTCACGGTGTCGTTGACCAGCACCGTCGTGATGATCTCGCGGCGCAGCGCATGCCCGTCGACCGCCTCGGGGAACCGCTCGCTCAGCTGCTTCGGGAAGTAGGCGTGCACCAGCTTCTGCAGGTGCGCGTCGTCCGGCAGGCTGGTGGAGATCAGCTCCTCGGCCGCCGTGATCTTCGTGTAGGCGATCAGCACCGCCAACTCCGGCTGGCTGAGCCCCTTGCCGTGGTTCAGCAGCTCACGGATCTGCCGGTCGTTCGGCAGGAACTCCAGGGCCCGGTCCAGGTGCCCCTCGCGGCCGAGCCTGCGCATGAAGCGCTGGTGGGCGTGGAGGAGCGACGGCGCCTGGGCGCAGGCGTTGGAGAGTGCGACGTTCTGCGCGTAGTTGTTGCGCAGCACGAGCTGTCCGACCTCGTCGGTCATCTCCGCGAGCACCTTGTTGCGCTGCTTCACGGTCATGTCGCCCTCACGGACCAGGCCGTTGAGCAGGATCTTGATGTTCACCTCGTGGTCGGAGGTGTCCACACCGGCGCTGTTGTCGATCGCGTCGGTGTTGATCCGGCCGCCGGCCCGGGCGAACTCGATCCGGCCGAGCTGGGTGGCCCCGAGGTTGCCGCCCTCACCGACGACACGGGCCCGCAGCTCGGCGCCGTTGACCCGGATCGCGTCGTTGGCCTTGTCACCGACGTCCGCGTTCGACTCGGCCGTCGACTTGATGTACGTACCGATGCCGCCGTTCCACACGAGGTCGACCGACGCCTTGAGGATGTTCTGCATCAGCTCGGCGGGGGTCATCTTCGTGACCTTCGAGTCGATGCCGAGCGCCGCGCGGACGTGCGCGTTGACCGGGATCGACTTGGCGGAACGCGGGTGGATGCCGCCGCCCGCGGACAGCAGGTCCTTGTCGTAGTCCGCCCAGGAGCTGCGCGGCAGGTCGAACAGGCGGCGCCGCTCGGCGTACGAGGTCGCGGCATCCGGATTCGGGTCGATGAAGATGTGCCGGTGGTCGAAGGCCGCCACCAGCCGGATGTGCTCGGAGAGCAGCATGCCGTTGCCGAAGACGTCACCCGACATGTCGCCGACACCGACGACGGTGAAGTCCTCGGTCTGGGTGTCGTGGCCCAGCTCGCGGAAGTGCCGCTTCACGGACTCCCAGGCACCGCGGGCGGTGATCCCCATGCCCTTGTGGTCGTATCCGGCCGAGCCGCCGGACGCGAAGGCGTCGCCGAGCCAGAAGCCGTACGCGACGGCGACGTCGTTGGCGATGTCGGAGAAGCTCGCGGTGCCCTTGTCGGCGGCGACGACGAGATAGGTGTCGTCCTCGTCGTGGCGGACGACCTCCGCCGGGTGCACGACCTCGCCCGTCACCATGTTGTCGGTGATGTCGAGCAGCGCCGAGATGAAGATCCTGTAGCAGGCGATGCCCTCGGCGAGCCAGGCGTCACGGTCCACGGCCGGGTCCGGCAGCTGCTTGGCGACGAACCCGCCCTTGGCGCCCACCGGCACGATCACGGTGTTCTTGACCATCTGCGCCTTGACCAGGCCGAGGATCTCCGTACGGAAGTCCTCCCGCCGGTCCGACCAGCGCAGGCCGCCTCGGGCGACCTTGCCGAAGCGCAGGTGGACGCCCTCGACCCGCGGCGAGTAGACCCAGATCTCGTACGCCGGGCGCGGGGCCGGAAGATCCGGGATGGCCTGTGGATCGAATTTCATCGAGATGTAGCTGTGCGGCTCGTGGTCGTCGGCCAGCTGGAAGTAGTTGGTCCGCAGCGTGGCCTTGATGACCGTGAGGAAGGACCGCAGGATCCGGTCCTCGTCCAGCGAGGCGACCTGGTCGAGCGCCCCGTCCAGCTCCTCCAGCAGCCCGTCCGTCAGCTCCGTGCCGGCCTTCTGGCGGGCCGGGGACATCCGGGCCTCGAAGAGGGAGACCAGGAGCCGGGTGGTGTGGACGTTGTTGCGGAGGGTGTCCTCCATGTAGTCCTGGCTGAACGTCGAACCGGCCTGGCGCAGGTACTTCGCGTAGGCGCGCAGCACCATGGCCTGACGCCAGTCGAGGCCGGCGCCCAGCACCAGGGAGTTGAAGCCGTCGTTCTCGGCCTCGCCGGTCCAGATGGCCGCGAACGCCTCCTGGAAGCGGTCCCGGGCGTCGTCGGCGAGATAGTCGCCGTTACCCGTGGCCCTCTTCGGCAGGCGCAGCCCGAAGTCGTAGATCCAGGCGTGCGTGCCGTCCGAGCAGCGCAGCTCGTACGGACGTTCGTCGACGACCTCCACGCCCAGCTGCTGGAGCGCGGGGAGGACGGCGGAGAGCGAGACCTGCTCACCGATCCGGTAGATCTTGAACCTGCGCTCGGCCGGGACGGCGCCGACCGGCTCGTACAGGCTGAGCGCGAAGGCCTGGCGCTCACTCTTGAGCTCTTCGAGGTGGACCAGGTCGGCCACGGCGGCGCGCGGCGAGTGGTCGGCCTTGTAGCCCTCGGGGAACGAGTGCGCGTAACGGCGCATCAGCTCGGCGGCGCGCTCCTCCCCGCACTCGGCGCCCAGCGCCTCCTGGAAACCGTCGGACCAGGAACGGGCGGCCTCGACGAGGCGCGCCTCGATGCGGTCCGCTTCCGCGTCGGTGAGGTGCGGGAGCTCGGTGCCCGGCGGGACCCGGACGACGAAGTGCAGCCGGGAGAGGATCGACTCCGTGTTCCAGGCCGTGAAGTCGACGCTGGTGCCGCCCAGTTCCTCCTTGAGGATGTCGATCAGGCGGAGCCTCACACCCGTGGTGTAGCGGTCGCGCGGCAGGTAGACGAGGGCGGAGTAGTAGCGCCCGTACTCGTCCTGGCGCAGGTAGAGCCGCAGCCGGCGGCGCTCCTGGAGGTACAGCACGGAGGTGACGATGGAACGCAGCTGGTCGACGGGCGTCTGGAAGAGCTCGTCGCGCGGGTACGTCTCCAGGATCTGGAGCAGGTCGCGGCCGTCGTGGCTGTTGGGTGTGAAGCCGGCGCCCTCCAGCACCTCTGCGACCTTGCGGCGCACCACGGGCACCCGCCGCACCGACTCGGTGTACGCGGCGGAGGAGAACAGACCGAGGAAGCGACGCTCACCGACGACGTTGCCGTCGGCGTCGAACTTCTTCACCCCGACGTAGTCCAGGTAGCTGGGGCGGTGCACGGTCGCCCTGCTGTTCGCCTTCGTCAGGACGAGGAGCTTGTGCTCCCTGGCCTTGGCCCGGGCGTCCGCGGGCAGCCGGTCGAAGGACGGGCTCACGGGGTGCGCCTCGTCCTCGGTGTGCTTCGGGTCGGAGCGCAGAATTCCCAGGCCGGAGCCGGGGACGGCCGTCAGCGCGTCGGACTCACGGAGCTCGTACTCCCGGTACCCGAGGAAGGTGAAGTGGTCGGCGGCCAGCCAGCGCAGCAGCTCGCGGGCCTCCTCGACCTCCTCGTCGCCCAGCTCGTCGAGCGGCTCCGAGGGGAGGTCGTCGGCGATCCGCAGGGCGGAGTCGCGCATCTTCTCCCAGTCCTCGACGGTCTCCCGTACGTCGGACAGGACACGCAGCAGATCGGCGGTGATCTGCTTCAGGTCCGCGCGGTCCGTCTCCCGGTCGATCTCGACGTGGATCCAGGACTCGACGAGCGCGTCGTGCGGCAGCTCGGTCCCGGGCACCTTACGGCCGCCGGAGCGCTTCGCCCCGTGGTTCGTCGCCGGGTCGGCGAACACCTCGATCAGCTTGCCGGCGACATCGCGCCGGACGATGACCTGGGGGTGGATCACGAGGTGGATGCCGCGGCCCTGCCGGGACAGCTCGTTGGTGACCGAGTCGACCAGGAAGGGCATGTCGTCGGTGACGACCTCGACGACCGAGTGGCTGTTGGTCCAGCCGTTCTCCTCGACCGTCGGGGTGTGCACCCGGACGTTCGCGGTGCCCTGCGGGCGGTTCTCGGCGAGACGGTAGTGGGAGGAAGCGGCCCCGAAGATGTCGACCGGGTCGCGGTCGCTGATGTCCTCCGGAGCGGTGTGCAGGTAGTAGCGCTGGAGATAGGCGAGCAGCGCCCTGTGGCCCGGCCGCCCGCCCGGTCCGGCCTCGGTGGCTTCGTCCGCTTCGACGCCGGTCCCTTCGGCGAGGTGTACCCGGAGGCCACCTCCCGGGCCACCGACACCACCGCCCGGACTGTTGTCAGCTACCCGGGCCGCCCGTGCGAGCAGCTCGGCCTTGGCTTCGTCCAGCTTGGTCTGCATGTCCTCTGGCTCCTGTCGCGCGCCGTTGCGTGACGTAGGTGAAGAAGGCGACGTACCGCCACGACGCGGGGTTTCCGGTCTGACTCGACGCTATGCCGCCTGGGGAGATGTCCGGGACCATATCGGCCATTTTCGGCGCGGGGCCCGGGACGCGGAGATCACGCATCGCCCGGGTGCTGTGGCACTCCGGGCGCAGGCCGGGGGCTTCGCTGCCCCCGAGGCGTATCGCGCTGATCACCGCACCAGGCTATCCCTCCTGCACCCACAACCGTCATGAGCCGCATATGTACAAAAGAAGACCCCGAACTTTGACACTCTGGACATCGCGCCGAATCGTTGCCGCACGTACGGACACACAAAGGACACAGAGGCGAGCAGATCCGCTCAGTCCGCCATCAGCTCGGCCAACGCGACCGCCTCGGCCAGGGTGTCCACCACGGGCACGCCCACCGCCTCCAGGCTGCTGCGGCTGTGCGAGCCCCCGGTGTAGAGCACGGCGCGCGCGCCGACATGGGCCGCCGCCACGGCGTCGTCCACCGCGTCACCGATGACCACGGCGGATTCGGGTGCTATGCCGCCGAGCACCTCGAAGTGGCGCTCCATGTGCTGGGCCTTGCTGCCGCCGGAGGGGCCCGTACGACCGTCGACCCGTACGAAATGACGCTCGATGCCATATCCCCGCACCACCGGGACCAGGTGCTCATGGCCGTACATGCTGAGCAGCGACTGGCTGCGGCCGCCGCGCTGCCACCGGGCCAGCAGCTCCTCGACGCCCTCGGTCAGCCCGCAGGCCGACCGCTGCTCGGTGTAGTGGCGGTGGAAGAGGCCGTCCATCCGCTCCCACTCGGCGGGGGTGGGGAGCCGGCCCATGAGCCGCTCGTAGAACTTGGGAATCGGCACGCAGTACGTCTCGCGGTACTGGTCCAGCGTGAGCGGCTCCAGGTCGACCTCCGCCAAGGCGGCGTTCGACGCCCCGACGACCGCTTGGATGTCGTCGAGCAGTGTGCCGTTCCAGTCCCAGACCAGATGCGTGCGGTGCTTCCCCGGTGTCGCCATGAGTAGAAAATACTCGCCCGGTACGACAGCCACCCGGACAGCGGCGGCCGCCCGCCGGGCCGGTCAGGCGAGCAGGCCGGGGATCTCCTGGATGCCGAACCACAGCAGCTCGTGGTCCTCCGCGCCGTCCACGGTGAACTGGGCGTCGTCGTCGCCGAGGTCCGCAGCCCCCAGAGCCGCGGCCGCCGCGGCGACGTCCTTCTCCGCGTCGTCCGCGTCCACGTGCACGGCCGCCGCCTTCGACAGCGCCACGGCGTGCGCGATCCGCACCTCGCCGAGCGAGGACGCGTCCAGGACGTGGTCCGGATCGGCGACCGCCGCCCCGTCCGGCACGTCGAGGGCGACGACGACCCGGCGCCTGATCTCCTCCGGCCGGCCCGCGATCAGCCGCAGCGAGGCGGAGGCGGCCCGGTTGAGCGCCGCGTACTCCAGCTCCTCGATGTCGTCGGAGACGTACCACTCGCGCAGACCGGGCGTCACGGCATAAGCGGTGAGCGGC
Source organism: Streptomyces sp. NPDC023573 (assembly GCF_055559735.1). Taxonomy (NCBI): domain Bacteria; kingdom Bacillati; phylum Actinomycetota; class Actinomycetes; order Kitasatosporales; family Streptomycetaceae; genus Streptomyces; species Streptomyces sp. NPDC023573. Next base: position 1,424,331 of record NZ_JBVHKB010000001.1, read on the forward strand.
CCCGGACCGACCTCGCCCGCCCTGTGCACCGAGGCAAGACCGGAGAGGGTCAGGGGGACGTACACACGCATGGCTGACCGCTTTCGTAGTCGATGACCCCCACAGGATACGTGCGACGTCCCCCTTCAGGGCGACCGATCCGCCCGCCGCTGTCCACCGCGCGACGACCGTCACCCCCGTCGTTCCCTTGCGGCCAGGGGCCCATCACCCGGATAGGTGATCTCACCGGACGCCCGGCCGGCCCCCGCCGCCGCTTGCGGGGCCGGTGACCTGCCCCGTAGAAGATCCCCAGCAAAAGTTACCGCCCGGTACTCATCCGGGCACCGCACAGCAGCCACGGGGGCTACGAGCATGAGCAAGGACAGGACGAGGCCGGCCGGCCGACGCGACAGCAGCAGGCCGGGCACGGTACCGGCGCAACGGCCCCGGCGGCCGCTGCGCCCGCACCAGTGGTTCGCGGAGCGCCTGCTCGCCGTCCTCAGCGGCCAGCGCCCGGTGCACTGGATGCTGGGCCACACCATCGGCGAGGCCTACGACCAGCTCGCCGAGCTGGCCCCTGACGCCCCGCTCGGGCCGGGCTGCCGGCGCCCGGTCGTACGCACCTGCCACGGCACCCAGCCGGCCAACGGCGTGGTCGAGGCCTTCGCCAGCATCGCCACGGGCGAGCAGGTCCGCGCCATGGCCTTCCGCCTGGAACAGGGCCCCGACCTCCGCTGGCGCTGCGCCGCGATCGACCTGGGCGGCGAACGTCTCCCGGCGGTGAGATGACCCGGGGGCCGGCCCGCACCCACCGTCCGAGTGCAACCAGACCAAGCCTGTGGGGGTACCCGCGGACGGAGTCAGGGGGAGATCGAGGACACATCGCACGGAACCCGCACAAGGGCTCCGAAGGGCCGCAGGAGGGACCCTCCGGCCCGAGGGGAGCCCGGGACTGCCCCCCGGGCCGCCTCGCCCGGAAGGCCCCGCAGAAGCCCACCAAAAGCACCTGGCCCGGACACCCCCAAGGGCATCCGGGCCAGGCAGGAAGGAACCGCTACTTCTTACGGCGCCGCCCACTCGCGCTCTTCTGCGCCTTACGGCGCTCCGCGCGCGTCATCCCGTCGCCCTCGGACCGCGCACCGTCACCTTCGCCGTTGGAGAAGTCACCCTCGACGACACCGCCCTCCCCGTCCACCGTGGGGGCGGAGAAGTGCAGCCGGTCGGGACGCTGCGGAGCGTCCAGGCCCTTGGCCCGGATCTCCGGGCGCCCGGCCGCGGCCGCCACCGGGGCGTCCTGCTTCTCCAGCGAGGTCGCGCCCTCCTGCACCGGGACCTCCTCGACCTGCTGCTCGACCTGGACCTCCAGGTTGAACAGGTAGCCGACGGACTCCTCCTTGATGCCCTCCATCATGGCGTTGAACATGTCGAAGCCCTCGCGCTGGTACTCGACCAGCGGGTCCTTCTGCGCCATGGCACGGAGGCCGATGCCCTCCTGGAGATAGTCCATCTCGTAGAGGTGCTCACGCCACTTGCGGTCCAGGACCGAGAGGACCACGCGCCGCTCGAGCTCACGCATGATGTCCGAGCCGAGCGTCTTCTCCCGCTCCGCGTACTGCTCGTGGATGTCGTCCTTGACCGATTCGGCGATGAAGTCGGCGGTCACGCCGGCCAGGTCACCGGCGGCCTCCTCGAGCTCCTCGACCGTGACCTTCACCGGGTAGAGCTGCTTGAAGGCGCCCCACAGCCGGTCGAGGTCCCACTCCTCCGCGAAGCCCTCGGCCGTCTCCTGCCGGATGTAGTCGTCGATCGTGTCGTCCATGAAGTGGCGGATCTGGTCCTGCAGATCCTCACCCTCCAGGACCCGGCGGCGCTCGCCGTAGATGACCTCACGCTGCCGGTTGAGCACCTCGTCGTACTTCAGGACGTTCTTACGCGTCTCGAAGTTCTGCTGCTCGACCTGTGACTGCGCGGAGGCGATCGCCCGCGTCACCATCTTGTTCTCGATGGGGACGTCGTCGGGCACGTTGGCCATCGACATCACACGCTCGACCATCTGCGCCTTGAACAGACGCATCAGGTCGTCACCCAGCGACAGGTAGAACCGGGACTCACCCGGGTCGCCCTGACGGCCGGAACGACCGCGGAGCTGGTTGTCGATACGCCGCGACTCGTGCCGCTCGGTGCCCAGGACGTAGAGCCCGCCGAGCTCCTTGACCTCGTCGTGCTCGGCCTTGACGGCCTGCTCCGCCTTCTCCAGTGCCGCGGGCAGCGCGGCCGCCCACTGCTCGACGTGCTCGACCGGGTCGAGCCCGCGCTGACGCAGATCCGCCTCGGCCAGGTCGTCGGGGTTGCCGCCCAGCTTGATGTCCGTACCGCGGCCGGCCATGTTCGTCGCGACCGTGACGGCGCCCTTGCGGCCCGCCTGGGCGATGATCGGCGCTTCCCGGTCGTGCTGCTTGGCGTTGAGGACCTCGTGCTGCACACCGCGCTTGGACAGCTGCTGCGAGAGGTACTCGGACTTCTCGACGGAGGTCGTGCCGACCAGGATCGGCTGCCCCTTCTCGTGCTTCTCCGCGATGTCGTCGACGACCGCGGCGAACTTCGCGACCTCGGTGCGGTAGATCAGGTCCGACTGGTCGGCGCGGACCATGGGCCGGTTCGTCGGGATGGGCACGACGCCGAGCTTGTAGATCTGGTGGAACTCGGCCGCCTCGGTCATCGCCGTACCGGTCATGCCGGAGAGCTTGCCGTACAGGCGGAAGAAGTTCTGCAGGGTGATCGTGGCGAGGGTCTGGTTCTCGTCCTTGATGTCCACCCCTTCCTTCGCCTCGATGGCCTGGTGCATGCCCTCGTTGTAACGACGGCCGGCGAGGATACGGCCGGTGTGCTCGTCGACGATCATGACTTCGCCGTCGATGACGACGTAGTCCTTGTCGTTCTTGAAGAGTTCCTTGGCCTTGATCGCGTTGTTCAGGTAACCGACGAGCGGGGTGTTCACCGACTCGTAGAGGTTGTCGATCCCGAGCCAGTCCTCGACCTTCGAGACACCGGGCTCGTGGATGGCCACGGTCCGCTTCTTCTCGTCGACCTCGTAGTCGCCGGTCTCCTCGATGCCCTTGAGCGGGTTGCCCGCCTCGCCCCTGGTGAGGCGCGTGACCAGCTTGGCGAAATCGCCGTACCACTTGGTGGCCTGGTCGGCCGGGCCGGAGATGATCAGCGGGGTACGGGCCTCGTCGACCAGGATCGAGTCGACCTCGTCGACGATGGCGAAGTTGTGGCCGCGCTGGACGAGCTCCTCCTGGGACCACGCCATGTTGTCGCGGAGGTAGTCGAAACCGAACTCGTTGTTGGTGCCGTACGTGATGTCGCAGGCGTACTGCTCGCGGCGCTGGGCCGGAGTCATGTTGGCGACGATGCAGCCGACCTCGAGACCGAGGAACTTGTGCACCCGGCCCATCATCTCGGAGTCGCGCTCGGCCAGGTAGTCGTTGACCGTGATCAGGTGCACGCCCTTGCCGGAGAGCGCGTTGAGATACGCGGGCAGGGTGCCGACGAGGGTCTTGCCCTCGCCGGTCTTCATCTCGGCCACATAGCCGAGGTGCAGGGCGGCACCGCCCATCATCTGGACGTCGTAGTGGCGCTGTCCGAGAACGCGCTTGGCGGCCTCACGGACGGTCGCGAATGCTTCGGGAAGCAGGTCGTCCAGGCTCTCGCCGTCCGCGTACCGTTGTTTGTACTCGTCGGTGAGCGCCCGCAGCTCGGCGTCGGAGAGGTTGACGAAGTCCTCTTCGATGGAGCTGACCTGGTCCGCGATGCGGTGCAGTTTGCGCAGGATCTTGCCTTCGCCTGCACGCATGAGCTTGTTGAAGACGGACACTGAGGCTGGTCTCCTTGCCGGTCGGGCCTGGCACTGGGTCGTGTGATGGACTCTGGCGCGGGCACGGCAGGTGGGCCCCACCGCAACGGCCATCGTAAGCGAGGACCCCGCCACGCCGGGAGGGCTGCCGCCGCGTTCTCCCCACCGCGCCCTTCCAGGACAACGGCCGGAGCGGACGGAAGGTGCCGGGAACCGCCGAAAAGCGCTCGCTTCCGGTGGCCCCCGTCCCCAGAATCCACGCATGGAACCCATCACGCTCACCACGGAACGCCTGCTCATGCGCCCCTTCGCGCCCGAGGACGCGGACGCGGTCCACGCCGCGTGCCAGGACCCCGACATCCAGCGGTGGACAGTTGTCCCCTCTCCGTACACGCGTGCCGACGCGGAGCTCTTCACCGGGAAGCTCTCCCCCGCGGGCTGGCAGGACGACACGATGTACAACTTCGCGGTGCTGCTGCGGGACGGCGGGCCGCTCGTCGGCGCGCTCGGCCTCAACCGCCACGAACCGCGGGGAACGTACGAGGTGGGCTTCTGGACGGCCAGGGAGCACCGCGGCGCCGGCTTCATCACGGAGGCGGTGCTCGGCGCGGCCCGCTGGGCGTTCACCGCCCTCGCCGCGTACCGCGTCGAGTGGCGGGCCGAGATCGGCAACGCCCCGTCCCGGGCGGTCGCTCTGCGTGCGGGCTTCCGCATGGAGGGTGAGCAGCGGTCCGCCCTGCTCAACAAGGGGATACTGCGCGACACGTGGAACGCCGCGCTGCTCCCTGCCGATCTGGGGCTGCCCGCCACCCATCCCTACCGGCGGGCGCCGGGTGTCAGTGGCGGGCTCTAGGGTTCGACGCATGACGTCTGTGCCGCCGCCCGTCCTGGAAATCTCCGCCGACCAGGCGCGCCGCATCGCGCTGCGCGCCCAGGGCCTCCTGGGCGCTCCGGACCGCCGCGGCGGGGTCCCGGGAGTGCTGCGCCGTCTCGGCGCGGTCCAGCTCGACACCATCTCGGTCCTGGCCAGATCGCACGAGCTCGTGCCGTACGCGCGCCTCGGCGCGCTCGGCCGCCGCGCCGTCGACGAGGCCTACTGGTCGGGCGGCCGCTCGTTCGAGTACTGGTCGCACGCCGCCTGCGTCCTGCCCGTCGAGGAGTGGCCGCACTTCGCGTTCCGCCGCCGCGCCTACCGCTCCCGCCCGCACTGGGGCCACGACCTGCCCGACGGGGCGTACGAGACGGTGATCAAGCAGCTGCGCACCGAGGGCCCGCTGACGGCGACCGAGCTCGGCGGCGCGAAGAACGGCGGGGAGTGGTGGGACTGGTCCGCCTCCAAGGTCGCGGTGGAGCGGGCCCTGATGTACGGCGAGGTGGTGTGCACCGAGCGGCGCGGCTGGAAGCGTGTCTACGACCTGGCCGAGCGCGCGATCCCGGACGCCGTGCTCCACGACGACCTGGACGACGCGGAGTGCCTGCGCCGGCTGGTAGCCCTGGCAGGGCGGTCGCTGGGCGTGGGAACCCGTGCGGACATCGCCGACTACCACCGGCTCAAGGCCGAGCAGTTCGACGCCGTGGTGGCGGACTCCGGACTGGTGCCGGTCTCGGTGCGGGGCTGGGCGAAGCCTGCCTGGGCCCACCCGGAGGCCCTCGCCTCGGAGCCGCGCGGACGGCACCGTACGACCCTGCTGTCCCCCTTCGACTCACTGATCTGGGAACGGGCGCGTACGGAGCGGATCTTCGGCTTCACCCACCGCCTGGAGGCGTACGTCCCCCGGCCCAAGCGGATCCACGGCTACTTCGCGATGCCCCTGCTGGCAGGCGGCAGGCTGCGGGGCCGGGTCGATCCGGCCAGGGACGGGGCCGCACTGGTCGCCCGCCAGGTGTCCCTGGACGGCGCGAAGTCCGTGGCACCCATGGCCGAGGCCCTCGTGGAGGCGGCGTCCTGGGTCGGCTGCACGGAGGTGCGGCTGGAGCGCGTCGACGCGCCCGAACTGCGCGAGCCGCTCATGGCGGAAATCGCCCGTGCCCTCCTCTAGGGCCCTCGCGCGGGCCGGCCGGACCGAGCCCGCCGGTCACCTGATCTCGAGGATCTTCTCCCGCATGGCATAGACGACGGCTTCCATCCGGGAGTGCAGCTGGAGCTTCTCCAGGATATTGCGGACGTGGTTCTTCACCGTGTTCTCGGAAATGAACAATTCCTTGGCGATATCACGGTTGTTCATGCCCGTGGCCACGAGTTTGAGCACTTCCAGCTCCCGCTCCGTGAGCCGCGGCGCGGGAACGAGCCTGCGCTCGTCGGTGCGCTGGATCATCGACTTGAACTCGGTGAGCAGCTTGGAGGCCATCGACGGGCTGATCTGGGACTGCCCGTCCGCCACCGCACGAATGGCCGTGGCCACCTCGTCGGTCGAGATCTCCTTCAGCAGATAACCGGTGGCGCCTGCCTTGATCGCCTCGTAGAGGTCGGCCTCCTCATCGCTGATCGTCAGCATGATGATCTTCGCGCTGGGGGCCACCTCCTTGATGGAGGTGCATGCCTCGATGCCGCCACGCTTGGGCATCCTCACGTCCATCAGCACGATGTCGGGCAGCAGGTCCGCCGCTTTGTCGACCGCCTCCGCCCCGTCCCCCGCCTCCCCGACGACCTGGATGTCCTCCTCCTGCGCGAGGACGATCTCCAGCCCTCTGCGGAACAGCGCGTGGTCGTCCACCACCAGGACCCTGATGGGTTCCTTGCGGGAACTGCCGTCATCCGTAACGGAGTCCGCACCGGCAGCGCTGTCGGCATCATTCGTCCCGCGCACGGGACCGAAGGTGTCCGCCATCGTTCCTCCCCCTGAAGGCCACTGCCTGAGGTCACAGGCTGTCCGCCAACGACACTGCACAGAGCACCGATTGGCCTGGGGCGCCATGATTCCATGCCTGGCCGCCGAGGCGGTGCCCCGCGGTCACGCGCGGTGCCCCCGGGGACGCGTGAACGCCTCCAGGGGCACCGCGTACCTGCCGTGCGCGGGGGTGTCAGCCGCCGAGCGCACCGCCCGCGCCGCCCGCCTCGTCGGAGGCCAGCGGGTCGGTCCTCAGGTGGATGACGCCGTAGTCATAGGCGTGCCGCCGGTAGACGACACTGGGCTCCTTGCTCTCGGAGTCGACGAACAGATAGAAGTCGTGACCGACGAGCTCCATCTCGTAGAGCGCCTGGTCGAGCGTCATCGGCGCTGCGACGTGCGTCTTCTCCCGCATCACCAGCGGGCCTTCGCCCTGGACCTCGAGCGAGCCGATCCTGGTGGTGGGCACGGACGGTTCCGGCTCGGTCGGGATGAGTTCGCCGTCCCCGTTGAAGGAGGCGGCATCCGGCACGACCTCTCCGACCTCGGCTGCGGACCGACGGCCGTTGCCGCGCCTGCTGTAGCGCTTGTCGTGCTCCTTGCGCAGCTGGGTGTCCAGCTTGTCGGTGGCCAGGTCCAGCGCTGCGTACGGGTCGCCTGCCGCCGCTTCCGCCCGGATGACCGGGCCACGCGAACGGAGCGTGATCTCCACCCTCGCCGCACGGTCGGCCTGACGGGGATTGGGCTCCTTGGACACCTCGACGTCGAGGCTCATCACCTTGCCGTCGAACTTCTGGATCTTGTCCAGCTTCAGCTTCTCGGCCACGTGCTTGCGGAACCGCTCGGGCACCTCGGTCTTGCGGCCCTTGACGACGATGTCCACGCAGAACTCCGTTCCCGGATCGCTCCGCTTCGGCGGCGGAGCATCTCCCTTTTGCACCAGGCTCCGGTGATCGCCGGAGCCGCGGACTCGGTGGCTGTCACCTCCTCCTCCCCCGTCGGCAGGGTCTCCACCCCACCGATTTCCAAGCTTCTGGCGTACTGATGGGTTACCTGCCCGAAACCTGGTGGCGCATTCACGGAGGCACGGAATTCACCGTCCCTCACAACCGAACATAGCCTGACCACGACCGTGTCGGCACCCGCTACTCACGCGTACCTCCGATCGGTCCGCTTTACCCACTCACTACCTGCAACGACGCAAGAAATCTGTCAGTTCCGGTTTATTTCGAAGGCAGACGGAGAAGCTGCGACAACCGCGGCGCGGAGTCCCTCCGCCGGGCCTTCGCCGGAGCTCGCCGCACGGACCGCACGCGCGGCCTCGGCCAGCGACGACCCCGTCGTCAGCAGGTCGTCCACCAGCACGACGCGGGCCCCGTCCAGCAGCCTCCGGCCGCCCTCCGCGACCACGAGGGCTCCCGCCAGATTCGCCTGCCGCGCCCGGGCTCCCAGCCCCGCCTGGTCAGCCACCGCACGCCCCTGCCTCAGCACGGCGGACACCCCCGCCCGCACGCCTACGCGCCGCAGTTCGGCCGCGGCGGCCACCGCGATCCTGCGCGCCGGGTCATGCCCGCGCCCGGCCGTCGCCCGCCGCGCCGACGGCACGGGAACCAGCAGCAGCGGGTCCGCGTCGCCCTCCTGCCCCACGCCGGCCCTCACAGCGGCCGCCAGCGCCCCGCCGAGCACGCCGGCGAGAGCCAGTGCCCCACGCTCCTTGTGGGCCAGCAGCATCGCGCGTACGGCGTTCTCGTACGGCGCCGCCGCATGGACCACGGGCAGGCCCGGCGGCTCGGGGGACGGCCTCACACGGCGCGGCCCGGCCGCCAGACCCGCGGCGCACCCCTCGCACAGCTCCGTCCGCGGCCTGCCGCAGCCACCACAGGCCACGGGCAGCACCAGCCCCACGATCTCCTGCCACCAACCCCGCACGGTCCCACTGTGACCGGCCGGCGGGCACTCGGCCATCCCTGTGGAAAACCCGGGGCCAGGCCGACCGCACGCCGACGGTGCCGACCGCACGCCGACGGTGCGGACAGCCCTCACGGGCGGATCAGCCCGGGTAGACCAGCGAGGAGCCTTCCTTGAGGACCGTCTGCCAGTTGTCCCCCGGCGACAGCTTCACTATCCCGTCGCTCTCGGTGTCCGCCATCAGCGGAAGCTGATCGTCGTCGGCCGCCGCGACAGCCGTCACCTGGTTCACACCGGGCAGGACCCCGGAGGCCGACGTGGATCCGTCGGCCTGGATGTAGCGCACCTGCTGCACACCGCCCTCCTCCTTGCCCACCACCACAAGCCGGCTGCGGCCGGACCAGGAAACAGCCGTCACGTCCGCCAGCTGGGGCGCGGCCTGGCGCAGGTCCTCCACCGAGACCTGCTCGGTCCCGTCCGAACCATGACGCTCGACGCGGCCGATGAGCAGCGTCGTGTGCCCGTCCCTCGAAACCCGCAGGGCGATCCGCACCCCGTCCGAGGACATCCGCAGGGCCTCGATCCGCCCACCGCTCAGACCGGGCACCGACACCTCCTGCGGCTCTCCGGCACCGTCGACCAGACGCAGCAGTCTGGGATCCGACGGGTCACGGTCGGCGACCCACAGGTCGCCCTTGCCGTCCCAGCTGGGTGCGGACAGCCGGTCGGCGGGCTTCTTCGCCCGACTGGTCACCACGGGGGCGGCCGGCTCGCTCTCCTCGGTGAGGGAGGACACGTAGAGATGCTGCTGGTTCTCCGAGACCGCGGCGGCCTGCTCCTCGTCCCGGGCCACACCCACGGCGCTCATGGCCACCGTCCCGCTGCCCAGCGGACCGGTCACGGGCTCCGGATCGCCGCTGCCCTTGCTGCTTCCGGGGATGCGCTGCACGCGCCCCTTGTCGTCCACGAAGTACTGGCTGTCGGGCTCGTCCGATCCTCTGCCCGAGGCGAAATCCTCCGCCTCGTCGGCGCCGAGAGAGCACAGCGGGCCCTGCTGCCCCTGGAGTTCCACCTGGCCCACCCGGGCGGACGTCAGGTCCCGCAGCGTGAAGAGCACCTGGGCCGCCATCATGCGGCAGGCGCCCTGCCCGACCTTGTCGGCCTTCTTGTTGAGCGGCACCTTCAGGACGTTCTGGTCATCGGTCGTCAGCGAGGTGACCCCGCTCTGCAGCTCCGTACCCGCGGGAAAACGTGAATCGACCACCGGCCGCAGCCAGTTGGACGGCCCCTCCAGCAGCGTCCGTACCGTCTGCGTGGCGGTGTCCATACGCGTCACAGGATCCGTGCGGTTCCGCACATAGACGGGATCGGCGACCAGCGCGGCCTCCTCCTCCGTCCGCCCGGCGGCGAAGTAGTACTTGTTCACGGGCCGGTAGAGACGCTTGAAGTCGGACTGCCCGAGCACCAGACCGTCCGGCACGATGTCGATGCGCCACTCCTGCTTGCCGTCCGTGCCCTTCTCCCGGACCAGATGCAGCATCTGGGAGTACTCCGACGGGGCCAGCGGCCGGTACGAACTCTGCTCATCGACCGCAGCCACCTGTTCGCCGGTCAGCGTGTACGTGGTCTCCGCGCTCCCGCGTTCCTTCTCGTGGATCGTGGGCCCGTTGCGGTTGGGCGCCTTCGCGAGCACCGTGGTGCCCTCGCCCGGCTGCCACCTCCGGCCCGCCTCCGCCGTCAGATACGTGCGCGTCGTCTCGAAATCGGGGTCGTCACTGGTCATCGACTCCAGGAAGCCGTCGACGACCTCGATGGGCGTGGCACCCTCCCTCGGCGGCACGGCGTACACCTGAACCTGCGAATCACCGGGCTGGGAGGCGTCGACCGCCTTCACGTCGCCGGTGACCGGCATCGCTCCGCACCCGGCGAGCACCATGACGCCGCAGCCGAGCAGCACGGACAACCGCACCGCCCGCCCGCCCCGACGGCGGTCAGTGTCCACGAGTCGTGTCCTCCTGCTCCGGATCCTGCGTCTCTGGGTCGGCGCCCTCGTCCGGCCGGCCCCCGGCCGGACGTGACACCACACGTGCTCCACTGCCCGGCAGGGCCGTCGGATCGACCGACATCGCCACACGCGACGCCGCAGGCCCGTGCGCCGGCACCGCCAGGTGCGAACGCGCCGTGGAACCCGTCTGGCTCGGTACGGACATCAGCCGCTGCTCGCTCACCGCCGGCACCGCCTCCGCACGCTCACGGTTCTCCCGGTTGCGCCGCGAGTCCTCCGGCTCCAGCGGTATCGGAGATCCGCGCAGCGGCTCGTCCGCCGTACGCGGCAGGGTCAGCCGGAACTGCGAACCGCCACCGGGCTCGCCCCAGGCCTGCAGCCAGCCTCCGTGCAGCCGGGCGTCCTCGACGGCGATCGACAGCCCCAGCCCCGTGCCGCCCGTGGTGCGGGCACGTGCCGGGTCCGCCCGCCAGAAACGGTTGAAGACCCGCGTCGCCTCGCCCGGCTTCAGCCCCACGCCGTAATCCCTGACCGCCACGGCCACAGCACCCTGCGCGACACCCATCCGCACGATGACATCCCGCCCCTCACCGTGCTCGACGGCGTTGACCACGAGATTGCGCAGGACCCGCTCGACCCTGCGCGCGTCCGCCTCCGCGACCACGGGCTGTTCGTCACCCACCACCCGGATCCGGGTGCCCTTGCGCTCCGCCAGCGGCTCGGCGCCGCCGATCACCCGCCGGACGACCGTACGCAGATCTATCGGCTCGGCCTCCAGCGCCGCGGCCCCCGCGTCGAACCTGCTGATCTCCAGCAGATCGGACAGGAGCGACTCGAAGCGGTCGAGCTGGTCACCCAGCAGCTCCGCGGACCGGGCCGTCACCGGGTCGAAGTCGACACGCGCCTCATGAATGACGTCGGCTGCCATCCGCACGGTCGTCAACGGGGTGCGCAGCTCATGGCTGACGTCCGAGACGAAACGCCGTTGCATGCGGGAGAGCTCCTCCAGCTGCTGGATCTTCAGCTGGAGGTTCTGCGCCATCTTGTTGAAGGCCTCGCCGAGGCGCGCGATGTCGTCCTCACCGGTGACCTTCATCCGCTCCTGGAGCCGCCCCGCGGAGAGTCTCTCCGCGATCCCCGCCGCCATCCGCACGGGGGTGACGACCTGGCGCACCACGAACCAGGCGATGGCACCGAGCAGCACGACCACGAAGAGGCCCGCCGTGGCCAGGGTCGTCGTGACCAGGGTCAGCGACTTCTCCTCCTGCGTGAGGGGGAAGAGGTAGTACAGCTCGTACGGGTTGTGGTCGACGTCGTAGAGCCGCTTGCCCACGACGAGCCCGGGCTCGGCGCTCTTCCCGTGCGAGTACTTGATCAGCGAGTACGTCTGGAAGGCACCCGCGCCCTTGCCCACGTCGTCCCGCAGCCTCTGCGGGATGCTCGACGCGTCGACGCTGCCCGAGCCGCGCGGGGCGCGGCTGGTGGTGCCGGGCCCTACGGAGTCGGGGCTGAGCGCCATCACGTTGAAGGCGTTCGTGCCACCACTGGCGAGCTGGTCGACGAGCTCGGTGCGCCAGGAGGTGTTGGCCGTCATGCCGTCGGCGCCCTCCTCGCTCTGGTCACCCGGGACGAGAGGCGCGTTGGCGTTCGTCTGGGCAGCCGCGAAGCCGCCGGCCGCCTGTGTCTGCGCGGCCTTGCCCTTCGCCTCGAGCAGACCGTTACGGACCTGCCCGATCACGACGAACCCGAGGAGCAGCACCACTGCGATCGACATCAGCAGCGTGCCCGCCACCACACGGAGCTGCAGATTGCGCCGCCACAGGCGGACAGCCGGCAGCAGCGGGCCGCTGATCCAGCGCATCAGCAACCGCGGCACGGGACCGCCGGGCGTCCGGTCGCGGAACAACCGGCCGCCCAGCCGGGCCCGGCCGAAACGAGAAGCACTCCGTGCCGGACCGGCAGCCCGCTCCGTACGGGCCCCGGGCCTCCCGGGTGGCGGAGCAGGGCTGCCCAGGGTCATGTCAGCTCGGTCCGGCCTTGTAACCGACCCCACGGACGGTCACGACGATCTCCGGCCGCTCCGGGTCCTTCTCCACCTTCGAGCGCAGCCGCTGGACGTGCACGTTCACCAGACGGGTGTCAGCGGCGTGACGATAACCCCAGACCTGCTCGAGCAGCACCTCACGGGTGAAGACCTGCCACGGCTTGCGGGCGAGGGCGACCAGCAGGTCGAACTCCAGCGGGGTGAGGGCGATGGACTGCCCCTCCCGCTTGACCGAGTGACCGGCCACATCGATGACCAGGTCACCGATCGCCAACTGCTCCGGCGCGGGCTCTTCGGACCTCCGCAAACGAGCCCTGATCCGGGCAACCAACTCCTTCGGTTTGAACGGCTTGACGATGTAGTCGTCGGCCCCGGACTCCAGGCCCACCACCACATCCACCGTGTCGCTCTTGGCAGTGAGCATGACGATCGGCACACCCGACTCGGCCCTGATCAGCCTGCAGACCTCGATGCCGTCCCTTCCGGGCAGCATGAGGTCCAGCAGCACCAGGTCGGGCTTGGCCTCACGAAATGCGGCCAGTGCCTTGTCGCCGTCCGCTACGAACGACGGCTCGAAACCTTCTCCCCGCAGCACAATGCCGAGCATCTCGGCCAGTGCGGTGTCGTCGTCGACGACAAGGACGCGTCCCTTCATAAACGACATCATCCCATTAGCTAATCGTTACCTGCGATGACCTGGCACACAGCTCTGCCAGTCCGACCCCCGTGACCGGGGAAATGACGCCCTCCTCCGTGACGATCGCCGTGACCAGTTCGGGCGGCGTGATGTCGAATGCGGGGTTGTACGCATGGGTTCCCAGGGGTGCGACGACCGTCCCGCCGCCCTCACCCCCTGCCGGTGCACCCGGCGTGGATGTGAACTCCGTCACTTCCGTCGCGGAACGCTGCTCCACGACGATCGATGTGCCGTCCACCGTCTCCAGATCGACCGTGGTCGTGGGCGCCACGACGAGGAACGGCACGTGGTGGTACTTCGCGAGCACCGCCAGCGGATAGCTCCCCACCTTGTTGGCCACCGAGCCGTCCGCGGCGATCCGGTCCGCCCCGATGATTACGGCATCCACCTCCCCCGCCGCAAACAGAGAACCCGCCGCGCTGTCCGTGAGCAAGCTGAACGGCATCCCGTTCCGCGCCGCCTCGTAGGCCGTCAGCCGGGCTCCCTGGAGCAGCGGCCGGGTCTCGTCCACCCACAGCTGCCGCAGAGTGCCCTTCCGGTGCGCTCTCAGCGCCACCGCGAACGCCGTCCCCGCACCGCCGGACACGAGCGCCCCGGTGTTGCAGTGGGTCAGCAGCCGGTGCCCGCCTCCCCCCGGCAGAAGTTCGCCGAGCAGCTCCAGACCGTACTGCGCCATCCGCCCGCTGGCCGCCGCGTCCTCCTGGTGCAGAGACCTCGCCTCGGCCAGGGCCGCCACAGCAGCGGCCTCCGGGCCGGACCCGCTCCCGGCCGCCGCCCGGTAGGCCCGCGCCACCCGCCGTGCCCCGTACCCGAGGTTCACCGCGGTGGGCCGCGCCTGCTCCAGCAGCTCTGCGGCCTGAGCCACGTCCTCGCCCCGGGCAGCGGCCAGCGCCACCCCGTACCCCCCGGCAATGCCGAGCAGAGGTGCCCCTCGCACCGCGAGAGTCCGGATCGCCCGCACCAGCGCGGGCACATCGGCGCACACCAGCTCGGCCTCCTCGGCGGGCAGCCGCGTCTGGTCGAGGAGCACCACCGCGGGGCCTTGCGGGGGCTCGGCCCAGCGGAGCACGGAGAGGGCCGGAGCCTCGATACCCACCGGCGATTGCACGTCCTGATCAGCCATCTGCCCAGTCTGCCCGCTGAACCGCCCGCGCACGAAGGCAAGAAGGAGATACAGCGCCAGACCCGCACCGGTCCGACGCGTGGCACGATGGCTGGCAACCTGCCGCCCCGATGAGCGGACAGGACTGTGAAGGAGCGACGATGAACGACTCTCCGGGCTGGGCTTCGCCCGGATCCGCCCCCTCCGACGACCAGGGGACGGGCATTCCCAAACCCTCCACCCCCGTTGACGGAAGCGGGCCCGCCGGGCAGTGGTCTCCCGCCCAGCCACCTCCCGGGCAGTGGTCGCCGCCGAGTGCCCCCGGCACCGGTCCGGGCGCCCCACCGCCCACCCCGGGCTGGGGCGGCATGCCCCAGGGATCCGGCTGGGGCCGCCCGCCCATGGCTGCGAAGCCCGGCGTCATCCCGCTCCGTCCCCTGGGAGTCGGCGAGATCCTCGACGGCGCGGTGTCCACCATGCGCACCCACTGGCGCACGGTGCTGGGCATCAGCCTCACCGTCTCCGTGATCGCCGAGATCGTGATCATCCTTCTTCAGCGCTATGTGCTGCCCGAGCAGAAGTCGGTCGACCCGAACGCGACCGGGGCGGAGGCGCTCCGCCAGGCGACCGACTCGGCACAGTCCCAGCTGATCAACAGCGCCCCCGGCACGCTCGTCGCGATGATCGCCACGCTCATCACCACCTCGGTCCTCACCGTGGTGATCAGCCGCTCCGTACTCGGCCGGAGCCTGACACTCTCCGCAGCATGGTCCGAGGCCCGCCCACGGCTTCTCCCGCTGCTCGGGCTGACTCTTCTGCTGAGCCTGATGAGCGCCGCGATCATGGCGGTCGGCCTGCTTCCCGGCCTGGCCCTCGGCGGCGGCGCGGGCGGCCTCGCCCTGACCTTCCTCGGATTCCTCGCCTCCTGCGGCGTGGTGCTCTGGCTGATGATCCGCTTCACGCTCGCAGCGCCGGCGCTGATGCTGGAACGGCAGTCCGTGATCACCTCGCTCCGCCGGTCCGCCAAGCTGGTCAGAGGCAACTGGTGGCGGACCTTCGGCATCCTGGCCCTCACCTACCTGCTGGTCATCGTGCTGACCTTGATCATCGCGATCCCCTTCGGCATCATCGCGGTGACCGTGGACAGCGACGGCCTGAGCGAGTTCCTCAACAGCAGTTCGACGGACTTCGGCTGGCCCTTCCTCATCATCACGGGCATCGGCGAAGTGATCGTCTCGACACTCGCCTACCCCTTCACCGCCGGAGTGATGGCCCTGCTCTACGTCGACCAGCGCATCCGCCGCGAAGCCCTCGACCTGGAACTCGCGCGGGCCGCGGGCGTGCCCGGCTACGACACCCCCAGGAGCTGATGCGGTGACGGGGGCGGGGGGCACCACAGCGGTAGGACTCATCCGGGCGGGCGAGGACATACCCGTGGACACTTCACGCGTCCCCGCCCGCGAGGCGGCACAGGACGAACTGTCCGACCCGATGTACCACGAGCACGACCCGAATCTCCTGGAACGCGGCCTGGACCGCTTCTGGGAATGGATCGGAGACCTCTTCGCCGGCGCCGCCGACGCCGCCCCCGGCGGCCCGCTGGGGCTCGTCGTGCTCGCTCTGGCCGTCGTCGGTCCGGGGGCCGCCCTGTGGTGGAGGCTCGGCACACCGCGGCGCGTTCCCCGTTCCCCTGAGACGCTCTTCGACAGTTCCACCCGCAGCGCGGACGACCACCGCACCGCCGCCGCCGCGCACGCCGAAGCACGCCGCTGGACCGCAGCCGTCCAGGAACGGATGCGTGCCCTCGTACGCTCCCTGGAGAACCGGGCCGTGCTCGACCCACGCCCCGGCCGCACCGCGGACGAGGCGGCCGCCGAGGCGGGCCGGCTGATGCCCGCACACGCCGACCGGCTCCGCGCCGCCGCAAGGATCTTCGACGACGTCACATACGGGGGCCGCACCGCCGGCGAGGCCGCATACCTGACCCTGTGCGCTCTCGACCTGGAGATCGAGGCCGCCAAGCCCCTGCTGACCACCGCCACGCCTCGAGGGGACGCCGGATGACCGCCGTCACGGCCGTTCCCGCCACCTCGGAAGCCCGCAGCCCCCAACAGATCTGGCAGCGCGTCCGGGGGCTGCTGCTCGCCCTCCTCATCCTCGTCGTCGCCGGAGTCGCCCTCGCCGCCGTCCGCTCCGGCGGCCAGCACGGCCGGCTCGATCCCCGCTCCGCGGACCCCTACGGCAGCCGGGCCGTCGCCCAGCTCCTCAAGGACCGCGGCGTATCCGTCGAGGTCGCCACCACCCTCGACGAGGCCAACGACGCGGCGGGCCCGGACACCACCCTGCTCGTCGCCGGACCCAACGTGCTCACCGCACACCAGCAGCGGCGCCTCCACACGGCGACCGCCGGCTCCGCGGGCCGCACCGTCCTCATCGCCCCTGACAGTCCCTCCGTGGCCCGGCTGGCCCCCGGCGTGCGCCCGGAAGCCCGCGGACCGGTCACCGCACGCCCCCCACGCTGCGAACTCCCCGCGGCCCGCACGGCGGGGACCACCGACATGGGCGGCATCCACTACGCGACAGACGCACGCCGGGCCACCGCCTGCTACCCGGACAACGGACTCGCCTCCCTCCTTGTCCTGCCGGGGAAGAGCGCCGGCGACACCGTGCTGCTCGGCTCCCCCGACTTCCTCCACAACGAACGGCTCGACCAGCAGGGCAACGCCTCGCTGGCCCTGCAACTCCTCGGTTCCCGCCCGCATCTCGTCTGGTACCTCCCCTCGCTCGACGACCCCTCCGCAGCCCAGGGCGGCGCGGCCGGCCGCGACGACAGCAGCGACGGCGGAGCCCAAGGAGAAAGCGGCTTCCTCGGCCTCATCCCCTCCGGCTGGCTCTGGGCCACCCTCCAACTGGCCCTCGCCGCCCTGCTGGCCGCCGTCTGGCGGGCACGGCGCTTCGGCCCCCTGGTCACCGAACACCTGCCGGTGGCCGTCCGGGCCTCCGAGTCCGTTGAAGGGCGGGCCCGCCTGTACCGCAAGGCCGACGCCCGCGACCGCGCCGCGGCCGAACTGCGCTCCGCCACCCGGAAACGCATCTCCCCTCTCCTCGGTGTGTCCCCCGTCGACGCCGATTCCCGCGCGGTACTCCTTCCCGCCCTCGCCACATGCCTCAGCAACCCGGCCAGCGACCTCGGCGAGCTCCTGTTCGGCCCCACGCCGGCTGATGACGCCGCGCTCGTCCTTCTGACCGATCAACTCGACGCCCTCGAAAGAGAGGTACGCACCTCATGAGCGCCCCGACCCCGGAGACCGCCGAGCTTGCGACATCCGCAGGGACCCCTGTGGCCCCGGCGAACTCCGACAGTGCCCGCGCATCCCTGGAAGCCCTGCGTTCCGAGATCGCGAAGGCCGTGGTCGGCCAGGACCCGGCCGTCACCGGGCTGGTCGTAGCCCTCCTCTGCCGAGGTCACGTCCTCCTGGAAGGCGTGCCCGGAGTAGCGAAAACCCTCCTGGTCCGCGCCCTTGCCGCTTCGCTCGAACTGGACACCAAGCGTGTCCAGTTCACCCCCGACCTCATGCCGAGCGACGTCACGGGATCACTCGTCTACGACGCCCGCACCGCGGAGTTCTCCTTCCAGCCCGGGCCGGTGTTCACCAATCTCCTGCTCGCCGACGAGATCAACCGCACTCCTCCCAAGACCCAGTCCTCCTTGCTGGAGGCAATGGAGGAACGTCAGGTCACGATCGACGGGTCTCCCCGGCCGCTGCCCGACCCCTTCCTGGTCGCGGCCACCCAGAACCCTGTCGAATACGAGGGGACCTACCCGCTGCCGGAGGCACAGCTGGACCGCTTCCTCCTCAAACTGACGGTCCCCCTTCCCTCACGCGAGGACGAGATCAACGTGCTCACTCGCCACGCGGACGGGTTCAACCCTCGTGACCTCAAGGCAGCAGGCATACAGCCCGTCGCCGGCCCCGCCGACCTCGAAGCGGCCCGCGCCGCCGTCGCCAAGACCTCGGTCTCCCCCGAGATCGCCGCCTATGTCGTGGATATCTGTCGCGCCACGCGTGAATCCCCCTCACTCACCCTCGGGGCCTCCCCCCGAGGAGCCACCGCCCTGCTCTCCACCGCACGGGCATGGGCCTGGCTCACAGGCCGGGACTACGTCATCCCGGACGATGTGAAAGCCCTGGCTCTGCCCACACTCCGTCATCGCATACAGCTGCGACCGGAAGCGGAGATGGAGGGAGTCACCCCGGACTCCGTCATCACTTCAGTCCTCGCCCACGTCCCCGTCCCCCGGTGAGGCGGTGACCATGGCCCTCACCGGACGGGCCGCCCTGGTGGCGGCTCTGGGGTCACTCCCCGTAGGCATCCTTGCCCCGAGTTGGACAGGCATGCTCGCGGTCAATGTCCCGCTCTCACTGGCAATTCTGTGCGACTACGCCCTGGCTGCGCCAGTGCGTACGCTGCAGTTCACTCGAACCGGTGACACATCCGTTCGACTCGGCGACACTGCGACAGTGCAACTCACAGTGACCAATCCGTCCGGACGCCGCCTCCGCGCTCAGCTCCGCGACGCCTGGCCCCCCAGCAGCTGGACCTCGGAGGCCGAACATGCCTCCTCCCGCCACCAGTTCGGCGTACCCGCCGGGGAACGCCACCGCCTGACCACGCTCCTGCGTCCGTCGCGGCGCGGAGACCGCAAGGCCGACCGCGTCACCGTCCGGTCGTTCGGCCCCCTCGGCCTCGCGGCCCGGCAGGGCTACCACCGCGTGCCCTGGACGGTCCGCGTACTGCCGCCCTTCACGAGCCGGAAGCACCTGCCTTCACGCCTGGCCCGGCTTCGAGAACTCGACGGCCGGACCAGCGTGCTCACACGTGGAGAAGGCACGGAGTTCGACAGCCTCCGCGCCTATGTTGCGGGAGACGACACCCGTTCCATCGACTGGCGGGCCACGGCACGCCAGTCAGCGGTCGCTGTTCGCACCTGGCGGCCTGAGCGAGACCGCCACATCCTCGTCGTCCTCGACACCGGCCGGACATCGGCGGGCCGGGTAGGTGATGTGCCGCGACTCGACGCAGCCATGGACGCGACCCTCCTGCTCACCGCCCTCGCCACCCGCGCCGGCGATCGTATGAACCTGATCGCCTACGACCGGCGTGTCAGGGCACAGGTACGGGGGAGGACAGCGACAGGGGACGTCCTGTCGACTTTCGTCAGCACCCTGGCCACTCTGGAGCCCGAACTCGTCGAGACCGACGCACGTGGTCTCAGCACGGCCGCGCTGGCAAGCGCTCCCCGCCGCTCCCTGATCGTCCTGTTCACGAGCCTTGAAGCCGCGCCTGTCGAAGAAGGCCTCCTGCCCGTCCTGCCTCAGCTCACCCAGCGCCACACGGTTCTGGTCGCAGCCGTGGCGGACCCCCACGTCGAAGTGATGACCCGCGCACGCGGCACAGTGGACGCGATCTACGAGGCCGCCGCCGGCACGCAGTCACAAGCTCAGCGTCGCCGCACCGCGGACCAGCTCCGACGCCACGGCGTCACGGTCGTCGATGCCGCACCCAACGACCTCGCCCCCGCCCTGGCTGATGCCTACCTCGCGCTCAAAGCAGCCGGGCGACTGTAGAAGGGCCCGGCAGGCAGCGCTCCGGTATCCGGATCTGGAGAGTGCCGCCTGCCGGCTCTGATTCAGTCCGTGAACGCAGAAAAGCCCCGTGCCACAAGGGCACGGGGCTAGTCCGTAATAATTGTTCGGCGGCGTCCTACTCTCCCACAGGGTCCCCCCTGCAGTACCATCGGCGCTGAAAGGCTTAGCTTCCGGGTTCGGAATGTAACCGGGCGTTTCCCTAACGCAATGACCACCGAAACACTATGAAATTAACCAACACCGGATACTGTGTTTATTCAACACAGTCACGGCCGTTCGTTATTTCAGAACTAACACAGTGGACGCGAGCAACTGAGGACAAGCCCTCGGCCTATTAGTACCAGTCAGCTCCACCCGTTACCGGGCTTCCACATCTGGCCTATCAAC
>NZ_JBVHKB010000002.1:0-877316 GCF_055559735.1 Streptomyces sp. NPDC023573
GGCAACGGCGTCTGGAACATGACGTTCTCCGGCGTCGAGGGCGCCCCCGCCCAGAGCTTCCCCGAGCCGCCGTACACCACCCTGGACACCACCCCTGTCTCCCGCGAGAAGCCCTTCCTCTACCTCGACGGCGACGACTACAAGGTCTTCGTCCCCGCCAAGCGGACCGACGCACGGGGCACGACCTGGGCGGACGGAACGCCCGAGGGCGAGTCCATCCCCCTCGACCAGTTCTACGTCGTGAAGCCGGGCGCGACCGCGCAGACCATCAACGCGGCCGTGGACCAGGGCCTGCACCTGCTGTTCACCCCGGGCGTCTACCACGTCGACGAGACGATCAAGATCGACCGGGCGGACACCGTCGCGCTCGGCCTGGGCCTCGCCACGATCATCCCGGACAACGGGGTGACCGCGATCGAGGTCGGCGACGTCGACGGCGTCAAGCTCGCCGGACTCCTCGTGGACGCGGGACCGGTCAACTCCGAGACGCTCATCGAGGTCGGCCCCGACGGCGCGTCGGGCGACCACTCGGCCAACCCGACCAGCCTCCAGGACGTGTTCGTACGCATCGGTGGAGCCGGCCCCGGCAAGGCGACCACCAGCATCGTCGTCAACAGCGACGACACGATCATCGACCACACCTGGGTCTGGCGCGCGGACCACGGGGAGGGCGTCGGCTGGGAGACCAACCGCGCCGACTACGGCGTCCACGTCAAGGGCGACGACGTGCTGGCCACCGGGCTGTTCGTGGAGCACTTCAACAAGTACGACGTCCAGTGGTCCGGAGAGAACGGCAGGACGATCTTCTTCCAGAACGAGAAGGCGTACGACGCCCCGAACCAGGCCGCGATCCAGAACGGCGACATCAAGGGCTACGCCGCCTACAAGGTCGACGACTCCGTCACCACCCACGAGGGCTGGGGCATGGGCAGCTACTGCTACTTCAACGTCGACCCGACCATCCGCCAGCAGCACGGCTTCCAGGCCCCGGTGAAACCCGGGGTCAAGTTCCACGACCTGCTCGTCGTCTCCCTCGGCGGCCAGGGACAGTACGACCACGTCATCAACGACACCGGGTCCCCCACATCCGGTACGGACACCGTCCCGTCCCGGATCGTCTCCTTCCCCTAGACGTGGGCGGGGCCCGCAGACGAGGGAACGGGGCCCCGCCGCACGACGAACGCCCCCGCCCGGAGGTCCGGGCGGGGGCGTTCGTGCGTGCGGACCGCGTCCGGTCAGCCGGCGCCGGTCAGGTCGATCGTGGCGGTGCGCTCCGCAGGGGTCCTGCCGAGCAGCGCGCCCTGCATGGCCTGGGCCACGTCGGTGGGGCTGACCTGGTGCTTCTTCCCGTCGCCCTTGGTGATCATGATGCCGTCGAAGACGCCGTCCAGCAGGGTGTCGATCGCTTCCCTGTTGTAGACGGGGACCAGCTTGCCGTCGACCGGCTTCATGGACAGGATCTGCGGCAGGGACCTCGCGGGGCCGAAGTCGATCTGCTTGGGTCCTGCCTTGATGGTGACCAGGCCTGACATCGCCGGCTTCGCGAACTCCTTCATCGCCCGGTCCAGTTCGGCCTGGGTGATGGTGGGCTCGGTGGCGGCCACCGGCAGTTCGACGACGGCCGGCTCGCCGGTCTGAACCTGCGCGCGGTAGGCGTCCCGGACGGAGATCATCGACCGGTTGACGTCCAGCGACTTGCCCGACTTGCCGGGGACGGCCACGGCCTTGTTCGGCTCGAACTTGATGGTGCCGTCGTTGGAGGAGCCGGCGACGCCTGCCAGGTCGGTCAGCGCGACCCCCAGCTTCTCCTCGTCGACCGGGATCACCGGGTCGGCGGGACGCGCCCCGCCGAACAGGGAGCCGATCACCGAGACCGGGTTGTAGTCGCTGCCCGCGGCGCCGCGGACGGTCTCCTGGCTGTCCAGGGTGAGGCCGGCCTTGTCGGGGGCGAGCTTCTCCTCCTTGCCGTCCACGGACAGCCGCAGAGGCGTCCGGGCGCGCTTGCCAAGGGCGGCCTCCAGCTTGGTGACCGCCTCCGCCTTCGTGCCGCCGCCGATGTCGACTCCGAGCACGGTGGTGCCCTTGGGCACCTCGGAGTGGTTCATCAGCAGGCCGGCGCCGTAGGCCACGCCGAGCAGCACGACGACGGCCACGCCCAGCAGGACCACCTTGGAGCGGCCCTTCCTGGCGGGCGCCGCGGGCTTCGGGGCGGGCCGGGGGGCGGGAGCGGGTGCCGGGGCGCCCTCGTCCACCTGTCCGCCGCCCCTGGGGCCCTCGGGCGGCCGGGTCCCCACGGGCCCGCCCGGGAACGCCGAGCGGGGCTCCGCGGGGATGACGGGGATGCCGCTGGTGAGCGTGTCACCGGAGACATGGCCGCCGGACCCGGGGCCGGGGGCGGGAGCCTGCGGCGTCAGGATCGCGGTGTCGTCCGACATCCGCGGGGGTACGCCACCGGGGCCGCCGGGCCTGGGCCCGGACGGGCCGCCGGACGCCTGGCCGGGTCCGCCGGGTCCGCCGGGTCCGCCGGGTCCGCCGGGAAGACGGTCGAGGTTCGGTGTCAGGGACGAACTTCCGGGGGCCGGGCCGGTGGTCGGCCCGGAGGGGCCCTGGCCGGCCGGTGGCCGCATGCCGGTGCCCTGCGTGGACCGAGGACCGGAGTCGAGGTCGTCGAGGGCGCTGCGGCCGGGACGGGGTGCGCCGCCCGGGTCGCCGGGCCGCTGCGGACCGTCGGGGAAGTACGGCATGTCCGTGCGGGGCGGCGTGGGGCCACCGCCCGCGCCGGAGGGACCGCCGACGGATCCACCAGCGGGCCCCTGGCCCTGCCCTGCGCCAGGACGCTGACCGGGACCGGGGCCCTGACCGGGACCGGGGCCCTGACCGGGCGCGCCCGCGGCCGAGGCCGCCGGTGCGGCGCCCACGCCCGGGACGGGGGCCGGGGCCTTGCGCGGCGCGAACCAGTCGCTGCCGCTCTTCTCCCTGGCCGGCTTCTCGGCCGGGGCGTCGGCGGCCGGGCCGCCGTCACGCGCGTCCGGGCCGGGAGCGGGCGCTCCACCGGAGGACGGCGCGGGTGCGCCGGGCCTCGGAGTGGTGCCCGTGCGCTCCGGGTCCGGACGGTCGGCGGACGCGTCACTCATCGGCGTACGCATGACGACCGGCGGGATCGGACGCGAGCCCGGAATGTTGATCCGGATACGCGTCGTCAGCGTCGTCTCTGTTCTGGGCTCCTCGGGCTGAGGCGGATCCGCAGGCTCCGGAGTCTCCTCCGGCCCGTCCTGGGACGGGTGCAGCGACGGATACTGGCGTGATCCGTACGGCGGCGTACCCGACGGGTACGCGGCTCCTCCGCGCCCCTGGGGCCCGGAGGACGAACTGTCAGTTTCACGACTCAAAGCAGGTTCTCCCGATTGGCTCCGCCGCCCGTACTTCCCCCATGCCGCAGGCCAGGGGACGGCTCGGCGCGCGCACCACCATACTGGCCGCCACCGTAAGACTCTCCGCGCCCGGGGGGAACAAGGATGCACCCATCACCGCGCGGAGGAGCAATCCGGGAGCGGACATACCACATCACGCGCCGGTCGGGCCGGTGCCATCGGCCGGATACCGCAGCCGCGACATCGTGGCACACATCACAGCGACGGCCGTCCCTCCGAGCATGAAGAGCGCCAGGCCGAGCTCCTGGCCGAAGACGTAGTCGCCCTCGGGCCGCCCGCCGAGGAGGAGCACCAACGCGATGAACCACCCCACCGCCGGCGCCAGGGCGCCGAGCTGTGTCCCTGTCAGCACCCGGCCGCCGTAGAACAGACCCGCCGACGCCGCGAGGGCGAGCAGCAACCCGCCCGGGAACAGGGCCGCCTGGACGAGGGTGCCGGCGATCCCGACAGCCGCGCCGAGCACCGCGAGTCCCACGTACAGGGGGATCCGCGCGGGGTTCAGGGGCGCGGCGAGACCGGTGGGGGCGGGGCTCCTGGGCGGGGCGTCGGTGCGGGGCGCCTGTGACGAGGCGCGTGGCCTCTGCCTGCTGCTCATGTCCGTGCTCCCGGTGCGAGGGCCGCGTCCGTCACGCCCGCGAAGAGATCCTGCTCGCGGGAACCGTCGTCCCCGCCCTGGGTGCCCCGCACCAACTCGTAGTACTCGGTGGTGAAAAGGGGCTGTCCCAAGTCGTTCGAAAGAGCGAAGAACGGTCCGTCCACGGCGATCTGGGTGGCGTGCGCCCGCATGGCCTCGGTCTTGGCCGTGGCGTACGCCGAACCGTCGATCTCCGCCGTGATCCGCGCGTCGTCCACCACACCGGGCACGTCGTCGACCGCGGCGATCCCCGGGAAGGCGTCGGGTGCGGTGTCCCGCAGCCGCGCGAAGGCCGCCTCGGCCACGGAGCGGGGCACCCGGTTCCAGTAGATCTTGGCGACGGTGTGCGGGGCTCCGGCGTCGGCGTCGTACGCGGGATCGGCGGCCAGGTCGGCCGCGCGCATCGCGACGCGGTGCGCCTGGATGTGGTCCGGGTGGCCGTATCCGCCGTCGGGGTCGTACGTGACGAGGACCTGGGGGCGCAGGGAGCGGATCACTCCGACGAGGTGCCCTGCCGCCTCGTCGAGGTCGGCGGCCCAGAAGGCGCCGGGCCGGTGATTCTGCCCGGTGCCCATCATCCCGGAGTCACGGAACCTGCCGGGGCCGCCCAGGAACCGGTGGTCGGTGACCCCGAGCGCCCGCATCGCGGCGGCGAGTTCGCCGATGCGGTGGTCGCCCAGTCCGCCGTCCCGGTCGGCGGCGAGGTGCGCGAGGTCCGGCGGGATGACCTCGCCCTCCTCGCCGAGGGTGCACGTCACGAGGGCGACGTGGGCGCCCTCGGCCGCGTACCTGGCCATGGTGGCGCCGTTGTTGATCGACTCGTCGTCGGGGTGCGCGTGCACCAGGAGCAGACGGCGGGTGGGGAGGTCCTTCATGGGACCACCCTACGAGCAGGCCGGCCCACCGGCCGAACGCCCCACGGTGTGGGGGACGCCCGGCGGGGTACCCGTCAGGGGGGCGGGACGGTCGTCAGAACTTGATGCCCCCGATCATGCCTGCCACGTTCGACGTCACCTCCGAGATGGTCGGGGCGATCGACGAGCTCGCCATGTAGAAGCCGAGCAACATGCAGACCACCGCGTGTCCGCCCTTCAGTCCGGATTTCCGGATCAGCAGGAAGACGACGATCGCCAGCAGCACCACCGCCGAAATCGAGAGTGCCACGGCGGTTCACCTCCATCAGTACGGTCGGGACGGGCAGCACACATGGAGCCAGCAGGTTCATACCCACCGAGCGCTACGGATCATAACTATCCGTGCCGACGCATTGATCGGGGCACAGCAGCACGAGGGGCGCACGGACCGGCCGCCGCAGACTAGGTTCAGGGCCATGACCTCGCAGAAGTTGACCTTTCCCCGCCAGCACGCCAGAACCCAGCGGTTCACTCTCGGCGCACCCCGCGCCTTCACCGTCTCACCGGATGGGACGCGGGTGCTGTTCCTCCGGTCGGCCTCCGGCACCGACCGGACGACCCGGCTCATGGTGCTGGACACCGCGACGGGCGACGAGCGGATCGCGGCCGATCCGGAGACCCTGCTGGGCGGTTCGGCGGAGAAGCTGTCGCCCCAGGAGAGGGCGCGGCGCGAGCGGACGCGGGAGGGCTCGGCGGGGATCGTGGGCTACGCGGTGGACGACGCGGCCGAGTTGGCGGCCTTCGCGCTCTCGGGGAAGGCGTACGTCGCCGAGTTGAGGGCGGGCACGGCACGGGCTCTGCCCGTGCCGGGTCCGGTGATCGACCCGCGCCCCTCCCCCGACGGCCGGCACATCGCCTACGTGGCGCGGGGCGCGCTGCGCGTCGTGGGGGCGGAGGGCGAGGGCGACCGGGCGGTCGCGGAGCCGGAGGACGCGCACACGTCGTACGGCCTCGCGGAGTTCGTCGCGGCCGAGGAGATGAGCCGCTACCGCGGCTTCTGGTGGTCGCCGGACTCGGACCGCCTGCTGGTCGCCCGGGCCGACGACAGCGCCGTACAGCGGTGGTGGATCGCCGATCCGGCACACCCCGGGAGCAAGCCGGCCGAGGTGGCCTATCCGGCTGCGGGGACGGCCAACGCCGAGGTGCGGCTCTTCGTGACGGCCCTGGACGGGACCCGCACGGAGGTCGTCTGGGACCGGTCCCGCT
The DNA here is from genome assembly GCF_055559735.1 of Streptomyces sp. NPDC023573. Taxonomy (NCBI): domain Bacteria; kingdom Bacillati; phylum Actinomycetota; class Actinomycetes; order Kitasatosporales; family Streptomycetaceae; genus Streptomyces; species Streptomyces sp. NPDC023573. Next base: position 6,186 of record NZ_JBVHKB010000002.1, read on the forward strand.
TCCCCTATCTGGCGCGGGTGCACTGGTCATCGCACGGCGCCCCGCTGCTTCTGGTGCAGGCCCGTGACCAGCGCAGCCAGCTGTATCTGGCCGTCGACACGGAGAGCGGCGCGACCCGCACGGTGCACGTCGACGAGGACGGTGTGTGGCTTGATCTTTTCGCCGGGGTGCCCGCCTGGGCGCCCGACGGGCGGCTCGTGCGGGTCGCCGACGAGGGGGGCGCGCGGGTGCTCTCGGTCGGCGACCGGCCGCTGACCGGTGACCAGCTGCACGTCCAGGCGGTGCTGGACATCGGGGAGTCCGACATCCTGGTGCAGGCGACCGCGGGTGAGGGCGCGGCGGACCCGGAGACGGGGCAGAGCCATGTGTACCGGGTCAACGAGCTGGGCGTGGAGCGCGTCAGCGAGGGGCCCGGGGTGCACTCCGCGGTGCGGGTCGGCGGTGTGACGGTGCTGGTCTCGGCGTCCCTCGAGCACCCCGGGGCGGCAGTGCGGGTGCTGCGGGACGGCAAGCGGATCGCCGATGTGGCGAACCTCGCCCAGGAGCCGGTCCTGACCGCGAACGTACGGCTGACGGAGGGGGGCGCACGGCGGATCCCGTGCGCCGTGCTGCTCCCCACCGGATACAAGGAATCGGACGGCCCGCTCCCGGTGCTGATGGACCCCTACGGCGGGCCGCACGGCCGGCGGGTGGTCGCGGCCCACAATCCGCACCTCACGTCCCAGTGGTTCGCGGACCACGGTTTCGCCGTGATCGTCGCGGACGGCCGGGGCGCGCCCGGCCGTTCGCCCGGCTGGGAGAAGGCGGTGCGGGACGACCTGACGCTCACCCTGGACGACCAGGTCGAAGCGCTGCACGCCCTGGCCGGGCGCTTCCCGCTGAATCTCTCCAAGGTGGCGATGCGCGGCTGGTCGTACGGCGGCTACCTCTCGGCACTCGCGGTGCTGCGGCGTCCCGATGTCTTCCACGCGGCCGTCGTCGGCGCTCCGGTGACGGACTGGCGGCTGTACGACACCCACTACACCGAGCGCTATCTCGGCGACCCGGCGGCACAGCCCGAGGTGTACGCCCGCAACTCCCTGGTGACCGACGAGGGGCTCTCCGAGCCGGCCGACGCCGTGCGGCCGATGATGATCGTCCACGGGCTCGCGGACGACAACGTGGTGGTCGCCCACGCGCTGCGGCTCTCGTCCGCGCTGCTGTCCGCCGGGCGCCCGCACGAGGTGCTGCCGCTGAGCGGGGTGACGCACATGACCCCGCAGGAGCAGGTGGCCGAAAACCTGCTGTTGCTCCAGGTGGACTTCCTCCGGCGGTCCCTGGGTCTGCCGCGGGCGTAGGCCCCTGGCAGCCCCTCGGACCGGCCGTCACCAACCGGGCGGCGGGGAGACGGGCGGCGGCGGGTTGCCGGGCCCGCCGCCTGTCTGCGGATAGCCGTAAGGAGGCGTGCCGGTCTGCGGGTAGCCGTAACCGGGCGTGCCGGCCTGCGGGTAGCCGTAACCGGGCGCCCCGGCCTGCGGGTAGCCGTAACCGGGCGCCCCGCTCTGCGGATAGCCGTAGCCCCCGTACCCCTCGTTCCGTCCGTCGGTGTTCTCGAAGCCCCTGCGCGCCAGGACGAGGAGAGCCGTGGCCCCGGCGAAGGCGAGGAGGAACGAGGTGGCCATGCTGAGCTGCTGTTCGAGCGGCGCCCCGCCGATGTTCTCCAGCCACCCGTTGTCGAGGACGCGGGCGATTCCGCAGCCGCCGGAGACCAGCAGGAAACCGGCGACGATCATGCCGAGCGGGCGGGCGTGGACGGCGCGGAAGAGCGCGGTCCAGGCCACCACCAGGCAGGCCGTCCCCAGCGCGATGCCGCTCCAGCCGGGCGGGGTGGCCGTGAGCCCGAGCGTGAGGGACTTTCCGCCGATGAACCAGGCGGGATGGAGCGCGTCGGGGAGAGTGAAGAGCCGGCGGATCTCCCAGGCGATCAGGACCGCCCCCGAGGTGCCGAGCACCAGGAAGGCCGTGACCCCGGCGCCCTGGCCGGGCCGGGTGGGCAGCGGCTCGTCGGAGTCGTAGGAGTCGACGGGTTGTCTGCGGCCCGCGGCTCCGGTGACGACGAGTGCGAGTCCGGCGGCCAGGGCGACGAAGGTGCCGATGAGGGCCCGGGTGCGGAGCTCGTCCTCGAACCGCCCGTCCATCCAGGACGATCCGATGGTCCAGACGCCGGGCAGCCGCAGGGCGAGCGTGACCAGGCCGGTGGCGACCAGTGTGGACGCGGCGACCGAGGAGCGCAGCGCGGCGATCAGCGCGAGGACGTAGACGACGAGCAGCACCGGATCGGCCTGGAGGGTGGCGGGCAGCGCCTTCGGCCAGCCGTCCGTGTAGCCGGCCCAGTACCGCAGCAGGACCGGCACGTCACCGACGGCCCGCAGATCCCGCACGATCCATCCCGCGACGACGGCCGCGAGCACGGCGCACAGCACCGCTCCGGTGATCCTGGCTCCCCGTGTGAGTATCACACCGGCGATACTCCACCGCGGTCCGCCGATGAACAAGGGGACCTGTGGGGCGGGGCGGGCTCGTGCAGCCGGCCGGGGCGACGTGATGAACGCCCCGGCCGGTTCACGGCACCCGCACGGCCGTACGCTCTCCATGGTGGGAGGTCCGTATATCGGTGCGACGACGGTCAAGTTGCCTCTGTGTTAACGAACATGAGGATCAATTATCAGCTTTTTTCATCCTCGGGCGCCTCCCGTACGTCCTCCGGTGGCACCACCTGCTTCTCCTCCGCGAAGTGGCACGCCGAGTCGTGCCGGGCGGGCGTCTCCGTGTCCCGGAGGACCGCCGGGACCGCCAGCAGCGGCACCTCCAGCTCGCACCGTTCCTGCGCCTTCCAGCACCGGGTGCGGAAGCGGCAGCCGGACGGGATGTTCGCCGGTGAGGGCACGTCACCGTGCAGGATGATCCGCTCGCGGTGCTCACGGGCCGTCGGGTCGGGCACCGGGACGGCCGACAGCAGCGCCTGGGTGTAGGGGTGCGTCGGGTGGTCGTAGATCTCCTCGTCCGTGCCGATCTCGACGATCCTGCCGAGGTACATGACGCCGACCCGGTCGGAGATGTGCCGGACGATCGAGAGGTCGTGCGCGATGAAGAGGAAGCTCAGGTCGAATTCGCTCTGCAGCCGGTCCAGCAGGTTGACGACCTGGGCCTGGACGGACACGTCGAGCGCGGAGACCGGTTCGTCGGCGACGATGATCTCGGGGTTGAGCGCGAGGCCCCGGGCGATCCCGATGCGCTGGCGCTGACCGCCGGAGAACTGGTGCGGATACCGGTTGATGTACTCCGGGTTCAGACCGACGACGTCCAGCAGGTCCTGTACCTTCTGCCGACGGCTGCCCTTGGGCGCCACCTCGGGGTGGATCTCGTACGGCTCCCCGATGATGTCGCCGACCGTCATGCGCGGGTTCAGCGAGGTGTACGGGTCCTGGAACACCATCTGGATGTTGCGGCGCACGGCCTTCAGGGCGCGCCCTGAAAGCTTGGTGACGTCCTCGCCCTTGTAGCGGATCGAGCCCCCGGTCGGCGGCTCCAGGTGGACGAGCATCTTGGCGACGGTCGACTTGCCGCAGCCGGACTCCCCCACGATGCCGAGCGTCTCGCCCGCCGCGAGGTCGAAGTCCACGCCGTCGACGGCCTTGACCGCGCCGACCTGCTTCTTGAAGAGGATGCCCCGGGTCAGCGGGTAGTGCTTGACCAGCCCGCGCACCTCCAGGATCGGGTCACCCCCGGCGTACGGGCGCACGGGCGCCTCGGCCCGGAGCGTGGAACCGCCGCCCCCGCGACCCGTCTCGTCAGCGTGCATCGAGCGTCTCCTTCCAGAAGTGGCAGGCGCTCCGGCGTTCCTCGTCCACGGTGTAGAGCGGCGGCACGTCCGTGCGGCACACGGCCTGCGCCATGGGGCAGCGCGGGTGGAAGGCGCAGCCCGGCGGGATGTGCAGCAGGTTGGGCGGCAGCCCCTTGATCGCGTAGAGCTCCTGGCCCTTCTGGTCCAGACGCGGGATCGACCTCAGCAGGCCCTTGGTGTACGGGTGGGCCGGTGCCTTGTAGATCTCGTGGACGGGTGAGGTCTCGACGATCCGGCCCGCGTACATCACGGCGATCTTGTCGGCGACGTCGGCGACCACACCGAGGTCGTGCGTGATCAGGATCAGGCCCATGCTGAGCTCGCGCTGCAGCTCCGCGAGCAGCTCCATCACCTGGGCCTGGACGGTCACGTCGAGGGCGGTGGTCGGTTCGTCGGCGATGATCAGGTCGGGCTCCAGGGCCAGCGCCATCGCGATCATGATCCGCTGGCGCATACCGCCGGAGAACTGGTGGGGGAAGTCGCCCACCCGCTGCCGGGCCGCCGGGATGCGCACCCGGTCCATCAGCTCGATCGCCTTGGCCTTGGCGTCGCCGCGCGACATCCCCCGGTGCACGACGAACATCTCACCGAGCTGCGCGCCCACGCTGAGTACCGGATTGAGCGAGGACAGTGCGTCCTGGAAGATCATGGCCATCTCCTGGCCGCGGATCCGCCGGCGGTCCTCGCTCCTGAGCTTCAGCAGGTCGCGGTCCTTGAAGAGGATCTCGCCCCCGCTGATCTTTCCGGGCGGCATGTCGAGGATGCCCATGATCGCCTGGGCGGTGACGGACTTGCCCGAGCCGGACTCGCCGAGGACGGCGAGCGTCTCCCCCTCGGACACCGAGTAGTTGACCCCGTTGACGGCCTTGGCGACGCCGTCCCGGGTGTGGAACTCCACGTGCAGATCGCGCACTTCGAGCAACATGGCAGCGGGCTCCTCAGCGCAGCTTGGGGTCGAGGGCGTCGCGCACCGCGTCGCCGAGCATGATGAAGGCGAGCACGGTGACCGCCAGCGCCCCGGCCGGCCAGAGCAGCATGTGCGGGGCGTTGCGGATGTACTGGGAGGCGGCGGAGATGTCGATCCCCCAGGAGACCGCCGGCGGCTTCAGGCCCACCCCGAGGAACGACAGGGTCGCCTCCAGCGAGATGTACGTACCGAGGGCGATGGTCGCGACGACGATCACCGGGGCGATGGCGTTGGGGGTGATGTGCCGGAGCATCATCCGCGAGTTCGAGGCACCCAGCGCGCGGGCGGCCTGGACGTAGTCGTTCTGTTTGACGGTGATGACGGAGCCCCGGGCGATGCGTGCGATCTGGGGCCAGCCCAGCAGCACGATGAAGCCGATCACGGGCCAGACGGTGGAGCTGGTGACGACGGACAGGAAGACCAGCCCGCCCAGGACCACGGGGATGCCGAAGAAGACGTCCGTGAGGCGGGAGAGCACGGCGTCCCACGTCCCGCCGAAGAAGCCGGCGAGGCCGCCCAGCACGCCCCCCAGCAGCGAGACCCCGAGGGTGGAGAGGACACCGACGGCCACCGAGGTCCGCGCGCCGTAGACGGTGCGGGTGTAGACGTCGCAGCCCTGTCCGTCGAAGCCGAAGGGGTGCCCGGGCTGGGAGCCCTCCTGGGCCTTGGCCAGGTCGCAGTCGAGGGGGTCCTGGCCGGCGATCAGCGACGGCCAGATCGAGATGATCACCAGGAAGAGGATGACCAGTGCGGAGATGATGAAGACCGGGTTGCGGCGCAGGTCGCGCCAGGCGTCGGACCACAGGCTGCGCGGCTTGCCGGTGGGCCCGGTGCCCTCGGGGCCTCCGGGCGTCTTCTCCAGGGTGGTGCCCTCGTCCATGGCGAGGTCCATCGCGCCGCCCGCGCCGGCGCCCGAGATCGCTCCGCTGTCCGTCGTCCCGTCCCACGGCTTCGGCTCAGGCATAGCGGATCCTCGGGTCGAGTACGGCGTACAGGAGGTCGACGATCAGGTTGGCCGCCAGGAAGACGAGGACCAGCACGGTGACGAACCCGACGACGGTCTGGGAGTTCTGGCGCAGGATTCCCTGGTAGAGCTGGTAGCCGACTCCGTGGATGTTGAAGATGCGCTCGGTGACGATCGCCCCGCCCATCAGGGCGCCCACGTCCGTACCGATGAAGGTGATGACCGGGATCAGGGAGTTGCGCAGCAGGTGCCGCACGACCACGCGGCGTCTGGGGAGGCCCTTGGCGACGGCGGTACGGACGTAGTCGGCGCGGGCGTTCTCGGCGATCGACGTGCGGGTGAGCCGGGTGACGTAGGCCAGCGAGACGGAGGCCAGGACGAGTCCGGGCACGATGAGTTCGTCGACCGGGGCTTCCGAGGAGACGGACGGCTTGATGATGCCCCACTCCACGCCCAGGAGGAGCTGGAGCAGCAGACCGGTGACGAACGTCGGTACGGAGATGACGACCAGGGTCAGGATCAGCACCGTGGTGTCGACGGGCCGGCCGCGGCGCAGGCCGGTGACGACGCCGAGGCTGATGCCGATGACGATCTCGAACACGATGGCGACGATGGTGAGCCGGATGGTGATCGGGAAGGCGGTGCCCATCAGCTCCGTGACCTTCTGACCGTTGAACGCGGTGCCGAAGTCGCCGGTGAAGACGTTGCCCATGTAGGTCAGGTACTGCTGCCAGACCGGCTTGTCGAGGCCGAACTCGCTGCGCAGCTGGGCGGCGGTCGCGGGGTCGCACTGGCGGTCGCCGCAGAGGCCCGCGACGGGGTCGCCCATCACGTTCACCATGAGGAAGATCAGCAGCGTGGTGCCGAAGAAGACCGGGATCATCTGCAGCAGCCGCCGGATCACATAACGTCCCATGAGGGCTCCCGGGGGTCGGGGCTGGCGGGCGGAAGGACCGGAAAGCCGGGTGGCCGGTGCGGCTGCCGCACCGGCCACCCGGCTTCAGCGGGTCACTTGACCTTGATCTGGTCGTACACCGGGACGCTGAAGGGGTTCAGCGAGACGTTCTCGACCCTGTCCGAGTAGCCCGCGCTGCCGTTCTGGTACCAGAGCGGGATGACGGGCATCTGCTCGACGAGGACCTTCTCCGCGTCCTGGAAGGTGGCGACGGCCTTGGCCTTGTCACTCTCCGCGTTGGCCTTGTCGACCAGGTCGTCGAATTTCCGGTCGCTCCACTTCCCGTCGTTGGACGGGGCGTTGGTGTAGTAGAGCGGCTGGAGGAAGTTCTGGATCAGCGGGTAGTCCATCTGCCAGCCCGCGCGCCAGGCTCCGGTCAGTTTCTGGGTGGAGACCTGGCTGCGGAAGTCGGCGAAGGTGCCGACGGGCCCGCCGACACACGCCTTGTTGTTGCCCATGACGTTGTTGATGCTGTTGCAGACCGCGTCCACCCACTCCTTGTGGGAGCCGGTGTCGGCGTTGTACGAGATCTTGAGCTGGCCGCCGGGGATGCCGCCGCCCTCCTCGATCAGCTTCTTGGCCTCCGCCTTGTCGTACTCGCAGGCGGGGCCGCAGAGGCCCTTCTTGAAGCCGCCCTCGGCGCCGAGGACCGGCGAGGTCCAGTCGGAGGCGGGGGTGCGGGTCTTCTGGAAGATCTGGTCGGTGATCTGAGCCCGGTTGATCGCCATGGACAGTCCCCGGCGGACCTTGGTCGCGTCCGGGGTGTCCCAGGCCTTCTCGTAGAAGGGGAAGGCGAGCGTCTGGATGATGCCGGCGGGTGTGTTGATGTACCGGTCGCCCAGGTCCGCCTCGACGTTCTTGAGCTGGGAGGCGGGTACGTCGTCGACCAGGTCGAGGTTGCCCGCGGTCAGGTCGGTGTAGGCGGTGTTGTTGTCGGTGTAGACCTTGAGGTCGATGCCGCCGTTCTGCGCCTTGTCCGCACCGGGGTAGTCGTCCCACCGGCGCAGGTTCATCGACGAGCCCTTGGCGTACTGCTCGATGGTGTAGGGACCGTTGCCGATGGGCTTGGAGAGCCAGGCGTCGTGGTCGGTGTAGAAGACCTTGGGCAGCGGCACGAACGCGGCGTAGCCGAGGGTGTCGGGCCAGAGGGAGAACTTCTGCGACAGCTTGGCGGTGAAGGTCGTGCCGTTGACCACCTTGAGGCCGGAGAGGCTGGTGGCGGACGCCGCGCCGGACTCCGGGTGCACCTTGTCGTAGCCGTCGATGTACTGGAAGAAGTAGGCGTTCTTCTGGTTGTTCTTCAGAGCGGCGCCGTAGTTCCAGGCGTCGACGAACGACTTCGCGGTGATCTTCTCGCCGTTGCTGAAGGTCCAGTTGTCCTTGATCGTGATCGTGAAGTTCTGCGAGTCCGTCGACTCGATCTTCTCGGCGATCTCGTTCTGGGCCTCGCCGGTCTTGGGGTCGTAGCGCACGAGTCCGCGGAAGACCATGTCGAGGACCTTGCCGCCCTGCACCTCGTTCGTGTTCGCCGGCTCCAGCGGGTTCTGCGGGTCTCCCCAGGACGAGCTCACGATCCCGTCGGCGCCACTGCCGCCACCGCTGTCCCCGCCGCCGCAGGCCGTGGCCGCCAGGGCGACAGCGACGGCGCATGCGGCCCACCTGGCCTGTGTGGCTCCGCGCATGGAGTGCCTCCTAGGGTTCCCTTGAGTGGCTCAATGCCTCATATCACCCCATATGACACCCCGTCGCATGTCGGCCTACGCCGTACGCCGTACGGGCGGGACCGAACGCCGGAACGCCCGGCCCCACGGAGGGGGCCGGGCGTTCCGGTTCGGTCGGATCAGGTACTACGCCGCGTGGACGACGTCCTTCTCCTCGGCGAAGTGGCAGGCCGACTCGTGGGCCGCCGGCGTGTCCGAGGCCTTGAAGCGCTCGGGGATCGCCAGCAGCGGCACCTCGGTGGCGCACTTGTCCTGGGCCTTCCAGCACCGCGTACGGAAGCGGCAGCCGGACGGCGGGTTCGCCGGCGACGGGACGTCGCCGGAGAGGATGATGCGCTCGCGGCCGTCACGGGCCTCGGGGTCCGGGACGGGGACCGCCGACAGCAGCGCCTGGGTGTAGGGGTGCGTCGGGTGGTCGTAGATCTGCTGGTCCGTGCCGATCTCGGCCATCTTGCCGAGGTACATGACCCCGACCCGGTCCGAGATGTGCCGGACGATCGACAGGTCGTGCGCGATGAAGAGGTAGGAGAGGTTGAACTCGTCCTGGAGCTTCGCCATCAGGTTGATGACCTGCGCCTGCACCGACACGTCGAGCGCGGAGACCGGCTCGTCGCAGATGATGATCTCCGGGTTGAGCGCGAGGCCCCGGGCGATCCCGATGCGCTGGCGCTGACCGCCGGAGAACTGGTGCGGATACCGGTTGATGTACTCCGGGTTCAGACCGACGACGTCCAGCAGCTCCTGCACCTTGCGGCGCCGCTCACCCTTCGGGGCCGCCTCGGGGTGGATCTCGAAGGTCTCCCCGATGATGTCGCCGACCGTCATACGCGGGTTCAGCGAGGTGTACGGGTCCTGGAACACCATCTGGATGTTGCGGCGCACGGCCTTCAGGGCGCGCCCGGACAGCTTGGTGATGTCCTGGCCCTTGTAGAAGACCTCACCGGCGGTGGCCCGCTCCAGCGTCATCAGGAGCTTGGCGACCGTGGACTTGCCACAGCCGGACTCGCCCACGATGCCGAGCGTCTCGCCCTGGTAGAGATCGAACGAGATCCCGTCCACGGCCTTGACCGCGCCGACCTGCTTCTTGAACAGGATGCCCTGGGTCAGCGGGAAGTGCTTCACCAGGTTGCGCACCTGGAGGATCGGCTCGCCCTGCGAGACCGGCGCGTCCACGGCCGCGATGGCCTCGGACTCCGTGCTCGCGTTGACCGTCGCCACTTCGGTGACGTTCGGGGTGGCGTCCACGGGCCCCTTCTCGAGGTCAGCCATGGATCGTCTCCTTCCAGAAGTGGCAGGCGCTGCCGCGGCCGACCAGCTCGGTACCGTCCTGCTCGGTCACCGGGAACAGCGCCGGGATCTCCGTACGGCAGATGTCCTGCGCCATCGTGCAGCGCGGGTTGAAGGCACAGCCGGACGGCACGTGCAGCAGGTTGGGCGGCAGGCCCTTGATCGCGTAGAGCTCCTGGCCCTTCTGGTCCAGGCGCGGGATCGACTCCAGCAGGCCCTTGGTGTACGGGTGCGCGGGGCGCTTGTAGATCTCGTGGACCGGAGCGGTCTCGACGATCCGGCCCGCGTACATCACGGCGATCTTGTCGGCGACGTCGGCGACCACACCGAGGTCGTGCGTGATCAGGATCAGGCCCATGTTGAAGTCGCGCTGGAGCTCCGCGAGCAGGTCCATGACCTGCGCCTGCACGGTCACGTCGAGCGCCGTGGTGGGCTCGTCCGCGATGATCAGGTCGGGCTCCAGGGCCAGCGCCATCGCGATCATGATCCGCTGGCGCATACCGCCGGAGAACATGTGCGGGTAGTCGTTGACCCGCTCCTTGGCCGCCGGGATGCGCACGCGGTCCATCAGTGCGATGGCCTTGGCCTTGGCCTCCTTCTTGGAGAGGCCCTGGTGCACGCGGAACATCTCGCCGAGCTGGTAGCCCACCGAGAGGACCGGGTTCAGCGAGGAGAGCGCGTCCTGGAAGATCATGGCGATCTTCTGGCCGCGGATCTGCCGGCGCTCCTCGTTGGACATCTTGAGCATGTCCTGGCCGCGGAAGAAGATCTCTCCCTTGGGGATGCGGCCCGGAGGCATGTCCAGGATGCCCATGATCGCCTGGGCGGTCACGGACTTGCCGGAACCGGACTCGCCGAGCACGGCGAGGGTCTCGCCGGCGCTGACGCTGTAGTTGACTCCGTTGACGGCCTTGGCGACGCCGTCACGGGTGTGGAACTCCACGTGCAGATCGCGGACTTCGAGCAGCGGACCGCTCTCGTCGTTCGAACCACGCGGAGCAGGAACATCCGCCGTCTTGTCGATGATGGTCATGTACGCCTCCCTCAGCGCAGCTTGGGATCGAGGGCGTTGCGCACCGCATCGCCGAGCATGATGAACGCCAGAACGGTGATCGACACCATGACCGACGGGATGATCAGGACGAACGCGGCGTTACGCAACTGCTCCTGGCCGGAGGAGATGTCGACACCCCACGACACGGTCGGTTCGGCGAGCCCGATGCCCAGGAAGGACAGGGTCGCCTCGGCCGAGATGTAGCCGCCGAGCGCGATGGTCGCGACCACGATCACCGGGGCGATCGCGTTGGGCAGGATGTGCCGGAGCAGGATGCGGGTGGTCGAGGCGCCGAGCGCCTTGGCCGCCATCACGTAGTCCGCCTGCTTGATCGTCAGCACCGAGCCGCGGGCGACACGGGCGATCTGGGTCCAGCCGAGGAAGGCCAGCGCCAGGATGACGACCCAGATCTTGCGCTCCTCGAACGAGGTCAGGACGACCATCGCGCCGAGGATGAAGGGCACACCGAAGAAGACGTCGGTGACCCGGGACAGGATCGTGTCGATCCAGCCGCCGAAGTAGCCGGCGAGCATGCCGACCACGGTGCCCAGGATCGTGACGAGGGCGGTGACGACGACGGCGACCATGATCGAGGCACGGGCACCGTAGACGACACGCGCGTAGATCGAGCGGCCCTGGATGTCGTACCCGAACCAGTCCTCCTGGAAGAAGTTCCCCCACTTGGGCTTCTGCAGGTAGTGGTGGGCCAGGTCCGCGTAACGCGGGTCGGCGCCGGTGAACAGGCCGGGGAATATCGCCATCACCAGCAGGAAGAAGATCAGGACGGCCGACACGACGAACAGCGGGCTGCGCCGCAGGTCGTGCCAGGCGTCCGACCACAGGCTGCGGGGCTTGCCCACCTTGGCGGCGGGGACCGGCGTCGCCGTCGTGTCCGCGGACTTCTCCGCGGCGGTTTCCTTGAGCGCCTCAGGCATAACGGATCCTCGGGTCCAGGACCGCGTAGAGCAGGTCGACGAGCAGGCTGGTGACGAGATAGACGATGACGATCAGCGTCACGATGCCGACGACCGTGGCGCCCTCCCGGTGCTGCAGGGCGCCGAAGACGGCCCGGCCGACACCCTGGACGTTGAAGATGCCCTCCGTCACGACCGCACCGCCGAGCAGCGCGCCGAGGTCGGTGCCGAGGAAGGTGACTACGGGGATCATCGAGTTACGCATGAGGTGGACGCCGACGACGCGACGACGCGGCAGTCCCTTCGCCACAGCGGTCCGCATGTAGTCGGCGCGCAGGTTCTCCGCGACCGAGGTGCGGGTCAGCCGCGCGACGTACGCGAGTGACAGCGACCCGAGCACCACAGCGGGCAGGAACAACTCGCTCCAGTTCGCTTCCGCGCTCACGTTGGGATCGACCCAGCCGAGCTGGAAGGCGAAGAAGTACTGGCCGAGGAAGCCGAGCACGAAGGAGGGGACCGAGATGAGCAGGAGCGTCAGGATGAGCAGTCCGCGGTCGCGGAGGGTGTCCGCCTTCAGACCGGCGAAGACGCCCATGGAAATACCGACAACCACCGTGAAGATGAAGGCAAACAGGGCCAGCCGGACAGTGATCGGGAACGCGTCCGCGATGGTGTCGGCGACCGGTCGGCCACTGGCGATCTCTGTACCGAAATCACCCTGGAACAGGCCCGTGAGGTAGTTCCAGTACTGGTGCCAGAGTGGCAGGTCGAGGCCCAGCTCCTTCTTCATGTTCGCGATCTGCGTCGGGTCGACGGTCTGCTCGCCTGCAAGTGCGCGCACGGGATCGCCGGGCAGCGCGTACATCATGGCGAAGACCAGCGCGGTCGACCCGAGGAAGACCGGGATCATCTGGAGCAGTCGCCGCGCGACGTAACGCCCCATGTTTGCCTCCGATAGGGATAAAGCAGCCCAGGGGCCGCCCTCCGGATACGGAGAGCGGCCCCCCGGGACCTACTGCCTGGTGTGGGCGGCTGATGGCCGAGTGGGGGCCCTCAGGCGTGTGCTACTTGACGGTGACGTCGGTCATGACGTAGTCGCCGCGGAAGTCGATGGCGACGTTGTCGACGGACTTCCCGTAACCACCGTTGATCTTGTAGTTCCAGAGCGGGATCGCCGGCATCTTCTGCAGGACGAGCTTCTCCGCCTCCTGGTAGGCCTTGGTCGCCTCCTCGAGGGACGCCGCGTTGTCGCCCTTCTTGAAGGCCGCGTCGACCTCCTTGTCGGAGAAGCGGCCGTTGTTGGCCTCGGCGGTGGTGCCGTACAGCTCCCGCATGAAGTTGACGTTCAGCGGGTAGTCGGCCACCCAGCCACCCCGGTACATCGACTTGACCTGGTCGTTGTCACGCGCTTCCAGGTCGGTCTGGAAGTCCGGCTTGGCGTCCGGGACGCAGTCGACCCCGGTCGAGTTGCGGATGGACTCGCAGACCGCGGTCACCCACTCCTTGTGGCCACCGTCGGCGTTGTACTGGATCCAGAGCTTGTTGTCCGGAACGCCGCCGCCTTCCTTGATGAGCTGCTTGGCCTTGGCCGCGTCGAACTTGAACACGTCGGTGTCCAGGTGCTGGTTGCCGGCGACGCCCGGGGGCGTGAAGCTCGTGGCGGGCTCGCGGGTGCCGTTGAGCACGGTCTTGGTGATCGTGTCGCGGTCGATGCCCATCGACAGGCCCTGGAGGACCTTCGGGTCGATGCCCTTGAAGGTCTTCGAGTAGAACGTCGGGACGATCGACTGCACGGCCGCGTACGGCTCGTCGATCACGCGGTCACCGAGGTCCGTCTTGTACTTCGGCAGGTCCTTCGGTCCGACCTGGCGGATCATGTCCAGGTTGCCGGACAGGAGGTCCTGGTACGCGGCCTCGACGGTCGCGTAGTTCTTGAACAGGATGCCCTTGTTCTTGGCCTTGTTCGGACCCTGGTAGTCCGCGTTCGCCTTGACCTGGATGAGCTTCTTGTGGTCCCACTTCTCGAAGACGTAGGGACCGTTGCCGACCGGCGCCTGGCCGAAGGCCTTGGTGTCCTTGTAGAACACCTCGGGCAGCGGGGCGAAGGTGTAGTAGCCGAGCTTGTACTCGAAGTACGGGACCGGCTTGTCGAGCTCGATCGTGAAGGTGGTGTCGTCGACCGCCTTCAGACCCGACATCTCGGTGGCCTTGGGGTCACCCTTCTCGGGGTGGACGTCCGCGTAACCCTTGATGTCCTCGAACCAGAACGCGTTCTGCTGGGCGTTCTTGCTGTTGGCGTACCAGTTCCACGCCTTGATGTAGGACTCGGCGGTGACCGGGGTGCCGTCGTGGAACTTCCAGCCCGGCTTGAGCTTGACGGTCCACGTCTTGTTGTCGTCCGACTTCACGGACTCGGCGTTCGTGTAGACGATCTTGCCGTCTCCGTCGAACTCCAGGAGCTGGGTGAACACCGCCTGGATGACGTAACTGCCGAGCTGCTCGTTGGTGTCGGCCGGAATCAGCGGCTTCTGCGGCTCACCGACGTCGACGGAGACATAACCGGCAGGCTTGCCCTTCTCCTTCGAAGCCGAGTCGCTGCTGTCGTCGCTGCCCCCGCCACAGGCAGTCGCGGCCAGGGCGATGATTGCCGCTCCCGCGACCCACTTGGCGCTCTTGGCACCGCGCATGGGTTTCCTCCTCATGAGTCCACTTTTGACTACAAGAGGGGCACTGAACAGATCCACCGACACCCCTGACGGCGATCGTTTGCAGTGCCCCGAGTGTGCTCGTGAGTCCGCACTCCCCACAGTGCGACGACCCATTGACCCGAGCTCAATGGAGCCAACTATTAAGGAACACCGGGCTGTAAACCACACTTAAAGGGTCTCGGTTTGACAACATCGAGAAGCCATGGTTGCCCGAAATCCGGACAAAGTGATCCCAGACAGACACCCCCGAAACGGACCGTTAACACATGTTCCGGAGAGCGACGCACGATAACCGGACACCTCGGTCACGAAAACGGGTTGACGAAAGGCCCGGACCCCCACAGTGTCTGCGGGGGTCCAGGCCTCGTGTCAATGGCTCGTTCCGACGGTTCGGACGCCGGAGCGGGCGCTCGGGACCAGGTCAGCCGTTCTTCGCGCGCGAGGCCGTACGGCCGCGCTGCTTCTGGTCCAGGACGACCTTGCGGATACGCACGGTCTCCGGGGTCACCTCGATGCACTCGTCGTCGCGGCAGAACTCCAGCGACTGCTCCAGCGAGAGCTTGCGGGCCGGCACCACGTTCTCCGTGGTGTCCGCGGAAGCCGCACGCATGTTGGTGAGCTTCTTCTCCTTGGTGATGTTCACGTCCATGTCGTCGGAGCGCGAGTTCTCTCCGATGATCATGCCCTCGTAGACCTCGGTGGTGGCCTCGGTGAAGATGACACCGCGCTCCTGGAGGTTGACCATCGCGAACGGCGTCACGACGCCCGCGCGGTCCGCCACCAGCGAGCCGTTGTGACGGGTGCGCAGCTCCCCGAACCACGGCTCGTGGCCCTCGAAGAGGGAGTGGGCGATGCCCGTGCCACGCGTCTGGGTCAGGAACTCCGTACGGAAGCCGATGAGGCCGCGGGACGGGACGATCCACTCCATGCGGACCCAGCCCGAACCGTGGTTCGTCATGGTCTCCATACGGCCCTTACGGGTCGCCATGAGCTGCGTGATGGCGCCGAGGTGCTCCTCGGGGCAGTCGATGGTCATGCGCTCGATCGGCTCGTGCGTCTTGCCGTCGACCTGCTTGGTGACCACCTGCGGCTTGCCCACGGTGAGTTCGAAGCCCTCGCGGCGCATGGTCTCGATGAGGATGGCCAGGGCGAGCTCACCGCGGCCCTGGACCTCCCAGGCGTCGGGACGCTCGGTGTCCAGGACCCGGAGCGAGACGTTACCGACCAGCTCGCGGTCCAGACGGTCCTTGATCTGCCGGGCGGTGACCTTGTGGCCCTTGCCGCCCTTGCCGACCAGCGGCGAGGTGTTCGCACCGATGGTCATCGAGATGGCGGGCTCGTCGACCGTGATCAGCGGCAGCGCGATCGGGTTCTCGGGGTCGGCCAGCGTCTCGCCGATCATGATGTCCGGGATACCGGCGATCGCGCAGATGTCACCGGGGCCCGCCTTCTCGGCGGGCTTGCGGGTGAGCGCCTCGGTCATGAGGAGCTCGGTGACACGGACGTTGGACATGGTGCCGTCACGCTTGATCCACGTGACGGTCTGGCCCTTGCGCAGCTCACCCTGCTCGACGCGGCACAGCGCGATACGGCCGAGGAAGTTGTCGGCGTCCAGGTTGGTGACGTGGGCCTGGAGGGGGGCGTCCTCGTCGTACTCCGGGGCCGGGACCGCGGAGAGGATCGTGCTGAAGAACGGCTCCAGGCTGTCGCTGTCCTGCGGGACGGTGCCGTCCTCGGGCTTCGTCAGCGAGGCGACGCCGTCACGGGCGCAGGCGTAGACGATCGGGAACTCGATCTGGTCCTCGTCGGCGTCCAGGTCCAGGAAGAGGTCGTACGTCTCGTCGATGATCTCGGCGATCCGGGAGTCCGGCCGGTCCGTCTTGTTCACGCAGAGGATGACCGGCAGCCTGGCGGTGAGCGCCTTGCGGAGCACGAAGCGGGTCTGCGGGAGCGGCCCCTCGGAGGCGTCCACGAGCAGGACGACCGCGTCCACCATCGACAGACCGCGCTCGACCTCGCCGCCGAAGTCGGCGTGGCCGGGGGTGTCGATGATGTTGATGGTGATGACGTCGCCGCCATCCTTCGGGTGGTACTTCACGGCCGTGTTCTTGGCCAGGATCGTGATGCCCTTCTCACGCTCCAGGTCGTTCGAGTCCATCATGCGTTCGTCGAGGTTCTCGGCGGCGTGCGCGGCGAAGGCGCCCGCCTGCTTGAGCATGGCGTCGACCAGCGTGGTCTTGCCGTGGTCGACGTGGGCGACAATGGCTACGTTACGGATGTCGTGGCGCGTGGGCATGGGTGGCTTGCGCTTCTCTCGGATCGTGGGATCAGGCGTCTCAGTCGGTCTTCGAGTCCTCGTACGCCCGCCGGGCGGCACGCCACGGCTAGTCCAATGGTACGGGCCCGATCGGTCCGGGGCTTCCCTGCCCGATCCACAGGCCAGGGCTACAGCCACTATTCAGCCGATATTCAGCCGGTATTACGTCATCGTCCAGCCGGTGCACGGCCGGACGGCAAGGGGTGTGAGAGGACGAGCTGCCCGGGTCTGGGCGGACACCACCTTGCCCGCCGGGGGCTCCGGCGGGCAAGGGAATTGAGCTGTATCTGAGCTTCGAATGCGGCTTTGACCTGCTACTTCTTACGATTCGCGGGGGGACCTGCCGCTTCCCGCCCGGTGAAGCCGATGTCCTGGTAACGCGGTGCGGCGAAGCCGAAGGCGCCGATGTTCGCCAGCTTCTTGTCGACGGCGACCAGCTGTGGCCTCTGATACAGCGGAATCGATCCCGCAGCGGCCCAGATCCGTGCGTCGGCCTGCTTCAGGAGGTCCCGCGACGCGTTGGCGTCGAGCTCGGAGACCGCGCGGTCGAAGAGCTGGTCGATGTGGTCCGAGCCGACCCGCGTGTAGTTCTGCTCGACGAGGAGCGAGCCGTCGGTGGCGGGCTCGGGCTTGGCGAAGATCGGGCGGCCGTCGGTCGCCGGGTAGGCCGTGGCGGGCCAGGAGTACAGCGCCATGTCGTAGTCGCCGGAGGCGATGTGGTCCTTGAAGTAGCTGTCGTCGTCGACCTTGGTGACCTGGGTGCTGATGCCGATCGAGTCCAGCATCTCGACGATCTTCTCCCCGACGGTCCGCAGCGGCTGTGATCCGGGGCCCGAGGGCAGGACGAAGCGGAGGCTCAGCGGCTTGCCGCCCTTGCCCAGGCGGTCCTTGACGGCGGCGGGGGCCGGTGCGGCCGTTCCGGCGGGGGCGTAGGCACCCACCGGGCCCTTGTCCCGGGCGGTGGTCCCGGCGTCGCCGGCGGGGCGGTCGCCCGGCTTCTCGTCGCCGACGACGTACGTCCCCTCCTCGCGCGAGGCCTTGTCGTCCTTCTCCGCCTTGCCGGCGCCCTTCTCCTCGGCCGCCTTCTTCTCGTCGGCCTTCTTCTCGTCGGCCTCCTTCTCGTCGGCCTTCTTCTCGGCCTCGCTGCCCGCCTTGGTGTCCTCGGTCTTGCGGACGGCACCGCCCACGGTCCACCCCGCGTCGGCCAGCAGCGCCTGCGCCTCCTTGGTGTCCTGGTCGCCGAGCGCGCCGCTGCCGTCCTTGTAGCCGGGCTGTCCGGCCAGGGCCAGATGGCTGCCGGGCGGCTTCGCGGGCAGGCCGAGCGGCTTCAGGACGGTGTCGGCGAGCTCCTGGCGGTCCAGGGTGCGGGCGATGGCGCGGCGCACCCGGTCGTCGGAGAGGGGCCCGGACTCGCCGTTCAGCGCGAGTTGCGTGTAGGCGGGCTCCAGTGACTTGCGTACGGCGAAGCCCTTCAGCGCCTTCTGTTCGGCGGCGTACACCGCGACGGCTTCCCGGTTCTTCTCGCGGGCGGCCTGCGCGGTCTCGGCGGCCTCCTCGTCGGAACCGTGGGCCAGGGCCCAGGACCGCAGGGCCGCGGCCGGGGTGATGCCGGCTCCCGGGCCGTGGGCGGGCGGCTCGCCGTTGCCGCCGTCGTAGCGCGCCGCGAGGGCGATGTCGTTCGCCGTGCCGGAGTCGACGTCGGCGACGTCCACCGTGCCCTGGGTCAGTGCCTCGGTGCGGTCCTCGGGCTCGACGGCGCGGAAGACGAGGGATTCGAGCTTGGCCTCGTCGCCCCACCAGCGCGGGTTCCGGTCGAGGACGACCGTGCCCTTGTCCTTGTTCACGCTGCGCAGCCGGAACGGCCCGGCGGTGTTCTTGAGAGCGGCCCTGGCGCCGTCGTTGAAGGTGCCGGGCGACCCGGTCACCTCCTTCGGGTACAGCGGTGAGAAGAGCGAGCGCCAGTCCGCGTACGGCTTGGCGAACGTGACCCGCACCTGCAGGTCGTCCTTGCCACGCTCGATCTTCTCGATCCGCTCGTATCCCGCGTTGCGCGCGGTCCAGAAGGCCGAGTCCTTGCCGCTCAGCGCGCGCCACTGCGCGACGAAGTCGGGGGCGCCGATCTCCCGGCCGTCGCTCCACACGGCCTGCTGGTTGAGCTTGTAGAGGACGACCTGCCTGGGCTCCTGCTCGATGACCTTCGCCGACTCCAGATAGTCGGGGTTCAGCTGCGGCTCCCCCCGCGCGTCCAGCGGGAAGAGCGAGGGCAGCAGGGCGCCGGTGATCCGGGTGGTCGCGCTGTCGGCGTCGGCCTGGAAGGTGTTGAGGGTGGCGGGGACCGCGTCAATCGCCCATGTGAGGGTGGAGCCCTCGGTCACCCGGTCCCGGGAGGCGGGGGCGATGTCCTGCGGGACGGCCGCCGAGGTGGGGCCCTCGCTGTCCGAGGTGCAGCCCGCCAGCACCGGGATCGTGAGCACACCTGTCGCCAGGAGCGCGACCGAGCGGCGCTTTCGGGCCGTCCCGCGTGGGACGCCGACGTGGGCCATGGCTGATACCTCCGGGGCCGGCCCGGCCCACCCCGTACCGGAATGGACCGGATGATGCGTTCTGGTGGCATTTGCAGTTGATCAGACTGATTCGCTGATCCACTGAAAGCACCTTCACGCGCGGGAGGCGGCAGACGCGGCCGGTGGGGCCGCGGACGTCACCCGTGCGGCCCCGGTTCCGGTACCGGCCCGGGCGGCGGTCAGCCCAGGAGGTCGACGATCGCGGCGGTGGTGCCGGTCTCGCCGAGCCTCGGGAAGATCTTCTCGACGCTGTTGCGGTGGGCGTCGGCGTCCATGTCGGTGACGGCGTCCGTCGCGACGGTGACGTGGTAGCCGTGCTCGTGCGCGGCGCGGGCGGTGGACTCGACGCCGATGCTGGTGGCGATGCCGGTGACCACGACCTGGGTGATGCCGCGGCGGCGCAGTTCGAGGTCGAGGGCCGTGCCGTGGAAGGCACCCCACTGCTGCTTGGTGACGACGGTGTCGCCGTCGCGCGGGCCGAGCTCGGGCAGGATGTCGGCCCAGTCCGCGGCGGGCTTGCCGGCCGGGGCCCGGCTCTCGTTGCGGCCGGGGGCGCCGCCTGTCACGCGGACCAGGAAGACCGGGAGGCCCTTGGCGCGGAAGGCTTCGGCGAGGGTCACCGAGTTGGCCACGACGTCCTCGGCCGGGTGGGCGGTGGGGAGAGCGACGATGCCTTTCTGCAGGTCGACGACGACGAGTGCGGTCCGGGGGTCCAGGACGGTGGCGGTCATGTGCGTACTCCTTGATGTGCTGATGTGCTGATGTGCCGGGGGTCAGGTGCGGGCGCGCAGGGCGCGGTCGGTGAGGGTCAGGACGGCCAGCAGCACCGCCAGGACGACGGAGACCGCCGCCATGAGGTGCAGACCCGCGTCGCTCGCCGCGTCGGCGTAGGCCAGGGCGATCAGGCTGGACGCGGTGATGGCCCCGATGTACTGGGCGGTGCGCTGGAGGCCGGCGGCGGCGCCGATGCTCTCGGGGGGCGCGTAGGCCTGGACGGCCGCCTGGTTGCTCGTGCCGATGAGCCCCTGCGGGACGCCGAAGCACGCTCCGGCGAGCAGCAGGACGGCCAGCGGGGTGTCGCCGGAGAGGAACAGGAGGATGCCCGCGCCGACGGTGAGCAGCAGGCAGGCCGCGGTCAGCGGGGCGCGCAGTCCCTTCGTGCGGGCGCCGAGCAGCGAGCAGACGAGCGCGGTGACGGACATCGGCAGCATGAGCAGCCCGGTGTGCCCGGAGGAGAAGCCGCGGGCCTCCTCCAGCCACTGCGTGTAGCCGTACATGACGCAGTAGATCAGCAGGTAGCTGAGGCCGTGGCGCAGGTACGTGCGCAGCAGGGGGCCGTTGCCGGCGAGCATCCGGATGTCTATGAACGGCCGCGGTGTGCGCAGCTGCCACCGGACGAGGACGGCCGTCAGGACGGCGAAGGGGGCGAGCAGCCACCACTGCGGGTGGGCGAGGTCGAGCAGGAAGAAGACCAGCACCGTCAGCGCGGTGGTGAACAGCCCGATGCCCAGGGGGTCCAGGGCGAGCTTCGGCGCGCCCCCGCCGGTGGCCCGCTCGCGCGGGGGGTCGGCCGGGACCCAGAGCAGCGCGGCGCCGAGGGCGAGCAGGGCGACCGGCACGTTGACGGCGAAGATGCCGCGCCAGCCGACGGCCGACACGAGCAGCCCGCCGAGCGCGGGACCGACGGCCGCGCTGCCCAGGGCCGCGAAGGAGAGCCTGGCGAGCACGGGGCGCGGGGTGGGGCGGCCGAGCCGGCGCGACTCGTCACGCAGGACGGCCATGGCGGCCGGGTAGGCGGCCGAGGTGCCGATGCCGAGCAGCAGCCGGGAGACGATCAGAGTGCCGAACCCGGGGGCCAGCGCGCCGACCACCCCGGACACGACCACGACGACGAGACCGGCCAGGAAGACCCGGCGCGGCCCGAGGGTGTCGGCGAGCTTGCCGAGGACGGGCTGGGCGACGGCACTGGCCAGATAGAGGACGGAGATGAGCCAGGCGGTGTCGGCGGCCCCGATGTCGAAGGAGTGCCCGATGGCCACCAGGGCGGTGGAGATCATCGTGGTGTTCAGCGGGTTGAGCAGCGAGCCCATCAGCAGCGGCGCGGTGAGCCGGCCACCGAACCCGGGCCTGGACTCCGCCACCCCCGCGAGGCGGGACTCCCCCACCGGCGCGGGCCGGGTCTCCGCCCCCGGCGCGCCGGTGGCCGGGCCCGTCCCGCGCCGGGTCACTTGTCGACCAGACGGCCGATGAGCTCGACGGCCTCGGCGAGCGCGCGGCGATCCGCCCCGTCCAGCTCGCCGGCGATGGCGTCGGCCAGCCAGCTCCGCTTGGCGGCGCGCACCCCGGCCAGGACGGTGCTCCCCTCCTCGGTGACCGACACGAGGGACTTGCGGCCGTCCGCCGGATCGGGGGCGCGGGTGACGAAACCCTGGCTCTCCAGCGCGCCGAGGGTCAGCCGCATCGACTGCGGACGCACGAGCTCCGCCCTGGCCAGGGATGCCGTGGTGGCCGGCCCGCCGTCCTCCAGCCTGGCGAGGGCCGAGCGCTGGGAGGGGGTGAGGAGACTGTCGGCCGAGGAGCTCCGCAGCCGCCTGAGCAGCCGCCCGACCACGGCCGAGAGGTCCGTCGCCACCTCCTCGGCCGTGGGGTCGACAGGGGTCGGCGGTGCGGCGTCCGCAGGGTTTTCGGGCGTTCCGGGCATGACTCCACGCTAAAGATGGACAGGGCATCTTGCAAGGCAACCTGTTCATTCTTGGGCAAAGACCGAGCTGCCCGTCTCCCTGGCCCGCCGGGCGAGCCGCGGCTGACCGGCGGCGGCGCGGAAAGGCGTCCTGGACCACGCCCGCCTCGGAGCCACGCCCGGAAGAAGCGCTCGTACGTCCGCGGCCAGATCGAAACCCCGCACGCCTCGCTCCTCGCGCCGCCGTGCGCCCACGACAAGGCGGTGGCCGGCCTCCGGGCGCCGGCCCGCGACTTCGGCGCGTACCACGAGAGTTACGGCTTCCGGGGCTCGGTCACCGTGGGCGCCGGCCGGGTCAGCGACTTCATGCCGGCGCTGTGCGCCGGCTGCACGCGGCCGACCGCTTCGGCATCCGACCGGGTACACGGTGCCGGGTCGCGGGCGGCAGTGGGCGGACATAGCCTCCCAAATGTGACGCCGCCTGCGAGCCGTACCGGGATGTCCCGGCTGTCGATATCCGGCAGGGTCCTCATCGCCGCCCTGGCGGCGGTGCTCTGGACCGCCCTGCCGGGCACTTCGGGAGCCCGGGCCGAGGGCCCCGTGACCCTGTCCCGTGACGGGCAGATCACCGACAAGGTGGACGCGCTCGGTGACCGGGAGCGGCAGGTCGAGGCCTCCCTCGACCGCTTGTTCGAGGAGCAGCGGGTGCAGCTGTTCGTGGCGTACGTCCGTGACTTCTCCGGCCGGGACGCCCAGACCTGGACCGACGAGACCGCGAACCGCAACGGTCTTGGCCAGGAGGACGTGCTGCTGGCCGTGGCCACGCACGACCGGCAGTACGCCTACTCCGTCGACCAGGGATCACGCCTCACCGACGCGCAGCTCCAGGACGTGGCGAACACGGCGATCGAGCCGGCTCTCCGGCAGAACGACTGGGCCGGAGCCGCGATCGGCGCCGCCGACGGCTACGCCGCGGTGCTCGCGGGCGGGCCCGTGCCCACCCCAGCCGTCACGCCGGGCGCCGCCGATCCGGGGGGCGACTCCGGCAGCGGTGCCTCGGCGAACCTGATCGTGCCCGTCGCCGTACTCGTGGTCGCGTGCGCCGTCGCCGCCTTCGCCCTCACCCGCCGCAGACGGCGTACGACGACCCGGACGACGCCGGCGGCGGGCGGCTGGGGCGGCGAGGCGGGGACGGCGGCCGAGCCGCCGGTGCCCCTGCCGGAACTGGACGCGCGGGCGAAGGAGGACCTGGTCGACACGGACGACGCCGTGCGCACCAGCGAGGAGGAGCTCGGCTTCGCCACGGCCCAGTTCGGCGAGGAGGCCGCGGCCCCCTTCGCCGAGGCGGTCCGTTACGCCAAGAGCGAGCTGACCGCGGCGTTCCGGCTGCGGCAGCAGCTGGACGACGCCTTCCCCGAGGACGACGCGACCCGGCGCCGCATGCTCGACGAGATCATCAGCCGCTGTTCGGACGCCGACGGACGCCTGGACGCCGTGTCGGAGGACTTCGACCGGCTGCGCTCCCTCGAACAGACAGCCCCGCAGGCCGTGGCCACCGCCGAGACCTCCTACCGCGACCTGGTCGCTCGCGTCACCGCCGCGCAGACGGCCCTCGGCGCGATGCGTGAGCGGTACGCCGGGTCGGCGACCGATCCCGCCGCCGGGGACGTCGAGCAGGCCGAGGACCGGCTGGTCTTCATCACCTCCACCCTCAACCAGGCGCGCCAGGCCGTGGACAGCGGGGACAACTCCCGGGCCGCCGTGTACGTCCGTGCGGCGGAGGGCGCCATCAAGCAGGTGGCCACCCTCGTGGACGCGGTCGACCGGCGGGCCGGGGAGCTGGCCGAGGCCGCGGACAGGCTGCCGGGCGCCCTCACCGAGACGGAGACGGACCTCGCCGACGCCAGGGGGCTGCTGGACGGCACTCCGGAGGGCGTGCCGACCGCGGATCTGCGGGGCCGGGTGGCCCGCGCCGAGGCGGTGGCCGCAGATGTGAGGGGGGAGATCGGCGCCGGCCCGTACGACCCGATCGACGCGCTGCGCAGGGTGGAGGAGGCGGACGCGGCGCTGGACGCGGCCCTGGCGGGAGCACGCGCGCACGAGCACGGCGACCGGCGGGCCCGTTCGCTGCTCGACCAGGCGATGCTCACCGCGCGGGCGGCGATCGGTGCCGCCGCGGACTACGTCACCACCAACCGGGGCGCGGTCGGCAGCCAGGCCCGCACCCGGCTGGCGGAGGCCCAGCGGCGGTGGGAGAGGGCGCGGGTGCTGGCGGAGGGAGGCGACCCGCAGGCCGCCCTGGCCGAGGCGCAGCAGGCGGACGCCCTGGCCACGCAGGCGCGGAGCCTGGCCGAGCAGGACGTACGCGGTTACGGCGACGGGGGCGGCTTCGGCGGTCCGCGTGGCGGGGGCGGGACGGGTGGCGCCGTGCTGGGCGGCATCCTCCTGGGCGGGCTGCTCGGCGGGCGGGGCGGAGGGTTCGGCGGCGGCTTCGGGGGCGGGTTCGGTGGTTCCGGGGGCGGGTTCGGCGGCGGGCCTGGCAGCTTCGGCGGCGGGGGGACCCGTGGCAGGCGGGGCGGCGGAGGCCGCTTCTGACCGCGACACGCTCCACCGGCTTTCGCACGAGGAGATCTCGCACAAGGAGAGGTGCCATGACCAAGCAGACCGTCCTCGGCCGCGTCACTCAGCTGGCGCGGGCCAACATCAACGCCCTGATCGACCAGGCGGAGGATCCGCAGAAGATGCTGGACCAGCTGATCCGCGACTACACGAACAACATCGCGGAGGCCGAGCAGGCGGTGGCCGCCACCATCGGCAACCTCAGGCTGCTGGAGGAGGACCACCGGGAGGATGTCGACGCGGCGAGGGAGTGGGGCCAGAAGGCGCTCGCCGCCAGCAGGAAGGCCGACGAGCTGCGGGCCGCGGGAGCGGGGGTGGACGCCGACAAGTTCGACGGCCTCGCCAAGGTGGCGTTGGGCAGGCAGCTCCAGTCGGAGCAGGAGGCGAAGACGGCCGAGCCGACGATCGCCTCGCAGACGGTGGTGGTGGACAAGCTCAAGACGGGTCTCGACCAGATGAAGAACAAGCTGGCCCAGCTCAAGTCCAAGCGCGACGAGCTGGTCGCACGCGCCGCGTCCGCCCAGGCGCAGAACCGGATGATGGACGCCGTCAAGAGCATCGACGTGATGGACCCGACGAGCGAGCTCGGCCGCTTCGAGGACAAGGTCCGGCGCGAGGAGGCGCGGGCGGTGGGCAAGCAGGAACTCGCCGCGTCGTCCCTGGACGCCCAGTTCGAGCAGCTGGACAGCCTCGGGGACAGCGCGGAGATCGAGGCGCGGCTCGCCGCCCTGAAGTCCGCTTCCTGACCTGGCCCATGGCCTCGCCGGGCCCCGTCAGTACATGCTCAGCAACTGCTCCACGGAGAGTTCGGCGGCGGGCTCTCCGTCGGGCAGCGCCAGCTCGAACCACACCGTCTTGCCGCGCGGGGTGCGCCGCGAGCCCCAGGCCGCGCTGAGCAGCCCGACCAGCTGCAGCCCGCGGCCGCCCTCGTCGGTGTCGCGGGCGCGCCTGCGCCGCGGCTGGACGAGGCCCGCGTCCCACACCTCGCAGACGAGCGTGCGGTCGCGGAGCAGTCGGAGCCGGATCTCGCCCTCGCCGTAGCGCAGGGCGTTGGTGACGAGTTCGCTGACGAGCAGTTCGGTGGTGTCCACGAGGTCGTCCAGGCCCCAGCTGGTGAGCTGGGTACGGGCCAGCTCACGGGCGCGGGCGACGGAGCGGAGCTCCCGCGGAAGCCGCCAGTCGCCCACCGCGTCCGGGGCGAGCCCCTGGATACGGGCCATCAGCAGGGCGATGTCGTCCTCGCCGTGCCGGGTGTCAAGGGTCGTCAGCACGTGGTCGCAGACGTCCTCGAGGGGCTGTGACGGTTCCGTGAGGGCATGCCGGAAGGCGTCGAGGCCTTCGTCGAGCGGATGGTCCCGCGACTCGACGAGTCC
This sequence comes from Streptomyces sp. NPDC023573, assembly GCF_055559735.1. NCBI lineage: Bacteria > Bacillati > Actinomycetota > Actinomycetes > Kitasatosporales > Streptomycetaceae > Streptomyces > Streptomyces sp. NPDC023573. The sequence goes on from NZ_JBVHKB010000002.1 coordinate 32,192, forward strand.
GTCGGTGTACAGGGCGAGGAGGGCGCCCTCCTTGAGCTCCACCTCGACCTCCTCGAAGGGTTCGCCGCCGACGCCGAGCGGCATGCCCGGGGGCACGTCGAGCATCAGGGCGGGCTCGCCCGGCTCGGCCACCACCGGAGGGAGGTGACCGGCGTTGGCGAAGGTGCACCGCCGGGTGACCGGGTCGTAGACCGCGTACACGCAGGTCGCCAAATAGACCTCGGAGAGGTCTGCCTCGCGTGACTTGTGGGCGGCCCGCGAGGGCCATTGGGCGCCGCCGCCCGCGCCGAAGCCTTCGCTCCGCTCGCCGCCCCCGGGGGTGCCCAGTCCCCGGGCGACCTCGTCCAGGGCGGAGAGGACCTCGGCGGGTTCCAGGTCCAGGAGTGCCAGTGTGCGTACGGCGGTGCGGAGTTCACCCATCGCGACGGCTGCCCGCAGTCCACGGCCCATCACGTCGCCGACGACCAGGGCCGTGCGGTGGCCGGGGAGCTCGATGACGTCGAACCAGTCGCCGCCGACCTCCGTGGCCGTGTTGCCCGGAAGATAGCGGCAGGCGATGTCCAGGCCCGCCGCCTCGGGGTCGCCCGGCGGGAGCAGGCTGCGCTGGAGGATGAGTGCCCGCTCGTGCTCCCGGCGGTAGAGGCGGGCGTTGTCGATACAGACGGCCGCGCGGGCGGCGAGCTCGGTGGCCAGCGCCCGGTCCCGCTCCCCGAAGGGCTCGCTGCCCTTGGTCCGGGAGAACTGGACGAGGCCCACGACGACGTCGTGCGCGACCATCGGCACGGCGAGGGTGGAGTGGACGAAGCCGCGTTCGTCGCCGGGCACGTCCTCCACGCGGCCGGTGCGCAGGGCGACGGCACAGGGGGAGTGGAACGGGTAGCGGTGGACCGCGCCGAGAGCGGGCTGCCCCGTGTCCCCGGCGGCCGCCACTCCACCGCCCACGCCGGAGAAGGCTCCGGGGAGGGCGTCGGAGACGGCGCTGGCATGGGCGACCCGGCGCAGCTCGGCGGAGCCGGTGCCGGACTCCTGGTGCCTGCCCCAGCTGGCGGGCGAGGCCTCCTCGCCGGTGAGCAGCCCCTGGTAGAGGTCGACGGAGGCGAGGTCGCAGAAGACGGGCACCGCGACGTCCAGCAGTTCCCGGGCGGTGGTCTCCAGGTCGAGGGAGTTGCCGATGCGGGCGCTGGCCTCGTTGAGCAGGGCGAGGTTGCGGCGGGCACTGGCGGCCTCGCGGGCGGCGATGTGCCGTTGCGTGACGTCGGTGGCGAGTCCGGCGACGCCCACGGGACGCCCGGCGCCGCTGTGCACCCGGTAGAGGTTCATGGACCAGTGGCGCCGGCCCGTGGTGCCGGGCGGGGTGCCGACGAGCTGGAGGTCGGTGACGGCGTCACCCGTCTCCAGGACCCGCTTGAGCGTGCCGGAGAGGCGCTCGGCCTCCGGGCGGGTCAGGTAGTCGTCCACCGTGCGGCCGCGGTGGTCGTCGGCCTCGCCGCCGAAGACGGTCGCGAACCGCTTGTTGGCGCGCACGACGGTGAAGTCCGTACCGAAGAGGACGAAACCGAAGGGAGATTGGCCGAATATCGCCTGCGAGGCAGCGAGGTCCGTCTCGATGCGCCGCAGCGCTCTGACGTCGACCACGATGCAGAGCGCGGCGCGCTCTCCGGCTCCCGTCTCGCTCGGCATGACATAGATCTCAGCAAGTCCGCCGACCCCGTTCTCGCCCGGGATCCGGAACGGGACGACGCCCGTCCACTCCTTGCCGTCCAGGATCTCGGCGACCCGCCTGTGGGCGCCCGGGCGCAGCTCGGCGGGCATGAACGCCTCGACCGGGTCCTTGCCCACCACCTCGTCGGAGGCCATGCCGAAGAGACCGGCGGCCCGCCGGCTCCACTGCTCGATCAGCCCGTCGGGCCCGATCGAGAACGATGCGACCCTGATGTAGTCATAGATCGAGCCGGGCGGGCTGCTCTGCCACATGACGTCGCCCGCCGTCCCAGGTATCTCGCTCACGCGACCGTCCCCTCCAGCTCACACACCGGACCGGTCCTGCCCGCAGTATTCAGCACTACGGCCCTCACCGGCACGGCGTTCACGATCACAGCACGGTCTCAGTCCCTTTCAGCCAGGTTCTGCCCGACCTCCGGTGATCGCTGTGCGTCCCCTACCTCTCCTAACCAGGCAGAGCGAGCTCGAACCACACGGTCTTGCCACTTCTGCCGCGCCGGGTCCCCCAGCGGCGCGCGGAACAAGCCACGAGCTGCAGTCCGCGACCGCTCTCGTCCTCGGGTCCGGCCGTGCGTTCGGTGGGCGGATCCGGAACCGGATCGGAGACTTCCACCAGCAGACCCCGCCCCTCGGCACCTGCGTCGGGCACCTCGCCGTCGGGATGCGGCCACCTCAGCCGGACGCCGATGGGGCCGGAGGCATAGCGCAGGGAATTGGTCACGAGTTCGCTGACGAGGAGCACGGCGACGTCCCCCACCGCCGCGTCGAACCCCCACTGGTGCAGTGCGTCACGGACCGCGTGCCTGGCGCTGCGCACGGAGCCCGGCACCGCCGGGAAGCTCCACTCGGCACAATCGCCTTCGATATCGGTCACGCCGATCACTTCCCAGAGCCGGCAGCGGGGACGCACCCTGTCAACAGGGCATAGTCGGCACATACCCGATATTCGGCGCGAACTATCGCAGACCCTGCCCTATGGGGCGTACGGGTGTACGCCCCCTGCCGGACGGCGGGCGGAAACGGGCGCCACCGCGGGGCGCGCGGCGGTGCTGCTCAGGCCCGCGCGGCGTCCCGCAGACGGCGTACGGCTTCGGCCACGGCGGGGCGGTCCTGGTCCAGCCAGTCGACGGTGTCCGTCTCCTCCGGCGCGAGCCAGCGCAGCTCGTCGTGGTCCTCCAGCGGCGCGGGCTCGCCCGACAGCAGCCGCACCGTCCACACCCGGAGCACCAGGCCCGGCTTCAGCGGCCACTCCCCCGGGATGCGCTCCAGTGGCTCCGACTCCACGCCGAGCTCCTCGCGGAGTTCCCGTACGAGCGCCTGCTCGCCGCTCTCCCCGGCTTCCAGCTTGCCGCCCGGCAGCTCCCAGCGCCCGGCCAGCTCCGGCGGGGCGCTGCGGCGGGCGGCCAGGAGCCGCCCGCCGTCGCAGACGGCCCCGGCCACCACCACGGAATCACTCATGTGCGGGAGCGTAACTCCCCCCGGTGAATCTCCCGTCGGCGCGCCGCTGTACGCCGCTGTGCGCTGCCGGTGCCGCCGATGCGCTAAGGGCGCGCGCTCCGGCTCGTTCGCTCCACCCAGTAGAGCTGCTTGTGTCCATGACGGTCCAGGCCGTCGGCGATCTTCTGAGCCTCGTCCTGCGTCGCATAACGCCCGACGCGGTATCTGTTGCCGTTGTCGTCCTGTCTGATCACCAGCCAGGGGAGCACGGCACCGCTGTCAGTCATGACTTCCCTCCCCTGCATCCCGCCCCTCTCCCCACCGGCGTGCACGTCTCTAAGGATCCCCAGGAAACCGCAGTACGCATATGCCCGAGCGTACGCCTGACCTTCACTCAGCGGATGCGTGTTTACACAAAGAGACACGCATCCGGCCATACCAAAGGGGGCGCACTCCTCGGAATGCGCCCCCCTTCCGGCCACGAGCCGGCACCTCTACGGCATCAGCCGGCGGGCGTCCGTACGACCGGCACCGGCATCAGTACCGGGCCCGCCGCGGGTTTCTTGCGGCAGACGTCTCCGCACTCCTCGTCCAGCGAGCAGCACAGGGAGCAGATCGGCCCCGACCGGACCGGGCAGTCGGCGATGTCCGGGAGCTCGTAGGCGGTTTCGCACACCGCGCAGGTGTGCGTGGCGGTGATGTCGGCGATGTCGACGTCCGGTCCGTTCACCGGGTTCGGCCGCGCCAGGTAGTACTTCCCCTTCGTCAGCCAGGCGATCAACGGGCAGAGGACCAGGGACAGTCCGGCCGCGATGAAGGTCGAGAAGGCCTCCGCGTATCTGCCGAAGAGGCCGAAGAAGGCGAGGATCGAGACGGTCGACGCGATCACCATGGCACCGAAGCCGGCCGGATTGACCGCGTGGAGATAGGCCCGCTTGAACTCGATGTAACGGGGGCTCAGCCCGATCCGTTTGTTGATCACCAGGTCGGCCGCGACGGCCACGATCCATGCGATGCCCACGTTGGAGTAGAAGCCCAGCAGCTTGTTGAGGGCCGCGAACATGTTCATCTCCATCAGCGTCAGCGCGATGGCGAGGTTGAGGAAGATGTACCAGACGCGGCCCGGATGCTTGTGCGTGATCCGGGAGAAGAAGTTCGACCAGGACAGCGAGCCGCTGTAGGCGTTGGTCACGTTGATCTTGATCTGGGAGACGATCACGAAGAGGGCGGCGGCCGGGAGCGCGAACGAGCCGAGCCACGGCTTCAGGGCCTCGATCTGCGGGGCGATCGGCTCCAGCGCGTGCGTCTTGCCGACCGCCTCCAGGGCGACGAAGGCGAGGAAGGCGCCCCCGATCTGCTTCGCGGCCCCGATGACGACCCAGCCGGGGCCTGCCGCGAGGACGGCGAGGTTCCACCGCCGCTTGTTGGCCTCGGTCCTGGCGGGCATGAAGCGCAGGTAGTCGGCCTGCTCACCGATCTGGGCGATGAGCGAGAGCGCCACGCCCGTGCCGAGGCCGAAGGCGATCCAGGAGAAGCCCGGCTCCGCCCCCTCCGTGCCCGTGAAGGAGCTGAACGCACCCCAGGAGGCGGGGGCTTCGACGGCGAGGACCACGAAGGGGAGCACCATCCCGATGATCCAGACCGGCTGGGTCCAGGCCTGCACCTTGGCCAGCGCCCCCATGCCCCGGAACACGATGGGGATGACGATCAGCGTGGTGATCAGATAGCCGGCCTCGACGGGAAGCCCGACGGCCTGGTGCATGGCCTGCGCCATGATCGAGCCTTCGAGCGCGAAGAAGATGAAGGTGAAGGACGCGTAGATCAGCGAGGTCAGCGTCGAGCCGAAGTAGCCGAAGCCCGCCCCGCGGGTCACCAGGTCCATGTCCAGGCCGTACTTCGCGCACGCCCGGGCGATCGGGATGCCGGTGAGGAAGATGATCGTCGCCGCGGCCAGGATCGAGGCGAGCCCGCTGGTGAAGCCGTACGTGAAGACGATCGACGCGCCGATCGCGAAGTCGGCCAGATAGGCGATGCCGCCCAGCGCCGTCCCCGCGACCGTCGAGGGCGACCAGCGCCGGAAGGAGTGCGGCGCGTAGCGGAGGGAGTAGTCCTCGCGGCTCTCGTCGGCCGCGAGCCTGGCATAGCTGCGCCGGGGCGGCCGGGGGTCTTCCCGCGGCTCCTGTCGCGGCGCCTCGCCCGCCGTGGGCGTTGCGGTGTCCGTCATCGGTGGCTTCCCGTTCGTCGGTCCGGTGTGCGGGTGACGAACGGGAAGTTAGGACTTGGACATGACAAGTGGGCACGGTGAACGGTTGCCCGCCGGTTACGTGCGGACCGGGTTCGTTGCGTCCGCGTCAACCGATGCGGACAGACCGTCGCTCCCAGCGGTCACCACGGCCGTCCCACCTGTCATCCCCCGTGCCCCGGCGGCTACTTGACCGGCAGATGGTAGGCAATCCTGTAGCGGTCGGCGGGAACGACCACATCGGCCGTCTCCACCGCCATCCCCGAGGCGTAGTACGTCCGCCCGATCACCATCACCACATGGCCCGGCACCCCGCCGAGCGCCAGGAGCTCCTCCGCCAGCCCCGGGCGCGCGCCGACCTCCTCCGCCACGTTGTCCACGACGACGTCGATCGCCGCCATGCGGTCGACGACACCGCAGCCGCCCAGCGGGCCCTCCTCCGGCAGCATCACCGGCGTACGCCCCGTGACGGCCAGGGGCTCCCAGGAGGTGGACAGCATCATCGGCTCGCCCGCCTCCCGGAAGACGTACCTCGTGCGCATCACACGGTCGCCCGGCTCGATCCCGAGCCGCTCGGCGATCTCGTCGCTCGCCCCCTCCTGCTCGCTGCGGGACTCCCACGTCCCCCGCGCCCCTTCCGCCGTCTGCTCCTGACGGAACGGACTGGCCCCCGCCCCCGTCCGGTAGCCGGAGCGGGCGATCCGGCGCGGGACCGGACGCGCGCGCACATAGGTGCCCGAGCCCGACCGCCCCTCGACGAGGCCCTCGGCCATCAGCACCTTGCGGGCCTCCAGCGCCACGGTGTCCGAGACGCCGTACTCCTCGCGGATGCGGGCCTGCGACGGCAGGCGGGTATGGGGCGGCAGCGCGCCGTTGACGATCTTCTCCCTGAGATCGCTCGCCACGCGCAGATAGGCGGGCTGCTCACCGAAAGGCACAGGCCACTCCCAACAGGTTGACAGACAGCAACAGCGTTGCAACCGTGGGTTGAGTACCGCAAGCACAGGCCAGGGTTTCACTCGAAGTGATGATTCCCCGCCCACCTGCGCATACCTGACCGAGGTAGTACGCCAGGTACGCCTCGACCCTTGACCCTTTTTGGTCCAGACCAATACCTTCCTGTGCACAGCACGGCTCCCGTCGCTTTCCCGGACCACGCACAGGAACGAGCCCCATGCGCCGAAGAACCCTGACCGGACTGACCACCGCCGCCGCCTGCGCCCTGAGCCTCCTGGCCGGCCTCGCCCCCGCCGCCACCGCCGACGGGCCCGGCCACGACCGGGGTGCGGGCCACCACGACCGCGCGTACCGCACCGTCGGCTACTTCACCCAGTGGGGCGTCTACGGACGCGACTTCCAGGTCAAGGACCTGGAGACCAGTGGCACCGCGGCCAAGCTCACCCACATCAACTACGCCTTCGGCAACGTCAGCGCCGAAGGCCGCTGCTTCACGGGCAACGTGCCCGGCGAGGCCGACGCCTGGGCGGACTACGCCCGTCCGCTGGACGCCGCCGGGTCCGTCGACGGCGTCGCCGACACCGACGCGCAGCCCCTCGCGGGCAACTTCAACCAGCTGCGCGAGCTCAAGGCCGCACACCCCGGCCTCAAGGTGATGATCTCCCTGGGCGGCTGGAGCTGGTCCACGCACTTCTCGGACGCGGCCCGCACCGCCGCGTCCCGCAAGGCGCTCGTCTCGTCCTGCATCGACCTCTACATCAAGGGCAACCTGCCCGTGGACGGCGCCCGCGGGGGCGAGGGGGCCGCGGCCGGTCTCTTCGACGGCATCGACCTCGACTGGGAGTGGCCCGGATCGGCCGGCGACACGGACACCGTGTACCGCCCGGAGGACAAGAAGAACTTCACCGCCCTGGTGCACGAGTTCCGGACACAGCTCGACGCCTACGCGAAGAACAGCCGGAGGGGGAAACCGAAGCACTACGAGCTGTCCGCCTTCGTCCCCACCGCTCCCGCCAAGATCGACGCGGGCTTCGACGTACCGCGCGTCATGCGGGACTTCGACTTCGTCAACCTCCAGGGATACGACTTCCACGTCTCGGGTGAGCCGGCGACCGCACAGCAGTCCGCCCTGTACGCCAAGGGCGACTTCAGCGTCGACCAGACGGTCCGCGACTGGGTCGAGCGCGGCGCCCCGGCCCGCAAGCTCGTGATGGGCATGCCGTTCTACGGTCAGGGGTGGACGGGCGTCGCCGGGGGTGGTGACGGTCTCGGGCAGCCCGCGAAGGCACCGGCGCCCGCCACGTACGCCGCAGGCTACGAGGACTACAAGGCTCTCAAGGAACTGGCCGGGTCCGGACAGTTCGAGGTGCACCGGGACACCCGCAACGGCCACGCCTGGCTGTTCGACGGCACCACTCTGTGGACGTACGACGATCCGCAGGTGCTGCGCGCCAAGACCTCGTACATCCGCGACCGGGGCCTCGGCGGCGCGATGTTCTGGTCGCTGGACGGCGACACGGACGACGGCGAACTGATGACCGCGGTCGACCGGGGGCTGCACCGCCGGTAGGGCGTTGCCGGGACCGCGCCGAGGGCGGCGGACGTGCCGCCCTCGGCGCTCGATCGCGTATCAGCGGCGGGTTCGGACCCCGGTCGGCGAGGCGGGGGCGGATCTCCACGGCGAGAGGGCGGCGGCCCGGCGGACGGGCCTCGCGCGGCAGGGGCCTGTCAGCCGCCCGTCCAGTAGGTGTCGTGCTTGACGAAGAACTCCGCCCGCTGCTTCTCGGGCCAGTCGGAGACCTTTCCGACCTTCTCGAAGTACTCCTCGCGGGGCGCTCCGGGCGTGAAGAGCAGCAGCATGGAAGCGGGCTCCTCGGAGTCGTTGCGGAAGGCGTGCAGGCCGCCCTGGGGCACGTACAGGAAGTCGCCCGGGGTGGCGTCCACCCATCGCTCGCCGTCGTAGATCCGCACCGTCCCGCCGAGGATGAAGAACGACTCGGAGATCGACCTGTGGAAGTGCTCGGCCGGGCCGCCCGCCTTGGGTCCCATGGTGATGCGGTACAGCCCGAACTCGCCGTGCGTCGACTCCGTCGTGGCCAGGTAGTGGGTGGATCCGCCGCCGCGTGTCAGCAGGTCCGGGGCGGTGCCGGCCGGACGGTACGTCGCGCTGATCTCTCCCGCGCCGTCCGTGTGGACGGGTTCCGGATAGGACATGCCGCTCTCCCTGCCTCCGGTCGTGGACCGGTCCGCTCGTCCCGCGCGCCGGTACCGCACCGGCGGCGTCGTCTTCCCTACCTTCGTGGGGTGAGCCTCAAGCGCATCTCTCTTCTCGCGCCGGTCGTCGCGGGCGCGTTGGTCCTCCCCCTGCCGCCGCTCTCGCACGCCGCCGGGCCCGCCCCGGATCCGGTGTGCGGCAGGACGGACGCGCGCCCCGGCCCCTCCTGGGCACCGGCCTCCACCACCTTCGGCGAGGCCGCGGGGTACGACCCCTACGTCGGCAACGGCTACCTGGGCCACCGCGTCCCCGCCACCGGCGCCGGATACGCCGCCACGGGCGAGAAGACGGGCTGGCCCCTCTACACCCCACGGTACGACGGAGCCTTCGTCTCCGGGCTCTACGCCCGCGACAAGGGCCTCGCCGAGGGCCGCGAGGTGCTCGCCGCGCTGCCGTCCTGGACCACGCTCGACGTGCGCGTCGGCTCCGAGACGTACGGCTCCGCCACCCCCGCGGGCCAGGTCTCCCACTACCGCCAGACCCTCCATCTGCGCTGCGGCGTCGTGGTCACCTCCCTGCGGTGGACCACGGCCGACGGCCGCGCGACCGACCTGACCTACGAGGTGCTGGCCGACCGCTCCGACGTGCACACCGGCGCCGTACGCCTGCGGATGACCCCGCGCTGGAGCGGCACGGCCACGGTGACGGGCCGGCTGGACGAGCGGGGGGCGCGCCGGGTCACGGTCGCCGAGGACGGCACGTTCCGCACGCTGGGCACGGGCACGTCGGGGGCGATCGTCCAACGGGGCTCCGACGGCGCCCGCACCGCACGGGTGAGGGCCGGGCACTCGTACACCTTCGAGAAGTACGTCGGGGTCGACACCTCCCTCACCTCCCGCACCCCCCTCGCCTCCGCCGGGGCGGCGGCGGACCGCGCGGCCCGCCGCGGCTGGTCCGGGGTCCTCGCCTCCAACGCGGCGGCCTGGCGCCGGGCCTGGGCCTTCGACGTCAGGACGCCGGGCAGCCCCGACCTGCAGGCCTGGCTGCGGGCCGCGCAGTACGGGCTCCTGGCCAACACCCGGCCCGGTTCCTCGGACAGCATCGCCCCGGCCGGGCTGACCAGCGACAACTACGCCGGCATGGTGTTCTGGGACGCCGAGACCTGGATGTACCCGGGGCTGCTCGCCACCCGCCCCGAGCTGGCCCGCTCCGTCGTCGAGTACCGCTACCGCACCCGGGACGCCGCCCGCGCCAACGCCGAGAAGCTGGGCCACGAAGGCCTGTTCTACCCCTGGACGAGTGCGAGCAAGGGCCGTCTGGACTCCGAGTGCCAGAGCTGGGACCCGCCGCACTGCCTCACCCAGAACCACCTCCAGGGCGACATCGCGCTCGCCGTCTGGCAGTACTACCTGGCCACCGGCGACCGCGCCTGGCTCGCCGGCCGGGGCTGGCCGCTGCTGAAGGGCATCGCCGACTTCTGGCAGTCGCGCGCCACGGCCAACACCGACGGCAGCTACTCGGTGAAGAACGTCGCCGGCCCCGACGAGTACAGCAACGGCGTCACGGACGGCGTCTTCACCAACGCGGTCGCCGCCACCGCCCTGCGCAACGCCACCCGCGCCGCCGAGCTCCTCGGCCACCCGGCGCCCGCCGGCTGGACCAGGGTCGCCGACGGACTGCGCATCCCCTACGACGCCGAGCGGAAGGTCTTCCTCCAGTACGCCGGCTACAACGGCTCGACCATCAAGCAGGCCGACACGGTGCTGCTGGTCTACCCGCTGGAGTGGCCGATGGCACAGGGCGCGGCAGCCGCGACGCTCGACTACTACGCGGCCCGCACCGACCCGGACGGCCCCGCGATGACCGACTCGGTGCACGCGATCGACGCCGCCGCGATCGGCGAGCCGGGCTGCGCCACGTACACGTACCTCCAGCGCGCCGTACGCCCGTTCGTCCGTGGCCCCTACGACCTCTTCTCCGAGGCGCGGGGCGAGAAGTCGGGGGCCCAGGACCCCCTCTCGGGTTTCCCCGCCGAGGACTTCATCACCGGCAAGGGCGGCTTCCTCCAGGTCTTCACGCACGGCCTGACCGGGCTCAGGCTCCGCGAGGACGGCGTACGCCTCGACCCGCTCCTGCCCCCGCAGCTCCGCGAGGGCGTGGAACTGACCGGGCTGCGCTACCGGGGCCGTACGTACGACATCGCCGTCGGCCCCCGGACGACCACGGTCCGGCTGACGGACGGCGAGCCCTTCACGGTCCACACGCCGGCCGGACCGCGCCGCCTCTCCGGCACCCTCACGCTCCCCACGCGCCGCCCCGACCTCGTCCCCACGTCCGACGCGGCCCGCTGCCGCCCGGCGACGGCCACGTCGGAGGCCCCCGGCCTCTACGCCGAGGCGGCGGTGGACGGCAGCCCGTCGACCGCCTGGTCGCCGGACGGCGCGACGGGCACGCTGACGGTGCCGCTGCGCCACGCGACCCGGCTCGCCTCGCTCACTCCTCGCTGGGCGGACATCGCACCGGCCTCCCACACCCTGGAGACCTCCCTGGACGGCCGCACCTGGCACCCGTACGAACCGGGCGCCATGGCCCGCCGGATCAGGCTCACGGTCCACTCGACGGACGCCGACAAACCGACGGCCGTAACGTCCCTGACCGCCCTCGAAGCCCCCTGAGGGTCCACCGGGAAGTTACGGACACCCCTACGGGGCATGCACGGCACCAATGCGTCCCCGGGCTCCCACCGATCCCCCGCAGACGGGTCCCTGCGGGGGATCTCCACATGGCGCGCGCAGGAAGCCGGCGGCTCCTCGCCGGAAGGCGTGACTGCCGCGTCTGGCGCGAAAAATGTCCCGTTGGGGGCGTATCAAGAATGTGGCTGACGGAAAGTCCGTCGATCGGCCGAGTGAAGAAACCGTACCGGTCCGTGAACCGATGTGACCGTCACGGCGTTTCGATGCCGAAAAGGCAGCTCAAGGGGTCACAGGACGGTGGCCCCGCGACGCGCTCGCGTGCTTTCATCCTCCACACCACGGAAGCGCCACGACCGTGCAATCGGCCTAGGGCCGGCATTCCTGACGGAGTCGGCCCGGCCATTCGGCATTACGTGAAAGGAATTCACCTCATGAGCTCCGCCCCCCAGATACAGACCCAGGAAATCTCCGACGCGGACCTGGACGCCGTGTCCGGTGGCGTCATTGCCGGTCTGGCCGGCGAGGTCGCCCTCGAGACGCCGCTCTCGTCGCTCTCCGCCGGATTCTCGGGCGCACTCAGCGCCGGCGGACCGGGTGTCGCCGGGCTCGGCTCCGCCGCCACGCTGTCGGCCTGAGCCGTCGCCGAGCCCGTATGCCCCGATGCCGGACAGGCCGCGGGGCATAGGGGCCGCGGGGCCGCGATCGACGCACATCGGGCTCCGAACCCACGGACCGGAGAGCTTTCGCACGTGAAGGACCGTCGACGCACGGATCGTCGTCCGCCCGGCCCGGGCAATCGGTGGGAGCTCGTCTGGAGCCACCGGGACGAGCTGCTGGCCATCGCGCTCCGCCGTTCGTCGAGCGCGGAGGAGGCCGAGGACGCCGTCCAGGAAGCCATGCTCCGCGCGGTGGAGGACCCGGGTGTCGCGTACGGCCGGGTGGGCCCGTGGCTCAGGCGCGCGACCGTACGCGTGTGTGCCGAACGGCACCGCCAGGTCGCCCGCGACTCGGAGGCGGGCAAGAGCCCCTTCGCCGCTCCGGCCGAGCCCCGGCCGGTCGAGGAAGCGGCGTGCGACCGGGCGGAGGCCCGGTGGGTGGCCGCCCGCAGCGCGGAGCTGCTGCCCGCCCGGCAGGCCGAGGCGCTGAGGCTCCGGTCCCAGGGCCTCGAGGTCGGGCAGGTGGCCCTGGCCTTGGGGCTGAGTGATCGAGGGGCCGAGTCGCTGCTCGCCAGAGCCAGACGGTCGCTGCGTAGCCTCCTCGCCGGGAGTGTCACCCTGGTCCTGACCGTCTGGACGTCCGTGCGCAGGTTCCCGCGCACGGGCGTCACGCAGTCGGCGGTGGCGGCATCGGCGGCGGTGACAGCCGCCACGGTGGGGCTGTCCCTGCCTGCCGCACCTCCCGACAGGCCGGACACCCCGCCTGCGAGGGCAGGCTCCGGTGCGCTGCGGCCCGCCCCGGACACGGAGTTACCCGCTTCTCGCCCGGCTCCGGCACGTCCGCGCACTCGTCCGCCTCTTCCCTCGCAACCCGCCGTGGAAACGGGCCGGGACACGCCGCGCCCCGAGTCGGGCCACTCGTCGGCGCCGTACCAGCCGCAGGTCGCGGCAACGGTGAAGATACGGATGGACCCCGTCGGTCCGGTGACGGAACTGCCGCCTGTGACCCCGCGCGCGTCCCTCCCGTCCCTTCCCGTGGACGTGCCCGGCCTCTCTTCCACGAAGCCGCCCTCGGTGCCGTCCGGCGCCGCCACCGACCGGTCGACCGGGGTTTTTCCTCTGCGGGACGGGATTGTCAGAGCCCGGTGACACCATCCGGTCATGAACAGTGAGTCTTTCGACTGGCACGCGTTTCTCGGGCGTTGGCAGGAGGAGTGGGTCCCCCGCGAGGACGAGGAGGAGGACGAGGACGGACAGACCCTCGTCAGCCAGGGCAGACCCGGGGCCGGCGAGGCCGCGATCGCCGCGGCCGAGAAGCGGCTGGGGCGGCGGCTGCCGCCCTCGTACCGGGAGTTCCTGGCCGTGAGCGACGGTTGGCACGTGGACCAGGTGGCCGGGGTCTATCAGCTCGGCGGCGTCGCGGACATCGACTGGTTCCAGGATCAGTTCGGCATGTCCCCGATGTACGAGGAGAATCTGGGCGACAACCCGCGCGAGGAGGAGGTCCTGCTGGCCGGGATGTGGCGCCGTGCGCTGCGCCTGGAGACGGACTCCGACATGTCGTACGCCCTGCTCGACCCGGGCGACACCGACCAGGACGGCGAGTGGGCGCTCTACCTGTACAAGGGCTGGGGCGGTGAATACCCGGACCGCTACCCGTCGTTCCGCGCGTACATGGAGGCCATGTACCGAGGTTTCCACGGCACCCGTGCGGGGATGCCCGACTTCGTCAACGCGACCACCCGTGCCCAGGACGCCCACGTCGAGGAGGCCCGTCTGCTGGCCCTGCGCGGACGCCACGAGGAGGCCGTGCCCCTGCTGGAGGAGGCCCTGTCCTTCGGACGGCCACGGAGCGCCGTCCTGCTGTACCAGCTCCGGCAGCTGCTGGCACCGCGCGCTCCCCAGGATTACGGCTACCTGGGGGCCGACCCCCTTTATCTGGCCGAGATCCTGCCCGTGCAGGCCATGGAACCGGCACGCGGCGCATGGCGGCTGGGCGGGGACGACCACTGGCTCGGGATGATGGCCGCCCGCGGAGTCGCCCGGGAGACCGCCGAGGCCGTACTGGGCGCGGTGCGGGACGGCACCCATCGCTACGCGCCTCCCGGCCCGTGGGGCAGGGCCGTCGCCGAGGCCCGGGAACCGGCCCGCTGGGGGGCGACCGACGCCGCGTGGCAGGTGCTGCGGGAGGCGCTCCCGCTGTGGGATGCTCCCGGGCCCTCGCTGATCGCGCCGGTCGGCCTGCTCGCCGATCCGGTCCTGGGCCCGCTGATCACCCCGGAGCGGGGGCGGGAGATCCTCGCGACCCCACGGGCCGGCGAGACGGGCCCCGCTCCCGAGCCCGTACCCGATCTCGACCCGCCGGGCCTCGCCTGGCTCACGGAGCCCGTTTCGAACCGGCTGCCGTTCGACGGGTACCGCTGTGTCTGGGTCGAGGGGGCCGACCCCGGCCGCCTGCCCGCCCTGCTCGGCGAGGAAGGCGCCGGACTGGACGCGCCCGCGGATCAGCGTCTGGCGTACCGGCGTAAGCCGGAGCAGCGGGAGCCGTGGGAGGACCGGTCCGTGGTCGCGGTCGGCCGCTCGACCGACGCGTGGAGCTTCGCCTTCGACGGCCACCCCAACCACCTGAACGACCGCTTCGTGTCCCCCGCTCCGGCCGCCTCCGCGGCCGGCCGCGCGGTGGTGGTGTGGCGCGACGCGGCGCGCTCGCACCCGGAGGGCCACCCCACCCCGTTCCACCTGTCGGTGGCCGAACAGGGCGAGGAAATCTACGCGTTCACCGTGCGGGGTACGGAGATCCAGCGCTCCGGCGCGATACCCGAGGCGCTGGACCCCGTCCGGCTGTTCCGTCCGGAGGACACCGAAGCGGAGAACGAACTGCGGGTGCTGGAGGCCCTGCACACCGAACTCGGCCTCTCTCTCCCCCGCTTCGCGCTGACCCGCGGCCGTCTCCGTACGTTCACCACCCGGTCCTGGACGCGGGCGCCGCGCGAGGGCGAGTCGTTCACGTACCTCCGCTTCGTGCGTCACCGTTCCTGAACGGCGCACGTCAGTCACGCAGCCGCGTCGGTGTCCGTCGTGGGAGGAAGAATGAGCGGCATGAGCGTGGTGGAAGGCATTGACGCCCGCGGCATGCAGCACTGCGAGACGACGGCGCTGGGTGTGCTGCTGCGGCACGAGGGAGTCGACCTGTCCGAGCCCATGCTGTTCGGGCTCGGCTCCGGGCTGTCCGCCGAGCAGGTACCCCAGTGGCTGCGGCGCAGCGGCGGTCCGGAGGTGGACCTGCCCCGGGCGGCTCTCCTCATGGAGAGGGCGGGCACCGGCGGCGCCCTGTTCCGCAATCTCTACCGGGACTTCCTCGCCGAGAGCGCCCAGCTGATCGACAGCGGCCATCTGCGCACCGGCCTGGGCCTGTACGCCGAGGCGGCGACACTCTGGACACAGGTGGCCGCGCTCGTCGCGGCGGCCGGCGAAGCCGGTGACGCGACCCGTCTCGCGGAGGCCGGCGAGGTCCTCCACGAGTTGTCGCGCGTCGAGCACGACGCGATGAAGGCACTCAGCATGCTCCAGGCGTGACCAGCTCCGCTGTCGGGGAAAATCAGCCTCCCCGGAAAGCGGTGGCGACTACAGTGCCCCGCATGGTCAGGACTGTGGTCAACGGCGTGTCCCTCCACTACGACGATCAGGGGCCGTCGGACGGCCTACCCGTGGTGCTCGTGCACGGCCATCCGTTCGACCGCACTCTGTGGGCGCCCCAGGTCACGGCCCTCACGGCCGCCGGGTACCGCGTCGTGACACCGGACCTCCGCGGCTACGGCGGCAGTGAGGTCGTGCCGGGCACGTGTCTGCTCTCCGACTTCGCCGACGACATCGCCGGGCTCCTGGACACGCTCGGCCTGGAGTCCGTCGTCATCGGCGGGGTCTCCATGGGCGGACAGATCACCATGGAGTTCCAGCGGACCCGTCCGGAACGGGTGCGTGGAATCGTCCTCTCCGACACCTCCCCGGTCGCCGAGACCGAGGAGGGCAAGGCCTTCCGCATCGCCCTGGCCGACCGGCTCCTGGCGGAAGGCATGGGGCCTTACGCGGACGAGGTGATCGACAGGATGATCGCCCCGTACAACGTCACGGCCCTCCCGGACGTCGCCGCGCACGTCCTGGCCATGATGCGCGCCACCGCCCCGGAAGGGGCCGCCGCCGCACTGCGCGGACGGGCCGAACGGCCCGACTACCGCGACACCCTCGCAGCGGCCTCGGTACCCGTCCTCATTCTGGTGGGTGCCGACGACGCGTACACCCCGGTGAGCGAGGCCCAGGCGATGCACCGCCTGATCCCGTCCGCCGATCTGGTCGTCGTCGAGCAGGCCGGACACCTCCCGGGCGCCGAGCAGCCCACGGCCTTCAACGACGCGCTCCTGGCCTTCCTGGGCACCCGCGTGGCCGCCGGACGGGACACGTAGGCCCGCAGCGCCCGGTTGGTACCCTTTCGGGATGAGCCAGCCCCTTGTGCCGGACGTGAGACGGCCCGCGAACGGCGGTCCGAAGGCCGCCGCCCGCAACCGTGCCGCGCTGATCGTGGCTGCCCGGGAGATCTACGCGGCGGAGGGACTGGACGCCCCGCTCTCCGCGATCGCCCGGCGGGCAGGGGTCGGGCAGGGCGTTCTGTACCGGCACTTCCCCGACCGGGACGCGGTGGCGACCGCGGTCCTGGAGGAGAACGTGCGGCAGATCGAGGAGGCCGCCGCGGCCGATGACACGCTGTTCGCCGATGTCCTCGGCGTACTGACCTGGCACCTGACGGAGTCGGCGGCCTTCCTCGGCCTGTTGCACGTGCGCGGGTCCGTCGCCCGCTCCGGAGCGCTCGCACACGCGCTGTCCCTCTCGGACCGGGTCGAGCGTGCCCTGCGCGAGCGTCTGCCGGACGGGCACCGGCTGAGCGCGCGGAACGACCTCATGCTCGCCGTCGCCATGGTCTCCGGCGCCGCCGGCGGGCCCACACGTGAGGCGCGGGAGCGCCGGGCGGCTGCGGCCTGGGCGCTGCTCGGCGTCGAGGTGGGTCCGGTACGGCCCTTCGGCGTCTGAGGCGGGGCGTCAGCCGCCGTTGGACTGCCGTACGCCCTCCGCCAGGGCGTCGAAGGTGTACAGGTAGCCGCCGGCGGGTCCGCTGACGGTCATGTACGCCTTCGTCCCGCCGGGGGTGATCGCCACGTTCGTCGCCGACTCGAGCCCCCGGGCTCCGGCCGGGAGCTCGATCGTGGCGAGGCGCTCGCCGTGCTTGTCGAACACGGCCATGGCGGCCCGGCCGTGCAGCGCCTGGTAGAGGTTGCCGTCCGCGTCCACGGCGATCGAGTCGGTCTGGGCGATCCCGGCGTCCACGCGGATGGCGGTGTGCCGGGAGGCGAGCTGCCCCTCCCCGTCGAGACGGAGGTAGGAGATCCGGTTCTCCGTGAGCTCGCTGATCCACAGGCCCCGGTAGTCCGCGTCGAACGAGATCCCGTTCACCGAGGCCAGCCCTCCGGCCAGGACGGTGGCCTTCGCTCCGTCGCGACCGATGCGCACCACCCGGGCCTGTGCGTCCCCGGCGGACAGGCTGCGTGAATCGCTGACGTACAGATTGCCCTCCTCGTCGAACGCGATGTCGTCGGGGTTCATCCGCGCGCCGTCCACCTCGCCGGAGAAGAAGGTCCGCGGGTCACCGCCGCCCGGGGCCAGGCTGACGATCTCGCCGTGTGCGTAGTCGGTGAGGTAGAGCCGTCCGTCGTACGGACTGAACTGCGCGGAGGTGTAGGCCCCCCGGCCGTCCGTGTGGAAGGCACGCGACTTCTTCTTCCGCACGTCGACACGCATGACCTTGGGCTCCCCCTCGGGCGCCGTGACGTCGACGACCAGCAGGTCGCCGTTCTCGTCGAAGACCGGGCCCTCCAGCAGGGTCATCCCGGTCTCTTCGTGCACCTTCGTCAACTGCATGACCTGGTGGGCGCGGATGGTCCTGTCCGCGCCGGCGGGGGCTTCGCGGCCGGCGGAAGCACTCGTCTGCGTACCGCATCCGGTGAGGGCGAGGGCGCCGACGGTGGCGAGTACGGCAAGGGACCGGACCGGAGTTCGTCGCATGGGGGGAATCACTCTTCCTGTCTGGAGGGGGCGGAGCGCCGCCGGCCGGGAGGCCGACGGGACCGGGGTGGGGTGCCAGGACGCCCCGTACGGGTGTTTCCGGCCACCCGCACAGAGAACCGGACATCGTTGTCCGGTCATTGCTACGGTAGCTGATGGCCGTTCAGCCGAGGACGGCTGACCGATTGGAGTGAGACCCCCACATGACCACCACTCAAGCGCCGGCCCCCGACGAACTCGCCGCACTGAGGCAGCGCTACGACCTGGAACGCGAGCGGCGCGTACGACCCGACGGAGCGCGCCAGTACCTCGGCACGGAGGCTGAGTTCGGCTACTACGCCGCCGATCCGTACGCGGGGGAACCGGCCCGGCGCGAGGCGCTGCACGACACCGTCGACGTCGCCGTGATCGGCGGCGGGTTCGGCGGGATCCTCGCCGGGGCGCGGATGCGGCAGCAGGGGGTGGAGCGGGTCCGGATCGTCGAGGCGGGCGGTGACTTCGGGGGCACCTGGTACTGGAACCGCTACCCGGGCATCCACTGCGACATCGAGTCGCACGTCTATCTGCCGATGCTCGACGAGACCGGTTACGTGCCGGAGTGGAAGTACTCCCCCGGCGAGGAGATCCGCCGCCACGCCATGCGCGTCGCCCAGACGTACGACCTCTATCCGGACGCCCTGTTCTCCACCACGGTCACCTCGCTCACCTGGGACGCGGCGTCCGAGACGTGGATCGTGGCCACCGACCGCGGCGACGCGTTCCACGCCACGTACGTCGTCACCGCCACCGGCACGCTGTCCGAGCCGAAACTGCCCGGCATACCGGGGATCGAGACCTTCCGGGGCCACACGTTCCACACGTCGCGCTGGGACTACGCCTACACCGGCGGCACCCCGGACGGCGGCCTGACCGGCCTCGCCGGCAAGCGCGTGGGCATCGTCGGCACCGGTGCCACCGGCGTCCAGGTCATTCCGATGCTGGCCGAGGACGCCCAGCACGTCTACGTCTTCCAGCGCACCCCCTCCAGCGTGGACGTGCGCGCCAACCGCCGTACCACCGGTGAGGACGTGGGCGCCGACCGCGACGGCTGGGCCCGGGAGCGCCGTGAGAACTTCCTGCGCATCGTCTCCGGCGAGGCGGCCGACCGGGACCTCGTCGCCGACGGCTGGACCGCCTCGGCCGGACTTCTGGAGAAGCTCCTGCCGAGCTTCAGCCGCAAGGGCGACGTGGCGGCCTTCGAGGCCGCGTACGAGGTGGCCGACGCCGCGAAGATGAACGAACTGCGCACCCGTGTCGAGCAGGCCGTCACCGATCCCGGTACGGCGGAGAAGCTCAAGCCCTGGTACCGGTACGCCTGCAAGCGCCCCACCTTCTCCGACACGTACTACGCGGCGTTCAACCGCGACAACGTCACCCTGGTCGACACCGCTGACACCCATGGCATCGAGCGCGTCGCCGAGGACGGTGTGGTCGTCGGCAGCGACACGTACGAACTCGACTGCCTGATCTTCGCCACGGGATTCTCCGTGGGTGTCTCCGGCATCCACTCGGGCAAGCTCCCCGTCCACGGCCGGGACGGCACGCAACTGCTGCGCGCGATGGCGCAGGAGGGCCCGCGCACGCTGCACGGCTTCACCAGCAACAACTTCCCGAACCTGATCCGTATGGGGTCCCTGCACAACGCCAGCAGCGTCAACTTCACGCACGTCCTGGACGAGCAGGCCGTCCACGCCGCCGCGCTCGTCGCGGCGGCCGAGGCCGGGGACGCCCTCCTGGAACCCTCACGCGCCTCCGAGGACGCCTGGACCGCCGTCATGGCCAAGGACGCGCCCGACCACGAGTGGTTCCACGCCGGGTGCACCCCCGGCTACTACAACCGCGAGGGCCTCGGCCGGCCGAACTCCGCGAGCGCCTACCCCCACGGCGCCGCCGCCTTCCACGAACTGCTGAAGGAGTGGCGCCAGAAGTCCGTCGACGAGGTGCTGCGCCCCCGGACCGCTCCCCGGCCGCAGCCCCACGCCGGGGGCCTCGTCCCCGAGACGAGCGGCAGCTGACGGAACGAAGCCGGCCGCCGGCGCGGGAGACCGGCCCCGCCCCGGCCGCCGGGGGAGGCGTACTCAGTGCCGGCGGTCGCGCTCCTGGTCCAGCAGGGCATCGAGATCGCGGAGCCGGTCCAGCCCCCGCACCGCCTGGGTCATCCGCGCGTTGTGCTCGAACCGGTCGCGGTGGCGGTGCAGGAGATTCCAGTACCCGGCGGTGAAGGGGCAGGCGTCCTCGCCCACCCGTACGGACGGCTTGTACCGGCAGGGACCGCAGAAGTCGCTCATGCGGTCGATGTAGGCGCCTCCGGACGTGTAGGGCTTGGTGGTCATGCGGCCCCCGTCCGCGTACTGCGACATGCCCACCACGTTGGGGACCATGACCCAGTCGTAGCCGTCGACGAAGCTGCGGTGGAACCAGTCGGTGACAGCGCCGGGCTCCCACCCCCGTTGCAGGGCGAAGCTGCCCAGAATCATGAGGCGTGGGATGTGGTGCGTCCAGCCGGTCGTCCTGACCTGCTCAAGGACGTGGGTGAGGCAATTGGCCTCCGTGCCGTCCGGGGACAGCTCGGTGAACCAGTCCGGCAGCGGCTCGTGATGGCGGAGCGTGTTGCTCGCGCGGTACCGCTCACCGAAGTACCAGTAGACGTGCCAGACGAACTCGCGCCATCCGGCGATCTGTCTCACGAAGCCCTCGGCGCTGTTGAGCGGCACACCACCGGACCGCCACCGCGCCTCCGCCCGTTCGACGCATTCCGCGGGTTCCAGCAGACCGAGGTTGAGCGACGAGGAGAGCAGGCTGTGGCTCATCGTCGCGTCCCCGGTGAGGACCGCGTCCTCGTATGCCCCGAACGTGGCGAGCCGGTGCTCGACGAAGCGGCGCAGTGCGGCCAGCGCCTCCCGGCGAGTGGCCGGGAACCTGCGGGGTGCGTCCTCCCCGACGAACTCGACGTCCCCGTCACGCGACCAGCGGTCGAGGTCGGACCGCACCTCGGCGTCGATGCCGCTCTCCCGGGGACGGTAGGCGGCCGGCACGCCCAGGTCGCCGGCGCCGCGCGGCGGAGGCTGCCGGTTGTCGTGGTCCAGGTTCCACCGGCCGCCGACAGGGCGGTCGCCCTCCATCAGCAGGTCGTGCGTGCTGCGGACCCACCGGTAGAAGTCCTCCTGGCGGAGGTGTCTCCCGCCGTGGCCGTCCGCCCAGCCCTTGAACGCGTCGTGCGTCACGAGGAAGCCGCGCGCCGGCAGAACGCTCACGGAGGGGAGCGAGCACACGAAGGCGTGGGCCGCGTGGGACGTCGGATGGTGCACGGTCACCGGGCTGTCCCCCACTGACTCGCGCAGGCCCTGACGGTAGGTATCCGCCTTGACGTACCGCACACGGTCACCGAGCTCGGCGGCCCGGTGGCGCATCGCGGACAGAATCAGGTGGGCCTTCGCGCGGTGGAACCGGCGCCGCCGGAAGACGCTGCGGGCCTCGATCATGAGCAGCGGCGCGTTACGGGCCGGGCCCCCCCGCGCCGGATCCACGAAATGGGGACCCAGCTGGTCGCCGAACAGCCAGTGGGTGGCGCCGGACTCTTCCTCAGCCATGACCATTCCGAGCGCTCCCTCGACGAACCGGCGCCCGGCCGGCGCGGCGCTTGCCGCACCGATCAAAACGTACGAGGGTGCGGGCAGTGCCCGGCACACGCCGGGCGCCACCCTTCACATGGAGCCGAACGCGCCGTCCGGGTGACACGCCGGAGGAAGACCCTCACACCCCGGGGCCAGCCCGCTACACGTTGAAGCGGAACTCCACCACGTCGCCGTCCTGCATCACGTAGTCCTTGCCCTCCATGCGCGCCTTGCCCTTGGCGCGGGCCTCCGTGACCGAGCCCGTCTCGACGAGGTCGTCGAAGGAGACGATCTCCGCCTTGATGAAGCCCTTCTGGAAGTCGGTGTGGATCACACCGGCCGCCTCCGGAGCCGTCGCGCCCTTCTTGATCGTCCAGGCGCGGGCTTCCTTCGGGCCTGCCGTGAGGTAGGTCTGCAGGCCCAGGGTGTCGAAGCCGACGCGGCCGAGGGTGGCCAGGCCGGGCTCTTCCTGGCCCATGGACTGGAGGAGTTCGAGGGCCTCCTCGTCGTCGAGCTCGATCAGCTCGGACTCGATCTTGGCGTTGAGGAAGATGGCCTCCGCCGGGGCGACCAGGGCGCGCTGCTCGTTCTTGAAGTCCTCGTCCACGAGCTCGTCCTCGTCGACGTTGAACACGTACAGGAAGGGCTTCGTCGTGAGCAGGTGCAGCTCGTGGAGGAGGCGGCCCTTCTCGGTGCCGGCCGTGATGCCCCGGGAGAAGAGCGTGTCGCCCGCCTCGAGGATCTTCTGGGCCTCCTCGACGGCGGCGAGGACCGCGACCTTCTCCTTCTGGAGGCGGGCCTCCTTCGTCAGGCGCGGGACGGCCTTCTCGACGGACTGGAGGTCGGCGAGGATCAGCTCGGTGTTGATCGTCTCGATGTCGTCCTTGGGCGAGACCTTGCCGTCGACGTGGACGACGTTGTCGTCCTTGAAGGCCCGGATGACCTGGCAGATCGCGTCGGACTCGCGGATGTTCGCGAGGAACTTGTTGCCCAGACCCTCGCCCTCGCTCGCACCCCGCACGATGCCCGCGATGTCGACGAAGTCGACGGTGGCGGGGAGCAGCTTCTGCGAGCTGAAGATCTCGGCGAGCTTGTCCAGGCGCGGGTCGGGGACGCCCACGACGCCGACGTTCGGCTCGATGGTGGCGAACGGGTAGTTGGCCGCCAGCACGTCGTTCTTGGTCAGGGCGTTGAAAAGGGTCGACTTGCCGACATTCGGCAGGCCGACGATTCCGATCGTGAGCGACACTTTGGCGACTTCCTGAAGTGAGGAGAGGGGCTGTGCGGGCGGGCCGGAGGGCGGACCGATTCTCCAGTTTACGGGCGGGGCCCGCCGACCCGTCACGGGTGCGGGAACGGGGGCGGGGACGGAGGCCGGGACGGAGGCCGGGACGGAGGCGGGCCCGGGGCCGAACGGGCCTGTTTCGGCCGTGCGGTATCGAACGCAACGCCAAGGTCACCCAAAGCGCGTGTCCAACGCCCGAAAGAGTGCACCCGGCGTCCTAGGTTGTCGGGGTGGAGCAGCACAGGACACGTACCCCGCAGCGCACCCAGCCCCCGCAGGGCCGGCCCGCACCGCCCGGCGGCCTCGGCGAGGCCACGGGGGCGGCCGGAAGCCCGGTGGCGGTGGCGGTCGCCCCGGCGCCGGCGGCCGGCCCGGGGCCCCGGCGCGGGGCCCCGCCCGTGGTCCTGGCGCTGCGCAGATTCCCCAACCCCCGGCTGACCGGCATCGGCGCCGGACTCTTCGCGGCGCTGGCGATGTTCCTGCTGGCCTGCGTGGACCGGCTGCTCTTCGGTGGTTCGGAGCTGGTGTACGGGCTGCTCTTCCTGCCCGTCAGCGCCCTGACCGCCCTGTGGGTGCGGCCCGCCGACCTGGTGACCGCCCCGATCATCGTGCCCATCGCCTTCGCGGTCGGCGTGATCCCCGTCGCCGGCGGCACGGGCGGCTTCGGCGGGCAGGCGATGGCCGTCGTGACCGCGCTCGCCGTCCAGGCGGGCTGGCTGTACGGGGGCACGCTCATCGCGGGTCTCATCGCCTCCGTACGGAAGATCCGGCAGATGCGGGAGCGGCAGCGGCACCTGGCCAGGGCCGACCGGGCCGACCGCCGCCCCCGCGCCTAGAAGCTACGTGCCGGCGGCCGCCATGGCCGCACCGACGATGCCGGCGTTGTTCTGCAGCTGGGCCGGGACCATCTCGGCCCGTACGTGTTCGATGAGCGGCAGGAACTTCTCCGCCTTGCGGCTGACGCCCCCGCCGATGATGAAGAGCTCGGGCGAGAACAGCATCTCCACGTGGACCAGGTACTTCTGCACCCGGTGCGCCCAGTGGTGCCAGCTGAGGTCCTCGTCCTCCTTGGCCTTCGTGGAGGCGCGCTTCTCCGCGTCGTGGCCGTGCAGCTCCAGGTGGCCGAGCTCCGTGTTGGGGACGAGCTGCCCGTCGGTGAAGACCGCGCTGCCGATGCCCGTGCCGAGGGTCAGCATGATGACCGTGCCCTTGCGGTCACGGCCCGCCCCGAAGGTCATCTCGGCGACACCGGCCGCGTCGGCATCGTTGAGGATCGTGACGGGCTGCCCGATACGTTCGCTGAGCAGCGCCCGGGCGTCCGTGTCGATCCAGCCCTTGTCCACGTTGGCCGCGGTCCTGGTGACACCGCCGGTGACCACTCCGGGGAACGTGATGCCGACCGGCCCCTGCCAGTCGAAGTGGCCGACGACCTCGGCCACACCGTCGGCCACGCTCGCGGGCGTGGCCGGGTGAGGTGTCAGTACCTTGTGGCGCTCCCGCGCCAGCTCTCCGCGGTCCAGGTCCACGGGCGCACCCTTGATCCCTGAACCACCGATGTCCACACCGAAGATCTCCATGTGATCCACGGTACGGGCAGGTGGCGAGGATCACTCCCCGGAGGGGTGATCCGGCCGACGTGCGCGGGGCGCCCGGCCGGGGGCCGGGCGCGCCCCGGTCACTGGGCGGAGAGCGCGGCGGCCTCGGCCCGCAGGTCGCGCCGGAGCTCCTTGGGCAGCGAGAAGGTGATCGACTCGTCGGCCGTCTTCACCGTCTCCACGTCCGCGTAGCCCCGCTCGCCCAGCCACTCCAGCACGCCGTCGACGAGGACGTCGGGCACCGAGGCGCCGGAGGTGAGCCCGACGGTGGTGACGCCCTCCAGCCACGCCTCGTCGATCTCGTCGGCGAAGTCCACGAGGTGGGCGGCGGGCGCGCCGGCGTCCAGGGCGACCTCGACCATGCGGATCGAGTTGGAGGAGTTCTTGGAGCCGACGACGATGACCAGCTCGGCGTCCTCGGCCAGCTTCTTCACGGCGATCTGACGGTTCTGCGTGGCGTAGCAGATGTCGTCGCTGGGCGGGGAGAGGAGGTTCGGGAACTTCTGCTTGAGCGCGCCGACGGTCTCCATCGTCTCGTCGACGGAGAGCGTGGTCTGGGAGAGCCAGACGACCTTCGACTCGTCGCGGACCTCGACGTTCGCCACGTCGTCGGGGCCGTCGACCAGCGTGATGTGGTCGGGGGCCTCACCGCTCGTGCCGATGACTTCCTCGTGGCCCTCGTGGCCGATCAGGAGGATGTCGTAGTCCTCCTTGGCGTAGCGGACGGCTTCCTTGTGGACCTTGGTGACCAGCGGGCAGGTCGCGTCGATCGTGGCGAGCTTGCGCTCGGCGGCCTCCGCGTGGACGGTCGGGGCGACGCCGTGCGCGGAGAACATCACGATGGAGCCCTCGGGCACCTCCGCGGTCACGTCGACGAAGATCGCGCCCTTCTTCTCGAGGGTCTGCACGACGTACTTGTTGTGCACGATCTCGTGACGGACGTAGACCGGGGCACCGTACTGCTCCAGTGCTTTCTCGACGGCGATCACGGCGCGGTCCACGCCCGCGCAGTAACCACGGGGGGCTGCGAGCAGGACACGGCGGGCAGGAGAAGCAGTCATGCGTCCCATCGTAAGGCCGTACCGAACAGGCGCCGGGTCGGCGGGGTCGCGAGACTGATGCGTACGCAACCAGCGACGGAGGGTTCATGGCGGGGAGCAGCACGGAAGAGGGAAAGCTGCGGCGGACACTCGGGTTCCGGGACCTGGTGGTGTACGGGTTGCTGTTCATCGCGCCGATGGCCCCGGTCGGGGTCTTCGGCACCCTGGACGCCAAGTCCGACGGGGCCGTGGCGCTCGTGTATCTCGTGGCGACCGTGGTGATGGCCTTCACCGCGTTCAGCTATGCCCAGATGGTGCGGGTGGCCCCGCTCGCCGGGTCGGTCTTCGCGTACGCCCGCAAGGGGCTCGGGGAGGGGCCGGGGTTCATCGCCGGCTGGATGGCGATGCTCGACTACCTGCTCATCCCGGCCGTCGCCTATCTCTTCTCCGGGATCGCGATGAACGCGCTGGTCCCCGAGGTGTCGCGGTGGGTGTGGACGGCGATCGCGGTGGTGGTGACGACGCTGCTCAACCTGTGGGGCGTACGGGCGGCGGCCCGGGTGGGCTTCGCGGTGCTCGCCATGGAGATCGTGGTGCTGCTGGTGTTCGTGGTGGCGGCGGCGGTGGTGCTGGCCCGGGACGGGGCGCAGCGCGGCTGGCTGTCGCCGCTCACCGGTGACACCGGGTTCTCGCTGACGGCGGTGCTGGGGGCGGTGTCCGTAGCGGTCCTGTCCTATCTGGGGTTCGACGCGATCGCCTCCTTCGCGGAGGAGGTGACGGGGGGCTCGGCGAAGGTGGCGCGGGCGGTGCTGTTCTGCCTGGTGCTCGCGGGAGCGCTGTTCGTGGTCCAGTCGTATCTGGCGGCGCTGCTGGAGCCGGTGAGTTCGGCGGAGCTGGCCGCGGATCCGGTGAAGCAGGGGTCCGCGTTCTACGACGCGGTGGACGCCTCGGTGGGCTCCTGGCTGCACGATCTGGTGGCCGTGAGCAAGGCGATCGGTGCGGCTTTCGCGGCGCTGGCGGGGCAGGCGGCGGCCGGCCGGCTGGTGTTCGCGATGGGCCGGGAGGGGCGGCTGCCGTCGTTCCTGTCCCGGGTCGACAGCAGGTCCGGGGTGCCGCGTGTCGCGATCGCGTGCGCGGCGGTCGTGACGCTGGTGGCGGCGGTGTGGGCGGCCCGGCGCGATGACGGCCTCGACCACCTGGTGTCGGTCGTGAACGTGGGGGCGCTCACCGCGTTCGTGCTGCTGCACGCGTCGGTGGTCGGCTGGTTCGCCGTACGCCGGATGGAGGGGCCGCCGAACTGGTGGCGCCACATCGTGGTGCCGGTGGTGGGCGCGGCCGTGCTGGTGGCGGTGATCCTGGAGGCGACGACGAGTGCCCAGCTCGTGGGGGTGTGCTGGCTGGGGATCGGGCTGGTGGTGCTGGCGGTGCAGTGGGGGCGGCGGGCGGCCTGATTGTCGGCACCGGCCGATACGCTCGCCCGTATGGCTCTCACTACGTCCCCGGAAGCCCCGCTGCCCGTCGGCGACGTGTCACGGCTGATCGGCGGCTGGATCGACCGGCTCGGCGCGGTCTGGGTGGAGGGGCAGATCACCCAGCTGTCACGCCGGCCCGGCGCCGGGGTGGTGTTCCTGACGCTGCGCGACCCCTCCCACGACATCTCGGTGAGCGTGACCTGCTTCCGGCAGGTCTTCGACCGGATCGCCGATGTGGTGACCGAGGGCGCGCGGGTGGTCGTCCTCGCCAAGCCCGAGTGGTACGCCCCGCGCGGGCAGCTGTCCCTGCGGGCCACGGAGATACGGCCCGTGGGCATCGGCGAGCTGCTGGTGCGGCTGGAGCAGCTGAAGAAGTCGCTGGCCGCCGAGGGGCTCTTCGCCCTGGACCGGAAGAAGCCGCTGCCCTTCCTGCCGCAGCTGATCGGCCTCGTCTCGGGCCGGGCGTCGGCGGCGGAGCGCGATGTGCTGGAGAACGCCAGACGGCGCTGGCCGGCGGTGCGCTTCGAGGTGCGCAACACCGCGGTGCAGGGTGTGCACGCCGTGAACCAGGTGGTCCAGGCGGTCCAGGAGCTGGACGGGCTGCCCGAGGTCGACGTGATCGTGGTCGCCCGTGGCGGCGGCAGCGTGGAGGATCTGCTGCCGTTCTCCGACGAGGCGCTGATCCGGGCGGTGGCGGCGTGCCGCACGCCGGTGGTCTCCGCGATCGGGCACGAGCCGGACTCGCCCCTGCTCGACCTGGTGGCCGATGTGCGGGCGTCGACGCCGACGGACGCGGCGAAGAAGGTCGTGCCGGACGTGGGTGAGGAGCTCGACCGCGTCCAGCAGCTCCGCGACCGGGCGCTGCGGACCGTGCGGGGCCTGATCGACCGGGAGGAGCGGGGCCTGACGCATGCGCTGGGCAGGTCCTCCATGGAGCGGCCGCAGCGGATGGTGGACGAGCGGGAGGCGGAGGTCGACGCCCTGGTGGGGCGGAGCCGCAGGGTCCTCGGGCACCTGCTGGACCGCGCGGACTCGGAGCTCGCGCACACCCGGGCCCGGGTCGTGGCGCTCTCGCCGGCGGCGACGCTGGAGCGGGGATACGCGGTGCTGCAGCGGCCGGACGGCCATGTGGTGCGCTCCCCCGCGGACGCCGGGGCGCCGGGCGAGGAGCTGCGGGCGCGGGTATCCGAGGGCGAGTTCACCGTGCGGGTCGCGGAGTGACGGTCTCCGGTGAGGCCGTGGGCGGCCGGGTTTGTCGGACCCCGCGCATAGGGTGGTCGGCATGACGGACGACGGGACGACGACGGCTGCCGCGACCGGCACGCTCGGGTACGAGCAGGCGCGGGACGAGCTGATCGAGGTCGTACGCCGCCTGGAGGCGGGCGGCACGACGCTGGAGGAGTCGCTGGCCCTGTGGGAGCGCGGCGAGGAGCTGGCGAAGGTCTGCCGGCACTGGCTGGAGGGCGCGAGGGCCCGGCTGGACGCGGCGCTGGCGCGCCCCGAGGAGCGCACGGAGGCCGGCGGCGACCCGGAGTAGGACCCAGGGGAGGCGCCTGTGCGGTGGATCACTCCGGGACAGATTTAGTTGAAGTTTAATCTATCCCTCGGTTACGGTGATCGTGTCGCTTGACCCGTACAGGCCGGAAGGTAACGCTCCAGATGTCCCTCGTTCTTGACCCCGCCGCCCAGGACCTCCTCTTCCGTGAGGCCCGCACTGCCAACACGTTCACCGACGAGCCGGTGACCGACGAGCAGGTCCAGGCGATCTACGACCTGGTCAAGTACGGCCCCACGGCCTTCAACCAGTCGCCGCTGCGCGTCGTCCTGGTCCGTACGCCGGAGGGCCGCGAGCGCCTCGTGAAGCACATGGCCGAGGGCAACCGGCCGAAGACCTCCACCGCCCCGCTGGTCGCGCTCCTCGTCGCCGACCACGAGTTCCACGAGGAACTCCCGGCGCTCCTGCCGCACTTCCCGCAGGCCAAGGACGCGTTCTTCTCCGAGCGCCCGGTCCGCGAGCAGTCGGCCGCGCTCAACGCCACGCTGCAGGCCGCCTACTTCATCATCGGCGTCCGCGCCGCCGGCCTGGCCGCCGGCCCGATGACCGGCTTCGACGCCGCGGGCATCGAGAAGGAGTTCCTGGACGGCGACCACAAGCTGATCATGGCCGTCAACATCGGCAAGCCGGGCGAGGACGCCTGGTTCCCGCGCCTGCCGCGCCTGTCCTACGACGAGGTCATCACGACCGTCTGATCTCCCTCCCGGGAGGCGGCCCGCCTCCCGGGACACCGCAAGAGCCCCACGACGCCGAGCGTCGTGGGGCTCTTCCGTCGGTACGGGGGTCTCAGGAGGCGGCAGGTGCGCCGGAGGCCTCGGGGGCCGGAGCCGTCTTCAGCGCGGCGGCCATCTCCGCCAGCCGGTCCGCGGGGGCCGAGCCGGTGACCACCGTCGTCACACCCTCGGCGTGCAGCACCAGCGCGTCGTACTTCGGCCCGTTCCAGATCTCCCACTCACGGCCCGAGACCTCGCGCGTGCGCCCGGTGTTCTCGGCGTCCCGGCTGACCTCGGAGACGTACTTCTTCGCGGGGGCCGTCGACTGCTCGACGGCCACGTACCTCTTGTCGGGGTCGAGGAAGCCGAGGTGCCATCCCGAGCCGTTCTGCCCCTCGTACGAGACGGAGGTCGGCTTCCAGCCTTCGGGCAGCCCCGCCGGGGCGGCCACGGGGTACGGCGCGGCGCGACGGGCCGTCGCGAGCTCGACCCGGTAGTCGACCGCCTTGAGGGGGTCGGCCTTTTCGTCGTGCGGGATGAAGAGGTAGACGACGCCCGCCACTGCGGTGATCACGAGCATCGACAGGATCATGTCCCGGACGGTCTGCTTGCCTCGCTTGCTTGCCACGGACTCAATGGTGGCATGGGCCGCCGGAGGCCCGGTCGGCGGGCACCCGCTCATAAGTGACCCGCTCTGCTCATTTTATCGACCTACCGATAGAGTCACAGCACCCTCTTTTCCGGTCGTCGTCGTACAGAAAGGTGCGCTCCGATGTCCGAGCATCATCTGCCGTCCCAGCTCGAGGTCTCCCCGGAGGCCCCCGACCGCAACCTGGCCCTGGAGTTGGTGCGGGTCACCGAGGCCGCCGCCATGGCCGCCGGGCGCTGGGTCGGCCGCGGCGACAAGATCGGCGCCGACGGCGCCGCGGTGAAAGCCATGCGCACGCTCGTCTCCACCGTGTCGATGAACGGCGTGGTCGTCATCGGTGAGGGCGAGAAGGACGAAGCGCCCATGCTGTTCAACGGCGAGCGCGTCGGCGACGGCACCGGGGCCGAGGTCGACATCGCCGTCGACCCGATCGACGGCACCACGCTCAACGCGAAGGGCATGCCCAACGCGATCGCCGTACTGGCCGCCGCGGACCGCGGCGCGATGTTCGACCCGTCCGCCGTCTTCTACATGGACAAGCTGGTCACCGGCCCCGAGGCCGCCGACTTCGTCGACATCAACGCACCGGTGTCCGTGAACATCCGGCGCGTCGCGAAGGCCAAGAGCTCGGCCCCGGAGGACGTCACCGTCGTCATCCTGGACCGGCCCCGGCACGAGAACGTGGTCAGGGAGATCCGGGAGACCGGCGCCCGGATCAAGTTCATCTCCGACGGCGACGTCGCCGGGTCGATCATGGCGGCCCGTGAGGGGACCGGCGTCGACCTGCTCATGGGCATCGGCGGCACCCCGGAGGGCATCATCTCGGCCTGCGCCATAAAGTGTCTCGGCGGCGTCATCCAGGGCAAGCTCTGGCCCAAGGACGAGGCGGAACGGCAGCGGGCGCTGGACGCCGGCCACGACCTGGACCGGGTCCTGTCCACGGACGACCTCGTCAGCGGGGACAACGTCTTCTTCGTCGCCACCGGGATCACCGACGGCGAACTCCTGCGCGGTGTGCGGTACCGCGGGGAGACGGCGAGCACGGAGTCCCTGGTGATGCGGTCCAAGTCGGGCACGATCCGCAGGATCGACTCGACGCACCGGCTGTCGAAGCTGCGCGCCTACAGCGCGATCGACTTCGACCGCGCCAAGTAGTCCCGAAGCGCAAGATGCGGGGCCGCCCGGTCGGGCGGCCCCGCATCCGCGCGGAACGTCAGCCGGCTATGCGTCCCGTCGGGGCCGCGGCCTTGAGCTCCACGTCGCGCCTGCGGCGCCGGGCGAGCACCACGCGGCGTTCGGCGGCGGTGAGGCCGCCCCACACACCGTAGGGCTCGGGCTGTACGAGCGCGTGCTCCTGGCACTCCACCATCACCGGGCACCTCGCACAGACCTGTTTCGCGGCCTCCTCACGGGCCAGCCGGGCAGCGGTCGGCTCCTTCGACGGGGCGAAGAACAGCCCGGCTTCGTCCCGGCGGCACACAGCCTCCGAGTGCCAGGGCCCCGCCTGGTCCTCCCGCGCGGGTGTGCGCTGGGACGGCACGGCGGCGACCTGCAGGGGCTGATGCGGCATGTGCAGCACGGTCCACTCCTGACGACGGCTTCGGCTTCGTGAGCGAGAGGCGATGCAGCACTCCCTACCCGCTGTACGCGCGCCTATGCACTGAGTGGCGCCGCCGCCCGTTCCCCGCGCCGCCGTCACGTCGCCCGCTGGCCGGAATTCGCCGTGGACCCCTGCCGGCTCAGTGGCCGAGGTGCTTGCGCAGGTGCTTGTGGAGGTTGGCGATGAGCTTGCCCCGCTTGGGCTTCGCCTCGACGTTCCCGAACACGGAATAGCCGTTCACCACGACAACCGGAGCCTCGGGGTCGGTGGATTCCAGTGTGTCGACCTCGAAATTGCCGAAAATGCCCGTTCCGCTGCCGCGCAGCGAGATGTTCTCGGGAACCTTGATCTCGACGCTGCCGAAGATGGAGGTCGCGTTGATGACCGTCAGACGCTGGCCGAACAGCGCCTCCGTCAGGTCGATCTCCACACTGCCGCAGAACGAGAAGGCGTTCGTACGGCCGCCGACGCGCCAACGGCCCCTGCGGGTGGTGCTGCTGAAGACCGCCACCATGTTCTCGGCGGGCCCGGTCGCCCCGTCGGGGCCGTAACCGTAGGGCGAGGCGGCCGGGCGGGGGGCGTCGCCCGCTGCCGGGAGATCCTGGACCAGCGGCTCGAGCTCGCCGACGGTCTTGGCCCGGTAGACCAGGTCGACCCGCTCCGCGTGCTCCTCGGCCGTCAGCCGGCCCTCGGCCACGGCGTCCCGCAGGATGTCCGCGATCCGGTCGCGGTCCGCGTCGGACGCGCGGATTCCGGCGGGCGCGGGACCGGCCGGAGCGACGGGCTGCTGGGGCTGCTTCTCTAGGTCCACCGCAACAGCGTACCGAAACGCGATAGATCGCGACAGCACCTCTCCGGCCCCGCGCCGAAACCCTGTGCGCCGATCCGCGGTACGGGATCAAGCGCCGCGGGGTGAGCCTTACCTCACAGGCCCGGCGCGTCGGCGGCGTTCTACCCTGGTGGATGCGCTGCCCAAGGGTGGTCAGCCGCTGTCGCCGAGTGAGGAATGGCCGTAATGCCAGAGTTTGCGTACTCCGATCTGCTCCCCCTGGGAGAGGACACCACGCCGTACCGGCTGGTGACCGCCGACGGCGTCTCGACCTTCGAGGCCGACGGCCGTACGTTCCTCAAGGTGGCGCCGGAGGCCCTGCGCACCCTCGCGGCCGAGGCCATGCACGACATCTCGCACTATCTGCGCCCCGCCCACCTGGCGCAGCTGCGCCGCATCGTGGACGACCCCGAGGCGTCCTCCAACGACAAGTTCGTCGCGCTGGACCTCCTGAAGAACGCGAACATCGCCGCCGCGGGTGTGCTGCCGATGTGCCAGGACACCGGCACGGCGATCGTCATGGGCAAGCGCGGGCAGAACGTCCTGACCGAGGGCGGTGACGAGGAGGCCCTGTCGCACGGCATCTTCGACGCCTACACCGAGCTGAATCTGCGCTATTCGCAGATGGCCCCGCTGACGATGTGGGACGAGAAGAACACCGGCTCGAACCTCCCGGCCCAGATCGAGCTGTACGCGACGGACGGCGGCGCGTACAAGTTCCTCTTCATGGCGAAGGGCGGCGGCTCCGCCAACAAGTCGTTCCTCTTCCAGGAGACCAAGGCGGTCCTCAACGAGGCCTCCATGATGAAGTTCCTGGAGGAGAAGATCCGCTCCCTGGGCACGGCGGCCTGCCCGCCGTACCACCTGGCGATCGTCGTCGGCGGCACCTCGGCCGAGTTCGCCCTGAAGACCGCGAAGTACGCCTCCGCGCACTACCTCGACGAGCTGCCCGCCGAGGGCTCCCCGACCGGCCACGGCTTCCGGGACCAGGACCTGGAGCAGAAGGTCTTCGAGCTGACGCAGAAGATCGGCATCGGCGCCCAGTTCGGCGGGAAGTACTTCTGCCACGACGTGCGCGTGGTCCGCCTCCCCCGGCACGGCGCCTCGCTGCCCGTCGCGATCGCCGTGTCGTGCTCGGCCGACCGCCAGGCCACCGCGAAGATCACCGCCGAGGGCGTCTTCCTGGAGCAGCTGGAGAAGGACCCGGCGCGCTTCCTCCCGGACACCACGGACGAGCACCTGGACGAGTCCGACGTGGTGCGGATCGACCTGAACCGGCCGATGGACGACATCCTCGCCGAGCTGACCAAGTACCCGGTCAAGACCAGGCTCTCGCTGACGGGCCCGCTGGTCGTGGCGCGCGACATCGCACACGCCAAGATCAAGGAGCGGCTCGACGCGGGCGAGGAGATGCCGCAGTACCTCAAGGACCACCCGGTCTACTACGCGGGCCCGGCGAAGACCCCCGAGGGCTACGCCTCCGGCTCCTTCGGCCCGACGACGGCCGGCCGCATGGACAGCTACGTCGCGCAGTTCCAGGCGGCCGGCGGCTCCAAGGTCATGCTCGCCAAGGGCAACCGCTCCCAGCAGGTCACGGACGCCTGCGACGCCCACGGCGGCTTCTACCTCGGCTCGATCGGCGGCCCCGCCGCGCGCCTCGCGCAGGACTGCATCAAGAAGGTCGAGGTCGTCGAGTACGAGGAGCTCGGCATGGAGGCGGTCTGGCGCATCGAGGTCGAGGACTTCCCCGCGTTCATCGTGGTCGACGACAAGGGCAACGACTTCTTCACCGAGCCCGCCCCGGCCCCGACCTTCACCAGCATCCCGGTCCGCGGCCCCGGCCTCGGCTGACCGCACGTCCGACGGAGGGGCGCGCCCGGTGGCCGGGCGCGCCCCTCCGGCGTATACGGCGGTCCGGTGGACGCGTGAACACCGGGGCGGGGGTGTGATCGGTGCGGGGGGCCCGGGCAGGAGTATCGGGGAATACGGCGGGCGCGGACCGCGCTCGCCCCTGCAGGAGGTATGAACACCATGGGCGAACCGGCCGAGGACACGCAGTACCGCGTCGAGCACGACTCGATGGGCGAGGTGAAGGTGCCGGCCCACGCGAAGTGGCGGGCCCAGACACAGCGCGCGGTGGAGAACTTCCCCATCTCCGGGCAGCGGCTGGAGCGGGCCCACATCGAGGCCCTGGCACGGATCAAGGCCGCGGCGGCCAAGGTCAACGCCGAGCTGAAGGTGCTGGATCCGGACATCGCGGGCGCCATCCAGGAGGCCGCTGCGGAGGTCGTGGACGGACGCTGGGACGAGCACTTCCCCGTCGACGTCTTCCAGACGGGTTCCGGCACGTCGTCCAACATGAACACCAACGAGGTCGTGGCCACACTCGCCACGGAGCGGCTCGGGCGCGAGGTCCACCCCAACGACCACGTCAACGCGTCCCAGTCGTCGAACGACGTGTTCCCGTCGTCGGTCCACATCGCCGCGACCGCCGCCGTCACCGCCGACCTGATCCCGGCGCTCGAACACCTGGCCGTCTCCCTGGAGCGGAAATCGGCCGAATTCTCGGAGGTCGTGAAGTCGGGCCGTACGCACCTGATGGACGCCACACCCGTGACCCTGGGGCAGGAGTTCGGCGGTTACGCGGCGCAGATCCGGTACGGCGTCGAGCGGCTGCGCGCCTCGCTGCCCCGCCTGGCCGAACTCCCCCTGGGCGGCACCGCGGTGGGCACGGGGATCAACACCCCGCCCGGGTTCTCCGCAGCGGTGATCGCGGAGGTCGCCCGCACGACGGGACTGCCGCTCACCGAGGCCCGGAACCACTTCGAGGCGCAGGGCGCCAGGGACGGGCTCGTCGAGGCGTCGGGCCAGCTCCGCACGATCGGCGTGTCGCTCACCAAGATCTCCAACGACCTCCGCTGGATGGCCTCCGGGCCCCGCACCGGGCTCGCCGAGATCAACCTGCCCGACCTGCAGCCGGGCTCCTCGATCATGCCGGGGAAGGTCAATCCGGTCATCCCGGAGGCGGTGCTGATGGTCGCGGCCCAGGTGACGGGCAACGACGCCACGGTCGCCGCCGCCGGAGCGGCAGGCAACTTCGAGCTCAACGTCATGCTTCCGGTCATCGCGAAGAACCTGCTGGAGTCCGTACGGCTCCTCACCAACGCCTCCCGGCTGCTCGCCGACCGCACGGTCGACGGCATCACCGCGAACGTCGGACGGGCCCGGCAGTACGCGGAGTCCTCGCCCTCGGTCGTGACCCCGCTGAACAAGTACATCGGCTACGAGCAGGCGGCGAAGGTCGCCAAGAAGTCCCTGGCCGACGGCACGACGATCCGGGAGACGGTGCTGGCCGAAGGCTACGTCGAGCGTGGTGACCTGACGGCGGCGCAGCTCGACGAGGCCCTGGACGTGCTGCGTATGACCCGGCCTGACGCGTAACGCACCGCGCGGCCGGGGAGCCGTCCCTAAGATCTCTTCATGACAGCGACGGAAGCGGGTACGGGAGCGGGCACCGGGGCGGGTGCGGGAGACGGCGGGCGCTGGTCGCCGGGGGACCGGATCCTCTGGCGGTACCGGGACAACGGAAGACCGGGCGACGGTGAGGGCCACGCGGTGCACATCTGCCGGCCGGTCACGGTCGTCCAGGACACCGACGAACTCCTGGCCGTGTGGATGGCGTCCGGCACCGAGTGTGTGAGGCCGGTCCTCGCCGACGGCACCCAGGTGCACGCCGAACCGCTCGCCACCCGCTACACCCGCCCGCGCACCACGGTGCGGTCCCGGTGGTTCGGCTCGGGTGTGCTGAAGCTCGCCAAGCCGGGTGACCCCTGGTCGGTGTGGCTGTTCTGGGACCGGGGCTGGCTCTTCCGGAACTGGTACGTCAACCTCGAGGAGCCGCGCTCACGCTGGTCCGGCGGGGTGGATTCGCAGGACCACTTCCTCGACATCTCGGTGCGTCCCGACCACAGCTGGGAGTGGCTCGACGAGGACGAGTTCGCACAGGCGCAGCGGGTCGGGCTGATGGACGAGGCCACCGCCCGGCGGGTACGCGAGGCGGGACTGGCGGCCGTCGAGGTGATCCAGCGCTGGGGCGCACCGTTCAGCGACGGCTGGGAGCACTGGCGGCCCGACCCCAGGTGGCAGGTGCCGCCGCTGCCTGATGACTGGGACCGCTCCCCCGCCCCCACACCGTCGTGAGACCCTTGATGCACCCCAGGGGGGCAAACGTAGGATCACCCTCCATGAACCGCTCCGCCGGACCGACGCGCCACAACCGGCAGGATCGGCCAGGGGCCTGACCACCAGTCACCGAACGCACCGCATGAGTCACACGGCCCACGGAGCCGGGTGGAGCGTGCGGACGCACGAACCACTACGAGGGGTGGAGACGTGTTCGCTGTCCGCTGCCCAGCCATGCGAGCGCCCCGAACCGGCCGCTCCCGTGGCCGTTCGGTTTCGGCCCCTTTTCCAGGGGCATCCGGTGACAGCCGTTGTTCTCACCGCTCTTGCCGGGGCACAGTGGCGCCCCACAAGGTGATTGCCTCATACAACCGGCCCGGACGGACGGAATCCCACGCGTGACGGAGCATCCCACCTCCCACGAAGGCCGGCAGCCCCTCGCCGCCCGGCCGCAGGAACGCGCCCGGCCCCGGCAGGAGGAGGCCCCGCCGGGCGCCGCTGCCACCGCCGCGATTCCCGGCCCCTCCCCGGTGCCGCACCCGGCGAAGGGCCCGGCGGCGAACGCCGTGCCGGGTGCGCCCGCCGCGGACGGGGCCGCTCCCGTCGTCGACACCCAGACGCTCTCGCGACGCGAGGGGGACCGGCTGCGGTTCGTCGGCGCGGCGACCCGCCGGATCGCGCGGGGCATAGACCTGGACGAGATCGTGCTGGGGCTCTGCCGGGCGAGCGTGCCCACCTTCTCCGACGCCATACTCGTCTACCTCCGCGACCCGCTCCCGGTGGGTGACGAGCGGCCCGTCAACCCCTTCGTGCTGCGGCTGCGGCGCACCGACAGGCTGCGGCTGGCCGACGAGGAGAGCGAGAGCGGGACGGAGGGCGAGCGGCTGAGGCTGTCCGTCACCGACCCGCAGGCCGGGCTGCTGCCGGCCGCCGACCTGTGCGAGATCCGGGCGGGCGGCGCGCTCGCCGAGGTGCTGCGCGGGGTGCGTCCCGTCTTCGGGGACTCCGCGGCGGCTCGCGTCGCCCTGCCCGAACTGCTGGGCGCCGGGAGTACGGTGCCGACCGGGCACCGCGCGATCCTGGCTCCGCTGCGGGGCCGGCGCCGGGTGATCGGCGCCGCCGTCTTCCTGCGCGGCACGGACCGTCCGCCGTTCGAGGCGAACGACCTCCTGGTCGCGGCCCAACTGGCCACGCACACCGCGCTCGGCATCGACAAGGCCGTGCTGTACGGCCGCGAGGCGTACATCGCCGACGAGCTCCAGCGCACGATGCTGCCCGACTCGCTGCCGCAGCCCACGGGCGTGCGCCTGGCCTCGCGCTACCTCCCGGCCGCGGAGACGGCCCGGGTCGGCGGCGACTGGTACGACGCGATCCCGCTGCCCGGCAGCAGGGTCGCCCTGGTCGTCGGGGACGTGATGGGGCACTCCATGACGTCCGCTGCGATCATGGGCCAGCTGCGCACCACCGCGCAGACCCTGGCCGGCCTCGACCTGCCTCCGCAGGAGGTCCTGCACCATCTGGACGAGCAGGCGCAGCGGCTCGGCAGCGACCGCATGGCGACCTGCCTCTACGCGGTGTACGACCCCGTCGCGCACCGCATCACCATCGCCAACGCCGGCCATCCGCCGCCGGTGCTGCTCCACCTGGGCGGCCGGGCGGAGGTGCTGCGGGTTCCGCCGGGCGCGCCGATCGGTGTCGGCGGCGTCGACTTCGAGGCCGTCGAGCTGGACGCCCCGGCCGGGGCCACGCTGCTGCTGTACACGGACGGCCTGGTGGAGTCCCGGATGCGGGACGTGTGGACGGGCATCGAGATCCTGCGGGAGCGGCTCGCCGCCACCGCCCAGCTGACGGGCCCGGACCATTCGCCGCCGCTGGAAGCGCTCTGCGACGACGTGCTGGACATGCTCGGTCCCGGGGACCGGGACGACGACATCGCCCTGCTGGCCGCGCGGTTCGACGGGATCGCGCCGAGCGATGTCGCGTACTGGTTCCTGGAGCCGGAGGACGCGGCGCCCGGCCGGGCCCGCAGGCTGGCCCGCAGGGCGCTCGGCCGGTGGGGTCTGGACGACCTGTCGGACGAGGTGGAGCTGCTGGTCAGCGAGGTGGTGACCAACGCGGTGCGCTACGCGGAGCGGCCGGTGACGCTGCGGCTGCTGCGTACGGACATCCTGCGCTGCGAGGTCGGCGACGACTCCCCGCAGCTGCCCCGGCAGCGGCGCGCCCGGGAGACCGACGAGGGCGGACGCGGGCTGTTCCTGGTCAACCGGCTGGCCAGACGGTGGGGGGCGACCCGGCTGTCGACGGGCAAGGTGGTCTGGTTCGAGATGGCCACCCCCTAGGAACGACACCGGAGACATGTGTGAGGGGCGGGTGCCGGATCGGCACCCGCCCCTCACACGTCGCTACTGCCCCAGCAGGCCCTCGCCGCCGGGCCGCTCGCCCGGCGGACGGTCACCGTCCTCGGGGACCTCCGGCGTGCTGGGCGACCCGCTCGGGGTCTCCGAGGGCGTCTCGCTCGGCGTCTCGGCCGGGGGCGACTCCTCGCTGGGGGTCTCGCTCGGCGTCTCGCTGGGCGTCTCGGGCTCCTCCGACGGGGTCTTCGACGGCTCCTCGGTCTCGGACGGGGTCGCCGAGGGCATCTCGGTCACCGGCGTCTCACCCCTTTCGACTCCCCGCAGGTCGAACGCGGCGTCGGAGCCGCCTCCGAGCGCGCCCAGGGTGTAGTCGGCCCAGATCCTGGCGGGGAACCCGCCACCGTTGGCCCGGCCGGAGTTGGCCGTGCCGGTGAGGCTGACCTGGCCGCCGCCCTCGGCGGTGGACTCACCGAAGAGAGCCACAGCCGTGGTGAGCTCCGGGGTGTAGGCCGCGAACCAGGCCGCCTTGTTGTCCTCGGAGGTGCCGGTCTTGCCGGCCGCGTCGTAGGCGGAGGTGTCGGCCTCCCGGCCCGAACCGACGTCGACGACCTCGGTCAGGGCCTTCGTCACGGTGTCGGCGGACGCCCGGCTGATCACCTGGCCGCCCACGCCGTCGACGGGCTCCATGGTGCGGTCGCGGTGCTCGGCGGACTTCACGATGGTCGGGGTGACCTTCTTGCCGTGGTTGTCGAGCGTCGCGTACACCCCGGCCATGTCCCACGTCGAGGCGTTCATCGTGCCGAGCGTGATCGCGGGACGCTCCGGGAAGTTCTTGTCCGGTACGCCCAGGTCCAGCGCGGTCTTCTTCACGGCGCTCGGGGTGACGTCGACGACCATCTGCGCGAAGACGGAGTTGATCGACTTGTCCATCGCCGTCCGGACGGTCGGACTGTCGTAGCTGATGTCGTCCTCGTTCTGCGGGGCGAACGGGGTGTCGCTGCCGACGACCGGGCGCTTGCTGGTGCCGTCGTAGACCGTGTTCAGGCCGATCAGGTCGCCGTCCTGGGTGGTCGACCCGTTCTCCAGGGCCGAGGCGAGGACGAGCGGCTTGAAGGTGGAGGCCGGCTGGTAGTCCTGCCGGGTGGCGTTGGAGATGTAGTGCTCGGTCGCGCCGACACCGCCGTACAGCGCGACCACCTTGCCCGTCTTCGGGTCCACGGAGGTGGCACCGGCCTGGACGGTCGCGTCGACCTTGCTGTTCTCACGGTCGAGCTGGTTCTCCAGCTGGTCGG
Source organism: Streptomyces sp. NPDC023573 (assembly GCF_055559735.1). NCBI lineage: Bacteria > Bacillati > Actinomycetota > Actinomycetes > Kitasatosporales > Streptomycetaceae > Streptomyces > Streptomyces sp. NPDC023573. The sequence continues at coordinate 72,444 of NZ_JBVHKB010000002.1, forward strand.
CGACGGACTTCTCCAGCTGCTTCTGCCGCTTCTTGTCGATGTTGAGGGTGACCGTCCAGCCGCCGGCGTCCAGCTCTTCCTCGGTGACGCCCTGCCGCTTCATCTCGTTGTTCGCGGCCTCGACGAGGTAGCCGGTCTGGCCCTCCATGCCGGGGGCCGCCTTGGGAGCGTCCGGGACGGGGAAGGTCAGCTTGTCCCGCTCGGCCTTGTCCAGCCAGCCCTCGTCCACCATGTTGTTCAGCGTGTAGGCCCAGCGCTCCTTGACGAGCTTCTTGCCGCCGGGGGTGGCGTTCGCCCAGTCGTACTGGCTGGGGGCCTGGAGCAGGGCCGCGAGATAGGCGCCCTGTGCGGTGTCGAGATCCTTCGCGTCGACGCCGTAATAGGCCTGCGCCGCCGCCTGGATACCGCTCGCGCCTCGGCCGTAGTAGACCGTGTTGAGGTACCCGGCGAGGATGTCGTCCTTCTCCGTGCGCTGGTCGACCTTGAGCGATATCACCAGCTCCTTGAGCTTCCGGGTGACCGTCTGGTCCTGCGTGAGGTAGTAGTTCTTCACGTACTGCTGGGTGATCGTGGAGCCACCCTGCTTCCCCTTGCCGGAGAGCGTGTTGAGCAGGCCGCGCGCGGTGCCCTTGAGGTCGACGCCCTGGTCCCGGTAGAAGGACTTGTTCTCGGCGGCGACGAAGGCGTGCTGGACCGCCTTCGGCACGACCTCCAGGTCGACTATCTCCCGGTTGACCTCGGAGTTGCTCCGGGCCAGGAGCGTGCCGTCGCTGTACTTGTAGACGTTGCTCTGCTTCTGGGCCTGCGCGTTGGCCTCAGGCACGTCGACGTACACGTAGAGCGCGGCGAAGGCGCCCATCGCGAGCAGGCAGAGACCGAAGAAGGTGCCCAGGATCTTCCGCCAGGTGAAGAGCCGGCGTATGCCGCCGCCGCTCGTGGCGGCCCGGCGCGCTCCCCGCCCCTGGGCTCGTCGCGCATCCGCTCGACCCATCGCTGTGGTGCTCCTGTCCTTCTGCTCGTGCCGATCCGGTCAGACCTGCCAGCTAACACTGAAAGCCTGGACAAATGACAAGCGATCCGGTCTTTTCCGGACGTGAGAATCAGCACCCACTTCTGTAGGAACCGACTCCCGAGGGGTGCACAAGGTTGCGAGGAGCGTTAATGTGTAATCACATTGCTAGCGCGGCGCTATGCCGTACGAAACGGGGGACCCATGTCCGCACCACACGACCTGCCCGGCGCCACCGGCCCCGGCGCCGACCTGACGCCCGACGCCCCCGAGATGCCCGCACCCCAGGTCAGGGAGGTGACGGCGCACTCCATCCCTGGCGGGCTCGGCCTGCTCCTGACCGTCCTCGGAGTGCTCCTCGGCGTGGCCCTGGCCATCGTCGGCGGCGTCCTGAGCTCCGACGGCCACAAGGGAGCCGGCGTCCCGCTGCTCATCCTCGGGCTGCTCCTGACCGTGGCCTCCTTCTTCTGCATGAGCGGTGTGAAGATGGTCGCTCCGGGCGAGGCCCGGGTCATCCAGCTCTTCGGCCGCTACGTCGGCACGATCCGCGCGGACGGCCTGCGCTGGATCAACCCGCTGACCTCCAGCCGCAAGATCTCCACCCGGGTCCGCAACCACGAGACGGCCGTCCTGAAGGTCAACGACGCCTACGGCAACCCGATCGAACTCGCCGCGATCGTCGTCTGGAAGGTCGAGGACACCGCGCAGGCGCTCTTCGAGGTCGACGACTTCCTGGAGTTCGTCGCCACCCAGACCGAGGCGGCGGTCCGGCACATCGCGATCGAGTACCCGTACGACGCCCACGAGGAGGGCGGGCTCTCCCTGCGGGGCAACGCCGAGGAGATCACCGAGAAGCTCGCGGTCGAGCTCACGGCGCGGGTGCAGGCGGCGGGCGTGCGCATCATCGAGTCCCGCTTCAGCCACCTCGCGTACGCCCCCGAGATCGCCTCGGCGATGCTCCAGCGGCAGCAGGCGGGGGCGGTCGTCGCGGCGCGCCAGCAGATCGTCGAGGGCGCGGTGGGCATGGTCGAGATGGCGCTGACGCGGATCGCGGAGCAGGACATCGTCGAGCTGGACTCCGAGCGGAAGGCGGCGATGGTGAGCAACCTGATGGTGGTGCTGTGCGGTGACCGTGCGGCACAGCCGGTCCTGAACACGGGCACGCTCTACCAGTGACCGACGACGAGGCCCCTCCCCCCGGCCGGGCGGCCCGGCGCGGCCCCGCCCGCAAGCAGATGCTGCTGCGGCTCGACCCGGCGGTGCACGACGCGCTGGCCCGCTGGGCCTCGGACGAGCTCCGCAGTGCGAACGCGCAGATCGAGTTCCTGCTGCGGCGGGCGCTGGCGGAGGCGGGCCGGCTCCCGGGCGGCGCGGCCCCGATCGCCCGCCGGGGCCGGCCCCCGAAGACCCCGCCCGACACGGAGGGGTGACCGGGGGCGAATCGTTGTCCTGAATGTCCCTCAGGCTGCGTCGGGGGGACCCCCAACGGGCTTGACATCGTCCCCCGCGCCACCCGGCACAGGCCCGCAGAATCAAGCCCCGCCGGCGATCGAGGCGCGGGGGTCCGGCGGCGGAGCCCCTGGTGGCGCGGCCACACCCGTGCCGCCCGGCCTCCACCCGGGGTCGTATACATGGCGGGTATACACGCCATGTACAGTGCGGCGCATGTCAATCGGTCACACCCTCCTCGGGCTCCTGGAGTCCGGCCCCCGCCACGGCTACGACCTCAAGCGCGCCTTCGACGAGAAGTTCGGGCAGGATCGCCCCCTGCACTACGGCCAGGTCTACGCGACCATGTCCCGCCTGCTCAAGAACGGGCTCGTCGAGGTCGACGGCGTCGAGACGGGCGGCGGGCCCGAGCGCAAGCGGTACGCCATCACCGACGCGGGCATCACCGACGTCAGCTCCTGGCTCGCCCAGCCCGAGAAGCCCGAGCCGTATCTTCAGTCGACCCTGTACACGAAGGTCGTCCTCGCACTGCTCACCGGCCGCGACGCAGCCGACCTCCTGGACGCCCAGCGCTCCGAGCACCTGCGCCTCATGCGGATCCTCACCGACCGCAAGCGCCAGGGCGACCTCGCCGACCAGCTGATCTGCGACCACGCCCTCTTCCACCTGGAAGCCGACCTGCGGTGGCTGGAGCTCACCTCCGCACGTCTCGGCAAGCTCGCCGAGGTGATCGCCCCGTGACCCCCGCCGGCACCCTGCTCGCCGCCCACGACCTCCACAAGACCTACGGTTCGACCCCCGCGCTCGACGGCGCCTCCTTCTCCGTCCACCCCGGCGAGGTCGTCGCCGTCATGGGCCCCTCCGGCTCCGGCAAGTCGACGCTGCTGCACTGCCTCGCCGGAATCGTCACCCCCGACTCGGGCACCATCACCTACGGCGGCCGCGAACTCTCCGGGATGCCCGACGCCGAGCGCAGCGCCCTGCGCCGCAGCGACTTCGGTTTCGTCTTCCAGTTCGGCCAGCTCGTCCCCGAACTGACCTGCGTGGAGAACGTCGCCCTGCCCCTCCGCCTCAACGGCGGCAAGCGCAAGCAGGCCCAACGCACCGCCCGGGAGTGGCTGGAGCGTCTGGAGGTCGACGACATCGCCGACCAGCGCCCCGGCGAGGTGTCCGGCGGCCAGGGCCAGCGCGTCGCCGTGGCCCGCGCCCTGGCCGCCTCGCCCAAGGTCGTCTTCGCCGACGAGCCGACAGGGGCACTGGACTCCCTCAACGGCGAGCGGGTCATGGAGCTGCTGACGGAGTCCGCCCGGACGGCGGGGGCGGCCGTCGTGCTCGTGACGCACGAGGCCCGGGTGGCCGCCTACTCGGACCGCGACATCGTCGTACGCGACGGCCGGTGCCGTGACCTGGAGTACGTCGCATGACCTGGTTGAGGGATCTCGGCCTCGGCATACGTTTCGCCGCCGCGGGCGGGCGCGAGGGCTGGGCGCGGACCGCGCTCACCGCCGTCGGGGTGGGCCTCGGCGTGGCGTTCCTGCTGATCGCCTCGTCCGTCCCCCACCTGCTGGACGCGCGCTCCGCACGCGACCAGGCCCGCTCGGAGAACGCGGCCTCGTGGAACGGGGAGGCCCGGAAGTCCGACACCACGGTGCTGCGGATCGACGCGCAGACCGAGTTCAGGGGACAGGCCGTCCACGGCTTCCTGATGCGCCCCGAAGGCGCACATCCGGTCACTCCTCCCGGCGTCGCGTCCCTCCCCGCCCCCGACGAGATGGTCGTCTCCCCCGCGCTCCGGGACCTGCTGGCCTCACCGGAGGGCAGCCTCCTCAGGGAGCGCCTCCCGTACCGGATCTCCGCGACGATCGGTGACGAGGGCCTTCTCTCACCGGGCGAGCTCTACTACTACGCCGGCAGCGACACCCTGACCCCGGCCGCCGGCGGCCACCGGGTGGACGGCTACGGGAACAGGGAGTCGGGCGAGGAGCTGCCACCCGAGCTGGCCGTCCTGGTCATCCTCATCTGCGTGGTGCTCCTCGTCCCCGTGGCGATCTTCATCGCCACCGCCGTACGGTTCGGCGGTGAGCGGCGGGACCGCCGGCTCGCCGCCCTGCGCCTGGTCGGTACGGACATCGGGTCGACCCGCAGGATCGCGGCGGGTGAAGCCCTGTTCGGCTCACTGCTCGGACTGCTGGTGGGCGCGGCGCTCTTCTTCGTCGGCCGCGGATTCGCCGGCGGGGTGGAGCTCTGGGGCCACAACGCCTTCCCCTCGGACCTGGTCCCCGCCGTGTGGCCGGCCGCGCTCATCGCGGTGGCCGTGCCCCTCGCCGCGGTGTTCGTCACGCTGGCCGCTCTGCGTTCAGTGGTCATCGAACCCCTCGGCGTCGTACGCAAGTCCGTCGGCCGGCGACGCCGCCTCGGGTGGCGGCTGCTCGTACCGGTCGCGGGAATCGCCGTACTGGCGTCGACCGGGCGGGTGGACGAGTTCACCTCCGTCAAGCCGTTCCCGATCGCGGCCGGCGCCGCACTGGTCCTGATCGGGCTCGCCCTGCTGCTCCCCTGGCTGGTCGAGGCAGTCGTGAAGCGCGTCCACGGCGGCCCGGTGCCCTGGCAGCTCGCCGTGCGCAGGCTCCAGCTCAGCAGCGGGGCGGCGTCGCGCGCGGTCAGCGGCATCACGGTGGCGGTGGCGGGCGCGATCGCCCTGCAGATGCTGTTCGGCGCCATGGGGGACGACTTCAAGCGGATGACGGGCCAGGACCCGTCACGGGCCCAGTTCACCACCTACTCCGAGGACGTCAGCGGTGAGGCCGCGGCCAGGACCATCGAGGAGTTCCGGGCGACCGAAGGGGTCGAGGCCGTCATCGGCACGGTCGAGACGTACGTGACCAGGGCGGAGCCGCACGAGGGGGACAGTCTGCCCATCACCACCCTGACCGTCGGCGACTGCGCCACGCTGAAGGAACTGGCGGCGATCGGCTCCTGCGAGGAGGGCGACGCCTTCGTCGTCCATCCGGAGCACGACAAGGAGATGGCCGACTGGATCGACGAGACGGCCCGCAAGGGCGAGGAGATCGAGCTCAACTCCTCCTACGGCGAGGAGCCGGGCGCGAAGTCGGTGCTCTGGACCCTGCCGGCCGACGCCCGGACCGTGCGGGCCGGGCTCGATCCGCTCGGCAAGGAGCACTGGGGCATCATGACGACGCCCGGCGCGGTCGATCCGGGCATCCTGCCCAACGCCCAGATCATCGCCCAGATCCGGGTCGACGAGGGCGTGGAGGACGTCGCCGAACACGTACGGAACACGGCGGCCAGGATCGACCCCTCGATGCGGGTGGGCAGCCTCACCTCCATGACGCGCGACCGCCAGTACGCCAGCGTGCAGACGGCGCTCCAGCTCGGCGCGGTGGTCACTCTGCTGCTGATCGCCGCGTCCATGCTGGTCTCCCAGCTGGAACAGCTCCGGGAGCGCAAGCGGCTCCTGTCGGTGCTGGTCGCCTTCGGCACCAGGCGGGTCACCCTCGGCTGGTCGGTGCTCTGGCAGACCGCCGTCCCTGTGGTACTCGGCCTGCTCGTCGCGACGGCGGGCGGCCTGGGCCTGGGCACCCTGCTGACCTGGATGCTCGACAAATCGGTCACCCGGTGGTGGGTGTTCCTGCCGATGGCGGGGGCGGGCGGGGCCCTCGTCGTGGCCGTGACCGTGCTCTCCCTGCCCCTGCTGTGGCGCCTGATGCGCCCGGACGGCCTGCGCACGGAGTGAACGCGGCCGGGGAGGGGTGAGCGCGCCGGGGGGGGCGCGCTCACCCCTCCTCGGGCACCCGTACCGGCAGCGTCCCCATCGCCCCGCGCAGCGCGGCCGCGAGCTCCTCGAACTCCTCCTGCCTCGCCGAGCCCGCCCGCAACGCCAGCGCCACCCGACGGGAGGGCGCCGGATCCTCGAAGTACCCGGTGGCCAGCGCCTCGTTCCGCCCGGTCTCCACCGTCACCGCCGTACGCGGAAGCAGCGTCACCCCGAGCCCGCCCGCGACGAGCTGGACCAGCGTGGAGAGCCCGGCCGCGGTCGTCGTCACCGGCGCCCCCTGGGTGCGCCCCGCCTCCCGGCAGATGTCCAGCGCCTGGTCACGCAGGCAGTGCCCCTCGTCGAGCAGCAGCAGCGGCAGGTCGCGCAACGTCCCGCGCGGCAGGCCGGTGCGCCCGGCGAGCTCGTGACGCTTCTCCATGACGAGCACGAAGTCCTCGTCGAACAGCGGCAGTTCCGTGACGCCGGGCACCCCCAGCGGCACCGCGAGCAGCAGCAGGTCCAGCCGGCCGGCCCCCAGCCCCTCCAGCAACGAGGAGGTCTGCTCCTCGTGGACCTGGAGATCCAGGTCCGGGTAGTGCTCATGGACCAGCCTGAGCACGGCCGGCAGCAGATACGGCGCGACCGTCGGGATCACGCCGAGCCTGAGCACCCCGGTGAAGGGCGCGCGCACCGCCTCGGCCTCCTCCATCAGCTCCCCGAGTGCCTCCAGCACCGCCCGGCTCCGCACCGCGAGGCGCTCCCCCGCGGGCGAGAGCAGCACCTTGCGCGTCGTACGCTCGATGAGCTGGACACCCAGTGCCACCTCCAGCGCGGACACCGCCCCGGAGAGCGCGGGCTGACTCATCCCGATTGCTGCCGCCGCGTCCCGGAAGTGCAGATGCTCCGCCACGGCCGCGAAGGCGCGCAGCTGCGAGAGGCTTGGCTGCTTGACCCTAATAGCCTGATTTACATACGCCACTGATAGGCACCTCCGATCATCCGGACCGAGTGTAGCTATTTCCGTGATCAATGCACTCTGTGCCAAGGTGGGGACTGTCCAACCCCCAGGAACACCCTCAAAAGGGGATTTCCTACGCAGCAAGGAGTGCGCGTGCTCACTGTCGGTGACAAGTTCCCCGAGTTCGACCTGACCGCTTGCGTGTCGCTGGAGAGCGGCAAGGAGTTCGAGCAGATCAACCACAAGACCTACGAGGGTCAGTGGAAGATCGTTTTCGCGTGGCCGAAGGACTTCACCTTCGTGTGCCCCACCGAGATCGCCGCCTTCGGCAAGCTGAACGACGAGTTCGCCGACCGTGACGCGCAGATCCTCGGCTTCTCCGGTGACTCCGAGTTCGTGCACCACGCCTGGCGCAAGGACCACCCGGACCTGACCGACCTGCCCTTCCCGATGCTCGCCGACTCGAAGCACGAGCTCATGCGTGACCTCGGCATCGAGGGCGAGGACGGCTTCGCGCAGCGCGCCGTCTTCATCGTCGACCAGAACAACGAGATCCAGTTCACGATGGTGACCGCCGGTTCCGTGGGCCGTAACCCCAAGGAGGTCCTGCGGGTCCTCGACGCCCTGCAGACCGACGAGCTCTGCCCCTGCAACTGGACCAAGGGCGAGAACACCCTCGACCCGGTCGCCCTCCTCTCCGGCGAGTGAGCTGATACCGACATGGCACTCGATGAACTGAAGTCCGCCATACCGGACTTCGCCAAGGACCTGAAGCTGAACCTCGGCTCGGTCATCGGCAACAGCGAGCTCCCGCAGCAGCAGCTGTGGGGCACCGTCCTGGCCTGCGCGATCGCCTCGCGCTCGCCGAAGGTGCTGCGCGAGCTGGAGCCCGAGGCCAAGGCCAACCTCTCCGCCGAGGCGTACACCGCGGCGAAGTCGGCCGCGGCCATCATGGCGATGAACAACGTCTTCTACCGCACCCGGCACCTGCTGTCGGACCCCGAGTACGGAAACCTCCGTGCCGGCCTGCGGATGAACGTCATCGGCAAGCCGGGCGTGGAGAAGGTCGACTTCGAGCTGTGGTCGCTCGCCGTCTCCGCGATCAACGGCTGCGGCCAGTGCCTGGACTCCCACGAGCAGGTGCTGCGCAAGGCCGGCGTGGACCGTGAGACCATTCAGGAAGCCGTCAAGATCGCTTCGGTGATCCAGGCGGTCGGCGTGACCCTCGATTCCGAGGCCGTGCTCGCCGAGTAGTACCCATGAACGAGAAGGGCCCCGAGGACGACCGACCGTCCCTGGGGCCCTTCTTATGTCACTTTCCCGGCTCGTCCACCGGGTCCGGCCGCTCGCCGCCGCCCGCCGGCTCCTCGGCCGGCCGGGCGGGGGGCGGTTCCGTCGGCGGTAGGGCCGAGAGCGCCGTGGCGCCGTGCGGACCTGACCCGTGGAGCACGGCGGGATCCTGCCCGAACGAGCGCAGATAGCCGACCACCGTGTTGGTCACGGCGACCAGGGGCACGGCCACGACCGCACCGCCGATGCCCGCGACCATGCCGCCCGCCGCGACCGACAGCACGACGGCCAACGGGTGGACGCGTACGGCGCGGCCGAGGATGAAGGGCTGCAGGATGTGGCCCTCGATCTGCTGCACGGCGAGCACCACGATCAGCACCATCAGCGCGGTGAACACGCCCTGGGTGACGAGCGCGACGACCACCGCGAGGGCACCGGAGACCACGGCGCCGACCAGCGGGATGAAGGCGAAGAGGAAGATGAAGACGGCGAGCGGAACCGCCATCGGCACATCGAGGAAGTAGATCCCGAGCCCGATGAAGATCGCGTCGATCAGGGCCACGATCACCGTGCCCCGCACATAGGCGGTCAGCGTCCGCCAGGCGCGCGGTCCGGCACCGGCGACGCCCGGCCGTGCCTGGGAGGGCACCAGCTTGAGCACCCACTGCCAGATGCGCTTCCCGTCGTAGAGCAGGAAGAGCGTCGAGAACATCGCCAGCAGCAGGCCGGTGAGGACCTCCACCATCACGGTGACGCCCTGGAGCCCGGCGGAGGTGATCTCCTCCGTGTTGGTGCCGATCGTGTCGCTGAGGTTCTTCGCGATGTCGTTGATCTGCGACTCGGTGACATGGAACGGGCTGTCCAGGAGCCAGCGCTTCAGCTCGTCGATACCGTCACGGACCCGGTCCGAGAGGTCGTCCAGATTGTCCATCACCTGCCACACGACGAACCAGCCGACCAGCCCCATGACGACGAAGCCGAGCACCGCGGTGACCGCGGTGGCCAGACCACGCGGCAGCCCGAGCCGTCTCAGCCGTACGACGGTGGGCTGGAGCATCGCGGTCACCAGCAGGGCCGCGACGAACGCGAGGACGACCAGTTGGACGGCGCTGATGACGCGCATGAGCACCCAGAGCGTGCCGGCCAGGACCAGCAGCCGCCAGCCTGCCTCGGCCGCCACGCGCATCCCCCAGGGGATCGCGGCCACCGGGTCGGGCTTGGCGGCGACGGAGGGGGCGTAGGAGGGCGGGGCGGGAACCTGTTCGGCGGCGACCGTGGAGAGCGTCGACGACGAGCCGCTCACGGCGTCCGCGTCGGCTCGGCGCTCGTCCTCGGCGCGGCGTTCTTCCAGGCGCGCCCCGATCTCGGTGAGTTCGGCGCCCACCCGGCCGAGCCACCCCGGAAGTTTAGACATGGATCTTCCCTTTCCCCCGTCCGCTCCCCGCACGCCCCCTGGAGCTGTCCGGATCGACCGTACACGCGAGAAGCCCCGCACCGTAGGACGGTGCGGGGCGTCTCGTGGTTGAGCGTGGAACCTCGCGGGCTCCTAGTACCAGTGGTTGGCCTGCCAGAAGGACCAGGCGCCGCACGGGCTGCCGTAGCGGCCGTCCATGTAGCTGAGGCCCCACTTGATCTGGGTGGCCGGGTTGGTCTGCCAGTCGGCACCGGCGGACGACATCTTGGAGCCGGGCAGCGCCTGTACGAGTCCGTACGCACCCGAAGAGGGGTTGCTCGCCCGGTAGTTCCAGGTCGACTCGTGGTTCACGATGTTGCTGAAGCACTGGAACTGGTCCGCGGGGACCATCTGGCGGGCCATCGCCTGCACTTCGGCCACGCTGTAGGAGCCCTGCGCCGAGAAGGAGGATGCGTCACGGACCGAGGAACGGCTCGCGCGTTCGGCCGCGTCCGCCTTCTTCTTGGCCTCGCGCTGCGCCTCCAGCTTGTCCTCGGCCGCCTGCTTCTTCGACTCGGCGTCCTTGGCGGCCTGGATGCGGGCCGTCTCCTCGGCGGACTTCTTGGCCGCCGCGTCGGCCGCGGACGCCTGGGCGTCGGCCTGCTGCGTCAGCGAAGCGGTCTGCACCTGGGCCTGCTGGCCCGCGGGGATGTCTGCGAGCAGCGTGGTGTCGGCTGCGGCCGCCTCGAAGTTGTTGTCGTCAGCAGCGGGAGTGCTGCCCGACGCAACGCCTACGACGGCGCCTACGGTGGTTACGGCGGTGGCTGACGCCACGGCGAACCCCCGGACCGAGATCCGGCTCACACGGTGTCCTTCCAGCATCGCCCGCTTAGGTGACCTCGCGGGCGCAATCGTGCCCCTGACACTGGCCTCCCTACTGCTTGGGTCACGGGAGGCACGGGCCCGGTGGGCGACTCCCTTGCGGAAGCGCCGCGTGGTGCTCGCGGGCGGCATACGGACGGCGATTGTTGAGTTGTGTGGTGCGGGGCGCCTCTGGAGGTGCCCAAGTGCCGTATGCGGGGCCTGACGGAAGCAAGACTCTGCCGGACGGACACGGCCCGTTGCAATTCTGTGTTGCGTGTGAAAGGTCACACCTCGTTTGGCGCACGACTTTTTCGGAAATGACGGCGCAGCACAATGCCGCCCGGCTAGGCTCCTTGGCTCGCCGGACGGCATCTATGGGGTGTTACGTGTCAGATGTGGCCGTCCTCCAGCATTTCGGTCACGAGCGCGGCGATCGGTGAACGCTCGGAGCGTGTGAGCGTGACATGCGCGAAGAGCGGATGACCCTTCAGCTTCTCGACCACGGCGACGACTCCGTCGTACCGGCCGACCCTGAGGTTGTCCCGCTGCGCCACGTCGTGCGTGAGCACCACCCGCGAATTGGCGCCGATACGGGACAGCACGGTCAGCAGGACGTTCCGCTCGAGTGACTGCGCCTCGTCGACGATCACGAACGCGTCGTGGAGCGAACGGCCCCGGATGTGGGTGAGCGGCAGGATCTCCAGCATCCCGCGCCCCAGCACCTCTTCGATGACCTCGCGTCCGGCGACCGCCGACAGCGTGTCGAAGACGGCCTGCGCCCAGGGGCTCATCTTCTCGGCCTCGCTGCCGGGGAGATAGCCGAGCTCCTGCCCGCCGACCGCGTACAGCGGGCGGAAGACCATCACCTTCTGGTGCTGACGGCGCTCCAGCACGGCTTCCAGGCCCGCGCAGAGTGCCAGGGCCGACTTGCCCGTGCCCGCCCGGCCGCCCATGGACACGATGCCGACGTCCTGGTCGAGGAGCAGTTCGAGCGCGATGCGCTGCTCGGCACTGCGGCCGTGGATCCCGAAGGCCTCCCGGTCGCCGCGCACCAGACGGACGTTGCCCTCGGCCGTGACCCTGCCGAGCGCCTTGCCGCGCTCGGACTGGAGGACCAGCCCCGTGTGCACGGGGTATTCGGCCGCTTCGGGGATGTAGAGGCTCTCCTCGCCGAAGAGCAGGTCGACCTGCTCCGCCGCGAGGGTGAGCTCGGCCATCCCGGTCCAGCCGGAGTCGGTGACGGCGAGTTCGGCGCGGTACTCCTCGGCGAGGAGGCCGACCGAGGACGCCTTGATCCGGAGCGGCAGGTCCTTGGAGACGACCGTGACGTCGTACCCCTCGGCCTGGAGATTGCGTGCGACCGCGAGAATCCGTGAGTCGTTGTCCCCCAACCGGTAGCCGGCGGGAAGGACGCCGGGGTCGGAATGGTTGAGTTCGACACGGAGCGACCCGCCCAGATCCCCGAGCGGGATCGGGGCGTCCAGCCGGCCGTACCTGACCCGGAAGTCGTCCAGCAGCCGCAGGGCCTGCCTGGCGAAGTATCCGAGCTCGGGGTGGTGCCTTTTGGCCTCCAGCTCCGTGACCACGACGATCGGCAGGACGACTTCGTGCTCGTCGAACCGGGTCATGGCTTTGGGGTCGGCCAGCAGGACGCTGGTGTCGAGAACGTAGGTGCGCCTGTCGGGCATGCGGCGCTTGCTGCTGGTCACCACGGAAGGACGTACCCCCTCGGACGAGGTCGGGGAGTGCGACGGACGTCGCGCAACTTCCCGAAGGGAGAGGACGGACCGGGTTCGGACCCCGTGCGCGGGCCGAACACCGGCCCTCCGCGTCGGCCGCACGGTGTGCGGTCCTTCGTGTGCAAAGGGCCTCCCGGGCGAGCGGGCCTGCCGCTCACTTGGCTGCGACGTCCGCCTGGTTGATGACCGGACGTCGACCTGAGAGCTGTATTCCCTCGAACGCGCGAAGCCATGCCCCTGCCTGCGAGAAGGCCTTCCGTTCGGATTCCGGCCCCGTGGTGTTCAGGCCCCGTAGCGCCGGTGCCGCGCCGCGTAGTCACGCAGGGCGCGCAGGAAGTCGACCTTGCGGAAGGCCGGCCAGAAGACCTCGCAGAAGTAGTACTCCGAATGGGCGCTCTGCCAGAGCATGAAGCCCGAGAGCCGCTGCTCCCCGCTCGTGCGGATCACGAGGTCCGGGTCGGGCTGCCCGCGGGTGTAGAGGTGCTCGGAGATCAGGTCCGTGGAGACGACCTCGGCGAGCTCCTCGAAGGTCGTGCCCCGGGAGGAGTGCTCCAGGAGCAGGGAGCGGACCGCGTCCGCGATCTCCTGGCGCCCGCCGTAGCCGACGGCGACGTTGACGATTATCCCGTCGATGCCCGCCGTGGCCTCCTCCGCCTCCTTGAGGACGGTCTGGGTCCTGGCGGGCAGCAGGTCGAGCGTGCCGACGTGGTGGACGCGCCACCGTCCGTCGGAGGCCAGCTGGCGGACGGTGTTCTCGATGATGCCGAGGAGCGGGATGAGCTCCGCCTCCGGCCGGTCGAAATTGTCCGTGGACAGCAGCCAGAGGGTGACGACCTCGACATCCGTCTCGCTGCACCAGCCGAGAAGCTCCGAGATCTTGTCCGCCCCGGCCTGGTGTCCCTGCACGGCCGAGCCGCCGGACGCCTTCGCCCACCGCCGGTTGCCGTCGAGGATGACTCCGATGTGCTTGGGCACCTGGTCGTGATCCAGGCGGCCTTCCACCCGGCGTGCGTAGAGCCCGTACACCAGGTCGCGCAAGTTCACTGAGTTCACCCTCTCGGTTCCGTACGGGCCTCAGGCCCGTCCTCCCCCTCGCGGGGGGTCCGGGGCCGCCCCCCGGGGGATCGCCGTGCGGTCCGCGCACCGCGCTTCCGCGCCGCGGATCGGCATGTCCCGAAGCCGCCACATTACTGCGGCGGGGGCACGGGGGCCCAACCCGGCCTGTCACAACTCGGCGATAAGACCGCCGTGCGCCGGCCGGCCTTAGAGTGAAACGTGACTGATTCCCTTACCTACCTCGCCGACGCGTCGCGCTACGACTCCATGGAGTACCGCCGCACCGGCCGCAGCGGGCTCAAGCTGCCGGCCGTCTCGCTCGGCCTCTGGCACAACTTCGGCGACGACCGGGGCCTCGGATCCCAGCGGGCGATCCTGCGCCGCGCCTTCGACCTCGGTGTGACCCACTTCGACCTGGCCAACAACTACGGCCCGCCGCCCGGCTCCGCCGAGCTGAACTTCGGCAAGCTCTTCCGCCAGGACTTCGCCCCGTACAGGGACGAGCTCGTCATCTCCACCAAGGCCGGCTACCGGATGCACCCGGGCCCGTACGGCGAGTGGGGGTCCCGTAAGTACCTGCTGTCCTCGCTCGACGCCTCGTTGCAGCGGATGGGCCTCGACCACGTCGACATCTTCTACTCCCACCGCTTCGACCCCGCCACCCCGCTCGAGGAGACGATGGGCGCGCTCGCCTCCGCCGTGAGCCGGGGCAAGGCGCTGTACGCGGGCGTGTCCTCCTACAACGCGGTACAGACCGCCGAGGCGGCGCGGATCCTCAAGGAGATGGGGGTGCCCGCCCTGATCCACCAGCCGTCCTACTCGATGGTGAACCGGTGGGTGGAGGCCGACGGGCTGCTCGACGCCCTGGAGACGGCCGGCATGGGCTGCATCTCCTTCGCGCCGCTCGCGCAGGGGCTGCTCACCGACAAGTACCTCGCGGGCATCCCCGAGGGGTCGCGCGCCAGCCAGGGCAAGTCCCTGGACCCGGGGCTGCTGTCCGAGGAGATGGTTCGCCGGCTGCGGGGGCTGAACGGCATCGCGCGAGGCCGTGGACAGTCCCTCGCCCAGCTGGCGCTCAACTGGGTCCTGCGAGACAGCCGAATGACGTCGGCCCTGATCGGCGCGTCGAGCGTGAAGCAGCTGGAGGAGAACGTGGCCGCGCTGTCGGCCCCGGCGCTGACCGCCGACGAGCTGAAGGAGATCGACACCTTCGCCGTGGACACCGCGAGCACCAACATCTGGGCCAACCGGGGCTGAGAGCGGGATTACCGCCGCCGGATCCCCCGTACGTGACGGGGGCCCGGCCCGGCGCCGCCTGCGGCCCCGCACACGGGCCGCACATCCGGCGCACAGTCCGGGCACAGTCCGGGCACAGTCCGGGCACAAAAAACGGGCCGGTCCGTGGGGGGGGGTTACGGACCGGCCCGAGGGGGGGTTTCCACCATAACCCTTCGTAAGTGCTGCTGCGTGCCACGCCACGAAATAATCACTCTCCGAGTTCGCCGGACTGCGCTGCGGGCACGGCTCCAGGGGCTCCTGCGGGGCACGGATCGGGGCCTACAGGACAGGTTCTGTCCTGTAGGGGTCCTACATTCGGCCCATGACGACACGAGCCCGCACGACGACCGTGAACTGGCCCCAGGCGAACGCCCGGCGCCTGGACCGGCAGTTCCTCTCCGGGGGCCCGTCGCCGGCCGGCCGTCCCACGCCTGGCGTCGCCGGTGCCGTCGCCGCGATGCTCGGGGCACACGCGCAGGTGCTGTCGGCCGCCGAACACTCGGTCGGTCTCCGCGCGCCGGGGACGACGCGCACAGATGTGCGTACGGCGCTGTGGTCCGGCCGGAGCCTGGTCAAGACGTTCGGCCCGCGCGGCACCGTGCACCTGCTGCCCGCCGGTGAACTGCCGATGTGGACGGGCGCCCTCTCGGCCGTGCCGGCGGGCGGCAGTCCCTTCCCGAAGGGGGCCCGGATGACTCCCGAGCAGGTCGAGGCGGTCGTGGCCGCGGTGGCCGACGCCCTGACGGGCGCCGAGCTCACGGTCGACGAGCTCTCCGACGAGGTCGTCGCCCGCACCGGTCCCTGGGCGGGTGACCTGGTGATGCCCGCGTTCCAGGGCATGTGGCCGCGCTGGCGTCAGGTGCTGCACCTGGCGGGCCACCGGGGCGCCCTGTGCTACGCGCCGAACCGGGGCCGGAAGGCGACGTACACCAACCCCGGGGTCGTCCCCATGCCCGCCCAGGAGGCGACGGCCGCCCTCGTGCGGCGCTACCTGCGGGCCTACGGTCCCGCCACGCCGGTCCACTTCGCCCAGTGGCTCGCGGCGCCACGCGGCTGGGCCGGGCGGCTCTTCGAGGACCTGGCCGGGGCCGGAGCGATCGAGGAGGTGGCGTTCGAGGGGACCGGGGCCTGGGTCGCGGCGGGCGACACCCTGTTCCCGTCCGGGGCGCCTCACGGTGTGCGGCTGTTGCCCTACTTCGACGCGTTCGCCATCGCCTCCCGGCCCCGCGAGCGGCTCTTCCCCGGCGCGGCGTACACACGGGCGCTGGCCGGCGGCCAGGCGGGCAACTTCCCGGTGCTGCTGGTGGACGGTGCGGTCGCCGGGGTGTGGCACCAGCGCCGGTCGGGGAAGCGGATCGCGGTCACCGTGGAGCCCCTGAGCCCGCTGGGCACCGCGCACACCCGGGAGCTGGAGGAGCAGGTGGAACGGCTGGGCGAGGTGCTGGAGGGCGCCCCGGAGCTGACGGTGGGAAAGGTGACCGTGGGCGGCCACGCGTAGGGCGCCGGGCTCAGGCGGCTACGAAGCGGATCGCCACCGTGTCACCGCCGACGATCACGAAGTCGCCGTTCTCGCACCGGAGCACGGCCTCGCGCACCTCGCCGTACTCGTCGCGCCGCTCCTGCGTGCCGACGACCGTCCAGGCCCCGCCGTACGGAGGAGGAGGCAGCCGGCTCAGCTGTTCGAACTGCCACTGACCCGCGGGCACACACCAGTCGGGGAGGCCGGGCCAGGCCCCGGAGGTGATGCTCAGCGTGTGGTCGGAGGCGCAGGTCAGCAGCACCGACTGCCCGCCCTCCAGCACGAATTCGACGGCTTCGGGCTCCCCCGCGCGCCCTTCCGGCCGGTAGAACAGGCCGTGGACGGCGATGATCCGCGCGCCCGTGAGCCAGTCGGCCTTACCGTGGCGCGGCCGGCCGGCCGGCGGGCTGATCTCTCCGCCGGGCATTTCCCTTCCCACCGACATGACCTGCTCCTTCGTTGTGCGCTCAACCACCAGGGTCGCACTACTCATGGGTAGGACGGGGGGGGCAGGTGCTGCCGTTGCATCCGGGGCCTGTGAAGCCGCCCTCAGCGTAGGGCCGTTGGGGCGCTTTCCGGTTTCCGTGCCTCGATCAGGAAGCGGGCGCTGTGCGCGACGAACGGACCCTCCTCCTCGATCTGGCGGTGGAGGGAGCGCAGTTGCGGCAGATTGGCGTCGACGGTGAATCCCGGGACCATCCAGATGACCTTGCGCAGGAAGTAGACGACGGCGCCGATGTCGAGGAACTCGATGCGCAGCCGCTCGGAGCGCAGGTCCGTCACCTCCAGCCCTGCGGCCTCCGCTTCCTCCCGCGCGCGCCGCGGATCGCGGGCGGCGCGCTGCTCGGGCGAGAGCGGGCCGAGGAAGTACTCGACGAGCTCGAACACGCTCTCCGGGCCGACCTGCTGGGAGAAGTACGTGCCTCCGGGTGCCAGGACCCGGGCGATCTCGTCCCACCAGGCCCGCACCGGGTGACGGCTGACGACCAGGTCGAAGGCCCGGTCGGCGAAGGGCAGCGGTGGCTCGTCCGAGTCCGCGACGACCGCGGCGCCCCGCGGATGGAGCAGGGCCGTGGCGCGGGCGACGTTCGGCGGCCAGGACTCGGTGGCCACGGTGAGCGGTGCCAGCACGGGTGCGGAGGCGAGCACCTCCCCTCCCCCGGTCTGGACGTCGAGCGCCGCCCCGGCCCGTGCCAGCCGGTCCGCCATGGCGCGCGCGTACCCCCAGGAGGGACGCTGCTCCGTGGCCCGCCCGTCGAGCCATGAGAAGTCCCAGCCGTCGACGGAGACGGCGGCGGCCTCCGCGACGAGGGTGTCGAAGCGCTCGTCGGAGGCAGAGGGGACGAAGGGTGAGGACGATCCGGTCATACCGGAAGGGTGTCAGTCCGCCGGGGTCCGGCGCGACCGGATATCCCGTACGCGCGTGCGGGGGGTGAAGGCCGTACGGGCCTAGGCAGCGAGTCCCCCGAACAGCAGGCCGGTCAGGGCGCCGACGATCATGAACGGGCCGAACGGGATGCCTGTCTTGCGCCCGGCGCGGCGCACCAGCATCAGCCCCGCCCCGTACAGCGCGCCGAACAGGAACCCTGCGAAGCCGCCCACGCAGAGCGCCGCCCAGCCGTACCAGCCGAGTGCCACACCGAGCGCGAGAGCGAGCTTCACGTCCCCGAAGCCCATGCCGGCCGGGTTGATCAGGAACAGCAGGAAGTAGAAGCCGCCGAGCGCCGCGCCGCCGAGCAGCGCCGAGGTCCAGGACCCGCCGTGCTCGGGCAGCAGGGCCGCACCGCCCAGGAGTACGGCGGTGGCACCGGCCAGCGGCAGCGTCAGCGTGTCGGGGAGCCGGTGGACACGGCGGTCGATGACGGCGAGGAGCACGGCGACGGGCGCCAGCAGCACCCAGACGGCCGCCTCGGGGCGGGTCCCGGTGGCCGCGGCGAGGGCCGCGCAGGCGAGCACGGTGACCACGGGCGCCAGCACGCCGGGGGCGTAACGGTCCCGTACGGACGGTGCCGGGGGCCCCGGAGCGCCGCCTGCCCGGAGCGAGGGGACGGCCACGGCGCACGCCGCGCATCTCGTCCGGCCGAGCCACCCCCGGGCGGGCCCCGTGAGTGCGTGCCCGGCGGGGCAGGCGTCCCTCCAGGGCTCCTCGGGTTCGACGGAGAAGCGGTACGCGGCGCGCGGGAGCAGCAGCCCGGCGGCGGCTCCCCAGAGCGCGGCGACCGCAATCAGAGTGGCTTCCACGGGTCCGACCCTAATCCGGCCCGCGCGGCGGGGACTTGGGCCCGGGGCCCACCGGGGGCCGTTCCGGACCCACACGCGGGGCGGGGCGGCTACGGTCGGTCCCCATGGGGAGATGGCGTGACGGCAGCGGGACACTGACGGTCGGGACGGCCCCGGGGGCGCGGGAGGTGCCGCTGAGGGTCGCCGCCTCGTACCGGGCGCGGGCGCGTGGACTGCTCGGCGTCGACGGCGTCGACGGCGCGCTGCTGATCACCCCGTGCGGGGGCGTGCACACCTTCCGGATGCGGTTCGCCGTCGATGTGGCGTACCTGGACCGGAAGCTGGACGTGCTGACGGTCCGCACGATGAAGCCCGGCCGGCTCGGTCGGCCCAGGCTCCGCGCCCGTCATGTGGTGGAGGCGGAGGCCGGAACGATGGAGCGGTGGGGCCTGCGGCCCGGGACGCGGGTCCGGGTCTCCGTAGCCACTACGGAAGCCTCGCCGCCCGGGCGGTGACGGGTGCAGCCGGAATCTCCGGTGCTGTCCCGCCGGCGCCCGGGGTGTCCGCGGCGCGTGGGTCCGTGGGCCCGGCTCACGGCGGTCCCGGCCCCAGCAGCGTCCATGCCCCGTACGCGGCGGAGCCGACGGCGAGCACGGCGACGACGGTGCCCGTGCGTGCCGTACGCAGTCGCGCCAGCGCGACGGCGGGCGGCAGGAGCAGCGGGAAGGCGGGCATCATCAGCCGCGGGCGGGAGCCGAAGTAGCCGGAGCCGATGAGCGAGATGACGACGGTCGCGATGCCGTACACCAGCACGGGGAGCGGCTGTCGCTGCCGTACGCAGAGGAACACCAGCCACCCGAGCAGTCCCAGGGCGGCACAGAGCCCGAGCGCGGCGGGCAGCGGCAGTCCGGCGATGAACACGGCCAGTGCCCGGCCGCCGTCGATGCTGTTGCCCCACTGCGCCTGGACGTCGAAGTACGCGAACGGGCTGCCCTCCCGCACGGCGACGAAGACCACATAGGCCAGCCATCCCAGCGGTGCCAGGCAGACCCCCAGCAGCATGCGCGCGTTCCGGCGTGCCGATCCCCGCCGTTCTCCGGCCCGCCACTCCCGTACGAGGACGACGGCGGCGCCGATCGCGAGCGCCGCGATGAGCGCGGCGGCCGAGGGCCTGGTCAGCCCGGCGAGCACACATAGCGCGCCCGCCGCGATCCAGCGGTCTCTGAGCGCGGCGTACAGGGACCAGGCGGCGAGCGCGGTGAACAGGGTCTCGGTGTACGCCATCGACTGGACGAACGCCGTCGGGTAGGCGCCCCAGAGCGCGGCCAGCACCACTCCGGTCCGGCGCCCGTACAGCCGCGCTCCGACGGCGAAGATGCCCCAGGCGGCGACGAGCCCGGCCACCCAGGCGACGGCGATCCCTGCGCCCTGGACGGTGAACGGGGTGACCGCGGCGACGGCCCGTTCCAGGGCCGGCAGGAGCGGGAAGAAGGCCAGGTCGGGGTGGACGCCGCCGTCGGGGAGGGTGACGGTGTAGCCGTAACCGTCCTGGGCGATCCGCTGGTACCAGACGGAGTCCCAGCGCCCGCCCAGCAGGTGCGGGGCGTCCTTCCCGGCGGCCGACGCCGAAACCCAGAAGACGAGGAGCCCGACGGCCCTTACCGCCGCGTAGGCGCCCAGAGCGGGTGCGGCGGTGGCGAGCAGGGCCGTGGCGCGGGGCCGGGTGCTGAGGGGTCCGGGCGCCACCGGGCGGTCGCGCGTCTGCTGATCGGGCATGCGGCCGATTATGGGCCCGCCGCTCAGGGGGGCGCCAAGCCGGGCCCGGTGGCGACCCCCCTCCGGCCCGCAGGCCCTGGCGGGCGGGGCCTACCGGACGGCGGGTCCCCGGACGGCGGGTCCCCGGCCGGCGGGCGGGGCGGCCGTGCGGATCACGCCGTGGGCACGCGTCCACCTTCCGTCCGGGGCCCGGCCCGGGGCCGTGGGGGTGCGCCGGGACCGGCGTCGATCACCTGCGGCACAGACATCAGGGGTACGGCGGCGCCCCGCACCCGGTCGCTTCCCGTCTCGCGTACCGGACCCGGTGAGGCGGGCGCACCACGTCGTGCTTGGGTTTCGAGCGTCCGTACGACCTGTACGGGGCCCGGACCGTGGAGCGGCGGGGCGTGGGACGGCGCGGAAGAGGGGCGACAGCGGATGACGGCCGGTTCATCGGTACCGACGGCGGGGGAACGTGCGGAGCAGCCTCCGCCCGTGACGCCCTCCTCCCGCCCGCGGCTGGCCCGCGACCTCTCCCTGTCGGCCGTGCTCGCCGGTGTCGTCGCGGTCGTCGTCTCCTACTCCGGCCCGCTGGTCATCGTGCTCTCCGCCGCCCGCGCCGGACATCTGGACGCCGGGCAGACAGGTTCGTGGATCTGGGCGATCTCCATCGGCAGCGGGCTGACCTGTATCGCCCTCAGCCTGCGCACCCGTATGCCGGTGATCACGGCCTGGTCCACCCCGGGCGCCGCGCTCCTGGTCACCAGCATCGGCTCGTACGCGTACGACGAGGTGATCGGTGCCTTCGTGGTGTCCGGGGTCGTGATCGCGCTGATCGGGGTGACCGGTGTCTTCGGGCGGCTGATGCGGCTCGTGCCCGGCGCGGTCGTCTCCGCCATGCTCGCGGGCATCCTCTTCTCCTTCGGCGCGGATGTGTTCACGTCGCTGGAGCACACGCCGGTCATCGCCGGGTCCGTGCTCCTGGCCTATCTGCTGGGCAAGCGGTGGCTCCCCCGGTACGCCGTGCTCCTGGCGCTGGTCGCCGGGGTGGCGTGCAGCGCCGCGAGCGCGAAGCTGCACGTGCGGCTGGACCATGTCGGGCTGGTGCAGCCGGTGTTCACCACCCCCGCGTTCTCCGTGGCCTCACTGGTCGGCATCGCGGTCCCGCTGACCCTGGCGACGCTGGCCTCCCAGAACGCGCCGGGGGTCGGCGTGCTCTCCGCGTCCGGCTACCACCCCGACGACCGTCTCCTGGTCGGCTCCACCGGCCTGGTCTCGGCCGTGCTCGCGCCTTTCGGCTCGCACGCGGTGAATCTCGCGGCCATCACCGCCGCCATCTGCACGGGGCCCGAGGCCCACCGCGATCCCCGGCGCCGCTACGTCGCGGGGGTGGCCTGCGGCGCGGTGTACCTGGTGGTCGGCGCGTTCGGCTCGACCCTCGTGGCGTTCTTCGCGGGGCTGCCGAAGGAGCTGGTCGCCGCACTCGCCGGCGTCGCGCTCCTCGGTGCGCTGTCCGGCGGGCTGACGGGCGCCGTGCGGGAGGAGAAGGACCGGGAGGCCGCGTTGATCACCTTCCTGGCCACGGCCTCCGGAGTCACCCTGTTCGGCATCGGCTCGGCATTCTGGGGGCTGGTGTTCGGCGTCGCCGCGCACCTCGCGCTCAACGGCCGCCTCCGCCGCGCCGGTTCCCCTCCCGAGGACCCCGCACTGCGCCGGTGACCGTCCCCGATCTCCCACCGACCGCCCCCACCCGCTCAGTCGAGGCAGAACTCGTTGCCCTCGATGTCCTCCATCCAGAGGCACGACTCGTTGAACTCGTCGGCGACCAGCAGCCGCACGCGCGTCGCGCCGAGCGGGATCAGCCGCGCGCACTCGGCCTCGAGTGCGGCCAGACGCTCTTCGCCCACGAGCCCGGTGCCGACCCGGACGTCGAGGTGCACCCGGTTCTTGACGACCTTGCCCTCGGGAACGCGCTGGAAGTACATGCGCGGGCCCACACCCGTGGGATCCATGCAGACGAACCCCGCCCCCTGACGCTCGGGCGGCAGCGTCCGGTCGTACGCGTCCCACGTCGCGAACCCCTCCGGGGGCGGCGGTACGACGTATCCCAGCACCTCGCACCAGAAGCGGGCGACGCGCTCGGGTTCCGCGCAGTCGAAGGTGATCTGGACCTGTTTGATCGTCGGCATCGGCCCACCTTAAGGGCGAGGCCCCGCGCGGTCCACGGTCTTTTCGAGCGCCGGGCCCGCCCCCGGAGCACGCGGTGCGGGGGTCAGGCCGCCGGGCCTTCTCCGGCCGGCGTAGGCATCGCGTGGGGGCGCAGGACCATGAGGGGGCCTTCCGAGGCCGCGACCATGGCAAAGGGGAACCGGTCGACCTCCAGACAGAGCGCGACGTCATCGGGGTGAACTCCTTGGCGCACCCCGTCGGCCAGTTCGGCGGCGGCGCGCGACCCGGCGGCGCGGCGGACGTACTCGGCGGCGTCCGTCGGCCCGGCTTCGACGGCCCTGCGTGCGATGTACTGGGCACATGCCAGGTCCTCGTCGGCTTGCCCGTCCTCGCCGGTCACCACGAACGTGACGCTGTCGCTCTTCCGCGTCCGCAGGAGCTGAGCCGTCGCCCCCGCCACGACGAAGCCGGCGCACAGCACCAGCGACGCGTCCCGGACGGCAAGGGCGCCGACCGTACCTGCCGTGGTCTTCTGCACGACGGTCCGTCCGCCGAGGTCGACGGACCGCAGCAGGCCGGGCGAGTTGACGGCGTCGAAGCCGGGCGCGGACGGACCGTCCTTGATCGCCACCCAGTCCGGGTGGCGCGCCTTGAGCGCCAGGGCTTCGTCGAGCGACCCGGCGAGAACGATCTTCTCCGCCCCCTGGGCGAAGGCCCACGCGGCCACGGTGTAGGCGCGCATGACGTCCACCACGACCGCCACGGAGGGGACTTCGGCCAGATCAGCGATTCCGAGAAAGCGGGAGTCCATCCGGTCATGATCGCGCATGCCCGGGCCGTCGTACCCGAATCGCGATGCGCATCACATCAGCCGTTCGGCACGCTGCCCTTCCCGCTGTCCGTCGCGGGAGCGGCGATGTCCACCCTCCTGCGCCGCCCTGGCGGCGTCGGTCGCCGGTGCGGACCGCCCCCGGTCGGCGACCGGTCGGTGCAGATCCGCGGTGGTGGCCGCTACCGCAATGAGCTACCGAGGGCAGCGCATCATCCTCACCTCGGACTCCGACTGCATGCTCAGGCTCTGTGGCGACAGGGTGCGCGTCGAGGGCGTTCGAGTATCCAGGTCCGCGCGGCATGCCCTCGCCACTACGGGGGCCTTCGGTCGGTCGAAAACACCTCGTGGCAGAGCCCGCCCGTGCTGGACGATGGGGACCGTGCTCCTCTACGTCCATCGCGTCACCACATACGACCCTGCCGACCGTGACCAACACGGCCACTACACCGGCGCCGAGGACACCGTCAGCGACCACGGTCCGGTCGAGGACGCCTACCTCCGGGCAGTCGAGGCGTTCGCCCTGGCCGCCGGCATCGACCGACTGACCGTACGTGAGCCGCAGGTGCCGTGCCTCACGCACTTCGGCGCCGAGCCGCCGAGGGACGGCTTCGGGCTGGACGGTGTCCTCCCCGGCGGCCTGGCCGGCTTCCGCGACGGTACGGAGGTGCCGCTCGGCGTCGCACTGGAGCTGGTGCGGGTCATGCTCCGCGACGGGGGCGCCTGGTGCCGGCTGGAGGTGGAGGGTGCGTTCGCCGTGCACGTGGGCCGGGACCAGTACGTCTACATCGGCAGCGACCGGCCCTGCGAGCAGCCGCTGGCCCGGACCCGTGCCCTCGGACTGTTCGCGGAGCGCCTGGACGCCTCGCCGTACGACGTGGAGGCCGACGGGCATGACGTCCAGCGGCCGGGCGACGACGACTTCTGGGACGCCCTGCGCCGGGCGGTCGTCACGGGTGGCGCCGGCGTCCTGGAGGAGATGTACGTCGAAGGCGCTTCCCGATGGCACCGCCTCAGCCTCGGCACCATCGACACGGTTCGCGCCGGGCTCGCTCCCCGTGCGCGGCTGGCCGTGTGGCCCGGCCTGTCCTGTGACGTCGGCGCGGTCCTCGCCGACCTGCCCGCCGAGGGCCTCGTCGAGTGCGTCTGGCAGGACAAGGGCGGCCGGATCCGGAGCGCGGTCGCCGACGAGGAGGACTTCCCGGCGCTGGTCCAGCGGGTCTCCGGGGCCGACGCGGCAACGCTGCTGCCCGTGGACGCCGATGCCCCGGGGCCGCTGTTCACGGCTGTCGTGCCGGACAGCGACGGAGTGGTACGCGCCCGATGGCGGACCGAGCCGACGCCGGCTGACCGCCGCTGGGCCTTCCTCACATCGCTGCACCGAGGTGACGTCGTGACCGGCCGGGTGACGTGCATCGCCAACTTCGGCATCTACGTGGACATCGGCGGCTTCGCGGCGCTGATCAACATCCCCGAGCTGTCCTGGCGGCACATCGACCACCCGTCGGAGGTGGTGTCCCTCGGTCAGGAGATCAGCGCCGAGATCCTCGGCATCGACCTGACCCGCGAACGGGTGACGATGTCCCTCAAAGCCCTGCACCGAGATCCGACCGCAACGACGAGGTGAATGAAAAAACCCTGGCCCTCCACACGCCTCAGGCAGCGCACAGCCGGTA
Source organism: Streptomyces sp. NPDC023573 (assembly GCF_055559735.1). Classification (NCBI taxonomy): domain Bacteria; kingdom Bacillati; phylum Actinomycetota; class Actinomycetes; order Kitasatosporales; family Streptomycetaceae; genus Streptomyces; species Streptomyces sp. NPDC023573. The sequence continues at coordinate 97,423 of NZ_JBVHKB010000002.1, forward strand.
TCGCCAGCAGCAGGGCGCAGGCGATGAGCGCCATGGACGCCGACACGTGCAACAGTGGACGGCCCCCCACGATGGCCGCGAGCGGAGCGGCCGCCGCCTGGCCGACCGGCTTCATTACCAGCGAGCCGGCCGCATCGTACGCATGCACAGGCGGCCGCCACTCTCGCGCCCTGACCGGCCTCGATCAACGCGATTCCTTCCGCGGGCCCGCACCCGGCCTCACGGCGACCCAGGTTGTCCACAGGCCACATACAACAGCCCGGTTACCGCGGGATCCTCTTCTCCATGACGGGAAGCCTTCATCCATTCGCCCGGCGGGGCATTCTGCTCACCCGGGAGGTCGTCACGGCCGGCGTGACACCACGGCAGTTGAGTCGTGCGCTGAACGCAGAGGATTGGCAGCGTGTCGCGCGAGGGGCCTGGGCCGCGCCGGGCATCGAACTGACACCATGGGTGAAGGCCCGTGCCGTGCAGATACTCCACCCGGAGCTGATCCTCAGCCACCATGCCGCAGCCTCGCTCCATCACGTGCAACTGTTGCGGGAGACGGTGGAGTTCACAGACCCCGGCAGCCCCGCCAGTCGGCGCCATGGTTTCGTGGTGCACCGCATGCCTCTCGCCCCGGCCGACATCTGCGTACGCCGCGGGCTGCGGGTCACCACTCCGCTGCGTGCCCTGCGCGACCTGCTTCTGTCCGGCCCGAGGGATGAGGCGCTGGTCGCTGTTGACTCCGCTCTGGGCACGCGTGTGGTGGCAGGAGTCCGCCGGCCGCGCCTGGTCACCGCCGACCTGCTGACCGCCGCCTGCACGACGCACCAAACCCGTCGCCACCTCGCACTGCGGGCGGAGGAATGGCTGGCCCTGGCTGATGAGGGGAGCGACTCACCCGCCGAGACGGTCGCCCGGTTGCGGATGCACGACGCCGGCCTGCACCCGGTCAGCCAGGCGGAGCTGCTGACACCCAACGGCCGCCGCATCCGAACCGACTTCCTTTTCGTCCGGGAGGGCGTGGTGGTGGAGATCGAGGGCTACGCCTATCACGGCAGCCGCGAGGCCCACCGTCGCGACCTGGTCCGCTTCAACGCGCTGAGCGCCTGTCCCGGCGTGCGGCTGATCCTCCGCTTCCCCGCCGTGGCGGTGTTCCGAAATCCCGACGTCATGCTCAGCGAAATCCGTGCGGCGCTGGCGAGTTCGGTGTTCACGTGAGGCGGATCTGCCGGGCGTGGCCGGGGGAGCCGTTGCGCCCGGGGAGTCTGCGATCAAGGTCCGGGCCAGGTCGTTCCAGGCCAGGATGTCCAGGCGGCGTCCGATGAGGTAAGCGGGAACGGATACGAGGGCCCGGAGGACCTGACTCACCTCGGGGCCAACCTGCTGCAAGCGGCTGGGGCGCTTGCGTGCGCTGGTGGGTTCGGCAAGGTTTCACCGCCGTGCCGCTCTGCCTGGCTCTGGCAGACCTAGGCAGGGCGGGCCCGGGCTGGGTGGAGCTCTGGGTGGACCCGGGCCGGGTGCGCAGGATGGACCTCGTTCGCCGGCGAACCAAAACACCAACCGCGCCAGCCCAGGAGTCATCCCATGTCGAACACACTCGCGATCTTCGCCAGCTTCACCGCCAAGCCGGGCCAGGAGCAGCGTCTGCGCGACGAGCTGGACGCGATGGTTGCACCCTACATGGCGGAGGAGGGCTGCATCGGTTACCAGCCGTTATCCGACCCCAGCCGTAACGACCGCATGATCACCGTCGTGGAATGGGCCAGCACCGCCGCCTTGGACCACCAAGCATGTCGCGCAGGCACTTGACGTGATCCTCGCCGAGCCGTTTACTCTGCGCCGCCTGAGCGACATCCCGGACTGCGACCCCCGGTTCAGCGGGCCGTCCGCGACGTTGTGTCCCGTGAGGCCTACGGGACACGGCCTCGCGGACCCTGCCCCTGCTCATCGGATTCGGGAGCAGGACGCAGACAAGCACCTGAACCTCACCAGTCGCCGACCGGTGGGAAGTTACGGACACCCATTCCAGACATAGAGGACACCTATCCGTCCGTAACCTCCCATCACCCCCTTCCTCGTCGCGAGGGGACGGCCCGAGAGCCGTCCGTTGCGGGGGGCAGGGCCGGGCGCCGCCCACCGGGGCAACCGCCCCCGCGACTCCCCACGTCACTGCGGGAGGAGGGCCCAGGACCTCATGCCCTGGTGGGGCGGCCCCGCCTCACTGACGCCCCACTCGCCGCCCCAGTCGTCGACGACCGCCGCCAGCAGCCAGAGGGCGCGGCGGCGTCGGGTCGCGCAGAGAGCGAGCGTGTCCGGGTCGGCGTGGCGGGGGTGCTGGTCCCACAGGACGAGGCGGAGGGCGTCGTCGCGGTGGCGGAGGGAGAGGTAGAGCTCACGGCCGGGGGTCAGCGCGGCGTTCACGGCGATGAGTTCGGTGACGGCGAGCGTGACGGGCCAGGCGTACGAATGGAGCCCGTACGCCGGCAGCGAGGCGGCGACAGCGCGCCGCCCGACCGCCGCGCTGCGCGGGTCGCCGGGCAGGGTGAGGCTGAGGACGAGCCCGGGGGCGGGAAGGGGCTCACTCACGGGGCACAGCGCGGCGGCGGGTGAGGGCGGTGGTGCGTACGGGTGCATGGCTGACTCCCTGGTTCTCAAGCTGAGTTGACGGGGTCACCGTCGCTGCGGTTGAGCTGTGGCCTGTCTCCCTGGCGCGGGCCTGCCCCTCCCAGGGCAGGAGGTTCGGGCAGGCCTGCGCGATGCACTTCGGCTCTACGCGGCGTGTGCGGTGCGTCACTCAACGTAGATCAGGCGTGGCACCTGTGTCACTAACTTGGAGGCAATTGCCTCCGGACGGGTGGACTTGGTTTCCACGTCAGCGGCAGACTGTTCCTACCGTTGGAGGAAGAAGAGGCCCATGCCGAGCAGTTCCACACCTACCGAGCGGCAACGGCGTCTTGGCGCCGAGCTCCGAAAGATGCGCACCGCCGCCGAAGCTACGACCGCGTACGCAGCAGGCTTGCTGGGCGTCGACAGGACGAAGATCTCCAACATGGAGGCCGGCGTCCGGCCCGTAGCGCCGGAGCGGGTTCGTACTCTCGCCTGCAACTTCGCATGTTCCGACGATCGTTACGTAGAGGCTCTGGTCGAGATGGCCGAGCAACGCGAGCGTGGCTGGTGGGAGCAGTACCGGGGCACTCTGCCTTCGGGGCTGCTGGACATCGCCGAGCTTGAATGGCATGCCGGGCGCATCCGGACCGCGCAGACCGTCCACCTGCCGGGCCTCCTTCACACCGATGGGTACGCGCGTGCCGTGTTCGGCGCCGTACTGCCCGCGCTCTCACGGCTGGAGATCGAGCTGCGCGTGACCCACCGCATGGACAGACAGCAGGTGCTGGACCGCGAGGACCCGGCGGACTACGTCGGCTTCGTGCACGAGGCCGCTCTGCGCATGCAGTTCGGTGGCCGCGAGGTCATGAGGGAACAGCTCGTACACCTTTGCGAGGCGTCAGAGCGCAGGAACATCCAGCTCCGAGTCATCCCAGTGGACAGGGGAGCTTTCCCTGGCGCGGGACACGCACTTCTCTACGCGCACGGTGTCGTATCTCAGCTGGACACGGTGCAGCTGGACTCCGCCCACGGCCCGGAGTTCATGCACGCCGAGGCGCAGCTCACCAAGTACCGGGCCCACCTGGACTGGATGGAGGAAGCGGCCCTGGGCGCAGCCGCATCACGCGACTTCATCCATGCCGTCGCACGTCAACTTTGAGGAGTCCACCATGGTCGAGATCAACTGGGAAGAGCCCTATTGCGGTGAGGGAAACAATTGTTTCCGGCTCGGGACGGACACCGAAGGCAACGGCTACGTCGCCCTCGTGGGGGCGGAGGATCGTTACCTCACCGACAGCCGCGAGGCCCTACAGCAGATGATCCGGGACATCAAGGCCGGCAAGGCCGATCACCTGCTGTAGGCGGCACCCGCGCCCCCCTCGGCCGGGCGCCTGCGACGGCTCAGGAGCTGCCAGGCGCCCAGGCCCAGGACCAGCACGGTCCCGGTGCCGATCCCGGCGAACCCGATCGCTCGCATCGTGACGTCCTCACCGCTGCCGGGGCCCGTGTCGCCGATGCCGAAGCCTGCCGCTTCCGGGTCACCGTCGTACGACGGGCCCGGCTGTGCCGCCCCCTTGCGGGTGACGTTCAACGTCATGGGGACACCGCGGGAAACCTTCGGGTCGAGGGTCACCTGGACGTAGTACCAGCCCTGGAACCTCATCGCCGATTCCGCGGTCGTCTCGCCCTCGAACCGGTTCGCGTAGGCGGCCGGGGCCGTACCGAGGTCGACGCCTACGGGGGCGCCCCCGTAGGCGATGCTCTTGTCGGAGACCGGGCCACGCGCCGTGTTGTACAGCGCGAGGCGCAGCCCGTTGACGGTGAAGGACGAGCCGTCCGCGGGTCCGTTGGCCAGTTGGGCCCGTAGGAAGAGCTGCTGTCCCCAGGCGACCGGCACCTTGTAGAAGCGGCTGTCCCCCGGCTTGAGGTCGTCCCGCCAGGTGCCCTCGTCGACGGCTGCCGCGTCGTTGAACCCCGTGCCGCCGCTCACCTTCTGCGGAGTGCCGTCGGGCGGGGACGGTGCTTTCGAGCTCCAGGACGTCGGTGTCTGGGGGGCGGCCGTACCGGGCTTGAGTCCCGGTTCCGCCATGTAGGTCAGCTCGATCGGCCACTCGGCTCCGCCGCCGGTCTTCGTACCCACCCGTGTCACTGTGTAGAGGTAGTCCCCGGCCTGCCGGCAGGCACCCGCGTCGTTCTTGATGCGACGTGACGCGTAGCCGGCGATCGGACGGGTGGTGTCATCGCCGAAGTACGCGGCCGGACTCGAACCGCACGGGGTGCCGGTGGCCGAGGTCAGGTCGACCTGGATTCCGTCGAGGATGCCGCTGCCGGTGCCGGGGGGCGGGGCGAGCACCGTGGAGACGAACGCGTCGGAGGTGTCGTCCAGCCGGACCCGGTAGTACTTCTTCTGCCCCGGACCGATGGTGTCCGAGTAGACCTTCGACCGTTCCAGCCGGGGCCCGTCCGCGCTCGACTCCGTGCCGGTGACGGGCACGGACCCGTCGGCCGGCCCGTACGAGGCGGCACCGCTCCCCGGAGTGTCGTCCGCACGCGGGTGGGCGGCAGCGGGGACCGTCAGAAGCAGTGCGCAGAATACTGCCGCCGCGCCGACGGGGGCGCCGGCTCCTGGCCTCGACATCGATTCGCTCCGACGTGGGCGCGTGCCGGGTGGCGGGCTGTGATCAGCCGGCCGGTGGGGTCATGGATCCGGTGGTCCGGCGGAGGGGTGACTTCGAGGTGCGGTCGGCCGCGAGGTAGACGGTGTCCACTCCGGCGGCACGGTCGTCCTTGAGGTGGAGGATCGTGGAGAAGCCCAGGCGGTCGAGGAGTTCGAGATGGCCGGTGTTGGTGGACCACGTACGCAGCACGATCCACGGGGGCAGGGACGCCGGGAGGTCGAACATCTCCTGGTAGAGGCCGCGCGCGATGCCGTGCCGCCGGTGGTCGTGTCGTACGGCGATGGTGCTCACGTACAGGCAGGGACTCAGGTCGGCGAAGCGCGGGTCCCGGTGGTTGCTGCGGAAGGAGACGAAGCCGGCGGGCCGGTCCTCGTACCAGGCCATGATCAGGTCCTGCTGGAGCATCTCGTCCAGGTAGCCGCTGCCGGAGTCCGCGTCCTCCGGCTCGCGCTCACGCAGATCGGAGACGGCGGTGCCGCCGCGCAGGGTGAGGGGGGGTACGAAATCGCCGGCGACCTCCGCGAACATCTCCGTCAGCTCACGCAGCCGGTCGTCGGGGATCTCCCCTGGCCGGTACCACCCTGTGCTGATGTCGCTCACGCCACTCCTTCGCCGGACCGGCTCGGGGCCGGGCCGCTCAGGGTCGTCGGCGCCGTGTCCTGAACCGTCGGCGCACACGGGTGAAATCTACTGCGAACAGGGCCCAGAAACCAAGCAAGGGGATCACCGTGGCCGCCACATGCAGCAGGGTGAACCCGACATCGGTGAGGGAGGGGACGAGACTGGCTATGCTGGCGGCAGCCGAGATGGCGAACAGCACCTGCACGCGCCGTAGTTCGGTCTCGTTGTTGAAGTCGGCCAGCTGGCGGGAGTGGTTCTCGAGCGCGTGCAGGAGGCCCATGGCGGTCTCCTTGTGCCTGCGGACCTTCAGGTTCGTTTCCAGGTACTCCGCGACCCGGAGCAGGGCAGGGTCCTTGAGCATGACATCGAGGTTGTCGATCTCCGACAGGTCCTGCACGAGGGCGGTCTGGTTCGCGGACAGGACGTGGGCGCCCGCCAGCCGCCTGCCCGCGCCGCCCTGCTGTCCGCGCGGGTCATGGGCGTTGATCCACAACTGGCAGACGTACCACTGGGCGTGGACCAGGTTCAGCAGGGTGGTGACCGTCTCGGCATCGGCGACTGTCGCGCCGGGCTCCGCCCTGATCACCGTGGACCATCCGGAACTGGCGACCTCCAGTCCCCGGAATTTGAGTGGGGCGGCCAGTCCGTCCTCCGGGAGGTCGGCGCCTCCGTCGGAGAGCCAGAGCAATTCCCGCACCCGTGCGTCGGGGAGGTCGTCGATGTCGCCGATGAAGCACAGGCGGAAGTCGTGGAAGGAGTAGCAGAATGGCCTGGGCTCGATGATGGCGGACACCCCCGCCCGCAGCGCCCGCACGGCGGATCCGTGCGCCTCGGAGGCGCTGGACCGCACACCTGGAGGGATCCGGAGATCCAGGTTCTCGCTGAGCGCGTGGCAGTGCTCGAGATAGGGCAGGTAGTCCCGGTTCTTCCACTCGACCAGGTCGTCGTAGAAGCGCTCGACCTCGGCCACGCCCTCGGTGAGGGTGAACATGTAGTCGACCGAGACCACACCGAGCCACGGATACATCCGCATCCGGCAGTCGAAGGACCACTTGGCCCTGGCGAGTACCGTCTCGCCACCGGGCAGTGCGCACGAGAGAACCGGTGCGTGTCCGGCAAGATACGATAAGTTCCAGCTGCGTAGCATCGTCATGTCTACGTCCACGGAACCGTGCCGGGCCTCCATCACCGCCATCAGACGCCTGGTGTCGGTGATCGTCCCACCGAGGTCGTACTTGATGGGCACGAGAACCCTCAGCCCCGTCGCACCGTGGGCATCCACGGAACCTCCCCCGATTCGGATCTCCCAGCCGCGCGCAGCGCAGACGCACATCATACGACCGGTGGACAAAAATTCCCTCAACTAGCGCTGAGTGAAGGTCATTTGAGGTAGGTCCGGTGAGCGCGGCGGGACATGAGGGACGGTGGGTTACTACGACGCGCCGGCGCGCTGGAAGGTGACCTCGACGCGGCGGTTCTTCTTACGGCCCTCTTCGGTCGTGTTGTCGGCGATCGGGTAGTCCTCCCCGTAGCCGCGGATCTCGAAGGTGACGTTCGGGAGCCCCGGGGAGAGCACTCCGGACACGGCATCGGCCCGCTTTTTGGAGAGGACATCACCGTGGGCCTCGGAGCCGAGGTCGTCGGTGAACCCGAAGACACGGACCTTGGTGGCCTTCTGGTTCTTGATCTCCTGGGCGATCGCACTGATGCGGGCATTGGCCTCACCGCTCAGCTTCGCGCTGTCCTTGCCGAAGAGCACCTCGGCCTGGAGGGCGAAGGTGATGTCCACGTTGGTGTCCTCGCGGCGCTCCTCACCGCCCAGGTCCTCGACGACGGACTTGATGTCGAGGACGCGGACGTCCCCGAGGGTCGCACCGTCCCCGAGCATCAGGCCGGGCGCGTTCGCGTCGACCTCGACGGGCGGCGAGGCGGAGGGGACAGCGGTGGGGTTGTCGTCGGCCGTTGCGGGGGTGGCTCCCCAGAGCGTCGATGTGCCGAGGACCATTGCCGCAGCGGCGGACAGCCCGACGCGGAATCGGAGTGCGCTTCGGGGTGCGGCTCGCGTGGGGGTAGGTGGCTGCAACACGGTCATCACCCCGAGATCTTGATCGTCGCGGTGGGCATGGTGGGGATCTGGAAGTCGACGTCGGTGACCTCTGCCGGCGGAGCGGGGAACTGGGCGAAAAAGGGTGCCTCTTCGTCTGATTCGAGTCCATCGAACTTCGTGCACAGGCACCGGCCGTCAGTGTCGCGCAGGATCAAGTAACGCTTCTTGCCTGCCTGGTCCACCAATGCAGCGCCGGCCATGGACGCGCCGTTGCTCGCAAGCTCCTGCTCAAGCCCTTGCCATCCGACAGCAGCCCAGATCTTCTCGGACCCGTTCTTCACCCGCCCCTTGACCGTGACGAACCCGCCTGATTCACGCTCGACCGAGCTGACGATGACCTCTACGCCGTCCTTGCCCTTGATCGTGGCCAACACCTGGCTTTCGTCCACCGCTTCGGGCTCTGGGGCCTCATTCTTCTGGCTGTCGGGGAAGGTGGAGGATTCCTTGGGCTTGCCCTCCGACTTGTCCGCACCCCCGTCGCCACCACATGCCGTCAGCACGACAGCCATGGCTACAGAGGCAGCCGCCACAGCGGCCTCCTTGAAGCGAATCCGGGTCATGGCTGCACGCATCGGCGTGGTCCTCTCGATGTCGTTCATCACTTGTCGGCCAGGTGGACGGAGAACAGGTCTGCCAGGTCCGGCAGCAGGTGGAGGTTCTTGGGGTCGATATCGAAGTCCAAGTCTTCGTCATCGCAGACGGCTTTGTACGCCTTCTGCTCCTCGGACTCGTCCGTGTCGTCGTCATCCGTCGGAGGGCTTGGCGCGGGACGTGTGTCCTCTTCGATACGACAGCGCGGTTCGATCACCGCTCGTGCGGTTGCCTTGGCCTGAGTCGTCGTAGTACTGGGAATCACCGAGTCGCCGACGGGCTCGTTCGTCTCGACCGTGACGGTGTACGAGACCTCTGGCCAATCGACCGCGTGGCAGTCCCCAGCCCCACTCAGGTGGGCATCGTTCTCGGCAGCCAGCCTGGCGGCTGCGTCACAGGAGCCCGAGAAAGCTCCCTGCCCAGTCAGCAGGTCGTCCCACTCGTCCAGGTTGAAGACTCCGGGCCAGCTCAGTTGGTCGCGCGCGTCCATCGCCGCCGCGAGCGCCGCGGCATCCGCGGCGGTCTGGGCCTCGTTCTTCTTCACCGAGGCCTGGCCGACGGCGAAGTAGGCGAACGCAAGGAAGAGTAGGCCTGCCACCACCGCGATGTAGATGGGGAAGGCCTGACCTGACTCGCGAGCCCGTCCGGCCGCTACTAGCCACCCGTGATCTTGTTGACCTGGGCGGTGATGGCAGTCGCAATCGTGGTCCCGAGGTTCGTCGTCATGAGCACCAAAATGATCGCCACAACCACCACGATGATGCCCAGGTACTCCACCGAGCTCTGCCCCCGGTCCCGGTCCGCCCGAGCCTTCACGCGCTCGACGGACGTGTTCGCCCAGACCTTGGCGTTGACGGACGCCTTCAGCATCAGCTTGCTCATGGTGTTCCCCTCCGGGTTCGGCCGGCCGGTTGCCGGCCGATGCATAAGACTCTGTGGCGCCGCGCCCGTTTCCGGCTTCCTCCAGGCCGGTGCCGTTTGCGACGTATGAAACGTTAAGGCGGATACCCCGCCCGCCGCAGGCCGTCCGGGCCCAAAGCCGGAACCGGAAAGCGCGTTGGCCCGATCGTGTCGGCCTCGACCCGGTTCGCGTTGCCGCGTTCGCGCCTGATCTCCCCCGTTCAGCCATGGCGATCCGTCCCCCGCGCCCCAAGCCCCGTTACGCGCGCCGTACCGCGCCGGCAGGCCATCGGTTCGCTGAGTTCCATGACCCTCGCCTCCCTCGAACTGACGCTGGTTTCCCACCCGTTGGGAATGCCTACCCCGGTACGGATTCCTTCAGCCGAAGACTGTGCCACAACAGGTTGCAGTCGCGAAAGAGTCCCTCCCCCCGGATGCGGCGGGGAAAGGTTTCGGTGCGGTGACGCGGGCTCGGCTGCCCGGCCGCCCCTGTGCGGGAACTTCGTCGTCAACACTCGCTCACTCCCCCGTCAGGGATCCGAAGTCGGTGCCAGATCCGAGCAGCATGGCGGCGCCCATGAGGATCACGGTCGCGGGGATCATGAAGGTGGTGACCATCAGGGTGGCCTTGGGGACGGCCTTGGCCGCTCTGCGCCGGGCGTTCTGCGCGTCGGTGCGGCGCATGTCATTTGCGATGGCGATGAGGGTGTCGACGATCGGTGCGCCGAGTTCCTCGCCCTGCTGGAGTGCGGTGACGAACATGGCGACCTGTTCGGAGTCGTTGCGCCTGCGCAGTTCGTCGAAGGCATTGCGGCGGCTGATGCCCATGTCCATCTGGCGCAGGGTGATGCGCAGTTCGTCGGCCCAGGGGCCTGTGTACTTCTCCGACACCCGGTCCAGTGCCTGCCGGAAGCCGAGTCCGGCGGAGACGACGACGGCGAGGACGTCCAGGAAGTCGGGAAGCGTGCGGTCGATGTCGTCCCTGCGTTTACGGATGGCGGCCCAGATGCCGACCTCGCCCCAGAAGAGGCCGAAGGCGATCATGAGGAGCGCCATGAAGAACTGGCCACCGGCGAACATCGCGAAGGCCGCGAAGGCGCCGAGGCCGCCGTACACGGCTCGGCGGGCGGCGTAGCGGTCGATGGTGAGGCCGTCGGGGTTGCCCGCCATATCGATCTTGTGGCGTTTCGCGCTGACCTTCTTCGGCCCCATCAGCCGCAGGACCAGCGGCGCCCAGCGCATTCCGAGCCGGTCGAGGCCGGAGCCCACCGCCGTGGTGCGGGTCGAGCCCACTTCCAGGGCCAGGGCGAGGTCGCTGGGGAGGGTGGCCTCGGCGCGGTACATCCGTACGCCCTTGAACACGCCGAGGACACTGAGGCCGACGACGAGAGCGAGCAGCAGTTCCATATCGGTCCCCTCCTCAGATATCGATCTTGGAAATGCGGCGGATGGCGATGAACCCGACGGTGTACAGGCCGAGCGAGAGGACGACGGCGGCCTGTCCGAGGAACGTTCCCGTCATCCTGTCGAGTGCTCCGGGGAGGATCGAGTTGATGAGGAGCATCGCGCCTACGCCGATGGCGGGGACGGCGTATGCGGTGGCGGTGATCTGCGAGAGCTGGGTGCGGACCTCGCGCCGGGTCTCCTTGCGCTCCTCCAGGGTGATGGTGAGGTTGCGCAGCGAGGACACGACCTGGCCGCCGGCCCGGTTGGAGAGGATGAGGGTGGCGACGAGGACGACCAGTTCGCGGGAGGGCAGGCGGGTGGCGAGCTCGTCCAGCGCGTCGTCGAGTGTGCGGCCCACGCCCAGCTGGTCGGCGACGATGCGGAGTTCGTCACCCGCCGGCGCTTCGAGTTCGTCGGCGGCCATGGCGATGGAGGTGCGCAGGGAGAGCCCGGCCTGGGTGGCGTTGGCCAGCACCCTGGAGATTTCCGGCAGCTGGCTGATGAAGGCTTCGGTGCGCTTGGTGCGGTGCCAGTTCAGGAAGGTGTCGGCGGCCCAGATCCCGGCGAGTCCGGCGAGCGGGCCGAAGAACGAGGCCAGGACGGAGGCCGCGATCAGCCAGACGGCCGCCACCCCGGCCACGACGTAGAGGAAGTACTCGCCCGGAGTGACGTCGAGGCCGGTGGCCGCGAGCTTCAGCTCGATCCTCTTGCCCAGTCTCGTGCGGCGCAGCCGGCGGTCGACCCCCCGGAAGCGGCGCTGCGGGCCCATCTCGATCTGGCCGGTCGCGGAGAGCCGGTCGACGAGGGCTTCGCGCTGGGCCTTGCCCGAGGTGTAGGCGTGCAGGCCCAGAACGGCGAGTACGCAGCACAGCAGCGTGACGCCGAGGGTGAGCGGTGCGAGGTTGTCCATGGCGGGGTACCTATCTGGCCTCTCGGGTGGCGAGGTATTCGTCCGACGGGGCGACCCCGAAGGCCTGGGGGATCGGCTGGCCGGCCATGTAGAGCCGGTCGGCGATGCGACGCGGGAGCGGGAGGGCCTGGAAGTCGCCGTGGATCCGGCCGTCGGTGTCCATCGGCCGGGCGTCGAACCGGGCGACGGTGACGATTCTGTACGGGTCACGGCCGTGCGAGTCGAGCACCGCGATCTCGGTGACCCTCCTGCTGCCGTCGGCGTGCCGGGTCAGCTGGACGATCACGTCCACGGCGCTGTTGATCTGGTCGTGCAGGGCCTCGAAGGGGATCTTGATCTCGGACATCGAGGCGAGGGTCTGGAGCCGCATCAGCGCGTCCTCGGCGCTGTTGGCGTGGACGGTGGCCAGCGAACCGTCGTGGCCGGTCGACATCGCCTGAAGCATGTCGAGCGATTCGCCGCCCCTGACCTCACCGACGACGATCCGGTCGGGGCGCATGCGCAGGGAGTTGCGGACCAGGTCGCGGATGGTGATCTGGCCCTTCCCCTCCACGTTCGGGGGACGCGACTCCAGCCGGATCACGTGCTTCTGCTGGAGCTGGAGTTCGGCGGAGTCCTCGATGGTGACGATCCGCTCGCCCTCGGGGATGAGCCCGGAGAGCGCGTTGAGCAGCGTGGTCTTCCCGGTGCCGGTCGCGCCGGAGACGATCACGTTGAACTTCGCCTGGACGAGTCCGGCGAGCAGCAGCAGCATGTGCTGGTCCAGCGAGCCGAAGCCGATCATCTCCTGGAGCGAGAAGGACCGGGGGAAGCGCCGGATGGTGAGCGTCGCGCCGGTGAGCGAGAGCGGCGGGATGATGACGTTGACGCGCTCTCCGCTGGGGAGGCGGGCGTCGACCATCGGATTGGCCTCGTCCACCCGCCGGTTGACGGTGGAGACGATGCGCTCGATGGTCTGCATCAGCTGCTCGTGGCTGGCGAAGCGCAGGGGCAGCTGCTCGACCCTGCCCGCCCGCTCGACGTAGATCTGGTCGGGTCCGTTGACCATGATCTCCGTGATGGAGGCGTCCTCCAGGAGCGGTTCGAGGACACCGAGCCCGAGTGCCTCGTCGACGACGCGCCGGATGAGCTGGGCGCGTTCGAGGGTGGAGAGGACCGGGCCCTCACGGCTGATGATGTGGCCGAGGACGCGTTCGAGCCGGGCGCGGCGGTCCGCCGTGGCCAGCGACGACATCTCCGCGAGGTCGATCTCCTCGAGGAGTTTCGCGCGGTACGTCGCGACCAGGTGGCCGTCCTCCCGTCCCCCTCCGCGCTCCTCGGGGGCGGTGATGCGTGCCCGCAGGCTCATGGGTGGTACTCCTCGGATGGGATGGGGGCGCCTAGTCGCGCGGCATGGTGGCGGACTTCTCGACCGTCCGGTCACCGAGCAGGCCGAGCAGGATGTCCGGGATCCTGACGGTGACCGTGACCGTGACGGCGTCGCCGCCCGCGGGCGGCGAGATCTTGGACCGCTCGGCGACCCAGCCGGTCATGGACGCCCTCCCGACCTGCGCGTAGGACCCGGACACGTCCTCCTGCGCGGCGGTACGCGCGGCTGCCCTGGCCGCGGTGCCCGCCTGCTGGGCGGTGTAGGCGATCAGGCCGAGCTGGATGCCGGCGAGACCGATGAGGATGAGGACGGGGAGGAAGCCGAGGTACTCGATGGCGGTCGAGCCGCGGTCCCTCCCCCTGGTCCTGGCCCGTCCCGGTCTCCGTCCGGCCGCGCAGGGGATGCGTACGGGTGCCATGACGCGTCACTCCCCTTCCGCTGCCGCGCCGGCCGTCGCCGTGACGGGGATGGGGAGGCTCGCGAAGCCCGGGAAGAGCACGGGGGCCTCCAGCCTGACGGTGGTCCTGACCACGTCGCTCCCCCCTGGTTGCCCGCAGTCGACGTCCAGGTTCCCTTCCCAGGCGCCCGGGAGCCGTTCGAGCACGGCGGCCCGGCAGCTGGCCGCGCTGTCCCCGACCGCTGCGCGTACGCCTTCGTCCGCCGCCCCGCTCGCCAGTGTGAACGTGTAGCCCACCAGGACCGCCTGCCAGAGCAGCACCAGGGTCACCAGGATGATGGGCACCATCCCGGTGAACTCGACGCTCAGCTGCCCGCGGTCGCGTCTCAGCCGTGTCCGTATCCGGCCGGGTTCTCCCGCGTCGCTCGTCACTGCCGGCCTCCCCCGCCGGTCGTGCCGCCCTTGCGCTTACGGCCCCCGATCGAGCCCCGGTCGCCGCGCGGCATGCCGCCGCGCGCCTCCGCCCCCTGCGGGGGCTTCACGAGTCCGAGCTCTCCCGCCAGGGCCCAGAGGGCCTGCTTCACGGTGGAGCGTGGGTCCAGCTCGTGCATCCGGCCCGAATCCACGACGCCCTGGAGCTCCTTGAAGTTCGCCGGGACCGCCGTGCCCGCCATCCGGGTCCCGGTGATCCGCTGGATCAGGGCGGGCTGGATCTCCGTGTTGCGGTTGAAGCGGTTGACGAGGATCACCGTCTCCTCGGCCTTGCGGACCTGGAGCCGGTCCCACAGCCGCACGATGCGTTTGGCGCCCCGCACGGCGACGACGTCGGGCGTCGTCACCAGCACGGCGGCGTCGGCCATCTCGACCGCCGCTGCGTTGGCCCCGTTCATCTGGCTTCCGCAGTCGATGACGACGATCTCGTAGCGCGAGCGCAGCGCGCTGACGATCTGGCGGGCGGACCGGTCGCTGACCTCTTCGCCGCGTTCGCCCTCCCCGGGCGCCAGCAGCAGCGCCAGGCCGGTGGTGTGGGAGAACACGGCGTCGGACAGGACGCGCGGTGATATGTCGGTGATGGCCGCGAGGTCGACGACGGAACGCCGGAACTGCACGTCGAGGTAGGCGGCGATGTCACCGGTCTGGAGGTCCAGGTCGACGAGCGCGGCGGTGTGCCCGGACGCCTGTGCGGCCAGGGCCAGCTGTACGGCGGTGACGGTCGTCCCGACCCCGCCCTTGGCCCCGGTCACCGTGACGACCGTCCCGCCGGGGCCGGCGAACACATCGCCGCCCGCCCCGAGATGGCGTCGCACGCCGGTGGACCACTGCGCGGCGGCCTGCACGCGGTTGGCGAGCTCCTCGTAGCTCAGGGGAAGGGTGCCCAGGCCCCGCGCTCCCGCGTCCATGGCCGCGGCGAAGAGGCCCGGGCTCGCGTCGGCGGTGATCAGCACGACACCCACGGCGGGGAAGCGCAGGGACACCTCCCGGATCAGCTCCAGGGCGGGCACAGGGCCGATGCCCTCGTGGACCAGGACGACCTCGGGCAGTTCCTCGATGGCCTCGCCGGCGAGGCGGGCGAGGGTGTCGATGAGCTGCGTCGAGTCGCCGACCGGAGCGGCGGGCTCCGCGTCGGGGAGCTGGCTGAGCAGGGTGGTCACGGACCTGGCCGCGTCGGGGTCACCGACCGCCGGGAGGATTCTGGTGGTCATCCGATCCTCACTTGTCCTTGTCGAGCGTGTAGGTCCGGTCGCCCGGGCGGATGGTGCTGTCGCTGCCGGGGGCGATCAGTGCGAGACGTACGTGCTGGGCGAAGGACTCCGCGTACGCGACGCGCTGGGTGTCGAGCGTGTTGAGCGCGAAGGTGATCGGGACGGCCTCGGTCGCCTGGTTCCTGTCGTCCTTCCTCGGTTCCAGGGCGGTCAGTTCACCGACGTCGAGGACCTTCGCGTTGGAGACGATGACCTTGGACTGGGATGCCTCGCCGTCCCGCTCGCCCGCGAACGTGGCGTAGATGTTGACCTTGTCGTTCGGCCGGATCTTGCCCGCGACTCCCGTCGCGGCGTCGATCATGATGGCGATCTCCTGCTCGCCCGGCTTCAGCTCCGGGCTCCTCACCATCATGTCGGACTGCATCAGGGAACCCTTCTGCAGCTCGGTGACGGCGATCTTGCCGTCGATCTCGTCGATCTCCGTGACGGCGTTGTCCGACAGCCAGCGTTTCGGCATGGAGACCTTCTCGAACTGCCCGGCGGTCAGGTCCGTGTACGGGGCCACGTTCTCCTTGAGCCGGTAGGCGTCGACCTCGGGCCCGACCTTCGAGTTGACGTCGCTGATCACCGAGAGCACCCCGGCGAACGCACCGAAGGCGCACAGGACCGACAGGAGCAGGAGTATCACGCCGCGGCGCTGGCGGGAGTTCATGGGCCGGACAACCTCGTTCGATTCGGATGCGTGGAGGGGCGGACGGAAAGGGATGCGCGGTGTCCGCGGAGAGCCCCGGGCATGCTAGGTGCTCGGTGGCGCGGCCGCGCCGAGGCTCAGGACACCCGGGGAGCGCATTCGGTTCTCCGGCGGTGCCAGCGGGGAGGAACAGAACCCGCAGCGGTCGCCGATGAGCTCCATTCCGCACCAGTGGCAGCTTTCCCGGCGCACGGAGGAAACGAGCTGGTAGATCACGGAGATGTCCGGAAGGAAGGAGGCGAATTCCACCAGCTTCCCGGTGCCCCACCAGCGTGGCGATCCGGAAGGCAGCGCACACTCCCCAACGGCCTGTACCCCCCATGCCGGGGCCAGGGTCTGCTGCACCCATTCCGACGACAACTGCCCTTTGGCGACCAGGAGTTGGGTGGCGAACGGCGGACCGGCCGGCAGTTCGGCCGAGGGGCCGATCCTGATCAGCTGAGGGCTGGGGCCGGCGAGCACGGCGAACTGGGATCCCGGCAGCCAGGACTTGGCGTGGGTCTTGAGGCTGACGGGGACCCTGTCGAGCCTGGCCACCGAGTTCAGCAGGGCTCCGGCGTAAATGTAGTGGGCGAGCAGCCGGGCCGCCGACGCCACCACTCCCGGGCTGAAATCGCAGATGGAGAGCTGGCGCAGCTGCCGAACGAGGACGGCCACACCGAGTGGGGGCAGGTCCGTCCTCAGCAGGGCGATGCGGTCGCTCTCCAGGACCGAGCGGATGGCATGCAGTCTGCGTTCGTGTGCGGGGCTGATGCCGGCGGGATAGACGGCGATCACATAACCGTGCTGCTCCAGGAGCAGGTTCATGTCACCGATCGCGAGATCGAGGGGCTGGGCTTCGGGTGCCTGCAGCAGGGCCGCCGTGGGTGTCTGCTGATCGGTCGGCGGTAGCACGAGATCAGCACTGGTCACTGCTATTGCGGTCGGCACGCTCTTCCCCGTTCCGGCTCCGGCCGTAGTCGGGGGGACTCCGGCCGTAATCGCTCCTGCTCCGCGCTTCTTCCCCAGCACTTTAGCCACGTCGGACCAGGCAGAGAACAGATATCGGAACCCGGTACGAAGACGGTACGGCACAGGCGTTCGCTACACCTCCGTACGAAATCGGACGAAAGGCAAGCTGGTTAACTCCTGCACCACTGCGCAGAGTTACCCCGGCCCACCGGGTTTGAAATCCGGTGGAATTCGTCCGCCCACGTCAGCCCGGATTGCGGCCGGTTACCCCGCACCTCCGCGATATCCACTCCGTCACGCTCGACGCCTTCCGGCCGAGTCACCCGTGCGAGTGGGCCCGCGCGAGCGGGAGCCGTCACTCGAAGGTGAGCGCACCCTTGTCCCGCCCTCCCGACGCACCCGCCGTACGCATCAGGGGCGCCAGAGGTCTTGACAACTTGATTGGTCTGGACCAGTTTATCGGCCAACGGTGGCCACCGTTCCCGCCAGCACCCTCAACTCCCCCACCGGAGGCAGCAAGTGGAACGCTCCGCAGGCAGCAGCAGGCACAGAAGACGCCGGATCCGGCCGCTCCTCGGCGGGGCCGTCGCCGTGGTCGCGGCGGGGGCGCTGGGCGTCACCGGGCTCGCGAGCACCGCGCAGGCAGCCGATGTCAACGTGGCCAGGAACGCCGGATTCGAGTCCGGGCTCGCCAACTGGACCTGTTCCGGGGGCAGCGGGACCACCGTGACCTCCCCCGTGCACGGCGGATCGTCCGCGCTCAAGGCCACCCCGGCGGGCCAGGACAACGCCAAGTGCACCCAGAGCGTGGCCGTGAAGCCCAGCTCCACCTACACGCTGAGCTCCTGGGTACAGGGTGGTTACGCCTACCTCGGCGCGAGCGGCACGGGTACGACGGACGTCTCCACCTGGTCGCCCGGCTCCAGCAGCTGGACCCAGCTCAGGACCACCTTCACCACCGGCCCCTCCACCACCTCGGTGACCGTCTACACCCACGGCTGGTACGGCCAGGCCGCCTACGTCGCGGACGACGTCGAGGTGAGCGGGCCCGACGGCGGCGGTGGCACGGACCCGGGGCCCGCGATCCCCGGGGCCCCCGCCGGACTGGCCGTCGCCACGACGACGACGTCCTCCGTCACCCTGAACTGGAACGCCGTCTCCGGCGCCAGCGGCTACACCGTCTACCGGAACGGCGCGAAGGCGACCACCTCCACCGGCACCTCCGCGACGGTGACCGGTCTCGCGGCGGACACCGCGTACCAGTTCTCCGTCAGCGCGACGAACGCCGCCGGTGAGTCCGTCAGGTCGGCGACCGTCAGCGGACGTACGGCGAAGGCCACCGACCCGGGCCCCGGCCCGGTGACGTCGGTCCCCAAGCACGCGGTGACCGGCTACTGGCAGAACTTCGACAACGGCGCCACCGTCCAGAAGCTCAGCGACGTCCCGGCCGACTACGACATCATCGCGGTGTCCTTCGCGGACGCCACGGCCACGCCCGGCGCCGTCACCTTCAACCTGGACTCGGCGGGGCTGAACGGCTACACCGTCGACCAGTTCAAGGCCGACATCAAGGCCAAGCAGGCCGCCGGCAAGAACGTCATCATCTCCGTCGGCGGCGAGAAGGGGTCCGTCGCCGTCAACAGCGACGCCTCCGCCACCGCCTTCGCGAACTCGGTGTACGCGCTCATCCAGGAGTACGGCTTCAACGGTGTCGACATCGACCTGGAGAACGGCCTCAACTCCACCTACATGACGAAGGCCCTGCGCTCCCTGTCGTCGAAGGCGGGCTCCGGCCTCGTCATCACGATGGCCCCGCAGACCATCGACATGCAGTCGACGTCCGGTGAGTACTTCAAGACGGCGCTCAACATCAAGGACATCCTGACCGTCGTGAACATGCAGTACTACAACAGCGGTTCGATGCTGGGCTGCGACGGCAAGGTCTACTCGCAGGGCTCGGTGGACTTCCTCACCGCGCTCGCCTGCATCCAGCTGGAAGGCGGCCTCGCCCCGTCCCAGGTCGGCCTCGGCGTCCCCGCCTCCACGCGCGGCGCCGGCAGCGGCTATGTCGCCCCGTCCGTCGTGAACGCGGCACTCGACTGCCTGGCCAAGGGCACAAGCTGCGGCTCCTTCAAGCCGTCCAGGACCTACCCGGACCTGCGCGGCGCGATGACCTGGTCCACGAACTGGGACGCCACGGCGGGCAACGCCTGGTCCAAGGCGGTCGGCCCGCACGTCCACGGCCTGCCGTAACACCGGGGCCCCTACGGTCCAGCAGCGCCGCCGCTCCCCCGGCGGCGCTGCTGCGTGTCCTCGGACGCGCGGACGTCACCAGGGCAGGTCGATCACCTGCTTGACGCACAGCACGATGAACAGCAGCCCCGCGGCGCCGAGCATCCCGTTGCTCAGCCAGCCGTTACGCCATTCCCGCGGCGTGCGGGAGGAGTTGAGCAGCCACAGCAGGGTCAGGGCCAGGAACGGCATGAAGAACGCGCCCAGGACCCCGTAGCCGATGACCAGCCCGAAGGGCTCGTCCAGCCACAGCAGCGTCATCGGCGGGAACGTCAGCCAGAGCAGGTACGCGCGGAAGGGCACGGACCGCTCCTGCCGGCTGACGGTCTCACGGGTCGCCTTCTCCTCGCCCGTGACGCCGCGAGCGGCCCGGATCCGCTCCACGAAGTCGGCGAACATCAGGCTCACGCCGTGCCACACGCCGATGAGCGACGAGAACGAGGCGGCGAAGAACCCGACCAGGAAGAGCTTGGCGGTGCCCGCCCCGAAGCGGTCCTCCAGGATGTCACCGAGGTCGATCAGCCCCTGGTCGCCCTTCGTCAGCGCGATCTGCGAGGAGTGCAGCAGCTCCGCGCCGACGATGAGCATCGCGACGACGAAGATGCCGGTCGTGATGTAGGCGACCCGGTTGTCGATCCGCATCACCTTCATCCAGGAGGTGTCGGACCATCCCTTGGCGTTGACCCAGTACCCGTACGCCGCCATGGTGATGGTGCCGCCGACCCCGCCGATCAGGCCGAGGGTGTAGACCAGCGAGCCGTCCGGGAGGACGGGGAGCAGGCCCGCGAAGGAGGCGCCGATGTCCGGCGACACCCTGATCGCGACGTAGACCACGACGACGAACATCACGCCGATCAGGACGGTCATGACCTTCTCGAAGACGGCGTACTGGTTGAACCAGACGAAGACCAGGCCGACCAGCCCGGTGATGATCGCCCAGGTCTTCAGGCCGGGCCCGTCGGGGAAGAGCGCCACGATGGGCAGGGCGCTGGAGGACATGGCCGTCGCGCCGTACACGAAGCCCCAGATGACGACATAGACGGCGAAGTAGCCCGTGGTCCACCCGCCGAGGGTGCGCCACCCGTCGAAGAGGGTGCGGCCCGTCGCGAGGTGCCAGCGGCCCACGGCCTCCGCGAGGGAGATCTTGACGAGGCAGCCGATCACGGCCGCCCACATGAGGGTGTAGCCGAACTTGCTGCCCGCGATGAGCGTCGCGACCAGGTCCCCCGCTCCCACACCGGTGGCCGCGACGACGATGCCGGGCCCGATGTAGCGCCAGCTGGATTTACGCGGCCGGGAGCCGAGCTCCCCCGCCCCTGTGGTCTCGCTTGTCTCCGCCATGTCGATCAACGAAGCGCATCATGCCCGATCGCACAAGGGGGCGCGTCGCGCCTTTCGGGTCGGGCGCCTTTCGGGTCGGGCACCGCCGCGGTGTGCGCGCGTCACAGCCCGGTGCCGTCCCGTAGCCCCGGCTCTTCCCACGGGGCGGTGATCGGAAGGGCACCGGGGGCTCGGCGCTGTCGGCCGAGCCCCCGGGTGCGGGGACGAGGACGACGGCCTCAGATCACCAGACTGAGCGCCGCGGCGACCACGAACCCGGCGACCGAGAGGACCGTCTCCAGGACCGTCCAGGTCTTCAGGGTGTCGCGCTCGGAGATGCCGAAGTACTTCGAGACCATCCAGAACCCGCCGTCGTTGACGTGCGAGGCGAAGATGGAGCCCGCCGAGATCGCCATGATGATCAGCGCGAGGTGGGCCTGCGACATGTCCTGGCCCTCGACGAGCGGGACGACGATGCCGGCGGTGGTGACGATCGCGACCGTCGCCGAGCCCTGCGCGACCCGCAGCACGACGGAGATGAGCCAGGCGAGCAGGATGACCGGCAGACCCACGTCGTTGAAGGTGTCAGCGAGCGCGTCGGCGATGCCGCTGCCCTTCAGCACGGCTCCGAAGATGCCGCCCGCGCCGACGACCAGCAGGATGTTGCCGACGGGCTTCAGCGAGGAGGTGGAGACCGATTCGAGGGACTTGCGGGACCAGCCCCGGCGGATACCCAGCAGGTAGTAGGCGAGCAGCAGGGCGATCGTCAGCGCGACGAAGGGGTTGCCGAAGAACTCGACGACGGAGCGCAGGGTGGACGGGTCGAGCGCGATGGAGGAGAACGTCGCGGCCAGGATGAGGATCAGCGGCGTACCGATGATCGCGAGCACGGTGGAGAGCGGGACGGGCTTCTCGTGGGGGGTGACACCGGCGGCGCGCTGTTCGGCGACGACCGCGGCCTTGGCCTCGGCGGCCGCCTCGACCATGTCCTGCGGTACCTCGACGAAGATGCGCTTGCCGATCCAGGCGGCGTAGCCCCAGGCGGCGAGGACGGACGGGATGCCGACGACGGCGCCCATCAGGATGACCCAGCCGAGGGAGACGTTGAAGAGGCCCGCCGCGGCGACCGGCCCGGGGTGCGGGGGCAGGAACGCGTGGGTCATCGAGAGGCCGGCCAGCAGAGGCATCGCGTACAGGACGACCGACTTGCCGGAGCGCTTGGCGGCGGCGTAGACGATCGGCGCGAGGACGAAGATGCCGACGTCGAAGAAGACCGGGATGCCGAAGATGAGGCCGGTGAGGCCCATGGCGAGCGGGGCGCGCTTCTCGCCGAAGAGGTTCAGCAGGCGGGCGCTGAGGACCTCCGCGCCGCCGGACACCTCCAGGATGGCGCCGAGCATCGTGCCGAGGCCGATGATGATCGCGACGTGTCCGAGGATGCCGCCCATGCCGGATTCGATGACCGAGACGGCGGCCGACTTCTGGACCGTGCCGAAGAGTTCGGTGACGGAGAGTCCGGCACCCAGGCCGACGGCTATGGAGACGGCGAGCAGCGCGACGAACGGCTGCAGCCTGACCTTGATGATCAGGACGAGCAGGAGTGCGATCCCGAGGGCGGCGACGGTCAGCAGACCGGGCGTACCGCCGATCAGGAGGAGCAGCCCACCCGTGTGGGGTGGCGCCTCGGGGGCGGGGGCGGCGGCGAGCAGCATGAGCGGTCAACTCCGTTGGTGACAGGGTCCTTCAAGGCAGGGGGGAGCGCGGCACGGCGCCCCTCGGAGGAGGGGTGGGGCGCCGTGCCGTGGGGCGAGCGGTTCAGCCGGCCGGCGGGGCCGGGGGGCCGGTGATCAGCCGAGGACCGCGAGCGCGTCGATCTCGATGAGCAGGCCCTTGGGCAGGCCGACGTACACCGTCGTACGCGCGGCGGCGGGGGCCTTGAGGCCCTGCTCCTCGAAGTACTCGTTGTAGATGGCGTTCATCTCCGCGAAGTGGTCGACGTCCGTGAGGTAGACGCGCATCATCATCACGTCGTCCCAGCTCGCGCCGCCCTCCTCCAGGATCGCCTTGACGTTGGCGAAGGTCTGGAGGGTCTGCTCGCGCAGCGTCGGGCCGGCCGGGGTGGGGGCCTGGCCCTCCACGGCGGGGAGGAAGCCGACCTGACCGGCGACCTGGAGGATGTTCCCCTTCTTCACGCCGTGCGAGAACTTGGCGGGCGGGGCGGTGTGGGTGCTGGGGGTGAGGGCGGTCTTCTCGGTCATGGTGGTTCAGGCTTTCTTGGTGGGGGCGGTGCCGGAGTACTCCCGGCTGATGGTCTCCGCGGTGCGGCGTACCAGGGGGAGCAGGGTGAGGAGTTCCTCGGCCGTGACGACCACGTTCGGCGCGGACACCGACATGGCCGCGACGACGCGCCCGTCCGCGCCCCGGATGGGGGCGCCGACGCAGTTGATGGACTCCTCGTGGCCGCCGAGGTCGGTGGCCCAGCCCTGTTCGCGTACGACGGCGAGTTCCTTGAGGAAGGCGCCGGCGTTCGGGAGCGAACGGGACGTGTACATGGGGTAGTCGAGCCGTTCGGCGATGGCGCGCCGTTCGGGCTCGGTGAGGTCGGCGAGGAGCAGCTTGGCGACCGCGGCGACGGTGATCGCGACGGGTTTGCCGATCCGTGAGTACATCCGCACGGGGTAGCGGCTCTCGACCTTGTCGATGTAGAGGACCTCGTTCTCCTCGTACACCGCGAGGTGGACGGTGTGCCCGCACTGCTCGTTGAGTGCGACGAGGTGGCCGTGGGCGATCTCGCGGACGTCGAGGTTCTCGACGGCTTCCTGGGCGAGCGCGAAGAGCCGGGCGCCGAGGCGGTAGCGCTGGTCCTCCTGGCGGTAGACGAGTCCGTGCTCGTGGAGCGTACGGAGCAGGCGCAGCGCCGTGGACTTGTGGACGCCCAGGCGTACCGCGACCTGGCCGAGGTCGGCGGGGCCCTGGGCGAGCAGCGGCAGGATGCTCAGCGCGCGGTCGACGGTCTGGCTCATGTGACTCGTACCTCCTCGTTCGCCCCGCCGGCGGCTGTCCAGCCGGGGCCGAGACGAAGTGTGCCCCAGGCCTCGTCGTCCAGGGCGGCGAGCCGGTCGGCGTACGCCCTGGGCGGGGGGCCGGTGAGGTCGCCGGGGACGGTGAGGACGGCGGCGGCCATGAGGTGGCCGTGCCGGGCGCGGTCGCGTACGGGCAGGTCGCGCAGGGTGGCGGAGAGGAAGCCCGCGGCGAAGGCGTCGCCCGCGCCGACGGCGGCGACGACGTCGACGCGCAGCGAGGGGACGGTGGTGACGGTGTCCGTGCCGCTCCCGGTCCTGGAGAAGACCGTGGCGCCGTCCGGGCCCCGCTTGACGACGAGGACGTCCGGCTCGGGGAGGGCGGCGCGGACGGCTTCGGTGCCGTGGACACCCCAGGCCTCCTCCGCCTCGTCCTCGCCGACGAAGACGAGGTCGCAGCGGCGGGCGAGGTCGAGCAGGATCTCCGGGCCGGCCTCGCCGTCACGCCACAGGCCGGGGCGGTGGTTGACGTCGAAGGAGATCAGGGGGCGGCCGTCGCGGGGGGCGGTGAGGTCGTGGAGGAGGGCCAGGCAGTCGGCGGAGAGCGCGGCGGTGATCCCGGACAGGTGCAGGACGCGGGTGTCGAGGAGGTCCTCGTACGGCACGTTGTGCGGGGACATCGCGGAGGCGGCGGAGCCGGCCCGGTAGTAGGCGACCTCGTGGGTGTCGGTGGCCCGGTCCGTCGCCGTGCGGAAGTAGACGCCGGTGGGGCGGGACGGGTCCCGGCGGACGGCGGAGGTGTCGACGCCGTAGCCGGTGATCGTGTCGACGAGGTGGTC
The DNA here is from genome assembly GCF_055559735.1 of Streptomyces sp. NPDC023573. Lineage (NCBI taxonomy): Bacteria > Bacillati > Actinomycetota > Actinomycetes > Kitasatosporales > Streptomycetaceae > Streptomyces > Streptomyces sp. NPDC023573. Next base: position 121,913 of record NZ_JBVHKB010000002.1, read on the forward strand.
GCCGAAGCCGTCGGCGCCGACCCGGCCGACCCATTTCGCCCGGTGGCCGGCCGCGGCGAGCGCGCAGGCGACGTTGGACTCGGCACCGCCGATGCCCCGGCCGAAGGAGGGGACGTCGGCGAGGCGGCCCGGCTGCGAGGGCAGGAACGTCACCATGGACTCGCCGAGGCAGACGACGTCCGCGGTGGCTGTCCTGGCTGCGGATCCGGGCACTCTGGGCTCCTCGTGGTCGGTCGTCGGGCGCCGCTGGTCACCATTGACCCGGCATCGGCTCGGATGTTAGACAGCCTTGAGCGATATACGCAACGCCTGTTGCACATGATGCAACGACTAATCCCCGAGGAGATCCCCTTGGCCGCCGAGCAGTCCCCCGAACAGTCCGTGACGGCACTCGCCGGCGAACGGGTCGACCACCGCTTCAAGGCGCTGCCGCCGGACGCGGAGGGCCTCACGGTGGGCGAGCTGGCGGCCGAGCGCCGCAATCTGTTCACCGGTGGCTTCACCACCCCGGTGCTGGCCCTGTCGGCCGAGTCGACGGAGGCCAACCTCGCCCTGCTGGAGACGTACGCGGAGCGGCACGGCCTGGCCTTCGCGCCGCACGGCAAGACGTCGATGTCCCCGCAGCTCTTCGCCCGTCAGCTGGAGCACGGCGCGTGGGGCATCACCGCCGCCGTGCCCCACCAGGCGCGGGTGTACCGGGCCTACGGCATCACCCGGATCTTTCTGGCCAACGAGCTCGTCGACGCGGTGGCGCTGCGCTGGCTGGCCGGTGAGCTGGACGCCGACCCGGACTTCACGTTCGCCTGTTACGTGGACTCCGTGCGCGGCGTCGAGCTGATGGACGAGGCCCTGCGCGCGGCCGGTGCCGTGCGCCCGGTGGACGTCGTGGTGGAGCTGGGCGCGGGCGAGGGCGCCCGCACCGGCGCCCGCACGGAGGCCGACTGCGCGGCGGTCGCCGACGCGGTGGCGGCCACGTCCACCCTGCGGCTGGTGGGCGTCGCGGGCTACGAGGGCGAGGTGCCGGACGCCTCCCCCGAGCGCGTACGGGAGTGGCTGCGCCGACTCGTCGCGCTGGCCGCGGACTTCGACGCGGCCGGCCGCTTCGCCGCGCTCGCCGACGGTGAGGAGATCCTCGTCAGCGCGGGCGGCAGCGCGTGGTTCGACGCGGTCGCCGATGTCTTCACCGAGATCCCCGCGCTGAGCCGGCCCGTCCTCAAGCTGCTGCGCTCCGGGGCGTACGTCAGCCACGACGACGGCCACTACCGCCACCTCACCCCCTTCAACCGGATCCCCGGGGAGGGCGCGCTGCAGCCCGCCTTCCGCCTGTGGGCCCAGGTCGTCTCCCGCCCCGCGCCCGGACAGGCGTTCGTCAACGCCGGCAAGCGCGACGCGGCCTACGACCTGGACCTGCCCGAGGCGCAGGTCGTCCGCTCCGCGCGCGACGGCTCGGTGCGGCCGGCCACCGGAATCACCGTCAGCGGGCTGTCGGACCAGCACGGCTGGGTGCGTACCGAGGAGGGCGCCGAGCTGGAGGTCGGCGACTGGATCGGGATGGGCCTGTCGCATCCCTGCACGTCGTTCGACAAGTGGCAGCTGATCCCGCTGGTGGAGGCGGACGGCACGGTCACGGAGTACATCCGCACGTTCTTCTGATCCTCCGGGGGTTTCCCCCGCCCCGCCTCCTCCCGTAGCCGGGGGATCCGCCCCCGGGCCCCGCGCCTCAAACGCCTGCGAGGCCGGATTCGCTCCTGAAAGGCGAGCTACACCATGGACCTGGTCATTCGCAGCGCGGCCGTCGTCGACGGCACCGGTGCACCCTCCTACCGCGCCGACATCGGCATCACGGACGGCCGGATCGCCGAGATCCGCAGAGAGGGCGACGGCCCCCGCCTCTCCGCCGCCCGCACCCTGGACGCCGACGGCCTCGCGCTCTCGCCGGGCTTCATCGACATGCACGCGCACAGCGACCTCGCGCTGCTGCGCGACCCCGACCACAGCGCGAAGGCCGCCCAGGGCGTCACCCTGGAGGTGCTCGGCCAGGACGGTCTGTCGTACGCCCCCGCCGACGACCGCACCCTCACCGAGGTCCGCCGCTCCATCGCCGGCTGGAACGGCGACGGCAGCGACATCGACTTCGACTGGCGCACCGTCGGCGGCTATCTGGACCGCCTCGACCGCAACTTCGGCGGCGAGGGCATCGCCGTCAACGCCGCCTATCTCATCCCGCAGGGCACCGTCCGGATGCTCGCCGTCGGCTGGGACGACCGCCCCGCCACCGACGCCGAGCTGGTCCGCATGAAGGAGCTCGTCGCCCAGGGCATGGCCGAGGGCGCGGTCGGCATGTCCTCGGGCCTGACGTACACCCCCGGGATGTACGCGAAGGACGCCGAACTCACCGAACTGTGCCGGGTGGTGGCCGCGCACGACGGCTACTACTGCCCGCACCACCGCTCGTACGGGGCCGGGGCGCTCCAGGCGTACAAGGAGATGGTGCAGCTCACCCGTGACGCGGGCTGCGCCCTGCATCTCGCCCACGCCACCATGAACTTCGGCGTGAACAAGGGCAAGGCCCCCGAGCTCCTCTCCCTCCTGGACGAGGCGCTCGCGGCGGGCGCGGACATCTCGCTCGACACCTATCCCTACACACCCGGCTGCACGACGCTCGTGGCGATGCTGCCGAGCTGGGCGAACGAGGGCGGGCCCGAGTCGGTCCTGACCCGGCTCGCCGACGGGGCGACGGCCGAGCGGATCCGTCATGACGTCGAGGTCGTGGGGTCCGACGGGTGCCACGGCGTCCCGATCGAGTGGGACAGGATCGAGATCTCCGGCGTCGGCACACCGGAGCTGTCCGGGTACGTCGGCCGCACGGTGGCCGAGTCCGCCCGGCTGCACGGCGAGGAGCCCTGGGTGACGGCCCGCCGGCTGCTCGTCGGGGACCGGCTGGGCACGACGATCCTCCAGCACGTCGGCCACGAGGAGAACGTCCGGCAGATCATGCGCCACCGGGTGCACACCGGGGGCAGCGACGGCATCCTCCAGGGCGACAAGCCGCACCCCCGCGCGTACGGCACGTTCCCCCAGTACCTCGGCCGGTACGTACGGGAACTCGGCATCCTCACGCTGGAGGAGTGCGTCGCCCACCTCACGTCCCGGCCGGCCGCCCGCCTGCGCCTGCCGGACCGCGGGTACGTCCGCGAGGGCTACCGCGCGGACCTGGCCCTCTTCGACCCGGCCACGGTGGCGGCAGGCTCGACCTTCGACGAGCCGCGCACCCTCCCGGTGGGCCTCCCGCACGTCCTGATCGACGGACGCTTCGTCATCGAGGACGGCAAGCGGACGTCCGTCCTGGCCGGCCGGTCGGTACGGGGCACGGGCCGCGCCCGGACGGGCTGACGGCCTGGTGCGGGACGACGCCCCTCAGCCGGCGCGAGGTGCGCGCCGGCTGAGGGCGTGTGCCGACGCGCGGAGGCCCTCACGCGCGGGGGCGGGGGTGGTGCTGGTCGCGCCAGGCACGGGGTGAGACCTCGAATGCCCGTTTGAACACCTTGCTGAAGTGGGTCGCGTCCACGAAGCCCCAACTCCGGCCTATCGCCGCGATGGTCCGCAGCCGCCCGTTCGGGCCTGCCAACTCCCGCCTGCACTCGGCCAGACGGCGTGTACGGATCCAGTCTCCGAGGCTGATCCCCGACCGGGACAGCACGGCGTAGAGATGACGTACGGAGATGCCGTGTGCGGCGGCGATCCATGCCGCCGACAGATCGGGCTCAGCCAGATGCTCCTGGATGAAGTGCGTGATCCGCAGGCTGAGGCTCGCCTCCATCGGCCCTCTGGCCAGAGCGGTGTCGCCCTGCTGCGTGATCAGGACGGCGCGGAGCAGTTCGACGCTGGGTGTCACCACGGCGTCGGCCCGCGCACCCAGGTGCAGATCGTCGCTGAGGGCCAGTTGCGAGAAGTAGGTGAAGGCGAGGCGCGCGACGGGGTTGTCGGCTCCCATGGCGACCGTGCTCCCGTCCCGTAACAGCCGGTCGGGGAGCGCGAGTGCGGCGCGGGGGAAACGCAGGAAGTGGTGGTCGACCCCCTCGTCGAAGAGGAGTGTGTAGGGGGCGATCGATTCGTAGACGGCGAGTTCGCCCGGCCGCAGTACGCACTCGCGGCCGTTCTGCGCCACCAGGCTGGTGCCCGACACCTGAAGGCCGAGGAAGACGGCCGGCTCCTCGTCCTCCCGGGCCAGTTGCTCCGTCCGACGGATCGTGACCGCGGTCGCCCGCGCCGAGCAGATCCGGAGGGGCCCGACGGTACCGAGTCCTATGCGGACGGAGATGTCCTCAGCCGCAGGACCGTGGTCGATGTCGACCGCCACCACGGATTCCCACACCGCGTTCCGGACCACTTCCTCCCGGTCCCGCGACGGGACGTACGCCGTGTCCAGGACCGGGCTCATGCGGCAGACCTGCGTCCGCCCCGATCAAAGAGCCGCCCCGGTGACGCTTCGGTCCGTTGCCCCATGTCTCCCCCTCGGCGCGTCGTTCCTGACGTCAGTGTGTCGGGGGTCCCTTGCGCCGTGCAACGGGTTCGCCGGCGACACGCCGGGCCGTTCCTCGCTGCCGCGACGCCCTTGCACAACTGACAAAGTCCCCTGCGCGGACGACACATCTCGGATCCCGCGACGACCTTATGGTCCTTGAGTGAGTCCGGATGACAGGGCGTCACACAACCGCAGATACCCGAGGCCGAAAATGGCTCGTCCCCCAGGGAGCGTGCATCACATGAGGCGGACATTCTCCATATCCGCTGCCGCCTTGGCGGTTGCCTGCATCACGGCGGGCTGTGGTGCGGGGACAGATGTCACGACGGACTCGGCAAAGCCGCCGAAGAGGGACACCGTCACGATTTCGGACCGCGAACTCCGGGATCTGACCGCCCCCGAGGAGATGGAAATCGAGTACGCCGAGTACGCACTCGTCAAGAAGTGCATGGAGAACAAGGGGTTCTCGTACTGGGTGGGACCGGTGGCGGGTGTCGACGCCCGTAAGGCGGGGCGCTATGTGCTCGACGACATCTCATGGGCGAAGAAGTACGGCTACGGCCGGCCCTTCGACGAGGCGGCCGAGAAGGAGCGCGGCGAGCACCCCAACGTCCGGTTCCCCAACGCGCTCCCGAAGAAGGACCGCATCCGCTACAACACGGCTCTCAACGGCGATTACGACGACGTCCTGCGCGTGGACCTGCCCGCGGGCGGCACCGTCGAGACCCCCCGGAAAGGCTGCTGGGCCGGGGCCCGGGCCCATCTTTACGGAGACCTCGCGGACTGGTTCAAGGCAAAGAAGACCGTCACGAGCCTGACCCCGCTCTACGTTCCGCGCATCCTGGCGGACGAGCGCATGAAGAAGGCGATCAGTGCCTGGTCGCACTGCATGAAGCAAGCCGGCCGCCCTTTCTCCTCGCCGGACGAGATCCGCGAGAAGCGAATCGCGAACACTGCGGGAATGAGCTCGCGAGAGGCACAGGCCTACGAGGTCGAGTTGGCGGTGGCCGAGGCCACGTGCGCCGCGAAGACCGATCTCGGAAAGACCGCGCGCCGACTCGAGCGGGAATACCGGTCCACCCTGCTGAAGAAGTACGGCAAGGAGAATGCCGCCTACCAGCGCATGGGACTGGCCGCGCTCTCCCGCGCCCGGGATCTCACCGAAAAGTGACTCACAGGTTTCCGCGTCCCAGTTGGTCGCGGATGAATTCACACCGACACATGAAGGAGCACCACCTCATGCGTAAGGCCTTCGCTGCCCTCACGACCGTCGCCGTGGCATCCCTCGGCGCCCTTGTCCCCGCCACCTCCGCGCAGGCGGCGGACTGCTCCGACGCCATGGCCGGCGCGCTCTCCGGCTACATGTACGCGTACGACAGCACCAACTGCAACGGCCACCTCGGCCACGCGTCCGGCGACGACTCCAACTGGGGTGACTCCGCGCTGAGCTTCCAGGGCGGCGACACCAACAAGGCCTCATCGGTCCTGAACAACGGCAACAGCTACGAGGTCAAGTTCTACAACGGCACCGGCGGCAGCGGCGGGCACATCTGCCTCAGCCGGTCCGAGGGCTGGGCTTCCAGCCTCCTGGGCGACTCCTTCACCACCGGCGCCGCGGCGAACAACAGCATCAGCGGCCACGCCTGGTCCTCCGCCTCCAACTGCAGCAGGTGGGCGGTCTGATCCCTCCCGGCCCCTCCGCGCGCGTGGGCACACCACGCCTCCCGCGCATCTGACCACCCCGGCCCGCCCGCCTCTTCCCGGCGGGCCGGGGCGCGTCCCGCCGCCGGCCGGACGGACGGACCGCACCGGTCGCAGGACACACGGAGGCCGTGTTCCCCGTATCTCCTGTGCCGTCATCGCACTTGGGAAACCTCTGAGGTCTCTGCGTAGTGTCGGGGTATGACACTCGACCTCGACGCCTACTTCGCCCGCATCGGCTGGTCCGGGGAGCGCCGCCCCACCGTGGAGGTGCTGCGGTCCGTGCACCGCGCCCACCTGCTGGGCATCCCGCTCGAGAATCTGGAGCCCCTCCTCGGCAGCGCCCCCTCCCTCGCGCTCCCGGACCTGGAGAGGAAGCTCGTCCACAGCGAGCGCGGCGGGTACTGCTACGAGCACAACACCCTCCTCACCGCCGCCCTGACCCAGCTCGGGTTCCAGGTGACGCTGCTGACCGCACGGGTGGTGCTGGGCGCCGCGCCCGGTGACGTCCGGCCCCGTACGCACATGCTGATGCGGGTGGACGTGGAGGGTGAGCCCGTCCCCTGGCTGGCCGACGTCGGCTTCGGCTCGCACGGCGCGCTGATGGAGCCGATCCCGCTGGTGGTGGACACCGAGCTGCTCGACACCCCGCGCCGCCACCGGCTCGTGCACGCCCCCCACGACGGCCCGCTGGAGATGTGGGAGCTGCAGACGGACAAGGGCGGCTACTGGGAGCCGCAGTACGAATTCACCCTGGAGCCGTTCGAGGCCCCGGACTACGAGGTCATCAACTGGCACATGGCGACGAACCCGCGCTCGCCGTTCCGGCAGGCGGTGTACGCCCAGCGCACCCTGCCGGGCCTGCACCGCGCCCTGTCCGGGCGGACGCTGGTGGAGACCGCCGACGACGGCACGGTCGCGGAGCGGGAGCTGAGCGACTCCGCCGAGGTGCTGCGGGTGCTGGCCGAGGACTTCGGCGTACGCCTCCCGGAGGGGACCGTCCTGCCCGGCTGACCGGGGTGGCGCATCTCACCCGGTGGGGCGGCCCACGCCCGCTTTCCAAGCCGAGGCCCCGCCCGGACCGGGCGTTCCCACGGTCCGCGGCGGGGGCGGCATGGCGATGGAAGTCCGGCGGGCCGTGGCGCACCCCCCGGAGGGAGCAACCACCGCGCGAACCGGGCGCAGCGCTCGAAACACGGTCGTAAGCTCGCTGACATGCAGGTCATCCAGTCCACGAAGCTCGCCGGCGTCTGTTACGAAATCCGCGGCCCCGTGCTCGAGGAAGCGATGCGGCTCGAAGCCGCAGGTCATCGCATCCTCAAGCTCAACACGGGCAATCCCGCGGCGTTCGGCTTCGAGTGCCCGCCGGAGATCCTCGAGGACATCCTGCGCAACCTCTCGGGCGCGCACGGCTACGGCGACGCGAAGGGCCTGCTGTCCGCGCGCCGCGCGGTGATGCAGCACTACCAGACCAAGGGGATCGACCTCGACGTCGAGGACGTCTACCTGGGCAACGGTGTCTCCGAGCTGATCCAGATGTCGATGCAGGCCCTGCTCGACGACGGCGACGAGGTGCTCGTCCCCGCCCCGGACTACCCGCTGTGGACGGCCTCGGTCTCCCTGGCCGGCGGCACGGCCGTGCACTACCGGTGCGACGAGCAGGCCGACTGGATGCCCGACCTCGCGGACATCGAGCGGAAGATCACCGACCGCACCAAGGCGCTCGTGATCATCAACCCGAACAACCCGACCGGCGCGGTCTACGACGACGAGATGCTGCGCGGGCTGACGGAGATCGCCCGCCGCCACAACCTGGTCGTCTGCTCGGACGAGATCTACGACCGGATCCTCTACGACGGCGCGACGCACACCCCGACCGCCGCCATCGCCCCCGACCTGATGGTGCTCACCTTCAACGGGCTCTCCAAGAACTACCGGATCGCGGGGTACCGCTCCGGCTGGATGGCCGTCTGCGGCCCGAAGGCCCACGCCTCCTCGTACATCGAGGGGCTGACGATCCTGGCCAACATGCGCCTCTGCGCGAACATGCCCGCGCAGCACGCGGTGGCGACCGCGCTCGGCGGGCGGCAGTCGATCAACGAGCTGGTGCTGCCGGGCGGGCGGATCCTGGAGCAGCGGGACGTGGCGTACGACCTGCTGACGCAGATCCCCGGGGTGACCTGCGTGAAGCCGAAGGGGGCGCTGTATCTCTTCCCGAGGCTCGACCCCAAGGTCTTCAAGATCAAGGACGACCGTCAGATGGTCCTCGATCTGCTGCGGGCCGAGAAGATCATGGTGGTCCAGGGCACCGGCTTCAACTGGCCGGAGCCCGATCACTTCCGGGTGGTGACGCTGCCGCCGGCCAAGGACCTGACCGACGCGGTGACGCGTATCGGGAACTTCCTGGACGGCTACAGCCAGCCCTGAGCGACCAACATCTCTCAGATCCTGCACAACTTTAGACTGAATCCAAGATAGGATGGCCTTACCGCACGCTCCAGGAGGCCACCCATGTACGAGCCGATCCGCACCAAGTCGGTCCACACATCGGCCGACAACGCCGATTTCCCGCACCGCAGCCGCGAGGACGAGCTGGACATCCAGCTCGCCGGACACCTCGCGTCCCTGCTCGCCGTCACCGACGAGCTGGGCCTCGACGCCATGGGTGACCGCATCGCCGGGCAGATCGCCCGGCTGCGCTCCGCGCCGCCCGCCCGGCACGCCGGCCGGAGCGACGCCTCCCCGGCCGCCCTGCACCGCCGCGCCCACGCCCTGGCCGGGCGCGCCCTGCTGGTGGCCGCGTCCCGCGCGGACACCGCCGTGGCGATCCTCGCGGCCCAGGCGATGGACGCGCACGCCGAGGCCCTGTCCGCCGCCGCCGCGCCGACCGCTCTGGTCGGCGCCCCCTGACGGCCCCGGTCCACGGGTCGCGAAGACGCGTGGACCGGGTGCCACACACCTTCCGGGTGCCGCCGGACGCAGAGCGGCACCCGGAGCCTGAGGGCGGCTCCGGGTGCCGTGCCGCGGCCGGCCCGTGGACCCCACAGGTCAGGGCGGATGCCGGAAGGGCCCGGCCGCGGGGTTCACGAGGTGGTCAGCCCAGGCGCCGGACCAGCGCGCGGTACTCGTCCCACAGCTCCTTCGGGGTGTGATCGCCGAAGGTGTTGAGGTGCTCGGGGATCAGCGCGGCCTCCTCGCGCCAGACCTCCTTGTCGACCGTGAGCAGGAAGTCGAGCTCGGACTCGGAGAGCTCCAGGCCCTCGGTGTCCAGGGAGCCCTTGGCCGGCAGGATGCCGATCGGGGTCTCGACGCCCTCGGCCTTGCCCTCCAGCCGCTCGACGATCCACTTCAGGACACGGCTGTTCTCGCCGAAGCCGGGCCACACGAACGTGCCGGCCTCGTTCTTGCGGAACCAGTTCACGTAGTAGATCTTCGGGAGCTTCGACTGGTCCGCCTTGTCGGCGCCGACCTCGACCCAGTGCTTCATGTAGTCGCCCATGTTGTAGCCGCAGAACGGCAGCATGGCGAACGGGTCGCGGCGCAGCTCGCCGACCTTGCCCTCGGCGGCGGCGGTCTTCTCGGAGGCGACGTTCGCGCCGAGGAAGACGCCGTGCTGCCAGGTGAAGGACTCCGTGACCAGCGGGACCGCGGAGGCGCGGCGGCCGCCGAAGAGGATGGCCGAGATCGGCACACCCTTCGGGTCCTCCCACTCCGGGGCGATGATCGGGCACTGGCCGGCCGGGACGGTGAAGCGGGCGTTGGGGTGGGCGGCGGGCGTGCCGGACTCCGGGGTCCAGTCGTTGCCCTTCCAGTCCGTGAGGTGCGCGGGGAGCTCCTCGGTCATGCCCTCCCACCAGACGTCGCCGTCGTCGGTGAGCGCCACGTTGGTGAAGACGGAGTTGCCCCACATGGTCTTCATGGCGTTGGCGTTGGTGTGCTCGCCGGTGCCGGGCGCGACACCGAAGAATCCGGCCTCGGGGTTGATCGCGTACAGCTGGCCGTCCTCGCCGAACCTCATCCAGGCGATGTCGTCGCCGATGGTCTCGACGGTCCAGCCGGAGATCGTGGGCTCCAGCATGGCGAGGTTGGTCTTGCCGCAGGCGCTCGGGAAGGCCGCCGCGATGTACTTGACGGCCTCGACTCCCCCGCGCGGCGGCGTGAGCTTGAGGATCAGCATGTGCTCGGCGAGCCAGCCCTCGTCCCGCGCCATCACGGAGGCGATGCGCAGGGCGTAGCACTTCTTGCCGAGCAGGGCGTTGCCGCCGTAGCCGGATCCGTACGACCAGATCTCGCGGTCCTCGGGGAAGTGCGAGATGTACTTGGTGGAGTTGCACGGCCACGGGACGTCCTGCTCGCCGGCGGCCAGCGGGGCGCCGAGGGTGTGGACGGCCTTGACGAAGAAGCCGTCGGTGCCGAGCTCGTCCAGGACCTCCTGGCCCATGCGCGTCATGGTGCGCATCGAGACGGCGACGTACGCGGAGTCGGTGATCTCGACACCGATCGCGGAGAGCGGCGAGCCGACGGGTCCCATGCAGAACGGGACCACGTACATCGTGCGTCCGCGCATGGAGCCGCGGAAGACCCCGTTCTCCCCGGTGAAGATCTCCCGCATCTCGGCGGGAGCCTTCCAGTGGTTGGTCGGGCCCGCGTCCTCCTCCTTCTCGGAGCAGATGAAGGTGCGGTCCTCGACGCGGGCGACATCGCTCGGGTCGGAGGCGGCGTAGTACGAGTTGGGTCGTTTGACCGGGTCGAGTTTCGTGAAGGTGCCCTTGGCGACGAGCTCCTCGCACAGGCGCTCGTACTCGGCCTCGGAGCCGTCGCACCAGACCACGCGGTCCGGCTGGGTGAGGGCCGCGATCTCGTCCACCCAGGAGACGAGCTCCTGGTGACGAGTGGGAACTGTGAGGGGAGCCGCGATGTCTCGCGCCACGATCGCTCCTTGTAGAGAGGGTGTGTTGTCAGGCCCCGTGGGGGCTGCGACCCGGATGCTGACCCCTTCGAATTCCCCTGGCGCTCATCCGGTGCCGACCGCACTCATTTGATCATCCGACCATCGCGCCCATATGTCCAGAGGACCGCCCACGTGAGCATCGCCACTGATATGAGTTACCTACGGGAGCGTAGGTAGCATGCCGATATGACTTCTGCCGCCTCCGGGTCAGGACCCGTCGAGCTCACCGACCCCGTCCCGGTCAAGCCACGGATGCGCGGCTGGCTGCACGCCGGAATGTTCCCCGCGGTGGTCATCGCCGGCATCACGCTGATCGCCCTGGCCGACAGCACGCGCGCACGGATCGCCTGCGCCGTCTACGTGCTCAGCGCCTGCCTGCTGTTCGGTGTGAGCGGGGTCTATCACCGCGGCACCTGGGGCCCGCGCGGGGAGGCCGTGCTGCGCAGGCTCGACCACGCCAACATCTTCCTGATCATCGCGGGCACCTATACGCCGCTGACGCTGCTCCTGCTGCCCGAGTCCACCAGCCGGCCGCTCATGTGGGCGATCTGGGGCGCCGCGGCCGCCGGCATCGCCTTCCGCGTCTTCTGGGTCGGCGCCCCGCGCTGGCTCTACACGCCGTGTTACATCGCCATGGGCTGGGCCGCGGTGTTCTTCCTGCCGGACTTCATGCGCACCGGCGGCATCACGGTGCTGGTCCTCGTCGTCGTCGGCGGGCTGCTCTACAGCGCGGGGGGCGTCATCTACGGCCTGAAGCGCCCGAACCCGTCACCGCGCTGGTTCGGCTTCCACGAGGTGTTCCACTCGCTGACACTGGCGGCGTTCATCGTGCACTACGTCGGCATCTCGCTGGTCGCCTACCAGCAGTAGGCGGCTCCCCGTACGGCGAAGGGCCCGGCCACCACGGCCGGGCCCTTCGCCCTGTCCCGCCGGCGTCAGCCGCCCAGCTTCCCGGCCAGCTCCTCCGTGTCGGTCGTCGGCGCGTCGCACACGAAGTGCCGGCAGACGTACGCGGTCGGCTCGCCGCCCACCATCGGCCGGTCCACCAGCAGCGGGAACTCCGTGCCCGCGTCCGCCGCCTCGCCCGCCGCGACGACCGCGCCGGGCGCCCGTCCCAGCAGCGCCGTCCGGTGCAGCTCCCCGCCGACCGGCCCGGCCACCGCGACCTCGCGCGGGCCGTCCAGCAGCGCCTCGGCGACCGCGAGTCCCCAGCCGATGAAGCGGGGGGCCTTCGGGCCGAGCGCCCCGACGATCCCGAGGGCGCCCTCGGCCGCCGTACGGTGCGCCTCGGAGCCGGTGTGGGCCGCGTAGGAGAGCAGCGCGCCCGCGGCGGCGGTCCAGCCGGCCGGGGTCGCGCTGTCGGTGGGGTCCTGGGGCCGGCGGATCAGCCGCTCCGCGTCGTCAGCGGTATCGAACATTTGTCCGCCTTCGCCGGTGAAGCGCTCCAGCACGATGTCCAGCAGGAAGCCCGCGAAGTCGAGCCAGGCGCCCTCACCGGTGACGGAGGCGAGTGCGAGGAAGCCTTCGGCGACATCGCCGTAGTCCTCCAGGACCCCGGAGTTCTCCCCCGCGCGGCCGTCCTTCGACGTGCGGCAGAGCCGGGCGACGTCGCCCATGTGCACCCGTACGAGCAGGTCGGCGGCCTCGGTGGCCCGCTCGACCAGGTCGGGGCGGTCGAAGTACGCACCGGTCTCCGCGAGCGCGGCGATCGCGAGGCCGTTCCAGGCCGCGACGATCTTGTCGTCGCGCTCGGGGCGCACCCGCAGCTCGCGCGCGGCGAGCAGCCGGGCGCGTACGTCGGCGACCCGGCCGGCGTCGGTGTCCTCCTCCCCGGTCCGCACGAGCCGCAGGACGGAGGACCCCTCCTCGAAGGTGCCCTCCTCGGTCACCCCGAAGCAGTCGGCGGCGAAGGCGGCGTCCTCCTCGCCCAGGACCTCGCGCAGCTGCGCGGGCGTCCACACGTAGAAGGCCCCCTCGACGTGGCGTCCCCGCTCGTCCTCGCTGTCGGCGTCCAGCGCGGAGGCGAAGCCTCCCTCGGTGGTCCGCAGCTCGCGGACCATGAAGTCCGCCGTCTCCAGGGCGACCCGGCGGGCCAGGTCCGAGCCGGTGGCCCGCCACAGGTGGGCGTACACGCGGCACAGCAGGGCGTTGTCGTAGAGCATCTTCTCGAAGTGCGGGACGGTCCACTCCCCGTCGACCGCGTAACGGGCGAAGCCGCCGCCGAGCTGGTCGTAGATCCCGCCGCGCGCCATGGCCGCGCAGCTGTCGGCGGCCATCTGCAGGGCGCCCTCGGATCCCGTACGGGCGTGGTGGCGCAGCAGGAACTCGATGACCATCGACGGCGGGAACTTGGGCGCGCCGCCGAAGCCGCCGTGCCTCTCGTCGTAGTCGCGGGTCAGCCGCAGCAGGGCCTGCGCCAGCTCCGGTTCGCCGGGCAGGGCGCCCTCACCGGCGGCCAGGGAGCGGCCCGCGAGGTCGCGGACGATGCGCCCGGCCACCTCGGCGACCTCCTCGCGCCGGTCGGTCCAGGCGGCGACGACGCCTTCGAGGACCTGCTGGAAGGAGGGCATGCCGTGGCGGGGCTCGGGCGGGAAGTACGTGCCGAAGTAGAAGGGCTCGGCCTCGTCGGTCAAGAAGACGGTCATCGGCCAGCCGCCCTGGCCGGTCGCGGCCTGGACGGCCTCCATGTACACGGCGTCGACGTCGGGCCGCTCCTCGCGGTCGACCTTCACGGGCACGAAGTGCGCGTTGAGGTAGCCGGCGACGGCAGGGTCCTCGAACGACTCGTGAGCCATCACATGGCACCAGTGGCAGCTGGCGTACCCGACGCTGAGCAGCACCGGGACGCCGCGGCGACGGGCCTCCTCGAACGCCTCGGGCGACCACGGCCACCAGTCGACGGGATTGTCGGCGTGCTGGAGGAGGTACGGGGAGGTGGTCTGCGCAAGTCGGTTGGCCATACCCCAATCCTTGCGCACCCTCCCCCACCACACTCGCGCGCCACGGGTCGGGAGCGGGAACGGGCAGGTGGCGGGGGCGGGAACCACGCCCTTCCGAAGCCGGGCGACCACGGCCACCAGTCGCTCCGACGGCGGTCAGGGCTTGACTGCGGACACGGGCGGGGGGCTGACGGCGTCAGGCCGGTCCGGCTCCTCGTCCCTGAGCAGTCGCGAGGATTCCGGGGTGAACGCGAGGGCGACGAGCGCGATGACGGCGAAGACGACGACGTAGAGGGCCACCGGCCACGAGCTGCCGTCGAAGTGGGCGACGAGCGCGGTGGCGACCGCGGGCGCGATGGCACCGGCGGGCAGTACGCCGATCTGGTAGACGACGGACATCCCCGTGTAGCGCACCCGGGCCGGGTACAGCTCGGCGAAGAATGCTGCTTCCGGGCCGAACATGGTGCAGGCCCCGATCCCCCAGCCGATGAGGATGCCGACCCACACGAGCAGGGTGTTCCCGGTGTCGATCATGGCGAACACCGGGAAGGCCGCCACCCCCGAGATCATCGCGCCCAGCGCGAGGACGGGCCGCCGCCCGACCCGGTCCGACAGTCGGCCGGTGAGGAGTATGACGGGGAAACCGACCACTGCGGCTATGAGCAGGCCGTTGAGCGCGACGCTCTTCGGCAGATCCAGGACGGTGGTGGTGTAGGTGAGGATGAAGGTGTTGTAGAGGATGAAGACCAGGCTCTCGCAGAACCGGACGCCGATGGCCAGCATCGTGAGCTTCGGGTAGCTCCGGAACACCTCGAAGAACGGCACGCGGGACCGGTTCTCGCGCTCCACCAGCTGCTCGAAGACGGGCGGTTCACTGATTCGCACCCGTACGACGAAGCCCACCGCGACCAGCACGATGCTGAACAGGAACGGAAGGCGCCACGCCCAGGACTTCAGCGCCTCGTCGCCGAACGCACCGGCACCGTTGACCGCGAGGGTCGACAGCAGCAGCCCGATCGGAACCCCGGTCTGCGGCCAACTGGTGAACATGCCGCGCCGGCGCTTCGGGGCGTGCTCGAAGGTGAGGATCGCCGCCCCGCCCCACTCACCTCCGAGCCCGATGCCCTGGAGCATGCGCAGGATCAGCAGCAGGACCGGCGCCCAGACACCGATCGAGTCGTACGTGGGCAGCAGCCCCATCGCGAAGGTCGCCCCGCCCATGACCATCATGGTGACGACGAGCATCTTCTTGCGGCCCAGGCGGTCGCCGTAGTGGCCGAATATGATCCCGCCGATGGGCCGGGTGACGAAGCCCGCGGTGAAGGTGCCGAAAGCGACGAGGGTGCCGGTGAGCGCGTCGAAGCTGGGAAAGAACTCCTGGTTGAAGACCAGCGCCGCCATCGTGGCGTAGAGGAAGAAGTCGTACCACTCGATGACGGCGCCGATCCCGCTGGCGGCTGTGACCTGGCCGACCGATGCCGGCCGTCCCGAGCGGGGTGGGTTCCACATGGAAGAGCCTTTCGGATCCGGCTGAACAGTGCCTGCCTCTCGGCCCCGTCACGACGAGGACGCCCCGTCGCGCAGAACCACCCTGTACTGGCTGATGATCACCGCGCCGATCAAGCCGTACAGCAGCGCGATCCCCCACGGCGGCACCAGCGTGCCCAGGGCGACGAACAGGGCGGCGATCATCTGGGCCACCCTGATGTTGAGGTTGTACACGGCCATGTAGCGGGGGCGGGCCGTGTCCGGGACCATGTCCGCCAGCAGCGCCTGCTTGATGGGGACGTTCATCAACTCGCCTGTGGTGTACACCAGTCCGGCCACCATCAGCACCCAGCCCGAGTTGCTCACCGCCAGCACCATGTAGCCGCCCGTGAACAGTGTGATGCCCAGGTACAGCCCTCCCCGGTCGGAGAGCCGCCGGAAGAGGCGGCGGGAGAACAGCGCGAGCAGGACCACGAGGGCGGTGTTCTCCGCCCTCAGGATGCCCAGCATCTGTACGCCGTTCACATGCACCGTCAGGGCGTCGAGGGAGACCAGATCCTGTGCCGGCAGGTCCGCGGCCAGCCGTACACCGACGTAGTTGATCAGCTGGAACTCGATGGCGAGGGTGAGCGCCGCCGCCGTCATCAGCCGCATGAACCGTCCGTCCCGCAGCACGAGGCGGTACCCGGAGGCGAATTCGCGCAGCACGGACCGGGACGGCTGCGCCCGGTCCGTGTCCGGAGGACGGGTCTCCCGGATCAGGAACACCGTGGTGAGGACGACACCGGACGTACAGACCGCCGCCCCGCCCAGCATCAGGCCGAAGTGTCCGTCGTACAGCCAGGCTCCGAGCAGCGCACCCAGCGCCAGTCCCAGGTTCACCGCCCAGTAGTTGACCGTGTAGACCTCCTTGCGGTTCTCCGGCGTGGTGACGTCCACGATCAGCGCTTCGCTCGCGGGCAGCGCCATGCTGGCCGCGAACCGGTTGAGCAGATAGCCGAGATAGACGAGCATCGGGCTCGACAGCCGGCCGGAGTGGGCCACAGCCATCAGGGCGAACGTGGCGAACACCCCGATCTCGGCCAGCATCAGCGTCCACCGCCGGCCGTACTTCTCGGAGACGTGCCCGCCGATGAGCATGGCGACCACGCCGAGGCAGACCACGGTGAACAGCAGCGCGCCGGCCTGCGCCGCACCGAAGGTGAAGGCCAGGTAGACCGCCATGAACGACGTGATCATCGAATCGAGCAGCCGGTTGACGAAGCTGACCGTGATCCGGACCTTCAGAGTGCGGTTACCGCCGAGGGAACCGACCACGGCGCCAGTCTTCACCGGAGCGTCCACCTCGACCCGGTCAGGAGCGGATCAGCGTGCTGGTGTTCTCCGGCACGAGGGGAATCCTCAGCTCCCGTTCGATGTCCTTCTTCACCTCCACGCACGCCGCCCGCGCGGCCTCGGTGCTCCCGGCGACGGTCCGGATCATTCCGAAGCGGTCGAAGTTGCCCTGCATGGCGACCAGCGGGCCACCGGGTTCGACGCTCGCCCATCCGGAGTGCAGCCGGTCGTCGAACGCTCCGAACCAGTCGGCCGGCAGATCCTCGCGCACAACCCCCGGTTCGGCGGCGCCCAGGACCGAGTGCGACGCCGCACCGTCGAGCCGCAGCGGAGCCGGGGGCACCGGACTGCCGGCGTACAGGTCGACCAGGATCTCGAACATGTTCCGGTCCGCGACGGCGTTCACCGTCTCCGGCAGCGCGCCGCCGGCCATGCGCGGGTTGACCTCGGTGAGCCGGAACCCGTCCGCGGTGTACATCACCTCGGTGTGGAAGATTCCGAGGTCGAGGCCGAGGGCACGGCACACCCGCACCGCGTACGCCCCCAGCTCCTCCTGCTGTGCCGGGGCGAAGCCGGCGGGGGTCGTACAGCCCAGTTCCAGTACGGGATTGTCCGCCCCGGTCTTCTGCAGGGTCGAGGCCAGAGCCACGAACACCCCGTTACCCGCCGCGACTTCGACGGAGCACAGGTCACCGACCGCGAGCTGCTCGACGATGAAGCGCTCGTCGAAGTGCGCAGCCATACCGGTGGCCATGCCCCGCAGGTTGACGTCGAGGCCGGCGAAGTGCTCGCGCACCTCGTCCGGTGTGCGGACGATCGCCGTGGCCGCCTTGGCGACGCCCAGTACGGGTTTGATGATGACGGGATAGCCGATATCGGCGGCCGCGGCGAGCGCTTCCTCCTCCGTGCGTACGACGGAGAACTCAAGGCTCGGAATTCCGGCATCTCGGAGCACCTCGCGGCACCGGCCCTTGTCGCGTGCGGCGGCGACGGCTCCAATGGGTGTGCCGCGGGCCCCGATCGCGTCGGCGAGTTCCGCCGCCTGGGCCGCACAGAAGGCCAGTGTCGAGAGTACGGCGTCGATTTCGGACTCCCGGATGTCCGCTGCGCGTACCGCCTCGAGCAAATTGGCCGTACTGCTCATGTCGGGTACCTCGACGGCGTGGTCGGCCAGCTTCCTGGCGCGTTGCCGCTGATCCGGTGACGCGGTGAAGTCGTACAGCGTCGAGTACAGATAGGTCACGGTGTGCCCGGCCTGCTTGGCGTACTCGAGCGCATTGACACCGGAGCCCGATGTCTCCACGAAAACTAGGTGACTCATTCCCGTCCTTGTCGACCACGGCGGCTCGTTGATGGTTCAGCTTCCCCGTACGTCATGGAATTCCTGCGCATGGTAGAAGTCGTACTCCTCGGAGCTCAGTTCTGGGCGCTGCACCGCCCAGAGGATGAATTCCGCGGAGAACTCGGCGGACACCGTCCGCATGTGGTCCTTCGGCGCCTTGCCCCGCCATTCCCCTTCCTGGTACCGCGGAAGGCCGTCCGTCTTCACGGCGAACCCGGGGTCCAGCCTCGGGTCCCGGCGGAGTTCGCGCTGGATATCGGTGTCAACGATTCCGGGATGGACGCGCAGCACCTTGATGTGCGGTGCCGCGATGTCGAATTCGCGGGCCTGCACCAGCGCCATCCGCCCCAGCGCCGCTTTCGTCGTGCTGTAGAGGCCGAGACCCGCGAAGGAGAGCTCGGGCAGCGGTCGCCCCAGGGACGAGACGACATAGGCGACCCGTGCCCCGCTCCGGGCGAAGCGTCCGGCCGAGAACAGCGTCGCCGTGATGGCCAGCGGAGCGTGCACGTTCACCCGGAAGACCTGCTCCACCTGCCCGGCCGACACCTCGTGGAACCAGCCGACGACCGAGGCGGCCGCGTTGTGCACGAGAGTCGTCACCTGGTACTCGGGGTGCTCATCGAGCCATGCGCCCAGGCGCGGCTCGATGAGCGTCACCTCGTCGAGGTCCAGGTTCAGATTGTGCAGCTCGTGCTCCGCCCGCGGATCGCTGATCCGGGCAGGCTTGCGCGACACGTTGAGCACGTCCGTGTCCTGGATGAACGACTGCACCAGACAGTGTCCGATGCCACGGCTGCCTCCGGTGACCACGGTCAGGTTCTTCTTCATGGTGCGCTGCCCGTCACCCGGCGGCCGGCGCGGGCTCGTCGCTCGCCTCGAGGTCCGCGGGGATGTCGACGCACTCGGGGAAGCGCTCGATCGAGCGCTGGCTCCACCACGGGTTCTTCGCCGCGATCGAGATCAGGTCCCGGCCGGTCACATCGGCGTGGAGACCCAGGTAGTAGGCGATGTAGACCGTGAAGAAGTGGCCGAAGAAGAATTTCTTGAAGAAGTTCTCCTGGTCCAGGTGGATGTTCACGAACTCTATGTTGCTGTTCTGCGGCACGCTCTTGTCGCCGAACAGCCCTTCCAGGGTCTTGATCTTGTCCCGCGTGTAGTCGTCCGCGTCCGAGTCCTCGAAGGTGATGACGGCCTGCTTGTTGCCCGGATCCGAGTACGCCGCCACCTCGGTGTGGCTGAACTCGTGGAGCAAGTTGCGGTGTGTGGGCACCATGGCGATCTCGTTGAAGAACATGGTGGTCTGCTTGAGCAGCGTCACGTACCACCCCGCGGTGCCGAGCAGCACGATCCTGCTGTCGCGCAGCCGCCCTGCGATCTCCGCGGCCCGCCTGAGGGTTCCCTCGTGGAACTCCTCCTTGAGGAACCTGACGGACTCTTCCAGCTCGTCCCGGTACGTGCTCTTCGTGATCTTCAGCTTGTGGAACAGATCCAGGAAGATCGAGAAGAACTGCTGTACGTGGTAGAGCGGGTACTCACGGTCCGCGTGCCGCAGTTTGTACTGGATCAGCGAGGTGTTCTGCTCCTCGCACATGGAGGCGATCTTCCCGCCGCCCGACAGCACGATCAGGTTCCGGTTCCCGGTCATTTCGCGCATACGGTCGAAGAACAGGCAAGGCTCGACCGACCATCCGCTGTAACAGACGATGATCGTGAGCGTGGCGTCGTCCTTGAGCACGTCGGGGTCGACGAACCATTCGAGGTCGTAGTCATTGACGACGTCGACCCGGATCGGAATGTCTTCCGCCAGGAAGAAACCCTTGACGATGTCGGACACTACGGACGAGCAACCCATTCCGTAGAAGACGATCCGCTTGAACTGGCCCTCCTCGATCCTCTTCCGCAACCCTTCGTCAAGGCCGCCGAGGTCGTACTCATGACCCCAGAGAATGCTCTCGAAGAGCGGGTCGCCAAGCATTCCTTCGAGTCGTTCCAGACGCCCTTGCATTGCTATCTCCTCATCAGGCTGTAGCCGGTTTGGGGACGCCCCCGTCAGGGCTTGTGACAGAAATGCCGTTTGTGGCGCCGCCGTTACGGCGACGCGAAACGAGGTGACCGTAGACAGAGAGATCTTGGCGACACAAGGTGTCGGAGCCGCGATGACCAGCCGAGAAAGGTTCGGCCGACGACGTATCAGCTGATCAGGCCGTTGCTCTCGGATTCAGAACACCTTTCGCGGGATCTTACATAGCGAGACGGCCGGGCGGCCGGTGTCGGACATGGTGTACTGCTCCATGTCCGACACCGAGGAGGGGTAGTGTTGAAAGCCGTCCTGATTGTCCTGTCCGCCGGGCAGAGGGAGTACCGGGAATTCGCACTCGCTCGAATCGCCGCCCGCTACCGACTCGTGCTTATCTCCCCCGAGCCCGTGACCTGGGAAATTCCGTACGTCATCGACCATGTCACCGTCGACCCCGCCGACTCGGAGGGGTTCGTCGAAGCGGCGCTCCGCCTCGCCGCCACGTATCCGGTGGCCGGTGTGTTCACGTTCGACGAGTGGTGCGTGGAGAAGGCGGCGCGGATCGGTCAACTGCTCGACGTGCCGCAGTGCAGCCCCGAGGCGGCGGTGCGCTGCCGCGACAAGTGGGCTTCGCGCGAGGCGCTCCGCAACGGGGGCGTACCGTCGGCCGGTTCGGAACTGGTGCTCAGCGCGTCGGAGGCGGAGGCCGCCGCGCGCCGGATCGGGTACCCCGTCGTGGTCAAGCCGCAGGCGATGTCCGCCAGCTTCGGCGTGACCCGGGTCTCCGGCCCCGCGGGCCTGGCGGAGGCCTTCGGCCGGGCGTACGGCAGCAGGCCGAAGCGGGCCTGGGAGCACCATCAGGGCGTGCTGGTCGAAGAGTTCCTCGACGGGGACGAGATCAGCGTGGACAGTGCGGCCGTCGGCGGTCTGATCGACTCCCCGGTCTTCGCGAAGAAGGTGCTCGGCTACCCGCCTTCCTTCGAGGAGGTCGGCCACATCGTGGCGGCCCCCGAGAAGATCACAGCGGATCCCGAGGCCGTGCGGAAGGTCGTCAGGGCCGCACACGAGGCGCTGGACGTCAGCGGCACCGTCACCCACACGGAGCTGCGGCTCACCGCGGAGGGCCCACGGATCATCGAGCTCAACGGCCGGCCCGGGGGCGGCCTGATCGCCGAACTCGCGCTGCTCGCAACCGGTATGGACATCGCGCTGGCCTCCGCCGACGTCGCGGCCGGGCGGGCGCGGCCGCTGGTTCCCGACCGGGACCGTGTCGCCGGGATCCGGTTCTTCTACGCCGACACCCCCGGCGTCATAGAATCCCGCGGCATCGACGACAAGGTGGCCGATGCCCCGTGGCTGGAACGGGTCGAGTGGCTGGCGGGACCCGGCACCGAGGTCCGCCCCGAGCCCGGCAGACGCTGGTTCTCCCGGGTGGGTTTCGCCGTCGTGACCGCCGACTCGGTGCCGGAGTGCGAGGCCAGGATGTCGGAAGCGGCCGAGCACGTCACGCTCCGCATCGCCCCTCAGGTGTGAACCCCGGGCAGTCACCGACCGGCGCTCCACGGTGCGTCCCGCTGGCGCCGGACGACTGATCCGCAGCAGACCGGGGCGGCAGCGCCATGCTGCCCGGAAGGCGACCACCGCGGGCCGAACCCCGGCTCTCACGGGCATCCAGCCATGGACCCCTTTCCGGGGTCCGCGACAGAAAGGGTCCGCCAGTGACCACCACCGGTCCGGCAGCCGTCACTGAACTGAGCGTACCGGCGCCGTTCTTCATCACTTCGGACGCAGATGCCCGGTCGGACCGGTGGCCGCGGGAGGCCGCCGATCCGCGGCACCGGCTGGCCTGGGCCGAGGGCGCGCGCTGGGCGGGCGACGGGATCGGCTTCCTCGGATCACCCGGCGGGCCTGCCGCGTGGCTGCGCCTGACGACGGGGCACAGCGGTTTCGTCCGCATGAACGCCGTCGACGTCTGTGCCGGAACCGGCCGCGACGTGGTCCAGGACCCGGGGGCACTCGAACTCGCACGTACCGAGGCCGGCCGCCAACTGGTGCTGGCCGCGAATGGATACATGTCCCCCCTCGTCACCCGGGGCACGCCGGAGTCCCGGCAGACCGCCCGGTTGTTCGAGGCCGCCGTGCATGCCGCCGAGAGCGACCGGCGGCTGCCGGCCGTGCTCCACTGCCCGCAGGACGACCCGCTGACAGCGGCCGCCCGTGCGCACGGCTTCGTGAGCGGCGTGACCGACCTCTACCCGGTCATCCGGCTCCCCGGAAGCGGCATCAACGACTATGTCGCCGCCCTCCCCACACAGCGTCGGTCCGGGGTCCGCCGGGAGCTCAAGGCCCGCTCCCGCGGCGACTGCCGGTTGCTCCAGGGCGACGAGGCCGGCCGGCGCATCGACGAGGCGGCACAGCTGGTCTCCGTGGCCTACGCGGCGCGCGGTCAGCGCATGGAGGCCGAGAAGGTCGCTTCGATCTTCAGGCGGCTGCACGGCACGTTCGGCGACGACTTCCTCCTGAGCATGGTGTCCGTGGCCGGCCGGCCTGTGGCCACCGCCTGCCTGGTGGCCGGGCACGGTGCCCTGCTCCTGTATTTCGTCGGTCTGGATCCGGAGTACGCGCGTGAGGTCGCGGGGTACTTCAACGCCGCCTACTACCTGCCGATGGAATACGCCTACGAACGCGGGATCTCCCGGCTCCTCCTGGGTCCCGGGACCCTGGAGTCCAAGCGCCGCCGCGGCGCGCGGTTCGAGCCGCTCGTCTCGGCAGTGCCCGCACAGAGCCCGCTGGCCCCCCTGTTGGCCGTCACGGACGCCGAGCTCACCGCACGCATCGCCGCGTTGAACGGCGGCGCGACGGCGTAGGGCGCGGGGTGGCCCCCGCCGGCGGACAGTCTCGCGGACTCCCTGTCGCCGGGGCGCCGGACCGAGGACACTGGAAGGCCGACGCGGCGGGTCCCGCCGCACCCTGGCCAGGGTCGGGAACGAGGGGGACGCATGGGGATGCGGGACAGCCACCGGGCGGAAGCCGAAAGGCTGTTGGTACGTGCCGTGGAGGAAGAGGCACGTCGGACAGGCGGCCGGACGGACTCGGGCGCGCTGCTGGCCCGTGCGCGCGGCGCGCTCGACACCATGGCGGCGGGCGCGGCCGAGGAGTACGCCGCCTACACCCGGGCGCTGGACGCGGCGGGCGCCGGTCAGCAGCCGCTGTCCGCGCGGTTCAGCAGAGCGACGCTGGGAACACCGCTGCTGGTGACCGGTGTTGCCGCCGCGGCGGCCTTCGGCGCGGATCTGGCGCTGGGCACCGCGACCGGTCTCGCCCTGGGCGCGGGCGCGGTCGTCGCCGCCGCAGGGACGACGGTCACGGTGGCGCGGGTGACCGCCTCGCACTGGCCGGCCGCCCACCGCCGTGCGGGCGAACGCAACCAGCCCGGCGGCCCCGAGCAGCTGCGCCTGGAGTGGCTGACGGCCCTGGAGGTACGGGGCATCCGCCCGTACCTCGACCAGCAGCGGATGCTGACGGCCTCCGCCCGGCCGCCGAAGAAGGCGGGCGCCTCGGTGGTGGCGCAGCTGCGCGGCGGTGACCGCAGCGCGGCCGCGCGCGCCCGGTCGGTCCTGGAGCAGTCCTTCGGTCATCTGCCCGCCGCACAGGGCCCGTTCGCGGGCCGCCGCGGTGAACTGGCGCAGATCGCACAGTGGGTGCACGCGGCCCGTGCCGCGACCGAGACCAGGCCGACCGTCGTCGTCCTGCACGGCGCCCCGGGCTCCGGGCGCACCACACTCGCCGTACGGGCCGCGCACGCGCTCAAGGACCAGTTCCGCGGGGCGTGCGTGGTCGATCTGCGGGGTGATGTCTCCGGCGAGACCCCGCTGCCGACCCGGGACGCCCTGCTGCACCTGCTCAACCGGCTGGGCGCGCCGCGCGAGCAGCTGCTCTTCCGGGAGAGGTCCTCCGCCGAGCAGCAGGTGCGACGGCTGAGCGAGCTCTACCACCAGCACCTGACGGGCACTGCGGTCACGATCGTCCTGGACGACGCCACGGACGCCGCCCAGGTCCGCACGCTCGTCCCCGAGCGCTCCGACAGCCTGGTCCTCGTGACGGCCCGCGAGCCGCTCGCCCTGCCCGACGACATCCCGGCCCGGGTGTACCACCTGCCCGTCGGCGGTCTGGAGGCGGCGGGCGCCGAGGAGCTGCTGCGGGAGTCGGCCCTCGACGAGGAGGCCGGCCCGTACGACTACCCGTCGACCGAGACCGTCGTCGGGCTGTGCGGCGGGCTGCCGCTCGCCCTCCGTGTCGCCGGATCGGCTCTCGGCGCGCGCAACCGGGCCGAGCTCGCCGAGGCCCTCGGGGCGTACGGTCCGGTCGCGCCCGTCGAGCGGGCCCTGTGGCTGCGCTACACCGACCAGTCCGAGGCCGGCCGCCGGCTGCTGCGGCGGCTCGCCCTCGCCGGGCGGGCCAGCCTCGGGGCCGCCGCGGCGGCGTCGCTGCTGTCCTCGGACGAACAGGAGGCCGGGCGGCTGCTGGAGACCCTGGCGGGAGCCGGGCTCCTGGTGCATGTGCGGGGCGCCCGCTACCGGCTGCACGACCTCGTACGGGACTTCGCCCTGGCCAGGCTGCTGGACGAGGAGCCGGCGGCCGACCGTACGGCCGCGCAGGAACGCCTGATCCAGAACTACGCGGAGCTCGCGGACGCGGTGATCCGCATGGTCGACGGCAAGATGTCCACCCGTGCGGGGCAGTTCGGCTCGCACGGCTTCAGCTCGCTGGACGCCGCCCTGCGCTGGCTGGACGACGAGTCGAGCTTCATCACCTCGGCGCTGCGGCACGCCGAGGGCGTCGACCAGGCGGCGGTGCTCCATCTGCTGGGCGCCCTGTGCGACTACTGCCTGCTGCGCGGTGACCTCTACCGGCTCGGTGAGATCAGCGAGCTGACCCAGGCCGTCGACCAGGGGCTCCTGGAGCGGTCGGTGCAGTGGCGTACGGGGATCGCGGCCCGGCAGCTCGGTGAGCTCGACAAGGCCCGTACGACGCTGTCCTCCGTCGTCGGGCTCTACCGCGAGGCGCAGAACGACGCGGGCGCCGCCCTCGCCCTCTGCTCGCTGGGCATCACCCTGCACCACCAGGGCAATCTGTCGGAGGCGTCGGCCCGGCTGCGGGAGGCGATCGCGCTGCAGGCCTCGGAGGAGCAGGCCGAGGACCGGGCCTGGTCGCTGCACGCCCTGGCTGCCGTCGAACGCGACCGGGCGAATCTGTCCGAGGCCCTGACCCTGCTGGACACCGCGCTGGCCCTGCACCGCGAGGGCGAGTCCCTGCACGGCGAGGCGTGGTCGCACTTCCAGCTCGGCCAGGTCTGTCTGCGCCTCGGCGAGGTGTCCCGGGCCGAGGAGGAGCTGGCCGCCGCCCTGGACCTGTACGGGCGCACCCGGGACGAGCGCGGGGAGGCCTGGGCCCTGACCCAGCTGGCCCGCGCCCGGCTGCTCGACGGCGACCCCGCGACCGCGGTGGAGCAGCTGCGCGAGGCCCTCGCCCGGCACCGGGGCAACGAGGACGCGCGGGGCGAGGCGTGGACGCGGTACTACCTCGGGCAGGCGCTGGAGGAGGACGGCGACACCGACCAGGCGGTACGGGAGCTGGAGCGGTCCCGCACGATGTTCTCCCGGATGCGGGACGTGTACGGGCTGGCGTGCGCCCGCCACCACTCGGGGCGTGTCACCCGTGACCAGCGGGCCGCGCAGACGGGCAACCTGCGCAACTCGGGCTTCGCCCGGCAGCTCCTGGTGGACGCCCGTGCGGATTTCCGGCGGATCGGGGTCGCCCACGGCGAGGCATGGACGTGCCTGGAGCTGGCGCTGGTCGACGGCGGGAACAACCGGGCGGCGCAGGCCCTGGAGCTCTGCGGCGAGGCGATCACGCTGTTCGCCTCGTACGGCGACGCCCGCGGCGGTGACTGGGCGGCGTTCCTGCGGTGCACGCTGCTGCCGTACGCCTCACCGGGCGGCAGTGAGGTGGGCACGGCGGTGGCCCAGCAGGAACTCGCGGACCTGCTGGACGCCTCGCACCCGCTGCGGGACGCCAAGCTGGAGGACTGTGCGGAGGCTTTCCGGGTCGTCCTGAACCGCGGGGTGGACCTGGACGGCGGCTGGCAGGCCTGGCGCCTGGGCCTGACGCCGTCCCGGCACGCCCGCGAGGTGATGGGGGTGCCGGTGGGCATACGGCCCTAGCTAGGGCCTGTCCGGCGGAAGTCCGAGCCTGCCGCGGGTGGCGACGAGCAGGACGGCCGCCACGACGGTGGAGCTGACCAGGAAGGCGTGGGTCGCGTACGAGTCGCCCAGGGTCGGGAAGACGTCCGAGTAGGCGACGGAGAAGAAGTTGTTCACGCCGGTGTGCAGCAGCATGGCCAGCAGCAGGCTCTGCCGGGTGTGGTTGAAGAGCCACGTCATGACGAAGCTGAAGGCGATCGTGGTGGCCACGAATTCGAACGGGGTGTACCAGAGGACGGTGCCGCCCCAGTCGGTGAGGAACAGCGGGAGGTGCCAGACACCCCACAGCGGGCCGAGGATCAGCGTGCCGACGACCGGCCCGTACGCGTTCTGGAGCCGGGGCATCGCGAAGTCGCGCCAGCCCGGCTCCTCGGCGATGCCGGTGGTGAGCATCTGCAGGAGCAGCCCGGGCAGGAACGCGGCGAGCACCATGGCGCTCGGCATGACGGGGCTCCGGCCGCCCAGCGCGTACAGGGTGAGCACGAGCACGAGGGGGACGGCGACGATGACGCCGGCCCACCAGCGCCAGCTGACCCGCCAGGCGGTCATCCGGCCCACCCAGGCGCGGAGCCCCGGGCGTCCCTCGGTGACGACCGTGACGAGGAACGCCGACAGGATCGGGCCGAGGTAGGCGCCGGGAAGGACCCCCAGCAGCTGGCTGCCGCCGGTGTCGCCCCCGGGGAAGGTGAAGTCGAGGACGCCCTGGCCGTTCCCGGACAGGATGTACGGCACCCAGGCCACCCAGCTCATCAGGAAGGCGAGCGAGAAGAACCAGACCAGGGGCCTGCGGCGGATACTCCCCCGCACGCCGCCGCCCGGTGGGGGCGCGACGTCGGCGGGCGGCGGAGGGCTGGTGCCGAGCTGCTGCTGGACGGTCACAGGGCGGCCCTCGCGGCCCTCTCGGCGGACACGGTCCGACGGTGGTGCACGACGAGGCCGACGCCGCAGGCGAGCGTGGCGAGCCCGAAGACGAGGGAGACGACGACCGCGGCCCCGCCCATCATCGAGGTGACCGCGTTGCAGGCGGCGAAGACCAGGAGCAGCGCCCACAGCACGGGGCGCAGCGCGCCACGGGAGGGGCTCGCCGCCGTGCGGCCGGGAAGGGGATCGGTCATGGTCTTCTCCTTGTCCGAGGGGGAGTTGGGCACGGACAGGACGCTACGGACGCCGCGTGCGGCGGACGATCCGGCCAGGGGGAGGGCGGGGGTACAGCAGGCTGTACCGAAGTTCCCCGGCCCTCCCCCGCCCCGCGCCGGGTGCCATAGTGGCGTCGCACTGGAGGTGGGGATGCCCGCACACGACACGTCACCGGTGGCCGGTCCGCGACCGGCCCGCCCCTGGGACGTCCTCGCACGGGCCCGTACCGCGCTGGACTCCTTCGAGCACCTCGTCGGCGGCATCGGCACGGCGATCCTCGCTCTGGTCATGCTGCTGTGGCTGGTGTTCACCGCGGTGGCCTGCCTGTTCGGCGTCGGGCTGCTCCTGGTGCCCGGCACCCTGCGGGCACTGCGCGCCGTCGCCGGCCGCGAGCGTGCGCGGCTGTCCCGGTGGGGCCCCGAGATCATCGGCCGTGGGCCCGGGCCCACCCGGCTGCGCGAGGCGCTCACCGACCCGGCCACCCGCCGCGAGGTGGGCTGGGTCGCCTCCCACGCGGTCCTGGGGACGGCCCTGGGCCTGGTCGGGATGACGCTCCCCCTCACCTCGGTGACCGACGCGTCGTTCCCGCTGTGGTGGCGTCTCGTCCCGCCGGCGGAGGCCACCGGCTCGATCGGCCTGTGGACGGTGCGCGACTGGCCGGGTGCCTTCGCCGTGAGTCTGCTCGGCGTCGGCTGGCTGGCCGTCACCCTGGCCGTCGTACCGGGTATGGCGTGGCTCCAGGGATGGCCGGGGCGGCGGTTGCTCGCCCCTCCGCCCGGCACGGACCTCGTGATGCGTGTCGCCCAGCTCACCTCGACGCGCGCGGCCGCCCTGGACGCGCACGCCGCCGAGCTCCGGCGGATCGAGCGGGCGCTGCACGACGGCGCCCAGAACCGTCTGGTCGCCGTCACCGTGCTGCTCGGGGCGTCCCGCCGGGCGGTGGCCCGTGACCCGGCCGGCGCCGACGCCCTCCTGGAACGTGCGCAGGGCGCCGCCGAGCAGGCACTGGCGGAGCTGCGTGCCGTGGTGCGCGCCATCCTGCCGCCGGTGCTGGCCGACCGGAGCCTCGGCGACGCGCTCACGGGTCTGGCGGCCAACTGCCCGGTGCCCTGCCGGGTCGAGGCCGACGTGCACGGGCGCTTCGCCGCGTCCGTCGAGGCGACCGCCTACTTCGTGGTGGCGGAGACGCTGACCAACGTCGCCAAGCACAGCGGGGCGGCGCACGCCACCGTCGCGGTCCGCCACGACGACGGCCGGCTGCGGGTCCGGGTCACCGACGACGGGCGCGGCGGGGCGGACGAACACGGCGGGTCCGGCCTGGCCGGCATCCGCAAGCGCGTCGAGGCACTCGACGGCGTATTCACTCTGGCCAGCCCACCGGGCGGGCCCACGACACTGGAGGCCGAACTGCCGTGCGGATCGTGATCGCGGAGGATGATCCGCTGCTGAGGGAAGGACTCGCGCTGCTGCTGCGCGCGGAGGGGCTCGACGTCGTGGCGACCACGGGTGGCCCCGGCACCTTCCTGGACGCGGTGGACGAGCACCGGCCCGACGTGGCGATCGTCGACGTGCGGATGCCGCCGACGCACACCGACGAGGGGATCAGGGCGGCCGTGGAGGCAAGGCGCCGCCAACCGGGTCTGCCGGTCCTCGTACTCTCCGCCTACGTCGAGCAGGCCTTCGCCACGGACCTGCTCGCCGAGGGCAGCGCGGGGCTCGGCTACCTGCTCAAGGAGCGGGTCGGCCGGGTCGAGGAGTTCCTGACCGCGCTGGAGCGCGTCGCCGCCGGCGGGACGGCCATCGACCCGGAGGTCGTCGCGCAGCTCTTCGCACGCACCCGCCCCGACGCCCACCTGGACCGGCTGAGCCCGCGCGAGCGCGATGTGCTGGCACTGATGGCGGAGGGCCTGGGCAACACGGCGATAGCCGCACGTCTCTTCGTCACGGACGGCGCCGTCCACAAGCACATCCGGAGCATCTTCGCCAAGCTGGACCTGGCGCCGACGGACCGTACGGACCGCCGGGTCGCGGCCGTGCTGCGCCATCTCGACGACGCGCGCCGCCGGGCCTGAGCCCGCCGGGCACGGCCACCTCCGTCCCGCCCCGCGGGGGAAGTGGCCGAGCGGCGTCAGCCCTTGCCCGGAGCGGCCGCCTTCGTCCCCGCGGCGGAGGCGCCCGCCTTCTCCGCGCCTTCGGTGCCCGCGGGCTCCGCCGCCGGGTCGGGGGCCTCCTCGAAGTCGACCTTGCCCATGTGGCGGTTCATCGACTTCATCAGGAGCCACACCCCGACGGCGAGCGCCGCGAAGACGAGGAAGCCGAGAACGCCGGGAGTCACCTTGTTCTTGTCGAGCTCGTCGGCGGCGAGCGGAACGAGCTGCGTCAGTGCCTGGGTCGCGTACATATCAGGCATTGTCGCGGATGCCCGCGAAGAGGTCGCTCTCGGGGAGGGAGGTATCGACCAGAGACTTGGCGAGCTCGTACTCCTCGGTCGGCCAGACCTCCCGCTGGACGTCCATCGGGACGCGGAACCAGCCGCCGTCCGGATCGATCTGCGTCGCGTGCGCGATCAGTGCCTTGTCGCGGATCTCGAAGAAGTCGTCGCACGGGATGTGCGTGGTCAGCGTGCGTTCGGCGCGCTCGAACTCCTTCCAGCGCTCCAGCCAGTCGCCGTACGGGGACTCCAGCCCGCGGGCGAGCAGGGCCTCGTGCAGGGCGAGCGTGCGCGGCTTGTTGAAGCCCTGGTTGTAGTAGAGCTTCTGCGGCTGCCAGGCCGGGCCGAACTCCGCCTCGGGGAACCTCTCGGTGTCCGCCGACGCCTCGAACGCGATCATCGAGATCGTGTGGGTCTTGATGTGGTCGGGGTGCGGGTACCCGCCGTTCTCGTCGTAGGTGGTGATCACCTGCGGCCGGAACGCGCGGATCTTCGCGACGAGACGCCCCGCCGCCGTCTCGTCGTCCTCCAGTGCGAAGCAGCCCTCGGGCAGCGGGGGCAGCGGGTCGCCCTCGGGCAGACCCGAGTCGACGAAGCCCAGCCACTCCTGCTTGACGCCCAGGATCTCCCGGGCCTCGTCCATCTCCTTCTTGCGCACCTCGTGGATGTTCGCCTCGATGTACGCGTCCCCCTGGAGCTTCGGGTTGAGGATGGATCCCCGCTCGCCCCCTGTGCAGGTGACGACCAGGACGTCCACCCCCTCGGACACGTACTTGGCCATGGTGGCCGCGCCCTTGCTCGACTCGTCGTCGGGGTGGGCGTGCACGGCCATCAGTCTCAGCTGCTCGGTCAAGACTCGGTCCTCAGTGATTGGTCGCGGTGGTCGGCTTCTATAGTGACTGAACCGGGGGGTGGAAAATTCCTCGATCCCCGGCACGGGAGGGACGATCATGGCAGCGGTACGCGAGGCCTTGCCCGAGGGGCGTTACGGCCGGTCGCAGGATCAGCGCGCGGACCGCAAGCTGAGGATCACCGGCTCCGTGCTGGGCGTGCTCTTCCTCGCCATGATCGGCTGGTTCGGTTACGACTACGTGGCCGGTCAGGACGTCAGCGCCGAACTCATCAAGTCCAAGATCGTCTCGGACGGCCGTGCCGAGGCCCATCTGGAGGTCCGCAAGGAGCGGGACGCCGACGGGCACTGCACGCTCCGCGCCCTGAGCGAGGACGGCGGCGAGGTCGGCCGGGCGGACTTCCGGTTCGACGAGCGCTCGGAGCGGATCGACCAGGTCGTCTCCCTGCGCACCACCTCCAGGGCGACGGCGGTGGAACTGAAGGGGTGCGCCGCCGGCTGACCGCGCCCCGGGGCGCGCGCCGCCCCTGATGCCCGCGCTCCGGTGCTGACCTGCGTGGATGGGCGTGTGACGTTTTACCTTCTCCCCCTTTTCGCGCGGAATTGTTAGGCTCGTTGTTTCGCCCACCCGTGGCAGCGCATGCTTGGGGTAGGGCGTTGCTTTGTATTCCCAGCACCGACGAGGAGCACCCTGTGACCCAGACCAGCGATAACGTCACCTGGCTCACGCCGGAGGCGTACAACCAGCTGAAGGCGGAGCTGGAGTACCTGTCTGGTCCCGCGCGCACGGAGATCTCCGTCAAGATCGCGGCGGCCCGCGAGGAGGGTGACCTCCGCGAGAACGGCGGGTACCACGCGGCCAAGGAGGAGCAGGGCAAGATGGAGCTCCGGGTCCGTCAGCTGACCCAGCTCCTGGAGCACGCGAAGGTCGGCGAAGCCCCCGCCGACGACGGCGTGGTCGAGCCCGGCATGGTCGTGACCATCGCCTTCGACGGCGACCCCGACGACACGGTCACCTTCCTGCTCGCCTCCCGTGAGTACGCGAGCACCGACATCGAGACCTACTCCCCGCAGTCCCCGCTCGGCACGGGCGTGAACGGCAAGCGGGTGGGCGACGACGCGGAGTACGAGCTCCCGAACGGCAAGAAGGCCACCGTGAAGATCGTCTCGGCGAAGCCCTACCAGGGCTGACCCGCCCCACACGTACGGAGCCCCGGCCGCGGGTGCGGCCGGGGCTCCGTCGTGCCCGGGGGCCGAGGGGATCAGCGGGCCAGCAGTTCCCGCACCGCCGCGGCGATCTCGTCGGGTGCCTCCTCGGCCATGAAGTGCCCCGCCCGGGTCAGCCGGTGGTCGAGATCGGGCGCCCAGACCTTCCACACCCCGGCGGCGTCGTAGCCCAGCCGCGTGCCCCAGTCCTGCTGGATGACGGTCACGGGCATGGCCAGCTGCGACCCGGCGTCCAGATCGGCCTGGTCGTGGGTGACGTCGATGTCCGCGGAGGCCCGGTAGTCGGCGACGATCGACGTCACCGCCGCGGCGCTCGCCCGCAGGTACTCGGCTCGCACCTCCGGCGGCAGGGCGGCCGGGTCGGCGGCCCAGGCGTCCAGGAACGAGCCGAAGAACGCGTCCGCGCTGTTGGCGATCATCGTCTCCGGCAGACCGGGCGGCTGCGCCATCAGGAAGAGGTGGTACCCGACCGCGGCCGGGACGCCGTGCAGGACGTTCCACATGTCGAGCGTCGGCACGACATCCAGGATGCCCAGGTGTGTGACGGTCTCGGGGTGGTCCAGGCCCGCACGGAAGGCGACCAGGGCACCCCGGTCGTGGCCGACGAGAGCGAAGCGCTCGTGGCCGAGCGCCGCCGCCAGGGCGACGACGTCGGCGGCCATGGCGCGTTTGGCGTAGACGTCGGGGCCGGTGGCCTCCGGCTTGTCGCTGGCGCCGTAGCCCCGAAGGTCGGGGCAGATCACGGTGTGCTCGCCGGCGAGCCGCTCGGCGACGTGCCGCCACATCAGGTGGGTCTGGGGGAAGCCGTGCAGCAGCACGACCGGGGTGCCGCTGCCGCCGACCGCGGCGGCCAGCTCCACCCCGTCCGCACCGGGGAGGCGGATGTGGTCGAAGCCGGGAAGGGTGAGCGTCATGAGGGACCGTCCTGTCGGGTCGGGGGCTGATGCGGCCACCGTGGGCGACAGCGATCAGCAGCCGATCAGTACGGTTGGGCGCCGCCGCCGCCGGCACGGAGGATGGGTGCATGCGAATCGACGCGCTCGGTGCCGTGCGGGCCTTCCACGACGACGGGAGCCCGGTCGCCCTGGGCGGGCCCCGCCATCGTGAGGTGCTCGCCCGGCTCGTGGCGGCCGAGGGACGGATGGTCACCACCGACACCCTGGTCGACGATCTGTGGACCGATCCGCCGGCCCGCGCCGTGGGCGCCCTGCGTACGTTCGTCGCCGCGCTCCGCCGCGCCGTCGAACCCGACCGGCCGCCCCGCGAGCCCCCACGCCTGCTCGTCACCGAGGGCCCCGGCTACGCGCTGCGTCTGCCGCGCGAGGACGTGGACGTCCACCGGTTCGAGGACACCCTGGCCCGCGCCCGGCACAGCCCCGGTGAGGTGACGGGCCTCGGCGCGGCGCTCGCGGCCTGGCGTGGTCCCGCCTACGCCGATGTGACGGGCTCCCTGTGGGCGCAGCGCGAACGGGCCCGGCTGGA
Organism: Streptomyces sp. NPDC023573; assembly: GCF_055559735.1. Lineage (NCBI taxonomy): Bacteria > Bacillati > Actinomycetota > Actinomycetes > Kitasatosporales > Streptomycetaceae > Streptomyces > Streptomyces sp. NPDC023573. The sequence continues at coordinate 155,601 of NZ_JBVHKB010000002.1, forward strand.
GGAGCTGCGGCTGGAGGGCGTGGAGCTGCGTGCCCGCGTCCTTCTCGGCTCCGGGGAGGGGGCCGCCCTCGTCGCCGAACTGGGCGCCCATGCCGCCGCGCATCCGTGGCGCGAGCCGGCCTGGGAACTGCTCGCCCGGGCGCTCCACCGGGCGGGCCGCCAGGCCGACGCGCTCGCCACCCTGCGTCGCGCCCGTGCCATGCTCGTCGGTCAGCTCGGGCTCGACCCCGGCGCCGGCCTCCGGCGGCTGGAGGCGGACATCCTCAACGGGCACGAGCCCTCGGACGCCGCGCCTGCCCCGTGGACCGGCCACGGGGTCCGGCTCGGCCCGCGCACCACCGTGGACCTGGCACGCACCCTCGCACTGGCGGGCGGTGACGCCCTCGTCCACTCGCGGCGCGACCGCCTCGCCGCCGTCCGCGCGGCGGAACGCACCGGGGACCTCGCCCTGACCGCCCGGATCATCGGCGCCTACGACGTGCCCGCCGTCTGGAGCCGGGCCGACGACCCCGAGCAGTCCCGCGCCGTCGTCGCGGCCGCCGAGCGCACGCTCGCCGCGCTCGGCCCCGACGGCCCCGCCGACCTCCTCGCCCGTCTCCTGGCCACGATCGCCGTCGAGAGCCGCAGCGCCGGTCTGTCCCGGTCCGAGCTGGAGCGCGCCCGGCAGGCGGCACGGCGGGCCGGGACGCTGGCACGGGAGCAGGCCGATCCCGCCCTGCTGGCGTTCGCCCTCAACGGAGTGTTCCTGCAGTCCTTCACCCGCCCCGGGCTCGCTCCCGTGCGGGACCGGACCGGCGCCGAGATCCTCGCCCTGGCCACCCGCCACGGTCTGCCGGACTTCGCCGTGCTCGGCCGGCTCGTCCGCCTGCAGTCCGCCTCGGCCCTCGGTGACCTCGACGCCGCGGCCGCGCACGCCGACGCGGCCGAACAGCTCGCCGCCACGACCGAGGCGCACCTCGTCCCCGTCCTCACCGGATGGTTCCGGGCCCGGGTCACGGCCGCCCGCAGTGCCGGACCCGGCGGCCCGACCGCCGCCGAGGCCGCGGAGCACTACCGCGCCGCGGAGGACGCCCTGCGGACGGCCGGTATGCCGGGGCTGCACCGCGGTCTGTTCCCGCTCGCGCTCCTGGGGCTGCGCCTGCTGCACGACCGGCCCGCGCCCACCGACGGGAGCCTCGACTGGGGCCCGTACGCACCTTGGGCGCGCCCTCTCGTCCTGCTCGCCCGGGACCGGCCCGAGGAGGCCCGGAGGGCCCTCGACGCGGTGCCCGAGCCCCCGCCCGACCACATGCAGGAGGCGCTGTGGTGTCTGACCGCCCACGCCGCCGCCCTCCTCGGCGAGCGCGGGACCGCCGCACGCGCGGCGACCGCACTGCGCGACGCCCGTGACGAGGACGCCGGCGGCGCGAGCGGGATGCTGACCCTGGGCCCGGTGGCGCGCTACCTGGCGGAGGCGGAGGCCTGCGCCGGGCAGCGCGCGGCCGTCAGACGGCCGCCTGGCGGTACTTACGGACCGCCAGGGTCCGGAAGACCAGGATGATCAGGACCGACCAGATGACCGAGGCCCAGATGGGGTGCTCCATCGGCCACGCACCGGTGACCGAAGTCGGCACGCCCGGCATCGTGTTCCCGAAGAGTTCACGGGCGCCGGCCACCGTGGCGCTGAAGGGGTTCCACTCGGCCACGTGCTGGAGGAACGTCGGCATGCCGGTGACCGGCACGAAGGCGTTCGAGATGAACGTCAGGGGGAACAGCCAGATCAGCCCGCCGGAGGTGGCCGCCTCCGGGGTCCGCACGGTCAGGCCGATCAGGGCTCCGATCCACGAGAACGCGTAGCCGAGCAGGAGCAGGAGCAGGAAGCCGCAGAGCACCTTGCCGATGTTCTCGTGGGTACGCCAGCCGACGATCAGGGCGACCCCGGCGAGCACCACGAGGGTGAGGGTGGTCTGGACGAGGTCGGCGAGGGTCCGCCCGGTGAGGACGGCGCCCCGCGCCATGGGCAGCGACCTGAAGCGGTCGATCAGCCCCTTGTGCATGTCGTCCGCGATACCCGCACCGGCGCCCGCCGTGGCGAAGGTGACGGTCTGCGCGAAGATCCCGGCCATCAGGAACTCCTTGTACAGCTGCGGGTCGGTGGAGCCGCCGATGCTGATCGAGCCGCCGAAGACGTACGTGAACAGCACCACGAACATGACCGGCTGGATGACCCCGAAGAGCAGCATCTCCGGAATCCGGCTCATCCGGATCAGGTTGCGGCGGGTGATCACCAGGGAGTCGGCCACCGAGCGGCTGAGCGCCCCGCGCGACTTGAGCGGTGCCGGGTTCTTCGCGTCCATGACGGCGCTCACTGCCCGTCCTCCTTCCGGCCCTCTGCGGCCTCGGTCGAAGTGTTCTCGCCGTTCTGCTCCAGCTGGGCCGTGTGGCCGGTGAGCGAGATGAAGACGTCGTCGAGGGTGGGGCGGCGCAGCCCGATGTCGTCGATCTCCACGCCCCGGGCGTCGAGGTCGCGGATGACCTCGGCGAGCAGCTTGGCCCCGCCGGTGACCGGGACGGTCAGCTTGCGGGTGTGTTCGGCGACGGAGATCTCGCCCTTGCCGTACGCGGCGAGCACCGAGCGGGCGGGCCCGATCTGGTCGGGCTGGTGCACGACGACCTCGACGCGCTCGCCGCCCGTTCGGGCCTTGAGCTGGTCGGAGGTGCCGCGGGCGATGACCTTGCCGTGGTCGATGACGCAGATGTCGTGGGCGAGGTGGTCGGCCTCCTCCAGGTACTGCGTGGTCAGCAGCAGCGTCGTACCGCCGGCGACGAGCTCCTCGATGACCTCCCACAGCTGCTGCCGGTTCCGCGGGTCGAGCCCGGTGGTGGGCTCGTCCATGAACATCACCGGCGGCGAGACGACGAGCGCCGCCGCCAGGTCGAGGCGCCGGCGCATGCCTCCGGAGTACGTCTTCGCGGTGCGGTCGGCCGCGTCGGCGAGGTTGAACCTCTCCAGGAGCTCGCCGGCCCGCCTCTTCGCGTCCCGGGCGCTCATCTGGTAGAGCTGCCCGACCATCCGGAGGTTCTCGCGGCCCGTGAGGTATTCGTCGACGGCCGCGAACTGGCCGGAGAGGCCGATCGAGCGGCGCACCGCGTCAGGGTGCTTCAGGACGTCGATGCCCGCCACGACAGCCTGCCCGCTGTCCGGCTGGAGCAGGGTGGTCAGGACGCGTACGGCGGTGGTCTTGCCCGCGCCGTTGGGACCCAGCAGCCCGAGGACGGTGCCCTCGGGTACGTCGAGGTCGACGCCGTCCAGTGCTCGTACATCGCCGAAGGTCTTCACCAGGCCTTCGGCGTAAATGGCGCCTGGCATACGAAATTCCCCCAGTTGCTTCCGCGTGCGTTCCTGAACGGATCGTAGGGTTCCCGGTCCCTCCGGGCCGGGAACACCGGATTGTTCGGCGATGCACGGTATCGCGATATATCGCGATGGGCAACGGGTTTACGGGAACCGCCGCTCAGGTCCGTACCAGGTAACCCGCGGCGCGCAGCGCGGAGGCGACCTCCTCGCAGTGCTCCGGACCCTTGGTCTCCAGGTGCAGTTCCACCTCCGCCTCGGTGAGCCCGAGCCGGGGATCGGTCCGTACGTGGCTGATGTCGAGCACGTTCGCGTCGGCGACCGACAGCGTGGCGAGCATCGCGGCCAGCGCCCCCGGCCGGTCGGTGAGCCGCAGCCGCAGGCTGAGGTAGCGGCCCGCCGCGACCATGCCGTGCGTCAGGATGCGCTGCATCAGCAGGGGGTCGACGTTGCCGCCGGACAGCACGGCGACGACGGGCCCGCGGAACGACTCCGGATCGCTCAGCAGCGCCGCGACGGGGCTCGCGCCGGCGGGCTCGACGACCATCTTGGCCCGCTCCAGGCACAGCAGCAGCGCGCTGGAGAGCTCGTCCTCGGAGACCGTGCGGACCTCGTCCACCAGCTCCTGGACCAGCGGGAACGTGAGATCGCCGGGGCGTCCCACCTTGATCCCGTCGGCCATGGTCTGCACGGAGCCGAGCGCCACCGGATGCCCGGCGGACAGCGAGGGCGGGAAGGCGGCCGCGCCCGCCGCCTGGACGCCGACGACACGGACGTCGGGGCGCAGCGCCTTCACCGCGACCGCGATCCCCGCGGCGAGCCCGCCCCCGCCGACACCGACGACGATCGTGCGGACCTCGGGGCACTGTTCGAGGATCTCCAGGCCCACGGTGCCCTGCCCCGCGATGATGTCCGGGTGGTCGAAGGGGTGGATGAAGACGGCCCCGGTCTCCTCGGCGTACTCCTGGGCGGCGGCGAGCGTCTCGTCGACGACGTGGCCGTGCAGCCGGACCTCCGCGCCGTACTCCCGGGTCGCGGCGACCTTGGGCAGGGGCGCGCCGACCGGCATGAAGACCGTGGAGCGTACGCCGAGCAGCGAAGAGGCGAGTGCGACACCCTGCGCATGGTTTCCGGCACTCGCGGCCACCACCCCGGCCGCCCGCTCGACGGGGCTGAGCCCCGCGATCCGTACGTACGCGCCGCGCAGTTTGAACGACCCGGTGCGCTGCAGGTTCTCGCACTTGAGGTGGACCGGCGCTCCGACGAGGGAGCTGAGATGACGGCTGCCCTCCATCCCGGTCGTTCTGGCGACCCCGGACAGCATCTTCTGCGCCCCTCGGACGTCGTCGAGGATCAGCGGAGGAAAGGGTCCTGACGTACGGAAGGTCATGACAGCAAGTCTTGCAGCTCGGAGCGGCCGAAGCCGTCGCATCTCATGGCGGCCTGCGGTGGTGTCCACAGGTTTGTGCAGTGCTGGTACACGTTGCCCCGTGGCCGCGTACTCTGTCCCCCACCCATCCGACACTCGCACGAAGAGAGCCCCCGGCCATGCCCCCTCAGGACATGACGACTGCTGCGTCTCCTTCCGGGGGCGCGACCCCCGGACATCCGGGAACGGACCACCTGCTCGACTCTCTCCAGCACCAGGTGGCCGTCTTCGCCCGCCGTGCCGAGCAGACCCGCCTCGGCGGTGTCGGCCAGGTCCGCAACTCGATGGACCGGGCGGCCTACCTGCTGCTCAACCGGCTCGACGTGGAAGGCCCCATGGGCGTCAAGGCGCTCGCCGCGGGCATGGGGATCGACTCCTCGACCGTGACCCGGCAGGTCGCGCCGCTCGTCGACACCGGACTGGTCAAGCGCACCTCGCATCCGGAGGACGGGCGCGCCGTCGTGCTGCAGCTGTCGCCGCGCGGCCAGTCCCGTCTGGAGGAGGTCCGCGCCTCTCGGCGCGAACTGATGTCCCAGGTCACCGACGGCTGGACCGAGGAGGAGCGCGACACCTTCTGCGCCCTGCTGACCCGGTTCAACGGCTCGCTGGCGGCCAGGCAGGCGGCGAGCCAGCCGGTGCAGGAAGGCTGACCGCCGCTCCCGGCCGGTTCGTCCGCGCCGTCGGATCTACGCTGGAAGTGCCTGCACTCGCGAGTCGAGGAGGCCCGCCATGACACGCAAGGTCGCCGACTGCCGTAAGTATCCGAGCGTCTCGAACTGCACACTCACCATTTCCGGTGAGGAGGACGAAGTCGTCCGCGCCGCCGCCGAGCACGCCGTCTCGGTCCACGAGCACACGGACGGTCCGGAGATGCGCGAGCAGATCCGGGCATCCCTGGAGGACGAGAAGGCCGCTGTCTGACGTCACCACGCACGCCGTCCGGCGGCCGGGGCGGTCCCGGCCGCCGGGCGGAGCCGTGTCAGCCCAGCGCCTGCGTCAGGTCGGCCAGCAGATCGTCGGCGTTCTCGATGCCGACGGACAGCCTGACCAGGTCGGCCGGCACCTCCAGCAGGGAGCCGGCGGTGGACGCGTGCGTCATCCGGCCCGGGTGCTCGATCAGCGACTCCACCCCGCCCAGCGACTCACCGAGCGTGAAGAGCTTCGCGCGGTTGCAGACCTCGACCGCCGCCTCCTCACCGCCGGTGACGCGGAACGACACCATGCCGCCGAACGCCTTCATCTGCTTGGCGGCGACCTCGTGGCCCGGGTGCTCCGGCAGCCCCGGGTAGAGGACCTGGGTCACCTTCGGGTGCCGGGTCAGCAGGTCGGCGACCTTGGTGGCGTTCTCGTCGTGCCGGTCCATCCGGACCGCGAGCGTCTTGATGCCCCGCAGCACCAGCCACGCGTCGAACGGCCCGGCGACCGCGCCCATCGCGTTCTGGTGGTACGCCAGCTCCTCGGCCAGCTCCGGGTCGCCGGTGACGAGCGCGCCGCCGACGACGTCCGAGTGGCCGCCCATGTACTTCGTGGTGGAGTGCACCACGACGTCGGCGCCGAGCGAGAGCGGCTGCTGGAGGTAAGGGCTCGCGAAGGTGTTGTCGACGACCAGCCGGACGCCGGCCTGGCGGGCCACCCCGGCGACGGCCGCGATGTCGGTGATGCCGAGCAGCGGGTTCGAGGGCGTCTCCACCCAGACCGCCTTGGTACGCGGGGTGAGCGCCGCCCGCACCGCGGTCACGTCCGAGGTGTCGGCGACCGAGAACTCCACGCCCCAGCGCGAGGCGACCTTCGCGAACAGCCGGAAGGTGCCGCCGTAGGCGTCGTTCGGGATGACCACGTGGTCGCCGGGGGTCAGCAGCGTACGCAGGAGGCAGTCCTCCGCGGCGAGGCCCGACGCGAAGGCCAGGCCGCGCCGGCCTCCCTCCAGCGCCGCCAGGTTCTCCTCCAGCGCGGTGCGGGTGGGGTTGGCACTGCGGCTGTACTCGTAGCCGCCGCGCAGTCCGCCGACGCCGTCCTGCTTGTACGTGGACACCTGGTAGATCGGCGGGACCACGGCGCCGGTGAGGGGATCCGCCGTGTTGCCGGCGTGGATCGCAAGGGTCTCGAAGCTGTGCTGGTCGCTCATGGGGCCCGAGCGTAGTTCGTCGGAAGGGGAGTTACAGGCCACTCGCCGCCCGGTTACCCGTCCGGGGACAATGGGCCGCATGGAGATTCTCTGGTTCCTGCTCGCCCTGTGCATGCTCGTGGCCGTCGTCGGCCCGATGATGCTGCGCCGCCGCGGCGGTATCCGCCAGGTGGCGCCCGGTTCGCCCGACGCCGCCGACCCGGACACGTACGGCTTCGCACGCCAGGAGGAGCTGGACATCCGGATGCCGGGCCCCGACCAGGACCTCCTGGACGTCCTCGACGTCGTCCAGGGCACCGGGAGCTGGCGGGCCGCCTCCCAGCTGCTGGCGGGTACGCCCAAGGAGAGCGAGATCCGCTGGCAGCGGGTCCAGGCGTTCGCCGGTGCGGCCTCCCTGGAGCTGGCCCAGCGGCCCGGTGCCGGAGGGGCGTGGCTCAGGACGTGGCGGGCCGAGGCCCCGAAGGACGCGGGGGCCGCGGCGGTGCACGCGGAGTTCCTGGTGCAGCAGGCGTGGCGCACCGGCACCGTGGGCACGGACGACTTCCGGATCATCCTGGAGGAGGCCCGCACGGTCTGCGGCGAGGCGGCCCTGCTCGCCCCGGGCGACCCCGTCCCGTACATCGTGGAACTGGCCGTCGCGCGTGGACTGGGCTACTCCCACGAGCAGTTCGACCAGCTCTGGGCGAAGATCATCGACCGCGCCCCGGCACACATGGGCGCCCACATCGCGGCCCTGCACTTCTGGTGCGAGAAGTGGCACGGCTCCCGCGAGGAGGCCGACCGCTTCGCGACGACGGCCGCCGCCCGGGCCCCGCAGGGCTCGCTGCTCGCCGCACTGCCGCTGTTCGCGGTGTACGAGCATCTCCCCGAGGTCAATCTGGTGCAGGGCTTCTACCGCGGCCTCGTCGTGACCAAGGCGGTCGAGGGCGCGATGTTCGCGGTGCACTCGGCACGCGCGGACGACCCGATGCTCGCCCACGTCCGGCATCTGCTGGTCCTCTTCCTGGTCCGCATGGAACGCTGGTCGGAGGCGATGCACCAGCTCGTCCACATCGACGGCCACGTGGGCGCGCTGCCCTGGACCCAGAATCCGGACCCGGCCGCCGAGTACACCGTCTACCGGGCCCTGGCCGTCGCGGGCTACGAGGCGAACGGCGGCAGCCCCGCGACGCTGCTCCACTGACCCGGCACACCCGCCCCCTCCGGATTGGACCGGCACACCCATGGCACGACTGATCCCGCTGATCCTGATAGCCCTCGCCGTCTGGTTCTGGCTGCGGGCGCGCAGGAAGACCGCCGCCTACATGGCCTCCTACGAGTCACCGGCGGGCGGGGACCGCGGGAGTGACGAGCGCCGCGATCCCCGGACCCCGGCGGCCTGAGACCCCGGAATCCCCGGCGCCCCCGCGGCGTTGTACGGAGCGAACCCCGACCCCCGGAGGAGCCCCCGCATGTTCCTGACCCACCGCACCCCGCAGCTCCCCACCCCGGAGGAGGCCCTGCGCGGTCGCCCCACCCCCGAATTCACGGTGCCGTCCCGCCACACGGTCCTCGGCAACCCGCTGACCGGCCCGTACCCGCAGGGCCTGGAGGTCGCCGACTTCGCGCTGGGCTGTTTCTGGGGCGCCGAGCGCAAGTTCTGGCAGACGGAGGGCGTCTGGACGACGCTCGTCGGCTACCAGGGCGGGTACACCGAGAACCCGTCGTACGAGGAGACCTGCTCGGGCCTGACCGGCCACACGGAGGCCGTGCGGGTCGTCTTCGACCCGAAGGTCGTGAGCTACGCGGATCTGCTGAAGCTCTTCTGGGAGTCCCACAACCCGACCCAGGGCTTCCGCCAGGGCAACGACGTGGGTACGCAGTACCGCTCGGCCCTCTACACCCACTCCCCCGAGCAGGCGGAGGCCGCGGAGGCCTCCCGCGAGGCCTACCAGCAGGTGCTCACGGGCGCCGGATTCAAGCAGATCACCACGGAGATCCTCCCGGCGGAGGGCCGCACCTTCTGGCCTGCCGAGGCGTATCACCAGCAGTACCTCGACAAGAACCCCGACGGCTACTGCGGCATCGGCGGGACGGGCGCCACCCTGGAGTCCCCCTCGGAGACCAACTGGGGCCGCGCCTGCCCGACGGGCATCGCCCCGGCGCCGAGCGCCGCGGAGTGACCGTCCGGCGCCGCGCCGCTGCATGACGTCCGAGCGCTGTCCCGTCGGCTCAGGCGGCCAGCCGCACCTCGCCCATGGAGGGCCGGGAGGGCGCGGGCCCGCTGGTGTGACGGGCGAGGTCCCGCTGGGCCAGGGACAGCACATCGGCCAGCCCGAGGCCGAGCGAGCGGGCCGCAGCCGCGAGGACCTCGGAGGAGGCCTCCTTGCGGCCGCGCTCGATCTCGGAGAGGTACGGCACGGAGATCCGGGCGTCCTCGGCCACGTCCTTGAGCGTCCGCTCCTGGGCGGTGCGCTCGCGGCGCAGGACGTCACCGACGACGTCCCGCCACAGGGGCTCCTTGGCGGCAGGGGCGGGGCGAAGGGGGATGACGCGGGCACGGTTCGGCGCGTGGCTGCTCATCGCCCCAGCCTAGGAGCGGTGCGCCCGGCGCGGGAGGGGAAAGCCTTCCGCGCCGGGCGGATCTGCTGAAGGCAGAACGAAGTCGCCTGCGGACCGGCATGCTGGCGGGACGTCCGCAGATGAGGAGTCCGGAACCGATGACGGCGAACGAGGACCACGGACATCTCACCGCCTCGCGCGGCCGGCCTTGGGTCGCCGCGAACGAGGTGCTCGCGTTCGTGCTCGAAGTCGTCGCGTTCGGCGCACTCGCCTGGTGGGGCTTCACCGCTCCGGAGGGCGTGGCGGCGTCGGTGGTCCTGGGGGTCGGCGTACCGGCGGCGGCCGTCGTGCTGTGGGGCCTGTTCGCCGCGCCCCGCGCCCGCTTCCCGCTGACGCCGGCCGGGGTGCTGGTGGTGAAGACCGTGGTTCTGGGCGCCGCCGCCGCCGCGGTGTACGGGACGGGCCACCCGGTGGCGGCCGTCGTCCTCGCCCTGGTGCTGGTGGCGAACACGGGCTGCGCGGAGTACTTCCGGCGCCGGTGACGCCCCTGCGGCGTCCCGCCGTCAGAACCTGCGGTACACGTCGCTCCCGTGACGGCGTCCTCCCGCCATGGGTCGTCGCCGCGGGTCTCCACCCTCGAACAGGTCCGCGAGGAGCTCGGCCATGCCGATGACGTCGGTCAGGTAGGTGCGGGCCTCACGTACGGTCACGGTGTCAGCCGTACGGAAAATGTACACACGCCTGTTTCCGCAGCGGCACATGGCCCGGGGCTCTGTCGCCCCGGGCCATGTGCCGCTGCAGTGTCAGATCAGCCCCTGCGCCAGCATCGCGTCCGCGACGAGCTCGAAGCCCGCGATGTTGGCGCCCACGACGTAGTTGCCCGGGCTGCCGTACTTCTCGGCCGTCGTGTGGCAGGAGTCGTGGATGTGGCGCATGATCTCCGCCAGGCGCTCCTCGGTGTGGGAGAACGTCCAGGAGTCGCGTGAGGCGTTCTGCTGCATCTCCAGGGCGCTGGTGGCCACTCCGCCGGCGTTGGCCGCCTTGCCGGGGGCGAAGGCCACGCCCGCGTCCTGGAGGACGCGGACGGCGTCGGGGGTGGTGGGCATGTTGGCGCCCTCGGCGACCGCCTTGACCCCGTTGCGTACGAGGGCGAGCGCGTCGGCCTCGTGGAGCTCGTTCTGGGTGGCACAGGGCAGGGCCACGTCCACCGGAACGCTCCAGACGCCCGTGCCGGCGACGTAGCGCACATGGTCGCCGCGCCGCTCGGCGTACTCGGAGATGCGGCCGCGGCCGTCCTCCTTGATCTCCTTGAGCAGCGCGAGGTCGATGCCCTTCTCGTCCACGACGTAGCCGCCCGAGTCGGAGCAGGTCACGACGGTCGCGCCGAGCTGCTGGGCCTTCTCGATGGCGTAGATGGCCACGTTGCCGGAGCCGGACACCGCGATGCGCTGGCCTTCGAGGGACTCGCCGCGCACGCGCAGCATCTCGGCGGTGAACAGGACGCAGCCGTAGCCGGTGGCCTCGGTGCGGGCCTGGGCACCTCCCCAGCCGAGGCCCTTCCCGGTGAGCACGCCGGACTCGTAGCGGTTGGTGATCCGCTTGTACTGGCCGAAGAGGTAACCGATCTCGCGGCCGCCGACGCCGATGTCACCGGCGGGGACGTCGGTGTACTCGCCCAGATGGCGGTGGAGTTCGGTCATGAACGACTGGCAGAAGCGCATGACCTCGGCGTCGGACCGGCCCTTGGGGTCGAAGTCGGCGCCGCCCTTGCCGCCGCCGATCGGCATGCCGGTGAGGGCGTTCTTGAAGATCTGCTCGAAGCCGAGGAACTTCACGATGCCGAGGTTGACGGAGGGGTGGAAGCGCAGTCCGCCCTTGTACGGGCCGAGCGAGCTGGAGAACTCCACGCGGAAGCCGCGGTTGACGTGGATGTCGCCGGCGTCGTCCGACCACGGCACCCGGAAGATGAGCTGCCGTTCGGGCTCGCAGACTCGCTCGATGATGCGGGCGTCGACGAACTCCGGTCGCTTCGCCAGCACGGGGCCCAGGGTTTCGAGGACCTCGCGCACCGCCTGGTGGAACTCGCCCTCGCCCTGGTTGCGCCGCAGGATCTCCGCGTAGAGCGGCTCGATGATCCGGTTCTCGGCGGTGCGCGGGGTGAGGGAGTCGGAGCTGGCCGGCATCTGATCAAGACCTTCCATGGGTGGGCTCTTGCGCGTCGGCGCTCCCTGTCCCCGGAGGCGCCACCGGCCCGTGGGAGCCGTTGCACCCGGCAAGTCTCGCAGCGCGGCCCCGCACCACCCCGGCGACATCCACATAGTGGCCACGGCGGTTCGTCCCGGTAGGGGCTCTTCCGTACCCGTACACCCCGCTCCCGCAAGGGCGGAGGGCCCGTACGGCGCCCCCGTCGCGGGGCCGTACGGGTGGCGAACCTCACAGCCGGAGGAGGACGGCCGTGAGGTCCGTGCCGCCGCGGATCAGGCCGTGGCGTTCTCCGTGACGGTGACCTTTCCCTTGCGGATGGTCGCCACCCGGGGCGCCTTGCGGGCGAGGGAGCTGTCGTGGGTGACCATCACGAAGGTCAGTCCGTGTTCCTTCCAGAGCCCGTCGAGCAGGTCCATGATCTCGTCGCGCATGGATTCGTCGAGGTTGCCGGTCGGTTCGTCGGCGAGCAGCACCTTGGGCCGCTTCACCAGAGCCCGGGCGATCGCGACGCGCTGCTGCTGGCCGCCGGACATCTCGCTCGGCAGATGGGTGGGCCGGTCGCCGAGGCCCACCGACTCCAGCGCTTCGGCGGCGCGTTCGCGACGGGTCCTCGCACCGAGACCGAGAGGGACGAGGGCGGTCTCGACGTTCTCCTGGGCGGTGAGCGTCGGGATCAGGTTGAAGCTCTGGAAGACGAATCCGATGGACTCGGCCCGGACCTTGGTGAGCCGGGACTCGGGGAGCTTCGCCAGGTCGACACCGTCGAGCTCGATGGTGCCGGAGGTGGGCCGGTCGAGCCCGCCGAGCATCTGCAGGAGGGTGGACTTCCCTCCGCCGGTCGGTCCCTGGATGACGAGTCTTCCGCCGTCCTCGATGGTCAGATCGACACCGGCGAGCGCGTCGACGGGGTTCTTGCCGCGCATGTAGCGCTTGGTGACGCCCTTGAGCTGGTACACGTGTGGACTCCTGCTGTACGTACTTACGGAAGGGGGGCTACGCGACGCGGCGCAGGGCGTCGGCCGGCCGCAGCCGGGAGGCGCGCCAGCCGCCGAAGGCGCCGGCGATCAGTCCGCCCGCCACCGCCAGGGCGACTGCCATGAGGATCGTGGCGAGCGAGACCGGCGCGGTCAGCGCGATGTCCAGGGTCTTGGACGCGGTCTGACGCCCGGGTCCGCCACCGCCCATCGGGCCACCGCCGCCCATGCCTCCGCCCCCGCCGGTGGAGCCGAGCTGGGCGCTGAGGGTGGGGCTGACCGCGGTCACGGCGTAGGCGCCGGCGACGCCGACGGCGATCCCGAGGACTCCGCCCATCAGACCGTTGACGAGGGCTTCGCCGATGACCTGGCGGGTGACGCGCCCGCTCTTCCAGCCGAGGGCCTTGAGGGTTCCGAACTCGCGCACGCGCCGGCTGACCGCGGAGGAGGTCAGCAGACCCGCGACGAGGAAGGCGGCGGTCAGGACCGCGACGGAGAGCCACTTTCCGACGCCGGCGGCCAGGTCGGAGGCGGTGGAGAGGGAGCCGGACACCGTGTCGGCGAGATCGGCGGAGGTGGTGACCGTCGTGTCGGAGATGTTCTTCCGGATGGCGGCCTTGACGGTGTCGATCTGCTGCGAGTCCGCGGCCCGGACGTAGACCGTGGTGACCTTGTCCTCGGATTCGGAGACGGTCTGCGCCTGCTTCAGCGGGATGTAGACGTTGGCGGCCGCGTCACCGCTGTCCGCGGTGGAGATGCCCACGATCGTGTACTTCGTGCCGGAGATGGTGACGGTCCCGTCGACCGCGAGTTCCTTCTCCTGGGCGTAGGCGGAGTCGACCACCGCGACCTCGGCGTCGGTCTCGGCGGCCTTGAACGTACGGCCCTTGGTGATCTTGGAGGAGGTCAGCGGGCCGAGGTTCTGCCGGGTGACGTCGGTGCCGTACACGGTGAAGGAGTCGACGTCGAAGGATGCTCCGCCGCCCTGGACCTCACCCTGCGGCCGGCCGTCACCGCCGCCCTGGCCGCCACCGGGTCCGCCCGCACTCTCGTCCTGCTTGAACTCACCGCGCTCGAACTGGCCGTCGACCTTCATGACCGAGAGGCTCAGCCCGCCGACGGCGTCCGCGACGCCCTTCTGCTCGCCGACCTTGCCGACGGTGCTGGAGGCCAGCGTCTGGAAGCCCTGGACCATGACGCGGTCCGTGCTCTGCGTGGCGTCCTCGTCCTCCTTGGCGTCGAAGTTGAACCTGGGCCGCTCGGTGCCCCCGGCCCCCGGGGCGGCGGCGGCCTTGGTCACCGTCATGTCCGTGCCCAGGCCGTACAGCGATTCGAGAACCTTGTCCTGGGCCTTGCCCATGCCCGAGGAGACCGAACTGACGACGATGACCAGCGCGATGCCGAGGGCCAGCCCCGAGGCGACGACGAGCGCCGCCTTTCTGCGGCGGCGCAGTTCGCGCCGGAGGTAGGTGAAGAACATGGCGCGAAGATATGGAGCGGGCGTGATGAGGAGTTAAGTCCGCGATGAGAGCAGCATGAGAACGCTGCCGGCGCGCACAGGTCTCCGGACCCGCACACGCCGAAGGCGGCGGCGCCCGGAAGGATCCGGGTGCCGCCGCCTTCGGAGGGGAAAGAGGTGCGGTCAGGAGATCAGGCGGCGTTCGCCGTCCACTCCGACCAGCTCATGTTCCAGCCGTTGAGGCCGTTGTCGGGAGCGATCGTCTTGTCCGGGGAGTTCTTGACGACGACCACGTCGCCGATCATGGAGTTGTTGTAGAACCAGGCACCGGCCGTGTTCGGGTCGTCGGCGCCCTTTGCGTCGGCCAGACCGACACAGCCATGGCTGGTGTTGGCGCTGCCGAAGATGCCCTTGCCCCAGTAGTTGCCGTGGATGAAGGTGCCCGACGTGGACAGCCGCATGGCGTGCGGGACGTCCTTGATGTCGTACTCACCCTTGCCGTCGTCGTCCGTGAATCCGACCGTCGAACCGTCCATGCGGGTCTCCTTGTACTTCTCGGAGATCACCATCTGGCCGTTGTACGTCGGGTTTTCCGGGGAGCCGGCGGAGATCGGGATGGTCTTGATCGTCTTGCCGTCCCGGGTGACGGTCATGGTGTGCGCCTTGGCGTCCACGGTGGAGACCTGGTTACGGCCGACCTTGAAGGTGACCGTCTTCTGCTGCACGCCCACGACACCGTCGGCACCCTCGACGCCGTCCAGCGCCAGCTTCAGCGTGACGGTGGAACCGCCCTGCCAGTAGTCCTCGGGGCGCAGGTCGAGGCGCTGGTTGTTGAACCAGTGGCCGACGACTTCCTGGCCGCTGCTCGACGTCACCTTGATGCCGTCCTGGACGGCCTTCTTGTTGGTGATCGCCTTGTTGAAGTTGATCGAGACCGGCATGCCCACGCCGACGGTGGAGCCGTCCTCGGGGGTGAAGTTGCCGATGAAGCTGTTCTCGGGCGAGACGGTCGTGAAGGAGCTGTTGGCGTGCGCCTCACGGTCCTTGGAGTCCGTCGCGGTCGCACTGATCTTGTACGTCGTCGAGCGCTCGAGCTGGCCGGCGGGCTTCCAGCTGGAGCCGTCGGCCGCGAGGGTGCCCTCGACGGCGTCGCCCTCGGCCGTGGTCATGGTGACCTCGGTGAGCTTGCCCTTGGCGACGGTGACCATCGCGGCGTTGTTGATGCTCGCGTTCGTCGCACCGTTCTTCGGCGCGATCGTTATCTGCGCCTCGGAGGCGTCCTTGGCCGCCGCCTCGTCCACCTGAGCCTGTGACTTCTTCGAGCTGTCGGCGCTCGCGCCCGAGTTCGTACCGCCGTCGTCGCTGCAGGCAGAAAGCACCAGAACGCCGCCGAGCAGTGCGGACGCGGCCATGAGGCCCCTGCGCCGCTTGCTGTCCGTCATCACACGCTTCTCCATCGTTGCCGATTCCCCAAGATCCCCGGACAGGGTCGCCCGACGGCGATTCCCCGTCAATGTTCCAAGAACACCGTGACCGGGTCTTCCGTTCCACATCCGCCGTGGATGTGGGGAACACCACTCATCGACGCACCCGGGGCCACGGCGGTTCCCGCCACCTGGGAGGAGTGCTCCGCGAGCGTCAGCGTTCCGTATTCCCGCCGCCTTCTTCGTCGTCCGTCTCATTGTCCTCGATCCCGTAGTACGCCTCGTCCCCGTCCTCTCCGGCGGCCCAGTCCTCGGCGCCGGGGTCGTAGTCGATCGTCTCGCTGCTCCAGGAGGCCTGGGCGAGCTCGACCCCGGGCACCTGGCTGACCAGATCGAACGGGTCGATCAGCGAGGCGAGGGCTTCCGCTGCGTCTTCCCTGACCGTCTCCTCGGCATGCGTACGTTCCTCGGCGGACTCGTCGGCAGACGCCCCCGACGCGGTGAAATCGGCGGCGATGCTCTCCAGGGCGGTGCCGGTCAGGGCGTCCGCGTCGCTGACCTCCAGCACCATCTCCACGCGAAGCCGAACAAATGAGGGTGTCTTCGAAGTGCTCATACGCCGGAGCGTAAGGCTCCCGGGACCTGTGGCTTTCCACCGACCCGCTGCTTTGCTTAGCATCGGCGCACGGGGCTAACTGATGGCTGTCGCAAGGGGATCGATTCTGTGTCCATCGCTCGTCGCACGCTGCTGACCACCACAGCGGCAGGCACCCTGCTCTGTGCTCTCTGGTTCGTCCCCTCCGCCAACGCGAGCGGTGAGGCAGACACACAGAACGGTTCCGCCGGCTCGTCCGCCGGGGCCCGGCAGGCCCCCGCCACGGCGGAGTTCGCCTCCGGGGACACGCTCGCCGACACCGGGGCGGGCGTCGACACGACTCCGTACCTGATCGGCGGGACGGCCTCGCTGTGCGTCGGCGCGGGGTTCGTCGTGTACTCGGTGCGCCGGGGCTCCACCGGCTTCTGAGCCGCGTGAGGGCTGCCGCACCCCGCGGGGTGCGGCAGCCCTCACGCGTATGTGCTCAGGCCAGCGGCCCGGTCACCGCCTCGACGGCCGCGACCAGCTTCCCCTCCCGCACGAAGGTGTCGGCGGCGGCCAGGTCCGGGGCGAGGAAGCGGTCGGGGCCCGGGCCCTGGACCCCGGCGGCGCGCAGTGCCGCGATGACGGCCTGCGAGGCGGGCGCGGGGGTCAGCCCCTCGGCGGCCCGCAGCTCGACGGCGCGCGTGGCGGCGTACAGCTCGACGGCCACGATCCTCGCGAGTCCGGTGACGGCGGTACGGAGCTTCCGGGCGGCCGACCAGCCCATGGAGACGTGGTCCTCCTGCATCGCGGAGGACGGGATCGAGTCGACGGAGGCGGGCACGGCGAGCCGCTTCAGCTCGCTGACCAGGGCGGCCTGCGTGTACTGGGCGATCATCAGCCCCGAATCCACCCCGGCGTCGTCGGCGAGGAACGGCGGGAGGCCGTGCGAGCGGTTCTTGTCCAGCAGCCGGTCCGTGCGGCGCTCGGTGATCGACCCGAGGTCGGCGGCGACGATGGCCAGGAAGTCGAGGACGTAGGCGACGGGGGCGCCGTGGAAGTTCCCGTTCGACTCCACCCGGCCGTCCGCGAGCACCACCGGGTTGTCGACGGCCGCGGCCAGCTCACGGTCCGCGACGAGCGCACCGTGCGTGAGGGTGTCGCGCCCGGCGCCGTTGACCTGGGGCGCGCAGCGCACGGAGTAGGCGTCCTGGACCCGGGGCGCGTCGTCCTGATGGTGGCCGGTCAGGCCCGACCCGGCGAGCACCCGCAGCATGTTGTCGGCGGAGACGCCCTGGCCGGGGTGCGGGCGGATCGCGTGCAGCTCCGGGGCGAGGACCCGGTCGGTGCCGAGGAGTGCCTCCAGGGAGAGCGCGGCGGTGATGTCCGCGCTGGTGTAGAGGTTCTTCAGGTCCGCCAGGGCCATCACGAGCATGCCGAGCATGCCGTCGGTGCCGTTGAGGAGCGCGAGGCCCTCCTTCTCGCGCAGCTCGACGGGGGTGATGCCGTGCGCCGCGAGGAGCTCGCCGGCGGGTCGCACGACACCGTCCGGGCCCTCCGCGTCACCCTCGCCCATCAGGGTCAGGGCGCAGTGCGAGAGCGGGGCGAGGTCGCCGGAGCAGCCGAGCGAGCCGTATTCGTGGACGACGGGGGTGATGCCCGCGTTGAGCACGTCGGCCATGGTCTGCGCGACCTCGGGGCGCACGCCGGTGTGGCCGGAGGCGAGCGTCTTCAGCCGCAGGAACATCAGGGCGCGGACGACCTCGCGCTCGACGTGGGGGCCCATGCCCGCCGCGTGCGAGCGGACGATGTTGCGCTGCAGCTGGGCCCTGAGGTCCGGGCTGATGTGCCTGCTGGCCAGGGCCCCGAAGCCGGTGGAGACGCCGTAGACCGGTTCGGGCTTGGCGGCGAGGGCGTCGACGATCTGCCGTGCGGCGGAGAGCGCCTCGACGGCGGCTGCGGAGAGTTCGACCCGGGCACCCTGACGGGCCACGGCGACGACGTCCTCTGCGGTCGTTCCGGACGTCCCCACCACGACTGTATGCATATCCATATTCAGAAGCGTACGGACTGAAACCCGTCATGTCACCAGTGGTCGTGCGGTTGACCCCTTACGCCCTCATCCGTGGCCGTCGGCGTCACCGCCGGGCGGATTACCGCGGAGCCTGCGGCGGTCGTGGGGGGACCTGGGCGGGGAGTCGGCGAGCCGGATCACGTCACCGTCGCGCCCGGCGACCACCGGCCGCCGGGAGTGCGCGGCCTTCGCCTGGTACTGGGCGGCGTCCGCCAGCCGGAAGAGCCGGCGCGCGGACGGGACCGGGCCGATGTCGTCACCGGTGGACGCGACCCCGCAGGCGACCCCGTCCCCGAGCTCCAGGGATACGGCCCGCGCGCAGAGCTCCTCGGAGACCCGGACCACTTCGTCCGCCTCGGGGCCCACGGCCAGCAGGCAGAACTCGTCCCCGCCCAGGCGCGCGGCGAGGGCGCCGGGGAGCATCGCGCCGCAGAGCGAGAGCACGGAGCCGAAACGTTCCAGCAGGCGGTCGCCGACCGCGTGGCCATGCGTGTCGTTGACCGCCTTGAGGCCGTTCAGATCGCACACGACCAGGCTGACCACGGCCCCCTCGGTGCGGTGCAGGTCCACCGCCTCGTCCAGGCGGAGATCGACGGCCCTGCGGTTGGCGAGGCCGGTCAGCGGGTCGGTGAAGGCCAGCTTGCGGACCTCCTCCAGCCGCTCGGTCTGCGCGAGGCCCGCCGCGACGACGGCGGCCAGCACGGTCGCGAAGTCCGCGTCGTCCCGGCCGAAGACCGGAGCCCCCGCCGGACGGGCCACATAGAGCTCCCCCCAGGCCCGCCCGTGCAGCACTATCGGTGCCACCACGCAGCAGCCCCGCCCGCGCCGGCGCAGCGCGGCGACCCGCTGGTGGCAGTACGGGCGTGCACTGGCGTTCGACTGGGTCGGCGCCCCGGCGGCCGCAGCGCCGTCGGCGGTCTCCACCCAGGCGTCGGGCTCGCCGCCGCCCGCCCAGCGCTCGTGCAGGAACTCGGTGATCTCCGGGAACTGGTGCACGGGGTAGGCCTCGGCCTCGGGGAACTCCTCCTCCCCCTCCGCACGCTCCCCGGCGTTGACCAGCACGCGCAGCCTGCCCTGCTCCCGCTCCCACACGGAGAGGGCGGCGAAGCTGCCGGCCAGCGCCTCGCACGCCCCGACCGCCGCGGCGTGCCAGGACTCGCGCGGGGTGGAGGCCGCCGCCATCGTCTGTGCCAGCGCAACCACGGCGCGCAGCCGCGCATCATCGCCCATCGCCCCAGCTTAGGTAGAAATGTGACGATGTGATCAGTTGGCGGCGCTGATGATCTTCAGATCGCTCCCCGGAGCGCCCCGGCCGCCTCGCGGATCACTCTCCGGGCCAGTTGGGCTTCCGCTTCTCGTTGAACGCGGCGACACCCTCGGCCCGGTCGCCGGAGAAGGCCACGGAACGCCAGGCCGCATCCTCCACCTCCAGTCCGGCCCGCAGGTCGAGCCCCTGCCCCAGCCGCAGGGCCCGCTTGGCCGCCCGGAGCCCCACCGGCGAGTTCGCCGCGATCCGGCCGCCGAGTGCCAGCGCCTCCTCGCGGTCCCGGCCGGCCTCGACCAGCTCGTCGACCAGGCCCAGCTCACGCGCCTCGGCGGCCTCCACCCGCCGGGCGGAGAAGACCAGCTCGGCGGCGCGCGCCGCGCCGACCCGGCGGGGCAGCAGCTGCGTACCGCCGCCGCCCGGGATGACGCCGACGGACACCTCGGGCAGCCCGACCACGGCCGTGCGGTCGGCCACGATCACGTCGCAGGCCAGCGCGAGCTCGAAACCGCCGCCGAGGGCGAAGCCGTGCACGGCGGCGACGACCGGCATCGGGAGCTCCAGCACACCGGTGTAGGCGGCCCGGGCCGTGGGCCGCTGCCGCACCAGCTCGGCGTCGGTGAAGGAGTTCCGCTCCTTGAGGTCCGCGCCCACACAGAAGGCCCGGTCGTGGCTGGACGTGAGCACGGTCGCCCGCACCCCCTGGTCGGCGCCGAGCGCGGCGCAGGCCTCGGCGACGGACCTGGCCATCGCGGTGCTCACCGCGTTCATGGCAGCGGGCCGGTCGAGCACCAGCTCCGCGACGTGGTCCTGGCCCTCGTGCCGCCGTACGACGACGAACTCCCCGAACCTCTGCTCCGACGTGACACCCATGCCTGCACCCCTCCGGTTAACGAGCGTTACCGGGATCCTAGGGTCTCTCGTCCGGACCGGGCGGGGCCCCTTCGCGTCAGGTCGACGCCTTGCCCCGCCGGGCCAGCAGCCACGGCTCCACCACGCCCAGCCCGCGGACCGGCCGCTGCCACATCGGCTGCAGCCCGAAGCGGTACGCCGGTGACGGCGGCTCCTCGTCCGGACGGCGGTCCTCCTTCTCCGCCAGCCGTGCCCGCTCGGCCGCCGCGGCGGTCTCCTCGGCCTCGGAGGCGGGGGCGTCGCCGTTCCGGATCAGTTCCTCGGCGAACGCGCCGTCCACCAGCACCGCGTCCTTCGGCGCTATCGACGTGAGCCGGCTGGCCAGGTTCACCGTCGTACCGAACACGTCGCCCATGCGCGTGGTGACCGTGCCGAACGCGATGCCGACCCGCAGCGCGGGCATCGTCGTGTCCTGGGCCATCGCCTCCACCAGCCGGAGCGCTATCTCGCCGGCCGTGCCCGCGTCGTCAGCGGCGAAGAGGACCTCGTCGCCCAGGGTCTTGATGAGCCGTCCGCCGTGCGCGGCGACCAGGTCCGCCGAGGTGGTCTCGAAGGCCTCGACCAGCTCGCCGAGCTCCTCCTCCTCCAGCCGCCGGGTCAGCCGGGTGAAGCCGACGAGGTCGGCGAAGCCCACGGCGAGCCGTCGGTCGACCATCTCCTCGTCGTCCCCGGTCTGCACGACACGTCCTGTGGCCGCGGCGAGCTGGCGCCGCCAGACGTAGACCAGGAACTCCTGCAGCTCGGGCAGGAGCAGCTCGATCAGCGGATAGGTGACCTCGGTCCTGGTCATCCCGGGCTCGGGGGGCTCGGTCAGCCCCGCCAGGAACGAGTCGATCTGCCATTCCGCGAGCCGTGCGGTGGTCTGCCCGGTCGACCGGGCCACCTGGATCGCCATCGGCTCGCTGAGCAGCCCGGCCTCCACGAGCCCGGCCAGGCGCCGCAGCGCCAGGACATCGGCCTCGGTCAGCGCCTTGGCCTGCCCGATGTCCGCGAAGCCCATCGCCCGCCAGAAGCGGGACGCCAGGTCCATGGAGACCCCGGCCGTCCTGGCCGCCTGGAACGGCGTGTAGCGGCGGTCGGCCCCCAGGATCAGGGCCTCCAGCCGGATGGCGAGCGGGTCGTCCGTCGGTTCGGCCGTGTGGTCGACCTCGTGATGCGGTGTCGAGTGGACGGACGGTCCCGACGAGGGCTCCGCGCCGTCGTCGGAGTTCGTGTCGTCGACGGTCACCGGCCGCCTCCTGCCCGTTCCCTGCGCACTGCCCTGCCGATCTGTCGCTGGATCGCCTCAACGATACGGCAGGTGTGCCCTGGCTCACGTCCGTGGTGGGCGGTTCCGGCTCCGTCATACGTGACATCACCCGTATGTGCGGGGCGCGGGATCAGGTGAGACCGCCCTCCTCCCCGCGCAGGTGGACGATGTCTCCGGCCGACACGGGTTCCTGGAGTCCGTCGGCCGTGGCCAGCACGAGCCGTCCGTCGCCGTCGATCGCGACGGCCTCGCCGACGAGGGACCGGTCGCCGGGCAGCTCGGCCCGCACGGTCCGGTCCAGCGTGGCGCAGCCCGCCGCGTAGGCCGCCTGGAGCCCGCTCTCCGCGGCGTCGCCGTTCGCGTCGCGCCACCGGCCGTACCACTGTTCCAGTGACCGCAGGACTGCCCTGAGCAGGGTCTCGCGGTCGGTGGAGACGGCTCCGGCGAGCGCCAGCGAGCCGGCGTGCGGGGCGGGCAGCTCGGCGGCGCGCAGCGACACGTTGAGTCCGATGCCGATCACGACACCGTCCCCGGCGCGCTCGGCGAGGATGCCGCCGGTCTTGCGTTCCGTGCCCCCGATCGTCACCAGGAGGTCGTTGGGCCATTTCAGCGCCATGTCCACGCCCGCGGCCTGTGCGAGACCCGTGGCGGCCGCGACACCGGTCAGCAGCGGCAGCCATCCCCACCGTTCGACGGGTACGCCGCCGGGGACCAGGTGGACGGAGAGGAAGAGGCCGGAGCGGGGCGGGGCCGACCAGCTGCGGTCGAGACGCCCGCGGCCCGCGGTCTGCTCCTCCGCGACCAGCACCGCGCCTTCGGCCAGACCTCCCTCGGCGGCCCGTGCCGCGAGGTCGGTGTTGGTGGACCCGGTCGCCTCGACGATGTCGAGCGAGGTCCACAGGCCCTCGGGCCTCAGCAGCCCGCGGCGGAGCGCCGTGGCGTTCAGGGGCGGCCTGTCGAGGTCCGACCAGCGGTTGTGCGGCGCATCGGGAGGAGTCATGCAACCCACATTAGGTGTGGCCAACGACGCACTGCTGAACCGTATCCGCGCCGATACGCTACGGATCAGTAGCCGGCCGACGAGCAGCTAGCCGTCGAGCACGCACGGTCCAGCACACGTACTGGATGTACCAGCCGTCCCCGTGACAAGGCAGGGAGCCGCCACCCGATGTCCGAGCCGCAGAGCGACATCCACACCACCGCGGGCAAGATCGCGGACCTGCAGCGCCGTATCGAAGAGGCCACACACGCAGGTTCCGCCCGTGCGGTCGAAAAGCAGCACGCGAAGGGCAAGTTGACCGCCCGGGAGCGTGTCGATCTCCTGCTCGACGAAGGTTCCTTCGTGGAGCTCGACGAGTTCGCACGGCACCGGTCCACCAATTTCGGCATCGAGAAGAACCGCCCGTACGGGGACGGCGTCGTCACCGGCTACGGCACGGTCGACGGCCGCCCCGTCTGCGTGTACTCGCAGGACTTCACCATCTTCGGCGGGTCGCTCGGTGAGGTCTACGGCGAGAAGATCGTCAAGGTCATGGACTTCGCGATGAAGACCGGCTGCCCGGTCATCGGCATCAACGACGGTGGCGGCGCCCGTATCCAGGAGGGTGTGGCCGCCCTCGGACTCTTCGCCGAGATCTTCCGCCGCAACGTCCACGCCTCGGGTGTCGTCCCGCAGATCTCCCTGATCGTCGGGCCGTGCGCGGGCGGCGCGGTCTACTCCCCCGCGATCACCGACTTCACGGTCATGGTGGACCAGACCTCGCACATGTTCATCACCGGGCCTGACGTCATCAAGACCGTCACCGGTGAGGACGTCGGCTTCGAGGAGCTGGGCGGCGCCCGCACGCACAACACCACGTCCGGCGTGGCCCACCACATGGCGGGCGACGAGAAGGACGCCATCGAGTACGTCAAGTCCCTGCTGTCCTACCTCCCGTCGAACAACCTCTCCGAGGCCCCCGCCTTCCCGGAGGAGGCCGATCTGGAGACCACGGACGAGGACCGCGAGCTCGACACCCTCATCCCGGACTCGGCGAACCAGCCGTACGACATGCACACCGCGATCGAGCACGTGCTCGACGACGGTGAGTTCCTGGAGACGCAGGCCCTCTTCGCGCCGAACATCCTCACCGGTTTCGGCCGCGTCGAGGGCTACCCGGTCGGCATCGTCGCCAACCAGCCGATGCAGTTCGCCGGCTGTCTGGACATCAACGCGAGCGAGAAGGCCGCCCGCTTCGTCCGTACGTGCGACGCGTTCAACGTGCCGGTCCTGACCTTCGTCGACGTGCCCGGCTTCCTGCCGGGTGTCGACCAGGAGTACGGCGGCATCATCCGCCGCGGCGCCAAGCTGATCTACGCGTACGCCGAGGCGACGGTCCCGCTGATCACGGTCATCACCCGCAAGGCCTTCGGCGGCGCGTACGACGTCATGGGGTCCAAGCACCTGGGCGCCGACCTGAATCTGGCCTGGCCGACCGCGCAGATCGCGGTCATGGGCGCGCAGGGCGCGGTGAACATCCTGCACCGCCGCACGATCGCCGCCGCCGACGATCAGGACGCCGTCCGCGCCGAGCTGATGGCCGACTACGAGGACGCGCTCCTCAACCCGTACGTCGCTGCCGAGCGCGGCTACGTCGACGCGGTGATCATGCCGTCCGACACCCGGGCGCACCTCGTGAAGGGCCTGCGCCAGCTCCGTACGAAGCGCGAGTCGCTGCCGCCGAAGAAGCACGGCAACATCCCCCTCTAGCCACCGGGAGGCACCATGATCAAGGTCGTACGGGGCAATCCCACCCCGGAGGAGCTCGCCGCCGCCCTCGCGGTGGTGCGGGCGCGCGCCGCGGCGGTGACCGATGTGCCGTCCGGCGCCCCGCTGCCGCCCGAGCAGTGGTCGGACCCGGGGCGGATCGCGCGCCGGGGCGCACTCCGGCCGGGGCCCCGGTCCTGGGCACGGACGTACTGGCCCTCCTGAGGCGGGCCGGGCGGCGCTTGAGTACGCGTACTCAGGCGCCGCAGCCGTCTCCGGAGCACCATCGGATCCATGCTGTGGTCCGACCCCGAGAACAAGCCCCCGAAGGAACTGCGCGACGCCCAGGACATGATGCGCCGTGCGGGGCTGCTGCTCGCCCTGGCCATGGTCGTGGCGATGTTCGTCCTGGGCACCCGCTGAGGGTTCGCCGCCTGCCGCCCCGCCTACGATGAGCGGTATGACTGACCAGCGCCGCCTCGTGCTCGCCTCCGCGTCCCCCGCCCGTCTCGGCCTGCTGCGGCAGGCGGGTTTCGCCCCGGAGGTGATCGTCAGCGGTGTGGACGAGGACGCCCTGACCGCTCCGACGCCGGGCGAGCTGGCGCTCGTGCTGGCCGAGGCGAAGGCCGCCGCGGTGGCGGCCCGCCCCGAGGCCTCGGGTGCACTCGTCGTCGGCTGCGACTCGGTGCTGGAGCTGGACGGCGAGGCGCTCGGCAAGCCCGCCGACAGCGAGGAGGCCACCGCCCGCTGGAAGTCCATGCGCGGCCGTTCGGGCATCCTGCAGACGGGGCACTGCGTCGTCGACACGGCCACCGGCCGCACGGTGTCACGGACGGCGTCCACCCTCGTGAGGTTCGGCGAGCCGACGGACGCCGAGGTGGCGGCCTACGTCGCCTCGGGTGAGCCTCTCCACGTCGCCGGGGCGTTCACCCTGGACGGCCGCTCGGCGCCGTTCGTCGAGGGGATCGAGGGCAGCCACGGCAACGTCATCGGGCTCTCGCTGCCGCTGCTGCGCCGCCTGCTCGGCGAACTGGACGTCTCCGTCACCGACTTGTGGGTCTGAGCCCTCACACCGGCTCGGGAGCCGCTGCCGTACCGCTTCCCACCGCTTCCGGCTCGCTCCGGTCGAACGCCACCAGGGTCAGCACGATCAGTGCCAGGACGGCCATCAGGAACACGAAGGCGGCCCAGCCGATCAGCCCCACCGCGAGGGCGCCCAGCACCCCGTGGACGACCGCGCAGGCGATCAGGGCAATCCTGCCGACGCGGCCCGGAGCCCGGTCGCGTATCCCGGCCAGGAGTGGTATCAGCCCGCAGAGCACCAGCAGGACGCCGGAGACGCCGCCCATCACCCACGTGCCGGTGACCATGGCGTCCGGGTCCATCCCGGCCAGGGACATGCGCTGGTTGCCGGCGACCGTCGCGAGGACGCCGTTGACGAGCACGATGCCCACGGCTTCCACGAACAGAACGACCGCGGTCACGAACGCCACTGGTCTGCGCACCACCGCTCCCACCCCCTGTTACCTGTAGTACGTCCGGTACAGCGCGGACCCTACTAACCGGTAACGCCGTGGACAAGGGTGCGCGCACGCTTCCGCCGACCGTGGCACCTCCCCCGGACGGCGGCAAAGATTCCCTCGTCCGTTCGTAGGGAGTCCACAAAGAAACGCCGCGTGGCGTTAACCGTACGAACAGAGACTTGGGCCACACTTCGTGGCTACTGTGCGGTTGAGGATCGCGGCGTAACGTGGTGCGACAAGGGATTTCGCGACTCGAGCAAGCCTCGAATCACACTCCGTGTGGGCAAGTTCACTATGGGGGACGGGTCGTACGGCCGTGTTGGTAGTCCCTAAACTCAGCTTGTTCTCAAGGAGGGAGTCATCGTGCGCAAGGTGCTCATCGCCAACCGTGGCGAAATCGCTGTCCGTGTTGCTCGGGCTTGCCGGGATGCCGGAATCGGGAGCGTAGCCGTCTACGCCGATCCGGACCGGGATGCTCTGCATGTGCGCGCGGCCGACGAGGCTTTCGCTCTGGGCGGTGACACTCCGGCCGCCAGCTATCTGGACATGGCCAAGGTGCTCCAGGCGGCCAAGGACTCGGGTGCGGACGCGGTCCACCCCGGTTACGGCTTCCTGTCGGAGAACGCGGAGTTCGCGCAGGCGGTGCTCGACGCGGGACTGACCTGGATCGGTCCGCCGCCGCACGCCATCCGGGACCTCGGTGACAAGGTCGCCGCCCGGCACATCGCCCAGCGCGCCGGTGCCCCGCTGGTGGCAGGCACACCCGACCCGGTGTCCGGCTCGGCCGAGGTCGTGGAGTTCGCGGAGAAGAACGGCCTGCCGATCGCGATCAAGGCCGCCTTCGGTGGCGGCGGGCGCGGGCTGAAGGTTGCCCGCACCCTGGAGGAGATCCCCGAGCTGTACGACTCCGCGGTCCGTGAGGCGGTAGCGGCGTTCGGCCGCGGGGAGTGCTTCGTGGAGCGCTACCTCGACAAGCCCCGGCACGTGGAGACGCAGTGCCTGGCCGACACCCACGGCAACGTCGTGGTCGTGTCCACGCGTGACTGCTCGCTGCAGCGACGCCACCAGAAGCTGGTCGAGGAGGCCCCGGCCCCCTTCCTGTCCCAGGCGCAGAACGAGCAGCTGTACGCGGCGTCGAAGGCGATCCTGAAGGAGGCCGGCTACGTCGGCGCCGGCACGGTGGAGTTCCTCGTCGGCGCGGACGGCACGATCTCCTTCCTGGAGGTCAACACCCGCCTCCAGGTCGAGCACCCGGTCACCGAGGAGGTCACCGGCCTCGACCTCGTGCGCGAGATGTTCCGCATCGCCGACGGCGAGGAGCTCGGCTACGGCGACCCGGCGGTGCGCGGGCACTCCTTCGAGTTCCGGATCAACGGTGAGGACCCGGGCCGTGGCTTCCTGCCGGCCCCCGGCACCGTCACCCTCTTCGCCCCGCCCGCCGGCCCCGGTGTCCGCCTGGACGCGGGTGTCGAGTCGGGCAGCGTCATCGGTCCGGCGTGGGACTCGCTGCTGGCCAAGCTGATCGTGACCGGCGCGACCCGTGAGCAGGCCCTGCAGCGCGCCGCGCGTGCACTGGCCGAGTTCCAGGTGGAGGGCATGGCCACCGCCATCCCCTTCCACCGCGCGGTCGTCGCCGACCCGGCGTTCACCGCCGACCCGTTCCGGATCCACACCCGGTGGATCGAGACGGAGTTCGTCAACGAGATCAAGCCCTTCACGGTCCCCGCGGACACGGAGGCCGACGAGGAGTCCGGCCGCGAGACCGTCGTCGTCGAGGTCGGCGGCAAGCGCCTGGAGGTCTCCCTGCCCTCCTCGCTCGGCATGAGCCTGGCCCGTACGGGTCTGGCCGCCGGGGCCAAGCCCAAGCGCCGCGCCGCGAAGAAGTCCGGCTCCGCGGCCTCCGGCGACACCCTCGCCTCCCCGATGCAGGGCACGATCGTCAAGATCGCCGTCGAGGAGGGCCAGGAGGTCAAGGAAGGCGATCTCGTCGTCGTCCTCGAAGCGATGAAGATGGAGCAGCCCCTCAACGCCCACCGCTCCGGCACGGTGAAGGGACTGGCGGCGGAGGTCGGCACCTCGGTGTCGTCCGGCGCCGCGATCTGCGAGATCAAGGACTGAGCACCCGCTCCTCCGCCACTGGGGGCCCGGCGACCGCCGGGCCCCCAGTGGCATCCTTGTGACGCGGAGCGGATACCAGGGAGGACGGGGTGAGTGCGATGGGAACGGCACCGACGCCGGCACGGCCGATGCGCGCCGACGCGCGCCGCAACTACGACCGGCTGCTGAGCGAGGCCCGGGTGTCCTTCGCCGCCCACGGCACGGATGCCTCGCTGGAGGACATCGCCCGGCGGGCGGGCGTCGGCATCGGCACGCTGTACCGGCACTTCCCCAACCGCCAGGCCCTGATGAACGCGGTCTTCCAGGAGGCCCTGACCGCACTGCTCGACCGCTCCCGCGAACTGGCACGGTCCGACCGGCCCTGCGCCGCGCTGGTGGAGTGGCTGGGCGCGATCGTCACCCACGCGGGCGAGTACCACGGGCTGGCACAGGCACTCATGTCCGCCTCGGGAGACACGACTTCTGCACTGACGTCCTGCCATGTGCCGCTGCGTCAGGCCGGGGACCGGCTGCTGGCGCGTGCCAAGTCCAGCGGCTCGGTGCGGGCGGACGTGTCGATCGACGACCTTCTCCAGCTGACCAACGCGATCGCGCTGGCCGCGGAACAGACCCCGGCGGACCCCGCCCTGGCCGACCGGCTGCTGCGACTGACGCTCCGTGGTCTGAAGGCCGACCCCGCCGACCCCGCGCCGTCCGGTCCGCAGGGCGGCTGACCGGGCCGCCGCCCGCTACGGCCTTACCGGCGCCGCATGTCCGCGACCCGGCCCACCGGCCCCTCCGCCAGCGCCGCGGCGCTCCGCAGCTGCGGGCCGAGCCCTCCCGGCCCGCCGTGCCCGCCCTGCGTACGCCGCTGGCCCGGCAGCGGCATGTCCGGCCGTGTCTGCCGTCCCGGCGGCAGAGGCTCGCCGCCCCCGGCCTCCGTGCCGGGCCCCGCCACCGTGATCTCCACGCCCTGGTCGGCCAGGGCCTGGAGCTCCGTGGCCGCACGCTCGTCGTGCACCGGCGGCTCGTCCGTCACGAGGCGGGTGATCAGCTCCGTGGGCACCGTCTGGAACATGGTGTCGGAGCCGAGCTTCGTGTGGTCCGCGAGGACCACCACCTCGGCCGCGGCCTGCACCAGGGCCCGGTCCACGCTCGCCGAGAGCATGTTGGACGTGGAGAGCCCGCGCTCCGCGGTCAGCCCGCTGCCGGAGAGGAAAGCCCGGCTCACGCGCAGCCCCTGGAGGGACTGCTCGGCGCCGCTGCCCACGAGCGCGTAGTTGCTCCCGCGCAGGGTGCCGCCCGTCATCACCACTTCCACCCGGTTGGCATGGGCCAACGCCTGGGCCACCAGCAGCGAGTTGGTGACCACGGTCAGGCCCGGCACCCGCGCGAGCCGGCGGGCCAGCTCCTGCGTGGTCGTTCCGGCGCCGACCACAATGGCCTCGCCCTCACCGACCAGGCCGGCCGCCAGGTCGGCGATGGCCGTTTTCTCCGCGGTGGAGAGATGGGATTTCTGCGGAAAGCCGGACTCCCGCGTAAAACCGCCCGGCAAGACCGCACCGCCGTGCCGGCGGTCGAGGAGTCCTTCTGCCTCCAGTGCCCGCACGTCCCGCCGTACGGTCACTTCGGAGGTCTGGACGACGCGGGCGAGCTCACGGAGCGATACCGCCCCGTTGGCGCGCACCATTTCGAGGATCAATTGACGACGTTCTGCAGCGAACACGAAACTGACAGTAACCTGGCCGTAGGTTGCTTTTCAGCAGTTTGCGCCGAATAAGAGAAGTTGCGCACAGACGGGGCCCCTTGGTGGTATAAGAGGCCCCGTCGTCGGTACGAGCAGTGGGCGCTACGCGTCGCCCTCGGTCTTACGGGTGTGCAGCTGCCGTGCCACTTCGGCGATCGAGCCGGAGAGGGACGGGTACACGGTGAACGCGTTGGCGATCTGCTCGACCGTCAGGTTGTTGTCCACGGCGAGCGCGATCGGGTGGATCAGCTCGCTGGCCCTCGGCGCGACGACGCAGCCGCCGACCACGATGCCGGTGCCGGGCCGGCAGAAGATCTTGACGAAGCCGTCCCTGATGCCCTGCATCTTGGCGCGGGGATTGCGCAGGAGCGGCAGCTTCACGACACGGGCGTCGATCTTGCCCGAGTCGACGTCCGACTGGCTGTAACCGACGGTGGCGATCTCGGGGTCGGTGAAGACGTTCGCGGAGACCGTCTTCAGGTTCAGCGGCGCCACCGCGTCGCCGAGGAAGTGGTACATCGCGATCCGGCCCTGCATCGCGGCGACCGAGGCCAGCGCGAAGACGCCGGTGACGTCACCGGCGGCGTACACACCGGGCGCGCTGGTGCGGGAGACCCGGTCGGTCCTGATGTGCCCGGACTCCTTGAGCTGGACCCCGGACTCCTCCAGGCCCATGCCCGCGGTGTTCGGGATCGCGCCGACCGCCATCAGGCAGTGCGTGCCGGTGATGACACGGCCGTCGGCCAGCGTGACCTCGACGCGGTCGCCGACGCGCTTGGCGGACTGGGCGCGGGAGCGGGCCATGACGTTCATGCCGCGGCGCCGGAAGACGTCCTCCAGGACGGCGGCGGCGTCCGGGTCCTCGCCGGGGAGCACCCGGTCGCGGGAGGAGACGAGCGTGACCCGCGAGCCGAGCGCCTGGTAGGCGCCGGCGAACTCGGCGCCGGTGACACCCGAGCCGACCACGATGAGCTCCTCGGGGAGCTCGTCGAGGTCGTAGACCTGGGTCCAGTTCAGGATGCGCTCGCCGTCGGGCAGGGCGTCCGGGATCTCCCGGGGGTGGCCACCGGTCGCGATCAGCACGGCGTCGGCGGTGAGCCGCTCCTCGGTGCCGTCGGCGGCGGTCACCACGACCTGCCGTGACCCGTCGGCGGCCTGGAGGCCCTCCAGCCGGCCGCGGCCGCGCATGACCCTGGCGCCCGCGCGGGTGACGGAGGCGGTGATGTCGTGGGACTGGGCGAGCGCGAGGCGCTTGACACGCCGGTTGACCTTGCCGAGGTCCACGCCGACGACCCGGGCGGCCTGCTCGACGTGCGGGGTGTCGTCGGCGACGATGATGCCGAGTTCCTCGTAGGAGGAGTCGAAGGTGGTCATCACCTCGGCCGTCGCGATCAGGGTCTTGGAGGGCACGCAGTCGGTGAGGACCGACGCGCCGCCGAGGCCGTCGCAGTCGACGACGGTCACCTCCGCGCCGAGCTGGGCGCCGACCAGTGCCGCCTCGTAGCCGCCGGGGCCGCCGCCGATGATCACGATCCGGGTCACGAAAAGTCCGCCTCGCGTGGTGTCATCCCACGGCCGTCTGCCGCCCCGGCCGGGGGTCCGGGGGATCGCCCCGGCGTATGCAGTACGTAATTCATTGTCCCGCACGCGCCAAGCTGCTTCGCCCCGGGGCCCTCCATACGGGAACGGGCCTGGCCGGGCCACGGCCTCCGGCTCCGCGGGACCACCCACGACCGGGCCTTTTCCTCGCCGGAACCGGCACACTCCCCGCCGCCTCCCGTACCCTCGACCCCATGTCGCTCTACGCCGCGTACGCCGGCAACCTCGACGCGCGGCTGATGACGCGCCGCGCACCGCACTCCCCGCTGCGCGGCACGGGCTGGCTGAACGGCTGGCGGCTGACGTTCGGCGGGGAGCAGATGGGCTGGGAGGGCGCGCTGGCCACGGTGGTGGAGGCACCCCGTTCCCAGGTGTTCGTCGCGCTGTACGACCTGGCTCCGATGGACGAGGACTCCATGGACCGCTGGGAGGGTGTCGGCCTCGACATCTACCGGCGCATGCGGGTGCGCGTGCACACGCTGGACGGCGAGGAGCCGGCCTGGATGTACGTCCTCAACGGCTACGAGGGCGGGCTGCCCTCCGCGCGTTATCTGGGCGAGGTGGCGGACGCCGCCGAGTCCGCGGGCGCGCCGCACGACTACGTGATGAACCTGCGCAAACGACCCTGCTGAGCCGGGCCCCGCGGGCGCCCTCTGTATGAAGATACGAATGTGACCGGCCAGACTCTCCGCCGTCACATCTACGCGCGTAGGGAATCAGCGGTTACCCTCATCCGCGTGAACGCATCTGTTATTCCGGACCACATCCAGGGCGACCCCCGCGCCGCCGCTGCCGACGCCGCCGCCCGCCTGCGCGAGCTGACCGGCGCCGATACCCACGACGTCGCCCTGGTGATGGGCTCCGGGTGGGCCCCCGCGGGCGATGCGCTCGGCGTCCCGGAAGCCGAGTTCCCGGTCACCGCCCTGCCCGGATTCCCGGCTCCGGCCGTGGAGGGCCACGGCGGCATGATCCGCTCGTACCGGATCGGGGCGAAGCGCGTCCTGGTCTTCCTGGGCCGTACGCACTACTACGAGGGCCAGGGGGTCGCGGCGGTCGCGCACGGCGTCCGTACCGCCGCCGCGGCGGGCTGCGGGACCGTCGTCCTCACGAACGGGTGCGGCGGCCTGCGCGCCGGCATGCGCCCCGGCCAGCCGGTCCTCATCAGCGACCACATCAACCTCACGGCGGCGTCGCCGATCATCGGCGCCAATTTCGTCGACCTGACGGACCTGTACTCGCCGCGGCTGCGCGCGCTGTGCAAGGAGATCGACGAGTCGCTCGAAGAGGGCGTGTACGTGCAGTTCCCCGGCCCGCACTACGAGACCCCGGCCGAGATCGGGATGGTCCGGGCCATGGGCGGCGACCTGGTCGGCATGTCCACCGTCCTGGAGGCCATCGCGGCGCGTGAGGCGGGTGCCGAGGTGCTGGGCATCTCCCTGGTCACGAACCTCGCGGCGGGCCTCAGCGGCGAACCCCTCAACCACGAGGAGGTCCTCCAGGCCGGCCGCGACTCGGCGACCCGGATGGGCGCGCTGCTCGCACGGGTGCTGGACCGGATCTAGCAGGGGCTCCGCCCCAGCGCCCCCGGCAGCCCCGCGCGGCGGCTCCATCTCAGTCCCCCGTACCGCAGAAAGGCGGACATCGTGCAGCAGGACGACCTCCTCACGCGGGCCAGGACCTGGCTCGCCGAGGACCCGGACCCGGAGACCCGCGCGGAGCTCGCCGGGCTCATCGACGCGGGGGACCTCGCCGCCCTGGAGGACCGCTTCGCGGGCACGCTCCAGTTCGGCACCGCCGGCCTGCGCGGCGAGATCGGCGCCGGCCCGATGCGCATGAACCGCTCCGTCGTCATCCGCGCGGCCGCGGGACTCGCGGCGTACCTGAGGGCGCGGGGCCACACCGGCGGGCTCGTCGTCATCGGCTACGACGCCCGCTACAAGTCGGCCGACTTCGCCCGCGACACCGCGGCGGTGATGACCGGCGCGGGCCTGCGCGCGGCCGTCCTTCCCCGCCCCCTGCCGACCCCCGTCCTCGCGTACGCCATACGGCATCTGGGGGCCGTCGCGGGCGTGGAGGTCACGGCCAGCCACAACCCGCCGCGCGACAACGGCTACAAGGTCTACCTCGGCGACGGCTCGCAGATCGTGCCCCCGGCCGACGCGGAGATCGCCGCCGCGATCGAGGCGGTCGGCCCGCTCGACGGCGTACCGCGCCCGGAGTCCGGCTGGAAGGTCCTCGGAGACGATGTCCTGGCCGCGTACCTCGAACGTACGGACGCCGTCCTCAGCCCCGGCTCCCCCCGCACCGCGCGGACCGTCTACACGGCGATGCACGGCGTAGGCACCTCCGTCCTGACGGCGGCCTTCGCGCGGGCGGGCTTCCCCGAGCCCGTACTCGTGGCCGAACAGGCGGAGCCGGACCCGGCGTTCCCCACCGTCGCCTTCCCCAACCCGGAAGAGCCCGGCGCCATGGATCTCGCCTTCGCGACCGCGCGCCGGGCACAGCCCGACCTGATCATCGCCAACGACCCGGACGCCGACCGCTGCGCCGCCGCCGTGCCGGACCCGTCGGCAGACGGCGGCTGGCGGATGCTGCGCGGCGACGAGGTGGGCGCGCTGCTCGCCGCCCACCTGGTGGACCGAGGCGTCACGGGCGTCTTCGCCGAGTCGATCGTCTCCTCGTCCCTCCTAGGCCGTATCGCGGAGAAGGCGAACCTCGGTCACGAGGAGACGCTGACGGGCTTCAAGTGGATCGCCCGCGTCGACGGCCTGCGCTACGGCTACGAGGAGGCCCTCGGCTACTGCGTGGACCCGGAGGGCGTACGCGACAAGGACGGCATCACGGCGGCCCTGCTGATCGCCGAGCTGGCCTCCGCTCTCAAGGAGAAGGGCCGCACCCTCCTCGACCTCCTGGACGACCTGGCGCTCGCACACGGCCTGCACGCCACGGACCAGCTGTCGGTACGGGTCGAGGACCTGACGGTCATCGCGAACGCCATGCGTCGCCTGCGCGAGACGCCCCCGACGACCCTGGCGGGCCTCCCGGTCACCTCGGCCGAGGACCTCTCGCGGGGCACGGCCACGCTGCCGCCCACGGACGGCCTGCGCTACCACCTCGCCGGAGCCAGGGTCATCGTCCGCCCGAGCGGCACCGAGCCGAAGCTCAAGTGCTACCTGGAGGTCGTCATCCCGGTCACGGACGCGGCCGGGCTCCCCGAGGCAAGGCAGCGGGCGACGGAGCTGCTGGCGGGTATCAAGCGGGACCTGGCGGCCGCGGCGGGGATCTGACACCCTCCGGCATCGGGCAGTCGGGGACTTGGAATCGCCGTTCCGACGGCATCCCGGTGTCCCCCACGACCCGCGACGAAGAACGCTGAGCCTGCCGCACCCCGCACGCGGGGGCGGCCGGCCGGAGCAGCGCGCGTAGGCGAGGACGCGCGGGCCCTCCCGCTGTGGCCACCCCACCGGGGGCCGCACCCCCGGGGCGTCCGTGCGTCTTCGACGCCACCGGCCGGCACTACGATGCGGCCGTGACGATCACGTACGAGTGGCGAGGCGACTTCGACAACGAGGCGGTCGACGCCCTCCACGCGCAGAGCTTCGAGCACCCACCCGAGGTGATCGACTGGCGCGCCCGTACGCACCGTCACAGCCTGGGATGGGTCTGCGCTCGGCAGGACGGCGCACTCGTCGGTTTCGTCAACGTCGCCTGGGACGGCGGCGTCCACGCCTTCATCCTGGACACCATGGTGGCCGAGGGCCATCGCGGGACGGGGATCGGTACCGGCCTCGTGACCGCTGCCGCCGAAGGCGCCCGCTCGGCGGGGTGCGCATGGCTGCACGTCGACTTCGAGAGTCACCTGCGAGCGTTCTACTTCGGCGCCTGCGGCTTCGAGTCGACCGACGCGGGTCTGCTCGCGCTCTCGTAGTCCGGTGCCGGACCGCATCACCCCTGGAAGCCAGGGACGGCGAAGAGGGACCCCCACACGGCAGCGACGTATCCGGTTTCCTTCCCACCCGTCAACGACGCGTTGCGGCTTCTGCCCCAACGTCACGGCAACCGCACGGGTCGATCCGCTCAGCCGATCGCGAGCAGTACCGCCAGCAGCACCGCGCCGACCACGGCCGGGGCGATCACCTCGTAGGCCCAGCGGACCGACGCGGTGATCGTGCCCTGCTCCTTGCGGGCGGCGGCGCGCTCGGCGAGCTCTCTCAGGTCGCTCACCGTCTGATCGGCGGCGGCCGCACGGGCCTGGCTGTCGCGGACGTCGGCGTGCACGGAGGTCCGGCCGTACGGGTCGTCGTGCGCCCGCTGCATGGCCTTCCTGGCCGCCCGCTTGCGCTCGCGCAGCGAGACGGGCACCGCCCACAGCTGGTACTTGTCGCCGCTGTGGGTGAAGACCTCGCTCGAGTACACGGCGCGCACGGTGGAGACGTCCGTCCACGGCAGCACGACCGTGCGGAACGGATTACGGATCCGGAGCCGTTCCTCGTCGGCGAACACGGCCGGGCGCAGCGTGAAGGCCACGATCAGCGGGATGACCGTCAGCAGCGCGGCCAGCGACAGCCACGGCACCCATCCCTTGCCCCGGACCACCGCGTCACCGCCGATCCAGCCGACCAGCAGGATCAGCAGCACGCCGCTGACCAGCCCGGCGCCCGACCGGAAGGTCCGGTCGGCGTGGGCGGGCTCGGCGGGGGGTGTGGGGCTCGTCATGCTCCCGATTCTGCCTGACGGGATCCGCCGGGGTGCCCGGAGGCTCGTACGGCCTGGGAAAGGCACGGAAAGGGGGAGGGCCCTGTACAGGTCGCTACGCGCGTAGATATGCTCATGTGGTGACCATGCCCACCACTGCTCCGGCATTCTCCGACGCGACGGCGTCCGACAGTGCGCTGCGCCGCTTCCTGCACGGGCTGCCCGGCGTCGACACCGTCGGCCTCGAAGCGCGCGCCTCCGCCCTCGGCACCCGTTCGATCAAGACGACCGCCAAGGCGTACGCGATCGATCTCGCCATCTCGATGATCGACCTGACGACGCTTGAAGGCGCGGACACCCCGGGCAAGGTCCGGGCTCTCGCCGCCAAGGCCGTCCACCCCGACCCGACCGACCGCACGACCCCGCGCACCGCGGCCGTCTGCGTCTATCCCGACATGGCGGCCACCGCCGTCGCCGCGCTGGCCGGCTCCGGGGTGAAGGTGGCGTCCGTCGCGACGGCCTTCCCCGCCGGACGCGCCGCGCTGGACGTCAAGCTCGCGGACGTCCGCGACGCCGTGGCGGCCGGGGCCGACGAGATCGACATGGTGATCGACCGCGGCGCCTTCCTCTCGGGCCGCTATCTCAAGGTCTACGAGGAGATCGTCGCCGTGAAGGCCGAGTGCGGCTCCGCGCGGCTCAAGGTGATCTTCGAGACGGGTGAGCTGTCCACGTACGACAACATCCGGCGCGCCTCCTGGCTCGGTATGCTGGCCGGCGCGGACTTCATCAAGACGTCGACCGGCAAGGTCGGGACGAACGCCACTCCGGCGAACACGCTGCTGATGCTGGAGGCCGTACGCGACTTCCGGGAGCAGACGGGCGTCCAGATCGGCGTGAAGCCCGCGGGCGGCATCCGCACCTCGAAGGACGCGATCAAGTTCCTCGTCCTGGTGAACGAGACCGCGGGCGAGGACTGGCTGGACAACCACTGGTTCCGCTTCGGCGCCTCCAGCCTGCTGAACGACCTGCTGATGCAGCGCCAGAAGCTCAGCACCGGCCGTTACTCCGGCCCCGATTACGTGACGGTGGACTGATACGCCATGGCTTCCGCATTCGATTACGCACCGGCTCCGGAGTCCCGCTCCGTCGTCGACATCGCCCCCTCGTACGGCCTGTTCATCGACGGCGAGTTCGCCGACGCGGCCGACGGCAAGGTCTTCAAGACGGTCAGCCCGTCCACCGAGGAGGTGCTCTCCGAGGTCGCGCGGGCAGGCGCCGAGGACGTGGACCGCGCCGTGAAGGCGGCCCGCAGGGCGTTCGAGAAGTGGTCGGCGCTGCCCGGCTCCGAGCGCGCCAAGTACCTCTTCCGCATCGCCCGGATCATCCAGGAGCGCTCCCGCGAGCTCGCCGTCCTGGAGACCCTGGACAACGGCAAGCCGATCAGGGAGACCCGCGACGCGGACCTCCCGCTGGTCGCCGCGCACTTCTTCTACTACGCCGGCTGGGCCGACAAGCTGGACCACGCGGGCTACGGCGCGAATCCGCGCCCGCTGGGCGTGGCGGGCCAGATCATCCCGTGGAACTTCCCGCTCCTGATGCTGGCCTGGAAGATCGCCCCGGCGCTCGCCACCGGCAACACCGTGGTGCTGAAGCCGGCGGAGACCACTCCGCTCTCCGCGCTCTTCTTCGCCGACATCTGCCGTCAGGCGGGACTGCCCAAGGGCGTCGTCAACATCCTGACCGGGTACGGCGACGCGGGCTCGGCCCTCGTCGAGCACCCCGACGTGAACAAGGTCGCCTTCACCGGTTCCACCGCGGTCGGCAAGGCCATCGCCCGGCAGATCGCGGGCACGGACAAGAAGGCCACGCTCGAACTGGGCGGCAAGGGCGCCAACATCGTCTTCGACGACGCCCCGGTCGACCAGGCCGTCGAGGGCATCGTCACCGGCATCTTCTTCAACCAGGGCCAGGTCTGCTGCGCGGGCTCGCGGCTCCTCGTCCAGGAGTCCGTGCACGACGAGGTGCTGCACGCCCTCAAGCGCCGGCTGTCCACGCTCAGGCTCGGCGATCCGCTGGACAAGAACACCGACATCGGTGCCATCAACTCCGCCGAGCAGCTCTCCCGGATCAGCGCGCTCGTCGAGACGGGCGAGGTGGAGGGCGCCGAGCGCTGGTCCGCGCCGTGCGAACTCCCCTCCGCCGGATACTGGTTCGCGCCGACGCTCTTCACGGGTGTCACCCAGGCGCACACGGTCGCCCGCGACGAGATCTTCGGCCCGGTGCTGTCGGTGCTGACGTTCCGCACGCCCGACGAGGCGGTGGCGAAGGCCAACAACAGTCAGTACGGCCTCTCGGCGGGCATCTGGACGGAGAAGGGCTCCCGCATCCTCGCGGTGGCGAACAAGCTCCGGGCCGGCGTCGTCTGGGCCAACACGTTCAACAAGTTCGACCCGACCTCGCCGTTCGGCGGATACAAGGAGTCGGGCTTCGGCCGCGAGGGCGGCCGTCACGGTCTGGAGGCCTACCTCGATGTCTGACGGGCGACTGAGTGTCTTCAAGACCTACAAGCTGTACGTCGGGGGCAAGTTC
Organism: Streptomyces sp. NPDC023573; assembly: GCF_055559735.1. Lineage (NCBI taxonomy): Bacteria > Bacillati > Actinomycetota > Actinomycetes > Kitasatosporales > Streptomycetaceae > Streptomyces > Streptomyces sp. NPDC023573. Next base: position 194,164 of record NZ_JBVHKB010000002.1, read on the forward strand.
CCCCGCTCCGAGAGCGGCCGGGTGTACGAGGTGAGCGACGCGAAGGGCAGGTGGCTGGCGAACGCCCCGCAGTCCTCCCGCAAGGACGCGCGTGACGCCGTCGTGGCCGCGCGCAAGGCGTTCGGCGGCTGGTCGGGCGCGACCGCGTACAACCGCGGTCAGGTCCTCTACCGCGTGGCGGAGATGCTGGAGGGCCGCCGGGAGCAGTTCGTACGGGAGGTGGCGGACGCCGAGGGGCTGTCGAAGTCCAAGGCGGCGGCCGTCGTGGACGCGGCGGTCGACCGCTGGGTCTGGTACGCGGGCTGGACGGACAAGATCGGCCAGGTCGTGGGCGGGGCGAACCCCGTCGCGGGCCCCTTCTTCAACCTGTCCACCCCGGAACCGACGGGTGTGGTCGCGGTCCTGGCTCCCCAGGAGTCCTCGTTCCTCGGCCTGGTGTCGGTGGTCGCCCCGGTGATCGCCACGGGCAACACGGCCGTCGTGATCGCCTCGGCCGACGCACCGCTGCCCGCGCTCTCGCTGGGCGAGGTCCTGGCGACCTCGGACCTGCCCGGCGGCGTGGTGAACATCCTGTCGGGGAAGACGGCGGAGCTGGCCGCCCCCCTGGCCTCGCACCAGGACGTCAACGCCATCGACCTCACGGGGGCCGACGCGGCTCTGGCGAAGGAGCTGGAGATCGCCGCGGCGGACAACCTCAAGCGCGTGAGCCGTCCACACCCCGCGGACGGAGCCGACTGGTCCACCGACCCCGGCACACACCGCCTGACGGCCTTCCTGGAGACCAAGACGGTCTGGCACCCGACGGGCGCCCTGGGGGCTTCGGGCTCCTCGTACTGACCTCCGGCGCACGCGTGTGGGGCCGCCCTCCGGACGGCCCCACACGCACGTCTGCCGTCGATCAGCCGGTGATCAGACCGGTCACCTCTCCGACCACGGGCAGATCGCCGAGCGCGGCGCCGCTGGTCAGCGGGTCCGTGACCACCGCCGTCGTCACGGGCTTGAAGTCGGCGATCTGCGTACCCACCGCGTTGTCCAGCGGGTCCACACCCGTCCCGGCCAACGGGTCGAGCTGCAGGTCGGTGATGGGCTTGACGGCGCCCACGATCCCGTAGCCGAGCACGCTGTTCAGTGCGGGTTCCGCCGCGGCGTTGACCGCCCCCAGGGTGCTGTCCGCGGTGTCCGCGCCGGTCGCGGGCGGTGCGGGCAGCGGCGTGGCCTGGGCCGCCGCGCCTCCCGCGCCGAGGGCCGCGCCCAGCGCGGTGAGGGTCAGACCGGCACGCAGCAGTGCGCGTTTCCGGGGCTTGGACAGTGCATGACGTGCCATGTTTTCCCACCTGATCGGGACGTGTCGGGTAATCATCCGTGCGCGCAGAGTAGTTGAGGTGTGATGCTCGATACCAACAGGACCTCCCGGGGATCCCCTACGCGGGTCAATGCCTCACACTTCTGTTCTGTGAGTTCCCAACCGATCCCCACGCGCGTCGTGCTGCTCGCCGGTCCGTCCGGCTCCGGCAAGTCGTCCCTCGCGGCCCGCAGCGGTCTCCCGGTGCTACGCCTGGACGACTTCTACAAGGAGGCCAACGACCCGACACTGCCGCGGGTCACCGGCAGCTCGGACATCGACTGGGACTCGGCCCTCTCCTGGGACGCGGACGGCGCGGTCGCGGCCATAGCGGAGCTGTGCCGTACGGGTCGCACGTCCGTACCCCTGTACGACATCGCCACCAGCTCACGGACGGGCCGCGAGACGCTCGACATCGAGCGCACGCCCCTCTTCGTGGCGGAGGGCATCTTCGCGGCGGACATCGTGGAGCGCTGCCAGGAACTGGGCCTGCTCGCGGACGCGCTGTGCCTGCGCGGCCGGCCCTCGACGACGTTCCGCCGGCGCCTGGTCCGGGATCTGCGGGAGGGCCGCAAGTCGGTGCCGTTCCTGCTGCGGCGCGGCTGGCGGCTGATGCGGGCCGAGCGGGGCATCGTGGCCCGCCAGAAGGCCCTGGGCGCGTATCCCTGCGCCAGGCAGGAGGCCCTGGGCCGCCTGGCCGCGGCAGCGGCGGGACGCTGCCGCACCCCGCGCAGCCGCGTGCCGAACTGAGCTGTGTCCGGACAACGCGGCGGGGGCGGACAGGACCCCCCGGCCTGTCCGCCCCCGCTGCGCGCTTCCCCCGTGCCGCCGCCTCCCCCGAAGCCGCGGCCTTTCCCCCGTGTCCCCCGTACCCCGTGTCCCCCGTAGACCTCAGGCCACCAGCTCGCCGAAGGACTCCTCCTCGTCACGGCCGAAGCTGAGGACCTCGTCCTCGCGCAGCCGGCGGAGTGACCGCCAGATGCTCGACTTCACCGTGCCGACACTGATGTCGAGGATGGACGCGATCTCCGGGTCCGTGCGGCCCTCGTAGTAGCGCAGCACCAGCATCGTGCGCTGGAGTTCCGGCAGCCGCGCGAGCGCCTGCCAGAGCACCGCCCGCAGCTCCGTGCCCCGCATCGCGTCCGTGTCGCCCACCGTCTCCGGCAGCTCCTCGGTCGGGTATTCGTTCAGCTTGCGCCTGCGCCATGCGCTGATGTGCAGGTTGGTCATGGTGCGGCGGAGATATCCCCCGACGGCCGCCTTGTCGCTGATCCTGTCCCACGCCCGGTACGTCGAGAAGAGGGCGCTCTGCAGCAGGTCCTCGGCCTCGAACCGGTCGCCGGTCAGGTGGTAGGCGGTCGCGTACAGGGAGGCGCGGCGCTCCCGGACGTAGGCGGTGAACGCCGCTTCGGCGTCCTCCGTCCGCGCCGGGGGCTTCCGCTCCCCCGAGCCCTCCCCGTACGCGCTTCCCCCGTGCTCCCCCGTGGTCGCGTCAACCATCGTCAGGTACGACGAGTGCTGACGCCCGGCGCCACGTACACACCCCCGTGTTCCGGCGCCGGACTTCTCCGGGCTCCGCCCGACGTCGTGGAGGCGCGTGACAACTGCGCTTGAGGTGGTGCTGTGCAGTGCGTTCATCTGGCGCCCCCCATCGGTGGAGTCCGTTCGTTCGGTACGCCAACGAGCTTGCCGGGGCAGTTTCATGACCCTGTCCCCCGACTGTCACAGAGCTGTCACAGGGCACGTCGGGGCCCGCGTCGGCGGATCAAGTCGGGGGGATTGTCGAAACGTGGCACCGCCATGGGCCAGAATGGCCCCCGTGCCTTTCCTGTTGCTGATCGAGGACGATGACGCCATCCGCACGGCCCTCGAACTCTCACTGTCACGCCAGGGCCACCGTGTGGCCACCGCGGCGACGGGAGAGGACGGCCTGGAGCTGCTCCGGGAGCAGCGGCCGGACCTGGTTGTGCTGGATGTGATGCTGCCCGGTATCGACGGTTTCGAGGTGTGCCGGCGCATCCGGCGTACCGACCAGCTGCCGATCATTCTGCTGACCGCGCGCAGCGACGACATCGACGTCGTGGTGGGACTGGAGTCCGGCGCGGACGACTATGTCGTGAAACCTGTCCAGGGCCGGGTGCTCGATGCCCGTATCCGCGCGGTCCTGCGCCGCGGGGAGAGAGAGTCGACCGACTCGGCGACCTTCGGGAGTGTCGTCATCGACCGTTCGGCGATGACCGTCACGAAGAACGGGGAGGACCTGCAGCTCACGCCGACCGAGCTGCGGCTCCTGCTGGAGCTGAGCCGCCGTCCCGGACAGGCCCTGTCCCGGCAGCAGTTGCTCCGCCTGGTGTGGGAGCACGACTACCTCGGTGACTCACGGCTGGTGGACGCCTGTGTACAGCGGCTGCGGGCGAAGGTGGAGGACGTGCCGTCCTCGCCGACCCTGATCCGTACCGTGCGGGGTGTGGGCTACCGGCTGGACACTCCTCAGTGAGCGATACCGCGAAGCGTTCCATACTCGCGGGTCTTCGCTGGACCAGCCTGCGGCTCCGGCTCCTGATCGTGTTCGCGCTGGTGGCCCTGACGGCGGCGGTGTCCGCCTCCGGCATCGCCTACTGGCTCAACCGTGAGGCCGTCCTGACGCGCACGCAGGACACGGCGCTCGGCGACTTCCGCCGCCAGATGCAGAACCGCGCGGCCTCGCTGCCGCTGGAGCCCACGGCGGCCGAGCTGCGGGACGCCGCCGAGCAGATGGCCACCAGCGGTCCCGGCTACCACGTGCTGCTGATAGGGACCAACGACGGCAAACCGGTCACCGGCTCCTCCGACCTCGACTCCTTCACCAAGGCGGACGTGCCCGCCTCGCTGCAGAAGCAGGTGGACAAGAAGCAGCCGCTGACGTCGGCCAACACCTTTGAGTACCACCTGTTCTGGCAGCGCACGACCCTCGGCAGCACCCCGTACCTGGTGGCCGGGACGAAGATCATCGGCGGTGGCCCCGCCGGTTACATGCTGAAGTCGCTCGACCAGGAGCGCGAGGACCTCAACTCACTGGCGTGGTCCCTGGGTATCGCCACCGCGCTGGCCCTCGTCGGCTCGGCGCTCCTCGCCCAGGCCGCGGCGACGACCGTGCTGCGGCCGGTGCAGCGGCTCGGTGACGCGGCCCGCAAGCTGGGCGAGGGCAAGCTCGACACCCGTCTCGTCGTCTCCGGGACCGATGAACTCGCCGATCTGTCACACACGTTCAACAAGGCCGCGAGCTCCCTGGAGAAGAAGGTCGCGGACATGAGCGCCCGGGAGGAGTCGAGCCGCAGGTTCGTCGCCGACATGTCGCACGAGCTGCGCACCCCGCTGACCGCGATCACGGCGGTCGCCGAGGTGCTGGAGGACGAGGCGGACAGCCTCGACCCGATGATCGCTCCGGCCGTGCACCTGGTGGTGAGCGAGACCCGGCGGCTGAACGACCTGGTCGAGAACCTCATGGAGGTCACCCGTTTCGACGCCGGTACGGCCCGCCTGGTGCTGGACACGGTCGACGTGGCCGATCAGGTGACCGCCTGCATCGACGCCCGCGCCTGGCTGGACGCGGTCGATCTGGACGCGGAGCGCGGCATCATGGTGCGGCTCGACCCGCGCCGGCTGGACGTGATCCTCGCGAATCTGATCGGTAACGCCCTCAAGCACGGCGGGTCGCCGGTGCGGGTCTCCGTGCGGACCGACGAGGACGATCTGGTCATCGAGGTACGCGACCACGGTCCCGGCATCCCCGAAGAGGTCCTGCCGCACGTGTTCGACCGCTTCTACAAGGCGAGCGCCTCCCGGCCGCGCTCCGAGGGAAGCGGTCTCGGCCTCTCCATCGCGGTGGAGAACGCGCACATCCACGGCGGTGACATCACGGCCTCCAATCTGCCGGACGGCGAGGGCGCGGTGTTCGTACTGCGGCTTCCGAGGGACGCGGAGCGACTGACGGGGCCGGACGAACCGGACCCGAACGAGAAGGGCGACGCCACGTGACGCGCAGCGAGCAGGCGTACGGCGCACCGCGCGGGGGCGGGCCCGGTCGCCGGACGGTCGCCGCGCTGGCCGCCGTCGCGGCCTGCGTGGCGCTGGCCGCGGGCTGCGGCATCCGCAGCACCTCGGTGCCGGTCGACGCGGGGGCGGCACCGTCCCGGATGCCGTGCCGTACGGCGCCGGCGGACACGACCGCGCCACCGCAGGGGAGCGTCTCCGTACGGGTGTACCTGGTCTGCGCCTCGCAGCTGGTGACGGTCGAGCGCACGGTCGAGGTCGACGAGTCGCGCTCCGGCCCCCTCCTGGTCGCCCAGGCGCTCCTGAGCGAGCTCCAGCGGGACCCGGACGCCGATGAGCGGCGTGCCGGCTTCTCCACCGACGTCCCGGCGGGCCTGCGGGTCACCGAGCCCCGCAAGGGGGACCCGAAGGGCACGCTGCGCCTCAGCGGGCAGCCGGACGACCTGCCGGCGGAGGCGCTCGCGCAGCTGGTGTGCACGTACGCGGAGAGCGAGTCCCTGACTTCCGGGGGCTCGGTGCCGCTGGGCGGGCCGGGCGACTATGCCCCGCGCGGATACCTGTGCACATCGGAGACGAAGAGCCTCCCCGCCGAGGTGCCCACCCGGAGCACCCTGAAGCTCCCCTAGGGCCTGCCGCGCGGCCGCCCTGCGGGCGACGACGCGAATGGTCAGACAGGCCCTGGCCCCGCCGTGCCGGGGGCGTCGGCCGGGGGGTGCCCGGCGTCACAGGGAGGGCCCGGGGTCGGGGGAACCGACAGCGGGGGTGGGGGCGTCTTGGGGTGCGTGCGTCACAGTTCGGACGGCATGGCCGTCATCCGCTTCCGTGCGGCGGGGGTAACCCTCCTCCTCGCGCATCTTCTGTTCGTCGGCTGGCTGACGCTGCGCCCGCTGGACGTGCCCTGGATGACGGCCGCGAACTTCCAGCCGTTCGCCGGCATCAGGGCGGACCTGGCCCTCGGCACGGCCGAGGCGGTGCGCCGCATCGGTGAGGGCCTGCTGCTGCTGGCGCCGCTGGGCATACTGCTCCCGATGGCCGGCGGCAGGCTGCTCGTCTCCCCGTGGGCCTCGCTGGCCCGTACGGTCGCGGCGGGCGCGCTGATCTCGATGGCCATCGAACTGGCGCAGACGGGGGTGCCCGGTCAGGTCGTCGACGTCGACTCGCTGCTGCTCAACACCGCGGGCGTCGCGCTGGCCCATCTGCTGGTCGTCCCGCTGTCACGGTCACGGCTGCGCCGGGGCAACCGGGCGGGGGCGGGTGACCTGTCCCGGATCGGGTACGGGAACGGGGCCTGGTCGTCGCTGGGCGAGGCCCCTCAGGGATCCACCCCGACGATTACCAGGGTCGGTATCGCACCGTAGAGCGACGCTTCGTCCCCCTTGGCGGAGCCACTATGGAGGTACCGGGAGCACGACGGAGCTGCTTCCCGAAACGGTTCGCGAAGGAGTCACCATGGCCGCACTTGTCCGCCCCCGTGAGGGACGCATGATCGGTGGGGTGTGCGCGGCGCTGGCCCGGCGCTTCGGCACCTCCGCGGGAACGATGCGCGTCATCTTCCTGGTGTCGTGTCTGCTCCCCGGCCCCCAGTTCCTGCTCTACCTGGCGCTGTGGGCACTGCTGCCGTCGGAGAAGAGCCCGGCCGCGACGGCCTGGTGACCGCAGGGACCACGGGGAGAAAGCTGTGGGGCGCACACCCGGACCGGGTGTGCGCCCCACACGCGTGTGCGGTGACTCAGCCGCCGATCGGCAGGGCGCCGGTCAGGCCGCCGGCGGGCAGTCCGCCGAGCAGGTTGGTGCCGGGGGTCGACAGGTCGCCGCTGCCGCGCTGCTGCTGGTCGAGCAGACCGCCGGCCGCCTTCTGCACGGCGGGCAGCGCGTCGGTGACGGAGTCGAGCGCCACGTTGGCGGGCAGGGCACCGGCCAGGGAGTCGACGGGCACGGCGACGGCGGAGGCGCTGCCCGCGCCGGCGGCGGCGAAAGCGGCACCGAGAGCGGCGACACCGAGGGTCCTGACGGCAGACTGCTTCATGGGAAATTCATCCTTGGGGAAGGGGATGTGAGCGGCTCTGCAACGTAGTCAGCTCCCCACCCGTGCCGCAAACATGCCGGGACACGGAAAACGGCCGGGATCTCGCGCTCCCGGCCGTTCCGTTTCCGCTTTCCTCAGCCTGCGACGGAGGAAGAAGCGCTGGTCACAGACGTCTGACGGAAAAGCCACTCGGATTTCAGTTCCGCGTATCCGGGCTTCACCACGTCATTGATCATCGCCAGACGTTCATCGAAAGGAATGAACGCTGATTTCATCGCATTGACTGTGAACCACTGCATGTCGTCGAGCGTGTATCCGAAGGTCTCGGTCAGCCGCTCGAATTCCCGGCTCATGCTCGTCCCGCTCATCAGCCGGTTGTCCGTGTTCACGGTGGCGCGGAAATGCAGCTTCCGCAGCAGCCCGATGGGGTGGTCGGCGTACGAGGCCGCGGCGCCGGTCTGCAGGTTGGAGGTCGGGCAGAGCTCCAGCGGAATGCGCTTGTCGCGTACGTAGGAGGCGAGGCGGCCGAGCGTCACGCTGCCGTCGTCGGCGATCTCGATGTCGTCGATGATGCGGACACCGTGGCCGAGCCGGTCGGCACCGCACCACTGCAGGGCCTGCCAGATCGAGGGCAGACCGAAGGCCTCGCCCGCGTGGATGGTGAAGTGGTTGTTCTCGCGCTTGAGGTACTCGAAGGCGTCCAGGTGGCGGGTGGGCGGGAAGCCCGCCTCGGCGCCCGCGATGTCGAAGCCGACGACGCCCAGGTCGCGGTAGCGGTTGGCGAGTTCGGCGATCTCCAGCGCGCGGGCGGCATGCCGCATGGCGGTGAGGAGTGCGCCGACGCGGATGCGGTGGCCGGCGGCACGGGCCCGGCGCTCACCCTCCCGGAAACCCTCGTTGACCGCCTCGACGACCTCTTCGAGGGACAGGCCCGCGGTGAGGTGCTGCTCGGGCGCGTACCGCACCTCGGCGTAGACGACACCGTCCTCGGCCAGGTCCTCGGCGCACTCCGCCGCCACCCGGAACAGCGCGTCACGGGTCTGCATCACGGCGCAGGTGTGGGCGAACGTCTCCAGGTAGCGCTCCAGCGAGCCCGAGTCGGCGGCCTCGCGAAACCAGACGCCGAGCTTGTCGGGCTCGGCCTCCGGCAGGGCGTCGTAGCCCTGCTCCCGCGCCAGGTCGACGATGGTGCCGGGACGCAGGCCGCCATCGAGATGGTCGTGGAGGAGCACCTTGGGCGCGCGGCGGATCTGGTCGGGACCGGGGACGTTCAGGGTCTGGCTCGTCATTGGGGCACTCTAGCGCCTACGCGCGTAGAGCGCTGGCTGTCGATGCGTAACAGTGACCGCGAAGCCGGGTGGAATACACCCGCCCTTCTGACACTGTTCTGTCATGGCACAGCGCGCACTTCCCCTGCCTGCCGCCAGGCTGGGACGGGCCGTCCTCACGGCCGGAGCAGCACCCGAGGTCAGCGGCGTGGTCCTGCTGCTCCCGGACGGCGAGACCGATTCACGGCGCCGTCCCTCCGCCTTCTCGTACGCGGCACAGCTGCCGTTCGCCCGGACGCTGGCCCGCGCCGGGCAGGACGACGGACTCGCGGTGCACGTCGTGCGCTACCGCACCCGGGGGTGGAACGCCGACGCCGATCCGGCGGCCGACACCCACTGGGCGGCCGACGAGGTCGTACGCCGCTACGGCGACATCCCCGTGTGTCTCGTGGGGCACGGCATGGGGGGCCGGGCCGCCCTGCGGGGCGCCGGGCACACGGCCGTCAACTCCGTGCTGGCGATGGCACCCTGGCTCCCGGAGGACGGAGAGCCCGCACCCGAACCGGTGAAGCATCTGGCGGGGCGCCGGGTGCTGATCGTCCACGGCACGAACGACGCGCGGACGAATCCGGAGCTCTCCTACCGGCTGGCCGAGCGGGCCAAGAAGGCCAACCGGGACACCTGCCGCTTCGAGGTCCACTCGGACGGGCACGCCCTGCGTCAGCACCGGTCCGAAGTACTGGCGCTGGCCTCGGACTTCGTACGGGGATCGCTGTTCGCCCGGTCGTACGCGCGCCCGGTCGCCGACGCCTTCGCCGCTCCCCCGCCGCTGGGGCTGCGGATGCCGCTCGCGGCGGGGTTCGGGCGGTCGCTGCGGCACTGAGGGGGCAGCCTGCGGCTCAGTCCGGCAGCAGGCTGCCCCGGCGCGAGAGCAGGAAGCGCTTGAAAGCCGCCACCGGCGGCGTGTCGGGGTGGCCGTCCAGCCAGGCGACACCGATCTCGCGGGCCGCGCGCGGCGCGGTCACCGTCAGCTCGACCACGCCGGGCCGGGCGACGGCGGGAGGCGGCAGCAGCGCCACCCCGAGTCCGGCCGCGACCAGCCCGCGCAGGGTCTCCGCCTCCTCGCCCTCGAACGCGACGCGCGGGGTGAAGCCCGCCTCGGCGCAGAGGTCGTCCGTGATCCGCCGCAGTCCGTAGCCGGGTTCGAGGGTGACGAACGTTTCGTCGGCGGCCTCGGCGAGGCGGATGCGCCGGCGTCCCGCCAGCCGGTGGTCGTCGGGGACGACGAGGCGGAGCCGCTGCTCGTCCAGGCGCATGGCGACGAGGTCCGGGGCGTCCGGGACGGGCGAGGTGAGGCAGAGGTCGAGGCCGCCCGCCCGCAGGCGGTCGATCATCGCCTCGCCGTAGTTCTGGACGAGTTGGAAGCGGACCCGGGGGTGGTCGGCGCGGAAGGCGCGGATCAGGGCCGGCACCGTCTCGGAGCCCATCGTGTGGAGGAAGCCGAAGGCGACCTTGCCGGCCGTGGGGTCGGCGTCGGCGCGCACCGAGTCGGCGGCCTTCTCCACTTCGGCCAGGGCGCGTTCGGCGGAGCCGAGGAAGGTGCGGCCCGCGGGGGTGAGCGAGACGGTGCGGCCCCTGCGGGCGAACAGGGCGACACCCAGGTCCTGTTCCAGCCTCACCATGGCCCGTGACAGCGTCGACTGCGGGACGCCGAGCTCGTGCGCGGCACGCGTGACGTGCTCGTGGCGGGCCACCGCCTCGAAGTACGCGAGGCGTGGCGCGAGCACGGCCCGGATGTCTTCTTCGTAACTGCTCGGTGACAGCCGCGGCCGTGAGCTGTATTGATGCGCCATGGGAACGATTATGAGGGTTTCATGCATTGGACGCATGAAACGCCGCGGTCTACGTTCGACGCATGCCTCCTGCCAGTACCGGGGCGTCCACCACCGTGCTGGACGCCGCCGTTCCGTCATCCACCGCCGCCGTCCCCCAGCCCGTCCCGGACCGCCTGGCGCCCGGCGGTCCCGGCTACCGCCGGATGAGCTTCGCGCTCTTCGCGGCGGGGATCGCGACCTTCGCCCTCCTCTACTCCACCCAGGCCCTGCTGCCCGCCGTCTCCGCGTCCTTCGGCGCGACGGCCGGCCAGGCGAGCTGGACGGTCTCCGCGGCGACGGGTGCGCTGGCCCTCTGCGTGCTGCCGCTGAGCGCGCTCTCCGAGCGCTTCGGGCGGCGCCAGATGATGACCGCCTCCCTGTCGGTCGCCGTGGTGATCGGGCTGCTCGTGCCCTTCGCCCCGTCGCTCGGCTGGCTGATCGCGCTGCGCGCGATCCAGGGCGCGGCCCTGGCGGGGCTGCCCGCCTCAGCGATGGCGTATCTGGCCGAGGAGGTGCGGCCCAAGGCGCTGGTGGCCGCGATCGGACTGTTCGTGGCGGGCAACAGCATCGGCGGCATGAGCGGCCGCATCCTCGCCGGCTGGGTCGCCCAGCTGTGGGGCTGGCGGATGGCGCTCGGCGCGATCGGGCTGCTCGCCGTGGCCTGCGCGGTGGTCTTCCACTTCCTGATCCCCAAGGCCCGGCACTTCAGCCCCGCGTCGCTCAACCCGAAGGCGCTGGGCAAGACGGTCACCGGCCACCTCTCCGACCCGCTGCTGCGCAGGCTGTACGCGATCGGCGCCCTGTTCATGACGGTGTTCGGCGCGGTCTACACCGTGATCGGCTACCGGCTCGTCGAGGAGCCCTTCAGCCTTCCGCAGGGCATCGTCGGCTCGGTCTTCCTCGTCTACCTCGTCGGTACGGTCTCCTCCGCCGCCGCGGGCCGGCTGGTCGCCCGGCTGGGCCGCCGGGGGGCGCTCTACCTCGCCGTCTCCACCACGGCCGCGGGTCTGCTGGTCTCCCTGGCGGACCAGATCGCCGCCGTCCTGGCCGGCCTCGTCCTGATCACGGCGGGCTTCTTCGCCGGACACGCGGTCGCCTCCTCCTCGGTGAGCCGTACGGCGACGTCGGGCCGCGCTCAGGCTTCGGCGCTCTACCAGTCGGCGTACTACCTGGGCTCCAGTGCGGGAGGCACGCTCGGTGCCGTCGCCTTCCACGCCGGAGGCTGGGCCGGCACGGTCGTGCTGGGTGTCCTGGCGGTCCTCGGCGTCCTGTCGATCACCCTCTTCGGGAGCCGCGCGGCCCGCACCGAGCGGCTCCGCGCCGCGGCCCCGGCACCGGTGCACAACTGAGACCTTCCCGGCACAACCGCAGCTCCCCGACGCACGTCCCAACAAGCGGAGTCACACCGCGGGCGAACGCGAAGGGGAGCAGGCGTACATGACGATCATGGGGAACATACGCGGCATACGGGTGCGGCGCGGGGCCGTCCTGTCCGTCGCCGGGCTGGTGGCCGCGCCGGCCCTGGTCCTGGGCACGGGTACGGGCGCCCAGGCGGCGTCCTGCACGGCCTCCACCGGGCCGTACCAGAAGCAGGTCGAGAAGTGGCTGGGGCGGACGGCCGACGGCCGGCAGTCGACGGCCGACTGCAAGGCGACCCGCTCGTTCCAGACCGCAAGGGGCATCACACCGAACATCGGGTACGCCGGGCCGGTCACCTGGCGCACGATGAAGACGATCACCGCGCAGAAGGCCGCGGGCAAGACCCCGAACAAGGCGAAGAAGTGCCCCACGAACAAGGGGCGCATCGCCTGCGTGGACCTGACCAGGCAGCTGAGCTGGATCCAGGACGGGTCCAAGCTCAAGTTCGGTCCGGTGCCGGTGCGCACGGGCCGTAACGGCGACGAGACGCGGACCGGCGCCAAGAAGATCTACTGGCGCAACATCGACCACTGGTCGACGCTCTACGATGTCCGCATGCCGTACGCCCAGTTCTTCGACGGCGGGCAGGCGTTCCACTCCGTCACCAAGTCCATGTACAACAACCCTGGATCGGCGGGCTGCGTCAACATGCGCCCCGCGGACGCGAAGTCATACTGGAAGCTGCTGAAGAACGGCGACGACGTCTTCGTCTACGGACGCAAGCCCGGCACCTGAGCAGCGGTTTCCACGCTTCCCGCCCCGGTTGTCAGTGCCCTGCGGTAGCTTCCACAGTGCTGAGTGAGCGGTGCCACAGCGCAACAGGGGTGAGCGATGAGTGAACAGACAGCGACAGCGGACATCGACAGCCGCCTGGAGGGACACCGGGTCGAGCTGACGGGTTACTGCTACCGGATGCTCGGCTCGGCCTTCGAGGCGGAGGACGCGGTCCAGGACACGCTGGTGCGTGCCTGGCGCAACTTGGACAAATTCGAGGGCCGTTCCTCCCTTCGCTCCTGGCTCTACCGCATCGCGACGAACGTCTGCCTCGACATGCTGAAGGCGGGCAACAAGCGGGCCAGACCGGTGGACCTGACCGGCCCGACACCGCTGGCCCAGGCCGCGCTGAACCCTCTCCCGGAGAACACCTGGCTGGAGCCGATGCCGGACGGGCGCATCCTGCCCTCGGTGGCCGACCCGGCGGAGGCGGCCGTGGCCCGCGAGTCGGTGCGCCTCGCGTTCGTCGCCGCGCTCCAGCACCTGCCTCCCAAGCAGCGTGCGGTGCTCATCCTGCGTGAGGTCCTGGCGTGGAAGGCGAGTGAGGTCGCCGAGCTGCTCGACACCTCCGTCGCCTCGGTCAACAGCGCCCTGCAGCGCGCCCGGGCGACCCTGTCCGACGCGGAGACCACGGCGCCGGACACCGCGAACCCCCTGGACGACGAGCAGCGCACGCTGCTGGACCGCTATGTGGCGGCGTTCGAGGGGTACGACATGGCGGCGCTGACGGCGCTGCTCCATGAGGACGCCGTGATGACCATGCCGCCGTTCGACCTCTGGCTCCGGGGACACGACGACATCACCGGCTTCATGCTCAGCATCGGCGCGGGCTGCGCGGGTTCCCGGCTGGTGGCGACCGAGGCCAACGGGTCCCCGGCCTTCGCGCACTACAAGCCGAATCCGGACGGACCGGGGTTCGTCCCGTGGGCGGTGCAGATCATCGACATCTCGGACGGTGCGATCACGGGGATGCACTGCTTCCTGGACACCCCGCGCTGGTTCCCGCTGTTCGGGCTGCCGGACCACCTGGACGACGCCGCGTGAGTGTGGGACGTCCTGTGGTGATCGGCTGGGCCCTGCTGGTGGCGGGTGGCTGGGCGGCGACGCTGTGGCTGGGCGAGCCGTCCGCCACGGCGGGGCCGGCCCCGGCCCCTGCCGCCGGGGTCCGGGACGACAACCCCGAGCCCGGGCCGCAGCCGGAGGGGTCGTGCGCGAAACCGTCGCCTACGGAGAGCAGCGACCCGTCGTCGATCGCGAAGGTGCCGGACGCGATCAGGGACGGGCGTGCGGTGCAGGTCTACTGCTCGACCCTCGTGATCCGCGACGGCGCCACGGCCCGCTGAACACGGGTCACTCCGGGACCGCCCGGATGTTGCCCACCACGTCGGTCAGCCCCACCAGGTCGAGCAGCGCGCCGAGTTCGGCCGGGACGTTACGCAGCCGCAGTTCGACGCCCCCGGCCCGGCGTGCGACGAGCCCCAGCCGGGCGACGGCCTCGACCAGGGCCAGGTCCGGGCGCACGGTCCCGCCCACGTCGCAGTCCACCACGGCGGCCTCCGGGGCGCCGCTGAGCAGCGCCTCCAGCCGGGCGCAGAGGCCCGGCACATCGGCGCGGGCGACACGGCCGGTGAGGACGAGGACGTTCGGAGTGTTGGCATCCACACCAGAGAGACCGGCGGGATGCCCGAAACTCATCGGGGCGGGCGCACCTGTGACTCAGCTGACGGGGAACGCCCCGGTGTCCAGGTCCAGGACGACGAGATCGGGGATGTGAGCCCGGCCCGTCCGGGCACGGAGACACCGAGCGTCCGGTAGATCCCCCACTCCTCCGGGATGACGGTGTGGAGCCTGCGCCGGAGCAGCTCGGCAGTGGTGTTGTGGTCCTTGGACGGCGGTGGCGACACGGTGACGATCGCCTCGATGATCTCCACCTTGCGGCCCTCGGGTGCGTCCGTCTCCTCTTATCGGTGCGTCACCGATCCCAGGATGCGGAACGGGACCGGTGGTGGTCCACCGGTCCCGTTCACCCGAAAGGGAAAGCCGCAGGTCAGGCGATACGTTCCCGCACCACCGGCGTGGCGGTGAAGGACGTGCCGGCCGGCGCGATGTCGTACGCGCCGGGCAGCGCCTTCAGGGCGTACTCGAACTTCTCCGGGGTGTCCGTGTGCAGGGTCAGCAGCGGCTGGCCCTCGGTCACCGTGTCCCCCGGCTTGGCGTGCAGCTCGACGCCCGCGCCCGCCTGCACCGGGTCCTCCTTGCGCGCACGGCCCGCGCCGAGGCGCCAGGCGGCGACGCCGACGTCGTACGCGTCGAGGCGGGTCAGCACGCCCGAGGACGGCGCGCTGATCACGTGCTGCTCGCGGGCGACGGGGAGCCGGGCGTCCGGGTCGCCGCCCTGTGCGGCGATCATGCGGCGCCAGACGTCCATGGCGGAGCCGTCGGCCAGGGCCTTCTCCGGGTCGGCGTCCTTGAGTCCGGCGGCGTCGAGCATTTCGCGGGCGAGCGCGAGGGTCAGGTCGATGACGTCCTTCGGGCCGCCCCCGGCGAGGACCTCGACGGACTCGCGGACCTCGAGGGCGTTCCCGGCGGTGAGGCCGAGCGGGGTCGCCATGTCGGTGAGCAGCGCGACGGTGCGTACGCCGCTGTCGGTGCCCAGCGCGACCATGGTGGAGGCCAGTTCGCGGGCGTCCTCGATCGTCTTCATGAAGGCGCCGGAGCCGACCTTGACGTCCAGGACGAGCGCCCCGGTGCCCTCGGCGATCTTCTTGGACATGATCGAGCTGGCGATCAGCGGGATCGCCTCGACGGTGCCGGTGACGTCGCGCAGCGCGTACAGCTTCTTGTCGGCGGGGGCGAGCCCGTCGCCGGCCGCGCAGATCACGGCGCCGGTGGTGTCCAGGACGTCCAGCATCTCGGCGTTGGAGAGGTGGGCGCGCCAGCCGGGGACGGACTCCAGCTTGTCGAGGGTGCCGCCGGTGTGGCCGAGGCCCCGGCCGCTGAGCTGCGGCACGGCGGCGCCGCAGGCGGCGACCAGCGGGGCGAGCGGCAGGGTGATCTTGTCGCCGACGCCGCCGGTGGAGTGCTTGTCGGTGGTGGGGCGGGAGAGCGCGCCGAAGTCCATGCGCTCGCCGGAGGCGATCATCGCGGCGGTCCAGCGGGCGATCTCGGTGCGGTTCATGCCGTTGAGCAGGATCGCCATGGCCAGTGCGGACATCTGCTCGTCGGCGACCTCGCCGCGGGTGTACGCGTCGATGACCCAGTCGATCTGCTCGGGGCTGAGCTCGCCTCGGTCCCGCTTGGTGCGGATGACGGAGATGGCGTCCATGGGAGGGGAGTCCTTCCGGCCGGAGGGGTGGGCGAGAGTCCTGTTGACTCTACGCGCATAGAGAGGGAACGTTCCGCCGCCGCGTTCCCCCGGCGGGCCGTCGGGCCCGCCGGGGACGAACGGAGCGCCGGCGGGGCACTACCCCAGGTGCTGCGGGCCGAAGGCCTGCGGCAGCATCTCGTCGAGCGTACGGAGGCCGTCCGGTGTCTCCAGGACGAGGCCGGGGCCCCCGAACTCGTACAGCAGCTGCCGGCACCGCCCGCACGGCACGAGCGCGGCGCCGGTCCCGTCCACGCAGGTGAAGTGGGTCAGCCGGCCGCCGCCCGTGGCGGCCAGCTGCGAGACCAGCCCGCACTCGGCGCACAGGCCGATGCCGTACGAGGCGTTCTCGACGTTGCACCCGGTGATCATGCGTCCGTCGTCGACGAGGGCGGCCACGCCGACCGGGTAGCCCGAGTACGGGGCGTACGCCCGGGACATCGCGTCCCGGGCGGCCTCGCGGAGCGCGTCCCAGTCGACGGGGGAGGGCGTCGTCACTTGCCCTCGCCCTTGCGGTACGGCAGGCCGTCCGCCTTGGGCATGCGCAGCCGTTGCGCGGAGAGGGCGAGCACCAGCAGCGTCGTGACGTACGGCGCGGCGTCCACGAACTGGCTGGGAACCTGGTCGGTGAGGAAGTACCAGGTGAACAGCACGCCGGAGACGACCGCCGAGATCAGCGCGCTCACGTACTTCTTCCGGTACAGCTGCCAGAAGACGACGATCACCAGGAGGATCGCCAGGAGCAGCAGCATGGCGTGGACGTTCTCGGCGCCGCCGCGGAGCTTGAGGCTGTCGGTGAAGCCGAAGAGCCCCGCGCCCAGCGCCATGCCGCCCGGCATCCAGTTACCGAAGATCATCGCGGCGAGACCGATGTAGCCGCGGCCACCGGTCTGACCCTCCTGGTAGATGCTGGTGGCGACGATGGCCAGGAACGCACCGCCGAGTCCGGCCAGACCGCCGGAGATCGTCACGGCGATGTACTTGTACTTGTAGACGTTCACGCCGAGGGTCTCGGCCGCCACCGGGCTCTCACCGCAGGAGCGGAGTCGCAGCCCGAAGGCCGTGCGCCACAGCACGTACCAGGTGACGGGGATGAGCAGCAGGGCGACGACGGTGAGCAACGACAGTCCGGTGACCAGACCTCCGATGATGCCGGCGAGGTCGGACACGAAGAACCAGTGGTGTTGTTGCAGGTCCTGCATCCAGTCCGAGAGCCCTGGGATGGTGATCTTGTCGATCTCCTCGAGACGAGGGGACTGCTTGGAGGATCCACCGGGCTCGTCGGCGAAGGTGAAGTTGGAGAGGTAGCGGGTGACGCCGACGGCGAGGATGTTGATGGCCACACCGGAGACGATGTGGTTCACGCCGAAGGTGACGGTGATGATCGCGTGGAGCAGTCCCCCGAGCGCGCCACCGATGATGCCGAAGAGGACGCCCACCCACGGGCCCCACTGGAAACCGGCCCAGGCGCCGAACCAGGTGCCCAGGATCATCATGCCCTCGAGGCCGATGTTGACGACACCGGCCCGCTCGGCCCAGAGACCGCCGAGACCTGCCAGACCGATCGGGACCGCGAGTTCGAGGGCGCCGCTGACCTGGCCCACGGAGGTCACGTCGTCGGCGCCGCTGATGAGGCGCACCAGCGAGACGAGGGCGAGCGCACCGGCGATGATCAGGAGGACCACGGGCAGGGACAGCTTGCGCCGTCCGCCGCCCTTCGGGGCGGCGACGCGTGCGGCGGAGACTTTGCTGGTGCTCACAGGGCCGCCTCCTTCTCGGTGGTGAGGGCGTGGCCGGCGGCGAGTTCCTCGCCGACCTTCTGCTGCTGGCGGCGGGTCCCGTAGCGCCGTACGAGCTCGTAGCTGACGACGACCGAGATCACGATCAGGCCTTGCATGATCGTGGCGATCTCCTTCTCGAACCCGAACTGGTCGAGAGGTGACGACGCCTTGTCCAGGAACGCGATGAGCAGCGCGCTGAGCGCGATGCCGACCGGGTGGTTGCGGCCGAGCAGGGCGATGGTGATGCCGGTGAAGCCGAGGCCGACGGGGAAGTCGAGGCTGTAGGTGTGGGTGTCTCCCAGCAGCGTCGGCATCCCGACGAGACCCGCGACCGCGCCGGAGATCAGCATCGAGGTGAGGATCATCTTCTTGGCGTCCACACCGGAGGCTTGGGCCGCGCTCTCGCTGGCGCCGGTGGCACGGAGGTCGAAGCCGAAGCGGGTGCGGTTCAGTACGAGCCAGTAGACGAGGCCGCAGCCGGCGGCGACGAAGGTGAAGCCGTAGATCTCACCGGCGTCGGGGCTCAGGGGCAGGCCCGGGAACCAGCCGGATTCCGGGATGTCGCCCGTCGTCAGGTTGTTGGATCCCGCGGCCTGCTCACCGAAGTTCTTCGGCAGGATCAGCCAGGCGATCAGGGAGGTCGAGATGGAGTTGAGCATGATCGTCGAGACGACTTCGCTCACGCCGCGCGTCGTCTTGAGGATGCCGGCGATTCCCGACCAGAAGGCACCCACGAGCATCGCCACGACGACGATCAGCGCGATCTGGAGCGGCCCGGGGAGGCTGACGCTGGCGCCGACGAGGGCTGCCATCATCGCCGCGAGCCGGTACTGCCCGTCGACACCGATGTTGAAGAGGTTCATACGGAAGCCGACCGCGACCGCGAGAGCGGCGAGGTAGTACGTCCCGGCCTGGTTGATGATCAGGACCTGTACGTCGCTGTACGACACCTGCTCGAACAGCAGCCGGTACAGCTCGAAGGGGTCGCGGTTCGAGACGAGCAGCACCAGGGTGCTGAGCACGAGGGCCACGACCAGGGCGAGTGCCGGGCCGGCGAAGCCCAGGATCAGCCGGTCCTTGTCGAATTTCTTCATCAGGCCTCGTCCTCCGGTGCTGCTTCGAGGTGACCGGCGGCGGCGCCGGTCATGGCCGAGCCCAGTTCCTCGGGTGTGATGGTGGCGGGGTCGGCGTCTGCGACCAGCTGTCCTCGGAACATGACGCGCAAGGTGTCGGAGAGTCCGATGAGCTCGTCCAGGTCCGCCGAGATCAGCAGGACCGCCAGCCCTTCGCGCCGCGCCTCGCGGATCTGGTCCCAGATCTGCGCCTGTGCGCCCACGTCCACCCCGCGGGTGGGGTGGGCGGCGATCAGGAGCTTCGGGTTGTGGCTCATCTCGCGGCCGACGATCAGCTTCTGCTGGTTGCCGCCGGAGAGAGAGGCCGCGGTGACCTCGATGCCCGGGGTGCGGACGTCGTACTCACGCACGATCCGCTCCGTGTCGGCTCGCGCCGCCTTCGGGTCCAGCAGCCAGCCCTTGCTGTTGGGCTTCTCGGTGACGTGGCCGAGGATGCGGTTCTCCCAGAGCGGGGAGTCCAGCAGCACCCCGTGACGGTGGCGGTCCTCGGGGATGTAACCGATGCCGCCCTCCCGCCTCTTGCGCGTGGGGAACCGCGAGATGTCGTCGGTGTCCAGCGTGATGACGCCGCTGTCCGGGTTCCGCATGCCGACGAGCGTCTCGATCAGCTCCGTCTGCCCGTTCCCCTCGACGCCCGCGATGCCCAGGACCTCGCCCTTGTTGATCGTGAAGCCCACATCGGACAGGACGTCACGCACGGCCCCGTCAGGATCCGTCACGCTGAGGGTGAGCCCTTCGACGTGCAGCATCGGCACGTCCGTCACCGTCGACTCGCGAGTCTCCGGCGAGGGGAGTTCGCTGCCGACCATCAGCTCGGCGAGCTGCTTGGAGGTGGTGGTCGCGGGGTCGGCGGTACCCACCGTGGTGCCGCGCCGGATCACCGTGATCTCGTCGGCGACGGAGAGGACCTCGCCGAGCTTGTGCGAGATGAAGATGACGGTGAGACCCTCCGCCTTGAGCTCGCGGAGGTTCGCGAAGAGCGCGTCCACCTCCTGCGGGACCAGCACCGCGGTCGGCTCGTCCAGGATCAGGATGCGGGCACCGCGGTAGAGGACCTTGAGGATCTCCACGCGCTGACGGTCGGCGACGCCGAGGTCCTCGACGAGTGCGTCCGGCCTGACCCCCAGGCCGTACGCGTCGGAGATCTCCTTGATCTTCTTGCGGGCGGCGGAGCCGATGCCGTGCAGCTTCTCGCCGCCCAGCACGACGTTCTCCAGGACGGTGAAGTTGTCGGCGAGCATGAAGTGCTGGTGGACCATGCCGATTCCGCGCGCGATGGCGTCACCGGGGTTGCCGAACGAGACCTGCTCGCCGTCCACGGCGATGGTGCCCTCGTCCGGCTTCTGCATGCCGTAGAGGATCTTCATCAGGGTGGACTTACCGGCGCCGTTCTCACCGACGAGGGCATGGACCGTGCCCTTGCGAACGGTGATGCCGATGTCGTGGTTGGCCACGACACCGGGGAAGCGCTTGGTGATGCCGTGCAGTTCTACGGCAGGGGGACTGCTGGACGCGTTGATGACGCACTCTCCTTGGCCGGACAGGAGCGGGAGCACAGGGGCAGGGGGCGGGGTGAAGTTATCGCGCCTGAGGGCTGTCTATGCGCGTAGCGCTGCCGAATCGTGAAGCGTAGGCACACGACACGGCCCGAACTCCGGACCTGGGCGGGCAAGGACTTCGATGGGCACAACTTCTTCGATGAGCATCCCACGGGCCCGGAGCGCGACTGCGCGCACTCCGGGCCCACGGGAAACCAGCGTGACGACCGGGATCGTTACGGGGTGGCCTTGACGGTGATCTTGCCGTCGATGATTTCCTTCTTCGCCTTGTCCACGGCGGCGATGACATCGGTCATCTTGGTGAAGGCCGGGTTGGACATGGCCAGGCCGACGCCGTCCTTGTCGAGGCCGTAGCGGACCTCACCGGACTGCGGCTTGCCGTCCTGGACGGACTTGATCAGGTTGAAGACGGAGTCCTCGACGTCCTTGGTGACCGAGGTCAGGATCGACTCCTTGTAGTCGGCCAGACCCGCCTGCTTGTACTGGTCGGAGTCGACGCCGATGTTCCACTTGCCGGCCTTGGAGACGGCCTCGATCGCACCGGAACCGGCCAGACCGGCTGCCGAGTAGACCACGTCGGCGCCCTTGTCGAGCTGGCCCTGGGCGGCGGCCTTGCCGAGGTCCGGCTTGGAGAAGCCGTCGAAGTTCGGCGGCTGCGTGAGGTACTGCGGGACGACCTTGACCGAGGGGTCGGTCTCCTTGACGCCCTGCTCGAAGCCCGCCTGGAACTTCTTGATCAGCGGGGTCTCGACGCCACCGATGAAGCCGACCGTCTTGGTCTTGGTGACCTTGGCGGCGGCGACGCCGGCGAGGTAGGAGCCCTGCTCCTCGTTGAAGACGATGTTGGCGATGTTCTCGCCGGTCACGGAGGCGTCGTCGATGATGCCGAAGGTGATCTTCGGGAACTTCGGCGCGACCTTCTTGATGGCGGGGGCGTAGGCGAAGCCGACACCGATCACCGGGTTGTTGCCGGCGCGAGCCAGCGCGGTGAGGCGCTGCACCTTGTCGGCGTCCGCCTCGCCGTCCGACGGCTCGGCCTCGGTGCCCTTGACACCGAGGTCCTTCTCGGCCCGGGCCAGGCCCGCGTAGGCGGCGTCGTTGAACGACTGGTCGCCGCGGCCACCGATGTCGTAGGCAATAGCCGCTTTGTCGGCCTTGGAGTCGGAACTGCTGCTCGAGGAGGAAGACTCGCCACACGCCGTGACGCTGAGCGCGAGTGCCGCGGACATGACGCCCACGGTGGCAATCCTGGTGATCCGGCGCAAGGGAAGGCTCCTTCAAACCTGACCGAAGCGCCTCTTCCGGCGCTGGTTTCGCGGCGATCGTAACGCGCGTAGATGTCAGATAAGGACCCCTACGGAAGCCGTTATCGGATCGTCGCGAACAGGAGGTGTCCTGTCCGGTTACGTGCGGCTACACGAAGGTGACGCGTGGCCACACGCCGGACAGTCGCCGGCGGGCCGGCCCCTGGGTTCAGGCGTCCAGCAGCGCGGCGGCGGTGAACAGTTCCACGCCGACCGTGATCGCCTCCTCGTCCACGTCGAAGTTGCCCCGGTGCAGGTCCAGGCCACGGGTGTCACCCGGGGTCCGGACGCCGAGCCGCGCCATGGCACCGGGGATCTTCTCCAGGTACCAGGAGAAGTCCTCGCCGCCCAGGCTCTGCTCGGTGTCCTCGATCGCATACGATCCGCGGCGGATGGTCATCGCGGCGTCGAGCAGGCCGATCGTCTCCGCCTCGTTCACCACGGGCGGCACACCTCGGACGTAGTCGATCACCGTCTTGGCCCGGTACATTCCGGCCACCTCGTCGATCGCCGCGTGCACCAGGTCGGGAGCCTGGCGCCAGCTCGCCAGATCGAGGCAGCGGACCGTCCCGGACAGCTCGGCGTGCTGCGGGATGACGTTGGGCGCGTGACCGGTCTGCAGCCGGCCCCAGGTGACCGCGAGTCCGGCGCGCGCGTCGACGCGCCGGGCGAGCAGCGCGGGCACGTCGGTGGCCACCCGGGCCGCGGCGGTGACCAGGTCCGTGGTGAGGTGCGGCCGGGCGGTGTGTCCGCCGGGTCCGTCGAGGGAGATCTCCACGCGGTCGCAGGCGGAGGTGATCGGCCCGATCCGGAGCCCGATCCTGCCCACGTCCACCTTCGGGTCGCAGTGCACCCCGATGATCCGGCCCACTCCTTCCAGCACCCCGGCCGCCACCGCGTCGGCCGCGCCGCCGGGCAGCACCTCCTCGGCGGGCTGGAACAGCAGCCGCACCGGGCGGGGCAGCAGCCCCTGGCGGTCCAGGTCGCTGAGGACGAGCCCCGCGCCCAGGACACAGCTCGTGTGGACGTCGTGCCCGCAGGCGTGCGCACGGTCGGGCACGGTGGACCGGTAGGAGACCCCTGCCTTGGTGTCCGGGATCGGCAGCGCGTCGATGTCGCCCCGGAACGCCAGCATCGGAGTCACGCCGTCCCACTCCCCGACGTCACAGACGAGCCCCGTGCCCCCGGGCAGCACCTGCGGCTCCAGGCCGGCCTTCTCCAGCCTCGCCTTGATGGCCGCGGTGGTGCGGAACTCCTGGTTCCCGAGCTCCGGGTGCATGTGCAGATCACGGCGGAAGGCGATGAGCTCGGCACGCAGGTCGTCGGGCAGGGCGCCGGGCAGGGCGGCCTCGGCGTGGGGCGCGCGGGACTTCGACTGGTTCACCCAGTCAAGGGTAGGCCCCTGGTACCCACAACTGGCCACTGATCGACAAAAGTTCAGCCGCTCAGGGGAACAAAAAGCGGTGCTGCGGCGTGTGACGGGAGGTTGGGGTGGGTATGCTCCCCCATTCGCCGCTCCGGTGCGAGGCCGCGCGAGGTCCCCGCGCTCATGGCAGCCTGAGCAGATCGCGGAGGGTGCCGACATACGCCGCGACATCGCGATCGGCGGGCAGCTCGGGGTCGCTTGCCGCGTCGGCGGCCGGGCCGGGGGTGCGGCAGGCGCGGCAGAGGCCGTCGGGAAGCGCCTCGGGGCGGCCCGGTGTGCCGCACTCCGTGCACTCGACCATCGGGCGGTGTCCGAGGACGCCCGTCGCGGGGGCCGGGGCGACGGCGGGAGGCAGCGGCGGGAGCTTGTCGCGGAGCCGTCGCCTGACGAGCCCCACCGGCGATTCGACGACCGCCGGAAGCCCTGCCGTGAGCGCCCGGACCAGGTACTCGGCGTCCACGCCCCGCGCGAGCCAGGCTGCGGCAGCCTCCTCCAGCGCGGCGCAGTCCGCGGCGGACAGGGCGAGACGGGCGTCGGCACGGCCGAGACGGGCGAGAGCGAGGTACGCGGGCGAGGGCACGTCGGCCGGGGGCTCCCGCGGAGCCTCCTCCCTGGTGAGAACCGGCTCGGGCTCCTGGGTCCGCTGCTGCGGTACGGCGGGCGCAGGCGGGTGCTGCGCCACCGAGGGGGCGGCCGGGGCGCCGCCGAGGAACGTGGCCCACCACTCGTTGTCGCGGGCGGTACGGGACCAGTAGGTGCGGGTGATCCAGCGGATCCGGCCGCCCCCGGCGTCCGCGGGGCACCGCACGTGGCGCAGGTGCCCGGCCACCCCCAGAGCCCTCAGCGCGCTGCCGACGGCCATCTGCCCGTACAGCGGGAGGGACTTGGCCAGGGACTTGATGTCCATCGCCGCACCGTCGGGCAGGTGGTCGACGTATCCGGCGACGTACCGCTCACGCTCCGGCAGCAGCGCGAAATCGTCGGGCCGGGGCGGGCGTTGGTCCGGCGCGGAGCGCTTGCCGAAGCCCGGGTTGGCCTTCGCGTACGGGCGGGAGGGGGGTGCGGGGGCGCGCAGTGCGGAGTTAATGTGCTGGGTAGCCACGAGATCGGGTCCTTGTCGATCTTGGGGTGAGACCCCGGCACGGTGCTCCAACACCACGTCGGGGTCGTTCAGTTGTGGGCACCGTAAGCACTCGTGACGCTTCGCCGCAAGCTAGTCACGATTAGTCATACTTGCTGGCCGTGACGGGTCCGGGAGGGTGGAGAGGTTCTTCCTTACCTTCCTTTCCCACCGGTTGACCACACGTCTCGGATCCCGGCCCTCGAAGCCCGGCCCCCGGGTCCCGAAGCTCGAGCTCCGGGCCCGCACCCCTCTCCGTACCCCCGGACGAGTGAACCGTCCGATCCCGGCGCTCGGGTGTCGAGCTTCGGGTGTCGAGCCTCGGGCCTCCGCCCGGAGCGGTGCGGGCCCTCAGACCGGCCGTCTGATGCTCTCGATGATCCGGGCGAAGCCTTCGTCGCCGTGGCCCGCGTCGATCTGACGCTGGACGAGCCCCTGGACCATGGCGACCACCTCCGTGCTGATGCCCTGGTCGGAACTGGCGTCGAGGAGATGACCGAGGCTGGAGAACGTGAGGCTCTGCTGCCCCTCGACGGTGTAGTCCCCGCCGTCGATGACAGCGGCGTACTCCTGGAAGCTGTCGGTCATCGCCCTCAGCCACGGAGCGGCACTGGCGGCGAACTCCCCCGCCGTCACACCGGCCGGCGCGACCATCGCGGCACCGTGCATGAATCCCGCGAACATGACGTACATGCCCGCGAGCAGCGCGAGGTCGTACAGGGAAGCGAGCCCGGCGTCCTCACCGAAGTAGGTGCTGGTTCCCCACTCGTCGAGCATCGGCTCGCACTGCCCGAAGACCTCGGCCGAACCGCTGTAGAGAACCGAGGACCCGGCCCCGCCGATCATGGACGGCACGGCCATGATGCCGCCGTCCAGATACGCGACCCCGGCCCGGGCGGCCCAGGCGGCGAGCTCCCGCGACTGCGCCGGTGACGTCGTGGTCACGTTGATCAGGGTTCGCCCGGCCAGCTCGCCGACGAGCGGGTCGAGCACCTCGTGGACCGACGCGTGGTCCAGCAGGCATGCGATCACCGGACCGCCCGCCCGGACCGCGTCGCCGGCCGTGGGAGCCTCCTCCGCGCCCTGCCCGACGAGGTCGTCCGCCCTTCCCGGCGAGCGGTTCCAGACCGTTGTCGCGTATCCGGCCTTCACCAGGGCTCCTGCGAGGGCTCCACCCATCGCACCCAGCCCGAGAACACTCACCGGGGGTCTGCTGTCGCCTGTCACTTCCGTCACTTCCCTTCCTGTCGGCTTCTCCTGAATCCTCGTCGGCGCCTGGGAAGTTGACCAGAACGGACTAATTAGTGGGATACGCACCCGTGGGTAAGCACTCCGTCCGGCATGGATCATCCGGCCTGTCAGCTTTACGGTGCACAGGCCGCCGCGCTCGGCCTTCACGCGTGTCCAGGCAGCAGCGGACGAAGTCCTGGATGACGGGCTCCGTGTCGTCGGCGGGAGCCCAGGCGACGCCGACCCGGCTGGGGCTGACGCCGGTGACGGGCCGGTAGGTGATGCCTGGACGGGCGTAGTAGCGGGCGGAGGATTCGGGGGTGAGCGCGATGCCGTACCCGTTGGCGATCGCGCTGAGCCAGTCGTCGGGCTGTTCGGTGACGACGCCGATACGGACCGGGCGGCCCTCGCGTTCGTCGGCGGCCAGCCAGTACCTCTGCCACGAGCCCGTCTCAGGTGGGGCGGCCACGAACGGCTCCTCCCACAGGTCCCGGAAAGGGATCTCGTCACGCGTGGCGAGCGGGTGCGCCGTGGGGAGCGCGATCCAGCGCGGCTCGGTGAACAGCGGCTCCACCCTCAGACTTTCCTGGCCGGGGAAGGGCAGCCTCAGCAGGGCGGCGTCGACGTCTCCGGCGGCGAGTCCGGCGGTCGGATTCGACCACGCGGCTTGCCGCATGTCGACTCTCCAGCCCGGGCGGCGGCCGGCGAACATCTCGATGATCTGCTGGGTGGCTTCGTTGGCGGCGCTGGCCACGAATCCGACCCGCAGCACACGGGCTGCCCTGCGGGCCGTGCTCTTCGTCTCCCGCAGCGCACCGTCCCAGGAGTCCAGCAGGGCCGGGACCCGCGCCACCAGCGCCTGGCCCGGTGCGGTGAGGGCCATGCCCGCCCGGGAGCGTACGAACAACGGCTCCCCGAGCTGGGCCTCCAGGCGCTTGATCTGTTTGGTCAGCGCCGGCTGGGAGACGAACAGCCGTTCCGCGGCCCTGGTGAGGTTCCCCTCCTCCGCCACAGCGACGAAGTAACGCAACAACCGGGTGTCGACATCCATGCCATGAGGTTATGGACGCAGGTATTGGACGCGTGCCGGAAACGCGCTGAGAGTCGGTACAGCACAGGAGCGGCTGCCTGCCGAGCCGCGAGACGAGGGAGATGCCATGCCTGTCCGGACGATTCCCGAACGGCGCCCGTGATGCACGTCCTGCACCTGGTCGTCACCGTCGTCACGATCGCCGCCAACGCCGGGATCGCCGTCGCGGACTTCGCGAAGGCGCCGTTCGTCCTTGCCAACTCGGCCGAAGTGGGCACCCCGCCGTCCTGGATCCCCACGCTCGGCGCACTGAAGGCCTGCGGAGCCGTCGGGCTCCTTCTCGGGCTTCTGGGCGTCCGGTCCATCGGCATCGCCGCCGCGATCGGACTCGTTCTCTTCTTCGGCGCCGCCATGGGCGTCCATGTCCGGGCCCGGGTGTTTCACAACATCGCCTTCCCCGGGATCTACCTTGCGCTGTCCGTCGCTTCCCTCGGACTCGTCGTCGGCCGATGATGTCGTCGGGCCGCTTCGATACTCAAGGAATTGATTAGTCATCTTCTTGGGTAAGATGCGGCGAGCCGAGGGAAAGGGGGGTGCCTCGATGGCCCTGCGACATGCCGTGCTGGCGGCGCTGCTGGACGGCGAGTACAGCGGATATCAGTTGGCGAAGGCGTTCGACATCGGCGTCGCCAACTTCTGGCACGCCCTGCCGCAGCAGCTCTACGCCGAGCTGACCAAGCTGGAGAGGGAAGGGCTGATCGCGGGCCGGCAGGTGGTCCAGGAGACCCGGCCCAACAAACGCCTGTTCCAGGTCACCGACGCCGGCCGGGCCGAGCTGGAGGGCTTCGCCGCGGCCTCCGCGAAGCCCTCGTCCATCCGCGACGATCTGCTCGTCAAGGTGCAGGTCGCCGACCGCGTCGGCACGGCGTCGGTGATCGGTCAGCTCACGGAGCGGGCGTCCGCGGCCGAAGGCAAGATCGAGCTCCTCGGCAAGCTCCTGCGGCAGCTCCGCGGTGACGTGGACGAGGAGGAGTTCCTCCGCCACGGCGAGCGGATCGGACCGTACCTGACGTGTCTGCGCGGCCTCTCCTTCGAGCGGGAGCACCGGGACTGGTGCCTGCGGATCGCGTCCGTCCTCAAGGAAAGGCAGTCCACCCGTGCCGAGCGGTGAGTACGTGCGTTACGTCGCGCTGGGCGACAGTCAGACCGAAGGTGTCGGGGACGGGGACGACGCCACCGGCCTGCGCGGCTGGGCCGACCGGCTCGCCGAGCAGCTCGCAGCCGTCGATCCCGGTCTCCAGTACGCCAACCTGGCCGTACGCGGCCGTGTCGCGGCCCAGGTCCGCGACGGGCAGCTGGGGCCCGCCCTGGCTCTGCGGCCCGATCTGGCCACCGTCGTCGCCGGGGTCAACGACGTGCTCCGGCCCCGGTTCGACGCCGCGGAGGTGGCCGGGCACCTGGAGGAGATGTTCGCCGCGCTCACGGCCGCCGGGGCCCGGGTGGCGACGATGACCTTCCCCGATGTGGGGAAGATCGCGCCCCTCGCCCGGCCGGTCCGAGGCCGGGTGTTCGAGCTCAACGCCCGGATCCGCGCCGCGGCCGCCCGCCATGGGGTCGCGGTCGCCGAGATCGACCTGCACGCCACCGCGTCCGACCCGCGTCTGTGGAGTACGGACCGACTCCACACCAGCCCCCTGGGTCACGAGCGGATCGCCGCCGCCGTCGCCCAGGCCCTGCACCTGCCCGGAAGCGACGACGCCTGGACCCGCCCCCTGCCGGCCCAGCAGGTTCCTTCCCGTCGGCAAGCCGCGGGCGCCGAAGTGCGCTGGGCCGCAGCGTTCCTCGGCCCCTGGCTCGGCCGCCGGCTGCGGGGCCGGTCCTCCGGCGACGGCCGCACCGCTAAACGCCCCCTGCTCCAGCCCCTGCGCGTCACACCCGACCCGCCCGGCTCACCCTCGGACACCGGTCAGGAGCAACTGACGTAGGAGAGGGCGCCCCTCGCCCCCTCCTCGGTGGACGGTCGGGGAGATCCCGTGGCGGGGTGCGCCCGCAGTCCGCATAGGCTGCTGCCGTTGGCCAACGCATCACTGTGGGGGGTACAGGGCCGATGAGCCATGCGAGGGATGCCTTCGAACCACTTCAGGCCGACGACCCGCCCGTGGTGGCGGGCTACCGGCTCGCCGCGCGGCTGGGGGCCGGTGGCATGGGCCGGGTCTACCTGTCGCACACCCAGGGCGGCCGTCCCGTGGCCATCAAGGTCGTGCGGCCGGAGCTCGCCGACGATCCGGACTTCCGGCGTCGGTTCGGCCGGGAGATCAAGGCGGCCCGGCGGGTCCGGGGGGCGTACACCGCCGAGCTGATCGACGCCGACGCGGACGCCGTACCGCCGTGGCTGGCCACGCTGTACGTGCCGGGGCCGTCGCTGACGGAGGCGGTGACCCGCGACGGACCACTGCCGGTGCCCGCTGCGCTGTGGCTGATGGCGGGGGTGGCCGAGGCACTGCAGGCCATTCACGCCGAGGGCATCGTGCACCGCGATCTGAAGCCGTCGAACGTGCTGCTGGCCGCCGACGGCCCACGGGTGATCGACTTCGGTATCGCGCTGGCCGCCGACGGGACCGCGTACACGGCGACCGGGGGCACGATCGGCACGCCCTCCTTCATGTCGCCGGAACAGGCGTCCGGGGGTGAGATCACGGCGGCGACCGATGTCTTCGCGCTCGCCCAGACCGCGGCGTTCGCGCTGCTCGGAAGGCCGCTCTACGGCGACGGTCCGGCCGTCAACGTGCTGTACCGGATCGTGCACTCCGAACCCGAGGTGTCCTCGCTCCCCGAGTCGCTGCGTCCGCTGTTCACCCGGTGTCTGGCCGCCGACCCGGCCGCGCGGGCCACGCCGGAGGAGATCGTGGAATGGTGCCGGGCCCGGCTCGGGGCGGACACCGACGCGGGTGGTGGGCCTGCCGTGTGGCGGGAGATCACCGGGCCCGAGCCTGTGGTTCCGGCACCGGTGCCGGAACCGACCCGCCCGCAGCCGCCGGTTCCCGCGCCGACGCTCGCCCATGCGCTTGCGCAGCCACAGTCCGTGTGGCCGACACCGCCGACGCCGACGCCGGAGCAACGTAAGGCCCGCAGGCGTCGCACAGCGCTGATCGCGACCGCCGGTGTGGCGGGAGGGGTGCTGGCCGTGGTGGCACTGGCCTGGTCGCTCATGGACGCCGTGGACCGGTTCGGCGACCGGAACACGACCGGCCCCACGGTCTCCGCGACGGGACCGGCCGCGCGGTCATCGGCTTCCGCTCCGGGAGCGGCGACGGGCCCCACCCCGGCTGCGTCCGGCGCCTCGGATCAGGCGAACGGCTCGGATCCGTCCGCGGTGGGGGCCGACGACGACGCGTCCGAGGACCCCGTGTTCCCGTCGGGCTCGCCCCGGGATCCGCGGCCCGAGGGGTTCGCCGGGGTCTGGCTGGACGCGAAGAACTCGCTGAGCCTCAAGAGCTCCGCGCCCGAGCTGAAGGGCCGGAAGGGTGACATCCGCTTCGGCTGCGAGTCGAACGGCTGCGAACTGAAGAGCGACAGCGTCGTGTTCATGCAGATGATGGGAGCACACGGCACGACCCTCGACGAGTGCCGCCTCATGCTCGAGAGCGCCGATAAGCACAGCTGGACACTGGCCGGAGCGGCGGCCGGTACCGAATTCTGCATGAAGGACGACGAGGGCAACATCGGGCTGTACGTGATCCAGACGAAGTCGACCGCCCTGCCGGACATCGCCTTCCTCACCGGAGACCTGACCGTCTGGCGGAACGCGGACCGGTAGGCCGCACGCCCTCCTCCGTCCCCGTGACCGCGACCGGGAGGACCAGGGCGCGCGGCGCCCGAGTGGCCCTGGTCCCCGGCCCGTTCAGTCGTGTGACCGGCCGGGCCGCCTGGTGAATCGGCGTAGTCCCCGCCGGGTGGGCTTGAGGGGCTCGTCCTCGGGGGCGGCCGGTCCCTGGGCCGCCGTCAGGACCGGCGTGGGCACGGGGGCCGGCCCTCCCACGTACTGGCTGCCCCGTTCGATCCGGCTCCGGACGGCCTGGGCCATGGCGTGGTGGGACGGTTCGCGCAACAGGCCCTCCGCGGACAACCGCTCCCACATGTTGAGCAGTTCCTTCCCCCGGGTCGCTATCTGGCTCTCGTCCCGCATCCGTTGCCACGCGGCCGTGGCACGGACCACCTCCGGCACTGACCGGCTCAGGTCGGTGCGACAGCGGATGCGGGCGACGGTCAGCGCGAGGGCGGTGGAGATCATGTAGTCGCCTCGGAGGTAGGCGATGTACGCCTCGATCGCCCGGGCCTCCAGTGACAGTTCGTCCTCCGCGCCCCGGCGCAGCGTCAGATGCTCCCGCAGGGCGCTGGCGAGGACGAACGCGACGTGCAGCTCCTCGCGCCGAGCGTGCCCGATGATCCGCTCCACGCGGGCGAGCGGAGGGAACGCCTCCTCCTCGGCGGCGGTCCGCTCGTGCCCGGGCGGCAGGTCCTCCTCCTCGGCGATGGTCCGGCTGGAGCCGTCGGGGTACACCCGGAGCCGCGCCACCTGCCGTACGCTGCGGTCGATGACGGTCGCCGCCACCGGAGCCCCCACCGCGCGGGCGAACATGGCTACGGCGTCGAGGATCGCCTCGTTGGGCGGCAGCGTGCCGCCCATGTCCAGCAGATGGCCGTTGACCACCGTGGACCCGTCCTCGGCCACGTACGCGTCGAGACGGATCAGCGGTGGCGCACCGATCGCGGGCAGGTTTCCCGTGTCACGGGGTGTCAGCGAGTGGGGCATCCGCTCAGGCTCCAGGTCGGACCGCGCCGAAATCGGGCAGGAAGGCAGGCGGCCCGCTCGTGGTCGAGCGTCCGGGCCGTGGAACGTGGACCATCCATCCACCTCCGATGTACATGCCCATGTGCAGTGCCGTCACTCTATTGGACGATCAGGCCGCAGGGCCGCCACGGACGTCCCTGCACCCGTTCGGACAGAAAGTCTGCCCCTGGGGCTCTGCCGGGCAGCTCGGGAAGCCCGTGGACACGGCCGGGACCGCCGTCGTCGCTGCCCGAAAGGTCATCCGAGCGGGTCACCGGACACCGGACGGGACCCGGTCGGGGCAGCCCCCGGCAAGGGGCGGCCCGGCCGTCGGCAACCGCCCCATGTCAGCCCTTCGCCACCGCCGTGGCCCGCCAAGGGGCCAGCCGCTGCACGTCCTTGGCCGTCTCCGTGACTCCGCTCAGGAAGCCCTGGGCGCGAGGGGACGCCGTGTCGCGGAGCCACTCCGGCGCTATGTCACACACCGCGACCTTCACGCCGGTGCCCGCCAGGGCCAGCGGGAGGGTGTGGACCACGGTGGACGGGAAGCTCAGCACCGTGTGGCCGATCGGGCCTCTGCGGGCGATGAGTTCCAGCGGCAGATCGGGGCGGACTATCTCCAGGCCGGTGGCGGCTTCCAGGGCGTGGAGTTTGTCCGCCGACTCGCGGCGGTGGGCGAAGTAGCGGGTCGCGCCGTGGGCACGGGCCAGCGAGGCGACCGCCTCCTCGTACGGGACGGGGTCGACCACGCCCGTCTCCACGAGGGAGGTGCCGACCAGGTCGGCGCCCTTGGTGATGAGGGGCGGGCCGAAGCGCTCCCGCGTCCAGGCGAAGGTGTTGGCCGTGACCTCGATGCCCTCGGGGGCGTCCACCGGCATCGCGGTGAACACCTCGACGGTGCGGGACGCCGACGGGGTGAAGCTGCGGCGCGCCGCGGTGGTGACCGGGGCCAGGAGCAGCTCGCGCGGGCCGCCGCTCCCCCGGCGGTGCCAGCGCACCAGGCGTTCGCCGCGGGCCAGCTGGGCGACGAACTCCATGGTGGCCGTGCCGTCGTCGACGACCGTGACCCGGCGGGCCCGGACCAGGGAGAGGAGCAGTTGCACGTACCGGGAGAAGGGGTCACCGATGACGATGCGGTCGGCCTTGCGGATCAGGCCGGTCAGCGCCCGCAGGGCCTTCAGAGGCGCGCCGGTCTCCCCGCGCGCCTCCTGCCAGCGGACGGTGATGCCCTCGTCGCGGGCCAGCTCCGCCATCCTGCGCAGCTGTCCGCGCGACATCGGGTCGACCGGGGGGAGGACGACGACCGTGGTGTCGGTTCCTCCCCGGGTGTGGGTCCACTCCAGGACGTTCAGGAGCTGGACCGGGCTCTCGACGAAGGCGAGGTTCACCGGTCGGCCCGTCAGACCGCGACCGGCTCGGCGGCCGGCGCGTTCTCGCCCTCGGCTACGACGCCCGCGACCCGGCGGAGCTTCTTCATCGGGCCGAGCTCGGACTCGTACACCTTCTTGACTCCGTCGCCGAGCGACGCCTCGATGGTGCGGATGTCGCGGACGAGGCGCGTGAGGCCCTGCGGCTCGACGGAGGCGGCCTGGTCGGAGCCCCACATGGCGCGGTCCAGGGTGATGTGGCGCTCGACGAAGGTGGCGCCCAGCGCGACGGCGGCGAGGGTCGTCTGCAGCCCGGTCTCGTGGCCGCTGTAGCCGATCGGGACGTTCGGGTACTCCTGCTGAAGGGTGTTGATGACCCGCAGGTTGAGCTCCTCGGCCTTCGCCGGGTACGTCGAGGTGGCGTGGCAGAGCAGGATGTTGTCGCTGCCGAGGACCTCGACCGCGTGACGGATCTGCTTCGGCGTCGACATGCCGGTGGAGAGGATGACCGTGCGGCCGGTGGCGCGCAGGGCGCGGAGCAGCTCGTCGTCGGTGAGCGAGGCGGAGGCGACCTTGTGCGCGGGGACGTCGAACTTCTCCAGGAAGGCGACGGCCTCGGTGTCCCACGGGGAGGCGAACCAGTCGATGCCGCGCTCGGCGCAGTGCTCGGCGATGGCGGTGTACTCGGCCTCGCCGAACTCGACGCGGTGGCGGTAGTCGATGTACGTCATCCGGCCCCAGGGGGTGTCGCGCTCGATGTCCCACTGGTCGCGCGGGGTGCAGATCTCCGGGGTGCGCTTCTGGAACTTGACCGCGTCGCAGCCGGCTTCGGCGGCCACGTCGATCAGCGCGATGGCGTTGTCGAGGTCGCCGTTGTGGTTGATGCCGATCTCGCCGGTGACGTAGACGGGGCGGCCGGGACCGGCGGTGCGGGAGCCGAACGTGCGCAGACGGGAGGTGTTGCTCATGGTGGTGCGTCCTTACTTGGTGGGGGTGGTGGCAGGGGTATCGGTGGTGAGGGTGGGGCCCAGCAGCCAGGCCGCGATCTCGCGGATGGCGCCGGAGCCGCCGGGGTTGGTGGTCACGGCGCGCGCGGCGGCGCGTACCGAGTCGTGGGCGCTCGCGACGGCGACGGGCCAGCCCGCCAGGCCGAAGCAGGCCAGGTCGTTGACGTCGTTGCCGACGTAGAGCACGCGGTCGGGAGCGATGGACTGCTCCTCGCACCACTGCTTGAGTGCCAGGTCCTTGCGGTCGATGCCGTGCAGGACGGGGACCTGGAGTTTGCGGGCGCGGGCGGCGACGACCGGGTTCTGTTCCGTCGACAGGATCAGGAGCGGTACGCCGGCCCGGCGCAGGGCGGCGATGCCGAGGCCGTCGCCCCGGTGCACGGAGACGATCTCGCGTCCGTCGGAGTCGATGAGGACGCGGTCGTCGGTCTGCGTGCCGTCGAAGTCGAGGACGACGGCGTCGATGTCCGCCCGGGTGGGGAAGGGCGAGGGGTCCAGGAGCGGCGCGAGGGCGCGGGCACGGGCCAGGTCGTGCGGGTCGTCGATCTCCAGGACCCGGGCCGGGTCGGTCGGCACGAGCGCCGTGTGGCCGAAGAAGCGGTGGCGGTGGGTGCGGAAGCCCTCGACGTCCATGGCGTACGCGGCGCCGGTCTCCAGGTAGTCCTGGGGCCGGTCCTGGCGGCGGGGGCGTACGGCCTTGTCGTGGTTGACGCCGTAGGTGTCCTCCTCGACCGCGCTGCCGTCGCGCCACACGAAGCCGTGGAAGGGCGCCACGGTGACGGCGGTGTCGGCGCCGTCACGGGCGACCGCGGTGGCGACGCCGTCGATGTCCTCGCGGGTGATGAAGGGGCTCGTGCACTGGACCAGGAGCACCACGTCGGCCTTCCGGCCGTGCGTCGTCGTCTCGTAGCTGTGCAGGGCGTGCAGGACCGCGTCCTCGCTGGTGGCGGTGTCGCCCGCGATGGCGGCGGGGCGCTGCACGCAGAGCAGCCGGGAGTCCTCCCCCAGGGCCTCCGCGGCGGCGACGGCCGCCGCGGAGATGGCCGGGTCGTCGGTGGTGACGACGACGTCCGTGACCTCGGGCGAGGCAAGGCAGGCGCGGACGGCACGGGCGACGAGCGGTACGCCGCCGACACGGGCGAGGTTCTTCGCGGGCACGCCCTTGGATCCGCCGCGGGCGGGGATCACGGCGAGCACGGTGGGGGGCGGGGTCATGGATGCTCCTGAATCGGTGGTCACAGCTCGCCCATCCGCCGGATCACGGGGGCGACCCGCTGGACGCCGTGGCGGTAGGCGCCGCGCGCCGCGTTGCGTACGGTTTCGCGGACCGCGCCCCGGACCCGTCCCGTCTCCTTGGGCGTGACGGCGCCCGGAAGCGGGTGGCCGTCGGGGCCCAGGTGGTAGCGGGCGAGGATGCCGGGGAGGTATCCGGGCGCGGTGGCGGGCGTGTAGTAGGGGGCGAGGCGGGGAAGCGGCCCGGCGGCGAGCAGTCCCGCCACCCGGGCGCGGGCGGTGTCGTAGGCCGTCCCGTAGGTGCCGTCGGCGGCGACGCCCTGGCCGGAGAGCCACTCCTCGTCGGGCTCGGGGCGCAGGCCCCCGTCGAGGTGGTCCCAGGACGTGATGAGTCCCGATCCGATGAAGTGGTGGTTGCCGAGTGCCTCGCGTACGCCGAGGTCGGAGAGGATCGCGGTCGGGATCCGCCGGTGCAGGGACTCCAGTGCGGCGGTCGAGGACACGGTGACCAGCAGGTCGGTGCGGTCCAGGACCTCGCCCATGTGCCCGTACACGAGGCGGAAGTTGGGCGGCAGGCCGCCGGGGATCCGCTCGGCGAGCCGCTGGTAGGGCAGCTCCTCGATGTGCGTGGTGTGCTCACCGGGCTTGGAGCGCAGCTTCAGCAGCACCTCGCGGGCGGGGTGCAGCCGGGCGTGCTCGACGAGCCGGCGCAGCAGGTAGGTGCGGTCGGCGCGGGAGGCCGGCACGGACGGCTGGGCGGCGAACACGACGGTGTCGCGCCCCTCCTCCGCCCGGTGCGGCTCCCCGCCGAGGAACGGCAGGGCGGCCTCCGTGACGGACGACGCGTCGGCGCCGACCCCTTCGTACACCGCGCGGAACCGCTCCCCGTCGTGGCGGGAGTTGGCGAGGACGACGTCCGCGCCGTGGCGCAGCAGAAGTCCGTCGGCGAGCTTCTCGTAGACGACCCCGACGTAGCCGGTGACGACGACGGGCCTGCGGGGCAGGTCCAGGGCGGCCAGGCCGTGCAGCATCGCCTGGACCGCGCCGCCCACGAGGGCGAGGACGACGACGTCGTACGCCTCGTCCCGCACCGTGTGCAGGAACTCGACCGCTGTCACCTCGCGCACCCGGTCGGCGTCGACGCCGACCTCGCCCACTTCGGCGAGCTGGCGGGGCGTCGGGGTGGCCCGGCCGCGCAGCAGCAGTCCGCTGATCTCCACGGGACGCCCGGCCGCTCCGGTCTCCGGGGCGGAGGAGAGGCGGCGCGCGGTGAGCGCGCCCCACTTCCACCGGGTGTCGGAGTCGGCGAGCACGGCGATGCGGAGGGCCGTACGGCCGGCTGCTGGTGTGGCGGCCGGAGCGGCCGCGTCATCGGTACGGGGGGGCACGTCGTAAAAGTTAGGAAGCCATTTCGATCCGCGGCCCAACGTGATGGCAACAGATGGTTAACAGCCGGTCGACGCTTGGGGATTCGCCCCTCCGAAGGGCCGAATCGGCCCCGTAGGACGACTGGTTCACCTTTCCGATGCGCGCCGTTCACTTTCCGTACGGGCGGGAGTCAGGGCGAATGCCGGGGCCGCCCCTAGCGTGAAGCGGGTGGTCAAGCTCTCCGTCATCGTGCCGTTCTACAACGTCCAGGCATACGCACCCGACACACTCAGAAGTCTGCGGGCCAATACCCGTGAGGATTTCGAGTTCATCCTCGTCGACGACTGCTCGACCGACGGGACGCCGGAACTGTTGCGCCGGGCCCGGGACGAGATCGAGGGGGTGGTCGTGCACCGGCATGAGCGCAACGCCGGTCTGGCCACCGCCCGCAACACCGGTCTGGACGCCGCCAGGGGCGAGTACATCGCCTTCCTGGACGGCGACGACTGGCTCGCACCCGGCCACTACGAGCGCCTGCTCGCCCGGACCGAGGCTCTGGGCTGCGCGTTCGTGCGCACGGACCACGTCCAGGTCACCGGCACGTCCCGCACGGTGCGCCGTGTCCCGCACGGCCTGCGCGGCGTGGTGAGCGACCCCCGGGACGCGATCCTGCCGGCCGGCCGGACGACCTCGGTCGACTACGCCTTCGCCTGGGCGGGGCTCTACCACCGCGGCCTGCTGGACCGGGGGCTGCTGCATTTCACCGACGGACTGCGCACCGCGGAGGACCGGCCGTGGATCTGGCGGCTGCACCGGGAGGCGGAATCCTTCGCGGTTCTCGGAACGCTGGGCCATTTCTACCGGCGGGGCGTCGCCTCGTCCCTCACGCAGATCGGCGACGAACGCCAGCTGGATTTCATCCGGGCCTATGACCAGGTGGTGTCCGATACGGCGGCGGACCGCGATGCCGGCATCCTGATGCCGAAAGCCGTCCGGACCTACTGCGCCGTTATTTCGCATCACGTCGGATCGATGGAGAAATTCGAACCGCCGGTGGCACGCAGGCTGAAATCACTCGCGTCGGCGGCGCTCGGAAGCATGCCCCGGCGCGTGCTCGACGACGTCCTGGACTCGATGGACACCGAAAGGGCGACCGTGTTGCGCAAGCTGCGCCGCCGGTCCGCCGACACCGAGGGAGCGACCGCCGCGTGACCGTCCAGATCTTCGTCGCCACCGGCGTCCACGGCACGGCCGTGCTCGCCGCGGCACTCGACTCGGGCTGCTTCGAGAGCGCCGGACGCCGCATCCTCCTGCTGTGCGACGACTCGGCGGTCCCCGAGGCGGCACCGCCGGCCGACGCGGCACCCGGGTTCGACCGGCTGCGCGGCCGCTTCGACGAGGTGCTCTCGTGGAACGACGCCGTCTTCCCGCTGCACCCGGGCGCCTGGACCCCCAGGCCCGACGACGTGCCCCTGTGGGAACGCCACCTGCGGCGCTTGTGGGGACTGGGGGACGAGGAGGTCGAGCTGGCCCTGGAATCCCCGCACGCCTCCCCCTCCCAGGCCGTCGCCCAGATCTTCACCGGCGGGCCGGTGACCGTGTACGCGGACGGGCTGACCGGCTACGGCCCGACCGGGGGCAAGATCCCACCGCTGATCGGCACCCGCGTCCGGCAGGTGCTCCACCCGGACCTGCTCCCCGGCCTGTCCCCGCTGCTGCTCGGTGAGTTCGACGCCGTACCCCGCCCGCTGCCCGCTCCGGCCCTGCTCAAGGTCTTCGCGGAACTCGCGGAGGCCGCGCCGGAGCCGGGGGCCCCGCAGGGCGCCGCGGTGCTGCTCCTCTCCCGGGCCGGGACGCTCCCCGCCGCCGAGGAGACGGAGCTCCTCCTGCGGATGGTCCGCGGCACGGCCGCCCTCGGCCACCCCCACCTCGTCCTGCGGCCCCACCCCAGCGGCCCGGCGCCCTCCCTGGCGGCCCTGCGGGCGGAAGCCGTACGCCTCGGTGTCGAGCTGACCGTCGCGGACTCCGCCCTCCCGGCCGAGGTCCTCTACGAGAGGCTGCGGCCCGCGCTCGTCGTGGGCACGTTCTCGACGGCGCTGCTCACCGCGGCCGTGTACTACGGCCTGCCGGTGGCGAGGACCGGGACGGGCACCCTCCTGGAGCGGCTCACCCCGTACGAGAACCCTGCGAGGATCCCGGTCACGATCGTCGACGCCCTGCTGCCCGACCTGACCGACCTGGCCGGCCCCGCCGCCGTGGCGGACCGGCCGCCGCTGACGGAGGAGACCGTGGCCGAGGCTCTCTACGGCCTGCTGCCGGCCGTCGCCTTCGCCATGCGGCCACGCGTCCGTCCGGACCTCCGCCCGGCGGCGGAGCGCTTCCTGTCGGCCCACCTGAACGCCCGGACCTGGCGCTACTTCAAACGCCGCCGCCTCGCCTCGCTGGCCCTCCCCGGCGTCGTACCCGCCCGGCTCGCCTTCGTCCGCAGGAACGCCACACTGCGCCGGCTCGCGCGGCGCGCACGGGCCCTGAAGCGGGGCGCGCGCCGCTGATCAGCCCAGCAGCCGCGTCAGCCCGAGCCGGGTCCACAGCATGGCCGCGCCGAAGGAGAGGGCCGTCGTCGCGGCGGTCACAGTGACGACCAGGGCCGCCGCGACCGGCAGCGAGAGGTCGGCGTCGACGAGTACGTCGGTGAGGACACCCAGCACCAGCACGTGGATCATGTACGCGCCGAACGAGGCGCCCGCCAGCCGGGTCAGCGCCGGGCGCAGACGCTCCGGGACGCGCAGCCGGTGAAGGGAGACCAGCACACCCGCGCTGAACAGGGCCACCAGGATGCTCGCGTACGGGATCGCGTAGTGCACCTCGTGCTGGTACGCGATGATCGCGGCCAGGAACGCCCCCGCCGGGAGCAGCCACCACAGGCTCCGCCTGCCGAACGTCCCGGCGGGCAGGGCGAGGACCAGCGCGCCGAGGACCGCGTAGATCAGCTGGTAGGGGCCGAAGCTCCAGCCGAAGCGCGGCAGTTCCAGGTCCGTGACCTTCCCCAGGTCGCCGAAGAGGGTCGGGGCGGCGCCCAGGACGAGGAGGGCGATGCCGAGGCCCCAGGGGCGCTTGCCGGACTTCACCAGGGCGGCGAAGGCCAGCAGCAGGATCACGGGGATGTAGGCGTACAGGTACCAGAGGTGGTACGCCGGGCGCACCGAGGCGAACAGCGCGTCGAACGCCAGCTCTCCGGCCGGGGCGTCGTTGGTGCCGCGCAGCCGGCCCCATGCCACGTAGAGCAGCGTCCACACGGCGAGCGGCACCACGATCCGCACGATGCGCTGCCACAGCTGCCGGCCGTCGCGGACGGGGGCGCCGACGAGGACGACCCATCCGGCGATCGCGAAGAACAGCGGGACGGCGAAGCGGCCCGCCGAGTCCGCCGCGAGGCCCGCCCAGTAGGTGCCGGGCCCGTTGGCGGCGTCGCGGCCCGCCGTGCTCACGAAGGCGGAGCCCGTGTGGCAGAGGATCACACCGACGGAGCAGAGCAGCCGGATCAGATCGATGTCGTACCGGTGTTCGCGGCGCGGGCGGGGTGCGGGGGCGGGCTCCGGGGACTGCGCGGGGGCAGGCGGGCCGGCCGGGGAGACAGAGGAAGACATGGTCAACGAAGGCTATGAACGGGCGGGTCCCGGGTGAACTCCGGTCAGGTGAACAGTCACTTCGTCCGGGTGTCCGGCAGGTGAAGGCCCCGTGCCGGCTCGGCGGTGCGAGGTCCCGGGAGACGCGGGAGCGGGGGTCCGGGGAACGGATCGGACAGGCCGAAGACCTCCCGCAGCTCGGCGAGGTTGGCGCGGGTGACCGACCACAGGTGCTCCTGCCTGCCGTGTACGTCGGCCACGGCGGCACCGTGGTCGTCGAGCACGGCCGCCGCACGCTCGGCGAGGCGGGCGCCCAGCGCACGGTCGTGGACGGAGACCCCCCAGTCGGGGCGGTCGATGTCGGCGAGGAAGTAGGCGAGCTTGGGGTGCGAGACCAGGCTGATGACCGGCGTGCCGCAGCCGAACGGGATCATGCCCGCGTGCCCGCGCATGCCGATGACCAGGCGCGTACGCCGGTAGAGCTCGCGGATGCGGTCGTTGGAGAACAGGTACAGCGGCTCCACCGGGAGGGCGATGCCGTGTTCCCTGCGCAGGTCGTGGACGAACTTCTCGTCGGCCGGCATGTGGGCCGCGTAACGGACCTCGGCGCGCTCACCGATGGCGCGCACGGCGGCGGCCGTCTCGGCCAGGAAGTGGCCGTAGTCATGGCCGAAGCGCAGGCCGGCGCGGTCGTAGGCGCAGTTGACCAGCACGGTGTCGTCCCGGCTCACGCCGTCGTCCAGGCCGGGGCCGAGGTGGCGGGCCACGGTCGTGGGACACGGCTGGTAGCGGACCCGGTCCCGTAGCTCCTCGGGCAGGAGTTCCCTGACCCGGTCCACCGAACCGTGGTTCCGCAGGCCGAAGAAGGCCGACTTCCCGACGAGGGCGCGCAGGCTCTCCGCGAAGCGCTCCCTGCGGTAGCGCTGGCCGTCGAAGACGTTGTAGCCGACCGCGAAGACGGCGAGCGGCGCGGTGATCCGGGCCAGGACGTCGTCGGGGATGTTCCACTGCCAGCCGCTGTTGCTGTTGGGCGCGGTGTCCGGGAGGAAGAGCCCGCCGCCGCCGACGACGATGCCGCGCCGGGCGTTGAGCTCGTCCAGGGCGGGCTCGTCGACCAGCCGGTGCACGGACCGCTCGTGCCAGCGGGCGGGCCCGGTGTCCGGGCCGAAACACATGCGCACCGCTTCGGGGAGCACCTTGTCACCCGCGTTCTCCTGGCCGTCGGCGAACAGGGCGACATGGGCGAGCTGTTCGGCCGCGGGGCCCTCGGCGGGGGCCGCGGCGGTGCGCGTACGGACGTGCCAGGCGTGGCAGTTGCCGTCGGTGGGGTCGGCGTCGAGGCCCTCCCGCGCGTACGCGGCCGCGTCCTCGGTCCTGCCCAGCAGCCAGGCGAGCCGGGCGAGCTGGCCGTAGGCGCGGGCGGCGAAGTCCGGTGACACGGTGGCCAGGAGGAGA
The DNA here is from genome assembly GCF_055559735.1 of Streptomyces sp. NPDC023573. NCBI lineage: Bacteria > Bacillati > Actinomycetota > Actinomycetes > Kitasatosporales > Streptomycetaceae > Streptomyces > Streptomyces sp. NPDC023573. The sequence continues at coordinate 235,733 of NZ_JBVHKB010000002.1, forward strand.
TGGGCCTCGGCCTCCTCGTAGCGGGACAGGGCCATGAGGCTGATGCCCAGCGTCTCCTGGCAGCGCGGCAGGTCCGGCCGGTCCGCGACGGCGGCGGTCAGCAGGGCGACGGCCTCGTCGTACCGGCCCTGCTGCCGGTGCACCTCCGCGACCCGGCGGACCAGGTCCACCGGCGCACGCCCCTCCTCGGGGAACGGCAGGGCGCAGTGCAGAAGCATTTCGGGGTGGGTGGTGCCCGGGAGGGCGCAGTAGGCGGCGCGGAATGCCGCGTCGTCCAGCTCGAATCGTGCGCGCGCCTCGTGTGCCGGTGTGCCGGGGACGGGGTCCTCGCCGAGGTGCAGGACGACGGTGCTCCCCGGCACGGGGATGCCGTCGTACAGCTGTCCGGCCGGGAAGTCGTAGGGGGTGCCGAGCGGTTCGAGGACTCCCGCCTGCGTCAGCGCGCGGTGCACCACGTCCTCGCCGCCTCGGGCGAGGGTGTCGAGCAGGTCGTCCGTCACGTCCTGGCGCTGGATGACCAGCAGCCCCTCGTCCCGCACGGTCCGTCCGCCGCCGGGGGCGGGCTGCGGCACGGCGGCCACTCCGGTGCGCCGGGCCAGCAGCGGGCGGAGGGAGCCGAGGACGACCATGCCGGGGCCGAGCGCGATGACGGTGTCGTAACCGGTCGCCCTGAAGGCGTCGAGGCGGCTCTCCGCGATACGGGGGACGAGGCGCGGGTGCAGCCTGCGGGCGGCGGCGAGCGCGGAGTCGGGCAGTCCGGGGTGCAGGAGGAGGAAGTCCTCGCAGACCGCCGGGTCCGCCAGCGCGAGGCTGCGCAGCAGCACCAGGAGGCCGGGCATCCGCTCCTCGTCGGCGTAGGCGGCGAAGGCGATCCTCCGCTTCCCGGTGACGGCGCTCCGGTCGTCGGCCTCGGGCAGGGGCAGGGCCGGGGCGGGCCGTCTGTCCTCGGTGGGCTCGGCGGGGCTGTTCATCGCAGCTCGGTCCTCATCTCGGTCTCGTCCTGGTGTGTGGCCCGGGCGGCGACCCACTCCCGCTCGCGCGGCAGGAGCTGCCCCGGCAGCCCGAAGCCGATGAGGTCCAGGCGGTCGGCCGCGTCCAGGAAGTCCAGGAGCCTGAGCACGGTGAACGCGGTGGTGGTCCGGGCCCCCCAGCCGTCCTCGCCGAGCAGCGCCGGATCGTCCAGGGGACGCCGCAGCGAGGCGTCCCCGATCCGGTCCTGCGCGCCGGCGACCAGGCGGGCGCGCAGCGAGCGGCGCCACTGTGACAGCGGGTCGCCGAAGACCAGCCGAGTGCCCGCCGGGCGGTCCCAGGCGGGACCGGTCCACGGGGCGTCGCCCCGCAGGGTGACCGCGTGCAGGTCGGTGCGCGGGGCGGCGGGCGGGAGGGTGTCGCAGCGCACCACCAGGTCGTAACCGTCGATCAGCTTGGCGAGCGCGCTGCCGGGGTCCCGTTCCTCGTCGGCGATCCGGGCCGTGCCGGCGACCAGGCAGACGGAGCGGCCGTCGATCGTGCGGCGCAGGGCGCCGGCCCCGGCGGGTTCCGCGCCGCCGAGCAGCGGGTCGGCCATCCGGTCCCGGTCCAGGAGCCGGCGGTAGGCGGCGTACCGCGCGGTGAGGCGGCGGACGGCCGGGTCGGCCGTGCCGCCGCGCTCGGCGGTGTGCCGGCGCACGAGCTCGGCGAAGACCGTACGGGCCTGTCCGGCGGGGGCGTTGTGCAGCGCCCGCAGGGCCGCGCCGTCCTCGCCGGGGAGCAGCACGGCGGCCTCGTCCAGGCAGGCGCGGAGGTCCTGGAGCGTGGCGACACGGCGCACGATGTCGTCGGCCGCCGCCGGGTTCCGCTGAAGCGCCAGGTGTTCCCCGTACGCCTGCTCCGCCTCGTCCCGGCGGCCCAGCGCGTCCAGGGCGCTTCCACGCAGCCGCCACGCGCCCTTGGACCTGGCGCGCAGCGTGGTGGCCTCGACGGCGATGTCCAGGGCGAGGTGCGTCTCCTTCTCCCCGCCGGCCTCCAGGGCTCGCTGCCCGGTGCGGAGCAGGGCGTCGAAGAGGTCGTCCCCGTCGCTTCCGCAGGCCGTGGTGAGGCCGCCGATGGCGGCGAGGAGCCGGGTCTGCGGGGCGTCGCCCGTGGGACCGCCCGCGGTGAGCCCCGTGAGGTAGTCGCCGCACAGGCGCAGTGCGGCCGTGGGGGCGGGCCGCGTCGTTGACCCCTGGCCGGTTCTCGCCCGCACTGCCTTGAGCAGCCCCGTGAAGGTCTGGCCCATGCTCGTTCCGCCGTTCTGTCATCAGTGGCCGGCCGGGGCGCGCGCCCCGGTTCCGGGGTCAGAGGCCCAGGCTGGTGCGGGTGCGCCGCACGGTGCGGCGCAACCGGATCGCCGCTCCTCGCGGGCCGCCGCCGGGCAGCGTGAGCTTCTGCAGGCGGCGCCGTTTGAAGTAGTGCTGCGTGCCCGTGCCGAGGTGGTCCCGCAGCCAGGCCTCGGCCTCGGCGCGCAGCGTGGGGTGGAGCCCGGACTGCATGCAGTAGCCGACGGTCCTGACCAGCGGCGCGAGGGTTTTCGGTGCTGTGGAGGGGAGTCCGGGCACGGGCTCGCCGGCCATCTCGTCCAGGTCGGGCACGAGGTGGTCGACGATCGTCAGCGGGATGCGGTTGCTGTTCTCGTACGGGGTGATGCGGTCCAGGACGAGGCGGGTGCCGACACGGGCGACGGGGATGCCGTAGTAGGCGGCGGCGGTGAACATCGCGGTCGAGAAGCAGCCGACGACGAGCGTGGGCGCGCACCGCTCGTAGAGGGTCTCCGCGAGCAGCGGGCTGTCGAGGGTGGTCAGCCGTATCCCCAGTGCGGTGGCCGCGTCGTCCAGGGCCCTGGAATAGCGGGCCGGTGCGGTGGGGTGGGGCTTGAAGAGGACGGAGGTGTGGCCGGCCCGCGCCGCGCCGCGCAGCATGCGCAGGTGCAGGTCCTCCTCCTCCTCGGCCGTGAGGATGTTCAGCGCCGCGAGGTACTGACCGAGGAGCACGGCCGTGGGCGCCTCGGCCTCGGCCTCCGCGAGCCTGCGGTCGCCGTCCGCCGCGCCGGCGATCTCGCCGAGGACCTTGCGGAAGGCGTCGTCCGGGACGAGCTCGGGTTCGACACCGGATTCGGCGAGGAGGAGCGGTCGCAGTCCCGGTACGAGATCCAGGTGGAGCACTCGCTGGACGCGGCAGGCGATGGACCGCGGCACCTTGTTGCGGGTCGGGCCGTAGCTCATCAGCCCGTCCGCGTAGACGTGCACGGCGCTCTCGGAGAAGATCGCGGCCAGCGCGCGGGCCGGGTTGACCTGGATGGACTCGACGGCGAGGTCGACGGGGGCCTCGGGGTCGATGCCCCAGGCGAGGCGGAAGGCGCGCTGCCAGAGCTCGGTCTCCTCGGCGCGCGGCCCCCAGCCGCTCGGGTGGTGCGGGCTGATGGCCTCGTTCCAGTCGACGACGGAGTCGAAGCGGGCGGCGATGTCCCCGTAGCCCCGCATCTCCTCCAGCCGGAGGGCGGTCTCGGGGATCGCGGCGTTGTTGGTCACGAGCAGGACGCGGTGGCTGTCCTGCCCGGGTCCGAACTGTCCGGCGTCCAGCGCCGCCGCGAGTGTGGCCGCCCCGTAGAGGGTCGACACCTGGAAGATCTGGGTGCGCGTGGGCATGGGTCAGGCGGCCTTCTGCTTGTCACGCAGGCGGTTGAGCAGGGTGCTGCGCCTGGTGTCCATCATCGTCAGGGTGTGGTCGAGCACCTGCTGCGGCATGCGGTGCAGGGCGGCTGCCGACTCGTGGCGCAGACGCCGGAACGTCGCGGGTTCGTAGGCGTCCGCCTTCTCGTTGTGGAAGGCGATCATCGCGCAGTAGGTGCGGACCGCCTTGGGAAGGAGGATCTCCGCGTCGGGGTCCTGGAGTATCTCGTCGATCAGCGTGTCGTAGGCGGGGAAGAAGTCCAGCTGGCGGGAGTCCTTGATCTGCGTCAGGGACGTGGTGACACCGCGCCGGTAGAAGACGCCGTACAGGTTGAGCGCGGCGTAGGTGCGGGCCCGCAGGTGCAGCTGCCAGATCCACAGCCGGTCCTCCGCGGTGCGCAGCCGGGTGGTGAAGCGGTGGCCGCCGTCCTCGAAGAGCCGCCGGTGGTAGACGCCCGCCCAGACGAAGGGGTAGTCGACCATGGTCTCCCATTCGGGGGCCGCGATGCCCTCGCGCGGATCCAGCACGGTGTCACGGAGCCGGGCGGGCGCCCGCTTCACGACGCGGCTGGTCCCGGTGGCCTGGACGTGGTCGGTGCGGGCGAAGTCGCAGTCCAGCTCGGCGGCGGCGTGCAGCAGCCGGCCCAGGTGGCCGGGGGCGTACCAGTCGTCGCCGTCGAGGAAGGTGACGAAGTCGCCCCGGGCCGCGTCGATGCCGCTGTTGCGGGCCGCCGCGATGCCCACGTTCTCCTCGTGCCGGATGACCTCCGCGTGCGGGAGTCTGTCGGCCCAGCGGTCGACGACGGCCGGCGTCTCGTCCGTGGAGCAGTCGTCGACCAGCAGGAACTCGATGTCCGGGCCCGCGTTACGGGCAAGACTGCCCAGCGTCGTGTCGGCGTAGGCACCGACATTGTGGAACGGAACGACAACGGACAGCTTCGGCACGCGGGCCCTCACCTTCGATCATGGTCCGCACACGCTAGTGACGCGGATGAAGGGGCGGGTGTCGCACGGCCCGACGAACGGTGAACTCTGGGCGTCGCCGAAGTGACCCGGACCGGGTCGTCCGGGCCCTACCTCACGCCGTACCGCGCCTCGATGCCGGCGACGACGATCCACAGGCCGTCCTCGAAGCGTTCGTCGTAGTTGGCGAAGATCTCGGCCCCGGCCGCCGCCGCGAGCGGATAGCGCTCCAGACGTCCGGCCCGCTCCTCGATGTCGTAGCCCTCGCGACGCTCGTCCCGCATGGGCTGGACGCCCTGCTCCTCGGTGACGAAGCCCATCGTGTACGCGGTCACGGTCACGGTGGCGCGCGCGGCCTGCCACAGCTCGAACCCGGCGTCGACCATGGTGCGCAGGTGGTCCTCCATGCCGTCGGCGTAGTCGCTCGCGGTGAACCGGGCCCCGCTGTATACCTTGGCGCCGTCGCGGTAGCGCAGCAGCGCGTCGCGCAGCGCGCTCTGGTGGGCGACCATCTGCTGCTGCCAGGTGCGGGGCGCGGGCCCGGGCAGTTCCTGAGCCAGCATCCGGCGGTACATCACCGTGGCCATCTCGTCGAGCAGCGCCTGCTTGTCCTTGAAGTGCCAGTAGAGCGCGGGCGCCTTGACGTCCAGCTCCCTGGCGATGGCGCGCAGGGTCAGGCCGTCGAGGCCCACCTCGTTCAGCAGTTCCAGGGCGGTGTCCGCGACGCGCGCCCGGTCGATCTTCGTCGTACCCACCTTGACAATTTAACAGCGTTAAGCACACACTCCCAATCATGGAACTTAACAGCGTTAAGGAAACCGGGGTCCTGGTCGTCGGCGCGGGGCCCTGTGGCCTCGCCCTGGCATGCGACCTCGCGCGCCGTGGAGTGCGCGCCCTCGTCGTCGAACAGGCCCCCACGCTCTTCCCGGGCTCGCGAGGCAAGGGCATCCAGCCGCGCACCCTGGAGGTCCTCGACGACCTCGGAGTGGGCGGCGCGGTGCTGGAGCACGGCGGCCCCGCGCCTGTCGGAATGACCTGGAAGGACGGCGAGCGTCAGGGCGAGTACGACATGTTCCGCCGCGCCGCGCCCACCGAGGCGGAGCCGTACGGGGAGCCCTGGGGGATGCCGCAGTGGCGCACCCAGGAGATCCTGATCGGCCGCCTGCGCGAGCTGGGCGGCGACGTCCTCTTCTCGGCCGCGCTCACGGATCTGTCGCAGGACGCCGACGGAGTCACGGCACGGCTCACCACCGGCGAGGTGCGCGCCTCCTACCTGGTCGCGGCGGACGGCGGACGCTCCACGGTCCGGCGTCTGCTCTCCATCCCGATGGAGGGCGAGACCGTCGACCCGTCGCCCAGCCTGGTGGCGGACGTACGGATCACGGAGGCGGCCCTCGACAGGAACAACTGGCACATCTTCCTGGGCGAGGCGGGCCCGCTCACGCTCTGCCCGCTGCCCGGCACACCGGACTTCCAGCTGGTCGCCCAGTTCAAGGAAGGGGCGCCCGACACCACCCCGGAGGGCGTACGGGCCCTCGTCGCCGCCCGCACCCATCTAAAGGCGGACGACGTCACCGAGGTGCGCTGGTCGTCGGACTTCCGGCCGCGCGCCGCGCTCGCCGGGCGCTTCCGTGACGGCCGGGTCTTCCTCGCGGGCGACGCCGCGCACGTCCACTCCCCGGCCGGCGGCCAGGGACTGAACACCAGCGTCCAGGACGCGTACAACCTGGGCTGGAAGCTCGGCCAGGTGCTGCGGCACGGTGCGCCCGCCGCCCTGCTGGAGACCTACGAGCAGGAACGCCGCCCGGTCGCCGCCGAGATGCTGGGCCTCTCGACCCGCATCCACCGGGGCCAGCAGGAACGGGGTTCAGCGGCCCAGCAGCTGGGACTCGGCTACCGCGAGGGTCCGCTGGCATCCGGCCGGGCGGGAACCCTGGAGGCCGGTGACCGGGCGCCGGACGGGCCGGCCGGCGAGGGCAGGCGGCTCTTCGACGTCTTCCGGGGCCCGCACTTCACCCTGCTCGCCGTCGCCACGGACGCCGCACTGCCCGCGCACGACGGCGAGCCGCTGGTGACCTTCCGCACGGAAACGCCCGGGGCCTACGGCAAGGGCCTGTTCCTGGTCCGGCCCGACGGCTACGTCGGCTGGGCGGGCGAGGACACCACAGGGCTCGCGGAGTACGCCGGACCACTGGGCCTTGACCTCAACTTTGCTTGAGGTCCTACGGTCCAGGACATGGACTACTCACATGACGACGCCGGACTGGCACGGCAGCCCATCGGCTACTGGAGCTGGGCGGCCCACGACGCGACCGTGACCCACATCCGGGCCGCACTGGCCGAACACGGCCTGACCCAGCCCCCCTGGTGGGTCCTCAACCAGCTCACCGACGCGGACGAGCGGGGCCGTCCGCGCGCGGAGGTGGTCGCGATGCTCAGCGGCTACCTGAACGCCGGCGGCTCCCTGGAACCCGAGATCGACACCCTGATCACCCAGGGCCTCGTCACCGAGGACCCCACGGCCCGCCTGCGGCTGACCCCCGAGGGACACGCCCTGCGCGACAAGGCGGCCGAACGGGTCGGCAGGGCCATCGCGGAGATCCACGCGGGCATCCCCGACGAGGAGTTCGTCGCCGCGCTCAAGGTGCTCCAGCGCATGATCCACAACGTGGGCGGCAAGGCGTGGCACCACTGAGCCCGGACGGGCTCACACGCTGCTGAACGACAGCTTCGCGGCGAACCCGAGGAACAGCACACCCGCCGCCGACGTGGCCCCCGCCGACAGCCGCTTACGGCGGCGGAAGGCGGCGGCCAGGCGGGTGCCGCCGAATATGAGCGCGGAGAGGTAGAGGAAGCTGCCGATCTGCAGCAGCGTGCCCAGCAGCAGGAAGGAGAGCGCCGGGTAGGCGTACCCCGGATCGACGAACTGCACGAAGAAGGAGATGAGGAAGAGGATCAGCTTCGGATTGAGCAGACTGACCACGAGCGCCCGCCGGTAGGGATGCTCCGCGTTCTTCGCGGGCGCCTCGTCCTCCACCGCCAGCTCGGCCATGTGCTGGTGCCGCTCGCGCCACATCGACACGGCCGTCCGCATCATCCCGATCGCCATCCAGGTCAGATAGCCCGCGCCGGCGAACTTGACGACCGCGAAGAGCAGGGGCGTCGTCTGCAGCAGCGAGGCGGCGCCCAGCGCGGCCAGCGTCATCAGGATCGTGTCCCCGGTCCACACCCCGGCGGCGGCCACATAACCGGTGCGCACCCCGCGTCCGGCCGCGACGGAGAGCACGTACAGCGAGTTCGGCCCCGGCAGCAGAATGATCAGCACGAGGCCGGCGAGATAGGTCGGAAGATCGGTGACGCCCAGCATGAACGGAGTGTCGCACGCGAGTACGACACCCCGGCAGGGCGGTCCGGAATGCGGCCGGTCGGTCCTCGTCGCCGTCCAGCCCTTGCCGCGCCACAGCCGTGGCGGCCCCTCAGAACGCGTCCGTGGGGACGTACGCCCCCCAGACCTCCCGCAGCGCGTCGCAGACCTCGCCCACCGTGGCCCGGGCCCTGAGCGCGTCCTTCATCGGGTGGAGCACGTTATCCGTACCTTCGGCGGCCTTCTTCAGTTCCCTCAGCGCCGCGTCCACCACTTCCTGGTCGCGTTCGGCGCGGAGCTTCGCCAGACGGGCCGCCTGCTGGGCCTCGATCGCCGGGTCGACGCGGAGGGGCTCGTACGGTTCCTCCTCGTCGAGGCGGAAGCGGTTGACGCCGACGACGACGCGCTCCCCGCTGTCCGTCTCCTGGGCGATGCGGTAGGCGCTGCGCTCGATCTCCCCCTTCTGGAAGCCGCGTTCGATGGCGTCGACCGCGCCGCCCATGTCCTCGACCTTGAGCATCAGTTCCAGCGCCGCCGCCTCGACGTCGTCGGTCATCTTCTCGACGACGTACGACCCGGCGAAGGGGTCGACCGTCGCCGTCACGTCCGTCTCGTACGCCAGGACCTGCTGGGTGCGCAGCGCGAGGCGGGCCGACTTGTCCGTCGGCAGGGCGATGGCCTCGTCGAAGGAGTTGGTGTGCAGCGACTGCGTGCCGCCGAGGACCGCGCCCAGGCCCTGCACGGCGACCCGGACCAGGTTGACCTCCGGCTGCTGGGCGGTGAGCTGGACCCCGGCGGTCTGGGTGTGGAAGCGCAGCATCAGGGACTTCGGGTTCTTGGCGCCGAACTCCTCCCGCATCACCTTCGCCCAGATCCGGCGCGCGGCACGGAATTTGGCGACCTCCTCCAGGATCGTCGTACGGGCGACGAAGAAGAAGGAGAGCCGGGGCGCGAAGTCGTCCACGTCCATGCCGGCCGAGACGGCGGTGCGGACGTACTCGATGCCGTCCGCGAGGGTGAAGGCGATCTCCTGCGCGGGCGAGGCACCGGCCTCCGCCATGTGGTAGCCGGAGATGGAGATCGTGTTCCACCTCGGGATCTCGGCCCGGCAGTACTTGAAGATGTCGGCGATCAGCCGCAGCGAGGGCTTCGGCGGGAAGATGTACGTGCCCCGGGCGATGTACTCCTTGAGCACGTCGTTCTGGATGGTGCCCGTCAGCCGGTCCGCCGGGACGCCCTGCTCCTCCGCGACCAGTTGGTAGAGCAGGAGGAGGAGCGCGGCCGGTGCGTTGATGGTCATCGAGGTGGAGACCTCGTCCAGCGGGATCCCGCCGAACAGGACACGCATGTCGTCGAGCGAGTCGATCGCCACGCCGACCTTCCCGACCTCACCGGCGGCGATGGGGGCGTCCGAGTCGTGCCCCATCTGGGTGGGCAGGTCGAACGCGACGGAGAGCCCGGTCGTGCCGTTGGCGATCAGCTGCTTGTAGCGGGCGTTGGACTCGGTGGCGGTGCCGAAGCCCGCGTACTGCCGCATCGTCCACGGCCGGCCCGTGTACATCGACGGGTACACACCACGCGTGAAGGGGAAGGCGCCCGGGTCGCCGAGCTTCTCCTCGGCCCGCCAGCCGTCGAGCGCCTCCGGCCCGTAGACCGGCTCGATGGGCAGTCCCGACTCGGACTCACGCGTCATTGCTGTGCCTCCCGCTCAAGCTACTTACTTACCGGTAACGACCTCGCGACGGACTCTAGCCCCGGCGCCCGGGCCCTTGCGGCCCCTCTCTGCTGGGACCTTGCTCACAGCCCGCGCCCGGAGGACTGGACGCGTGTCCCCATCATGGACAGGATTCGGCAACCGGGCAGAACGGGAATCCGTCTCATGGGATATCCGTGCCGCGCGAAGGTCATGCGCGACCGGGGCGGTGACGGGCGAGAAGCAGGGGGGCCGAGGATGAGGCGCACACGGACGGACGGATACGCGCGGCGGGCGCGCACGGCGGGCGCGGCAGCCGTCGGCCTACTCGCGCTGGCCACGCTGACGGCGGGCTGCAAGGTCGAGACGGTGGGAGCGGCCGAGCCCACCGCCGGCCCGGTGGAGGCCCCCTCGGCCCACGCCCCCTCAGCCCCCGCGTCCTCGGCCCCACCGGACGACGCCAAGCCGGGCGGCGACCGGGCGGCCCCCTCCGCCACGCCCTCCCGGACACCGAGCGCGCGCCCCACTCCGGGGCCCAGCACCCTCATGTCCGTCGGCGACCGCAGCAAGCGCGTACGCGAGCTCCAGGCCCGGCTGCGTCAGATCGGCCACTTCGACCGCAGCCCCACCGGCTACTACGGCACGGTGACCGTCGCATCCGTGCAGTCCTTCCAGGGCAAGCGGGGCCTGGACCGTACGGGGCGAACCGACACGGTGACCTGGGACCGGCTGCTCGCGATGACGCGCCGGCCGACGGCGAAGGAGCTCGACCCGCCTGCCACCTCCACACCGGCGGCCGCGAAGCCCGACGCCCGCTGCATGAAGGGCCGTGTCCTGTGCATCAGCAAGAACAGCCGGACGCTGTCCTGGATGATCGACGGCCGGGTCGTATCGACGATGGACGTGCGGTTCGGCTCGCAGTACACACCCACCCGTGAAGGCACCTTCTCGGTGTACTGGAAGTCCCGTCACCACGTGTCGACGCTCTACGACTCGCCCATGCCGTACGCGATGTTCTTCAGCGGCGGCCAGGCGGTGCACTACTCGTCCGACTTCGCGGCACGCGGTTACGACGGCGCCTCGCACGGCTGCGTGAACGTGCGGGACGAAGGGAAGATCGCGTCGCTCTTCGCCCAGGTGGAGAACGGCGACAAGGTCGTCGTCCACCGGTAGTCCGGCCCACCCGGATCCCGGTGGGCGGTGCGAGCGGATGAGAGGCGCGGGCGGGACCGGGGGAACGTGTCCCGCCCGCGCCGGATGCGCTGAGCCGAAGGTACGGGGGGAACCCCGGCTCGTCGCGCGGCCGATGACCAGTCGGCACTTACTACTGCGCCGGACCGCCGGAGAGTGTTACTGGCGAGTTGTCCTCGCAGGTCAGCGCGTTGCCGACAGAGGCGCGGACGACGAGCTGGGGGTGGGCTCAGCCGTCGGCCGCCCGGTGCCGTCCTGCGGCGCGCCGGCCCGCCGCGCGCCGTCCCGCGCGGTCTCCTCGGGCGGCGTACGGAAGGTGATCGCGGGCAGGGAGCTCTCGCCGTCCGTGCCGTCGCCCTTGCCGTTGTTCCCGTCGCCGTCCTGGCCGTCCTCACCGCTCCCGCCGTCACGGTCGTCCGTGCCGAGCAGGCGGTCGCAGAAGCGGTCCAGGTTGCGTTCCCCGTCGGCCAGTTTCACGAGCCGGGACCTGTCCTCCTGGCTCAGGGTGTCCTCGCGGTAGGCGCGGCAGGCCTTGACCGACTTCTTGAGCACCTCGGCCGGGGAGCGTCCGGGCTTCTCGGGTACGGCCGTGTCGTCCTGGGTGCCGCCGGTCGCGCCGTCCCGGCCGGTCTCCTCGCGGTCCGGCGCACCACCCCCGTCCTGCCCGGTGTCCGGATCGCCGCCGGGCACCCCGCCGTCCGGTGGGTCGGGGGGCGACGGAGAGCCGGTCGCACCGGGCGTGCCGGAGGGCAGCGGCGAAGGCGGTCCACCTGCGTCGGGCACCTCGGCGCCCAGCTCCTCGGGAGACGCGGACACCGAGACGGACGCGGCCGGGAGGGGCGAGTCCGTGCCGCCGAACGGTGCGGGCAGCATGCCCGTGCCCCCGGCGACCGCCACGCCGCCGAGCGCGCACCCGGCGAGCGAGACGGCGAGGCCGTAGCGCAGCGGGCGGGTCCATCGCGGGCGCCGGAGCGGGGCGGTGCGCGCGGCTCCGATCCGTACGGTGTGCAGGGCGTCCGGCTGCCGCGCGCTTACGGTGGGGCTCGCCGCTGCGGCCCGTTTCCCGCTCCGGGACGCCTCACGGAAGGCGGCCAATGCCGCGGCCTCACCGGGCAGTTCGTCACCGGCCGGGCCGGGTGCCCGCAGCGCGCGCAGCGCCGCCTCCATCCGGTGGGCCTCGGTCTTCGCGTGATCGCCGACGGGCTCGACGGGCTCGCCACGGAGCAACATCTCCGCCGCGTCCGCGTCAAGCCACTCGTGCTGCTCGTCGGCCATCACATGTCCTTCTGCGTCCACGGACGCGAATGCGTCACACCGGCGGGCGCCACCGCGCCCTGACGGCCGGGGCGTTGCGGGGGTACGGCGCCGAGCTCCGCTCCCGCCGCCGGAATCTCGCCCTCCGGGCCGTTGTCGGCGCGGACGAGCTCCGCCAGCCGTTTCAGACCCCGGTGTGCGGCGGTGCGCACCGCGCCGGGGCGCTTGCCGAGTGTCAGCGCCGCGCTCTTCGCGTCGAGGCCGATCACCACCCGGAGCACGACGGCCTCGGCCTGGTCCTGGGGGAGCTGGGCGATGAGGGACATGGTGCGCCCGGTGGCCAGCGACTCCAGGGCCTCGCCCGCGGTGTCGGACTCGGCGGCCTCACCGGCCAGTTCGCTCTCGTCGCCGCCGATCGCGGGGCGCCTGCTGCGCATCCGTATGTGGTCGAGCGAGCGGTTGCGCGCTATCCGGGCCGCCCAGCCGCGGAACCGGTCGGCGTCCCCGCTGAAGCGGTCGAGGTCGCGCGCTATCTGCAGCCAGGACTCGGACGCCACGTCCTCGGCGTCCGGTTCACCGACCAGCGTCCGTATGTAACCGAGCAGCCGCGGGTGCACGGCGCGGTACACAGTCCGGAAGGCGTCCTCGTCCCCGTCCTGTGCCGCGAGCACCGCGGCGGTCAGCTCCGCGTCGTCCCCCAGCACTCCCCAACCCGCCCTGCTGATCCGAATCGTAGCTGGTCACCACTACTGCGCCACGCTGCGCGACTCAGCACGCTACGTGGTCGGACGGCGCCCCGTCCATGACTTGTACAACCCGCAACTGTCTCCTGACTCAGGGCGGTGTGACAGAAAACGCACCCGTGGCGCTGAGATGAGTACGGGGTCGTTCTGCGGCCCCGTGGAAGACGGCCGGGGCCTCTCCTGTGGGGGGTGGCGGCCCCGGTCGTCGTCCCCTCCCTCATGACGTCACGTCAGGGGCACGCCGCCGGGCCTGTCACGGCCACGAGCGCGGCGGGACATCACCGCGCGCAGCACCCGCCGGCCCTCGGTCGACAGATCCAGGGCCCGTCGCAGTCCCGTCGCGCCGCCCGGCGACGCGGCGGTCCCGGCGAGGCCCTCCAGGATCGCGGTCTGCCTGCGGAGTTCTCCCGCGACGAGAGGGCCGTCGCCCACGGCGCCGTCGGCCCGGCAGGCCTCGGCCGTCCGTGCGGCGTCACCGGCCGGGAAGTCCCACTCCCGGTGGATGTCCAGCGCGAGGAGCGAGCAGGCGTCCGCCCAGGCGCGCAACGGCCCGGCGTCGAAGTCCCGGGGTGCGGCGGCCAGCAGCTCCCGGACGCGGGTCGCGGCGTCCCGGCCCGGCCCGCCCTCCAGTGCCGCGTGCGCGGCGTCGAGCCGGGCGGCCCACTCCGCGCCGCTCTCGCAACCGGCCCAGAGCGGGCGCAGCGGCTCCGGGTCCTCCCCGTCCTCCTGCGGCGGAAGACAGCGGTCCAGACAGGCGACCGCGCTCGCCGCCAGCCCCCGCTCGTCGGCACGAGCGATCAGCTCCAGCAGAGTCATCGACGCCTCCCCCATCGGTACACCGGTCACTCGGTGGTCGTCGGGGAGCACGCCGCTTCCCGCTACCGCGTACAGCGTCCGATGGCCGAAAAGCGTCACTCTTCCGACACAGAAGATCACAGCGGGACTCAGTCGGACAGACTCCGGATGCCCAGACGGTCCAGAAAAGTGAAGAAAAGTTCCTCCGCGGACCACTCGGGCCGCTCGACGCGCAGCAGTTCGAGCAGGGGGCCCTCTCGGACGGCCTGGCCGGATTCGGCCGCCCAGGCGACGGCCCGTGCCGCGGCGTCCTCCGGTGGCAGGAACAGGTCCTCCGGCGTCAGGCCGGCCCGGCCGATGCGCTCGGCCATCGGCGCCCTGCCGAGGCAGGCGTACCAGGGCCCGCTGTGCGGCGCCGCCGCCTCGACGGCCACACAGACGCCGTCCATGACGTAGCCGAGGAGGACCGGCGCGCGTGCGGCGTCGGCGAGTGCGGTCATGCTGCCGGGCGAGGGCTCGGTGGGGTGGGACCAGACCTGCCAGCCGTCCGCGCGGTACTCCCGCAGTGTGAGCCGTTCGCGCGCGTCGCGCAGCGCGGGGTGGCCGATGAGCGGCTCCCCGCTGCGGCCCACCAGATACAAGCCCCAGAAACCCACGCCGTGCTCCCCCCGCGGTCCGGGCCATCCTTCCCGCCCGGAACCACGGGGAAGCGCGAAAACGGGTCAACTCAGACGGGCGCCGGGCCGGCCGGGGAGGGGGCGGACAGCGGGGTCGCGCCGAGGGCCGCGCGCTCGCCCTGCATCCGGGTCGGCTTCCGCACGAAGAGGACGGCGAGGCCCCGGAGCCTCCGAGCTCCGGTCAGTTCGAGGCGTCGACCTCGTCGGCGAGCCGCTCGAACTGCGCCCAGGTCAGCTTCGGCTCCCGGGGGTCCCACAGCTTCTGGGAGACCGCGTTGAGCGGCATCCGGATCCCCTCGGCCACCTGCGCCTGCGTCTGCGCGTTCGGGAAGTCTCCCCAGACCGCGAACCGGCCGCCCAGGATCTGCTTCGAGTAGCGCTCGGCCACCGGCTCGGTCCCGCGCAGGACGAGCGGGGTCCACTGCTCGTAGATCCGCTCACCCGTCGGGTACGTGAAGTCGTTGGGCTCGCCGAGCACGTAGTAGAGGTACTCGTCGTTGAGGTTGATCACCTTGCGGCCCTCGGCGAGGTAGTCCTGCGGCGGCCGGGCGCCGATCTCCTTGCCCGTCCAGTACTCGACCTCGATGCCCTTGTCGCCGGTGACCGTCCCTCCGCTGAAGAAGCCGTCGTTCCACGCCTTGGGGATCTTCTTCGCCTTGGTGACGACCGCGGCGCGGTCGTTCAGCCAGCCCTCCGCCAGGTCCTGGACGGTGGCGTCGGCGCCGTACTTCTCCCGTGCGGCGGCGGCCAGCTGCGGGTAGGAGGCGGCCGGATCGCTCACGGTGAGCGCCTGGTACTCGTCCGCGCCGACGTGGAACCAGTCGCCGGGGAAGAGCTCCGCGTACTCCTCGATCAGGTCGTCGACGATCTGTGCCGACTCCGGCTTCGAGATGTCGATCGCGCCCTCCCGCACGACCCCCTGCGTGTTCCGCAGCCGCAGGTCGGGGTGGGCCTCCAGGACCGCGCCCAGGTGTCCGGGCGAGTCGATCTCGGCGACGATCGTGATGTGGAGGCTCTGCGCGAGCTTCACGATCCGGCGGACCTCCGCCTTGGTGAGGTGCTCGTCGGAGACGACCTCGGGGTGCGAGTCGGACTCGATCCGGAAGGCCTGGTCGTCGGAGAAGTGGAGACCGAGCTGGTTGAGCTTGAGGTCGGCCATCTCGCGCAGCCGGGTCTCGATCCAGTCCGCGTCGTAGTGCTTGCGCGCGATGTCGAGGTTGAGTCCGCGCTGCGGGCGGTCGGGCGTGTCGCGCACGACGCCCTCCGGGACGGTGCTGTCGGCGCTCAGCGACTGCTTGAGGGTCCGGGTCCCGTAGAAGACACCCGCCTGGCCGGGACCGCTGATCGTGACCCGGTTGCCCTCGGCCCTCAGGGTGTAGGACTCCTGGCCTCCCTTGCCCCCGAGCGCCAGCTCGACGTCGCCGGAGCGGGCGGCCTTCTCGCCGCGGTAGCCGATCTTCAGCTCCTTGGCGAGCAGTTTCGCCTCGTCGGCCAGCTGGGGGTCGGCCGCGACGACCGCGCTGTCCTCGGCCGGTTTCCAGCCGGGCCCGCGCGCGGCGGTGTGCTCCCGGACCGCGGGTATGGTCCGCGGCGTCGTGGAGAGCGGATAGGACCGGCTGGGTGACGGGGCGGCGGACGTGCGGGACGAGGCCGACGCGCCGTTCCCCGCTCCGGGGCCGGAGTCCTCGGGCCAGACGACGACGGTGAGGGTGACGGCGGCTGCCACCGCGACGGCGGCGCCGGCCACCAGGGGTGCACGTGAGGGCGACATCGGTCAGAAACCTCCGGATCGGGGGAGAAACAGTTCAAAGAAGATGAGAAAGTCGGGCATTTCCCCCGCTGATTCGTCCATCAAGCGTTCCGAAACTCTCCCGTCCGGGTGAATTTCTCGCATCATTCGGCTGCGCGTCGCCCGCCCTCGATAGCGTGGCGGCACATAACTCCAAGCCTCACTCCACCTTTCGCGCAACCTCGTCGCTCTCCGGCCCCTCTCCAGGGTCACAGATGTCATTCATTCGAGGAGTCCCGCTGTCCAGGTCCAGCGAGTCCCACGCCGGCCTGCCGAAACCACCGCAGCAGACCGGGCAGGCGGCCGTACCCGTCCAGAACCGCGGCCCTGCCCCGGCCCTTCGCGAGGCCCCGGTGGAGGCCCCCGTTCCGGAACCAGTGTCGGTGAGCCGGCGCCCCGGTGCCCACTCGAGCGGCCTCGGCCGCTTCAACGCCTGGCCCCGGGACCTGGCCGAGGCCACCCTGCTGGAGTGCTGCGGGAGCCGCCGCTGGGCGCAGCGGCTGGCCGCCCACCGCCCCTATCCGGACCTGGAGACGCTGCTCGCCGCCTCCGACGAGGCGGGATACGACCTCTCACCCGCCGATCTCTCCGAGGCGCTCGCCGCGGAGAGCGCCCCCTGCCTGCGCCACGACGCGCCCCGGGCCGCCCATCTGGCCCTGCGCGCCGCCCACGCGGCGTACGAGAGCCGGTTCGGCCACGCCTTCGTGATCTGCCTCGACGGTCTGCGCCCCTCCCAGCACGTCGACCAGGTGCTGGCCGCCATCCGCACCCGGCTGGCGCACGAACCGGACGAGGAGCGCTCCCTGACCGCGGAGGAGATGCGGCGACTCGCCCGGGGCCGGATCGTCGAGCTCCTGACGGAGGCGGCCCTGGCGCCCGACCCGTTCCCCCCGGTGGCATATGACCCGCGGTAGCCCGTCCGTGCCTGTTTGCCTGCCGCTTTGATCACACCGGAGGCCCCGCCGCGATGGAACCGACAAAGCGTCGCTACGATGGCCAGGGCCGGTGGACCGTACCCGGCCGGGTCAGACCGACAGTCAAGCCGGCCGGCCCCAATCCCCGCTCCCGGAGGGTTCTTCCGTGCCGGCTGGAACGCTGTACCGCGGCCGGGAAGGCATGTGGTCCTGGGTGGCTCATCGAGTCACCGGTGTCCTCATTTTCTTCTTCCTGTTCGTACACGTCCTGGACACCGCTCTCGTGCGTGTCTCCCCCGAGGCGTACGACGAGGTCGTGGCCACCTACAAGACCCCGCTCGTAGCGCTGCTCGAGTACGGCCTGGTGGCCGCGATCCTGTTTCACGCGCTGAACGGTCTCCGCATCGTCGCCGTGGACTTCTGGTCCAAGGGCGCGCGCTATCAGAAGCAGATGCTCTGGACCGTCCTGGGTATCTGGATCGTGCTGATGGTCGGGGCCCTGTACCCCGTCCTCGGTCACGCCGTACGTGAAGTCTTCGGGAGCTGAGGCCGATGTCCACCGAGACTCCTTCTTCCGCGATCGGTGACGTCGAGGGCGTAAGCCTGTTCGACGTCGACAACCCGGCCCCGGTGATCGAGCCCCCGCGCAAGCGCACGGGCAAGACCCCCAAGGGTTCGCGCACGAACTTCGAGATGTACGCCTGGCTCTTCATGCGCCTGTCGGGCATCGTGCTGGTCGTCCTCGTCATCGGCCACCTGCTGATCCAGCTGGTGCTCGACGGCGGCGTGTCCAAGATCGGCTTCGCCTTCGTCGCGGGCCGCTGGGCCTCGCCGTTCTGGCAGGTCTGGGACCTGGCGATGCTGTGGCTCGCCATGCTGCACGGCGCCAACGGCCTCCGTACGGTCATCAACGACTACGCCGAACGGGACAACACCCGCTTCTGGCTGAAGATGCTCCTGTACACCGCCACGGTGTTCACCGTCCTGCTGGGCACGCTGGTGATCTTCACCTTCGACCCGAACATCCGCTAGGCGCCGGGACAGAGGGACCAGAGGGAAACCATGCAGATCCACAAGTACGACACCGTCATCGTCGGCGCCGGCGGCGCCGGCATGCGCGCGGCCATCGAGTCGACCAAGCGCAGCCGCACCGCCGTGCTGACGAAGCTCTACCCCACCCGCTCCCACACGGGCGCCGCGCAGGGCGGCATGGCCGCCGCGCTGGCCAACGTGGAGGAGGACAACTGGGAGTGGCACACCTTCGACACGATCAAGGGCGGCGACTACCTGGTCGACCAGGACGCCGCCGAGATCCTGGCGAAGGAGGCCATCGACGCGGTCCTCGACCTCGAGAAGATGGGCCTGCCGTTCAACCGCACGCCCGAGGGCCGTATCGACCAGCGCCGCTTCGGCGGTCACACCCGTAGCCACGGCGAGGCCCCGGTCCGCCGCTCCTGCTACGCCTCGGACCGCACCGGTCACATGATCCTCCAGACGCTGTACCAGAACTGCGTCAAGGAGGGTGTGGAGTTCTTCAACGAGTTCTACGTCCTGGACCTCCTGCTCCAGGACGTGGACGGCGTCAAGAAGTCCGCGGGTGTCGTCGCCTACGAGCTGGCGACCGGCGAGATCCACATCTTCCAGGCGAAGGCGATCATCTTCGCCTCCGGCGGCACCGGCAAGTTCTTCAAGGTGACGTCCAACGCCCACACCCTGACCGGTGACGGCCAGGCCGCCGCCTACCGCCGCGGTCTGCCGCTGGAGGACATGGAGTTCTTCCAGTTCCACCCGACGGGCATCTGGCGCATGGGCATCCTGCTGACGGAGGGCGCCCGCGGTGAGGGCGGAATCCTCCGCAACAAGGACGGCGAGCGCTTCATGGAGAAGTACGCGCCGGTCATGAAGGACCTCGCGTCCCGTGACGTCGTGTCCCGCTCCATCTACACGGAGATCCGTGAGGGCCGCGGCTGCGGTCCCGAGGGCGACCACGTCTACCTCGACCTCACGCACCTCCCGCCGGAGCAGCTGGACGCGAAGCTCCCGGACATCACCGAGTTCGCGCGCACCTACCTCGGCATCGAGCCCTACACGGACCCGATCCCGATCCAGCCGACCGCGCACTACGCCATGGGCGGCATCCCGACCAACGTCGAGGGCGAGGTGCTGGCCGACAACACCACCGTCGTCCCGGGCCTGTACGCCGCCGGCGAGGTCGCCTGTGTCTCCGTGCACGGCGCCAACCGCCTCGGCACCAACTCGCTGCTCGACATCAACGTCTTCGGACGCCGCTCGGGCATCGCCGCCGCCGAGTACTCCGCGAAGAACGACTTCGTCGAGCTTCCCGAGAACCCGGGGCAGCTGGTCCAGGAGCAGGTCGAGCGGCTGCGCAACGGCACGGGCACCGAGCGGGTCCACGCGCTCCGCACGGAGCTGCAGGAGTGCATGGACGCCAACGTGATGGTGTTCCGCACCGAGCAGACCATCAAGACGGCGGTCGACAAGATCGCCGAACTGCGGGCGCGCTACCTCAACGTGTCCATCCAGGACAAGGGCAAGCGGTTCAACACGGACCTGCTGGAGGCCATCGAGCTGGGCAACCTGCTCGACCTCGCCGAGGTCATGGCGACCTCCGCCCTGGCCCGCAAGGAGTCCCGCGGCGGTCACTACCGCGAGGACTACCCGAACCGCGACGACGTCAACTTCATGCGCCACACCATGGCGTACCGCGAGGTCGCGGACGACGGCACCGAGTCGATCCGGCTCGACTACAAGCCGGTCGTCACGACCCGCTACCAGCCGATGGAGCGTAAGTACTGATGGCTACCCCGACCCTGGAAAAGACCGACA
Source organism: Streptomyces sp. NPDC023573 (assembly GCF_055559735.1). NCBI lineage: Bacteria > Bacillati > Actinomycetota > Actinomycetes > Kitasatosporales > Streptomycetaceae > Streptomyces > Streptomyces sp. NPDC023573. The sequence continues at coordinate 255,649 of NZ_JBVHKB010000002.1, forward strand.
AGCCCGAGGCCGGCTTCGCCGACACCCCGTACATCACGGCCACGTTCCGGATCCGCCGCTTCAACCCCGAGGTCTCCGACGAGGTCCAGTGGCAGGACTTCCAGATCTCGATCGACCCGAAGGAGCGTGTGCTCGACGCCCTTCACAAGATCAAGTGGGAGCAGGACGGCACCCTCACCTTCCGCCGTTCCTGCGCGCACGGCATCTGCGGCTCCGACGCGATGCGGATCAACGGCAAGAACAGGCTCGCCTGCAAGACGCTGATCAAGGACATCAACCCGGACAAGCCGATCACGGTCGAGGCCATCAAGGGCCTCACGGTCCTCAAGGACCTCGTGGTCGACATGGACCCGTTCTTCCAGGCCTACCGCGATGTCATGCCCTTCCTCGTCACCAAGGGGAACGAGCCGACGCGTGAGCGCCTGCAGTCCGCCGAGGACCGCGAGCGCTTCGACGACACCACCAAGTGCATCCTGTGCGCCGCGTGCACGTCCTCGTGCCCGGTGTTCTGGAACGACGGCCAGTACTTCGGCCCGGCGGCGATCGTCAACGCGCACCGCTTCATCTTCGACTCGCGTGACGAGGCCGGGGAGCAGCGCCTGGAGATCCTCAACGACCGTGACGGTGTGTGGCGTTGCCGCACGACCTTCAACTGCACGGACGCCTGCCCTCGTGGCATCGAGGTCACCAAGGCGATCCAGGAAGTGAAGCGCGCGCTGATCACCCGTCGCTTCTGACCGACGCGTCACACCGAGAGGCCCCGTTTCCCGCACGGTCCGTGCGGGAAACGGGGCCTCTTGGTGCGGGGCCTCTTGGTGCGGGGGACCGGGCCGGGACGGTACGGTCGTGCGGAGCCGTCGACCGGCTCACCCTCTCCCGGTGCGCGACAGCACGGGAGCAGACGGCTTGATGGAGAACGGGGAACGTCGTGAGCGATCCGAATCCGTACGCGGACGACTCATACAAGTGGGGCCCGCCCCAGCCGCCGGGCAACCCGCCCACGATGCCGGACGGCCAGGGTTACGGCTATCCGGCGCCGGGCGCCGCTCCGGCGTACGGCTATCCGCAGCCGCTGCCCGACGGCGCGGCGCAGCCCGGCCCCGGTTACGGCTATCCGGGCCCCGGACAGCCGACGGAGCCCGGCTTCAACCTTCCGGTGCAACACGGCGGCACGGGGGTCCCGGTGCTCTCGCTCGGTGACATCACGGTGATGAACGACGGGATCGTCACCCCGTCCGGCACCCTGCCGCTCAAGGGCGCGGTGTGGACGGCGACCGACATGTCGCGCACGGAGGAGAAGATCCCGACCGTGGGCATCGTGCTCGCGATCGTCTTCGCGCTGTTCTGCCTCATCGGCCTGCTGTTCCTCCTGATGAAGGAGAAGCGCACGACCGGCTTCGTGCAGATCACGGTCACCAGCGGCGGCCGGCACCACCAGACGATGATCCCGGCGACGGGCCCCGAGACCTTCCAGTGGGTCATGTCGCAGGTCAACACCGCGCGTTCGATGAGCGCCTGAGGACGAGCGCCTGAGTCCGGGGCGGTCGCTCCACCTCGCCCCGATAGCCTTGGGACCGTGGCGAAGCAAGAGAAGAAGGCCCCGAAGAGCGAGCAGACCCGCACCCTGATCCTGGAGACCGCGCTCCGGCTCTTCGAGGAGCGCGGGTACGACCGGACGACGATGCGGGCCATCGCCCAGGAGGCCGGCGTCTCCGTAGGGAACGCCTACTACTACTTCTCCTCCAAGGAGCACCTGGTCCAGGGCTTCTACGACCGGATCGCCGCCGAGCACGAGGCGGCGGTCCGGCCGGTCCTGGCCGACGAGACGGATCTCGCCCTGCGCATCCGGGGCGTCCTGCTCCGCTGGCTGGACGTGGCCGAGCCGTACCACCGTTTCGCCGCCCAGTTCTTCAAGAACGCCGCCGACCCCGAGAGCCCGCTCTCCCCCTTCTCGGAGGACTCCGTGGGCGCCCGCGAGGCGGTGATCTCCGTGCACGAACGCTGCCTGGCCGGATCGAGCACCAGGTACGACCAGGAGCTGGGCCGGATACTGCCGCAGTTGATGTGGCTGATGCAGATGGGCCTGGTGCTGTTCTGGGTCTACGACCGGTCCGAGGGCACCGGCCGCAGCCGCCGGCTCGTCGAGCGCACCGCGCCGATCGCCGCCCGGGCGATCGCGCTCTCCCGCTTCCGGGTGCTGCGGCCGCTCGTGCGGCAGATCCACGACGTCCTGGTGGAGTTCATGCCCGGGGCGCGCGGCGCCCAGGACATCAGATCCAGCTGAGCTCCCACAGCCGCCAGATGCCGGTGCCGTCGGAGAGGTACTGGGAGCCGGACACGGACTGCTTGCTGACGACGTAGTCCTTCTTCTGCCACAGCGGGACCAGCGGAACGTCCTCGCCGACCAGCCTCTGCATCTCCTTGAAGTCGTCCGAGGTCCGGCCGCGGTCGCTGTACTGCTGCGTGGCCGCGATCAGCGCGTCCATCTTCTCGCTGCTGTAGCCGTTGTGGAGGGAGTTCTCGCTGCCGACCAGCGGCTGGCTGAAGGTGTCGGGGTCCGGGTAGTCGGGGAGCCATCCCAGGGTGTACGCGTCGTACTCACCGGCCGCGTAGCCCTTCTGGAAGGCCTGCCACTCGACGGCCTTCTCCTCGACCTCGAAGAGCCCGTCCTTCTCCAGCTGACGGACCAGCTCGGCGGACTCCGCCTTGTTGGCGTCGTCGTCGCGGTGGGCGAAGGTGATGTGCAGCGGAAGGTCCACACCGGCGTCCTCCATCAGCGCCCTGGCCCGCTCCGGGTCCGACTCCGGGTAGGAGTCGAAGAAGGGGGTGCTGTGCCCGATGTAGCCCTGCGGGATCAGCGAGTACAGGGGTTCGACGGTGCTCCGGTAGGCCTTCGTGACCAGCGGGCCCCGGTCGATGATCCAGGCGATGGCCTGGCGGACCTTCCTGTCGGCGAGCGGCGCGCCGTCCCGGACGTTGAAGACGAGGTTGCGGATCTCGGCGCTGTCCGCCTCGGTGACCCGCTGGTCGTCGGCGGCCGGGTCGAGCTCGGCGAGCTGCTCGGAGGGGAGCTGACGGTGCGTGACGTCGACGTCCCCGGCCTTCCAGGCCGCCTGGAGCGCCTCGGATCCCTCGAAGTAGCGGATGTCGACCGCGACACCCGTCTTCTTCAGCGCGCCCTTGTACGCCGGGTTGGGCACCAGCTCGGCCTGGACACCGGACTCGAACGACTTCAGCGTGTACGGGCCCGAACCGTCGGCCTGGCTGCCCGTGCGGAGCTTGTCCTTCGGGTACTTGGTGGGGTCGACGATGGACCCGGCGCCGGTGGCCAGCTTCTGCGGGAACGTCGCGTCCCTGGCCGAGAGGTTGAAGGTGATCGTGCGGCCCTCGGTCACGATGGTGTCGAGGCTGGGGAACAGCACCGAGGGACCGGCGTCCGCCTTGATCTTCAGCATGCGGTCGAAGGAGTACTTGACGTCCTCGGCCGTGACCTTGCGGCCGTTGGAGAAGGTCAGGTCGTCCCGCAGCCTGCACTGGTACGTCTGGAGTTTCTGGCCGATGAAGCCGCAGCTCTCGGCGGCGTCCGGCTCCGGCACGACCGCTCCGGACCTGAAGGTCATCAGGGACTGGTAGAGGTTGCTGTAGATCGCCCAGGAGCCGGCGTCGTACGCACCGGCCGGGTCGAGCGAGGTGACCTCGTCGGACGTACCGACCGTGATCGGGGTCCCGTCCACCTCGTCCGAGGGAAGCAGCTGCCAGGCGCCGACGCCCGCGATGACCAATACCGCCAGAATCGCGAGAATCCGTAGACGGATGAACCGCATGTGCCGTGCTCCCTTGCCAACCCCACCCCGGCTCGCGTGCACAGAGAGGCACATCATCGCCGCATGATCGCCCTCACCCAATCACACGATATTCACATATGGAAGGCCAGGGTGGGCGCTCACAGGTTTCGGCCTCAGGCCTGCGGGGAAGCGAGCTCCACCACGGTGATGTCGGAGGGGGCGCCGACGCGCACGGGCGGTCCCCAGGCACCCGCACCCCGCGAGACGTACAACTGCGTGTCTCCGTAGCGTTCGTATCCGGCGACGGTGGGATTGGCGAGCTCCGCCAGGAGGTTCCCCGGCCAGAGCTGGCCTCCGTGCGTGTGGCCGGAGAGCTGGAGGCCGACTCCGTACTCGACGGCCTCGTCGATGACGACGGGCTGGTGCGCGAGAAGGACGGAGGCACGGCTGCGGTCGCGGTCGCCGAGCGCGCGGGCGAAGTCGGGGCCCTGGCCCTCGCTCTCGCCCGCCACGTCGTTGACTCCGGCGAGGTCGAAGCCGGCGATCTCGACGCGGGCGTTCTCCAGGGGGTGCAGACCCAGCTCGCGTACGTGGTCGACCCACTCGGCGGCACCGGAGAAGTACTCGTGGTTACCGGTGACGAAGTAGCTGCCGTGGCGGGCTTCGAGCCCGGCGAGCGGCTCGGCCGCGGGACCGAGATCGGCGACGGATCCGTCGACGAGGTCTCCGACGACGGCCACCAGGTCGGGGCTCGTGGCGTTGATCGCGTCGACGATCCGCCGGGTGTGGGCGCGGCCGAGGACGGGGCCGAGATGGATGTCGCTGACCACGGCGATGCGGAAGCCGTGGGCGGAGCGCGGGAGTCCGGCGAGGGGCACGGTGATCCGCTTGGTGCGGGGGCCGCGCAGCACCCCGTAGGTGCCGTAACCGACGGTGCCGAGTCCGGCGACGGCGGCCGCTCCGCCGACGGCACGGGCGACGAAGAGCCTGCGCGAGGGGTCGGCGACGGACGGGGCGGGGGTCTCGGGGCGCGGCGCGAGGTCCGTACGGGTGCTGCCGCCGCCCTGGCCGGTATCGGAAGCGGTGGCGGTGGCCCGGTGAGGGCGCTCGGCGGCCGGAGCTTCCTGGCCCTCGGTCCGGTCCTCGGCCGTGGTGGCCGCGACCGTGGGCGTCCCGCCGGCCCGGCGGGCGAGCAGCCGGCGCAGCAGCGGCCGGACGGCCTCGCCCACCAGCAGGGCCAGTGTCAGATAGAGCAGCGCGGCCAGCCAGAGGTAACCCGGCCAGGCGAGCACCTGCTGCACCGGGAAGGGGACCCCGGCGCGGCTGGAGACCAGGGCCCCGACGCTCAGCAGCGGCAGCACGAAGGCCGCGACGGTGCCCGTCCGGCGCGCGAGACTGCCGCGCGCCGTCGTGTCACCGATCAGCCGGCGCCACACATACCGGTGTACTGCCGCGAGCAGCGCGAGAACCGCGACCGCCGTCAGTACGAAGACCACAACCACGTACGCTCCCCCGCTGAAACGATTCTGTACGGACGGCGGCCCACGTCCGGGCCGTCATCTTCCTTCGCGACGCAAAGCCCTGACACCACGGAACCCGATGACCCCCACAGCCGTCCCCAGAAGAAACGAGGTGATGGCGAGCAGGAGATGGACCCAGAAGTACGCGGTCGGATCGCCCGCGTCGTCGAACGCGAGCCCGCTGCCGTCCTTCCAGAGATTCTTGACAAAGGTGACCCAGATGACCCAGCTCCACACTCCGAAGACGAGCAGGAACCAGGAGACGGGGCGGCTGAGCTTCATGGGATCAGTATCGCCGCCGCACGCCCGGCCGATCGCCCGGGGTGGGCTGTCCCGGCGGTATGCACGGCGGGTCAGGCCATCCGGGTCCCCATCCCCAGTCACGCCATGTACGTTTCCGACCGTGCCTGCTCTGAAAAAGACCGTAATGACGGTCCTCTCTGCCGCGTTGCTGTCCGTATGTGTCGTCAGTCCCGCCGGGGCGGCCGACAAGGACAAGACCGACGACAAACTGCCGAAGCCGACCGGTCCGATGTCGACCGTGGGCGGCAAGCGGCTGGGCGAGGTGGGCACGCAGGTCGATCTGGGCCCTGGTGCCCCGGCCCTGCCGAAGGACCTCACCGCACGGTCGTGGATCGTCGCGGACGCGGAGAGCGGGCAGGTGCTCGCCGCGCACAATTCGCACTGGCGGCTGCCGCCCGCCTCCACCCTGAAGATGCTCTTCGCCGACACGGTCCTGCCCGCCCTGCAGCCGAAGTCCCTCACCCATCTGGTGACCGAGGACGAACTGGCCGGCGTCGGTGAGGGAAGCAGCCTCGTGGGCGTCAAGGAGGACCACTCCTACACGGTCCACGACCTGTGGCTCGGCGTCTTCCTGCGCTCCGGCAACGACGCGGTGCACGTGCTCTCCGAGATGTACGGCGGCGTGCCCGCGACGGTCGCCGCGATGCAGCGGCACGCCGAGGAGCTGCAGGCGCTGGACACCACGGTCGTCTCGCCCGACGGCTACGACGCCCCGCACCAGGTCTCCAGCGCCTACGACCTGACGCTGTTCGCCCGGAGCGGGATGCAGAAGGCCGACTTCCGCGAGTACGCCGCGACGGCGACGGCCGAGTTCCCCGGCGAGCGGAAGAAGGGCAAGAAGCGGGAGAGCTTCGAGATCCAGAACACCAACCGGCTGATCACCGGCGACCTCGGGGTGGAGCCGTACAAGGGCATCGCCGGCGTCAAGAACGGCTACACGACCCACGCGGGCAACACCTTCACGGGGATCGCCGAGCGCGACGGGAAGGTGCTGCTGGTGACGGTGATGAACCCGTCGTCCGAGGAGAGCCACGCCGTCTACAAGGAGGCCGCCGGCCTGCTCGACTGGGGCTTCTCCGCCGGCGGCAAGGTGACCCCGGTCGGCGAACTGGTGCCGCCGAAGTCCGCCGTGGTCTCCAAGGGCTCGGAACCGGCGGGCACGGGCAAGGGCGCCGCGAAGGAGAAGCAGGCGGCCACGACGGCCCACGCCGCCGCCGCCGGCTCCAGCGGGGTCTGGACCGCACTGTCGGTCGCCGGCGGGGTGCTGGTGGCCCTGGCGGCCGCGGTGTTCCTGGTCAACCGGCGCTGGCCGCTGCCCGACCTGGTGCGTCGCCTCCCCCGTCGCTGACCTCCGCGCCCTCCACCTGCGCTGTGCCGTCCTTGCTCGGCGTCGCCGTCCAGGCGGCACAGACCAGCAGCAGTTTCGCGCTGAAGTTGATCCACAGGAGGAGGGCGATCGGCACGCCGAAGGCGCCGTACATGCTCTTGGAGGCGACATCCCTCATGTAGCTGCCGAGCAGCAGCTTGAGGAGCTCGAAGCCGACCGCGCCGACCAGCCCGGCCACGATCAGCCGCCGGCGCGGCGGCTCCACCCCGGGCAGCAGGGTCAGCAGGTAGAGCAGGATCAGGAAGTCGGCGAGGACGGCGACGACCACGGCGGCCGCCTGGAGCAGCACCCCGCCCACACCGTCCTCGGGGATGCCGAGGCGGTCGGCCGTCCAGCCGATGGCCGTGGACGCGACGGTGGAGACCGCGAGGGTCGCGAGCGCCGCTCCCCCGAGGCCGAGCAGCAGACCGGCGTCCTTGAGCTTGCGGACGACCGGGTTCCCCTCGTCCACGTCGTCCTTCTCCCACACGGCGCGCAGGCAGTCCCGCATCGAGCCGATCCAGCCGATGCCGGTGAAGAGCAGCAGCACACCGGCGACCACCCCCACCGTGCCCGCGTGGGCCACGAGGCTGTCGATGCCGAGCTGGTCCGAGATGCCGGGCACCTGCTCGGCGAGCTTGTCCTCGATCGTGTCGAGCTGCTGGGGGGAGAGCAGCGCGGCGCCGACGGCGGCACCGACGGCGATCAGCGGGAAGAGCGCCAGGAAGCTGAGGAAGGTGATCGCGGCGGCGAGCCTGGCCCAGTGGACCCGTTCCAGCGTCTCGTAGGAGCGCCAGGCGTGCGTCTCCATCAGCCGTGCGGCGAACGGCCCGATGACGGGGAGTTTCTTCAGCCAGTCCATGAACTACGCGTACCCTCGCGGGCGCGGAAAACCGTCGTCAGGGGCCGCCCGGATCAGCAATCATCCATTTCGGTGAGTGTTGTAACGAATCCCTCAAAAGGGTTTTCCCGGGCGATACGGTCACGACGATGTCCGTCGACACCGTGCTAGGAGTTATCCCGTGAAGGACGCCTTCGGTGCCCCGCAGTCCCTGCTCGTCCTCGGCGGCACCTCGGAGATCGGGCTGGCCACCGCGCGGCGGCTGATCGCCCGCCGGACCAGGACCGTCCAGCTGGCCGGACGGCCGTCCCCCGCCCTGGAGCGCGCCGCGGCCGAGCTGCGCGAGCTGGGCGCCGACGTCCGTACCGTCGCCTTCGACGCGCTCGACTCCGCCTCCCACGAGGAGGTGCTCGGGAAGCTCTTCACCGACGGGGACATCGACATGGTGCTGCTGGCCTTCGGGGTCCTGGGCGACCAGGCGCGCGACGAGGAGGAGCCCCTGTCCGCGGTCCGGGTGGCGCAGACCAACTACACGGGAGCGGTCTCCTCCGGCCTGGTGTGCGCCGGCGCGCTCCAGGCGCAGGGCCATGGGTCGCTGGTGGTGCTCTCCTCGGTGGCGGGCGAGCGCGCCCGGCGCGCGGACTTCATCTACGGCTCGAGCAAGGCGGGCCTGGACGCCTTCGCGCAGGGGCTCGGCGACGCGCTGCACGGGACGGGGGTGCACGTGATGGTCGTACGCCCCGGTTTCGTACGGTCGCGGATGACCGCCGGGCGCGAGGAGGCTCCGCTGGCCACGACCCCGGGCGCGGTCGCGGACGCGATCGTGACGGGACTGGGGCGGCGCTCGGAGACGGTGTGGGTCCCCGGGGCGCTGCGGGTGGTGATGTCGGCCCTGCGGCACGTGCCGCGTCCACTGTTCCGGCTGCTTCCGGTGCGGTAGGGCGCCGCGTCCGGGTCAGGCCGGGTTCAGGGGCGCAGGGACGGCTGGTCCATGGAGCTGCCGCCCTGGGCGGGCACGGCGGGGGCGGCGCCGCCCCCGCCGAACGGGAACTCGTTGATCTTGCGCCAGACGCCGTCCGTGCCCTGTTCGTACAGCGCGAAGGAACCACAGGTCCAGGCCGCCTCGTACGAGGAGAGCTCCTCGTACGCCCGGTCCATGGCCTCCTCGCCGATGCCGTGCGCCACGGTCACATGCGGGTGGTACGGGAACTGCAGCTCGCGCACCAGCGGCCCGGACGCCTCCCGGACCCGCTTCTGGAGCCAGGAGCAGGCCGAGGCGCCCTCGACGACCTGGACGAAGACGACCGGGGAGAGCGGGCGGAAGGTGCCCGTGCCCGACAGCCGCATCGGGAAGGGACGACCGGCCGTGGCGATCTGGGAGAGGTGGGTCTCGATCGCCGGCAGGTCGGCCGCCTCGGCCTCGGTGGGCGGAAGAAGGGTGACGTGGGTGGGGATGCCGTAGGCGGCAGGGTCCCCGAAGCTCGCGCGCCGCTCCTGGAGCAGGCTGCCGTACGGCTCCGGGACCGCGATCGAAACGCCAAGCGTTACGGTCCCCACATCGTTCTCCTCATCTTCGAAGGCCGTTCTTCGGCCGTGCCGACGCCAGTGTGGCCCCTTCGGCCGTGGTCCGGCCAGGGTCCTTGGACTCAGTGCTTCGCAGGCAGAAGGCCCATCCGGTCATAGGTCCGCGCCAGCGTCTCGGCGGCGACGGTCCTGGCCTTCTCGGCCCCCTTGGCCAGCAGGGCGTCCAGGGTCTCCGGGTCGTCCAGGTACTCCTGGGTCCGGGTCCGGAACGGGGTGACGAACTCCACCATGACCTCGGCGAGGTCGGTCTTGAGGGCGCCGTAGCCCTTGCCCTCGTATTTCCGTTCAAGATCGGTCACGGCGGCGCCGGTGAGGGTGGAGTAGATGCCGAGGAGGTTGCTGATCCCGGGCTTCTTCTCCGTGTCGAAGCGGATCACCGTGTCCGTGTCGGTCACCGCGCTCCTGACCTTCTTGGCGGTGACCTTCGGGTCGTCGAGGAGGTTGATCAGGCCCTTCGGCGTGGACGCCGACTTGCTCATCTTGACCGACGGGTCCTGGAGATCGAAGATCTTCGCCGTCTCCTTGAGGATGTACGGCGCCGGGACGGTGAACGTCTCGCCGAAGCGGCCGTTGAAACGCTCGGCGAGGTCCCGGGTGAGCTCGATGTGCTGGCGCTGGTCCTCACCGACCGGGACCTGGTTGGCCTGGTAGAGCAGGATGTCGGCGACCTGGAGGACCGGGTAGGTGAAGAGGCCCACGGTCGCCCGGTCGGCGCCCTGCTTGGCGGACTTGTCCTTGAACTGCGTCATGCGGGACGCCTCACCGAAGCCGGTGAGGCAGTTCATGATCCAGCCGAGCTGGGCGTGTTCGGGGACGTGGCTCTGGACGAAGAGCGTGCACCGCTCCGGATCGAGCCCGGCCGCCAGCAACTGCGCGGCGGCGAGCCGGGTGTTGGCCCGGAGCTCCTTCGGGTCCTGCGGCACGGTGATCGCGTGCAGGTCCACCACCATGTAGAAGGCGTCGTGGGACTCCTGGAGCGCCACCCACTGGCGGACCGCACCGAGGTAGTTGCCGAGGTGGAACGAGCCTGCGGTGGGCTGGATTCCGGAGAGCACGCGGGGTCGATCAGAGGCCATGGAGCCATTGTCTCAGGTGCGGAACCGATCTCCGGCAACCGGTGTAGGAAAGATGTGAGGACGCGGGAAGGGGTCCTGTCGCGGGCCACCGCGGCGGCGGGGCCCCTGGTGATCAGCCGTGCGCGCGCCGGGGCGCCGGGACGGATGAGACGAGAAACACGGTCCTGCCGGGCGGGGCGTGCGCGCGGCGCCCGCGAGGCGCGCCGCGCGCGGAAGGTTTCCAGGTCCTGAATCCGACCGACGATACAAAGTGGGCAATACCCCCGCCCCCGCCGCACGACGAACGGAGATCCCGTGTCGACCACGGAAACCGCAATCGCCTCCGCCGAGGCGCACAGCGCGCACAACTACCACCCGTTGCCCGTCGTCGTCGCCTCGGCGGACGGCGCCTGGATGACCGATGTCGAGGGGCGCCGCTACCTCGACATGCTCGCCGGCTACTCGGCGCTCAACTTCGGGCACGGCAACAGGCGCCTGATCGACGCGGCCAAGGCTCAGCTCGAACGCGTGACACTGACCTCCCGCGCCTTCCACCACGACCGGTTCGCGGAGTTCTGTACGCGGCTCGCCGAGCTCTGCGGCATGGAGATGGTCCTCCCCATGAACACGGGGGCCGAGGCCGTGGAGACCGCCGTGAAGACGGCCCGCAAATGGGGCTATCGCGTCAAGGGCGTCCCGGACGGCATGGCGAAGATCATCGTCGCCGCCGACAACTTCCACGGCAGGACGACCACGATCATCAGCTTCTCCACGGACCAGGAGGCGCGGGCCGACTACGGGCCGTACACCCCGGGGTTCGAGATCGTGCCGTACGGGGATCTCACCGCGCTCTCGGAGGCGATGACGGAGAACACCGTCGCGGTGCTGATGGAACCGATCCAGGGCGAGGCCGGGGTGCTGGTCCCGCCGCCGGGCTATCTGGCGGGGGTGCGGGAGATGACCCGGGAGCGGAACGTGCTGTTCGTCGCGGACGAGATCCAGTCGGGTCTGGGCCGTACGGGCCGGACCTTCGCGTGTGAGCACGAGGGCGTCGTCCCCGACATGTACGTGCTGGGCAAGGCGCTGGGCGGTGGCGTGGTGCCCGTCTCGGCCGTCGTGTCGTCCTCCGCCGTCCTCGGTGTGTACAGGCCGGGGGAGCACGGGTCCACCTTCGGCGGGAACCCGCTGGCCTGCGCGGTCGCCCTGGAGGTGATCGCGATGCTGCGCACCGGTGAGTTCCAGCAGCGGGCGGCGGAGCTGGGCGACCATCTCCACCACGAGCTGGGGCTGCTGGCCGGCGGCGGCGCGGTGGAGGCCGTGCGGGGCCGGGGCCTGTGGGCGGGGGTCGACGTCTCCCCCGCCCTCGGGACGGGCCGGGCGATCTCGGAGAAGCTGATGGAGCGCGGGGTGCTGGTCAAGGACACCCATGGCTCCACGATCCGGATCGCCCCGCCCCTGGTGATCAGCAAGGAGGACCTGGACTGGGGCCTGGACCAGCTCCGCGGCGTACTGGCCGGCTGAGAGCCCCGTCCGGCGGGGCGCCGGTCAGAGGATGACGTGGGGCAGGAAGCGCGCGTACTCGTCCGTGACCAGCCCCGCCGATTCCCTGATGCCGAGCCCGGCGGCCTCGTCCTCGACGACCCAGGCGCCGAGCACCACGCGGTTGCCCGAGAAGTCGGGCAGCGGGGCCAGTTCCTGGTAGCAGCAGGGCTCCTCGCGCAGGACCGGGCCGGTGCCCGGTTCGTGGACGGTGACCCCGGCGCCCTCCCGGCCGAGCAGCGGCTTGGCGACGTAACCAGCGCCGTCCGGGCCGGCCAGCTCGCGGGGTCCGTCGAGATAGGCGGGGAGGAGGTTGGGGTGGCCCGGATAGAGCTCCCAGAGGACGGGCAGCAGCGCCTTGTTGGAGAGGAGCATCTTCCAGGCGGGTTCGATCCAGCAGGTGCTGCCGGTGCCCCCGCCGTTGTCCAGGGTCTCCAGCACATGCGGCCCGAAGCGGTCCGTCGTCAGCCATTCCCACGGGTACAGCTTGAAGCAGCTGCGGATGAAGCGGAGCCGCTCGTCGACGAAGCGGCGGGACAGCCGGTCCCAGCCGATCCGCTCGACGGAGAGCGCCCGGGTCTCGATCCCGGCCTGCTCGGCGGTCTCCCGCAGATACGCGACCGTCATCAGGTCCTCGCCCAGCTCGTCGCCGTCGGAGTGGGCGAAGTGGAGGGGGCCGGGCGGCAGCAGCGGGGCCTGCCGCTTCCAGGCGTCGACGAGGCGCTCGTGCAGGGAGTTCCACTGGTCGGCGCCGGGGAAGCGCTCCTCCATCCAGAACCACTGCGGGCTGGCGGCCTCCACCAGGGAGGTGGGGGTGTCGGCGTTGTACTCCAGCATCTTGGCCGGGCCGGTCCCGTCGTAGCGCAGGTCGAACCTGCCGTACAGCGAGGGCAGTTCGGCGCGGCGCCGCCAGGACTCGGCGACCAGGCCCGCCAGCCGGGGGTCCGTGATGCCGAGATCCGCGAAGCGGTCGTGCTCCACGATGTGCGCGGCGGCGGCCAGACACATCGTGTGGAGCTCCTCCACGACCTCCTCCAGCGCCTCGACCTCGGGCAGGGAGAAGACGTAGTAGGCGCTCTCGTCCCAGTAGGGGCGCAGGGAGCCGTCCGGGTAGCGGGTGAGGGGGTAGATCAGCCCCTGCTCCTCGACGGTCTCCTGCCAGCCGGGGCGCGGCTGTGTGGTGCGGCGTTCCATGAGGGGCTCAGCCGCCGCTGGAGCCGGAGGAGCCGAATCCGTCGCGTTCGACCGCGGACTTGTCGAAACTGCCGCCGGAGACGCGGTTGTTGTGGCTGCTGCCGCCGTAGTAGTACTTCCCGCTGCCGTTGCCGTCCTCGCACTCGTACTCCGGCAGGATCTCCTGGGTGACCCGGTCGACGCACCGCTCGTCCGGCTCCGAGCCGCACGCGGTCAGCGTCGCCGCGAGCATTCCCATGCCGCCGAGCACGACGGTGCCCGACCTCAGCTTGCGCCTGTCCATGTTCTGTTCTCCCCCGTCGTACCCACGGGCCGGTGTACGCCCACCCGCCAACTGCCAGTCAGATTAGATGCACGACTCCCCCGACTGAAACCCGGTGCCGCCCAATGCCCGGCATCACGCCTACGGCAGGACCCGGCAGAGCGCGTCCAGCGCACCCGCCCAGCCGCTCTCCGACGGCGTGCCGTAACCGATGACCAGCCCGTCGCGGCCGGGGGCCGCGTCCTGGTGCCGGAAGCGCGAGAGCCGCTCCAGTGCGAGCCCCTGCCAGGTGGCCGCCTGGACGACCGACTGCTCCGTCCCCTCCGGGAGTTCGAGCACGGCGTGCAGTCCCGCCGCGATGCCGCTCACCTCGGAGTCCGGTGCGCGCCCGGCGAGCGCCTCGACGAGCTGGTCGCGACGGCGCCGGTAGCGCAGCCGCATCGCCCGCACATGCCGGTCGTACGCTCCTGAGGCGATGAGCTCCGCGAGGGTCAGCTGGTCCGGTGCCGCGGACATCCAGTCGAAGCCGCCCTTCGCGTCGCAGACCTCGTCGACCAGACCCTCCGGCAGTACCATCCAGGCCAGCCGCAGCCCGGGCGCCAGGGACTTGCTGGCCGTCCCCATGTAGACCACCCGTTCCGGGTCGAGGCCCTGGAGGGCGCCCACCGGCTGACGGTCGTAGCGGAACTCGCCGTCGTAGTCGTCCTCCAGGATCAGACCGTTCGAGGACCGCGCCCAGTCGACCGCCGCGGCCCGCCGGTCGGGATGGAGCGGGACACCCGTGGGGAACTGGTGGGCGGGGGTCAGCAGCACCGCGCCCACACCCGGTGCCCCGCCGAGCTCGCCGGTCCTGGCCCCGAGCGCGTCCACCGGGACGCACGGGGTGCGCAGGCCGGCGTCGGCCAGGAGGTTCCGGTGGATGTCCAGCCCGTACGACTCGACGGCCGCGGCCCGCACCGCGCGGCGCCGCAGCACCTTGCCCATCAGCGTGAGCCCGTGGACGAACCCTGAGCAGATCACGATGCGCTCCGGGTCGGCGTACACCCCGCGTGCCCGTGCCAGGTAGTCCGCAAGCACGCTCCGCAGCTCGGAGCGGCCCTGCGGGTCGTCATAGCCGAAGGCCGCGTCGGGGGCGGCGGTGAGGGCGCGCCGGGCGGCCTTGAGCCACTCCGCTCGGGGGAACGCGGAGAGGTCCGGCGACCCCGGCATCAGGTTGTGGACGGGGCGCCGTCGCGCCTGCCGCCCGCCGGCGCTCCGGACGGCCGGTCCTGGCGCGTCGGCCCGCCGCGCGACCCTGGTCCCCGAACCCTGCCGTGCGGTGAGCCAGCCCTCGGCCACGAGTTCCGCGTAGGCGTCGGCGACGGTGTTGCGGGCGATCCCGAGATCCACGGCGAGCGTGCGGGACGAGGGCAGCCGGGTGCCCGGCGTCAGCCGTCCGGTACGCACGGCCTCTCGCAACGCGTTCATCAGCCCGCTGCGCAGGCCCGTGCCGACCGGTTCGATGTGCAGGTCGGCGCCGAAAGCGGCCCAGGAATCTGTCATGGAAATGGACCATACCGGTGCGCCACCCGACCGTTAGCTTCGAAGCATGACGACGCACACACAGCACCACACGGTCACCGGAAACGCCCCCGAGCACCCCGCCCGCCTGCAGTGGGCGCAGCTCGTCCCCGACGTCTACAAGGCCATGGTCCGGCTGGACGCCGCGTCCCGCCAGGGAGTGGACCCGACCCTGCTGGAACTGGTGAAGATCCGCGCCTCGCAGCTCAACCACTGCGCCCTCTGCCTGGACATGCACTCGAAGGACGCCCTCGCGGCGGGCGAGTCCGTCGAGCGGATCATCCAGCTCGACGCCTGGGAGGAGTCACAGCACTTCTACACGGAGAAGGAGATCGCCGCGATCCAGCTGACCGAGGCGGTGACGGTCCTGACCAACGGGTTCGTGCCGGACGAGGTCTACGCGAAGGCGGCGAAGCAGTTCGAGGAGGCCGAGCTCGCCCGGCTGATCGCCGCGATCACGGTGATCAACGCCTGGAACCGGTTCGGTGTGACCTGCCGGATGGCCCCGGGGCACTACACGCCCGGCGACATCAAGCACTGACCACGGCCCCCGTACGCACCTCCCACCCCGGAGCCCCCATGAACGACCCCGCGTCCGTCTTCCGGGCGCTGCACCACGGCCGCCTCCCCGGCGACCCCCTGGTCCTGCCCGGTCCGTGGGACGCCGCGAGCGCCCGCGTGTTCGAGGAGGCCGGTTTCCCGGCCCTGGCCACTCCGAGCGCGGGTGTCGCCGCCTCCCTCGGTCACGCCGACGGGGAGACGCCGGCGGACGAGATGTTCGCGGCGGTGGCGCGGATCGCCCGGGCGGTGTCCGTCCCCGTCTCGGCGGACGTCGAGGCCGGTTACGGTCTGGCCCCGGACGAGCTCGTCGACCGCCTCCTGGAGGCCGGAATCGTCGGCTGCAACCTGGAGGACTCGGTGGACGGCGTGCTCGTCGACCCGCGGTGGCAGGCCGACCGGCTCGCAGAGGTGCGTGAGGCGGCGGGCGGACGCCTCTTCGTCAACGCCCGCATCGACACGTACGTCCACGGGGACCCCGCCGCCACGGACGTGGAGGCGGACACGGTGGCCCGCGCCCTGCTCTACGCCGGGGCCGGCGCCGACTGCGTCTACCCGATCATGGCCCCGCCGGACACCCTGCCCGCTCTGGCCGCGGCGGTCCCGGTCCCGCTCAACGCGCTCGGCGCACCCGACGGCCCGGCCGCCACCCGCCGGCTCGGCGAGCTCGGCGCGGCACGGATCACCTTCGGCCCGCAGTTGCAGCGCAGGGCGGCGGACGCCGTGCGGGACCTGGCCGGGCGGCTGCTGGGGGGCGACTGAGCGGACGCAGGAGGGCGCCCCCGCAGCTGCTGCGGGGGCGCCCTCGTACGACCTCGGGGCCGGCCGGTGGCCGGGCTCCGGTCAGATCAGGCCGAGCTCGCGGACCGCGTCGCGCTCCTCGGTGAGCTCCCGCACGGACGCGTCGATGCGCGCACGGGAGAACTCGTTGATGTCCAGGCCCTGGACGATCTCGTACTTCCCGTCCTTCGTGGTGACCGGGAAGGAGGAGATGATGCCCTCGGGGACGCCGTAGGAGCCGTCCGACGGGATACCCATCGAGGTCCAGTCGCCCTCGGCGGTGCCGTTGACCCAGGTGTGCACGTGGTCGATGGCGGCGTTGGCGGCCGAGGCGGCCGAGGACGCGCCACGGGCCTCGATGATCGCGGCGCCGCGCTTGGCGACGGTCGGGATGAAGGTGTCGGCCAGCCAGGCCTCGTCGTTGACGACCTCGGCGGCGTTCTTGCCGGCGATCTCCGCGTGGAAGACGTCCGGGTACTGGGTCGCCGAGTGGTTGCCCCAGATCGTCAGCCGCTTGATGTCGGAGACGGCGGCACCGGTCTTCGCGGCCAGCTGCGAGATCGCGCGGTTGTGGTCCAGACGGGTCATCGCGGTGAAGCGCTCGGCCGGCACGTCCGGGGCCGCGGCCTGCGCGATGAGGGCGTTGGTGTTGGCCGGGTTGCCGACGACGAGGACCTTGATGTCGTCCGCGGCGTTGTCGTTGATGGCCTTGCCCTGCGGCTTGAAGATGCCGCCGTTGGCGGACAGCAGGTCGCCGCGCTCCATGCCCTTCGTGCGCGGGCGGGCGCCGACCAGGAGGGCGACGTTGGCGCCGGCGAAGCCGACGTTGGCGTCGTCCGTGATCTCGATGCCGCGCAGCAGCGGGAAGGCGCAGTCGTCGAGCTCCATGGCGGTGCCCTCGGCGGCCTTCAGGCCCTGCGGGATCTCGAGGAGTCGCAGGTTGACCGGCACGTCCGGGCCGAGCAGGTGGCCGGAGGCGATGCGGAAGAGCAGCGCGTAGCCGATCTGGCCGGCTGCGCCGGTCACGGTGACATTCACGGGAGTGCGGGTCATGGCGGTCTCCGTTAGACAGCTGGCGGTAGGGGTCCCTGCCCCTGGTGCTGGACACCTCTGAATCTTGACGTGAAGAGATATCCAGCGGTCAGGCTATCCGACCGTCGCCGCAGGAGCCGCCCGGCCCCCTGTGGGACCGCGCACAGTCGGTCACACAGCGCAGCGGCCGGCCTCATTCGGGCGTGGCGCAGCCGGTCGTCCCGGAGGCGAGGGTCGCGCAGCCCTCGGCGTCGGACGCCTTCCTCACGGCGACCATCGGGGTGTACGCCTCGGCATCGGCGTCCACCGTGCCGTCCTGCTCCGACTCGCCGACGGTGATCTTCACGGTGTCCCCCGGGGACGCCTGGGTGATCCGGGCCCACGCGGCGCCGCAGGTCTCGCTGTAGCGGACCTCGACGAGACCGCCGCCGACGGTCTCCCTGGCCACCGTGGAGGCGAACTGGCCTCCGCAGCCCATGGTCTCCGGGTCCTGCCCGGTGCAGTCGGCACCGGTGCACCCGACCCCGGCGGGCAGCCGGGGCGCGTCTGCGGCCGGCTCGGCGGACGGTGTCGCGGCGGCCGCGCCTGTGTCGTCGTCGCCCAGATCGGTGAGCAGCACGGCCCCGGATATCAGCAGCAACGCGCCCACGAGCCCCGCCAGGAAGAGCGGCAGCCTGCGCCGGCCGCCCTCCCGTCCCCCGGGGCCGCCGCCCGGAGCCTGTCCCCCGCCGGTGGAGTCCGGGACCGGCCCCGCCTGCGGCTGCCGCGGAATCCGCGGAACCGTGCCGCGCCGGAGGGGTACGGACGACGCACGGCCGCTGTCGTGCCCTCCGCCCGCCGGTTCCGCGGCGGCGGAGACCTTCGTACCGCCGCCGGCCGTCCGCCCGCTCACCACGGGAGCTGCGGCCACGCCCGCCTCGCCGAGCGCCGCACGCGCCTGGGAGATCCTGATGGCCTCCATCGTCATGTCGTGGCGCATCCCGGAGCGGCTCCAGGCCCGCTCGGCCAGCTCCCACATGGCCGTCAGATGGTGCTGCTGAACATCCGTCACCTCGGCGAGCGCGACGACAGCGCCCTTGGGGGCGAGCAGCCTGCCGTTGAGATAACGCTCCCACGACGTCCTGCTGTACCCCGTGCGGTCGGCGACCGCGGCCAGGCTCAGGCCGCCGCGGTCCACGAGTCCGCGCAGCTGGACCGCGAACTCCCGCACCTGCGGATCGAGTTCTTCCGGTAGCGCCTTCCAACGAGGCATTGCTTCCCCCCAGTCGATTCCCCCGACGTCCCCGGCACGCCCGCCCGGTCCCGGCACCGGGCCCTTCCCCCCGCCGTCGGAACGTCTGGTCCTGCGCTCCGGACTACCGGAAGGATGCACGGACGCAGGGCGGCAGTTCCGGACAGAGGGGCGCACAGGGGCATTCGGTATGAGCGCGGGCTCCGTTGTACGCCGTAGCGCCCACCGCTCAGGGTTGTTCCCTCGTTGCGTGACGATCACACGATGGCGGAATGGTCACTTCCGTGCCACAGGCGCCGGGCATCCCTTGAACCCGGCACCTCATGTCCATGACGCTTGATTCAGGACAGGGCAAGGCCGCTCAAGTCACCGCATCCCGGTGCTTCTTGCACCGGTGCCCTGTCCGGTGTCCGTCCCTTCTCGGGGGAGGGGACGGACACCCCTCAGCGGATCGTGAAGTGGACCACGTCCTGGAGGAACGGCACCCGCAGCCACGGGCCGGGCTGCGTCATCAGCGCGAGCAGCACGATCAGCGCCCCCATCAGGCCGTAGGTGACCAGGTCGGTGAAGCGGGACCGTACGGCCAGCATGCCGACCGAGGGGACCGTCCAGCGCAGCACCGCTCCCACGAGCAGGGCGACGCCCATGACCATGGCACCGACCCTGAACGCCTCGGCGAAGGGGTCGACCGCCACGATCAGCAACCCGATCCCGGCGGTGCAGAGCACCGTGAGCAACGGCCACTGCCGGGCGGGGGCGGGGGCGTCCCCCGGAGCCGCCCGGCCGCCGCCCTCGGGACGCGCGGTGTCCCGGGTCAGCGAGAAGCGGCGCGAGGGCGCCCAGGTCGAACCGCTCTCCCCCGCTGCCGCTTCCCCGGAGGCCCCGTCCGCGCCGGCGGTGACGGACGCCCCCTCCTCCACAGGGGTACCGGCCTCGTCCCGCACCGTCTCTCCCGCGGCACCGGTCTCCCCGGTCACCTGGGCCTTCTCGGACACCCGGGCCTCCTCGGCCGTGTCTGCCTCCTCGGCCGGCCCGTCCGCGTGCGTACCGCCCGCCGGACTCGTACCAGCGCCCATGACGTTCCTCCGGTCCGGGTCAGCCGGCGGTTGCGGCGGAGGCCTCGGCGACGGCGCGCTCGGCCGCCTCGACCACGTTGACGAGCAGCTGGGCCCTGGTCATGGGGCCGACGCCACCCGGGTTCGGGGCGACCCATGCGGCCACCTCCGCCACTCCGGGGTGGACGTCGCCGACGATCTTGCCGTTCTCGTCCCGGCTGACGCCGACGTCCAGCACGGCCGCGCCCGGCTTCACGTCCTCGGGCTTGATCAGGTGGGGCACACCGGCGGCCGCGACGATGATGTCGGCCTGCCTGAGGTGCGCCGAGAGGTCACGGGTACCGGTGTGGCACTGGGTGACGGTCGCGTTCTCGGACTTGCGCGTCAGCAGCAGCGGGAGGGGGCGGCCGATGGTGACGCCCCGGCCGACGACGACCACATGGGCGCCGTTGATCTCCACGCCGTGGCGGCGGAGCAGGGTGACGACACCCTGCGGGGTGCAGGGCAGCGGGCCGCTCTCGTTCAGCACGAGCTTGCCCAGGCTCATCGGGTGGAGGCCGTCCGCGTCCTTGGCCGGGTCCATCAGTTCCAGGATGCGGTTGGTGTCGATCCCCTTGGGCAGGGGGAGCTGCACGATGTAGCCCGTGCACTCCGGGTCGGCGTTGAGCTCCCGTACGACCTCCTCGATCTCCTCCTGGGTGGCGGTGTCGGGGAGTTCGCGCTGGATCGAGCCCATGCCGACCTGGGCGCAGTCACGGTGTTTGCCGTTCACGTACCAGCGGCTGCCCGGGTCGTCGCCGACGAGCAGGGTCCCCAGGCCGGGTGTGACGCCCTGTGCCTTGAGGGCCGCCACGCGGACGGTCAGATCGGACTTGATCGCAGCTGCGGTGGCCTTGCCATCGAGAATCTGGGCGCTCATGACACCCATCCTCGCGGATGACCCCGCCCCCGTACCAATCCTGGCTTGCCACGTGGACGCGAGATTGCACTTGCACAACACATTCGGCGATCGGCTGGACAAAAGGTGGATGTCACGACGACGATAAGGCCCGCATCACCGCGGGCAGTGTCGGGGGGACCAACCGTTCGGATCGCACAGCTTTCCTCCGCCAGGACCGCGTCGTCCCCACATCGCATACGGAGGAAACCCGCCATGAGCTTCGGCGACCCCAACAACCCCTACGGCCAGCAGCAGGGTGGTCAGCAGCCGGGCGGGCAGCAGCCGGGCTACGGCTATCCGCAGCAGGCCCCCCAGGGCGTTCCGCAGCAGGGTTACGGCTACCCGCAGGCGCCGCCGGTCCAGGGCGGTTACGGCTTCCCCGGCGGACCCACCGAGATGCCCGGCGGTGTGAAGGCCGCGCGCGTCATGCTCTACGTGATCGCCGGCCTCCAGGTCATCGGGACGATCTTCGTCGCCCTCGCCGCCGTGGCCGTGAACGCCGCAAAGGACGACCCGACGCTGCAGGAGGACGTCCAGTTCCAGGAGCTGGCCGACTACTCGGGCAACGCGCTGTGGGGCATCGTCGTCTTCGCCGTGCTGTGGGGGATCCTCGCGGTCGTCTTCGCCGCAAAGTTCGGCAAGGGGCACAACGGCATCCGCATCGCGACCATCGTCTTCGGCGTCATCACCGCGATCCTCGGCATCTACCCCTTCATCGTGATGGGCCTCGTCCACACGATTCTCGCCATCCTGGTCGTCGTCTTCGTGGCGAAGTCCGACGGCGGCGCATGGTTCAACCGCCAGCGGCAGCCGCAGTACTGACCCGCCGCGCACACGTCCGCGTGAAGGCCGTAGCACCCGCTCACCGGCGGGCGCGCGGCCTTCAGCCGTTTCCGGGCGCCGGCGTGGTCCGTTCCATGACGACGAAGGAGCCCACCTCGCGGGTGACCCGGTAGCGCGCCTCGGGGTGCAGCTGCTGGGCGTACTTCACCGGGTCGTCGATCGGGCGCGACCAGCCGAAGTCCAGGTTGATCGCGACGACGTCGGGCGCGGTGCCGGGGGCCCCGCCGACCCAGTAGACCGTGCGGTCCCCCGTCAGGTGCGCCATCAGCGTGATGTCCGTCTCCACCCGCGCGCCCACGGGGATCGCCTCCAGGGCCGCTTCGGCGGCGTGGGTGCGGGCGTCGGCGCGGTACGTCTCCGGGCGCAGCAGGTCGCGGAGCGGCAGGTGCTGGGTGAGGGCGACCGCGATCGCCACCGCGACGGGGACGGCGACGTTCGCGTACGAGACGAGCCAGGGCCGCTTCGAGTCCTGGCTGCGACGGATGCCGTCGGCCATGGCCAGGAAGACCACCGGCATCAGGATCGCGCTGTAGTGCCAGACCATGCCCCAGTGGTTCGAGTCCTGGGAGAGCAGGCGCCAGCCGATCGTGGGCAGGACGAGCAGGACCAGAGGCGAGCGGAGCGCCATGAAGGCGGTGATGCCGATGAGGAAGACCAGCATCTCCAGCTTGACGGACGAGTCGAGCACCCCGAGGACGGAGTCGAGCGGAGAGACCTCCTGCCCGCCGTTCTCCTCGATCTTCTTCCAGTAGTCGTACGTGCCCGCGCTGCTGGCCGCCGGAATGAGCACCAGCACGGTCAGCGCGAAGGCGAACACGCCGAAGGCCGCCAGCAGGAAGCCCTGGAGCCGCCGCCCGTACAGCGCGAGGAGCAGGCCCACGACGGCGACGGTGATCCCGAGGTCCTCCTTGACCAGGACCAGCGGCAGCGACCACAGGACGACGGCCCGCCGGCGCTCCATGAGCAGGGCCCGGCAGGCCAGGGCCAGCAGCGGGACGGCGAACGCTATCTCGTGGAAGTCGGCCTTCACCGCTTCCTGGAGCCCCCACGACAGCCCGTACGCGACGGTGACGCAGAGACCGGAGCGGCCGCCCAGCATCTGCTGGACGGTGCGCCCGACGACGACCGCGGAGCCGGCGAAGAGCGCGGCCTGGGCGAACAGCAGGGCGGCGGCGGACGGCCAGATCCAGTAGAGCGGGGCCAGGAGGGCCACCACGGGGCTGAAGTGGTCGCCGAGTATCAGATAGCCCGGGCCCTTGATGTCGACGACCGGCGCGTCGAATCCGGCGTACGCCCGCACCTCCTGCTCGAAGATTCCGAGGTCCCAGGAGGGCGACTGGAAGTGGCTGTACCGCAGGTAGGCGTAGAGGAAGTAGAGCGCGCAGAGCACCGCGGCGGCGATCAGATACGGGCGCAGGGGCACCGGGCGCGTATGGACGGCAGGCTCCTGGGCCTGCTCTCCGGGCGTCCCGGTCTCGCTCTTGTTCAGGTCAAGCACGGTGCCCCCGCAACGGAATCCCTCACTGGTCTGCCGGTCGCACCGGTGCCGCACGGCCCGACAAGGCCATTCATTAGAACAGAGGGACGAATGGTCTCCGTACTCCGGGACGCGCCGCAGGCCGCACCCCATCCGGGTGCGGCCTGCGGTCCGTCACTGCGGGTCCGGTCAGTGGAAGAAGTGGCGCGTGCCCGTGAAGTACATGGTCACGCCCGCCTTCTGCGCGGCCTCGACGACGAGCTCGTCACGGACCGAGCCGCCCGGCTGGGCGACGGCCTTGACGCCGGCGGCGATCAGGATCTCCAGACCGTCGGGGAAGGGGAAGAAGGCGTCGGACGCGGCGTACGCGCCCCGGGCCCGCTCCTCGCCCGCCCGCTCGACCGCGAGCTTCGCCGAGTCGACGCGGTTGACCTGTCCCATGCCGACGCCGACCGAGGCGCCGTCCTTGGCGAGCAGGATGGCGTTGGACTTGACCGCGCGGCTGGCCTTCCACGCGAAGGAGAGCTCCTTGAGCTCCTCGGCGGACAGTGCCTCACCCGCGGCGAGCGTCCAGTTGGCCGGGTCGTCGCCGTCGGCCTGGAGCCGGTCGGTGACCTGGAGGAGAGCGCCGCCGTCGATCGGCTTCACCTCGAAGGCGGACGTCGGGGCCTCGGGGCAGCGCAGCACGCGGATGTTCTTCTTGCGGGCGAGGATCTCGACCGCGCCGTCCTCGTAGGCCGGGGCGACGATGACCTCGGTGAAGATCTCGGCGACCTGCTCGGCCATCGCGACGGTGACCGGCCGGTTGACGGCGATGACGCCGCCGTAGGCGGAGAGCGGGTCGCAGGCGTGCGCGTTGCGGTGGGCCTCGGCGATGTCGTCGGCGATGGCGATGCCGCACGGGTTGGCGTGCTTGATGATCGCGACGCACGGCTCGGCGTGGTCGTAGGCGGCGCGGCGGGCGGCGTCGGTGTCCGTGTAGTTGTTGTAGGACATCTCCTTGCCGTGCAGCTGCTCGGCCTCGGCGAGGCCGCCCGCACCCTCGGTGTAGAGGGCGGCGGACTGGTGCGGGTTCTCGCCGTAGCGCAGGACGTTCTTGCGCGTGAAGGTGTCACCGAGGAACTCGGGCAGGCCCGAGTCTCCGGACGCCGCGTAGTCGGCCGCGAACCAGGAGGCGACGGCCACGTCGTAGGCGGCGGTGTGCCGGAAGGCCTCGGCGGCGAGCCGCTTGCGGGCGGTCAGGTCGAAGCCGCCCGCCTCGACCGCCGCGAGGACGTCGGCATAACGCTCCGGGCTGGTCACGACCGCCACGGACGGGTGATTCTTGGCGGCGGCGCGGACCATCGACGGGCCGCCGATGTCGATCTGCTCCACGCACTCGTCGTCGGACGCGCCGGACTCGACGGTCTGCGTGAACGGGTACAGGTTGACGACCACGAGGTCGAACGGCTCCACACCGAGCTCGGCGAGCTGCTCGCGGTGGGCGTCCAGGCGCAGGTCGGCGAGGATGCCGGCGTGCACGCGGGGGTGCAGCGTCTTGACGCGGCCGTCGAGGCACTCGGGGAAGCCGGTGAGCTCCTCGACCTTGGTGACCGGTACCCCGGCGGCGGCGATCTTGCCGGCGGTGGAGCCGGTGGACACCAGCTCGACACCCGCCTCGTGCAGACCGCGGGCGAGGTCTTCGAGCCCCGTCTTGTCGTAGACGCTGACCAGGGCGCGGCGGATGGGCTTATTCACCGGGGTGGGGTTATTCACCGACATGACCGAGATGAACCTTTCGTCCCTCAATGCGATAGCCGTCGCGGGCGAGCCGCCCCACGGCCTCGACGAGCAGCTTGCGCTCGACTTCCTTGATGCGTTCGTGGAGGGCGGCTTCGCCCTCCACCGTTTCCTCTTCGGTCACCTCGACCACGCCCTGCGCGATGATCGGACCGGTGTCGACGCCGTCGTCGACGAAGTGGACGGTGCACCCGGTGACCTTCACGCCGTACGCGAGCGCGTCGCGGACGCCGTGAGCACCGGGAAAGCTGGGGAGCAGGGCGGGGTGGGTGTTGACGATCCGTCCGCCGAACCCGGCGAGGAACTCCTTGCCCACGATCTTCATGAACCCCGCGGACACGACGAGGTCCGGACGGTGTTCCGCCACGGCCGCCGTCAGGGCCGCGTCCCACTCCTCGCGGCTCGCGTACTCACCGAGCTTGCACACGAAGGTGGGAAGCCCGGCGCTCTCGGCACGCTCGATGCCGAGGGTGCCGTAACGGTCCG
The DNA here is from genome assembly GCF_055559735.1 of Streptomyces sp. NPDC023573. NCBI lineage: Bacteria > Bacillati > Actinomycetota > Actinomycetes > Kitasatosporales > Streptomycetaceae > Streptomyces > Streptomyces sp. NPDC023573. The sequence continues at coordinate 280,839 of NZ_JBVHKB010000002.1, forward strand.
CGCCGACCGCGACGATCCGGGCGCCGTAGCCATCGGGGTCGTCACCGATCGCGTCGAGGAGTGCCTGGAGGTTCGTGCCTGAGCCGGAGACGAGCACGACCACACGGGCCGGAGCGGCGGAAGGGGGCGGGGAGGCCACGGCGGGGCCCTTTCTCGCGTGGTGCGGCAGTACGCGATGTACAGGAGGTGCGTTTGTATGGTCGTACGAAAGAAGCTCGCCCCGGGATACGGGGAACTCTACGAACGGTCCGACCGTCAGCAACGATACCGGCACACCCGGCGGCCCCCACGGGACGGGGGCGTAGCCGGGAGGTAGCGTCAGGGGACAGGGAACCGCCCCCGGGCGGAAATGACGAGATGGGGAAGACGTTCACCACATGCCGGACCGCCTCCGCACCGCCCTTGGCCACCCGCTGCCCGAGCGGGCATCCACGTTGATGCGGGAACGCCAGTCCTCATCGCCGGACTCCTCCTCGGGTTCGGGGTCCTCCTCCGGTTCGGGGTCCCCTTCGGGTTCGGGGTCCTCTTCGGGTTCGGGGTCCTCGTCGGGTTCGGGGTCCTCGTCGGGTTCGGGGTCCTCCTCCGGGTCGTCCGACGACAATCCGTTCGCGGCGCCGCCCGAGGACCGGCCCGATCAGCCCTGGCAGCCTCGCCACCCTCCGCACGCGCCGGGAAACCACGGCGGCAACGGCGGGAGCGGTGACGGCGGCGAGGGTCCGTCCGACGACCGCCCCGTCTGGGGCAGCCAGTGGAGCGACCGGCAGCCAGGCCGGCAGAGCGGCGGCTTCGGCGGCCGGCCCGGCGGCACCGGTGGACCGGGCGGCCAGGGCGGTGGCCCGGAGGGCGGCCGCCCCGGCGGGCTGCGCTGGGACCCGACCGACCCCGCCCAGCGGCGGGCGCGTTACGCGGTGCTGGGCGGCATGTGGGCGTTCTTCTTCGCCCTCTTCGACTTTCCCGAGATCGCGATGCTCCTCGGCGCCCTCGCCGTGTACTGGTCGATCAGCGCCCTCCGTGGCGGGCCTCGGAAGAACCAGGCGGCCGGCGCGGGGCAGGCGGCGGTGTCCGGCGCGAGCAGTCCGGACCGGGCCACCACACCCCCGCAGCCGGGCGCCGCGCCCGCCGTCACGCAGATCAGCAGCCGCCAGCAGACGACGGCGGCCGTCAGCGGCCTGGTGACGGCGTTGCTGGCCCTGGCGATCGTGGCCACCGGTTATACGGTCCAGCTGGTCTACCGCGACTACTACACCTGCGTGAACGACGCGCTCACCAAGACCGGCGCCATCGCCTGCAACGACAAGCTGCCCGACCCGCTGGAGCCCTTCTTCGGCGTGAAGAAGTAGCTACCGCGCCGCGCTGGAACGCTCGTCACGGAGCAGCTTCCCGGCCGGGTTCCTGATGCCGCTCGGCATCCGGGGTCCGGCCGTTCGGCGTATCCGGGCCGGCAGCGGACGCGGGCGTGGGCTCCGCGGCCGTCCCCGTCCCCGTTTCGGCCTCGGGCTTCGGCTCGGGAACGGGGGCCGGGGCCGACGCCGGTGGGGGTGGGGTCACAGGGGCCGGAGCGGGCACGGTCGCCGGAGCGGGCGCGGGCGCGGCGCCCGGTGCGGGGGCCGGCGTGGACGGCGGTGCGGGGGCCAGTGCGGGGCAGGGTGCGGGGCCGGGTGCGGGGCCGGGTGCGGGCTCCGTGACCGCGTCCGCCGCGAAGTCCGCCATCAGACCGCCCGACTTCTTCTTCAGCGCGGCCCAGCGTGCCTCCCTCGCCCCCTCCTCGTGCCAGGGATCTGCCGACAGGAAGTCGTACGGCTCCGCGCCCTCCCCCGCTCCCCCGGGCCTCTCCTGCGTACCCGGCTCCGGCTTCTGCCCCGTTTCCGCCTCCGCCCGGTCCCCCTTCACCGCGTCCCACCGCCATCCCCACCGGTGTTCCCTCAGCCGCCATGCCCTGAGCATCAGCGCCGCCGGTACGCCGATCACGGCCGTCCACGCGAGAGCGGCCGGGCCCACCAGCCACCACACGGGGCCGAACTCCGCGAGCGCCCCGGTGCCCAGCGGGCCGCCCGAGACCGCAGCCAGTACCGCAGCGCCGCCCCCGCAGCCCAGGGCCGCCGCCCCCGCCACCAGAGCGGTACGCGCCTGCCCCCAGGCATCCTCCCGCGCCCCTCGCTCCGCGACCGCCCCCCGGGCGACGAACCGGGCGACGGCCAGGGCCGCGACGGACGGCACCGCGACCGCCGCCCAGTTCGCCACCGTCCCCGGGCCGTGGGCCGGCACCGCCGCGAGCAGGGGGAAGTCCGGCAGTGCGGGAGGCCCGGTGAACGCGAGCGGGGTGACCACGGACTCCGTGCCGAGGGCGAATCCCGGCCCGAGGCCGTAGGCGGCGCCCCACATCGCCGCGTTCGGCACGAGCGCCGCCGCCAGCAGAAGGACGGAGATCCGGCCCGCCCAGTCACCCGACAGCCCCACGAACGACTCCCGTGCCGCCCCCGAGTGCCACGCCAGCGCGACGGCGATCAGCAGGGCCCCGCCGCCGAGCAGCGTGAGCACACCCGCGGCCGCCGACCGCAGGGCCACCCCCGCCCCGGACCGGAAACGGGAGCGGGCGGCGGCCTCCTGCAGGCTCAGCGGCGCCCAGACCAGCAGCGGGGTCAGCGGGCGCCCCCGGGCCGCCCACACCCCCGCGGCGGACGCGCCGGCCACCACGAAGGCGACGGGGAAGGCGAGCGAGGCCCGGTCGGCGGGCAGCGCCCCCTCGCGCGCGTAGGCCGCCGCCGCCAGCACCACCAGCAGATATCCGGCGCTCACCGCACAGAACGCGCCGACCGCCGAGTGTCCGCCCGGAGCCTTCTCCTCGGTCTCCGCCGACTCCCTGGCGGCCCGGTGCAGCAGCCACACCGGCAGCACGACGAGCAGCAGCGGGACCGTCGCCACGGGCGCGGGGTGGCCTCCCACGGTGCCGGCTCTGACGAGTTCTGCGCCGTGGGCCAGCAGCCAGATCCCGGTCGCCACATGGAGCGCCCCGCCGGGCCCGCTGTCGGGGTACGGAGAGCTGATCCACAGCACCATGACCAGGACGGCCAGCGCGCCCAGCCCGAGCCCGGCGGCCAGTGCCCCGCGCACGAAGGCGGAGGCCAGCGCGGCGGACCTGGTCCGCTCGGCCGGCAACATCGGGCTGCGTTCGGTCACTTGGCTCACGCGGCCATGCTGCCAACGACACGCGCTTATTCCGTGTAACGGGCGAATGGCCGTTGTGTCGCCCAATATACGTTTATGTACTTTTTCACCCAGTGCAGTGCCCTCGGGGACGGAGGCCGGGCATGACGCGGAGCACGACCGGCCCGGCCCCCGCCGCCGCCCCTCTGCCCTCCCCGAAGGAGCGCCGCAGGCTGCGCGAGGCCAGGGCACTGAGTGAGGAGCAGGTCGCGGCGGCCGTGGGAGTCACGCCCGCCACCGTCCGCGCCTGGGAGACGGGGCGCACGAACCCGCGGGGCCGGCGGCGCACGGCCTACGCCAAGATCATCGGCTGCGAAGGACGCCGCCCTGCGCCGCCGCCCTCCGCCGAAGCCCCCGGGAGCAGCACGACGTCCCCGTCCGAGCCCGCCACCGGCACCGCTTCGGACGCACCCACGCCGAAGACACCGGCCTCGGACGTGCTCACCCCGGAGGCTCCGGCCTCGGAAGCGCCCATGCCGAAGGCTCCGGCCGCCGGGTCACCCACGCCGAAGGCTCCGGCCCTGGGCGTCCCTGCCCAGGACGGAGGCCCGCCCGTGCCCACGGCGCCGACCGCGAACGGCTCTGCCCCGCAGTCCCCGCCGGTCCTCAGCGCCGAGGAGGCGTACGACGCTCTGTACAGCCGCACGGCACCGGGTCTCACCCGTCAGGTGTACCTGCTGACCGGCCGTCGGAAGCTCGCCCGGGAAGCCGTCGGACACGCCTTCCGGACCGCCTGGCAGCGCTGGCCCGAGGTGGCCAGGGACCGCGATCCGGCGGGCTGGGTGCGGGCGGCGTCGTACGAGTACGCGATGTCGCCCTGGCACCGGCTGCGCCGCTCCCACCGCCGGCCCGACCCGCTGCCCGACGACCCGGCGCGGCGTGCGCTGCTCGACGCGCTGCTCGGCCTGCCGCCCGCGTACCGGCGCACCCTGCTCCTCCACGACGGGGTGGGGCTCGGACTGCCCGAGACGGCGGCGGAGACGGAGGCGAGCACTCCCGCCACGGCGAGCAGACTGCTGAACGCCAGGGCCGCCGTCGCCGAGCGGCTGCCCGGGACGGTGGAACCGGCCGAGCCCGGTGGCAGACCGGCACTCCACGATCCGCTGGGGGCGCTCGCCCTCGCCGAAGAGGTACCCGAACCGCCACCGGCCCCCGTCGTCCGCGCGGGCGGCGAGCGCGTCGCCGAGCTCTGGACCCGGGCGGCGCTCTGTTTCGGGGTGCTGCTCATCGGCACGACCGCCTTCACCCTGCACACGGCCCCCACCCAGTACGAGCAGCCGCTGGCACCCGCCGAGCGCGTCGGCGGCGTCCCGCCTCTGGGCGGGCCGGAGAAGCTGACTCCGCAGGACCTGAAACTGCAGAAGTCGCTGCGGGGCGAACTGACGCACGGCCCCGAGCGGCTGGTGCCACGGATCCCCTGACCGGAGCCCGGGAGGAATTCTCCGGCGGGGATCCTCCGGCGGGCTTCCGGAACGGAAACGGCGCGGGCCCGCACCCCCTTCGAGAGGGGTGCGGGCCCGCGCCGTTTCCCGCTGTGAGGCGGTGCGACGGGTGACGCGGTGGGCGTCAGCCGCCGAGGATCTCGCGCGCCAGCTTGGCGGTCTCGGTCGGCGTCTTGCCGACCTTCACGCCTGCGGCCTCGAGGGCCTCCTTCTTGGCCGCGGCGGTGCCGGAGGAGCCGGAGACGATGGCGCCGGCGTGGCCCATGGTCTTGCCCTCCGGGGCGGTGAAGCCCGCGACGTAACCGACGACCGGCTTCGTGACGTTCTTCGCGATGTAGTCGGCGGCACGCTCCTCGGCGTCGCCGCCGATCTCGCCGATCATCACGATGAGGTCCGTGTCGGGGTCGGCCTCGAACGCGGCGAGCGCGTCGATGTGCGTCGTGCCGATGACCGGGTCGCCACCGATGCCGACGGCCGACGAGAAGCCGATGTCACGGAGCTCGTACATCATCTGGTAGGTCAGCGTGCCGGACTTGGACACGAGACCGATGCGGCCGGGCTTGGTGATGTCGCCCGGGATGATGCCCGCGTTGGACTGACCGGGGGTGATCAGGCCGGGGCAGTTCGGACCGATGATCCGGGTCTTGTTGCCCTTCGAGCCGGCGTACGCCCAGAAGGCGGCCGAGTCGTGGACGGCGATGCCCTCGGTGATCACGACGGCCAGCGGGATCTCGGCGTCGATCGCCTCGACGACGGCGGCCTTCGCGAAGGCCGGCGGCACGAAGAGGACGGACACGTCGGCGCCGGTCTTCTCGATCGCCTCGGCGACGGACCCGAATACGGGCACCTCGGTGCCGTCGAAGTCGACGGAGGTGCCGGCCTTGCGCGGGTTCACGCCGCCGACGATGTTGGTGCCGTCGGCGAGCATGAGCTTGGTGTGCTTCATGCCCGTCGCGCCGGTCATCCCCTGGACGATGACCTTGCTGTCCTTGGTGAGGAAGATAGCCATGGTGGTCTGAGTCCCTCTTCCTTACTTCGCAGCCGCGGCGAGCTCGGCGGCCTTGTCGGCCGCGCCGTCCATGGTGTCCACACGCTGAACGAGCGGGTGGTTGGCGTCGGAGAGGATCTTGCGACCCAGCTCCGCGTTGTTGCCGTCGAGGCGCACGACCAGCGGCTTGGTGACGTCCTCGCCCTTGGACTTGAGCAGCTCCAGGGCCTGGACGATGCCGTTGGCGACCTCGTCGCAGGCGGTGATGCCACCGAAGACGTTGACGAAGACGGACTTGACGTCCGCGTCGCCGAGGATGATCTCCAGGCCGTTCGCCATGACCTCTGCGGAGGCGCCGCCACCGATGTCGAGGAAGTTGGCGGGCTTCACGTTGCCGTGCTTCTCACCGGCGTACGCGACGACGTCCAGGGTCGACATGACCAGACCGGCACCGTTACCGATGATGCCGACCTCGCCCTCGAGCTTGACGTAGTTGAGGTTCTTGGCCTTGGCGGCCGCCTCGAGGGGGTTGGCCGCGGCCTTGTCCTCGAGCGCCTCGTGGTCGGGCTGACGGAAGTCGGCGTTCTCGTCGAGAGACACCTTGCCGTCCAGCGCCAGGATGCGGCCGTCCTTGGTCTTCACCAGCGGGTTGACCTCGACGAGGAGCGCGTCCTCGGCGACGAAGGTGTCCCACAGGGTCACCATGGCCTCGGCGACACCCTCGGCCACGTCGGCCGGGAACTTCGCCTGGGCCACGATCTCGCGGGCCTTGACGATGTCGACGCCGTCCACGGCGTTGACCGGGACCTTCGCGAGGGCCTCGGGGGTCTTCTCCGCGACCTCCTCGATGTCCATGCCGCCCTGCACCGACGCCATGGCGAGGAAGGTGCGGTTGGTGCGGTCGAGGAGGTACGAGACGTAGTACTCCGCCTCGATCTCCGGGGACAGCTCGGCGATCATCACCTTGTGGACCGTGTGGCCCTTGATGTCCATGCCGAGGATGTCGGTCGCGCGAGCGACCGCCTCGTCCGCGTCTGCCGCCAGCTTCACGCCGCCGGCCTTGCCTCGGCCACCGACCTTCACCTGCGCCTTGACGACGGACTTGCCGCCCAGCCGCTCGGTCGCCTCGCGGGCTGCCTCAGGCGTGTCGATGACTTCACCGGCCAGCACCGGTACACCGTGCTTGGCGAAGAGGTCCCTCGCCTGGTACTCGAACAGGTCCACGCGCGTCCGTCCCTTTTAGTGGTCTCGCGGTTCGTTTTCTGCGTGGGCGTGCCGCGAGGGCAACGTGACTGCGCGGTCACAGGGGAGGCGCACACGGTGACCGGGTACGCGGCATGTCCATCCGGCAGGTTATCCCCCGCACCGGACCGGACCCTAAATTGCAGATCACACCTGAGCGGTGATAACGGTCACAGACCGCCCTGGTGACCGGGTTACGGGGGACAAAACGTCACCTCCGCGCGGCCCGCCGGACGGCCGTGGCCGGGCCGCGGGCCCGGGGCCCGGGCCGGTCAGCGCCCGGTGTCCGGTATCGGCAGCGGCCGTTTCTCGATCGCCGCCGCCATGACCTCGGGAAAGAGGTCCGGGGTGCAGGCGAACGCGGGGGCGCCGAGCGCGCCCAGCGCCGCGGCGTGCTCACGGTCGTAGGAGGGCGTGCCGTCGTCGGAGAGGGCCAGCAGGGTCACGAACTGCACCCCGGACGCCTTCATCGCCGCGGCCCGTCCGACCATCTCGTCGCGGATCCCGCCCTCGTGGAGATCGCTGACGAGGACGACGACGGTGTCCGCCGGGCGGGTGATCCTCGACTGGCAGTAGGCGAGAGCGCGGTTGATGTCCGTACCGCCGCCGAGCCGCGTGCCGAAGAGGACGTCGACCGGGTCGTCGAGTTGGTCGGTGAGGTCGACGACCGCCGTGTCGAACACGACCAGCCGGGTCGACAAGGTCCGCATCGAGGCGAGCACCGCCCCGAAGACCGCGGCGTGGACGACGGAGGCGGCCATGGACCCCGACTGGTCGACGCAGAGGATGACGTCCTTCTTCACGGACCGGTCGGTGCGCCCGTAACCGATGAGACGTTCGGGTATGACCGTGCCGGCCCCTTCACGGCCGGGCAGTGGCACGTAGTTCTTCAGGTTGGCCCGGACCGTGCGGTCCCAGTCGATGTCACCGTGGCGCGGCCTGGAGGCCCTGGCCGAGCGGTCCAGGGCGCCGGTGAGCGTCGCCCTGGTGCGGGTGGCCAGCCGGCGCTCCAGGTCGTCGACGACCTTGCGGACGACGGCACGGGCCGTCTCCCTCGTCGTCTCCGGCATGGCCTTGCCGAGCGAGAGCAGGGTGCCGACCAGGTGGACGTCGGGCTCCACGGCCTCCAGCATCTCCGGCTCCAGCAGCAGGGCGGCAAGCCCGAGGCGGTCGATCGCGTCACGCTGCATGACCTGGACGACGGAGGCCGGGAAATACGAACGGATGTCGCCGAGCCAGCGGGCCACCGACGGTGCGGCCGCCCCGAGCCCCGCCGCACGCTCCGCTCCGTCCCGGCCGCCGGGCTTCCTCCCGCCGTCGTACAGCGCGCTCAGGGCCCCGTCCATCGCCGTGTCGCGCCCGGTGAGGGCGCGCCCCGTGCTCTCGGCAGCGTCCGCTCCGAGCACCATGCGCCAGCGCCGCAGCCGCTCGTCCTCGGCAGGAGCTGCCCGCATCGTCCTCTCCTCCTTCTCCGCGTCCGCCCCGCTCGTGGTCATCCGGCCGCCTCCCTGTCCGGGGTGTCCAGGCCGAGCAGCAGCCGGAGCACGGGCACCACCGCGTCCGCCCGCTCCTCGTCGAATCCTTCGCCGAAGCCCGGTACGGCGGGTACGCCCTCGTCGCGCGCCCCGCCGGAACCCGGGCCGCGGCGCACCAGCTCGCCGAGCGTGCGGCGTACACCTGGCTCGTAGGCCGAGAACGTCCGGCGCAGCAGGGGCAGCACGTCGGTGAACGTGCCGGCCGGTATGCCCGTCAGCCAGGTGTCGACCAGGCCGAGGAGCCGCTCGTCGTGGACGAGCAGCAGGCCGCCGCCCGCCGCTCCGCCGACGAATCCCTCGATCCAGCCGGCCGCGTCGGGTGGTGCGGCGCCGGGCGAGAGGGCGAGTCCCATCAGGAGCGCGGCCTCGCTCCCGGCCAGCCGGCCGTCGTCCAGCAGCAGGCGTGTGGCGCGGCCCCGGATCACGCCGGCGACCGCGTCCCTGGTGGAGAGCTTGCGCAGGACTCCGGCCCACCGCTCGGGCAGCCCGTCCGCACCCACGGCGTCGGCGAGCAGCCCGACCGCGGTGTGCACGCCCTCCACCCGGCGACGGGCCTCCGCGGCCGCGTCCGCGTCGAGGCCCGCGCAGGCGGGCGGCAGGCCCACGCAGACGCGCTCGGCGAGGCCGACGGCCACCTCTCCCAGAGCCGCGGTGCCGGTGGAGCGTACGTCCCCGTAGCGCAGGGAGCGGGCCAGGGCGGGCAGCGCGTCCGCGAGGTGGCCGACGTCCGCGTCGAGGGCGGCCCGGTCGGAGAGGGCCCTCATCACGACGGGCAGGGCCTCCGGCAGCCCGGCCAGGAGGCACTGCTCGGCAAGCGCGGTGACCCCGGCCAGCGTCGACGCGGAAACGGCCTCCGACCGCGCTCTGGCGGTAGCGGCTCCGAGCACGGTGGTGCCCCACACCCCGGCCTCGGCGATCCGGACGAAGAGCTCGGGCTCCCAGCGCAGCCGCCAGCTTTCGCGGAACGTCCCCGTGCTCCCCCGGCCCGCGACGGTTTCGCCCCAGTCCACTCCGAGGAGCCGCAGCCGGTGCAGCAGTCTGCTGCGGGCCGCGTCGGTGTCCTTGCGCAGGTCGAGGTCGAGCTCGCGCCTCTCCGCCTCGGGCCTGAGCCTCAGCGTGCGCTGCTGACGGTCCAGGTCGCGCTGGAGCGGGACGGCGGGGGCCGTGTCCGGGACCTCGCCGAGGACCTCGCCGACGACGAGCCGGTCCCGCACGAGGGCCAGGGGCACATCGGATCCCTCGCACATGACGGCCCTGACCGCGTCCGTGGCCTCGGCCAGGCCGACGGCCGGGCGGTCACGCAGGGCGGCCAGGGTCCCGGCGAGCCGGACGGCCTCGATGACGTGCGCGGGCGACACGGCCCTGTCCGAGTCACGCAGGAGTCCGGCCACCTTCGTCATCCAGCGCTCCACGGGCCGGTCCGGGGCGCCGAAGAGGTGCCCGTACCAGCCGGGGGAATCGATCCCCGCGCCGTATCCGCTGTGCCGGGCGAGCCTGCGATGGGTCCAGGGCACCCAGGTCAGCTCCGCCTTGACCTTGGGCATCCCCTTGAGGAGCGCCCGGTCGGCGGCGACCGTCGTCCGCGCGCCGAGGGCGGGCACGTGCCAGGCACCGCAGACCACGGCGACGCCGTCGCCGAACTCCTTGCGGGCGGCGCGCAGCTGAAGGCGCATGGCGGCCTCCCGGACGGCGTCCTGCGGGTGGCCCCCGTCCCCGTACGCCTCACGGAGCGCGGTCATCGCCTCGGCGAGCGCGGCGAACGGCGCGGACGGATCAGCCGGGCCGCCGCCGTCCGCGCGGTGCTCGACGACGTCCTCCCACCAGCGCTCGGGGTCGTCGTAGCCCGCGGCGCCGGCGAGGATCCCGATCGGATCAATGCCCCTGCACTCCTCCGGGCCGTCCTCACTCCGCTCGGTCAACGCCAGGGAGTGGGCGGCGGGCAGGTCCACGAACCGCACGGGGACGCCGTGCGCCGAGGCCCAGCGGATCGCCACCCACTCGGGGGAGAAGTCGGCCATCGGCCAGAAGGCGGCGCGCCCCGGATCGTCCACGGCGTGGGCGAGCAGCGCGACCGGCGGGCGCATCCGGGGATGCGCGGCGAGCGGCAGCAACGCGTCGGCCTCCGGCGGCCCTTCGACGAGCACGGCAGCCGGCCGTGCGGCTTCGAGGGCGGCCAGCACCGCGCGGGCGGAGCCGGGGCCGTGGTGGCGCACCCCCAGCAGCAGTGGTCCCCCCGGCGGTGCGGTCTCCCCGGCGCGGGCTGTCATTCGGCGGCCTCACGGCAGGCGCGGTAGAAGTCCTTCCAGCCGTCCCGCTCCCGGACGACGGTCTCCACGTACTCCTGCCAGACCACGTGGTCGGTCGTGGGATCGCGGACGACGGCCCCGATGATGCCGGCCGCCACGTCCCCGGGACGCAGGACGCCGTCGCCGAAGTGGGCGGCGAGCGCGAGGCCTCCGGTGACGACGGAGATGGCCTCGGCCGTGGAGAGCGTCCCGGACGGCGACTTGAGCTTGGTGCGGCCGTCCGTGGTGACGCCGTCGCGCAGTTCGCGGAACACCGTGACGACGCGCCGGATCTCCGCCGTTCCGTCGGGTGTCGACGGCAGGTCGAGCGCGCGCCCCGTCTGGGCCACCCGCCGGGAAACGATGTCCACCTCGGCCTCGGGAGTCGCGGGGAGCGGCAGAACGACGGTGTTGAACCGGCGGCGCAGGGCGCTGGAGAGCTCGTTGACCCCGCGGTCGCGGTCGTTCGCCGTGGCGACGAGGTTGAACCCCTTCACCGCCTGGACCTCTTGGCCCAGCTCGGGGACGGGGAGCGTCTTCTCGGACAGGATCGTGATGAGCGCGTCCTGCACATCGGCCGGGATGCGTGTGAGCTCCTCGACGCGGGCCGTCATCCCCTCGGCCATGGCCCGCATGACGGGGCTCGGCACCAGGGCCTCCCGGCTCGGTCCGTCCGCCAGCAGCCGCGCGTAGTTCCACCCGTAGCGGACGGCCTCCTCGGGGGTGCCCGCGGTGCCCTGGACCAGCAGGGTCGAGTCTCCGCTGACGGCTGCGGCGAGGTGTTCGGACACCCAGGTCTTGGCGGTGCCGGGAACTCCGAGGAGCAGCAGCGCGCGGTCGGTCGCGAGCGTGGTGACGGCTACTTCGACGAGTCGGCGCGGGCCTACGTACTTCGGTGTGATCAGCGTGCCGTCCGGGAGTGTCCCGCCGAGCAGATAGGTGGAGACGGCCCAGGGCGAGAGCTTCCAACGGGCGGGCCTGGGGCGGTCGTCGGCGGCGGCGAGCGCCTTGAGCTCGTCGGCGAAAGCATGCTCGGCGTGCGGCCTCAGGGCTTCGCCGCCGGCTGCGTCGGTCTGTACGGACACGGTCATGGATCCCCCTCCGGATCGGTCGATCCGATGCGGTTTCCAAGGTGCACCATGCCACTGACAGTCGGTCCTGACGCACCGTGCCACCGCTCACCGGTCCCTGCGCACCGCGCCACTGGCCACCGGTCCCGGCGCACGGCCGGAACCGGTCCCGGTGTGGAGGTCAGCCCGTGACGGGTGAGACCGCGACGCACCCGCCGCTGGTGAGGAGTTCCCGGCCCTCGGCCTCCCCGATGACCTCGCCCTCGTGCGTGATGGTGCAGGCGAGTTCCGCCGCGCCCTCGTCCAGGGCGACGGGCATCACCGCGGCCGGCATGATCCCGCGCAGCGTGACGGTCTTCTTCCACGGCAGCGTGGGCGACCTCACCGTCTCGATCTTCGGATCCATGGCGTCGCCACCACCGCCGTGGAACTGGATCTCGTCGACGCCCGTGCCCGTGACTTCGTAGGTCACCTGGTACGTCTCGTCCACGACTTCGTCGACGGCTTCCGGAGAGCAGCCGCCGAGACCGAGCACGAGGCCGCAGACGGCCGAGGCCGACGCGGCCGCACGAGTGGTCCGTCCGAGGCGGGTGGTGCGCATGGTGCGGTTCATCAGCATCCCCCGATGCGTCTGCCGGACTCCCTCCCTCGCAGAGAAGCGCACGGACGCCAAGCGGTCAAGACGCCTCGGCAGGGGCAAGAGCGCAGGTCGGGGCCGATTGTCAGTGATGCGCTCTACCGTCGGGTCCATGGTGCTGTCTCAAGGGGGAGGACCCTGGCGCTCCGCCGGACCGGTGGAGCGCCAGGCGGTGGAGCGGGTGCTGGCCCTCGTTCCTGACGTCGAGTCACGCGAGGCGGGGCACGCGTGGGCTTCGGAGCGCGCGTGGTCCGCTGCGGGGTGCGGCCAGGGCGCGGTGTGGGGGATCCGCGAGGCCGGCGACGGACCTCCGCACCGCACGGCGGTGGTCACGAACGACGCGTCGTACACCTGCGGTTGTGCCGACGGGGAGGAGACGCCCTGCGGGCATGCCCTGGGGCTGTTGCTGCTCCATGCCTCCGGCGCCCCGGTCCTGGACCGGACGCAGGAGCCGCCCTCCTGGGTCGCGCGGTGGCTGGCGGACCGGAGTGCGCGGGCGACGCCCGGGGGGACCCCGGCGCGGGGGACGGCTGCGGGGGCCGCGGCGCGCGCGGCCGCCCGGCGCGCCGACCGCAGGGCCGAGCGCGTCACCGGCGGCGCGCAGGAGCTGGACCAGCGGCTCGTCGACCTGCTGCGCGGCGGGCTCGCCGCGGCGGACCGGCCGGGAGACGGGCTGTGGGAGGAGACCGCGGCCCGCATGGTCGACGCGCAGGCCCCGGGGCTGGCCGCCCGTGTGCGGGAGTTGGGGTCGGTTGCGGCTTCGGGGCCCGGCTGGCCGGCGCGGCTGCTGGAGGAGTGCGCGCTCCTGCGTCTGCTGGACTCGGCCTGGCTCGGACTCGACCGGCTGCCCGGCCCGCTGGCGGCGACGGTCCGTACGAGGGTGGGGCTGACGGCCTCGGCCGAAGGGCCTCCCGTCCGCGACCACTGGCTGGTCCTCGCGCAGTACGACACACCGGACGGCAGGCTCGTCACCCGTCGCACCTGGCTGTACGGCAGGGATTCGGGGCACACCACGCTGCTGCTGTCCTACGGGGCGCCCGGACGCGCCCCCGCCCCGCCGCTGCCGTTGGGCACGGTGATGGACGCGGAGGTGACGCCGTATCCGGGCGGTGGCGGGCTGCGGGGCGAGCTGGGACCGCGGTTCGGCGAGCCTCTCGCCACGACGGCGCCGCCGCCCGGCGGCACCACGGCCGAAGCCGTCGCCGCGTACGGGAACGCGCTGCGCGACGACCCGTGGCTCGACGCCTGGCCCGTCACGCTGCGCGGAGTCATACCCGCGCCGTCCGGGGACGGCTGGCAACTGGTCGGCGCGGCGGACGGCTCCGCCCTGCCGGTCGCGCCCGCGGCGCTCTCCCGGCCCGGTCTGTGGAAGCTCGTGGCGCTCTCCGGCGGCCGCCCGCTGACGGTGTTCGGCGAGTGCGGCCACCGGGGTTTCGACCCGCTCGCGGCGTGGTGCGCCGAGACCTCCGACGACGAGGACGCGCCGAGCGGGGCGGTGGCGCTCGCCTGACCACAGCGCGTTCACCCTGCAACCCGCCCGGCGCTGCCCCACCGCGTCCTCGGGCGCCACCGCGTTGATCCGCCCCACCGCGTCCCCTCGCCCCTCGACCGACCACCGAACCAGGACCACCGGAAGGGACCCGATGCCGACCACCGTCACGACGAACGACGTCACCGTGAGCGCCCTGTGGGAAGACCTCGTCACCTCGGCGCTGCTCGGCACGGACCGGCGCCCCCTCAGGGCGGACAACGGCGCCGCGGCCGGTCCGGCGGCGCTGCTCGACACGGCTGCGGTGCACACCGTGCGCCGCAGGGCGGCCCTGCGGCCGGCCACCGGGGCCGCCCTGCCCGTGCCCGCACCCGCCGATCCCCGGCCGGCGCTGCCCGCCCCCGCCCGCCGCAGGCTCGCCCAGTTGCTCGCCGACCGCTCGGCGCCGCCCACCGGCGGACGGCGCGGATCGGCTCCCGATCTCACCGAGCTCATCCCCCAGTGGCTGGCCTCCGCCGGTGCGCACGGCTACCGGGCACCCGCGGAGCTCCTGCCCGCGCTGCTGGACGCGGCGAGAGCGCGTACGGATCTGCGTCCGCACGTGCTGGCGTTCGCAGGTCCGCGCGGGCTGTGGCTGGCCGGGCTGAACCCCGAGTGGAAGTTCGCGCTGCGCGCCTCCTCGCGCGGCGCGCAGCGGCCGGAGACCGCGGATCCGGAGGCGGTGCGCCGGCTCTGGGAGGAGGGGCTCTTCGCCGAACGGGTCGCGTTGCTCGGGGCGGTGCGGGAGCGGGACCCGGGCGCCGCCCGTGCCCTGCTCGCCACCACCTGGTCCACGGAGCGTGCGGAGGACCGGCTGATGTTCCTCGATTCGCTGCGCTCCGGTCTCTCCGGGGGCGACGAGACGTTCCTTGAGGCGGCCCTCGCGGACCGCAGCCGCAACGTGCGCTCCACGGCCGCCGAGCTGCTGTCCGCCCTGCCCGATTCGGCGCTCGCCCGGCGGATGGCGGCCCGCGCCACTTCCTGTGTGAACCCGGACCGTACGGGCGGGACCGTGTCCGTCGCCGTGGAGGCTCCGCACGAGTGCGACGCCGCGATGCAGCGCGACGGCGTGGTGCCGGTCCCGCCCTCGGGGCGAGGGGAACGGTCCTGGTGGCTCGGCCAGCTGGTGGAGTCGGCACCGCTCGGTGTGTGGCGGGAGAGGTTCGGCGGCCGGACGGCGCAGGAGCTCGTGACGCTGCCGGTGGCCGACGGCTGGGCGGGTGAGCTGCACGCCGCCTGGAGCCGGGCGGCCGTGCGGCAGCGGGATCCCGAGTGGGCGCGCGCGCTCCTCGGAGCCCCCTCGACGCCCCTGGCGAACGGCCCGGGGACGGCGTCGCTGGCGGAGCGCTCGCAGCTCCTCGCCACCCTGCCCTCCTCCGAGCGGGCGCTCTGGGTCGCCGGTTTCATAGCCGCGCACGGTCTGTCCGAGGCCTTCCAGCTGCTCGGTGTCTGCACCGTGCCCTGGGACGGGCCGCTCGGCCGGTCGGTGGTCGACGCCCTGGACATCGCCCGGGACGCGGGCAGCTACCCCTGGAGCTTCAGCGGGGTGATGGGCCTCGCCGAGCGCTGCCTGGACCCTGCCGAGGCGGACCGGCTCGCGGTGCTCACCACCACGCCCGACGAGCCGGAGGGTGCCTCACCGGGTGCGGGTGGCTACTGGTCGGAGGCGTTCCAGCGCCTGGTCTCCACCCTGCGCCTGCGCGCCGCCATGGACGCGGAGCTGGTCCAGGACGGCACGGGCTGACCGGGGCGGCAGCCGGTCCACCGGCCTCGGACCTGTGCGGGCCGGTGGGCTCAGGCCTCCGCGGGCTGGCGGACGTGCGCGTTCACCCAATCCACGATCGAGGCCGTCGTCGCACCCGGGGTGAAGATCTCCGCGACTCCCCGCTCCTTCAGCGGAGCGATGTCCGCCTCGGGGATGATGCCGCCGCCGAAGACCTTGATGTCCTCCGCGTCGCGCTCCTTCAGCAGTTCGATGACCTTGGCGAAGAGCGTGTTGTGAGCGCCCGAGAGGATCGAGAGACCGATGGCGTCGGCGTCCTCCTGGATCGCGGTGTCGACGATCTGCTCGGGGGTCTGGTGGAGCCCCGTGTAGATGACCTCCATGCCCGCGTCCCGCAGCGCCCGCGCGATCACCTTGGCCCCGCGGTCATGGCCGTCGAGGCCCGGCTTTGCCACCACCACACGGATCGGACCGGTCACACCCATCAATGCCTCCACATGCGTTTCCCGTGCCCGGAGGGCCGGTGATGTGAACGAACGTTATCCACAGCATCCCGCACGGTGTCGTTTCGCGGTGGACCGGGAGGGGGAAATCACACATGGGACATGTTCGCCGGCGTCGTTCCCAGCACCGGGCGGCCCACCGGCCGCGCGGGGAGCGCCGCCAGGGGAGCCGCGACGAGGTCGCCGTACCACCGCGCCGTCAGCCGCACGGCACGGTGGTACGGCCCCGGCCGCATCAGGGCCGCCGGTCACCTCCGCGGCACCCCCGTGAGGGCGTACGGGGCAGGGAGCCGCCTCCCCCGCATGCCGGTGCAGGAGGTCGGCCATGAAGGTCCTGTCCTTCCTATCCCTACTGCCGCGCGGGCCGCGCCTGCGCCCCGCCTGGCTGTCGTCGACGCTGATCAGAGCCACCGCGCTGGAGTTGGTGATCCTCGCGGGGCACGTGCTCATCTACCCGTCCGGCCTCACCCCGGAGCGCCGGCACCCCATGCCCCCGCCCGGCACCGGAGACGGGCCCGACGCGCATCCCGAACGCCTCACCCGTTCGGCGGACCCAGCGGGCACGGCGGAGACGGAGGGCACGGCGGAGACGGCCGACGCAGCTGAGACAGCTGACGGGGCTGACACGACCGGCACCACCGCACTGCCCTCCTCGGCCGGCACCCGCCCGCCCGTCGTGCTCCTGCACGGCTTCATCGACAACCGCTCCGTGTTCGTCCTGCTCCGCCGCTCCCTGGCCCGGCACGGCTGGCACCACCTGGAATCGCTCAACTACTCGCCGCTGACCTGCGACATCCGCACGGCGGCCGAGCTGCTCGACCGCCATGTGGAGGAGATCTGCGCCCGCACCGGGCACCGCGAGATCGACATCGTCGGCCACAGCCTCGGCGGCCTGATCGCGCGGTACTACGTGCAGCGGCTCGGCGGCGACCGGCGGGTCCGCACCCTCGTCACCCTCGGCACGCCGCACAGCGGCACCGCCGCCGTCCCGCTGGCAGGCGCGCACCCCATCATCCGTCAGATGCGCGGCGGATCGGATCTGATCGAGGAGCTGCGCCGCCCCGCCCCGGACTGCCGGACGCGGTTCATCAGCTTCTGGAGCGAGCTGGACCGGGTGATGCTCCCCGTGGAGACGGCCTGTGTCGACCACCCGGACCTCGACGCGGTGAATGTGCGCGTCACGGGAATCGGCCATCTCGCCCTGCCGGTCCACCCCGCGGTCGCGTCCGCGATCCGTCAGGCACTCGAGTCCGACGGCGCGTCCCTCGGCGCCGGGGGAGCCGCTCCGGGAGCCGCCGCCGTCGCCTGATCTCCCGACTCAAACCTCCCACACACCTCCACCGAATAGAACAACTGTCGAACATAGAGCCAAGGCTGGCCCTCAGGTCCACCGAAAGGCGGCCGATTGCCCGTTTCCTGAGGGGCTGAAAGCCGCCGAAGATTGTCGTCCTCACCTACCGCCGGGTACAGTCGCGGCCACTGCTCACCCCGGGATCCCCCCACCGGACCCCGGAACAGGTCCTGCTGCCGAGGCGAGAGAGAAGTTGGTGAACGACCAGCACCCCCACGCCGGGTATGCCGGACACGACAGCCAGTCCACCGGCAGCTTCGACACCGACCCGCTCTTCGGAAGCCTGCCGGGTCAGCAAGACAACAGTCCCACGACGACGTACGGCGGTGGCTACGCCCCGGCGTACGACGGCGGTTACGGCGGCGGCTACGACAGCGGCCAGTGGGACACCGGAGCGCATCAGCAGGCCTCGTACGACGCCTATGACGCCCAGGCCCACCCCCCGCAGGCGCACCAGGGCTACGACACGGCGGCCACCTGGATGCCCGAGGCCGGGATCCCGGCCCAGGCCCCCGCCCCCGATGTGACGGGCCAGTGGGACACCGCGGGCTGGGACCACACCGGTCAGGCCGGCCAGTGGGCGACGGGCGACACAGGCGCCTTCCCCACCGCGACGTTCGACACCACGGCCTACGCGACCGGCACGTACAGCGTGCCCGCCTTCGAGACCCCGGGGTACGAGAGCTACGCGACCCCCGACACCGGCACCTTCGACGCCACCGCCTGGAACACCGGCGCCACGCCCGAGGACGCCGCGTACGCACCCGAACAGACGTCGTACCCGACGTACGAACACCCATCGCACGAACACGCGTCGGCGTCCTACGAGCCGTACGGGACCGCCGAGTTCGCCTCCCACGACGGCGTCGGCACCCACGGCCTCCACGACTCCCCGGAGACGCACGACTCCCCCGGCTCCCACGACCACGGCCACGGCCACGCCGGCACCGCCGAGGACGGGCTCACGCAGGCGGACCCGTACGCCGAGGACGTGACCGCGCATTCCGACCCCTACGCCGAGGCACTCGAAGCCCGCGGTGAGCGCGAGGCGGTGCCGGACGTCGTCGACGTGACCGCGGAGTCCGCCTCCGTGGCCGCGTCCGCCCGCCCCGTGGGCCGTTCCGGCGCCCCGCGCGGCAGCCGCGGCCGGCGCCGTACCCCCGCGAAGCGCTCCGCGCTCCTCACCGTCGCCGTCCCCTCCGCCTGTGTCATGAGCGTCGCGGGCATCGCCGCGGCCTCGGTGAGCGGAGTCGGCGGTGGCGAGGAGACGAAGGACGAGACCGCGTCCATGGCGGCCGCCGACACGGTCCAGCCGGCCGTGGCCAACAACAAGCTGGACACCCAGCTCGCCAACCTCAGCGCCGACGCCGAGAACTTCGCCGACCGCGCCAGCCGCACCCAGGAGCGCATCGACCTGAAGGAGCGTCAGGCCGCCGAGAAGAAGGAGCGCGCCAAGGAGGCCGCGCGCCGCGAGGCCGCGCGTCCCAAGTTCATGCTGCCCGTGAAGCAGCACGGCCTCAGCGCCACCTACGGCCAGGCCGGTGTGAACTGGATGTCCGTCCACACGGGCATCGACTTCCCCGTCTCCTACGGCACCCCCGTCATGGCGGCGACCGACGGCACGGTCCGCACCCAGTGGAACAGCGCCTACGGGAACATGGCCATCGTCACCGCGGCCGACGGCACCGAGACGTGGTATTGCCACCTCAGCACCACCAAGATCCGCTCCGGTTCGGTCAAGGCGGGCGACGTCATCGCCTACTCGGGGAA
The DNA here is from genome assembly GCF_055559735.1 of Streptomyces sp. NPDC023573. NCBI lineage: Bacteria > Bacillati > Actinomycetota > Actinomycetes > Kitasatosporales > Streptomycetaceae > Streptomyces > Streptomyces sp. NPDC023573. The sequence goes on from NZ_JBVHKB010000002.1 coordinate 300,117, forward strand.
CTCCGGCAACTCCACCGGCCCGCACCTGCACTTCGAGGTACGGCCCGGCGGCGGCTCGGCGATCGACCCCATGCCCTGGCTCCGCAGCCACGGAATCAACCCGAACTGAGTCCGGTCCGGCCGTCACCCGAGGGATGCCCCCTGTGACGGCCGGCCGGGGTCAGAGCTTCTCGACCGGCGCGTAACGCAGCAGCAGCTTCTTGGGCCGCTCGTCGCCGAAGTCGACCGTCGCCTTCGCCTGGTCGCCGAACCCCTCGACCGCCGTCACCGTGCCCAGGCCGAACTGGTCGTGCGTGACCCGGTCCCCGGCCACCAGCGTGACCACCGGCTTCTCGGAGGTGCGGCGGGTCGCGAACCCCGACGGCCCGGACTTCGAGCGCGACGAGGACAACGACGACGTGATGCCGGACGTCGGCCCTGCCGGAGCCGCCATCGGCCCCTTGCGCTTCCACTCCAGGTGCTGGTCGGGGATCTCCTCCAGGAACCGCGACGGCGGGTTGTACGAGGGCTGCCCCCACGCACTCCGCATCGACGCCCGGGTCAGATACAGGCGCTCACGGGCGCGCGTGATGCCCACATAGGCGAGCCGGCGCTCCTCCTCCAGCTCCTTCACCTGTCCCAGCGCGCGCATGTGCGGGAAGACGCCGTCCTCCATGCCGGTCAGGAACACCACGGGGAATTCGAGGCCCTTCGCGGTGTGCAGCGTCATCAGCGTGACGACACCGGAGCCGTCCTCGTCCTCGTCGGGGATCTGGTCGGCGTCGGCGACGAGCGCGACCTTCTCCAGGAACTCGGCGAGGGTGCCCGCACCCTCGTCCTCCGCCCGCTCCTGCTCGAATTCGAGAGCGACGGAGGCGAGCTCCTGGAGGTTCTCGACACGGGTCTCGTCCTGCGGGTCGGTGGACGCCTGGAGTTCGGCGAGATAGCCGGTCCGCTCCATGACTGCCTCCACCACGACCGCCGGACCCGCGCCGGACTCCACGATCGTGCGGAGCTCCTCCATCAGCGTGTTGAACCGCTTCACGGCGTTCGCCGAGCGGGCCGCCATGCCGTACGCCTCGTCCACCCTGCGCAGGGCCTGCGGGAAGGAGATCTTCTCGCGCATCGACAGGGCGTCGATCATCGCCTCGGCCCGGTCGCCGATGCCCCGCTTGGGCACGTTGAGGATGCGGCGCAGCGGGACGGTGTCCTCGGGGTTGGACAGCACCCGGAGGTAGGCCAGGACGTCCCTGACCTCCTTGCGCTCGTAGAAGCGCACTCCGCCGACGACCTTGTAGGGCAGCCCGACGCGGATGAAGATCTCTTCGAAGACACGGGACTGGGCGTTCGTGCGGTAGAAGACGGCGACGTCGCCCGCCTTCGCGTCCCCGGAGTCCGTCAGCCGGTCGATCTCGTCGGCGACGAACTGCGCCTCGTCGTGCTCGGTGTCCGCGACGTAGCCGGAGATCCTGGTGCCGGCGCCGGCGTTCGTCCAGAGGTTCTTGGGGCGGCGGCTCTCGTTGCGCTCGATGACGGCGTTGGCCGCGGAGAGGATCGTCTGCGTGGAGCGGTAGTTCTGCTCCAGCATGATCGTGGTCGCGTCCGGATAGTCCTCCTCGAACTGGAGGATGTTGCGGATGGTCGCGCCGCGGAATGCGTAGATCGACTGGTCCGCGTCACCGACGACGCACAACTCACCCGGGGCGTCGTCCTCGCCGGCCGGGCCCACCAGCTCGCGCACCAGGGTGTACTGGGCGTGGTTGGTGTCCTGGTACTCGTCGACGAGGACGTGCCGGAAGCGGCGGCGGTAGTGCTCGGCGACGTCGGGGAACGCCTGGAGCAGGTGCACCGCCGTCATGATGATGTCGTCGAAGTCGAGGGCGTTGGCCTCGCGGAGCCGCGCCTGGTAGAGCGCGTAGGCCTGCGCCAGCGTCTTCTCGAAGCCGTCGGCGGCCTGCCCCGCGAAGGTCTCCTCGTCGATCAGCTCGTTCTTCAGGTTCGAGACCTTCGCCGTGAACGACTTCGGCGGGTAGCGCTTCGGGTCGAGGTCCAGATCGCGGCAGACCAGCGCCATCAGCCGCTTGGAGTCGGCGGCGTCGTAGATCGAGAACGACGAGGTGAAGCCCAGGCGCTTCGACTCGCGGCGCAGGATCCGCACGCAGGCGCTGTGGAACGTCATGACCCACATGGCGTTGGCGCGCGGGCCGACGAGGTCCTCGACGCGCTCCTTCATCTCGCCGGCGGCCTTGTTCGTGAAGGTGATCGCGAGGATCTGCCCCGGGTGCACCCCGCGCTCGGCCAGGAGATGGGCGATCCGGTGGGTGAGCACCCTGGTCTTGCCCGAGCCCGCCCCGGCGACGATGAGCAGCGGGGACCCGGCGTGCACGACGGCGGCGCGCTGCTCGGTGTTCAGCCCCTCGAGCAGTGCCGCGGAGTCGATGACGGGGCGCGGGGCGCCGTCGCGGTAGTAGGCGTCACGCGGCGGCGGAGGCGCGTCGAAGACGTCCTCGAAGAGGCCCTCCGGCACCGCTTCGGGCGCATGCTCCTCAGGGGGCGGCGGGGGGCCGTCCTCCGCTTGCTGGAGGCCGGTCAGGAAACTGTCGTCAAAGAGGCTGCTCATCGCCTCACGAGTCTAGGCGGCCGCACCGACAGCCCGGGCCGCATCGGCGACAAGGGCCCGGCACCGTGCGCGTAAGGAGACGACGCACGCACGGAACGTGAGATTCCAGGGCGGTTTCCCGCCCCGTGGGCCACCGCCCGGAAAAGGTCACGAAAATGTATCGGGCATATCGAACATCAACCTTCACAGGGGCACCACGGGTTGGCTAGCGTGCTCCGACGGGTGCCCCGTACCCCCATTGTCCGTTCCGCCCGAACCCTCCCCCAGTGCCTGAACGGCCTGGGGGGACCCCCATCGCTAACCCGGTAGGCGGTCCACGGAAGGAGATGCCGGCCTTGGCGTCGCATCGCAAGCCGCGCACCCGGGTGCGCACCACGACCCCCGCCGTCGGTCTCACGGCCGCGGCGCTCGCCTCCGTCACCCTGCTCTCCACGCAGAGTGCGACGGCCGCCCCCGCCCAGCCCCAGCCCAGCATCGAGGAAGTGCAGAAGAAGGTCGACGCCCTCTACCGGCAGGCCGGCTCCGCCACGCAGCAGTACAACCAGGCGAAGAGCGCGTCGGCCGAGCAGCGCTCCAAGGTCGACGAGCTGCTGGAGGCCGCGGCGAAGCGGGCCGACAAGCTCAACGAGACGCGCCGCGAGCTGGGCAACTACGCCGCCGCGCAGTACCGCAGCGGCTCGATCGCACCGACGGCGACGTTCTTCCTCGCGGACGACCCTCAGTCGTACTTCGACCAGGACCAGCTGATGGCCAGGATGACCAGCCAGCAGCAGAAGGCGGTCGCCGACTTCCGTACGCAGCAGAAGGAGGCGGCGGCGAAGCGCGCCGAGGCGACGAAGAGCCTGGAGACGCTCACCGAGTCGCAGGAGACGCTGCGCACCAGCAAGCAGCAGGTGCAGACGAAGCTCACCGAGGCCCGCTCGCTGCTGTCGGAGCTGACCGCCGAGGAGAAGGCGCGGCTCGCGGAGCTGGAGCGCAAGAAGGAGGCCGAGGCCAAGCGCAAGGCCGACGAGCTGGCCCGGCAGCAGGCCACGAAGGAGAAGGCCGAGGAGGCGTCCGAGGAGGCGTCCTCCAAGGACGAGGCCGGATCGGGCACCGGCACGGAGACCGGTGGCACGGGCTCCGGCAGCGGCTACGCCTCGAAGGCCGAGGAGGTCCTGGCCTTCGCACGCGCCCAGATCGGCAAGCCGTACGTCTGGGGGGCGACGGGCCCGTCCTCGTACGACTGCTCCGGGCTCACCCAGGCGGCCTGGAAGGAGGCCGGCGTCGATCTGCCGCGCACCACCTGGGACCAGGTCGAGGTGGGCACCCGGGTCGCCACGGCGGATCTGCGGCCGGGGGACCTGGTCTTCTTCTACGACGACATCAGCCACGTCGGCATCTACAAGGGCGACGGCATGATGATCCACGCGCCGAAGCCGGGGGCGAACGTCCGCGAGGAATCGATCTACTACATGCCGATCTACGGCAGCGTGCGCCCCGCGTAAGGCGCGGGAGCACCACCGGCGGGCGGGCCCGCGGACGGCCACGGGCCCGCCCCGGCGACGATCAGGTCCAGAGCGTGGCGATGAAGATGTTGGCGACCGTCAGCCCGCCGACGGCGGCGAACGCGCCCTTGCCGGCCTTCTCCTCGTCCCGCTTCACATAGACGAGCGCCAGGATCACGATCAGGACCAGCAGCTTGATGCCGATCTTGACGTTGTTCACGCTGTGGTCGTCGGCCTGGTTGAGCCCGACCAGGGCGACACCCGTGACGAGCATGGTGAGCGCGCCGTGCAGCATGGCCGGGACGAAGCGCGCCGTGCCTGCCCCCATGGCCTTCATCTGGGTCAGGAAGCCACCCAGCAGGGAGGCGATACCGATGATGTGCAGGGCCACGAAGACATTGATGAGTACGTCCATGGCCGCAGCCTAACCGCGGCCATATCACCACTCTTCGGCCAGGTACGACTTACTGATGAGCTTCCCCGGGCTCAGCGCGAATTGCCGGACTCCGGTTGATTTTTCCGGTCAACCGACGGAAACGAAACAGCATATGAGGGCAATAGCTGTCATTACACCTCTTCCCCGTGTGCCGGGTTTACCGTCCCTCCAGGTGATCGGTTCTGTACCACCGCCCCCCGTACCGGGCGGCTCGCCGATCACCCCGCCAGGAATCCGGCGGCGGGCCACTCCCCCCTGTGGTGACCCGCCGCCGGACCCCGGCGGGCCCGCGGCACCCACCGACGGGCAGTCGAACGGAAGGACGCACCACCCCCGTGGCCGCCCATCGAGAAGCCGCTCACCGCAAGCCCAAGCAGCGTCTGTTCACCGGGCCTGCTGCCCGCACAGCAGCCACCCTCGCCCTTGCCGGAGCCGCGACCGCGACCGCCCTCGAGGGCGCCGCCCAGGCCGATCCCCAGCTCACCCCGGCCCAGGTCGAGGCCAAGGTCGACCGGCTCTACCACGACGCCGAGGTGGCCACCGAGAAGTACAACGGCGCCAAGGAGGAGGCGACAGCCTCCGAGAAGTCGCTCGAAGCCCTGCGGGACGAGGCCGCCCGCAGGACCGAGCGCCTCAACGCCGCGCGCGACGCCCTCGGCTCGTTCGCCACCGCTCAGTACCGCAGCGCCGGCATCGACCCCGCCGTCCGGCTGGCCCTCTCCTCCGACCCGGACGAGTACCTGGAGCGCGCCTCCTACGAGGACCGGGCGGGCGACCGCCAGGCCGGTGCGCTCCAGGGCGTACGCAGGCAGGTCAGCGACATCGCCCAGCTGCGCGCCCGGGCACAGGACGAGCTGGAGGTCCTCACCTCACGCCGCGCCGACCTGAAGAAGCACAAGGACGCGGTCCGCACCAAGCTCGCCGACGCCCGGACACTCCTGGCCACCCTCACCGCCGAGCAGCGCGCCGACTACGAGCGCTCGGCCGACGCCGCGCACGGCGGCAGTGCCTCCCGGGCCGACCGGAGTGCCCCGCGCGGTTCCGTGGCCGCGCCCAACGCCCGCGCGGCCCAGGCCGTCGACTTCGCGTACGGGGCGCTGGGCAAGCCGTACGTCTGGGGCGCCACCGGGCCCTCCTCCTTCGACTGCTCCGGCCTCACACAGGCCGCCTGGCGCGCGGCGGGAGTCTCCCTGCCCCGTACGACATACACCCAGATCGACGCGGGCCAACGCGTGTCCCGCTCCGAACTCGCCCCGGGAGACCTGGTGTTCTTCTACTCCGGGGTCACCCACGTCGGGCTCTACATCGGCGGCGGCCAGATGATCCACGCCCCGCGCCCCGGTGCCCCCGTCCGTATCGCGCCGATCAGCGAAATGCCCTACGCGGGAGCGACCCGGGTCGCATAGGCTCCCGTCCCCATGGACACTGCCATCCAGAACTACGCGCGCACGCTCGCCCTCAGCTCCCCGGACCACTACCGCGTCGGTCCGTTCACCGTGCGCCACGATCCGGGCTGGGAGCTGAAGTACGCCAACTACGCCATCCCTGACCAGGGGGCCGAGCCCACCGCACAGGACGTCGCCGACCTGGTCACCGCGTTCCGTGAGCACGACCGGCTGCCCCGGCTGGAGTTCCTGCCCGCCTGGGCGCCCGCGGTCGAACCGGCCCTGCTGGCGGCCGGCTTCACCGTCGAGAACCGCGCTCCGGTCATGGCCTGCGCCGCCGCCGACCTGCTCACGCCGAAGCCGGTGGACGGCCTCCGCATCGCAGAGCCCGTCACCGACGCGGAGTTCACCTCAGCGGCCGCCGTCCAGCACACCGGATTCGGCGGCGAGGGCGGCCCCGACGACGGCGAGATCGCCTGGCTGCGCCGGGCGACGGAGAGCGGCGGCGTCTCGGGGCTGGCCACCGTGGACGGCCTGCCCGCCGGCGCGGGCGGCTGCTCGGCCCCGGCCGACGGCATCGGCGAACTGGCCGGTCTGGCCGTCGCCGACACCTTCCGCCGCCGGGGCGTCGGCGCGGCGCTCTCCGTCTGGCTGACCCGCACCGCCTTCGAGCGCGGCTTCCACACCGTATGGCTGGAGCCGGGCGGCCCCGACGTCGAGAGGATCTACGCGAGCATCGGCTACCGCAGGACGGGCGAGAAGCTCAACATCTCGCTCGCCCCCGCCTGAGCACCGGCCGGGCTCAGACCAGCCGCCGCGCCGTCGCCCACCGGGTCAGCTCGTGGCGGTTGGAGAGCTGGAGCTTGCGCAGCACGGCCGAGACATGGGACTCGACCGTCTTCACCGAGATGAACAGCTGCTTGGCGATCTCCTTGTACGCGTACCCCCGGGCGATCAGCCGCAGCACCTCGCGCTCGCGCTGCGTCAGCCGGTCCATGTCCTCGTCGACCGGCGGGGCGTCCGTCGAGGCGAAGGCGTCCAGGACGAACCCCGCCAGCCGCGGCGAGAACACCGCGTCGCCGTCCTGGACACGGAAGACCGAGTCGACGAGGTCGGTCCCGGTGATGGTCTTGGTGACGTAGCCGCGGGCGCCGCCACGGATGACGCCGATGACGTCCTCGGCGGCGTCCGAGACGGACAACGCGAGGAAGCGCACCGGGTTCTCGACGGCGCCCATCATCGGGGCGCAGCGCCGCAGCACCTCGACCCCGCCGCCCCCGGGGAGGTGGACGTCCAGGAGGACGACCTCGGGGCGGGTCGCGGTGATCACGGTGACCGCCTGGTCGACGTCGGCGGCCTCTCCGACGACCTCGACCCCGGTCTCCTCGGTGCGGCCGATCTCGGCCTGGACCCCCGTGCGGAACATCCGGTGGTCGTCGACGAGGACGACCCGTACCCGGCGCTCCGGCCCTCCGGTCGCTTCGGTGTTCTCGGTCATTCGCTCGCCCTCTCCATCTCCAGCTCGACTTCCGTGCCCCCGCCGGGCACCGAACGCAGCCGTGCAGTACCGCCGTTGCGCTGCATCCGGCCGATGATCGACTCCCGTACGCCCATCCTGTCGTCCGGAACGGCGTCCAGGTCGAACCCCGGCCCCCGGTCCCGTACGGAGACGAAGACCGTGCGGCCCTCGACCTCGGCGAAGACCTGGACGGCGCCGCCCTCGCCACCGTACTTGGCGGCGTTGACCATCGCCTCGCGCGCTGCCTGCATCTGTGCCGCCAGCTTCTCGTCGAGCGGGCAGTCGCCGACGACGACGACTTCCAGCGGCACCCCGTGCTTGTCCTCGACCTCGGCGGCGGCCCGCTTGACCGCCTCGGCGAGGCTCGTCGGTTCCTCGTCCTCCTCCTTGCCGGTGCCCTCCGGGTTGTACAGCCAGTTACGCAGCTCGCGCTCCTGGGCGCGGGCGAGCCTGCGGACCTCGCCGCCGTCGTCCGCGTTGCGCTGGATCAGCGTGAGCGTGTGCAGGACGGAGTCGTGGACATGGGCGGCGACCTCGGCTCGCTCCTGGGCCCGGATGCGCATCAGGCGTTCCTCGGAGAGGTCCTGGGTCATGCGTACGAGATAGGGGCCCGCGAGCAGCGCGATCCCGGTGAGCACGGCGATGGCGGCGGTCAGCGCGGTGCCGAGCTGGGCCGCCGAGCCCCGCACCACCATGAAGGCGGCGAGGCCGAGGCCGACGAGCGCGACGCCGGCCAACCCCCGGGCCAGTTGCAGCACACGGCGGCGGCGGCCGACCTCCATCCAGCGGGCCCGGCGCGCGTTGTCGGCCTGGCGCCAGACGAGGACCGAGCCCGCGCCTATCAGCAGCGCGGGCCAGACGTAACGGTCGGCCTCACTGCCCATGTCGACATTGCCGACGAAGATCATGGCGCCGACGAGCAGCGCGACGAGGGCGAACACCTGGCCCTTGTCGGGCTTGCGGAGTCTGCGCCGTCCGTCCGGGGCGGTCTCGAAGAGGGACCGCTCCACCCCGCCCATCCCACCGCCCCCGCCGACCCCGAGCGGCACGACGATCCAGAACACGGCGTACAGCAGCGCGCCGAGGCCGTCCGCGAAGAACAGCCCGAGGAAGACGAACCGGACCCAGGCGACGGGCAGCCCCAGATGTCCGGCGAGCCCGCGCGCGACACCGCCGAGCATCCGCCCGTCGGCGCTGCGGTAGAGCTTGCGCGGCGCCGGCTCCTCCGGGTCCGGGGCGTGGGAGCTCGGGGCTCGGGTCGTGGCTGCTGGCATGTACCGATCGTCACACGTTCCGGCGGGCCGTGGCATCAGGGTCTGCCCGGACTCGACCCTGAGGCCCCGGCTGCCGTGCGGATGGGGCCCCCGGGACGCAATATCAGGGATCGGCCAGGGTCGTCGCGGCTCCCACAAGGGCGGACGGGCCGTCACCATGGAGCCATGACCGTTCCCCAGGACGCCTCCCCCGGCGTCACACCGCCCCCCGAGCCGGCCCCGCGGCTGCAGCGCAGCCCGCGGCAGAAAGTCGTGGCCGGGGTGTGCGGCGGGCTCGGCCGGTACTGCGACGTGGACCCGGTGATCTTCCGGATCGTGCTCGGTGTCCTCGCCGCGACGGGCGGCATCGGACTGATCTTCTACGGCTTCGCGTGGCTGCTGCTCCCGGTGGAGGGCGAGGACGAGAACGAGGCGCGCAGGCTGCTGTCGGGCCGGGTCGAGGGCGCCTCACTGGTCGCACTGGTGCTGGCCCTGGCGGGCTGCGGGCTGCTGCTGTCGATGCTGCACAACGGCGGGATGCTCGCCTTCGCCGCGATGCTGTCGCTGACCGTGATCGGCTTCTCGGTCTGGAGCCAGCACCGCCGGACGGCCCCGCCGGAGGACCGCCCGGGCACGGCGGCGCACACCCCGGGGGCCACGGCACACACCGCCGGCCACGGGGCGCCGCCCGAGGTGAAGGCGCCGCCCACACCGGGCAGCCCGTCCTGGTGGCGGGACCCGATCGTCAAGGACGGCACGACCGGCCCGGCGGGGACCGGCTACCTGTGGGGCCCCGAGAACGCGGTGCCGGAGGCGGCGAAGCTCGGCAGGAGCATGCCGACACCGGCCGACCCGTACCGCGTGGCCCACCGCCCGCAGGGCACCCGGGGCCCGAGGTCGATCGGCGGCCTCGTCTTTCTGCTCGCCCTGGTCGCGGGCGGCCTCGGGACGGGCCTGAGCTGGGAGACCCATCCGCTGGGGCCCAGCCTGCAGATCGGTCTCGCCGCCGCACTCGGGGTCTTCGGCCTCGGCCTGCTCGTCGCCTCCGTCCTCGGCAGGACCGGCTTCGGCACGGTGCTGCTGGCCATGATCACGGCCGGGCTGCTGGCGGGAGCCTCGGTCGTCCCGGACGACATCGGCACCGACTGGGTCCGCAAGGAGTGGCGTCCCGCCACGGCGGCCACGGTCCAGGACACGTACAAGCTGAGCACCGGGGTCGCCAAGCTCGATCTCTCCGGCGTCACCGTCCCCGAGGGCGAGACCCTGCGCACCCGGATCGAGGTCGCCGCGGGCCGCGCGCTCGTCGTCGTACCGGCAGGGGTGACGGTGGAGGTGGACGCCGAGGCGGGCCTCGGCGACATCCAGTTCCCGTCCGACCGGCGCAAGGACGTGGACATCGCCCCCGACCGGCGCACCCGGCAGACCATCGGCCCCGCAGCGAACAGCAAGCCCGCCGGCACCGTCGAGCTGGGCATGGGAGTCGGCATCGGACAACTGGAGGTCATCCGTGCTGCGTCATGAGATCCGCCCGGGCCGCGCGGTGGCGGGCCTCGTCATGCTGACCCTGGCGGCGGGCTACGCGGCGGACGCGGCGGGCGCCTGGAACGCCCCGTGGACGTTCTTCGCCCCGGTGTTCCTCGGCGGCCTGTGGCTGGCGGCCACGGTGACGTGGATCAGCTACCGCCTGCGGCGACGGCGCGGGGCGCGGAAGGCATCGGCGGAGGCGTCGGCACATGGCCCCACCGGAGTGCACTGACCGCCGCGATTCAGCCGATCTTCGGAGGGCCGTCGGGGAGACCGACCGGCTTGCAGTGGTCCACGCGGGCGGTCATGAAGCGGGCGAAGCCGGCTGCCAGGGCCGTGACCTCTTCCCGGGTGGCCCGGTCCTTCAGTCCGGTACCGCCTCCGCTGACAGAGGTGTGCGTCTCCAGCAGGACGGGGCCGCCGTCGCTGCTCTCGCAGCCGACATAGAGGGAGACCGTGTCCCCCTCTATGTAGCCCTTCTGCGCTCCCCAGGAGAGAGGAGTGCTGCCGGGCTCGGCAGCGTCCCGGGTGATGTCCTGAGAGCTGTAGTCGTCTTCGCTCAGGATGAGGAACTTTTCGAGGTGGACCGACTGCCCACCACCGCTCAGGCCGCACTTCCAGGTAGTCGACACGGAAGTGGCCGAGGAGGAGCCGAACACATCCTCCCCGAAACCCTCTCCGTACTCGGGCAGCAGGTCCGCTGCCATGAGCCGGAACCGAGGTGTTGTCATCCATGAGACGGCCTTCCCGCACTATTGCCTGCCCTGTCCGTAGCTGTCCTTCACCTGTTCGGACGAGCTCCCGGCCATGGCCTTGGCCTGGGTTTCACCGATGCCTGCCTCGATGGCGGCCGTGCAGGTCGCGTCGTACATCGCGTCGGCGGATCCGGATCGCTGGGGCCGGCAGCCGGTATGTCCGGCCGTGACGGCCTTCCGCCCTCAGACGCGCACGCGGCGCCGGCCTCCTCGCAGGGCGTCCACCGACCAGTAGGGCGCTCCGGCCAGCAGCAGTGGCAGCCAGGCCATGAGGTAGACCAGGTCGTTGCCGTAGTAGTACGGCGTGCTCTGCCAGCTCACCGTCAGCCACAGGCTCAGCGAGATCAGCGCTCCTCCGAGCGCCGCGAGCCGTGCCCAGAGGCCGGCCAGGGTGGCGAGGCCGACGAGGAGTTCACCGATGGCGATGGCGTAGCCGAAGCCTTCGGGGCTGTTCAGGGCCAGGTCGACGAGGCCCGGGATCGCCGCGCTGTCGCGTACGGCGTGCATCATCTCGCCGAGGGAACCGGTGCCGCTCGCGGACAGGAACGCGCTGTCGGTCAGCTTGTCGAGCCCCGCGTAGACGAAGGTGACGCCGAGAAAGATCCGCAGGGGAAGGAGCGCGTACCGCCCCGCCCGGTCCCGGAGACTTCTCGGCTCGTCGAGCCCGTAGGAACCGCCCCTGTACCCGCGCATCACTGCCCTGCTTTCCGTTGGCCTTCCGACAAGACCATACGTACGCCGGTTCGGGGCGGCTCACCAGGTATGCGGTTCAGTCCGTGACATCGATGCGGCACGCGTTGGTCTCCACACCCGCGGCCGTGACGACCTGCACCTCCACCTCGCCAGGTTCGACCTCGACGGGTACCGGCACGGTGAGCACGGTGTCCGCCGGGTTGGCGAAGCCTCCGGTGACCGGGATCAGCGGTACGTGCACGTGCACCCGGCCGATCCTGACGACCACCCGCGCCAGCCGGTCCGGGCTTCCGGCGCCCGGCGGCACGAATCCGGCGCCCCGGATCTCGATGTCGTCGCCGGTACGGATCGGGGCGTCCAGGTCCCCGGCCTCCCTGGCCCGGACGACCGACAGGATGACGGGCCGGCCGCCCTCCGCGTACTTCCCCGCGAAGTACGTCGCCGCCGAGACGGCCACCAGGACCGCCAGGCCCCACGGCAGATCCGGCAGCTGCTCGGGGCGGCGGGCCAGACGGACCGCGGCGAACAGCACGGCGACCGTGCTGACCAGGACGTACTGCACATCGGTGAAGCTGCCGCGTCCGGAGTCGTCGGTCAACAGGTCGGCGGCCCGGGGCCGGTCGGCCCGCAGCTTCTGCAGCCGCTGCCCCAGGACGCGTACGGTCACCACCCGGCGTACGACCACGGCGACGGCGCACACCAGCGCGAGCACGGACAGCACGCCCGCCGAGCGGACCAGGTCCAGGCCCTCGATCAGGGCGTCCCGGTCGGCGTGGGCCGACGCCCCCGCCAGCTGGAGCGCGAGGACGAGGACGGCGAAGACGGCGAGCAGCACCCAGGAGGCGGCGACCGTGCGTGAGGTGGAGAGCCGGTTGTCCTCACCGATCAGCGGGGCGAGGAGGCCCCCGCGGGCCCGGTGGACGCGGGCGGCCCCCGTCAGCAGGCCGGCGGTGACGAATGCGGCAAGGAGGCCCGCGGTGCGTGCGGTGGACCAGCCGACGCCGATGGCGGTGACGGCCTCACCGAGGACCAGCAGGGCTACGCCGCCCCAGACCACGGTCAGGGTGCGCCGCCACAGGGCGTGGAGCCAGGCGTCACCGGCCTCCCGGCCGCGGTCGGCGACGGTGCGGGCCGACTCGGTCAGCTCGTCCGACACCCACTGCCGGGACGCGGACACCGACTGGGCGACACCTCCCGGCAGGCCCTGGCCTGCGGCGAGTTCGTCCCGCTTGGCGAGGAAGGCCGCCACGGCCCGCCGGTGCCCTTCGCGTGCCCCGTGCGGGCAGTCGCCGCACGTACAGCCACCGCCGTGCGTGCTTTTCGCCCTCGCCTCGTCCAACGCCACGGAGAACGCCGTCCTTTCCCGCCCCGGTCCAACCAACTCGCCTCTGATTTCTGCGAATTGTGCCGTACGGGGCCGCTCCGTCCCGCATCGGGGCGGCTCGGGGGCGCTCGCTGTACGGATGTGCGATTGTCAGGCGCTGAGCACGAGGTAGGCGAGGCCCAGTGTCCCCCGGTAACCCCCGTAGTAGCCGGTGCGGCGGGTGTCGACGGCCTCGGTCACCGCGGCGTGCAGGGGGTGGCCGGGGTTGGCCAGCGCCCAGCGTTCGCCGCGCCCGATGTTGGCGGCGGACTCGAAGAGGTCCCACTCCCGCCGGTCGGCGACGGTCACCTGGAGCGCCCTGAACCCGGCCGCCTCGGCCTGCCGGATCAGCTCCAGTAGCGGGCCGAAGTCGTCCGGCTCCGCGCCGAGTCCCTCCAGCGCGGCGGGCGAGGGGTCCCGCTCCCAGAACCCGTCCCCGAACAGCACCCGGCCGCCGGGGCGTACGGCGGCCCGCAGGGCCTTCAGGGCCTCCGGGGTACCGCCGGGCCAGGCGTGCGAGGAACCGATGGAGACGGCGAGGTCGTAGCCGGTCGCCAGGTGTTCGGCTGCCGGAACCTCGTGGAACCGCACCCGGTCGGTGAGCTCTCGCTCCTGCGCCAGGCGGCGACCCCGGGCCACGGCCTCCGGGTCGGTCTCGATGCCGTCTCCCGTGGAGCCGGGCGCCGCCTCGACCAGGCGCATCAGCAGCTCACCCCAGCCGCTGCCGAAGTCGGCGATCCGGGCGCCCGGATCGGGGGCGCAGGCCGAGATCAGCTGGGCGGCGTGTTCCTCGGAGAGCGGGGTGTTCCAGATGAGGCGGTCGTTGCCGGGGGCGGACATGAGCGCGCGGACTTGTTCGACGGACATGGAGACGCACCCTGGCACGGTCGACGGGACCGTGCCAGTGGGTTTCGGAGGCAGCCGAGGTCGTCCGCCGTCCAGCCGCCCTCCGGCGGGACGGGCCACCGGTACGGCTGCTGCTGCTCAAGCCCGGGCTCGGGTGCGGCGCTCATGATTGCTCCGCACGCCGAAGTCTCGTCTCTTCACTCAGCGTACCCACCCGATGCACCGATGCCGCCGCCCAAACGAATGAGCGACGGCATCGGCATTGACCCTGCAGGGAGTACTACTCCCACTCGATCGTCCCCGGCGGCTTGCTCGTCACGTCGAGCACCACGCGGTTCACGTCGGCGACCTCGTTGGTGATGCGGGTGGAGATCTTCGCCAGCGTCTCGTACGGCAGGCGCGACCAGTCGGCCGTCATGGCGTCCTCGGAGGAGACCGGACGCAGCACGATCGGGTGGCCGTACGTACGGCCGTCGCCCTGGACGCCGACGCTGCGGACGTCCGCGAGCAGGACCACGGGGCACTGCCAGATGTCACGGTCCAGGCCGGCCGCCGTGAGCTCCTCGCGGGCGATGGCGTCGGCCTCGCGCAGCAGGTCGAGCCGCTCCTTGGTGACGTCGCCGACGATACGGATCCCGAGGCCGGGGCCCGGGAACGGCTGGCGCTGGACGATCTCCTCCGGCAGGCCGAGCTCCTGGCCGACCATCCGGACCTCGTCCTTGAACAGCTGGCGCAGCGGCTCGACGAGCTGGAACTCGATGTCGTCGGGAAGCCCGCCCACGTTGTGGTGGGACTTGATGTTGGCGGTGCCGGTGCCGCCGCCGGACTCGACGACGTCCGGGTAGAGCGTGCCCTGGACGAGGAAGGCGACCTCGGGGCCGTCCTCCTGGAGGATCTCCAGCTGGGCCTGCTCGAAGACGCGGATGAACTCGCGGCCGATGATCTTCCGCTTCTGCTCCGGGTCGGACACACCGGCCAGGGCGTCGAGGAAGCGCTTCTCCGCGTCGACGACCTTCAGCTTCGCGCCGGTCGCGGCCACGAAGTCCTTCTCGACCTGCTCGGTCTCGCCCTTGCGCATCAGACCGTGATCGACGTACACGCAGGTGAGCTGGGAGCCGATGGCCTTCTGCACGAGGGCCGCGGCGACCGCGGAGTCCACGCCGCCGGAGAGGCCGCAGATGGCGCGCTTGCTACCGACCTGCTCGCGGATCAGGGCGACCTGCTCCTCTACGACGTTGGTGGTCGTCCAGGTCGGCTCGATGCCCGCGCCCCGGTAGAGGAAGTGCTCCAGGACCTGCTGGCCGTAGGTCGAGTGCATGACCTCCGGGTGGTACTGGACGCCGTAGAGCTTCTTCTCGTCGTTCTCGAAGGCGGCGACCGGGACGACGTCGGTGGACGCGGTCACGGTGAAGCCCTCGGGGGCGGCGGAGCAGGCGTCGCCGTGCGACATCCAGACCGACTGCTCGGAGGGCGTGCCCTCGAAGAGGGTGGAGCCGGCCTTGGAGACGGTGAGCGGGGTGCGGCCGTACTCGCGGGCGCCGTTGTCGTCGACCGTGCCGCCGAGGGTGGTGGCCATGATCTGGAAGCCGTAGCACATGCCGAAGACCGGGACCCCGGCCTCGAAGAGCGAACGGTCGAGGCTGGGCGCGCCCTCCGCGTACACCGAGGACGGTCCGCCGGACAGGATGATCGCCCGGGGGTTCCTGGCCAGCATCTCGGCCACCGGCATCGTGGACGGGACGATCTCGCTGTAGACCCGGGCCTCACGGACGCGTCGGGCGATGAGCTGGGCGTACTGCGCGCCGAAGTCGACAACCAGGACGACGTCGGTCGTGGTGTCGGGGGCGGCGGGGGGTGCTGCTGGCACGGGGGCGGCCTTCCGGCGGTGGAGAGGGGGTCGGTCCTCCCAATTCTACCGGCCGTGGGACAGGACCCCGCCGGGCTCCCGTCTCACCATCCGGGCCCGGCGTGGACCCCGCCCCGGGGCGGGGTTCATACTGGCTCCATGCGTCAGCACACGATCTTCGTCTTTACCTATGGCACCCGGCCCGCCGGCTGCCATGGTCGTGCTGCTTGAGCAACTGACAAGCAACTTCTCCAAGGCGCCCCGGGCCGACAGGCCCGGGGCGCCTTGGCGTTCGGGACCTGTCGCTCCGGGCCCTCAGCCCACCGGGAGTCACAGATGACCAGCACCACACCCACGAAGACGGCCGCCGAGCGGACCGGCGCGCACACCGACGAGGCCGCGTCCCTGATCGGGGGCGCCCGTACCCGCATCGACGCGCTGGACGACCGGATCATCGGCCTCGTCCAGGAACGGATGGCCGTCTCGGCCGTCATCCAGGAGGCGAGGATCACGTCCGGGGGCCGCCGGGTGAACCTCTCCCGGGAGATGGACGTCCTCAACCACTACAGCGATGCCCTGGGCAAGCCGGGCACAGCCCTCGCCATGACGCTGCTGGAGCTGTGCCGCGGCCGGGCGTGACGGGCACGGACGCCGGGAGGCTGTACGGCCGCACCCGCGTTCGGTCCGGGTCTCACCCGTACGGCGCGTGACCGGGCCCCGGACGGCTTCGTTGATCCGGGTGTCCGTGCCAGCCAGGGGCGGCAGCGGTAGGAATCCACGCGTGGCTCCGCCGGGACGTGTGGCGTACCTCGGTACGCCGTGGGACCACGTTCCGGCGCGTGTGACCGGGCGGCAGGGGACAGCGGCCCGGTCAACACCCATGTGCGGCCGGTTCCGGGGACGCCCGGGACCGGCCGCCTACGGACCGTCGTGAGCGGCGGTCTCAGACCTGCCGGGCGCGGCGCCGGTTCGTCGCGTACAGCACGCCGCCTGCGGCCAGGGCGATCGCTGCCGCACCGGAGGCCATCAGCGCGACCGAGCCGGTGGAGGCGAGGCCGCCGTCCGTGCTCTCCGACGCGGTGCCGGACGAGCCACTGCTCCCGCTCGAACCCGGTCCGGACGACGAGGTGCCGGGCGTCGGGTCCTGGCCGGCCGTGTCGCCGCCGGTGGAGCCCTCGGTGGCCCCGCCCGTTCCGGTGGTGCCGTCCGAGGTCCCGCCGGTGTCCTCGGAACCGGAACCGTCGTCGTTGAGCACCAGTCGTGCGGTGTTGTCGGCCGGCTTCGGGTCGAAGGGCAGCTCGGGTTCGCTCAGCCACGTGTTGCGGATCCGGACGGCGCCGTCGGCGTTCGGGACCACTTCGGTGATCTTCAGGTCGAAGGGCAGCGAGACGTCGGCCCCGTCACGCACGGTCATCGAGGTGTTGCAGACGTAGCGCGGTGCGCGGTTCTGGTCCTCGCGGTACTTGCCGTCCGCCGTCACGCCCCGGCAGGACTCCGGCTTACGGGTGACCTCGGCGCCCTTGGGCACGGTGAAGTCGAAGGCGGCGACGGGCTCGCCCGACCGGATGTAGCCGATCCATGCCGGTCCGTCGTTACGGAAGCCGATGTCCGCCGTGACGGTCTCCCCCACGGCACCGTCGGCCTTGCCGCCCACGGCGACGAAGTTCGCGGTGTTGTCCGTACGGAAGTCGATCTCCTGCTGGTTGTCCCAGGGGTTGAGGTCCGCGCCCCTGGCCGAGGAGGTGAGCTTCTTGAGAGTCAGTGCGGGGCCGGTGCCCGGGGTGAAGTCCGCGCCCGCGCGCTGTGCGGAGCGCTGGGAGGGGCTGTCCTCGTTGATGCGGTAGATGAGGGTGTCGTAGAACGCGCGCTCGGTGGCCTTGACGGACAGCGGCTCCGCCAGGGTGTACGTGGCGCCCGGTTCGTAGGAACCCGCGACCGAGCACAGGGCTGTGGCCCAGACGAAGCCCTCGAACGGGTCGTTCCCGGCCTCTCCGTTGTACTCGCAGTTGGAGTAGCGCTCGGGGATCTCCATGCCACGCGAGTACCTGAGGGTGAGCAGGACGCCGTCGGCGGCGGTGGTGCCCTTGTTGGTGAAGGTGATCGGGGCGGGCTGTACGTCTCCCGGCTTCAGTTCCTGCTTGAAGGGGAGCTGCTTCATGACCAGGTCGGGGCCGCCGACGGTCACCTTCGCCGAGAAGGGTGTGAAGGTGACCCCTTCCGCCGAGCCGGTCACCTCGATGGTGCCGGTGGCGCCGTCCTTGCTTCCCTTCGCCGCGGCGAGGTCGAAGTCGGCGATGGAGCTGAGACCCGCGTAGACGCCCCAGTCCTGGCAGACGGCCGTGGAACCGGTGATCTCGCAGTCCGATCCGGTGTCCTCGGCGGGGGAGAGCTCGGCGACGCCCGCGATGCCGCTGAGGTCGAGGGTGTACGTCACCTCACCCTCGTAACCCATGCTTTCCTCGTCCGGGTCCGGGGTGTGGACGGTGAGTCCGAGTGAGGACCTCTGCGGACTCCCGGTCTCCGGGTAGGGATGCAGAGCAGTCTCGGCGGGGCCGCCGAGCGTGAAGACCGGGCCGTCCGCCTGCGCGGGGGCGGCCACGGCGAGCGAACCGGCGGCGAGCAGCCCGGCGGCGGCGAGGCCGCCTGCCGTCCGGCGCAGCGCTGTTCTCGGGGAAAGGCGTGTCATCGCGAACCTCTGGGGATCGGCGGAGCTGTGTGACTGCTGTGACGCAGTACGGGTTCGACCACGCAGCGGTGCGAACGGTTGCTCGGGCCAAGATCACGGATTGAGCACGGTGTGTGGATGTCGCGAGGGTGTGGCGTGGATGTGGCGTGGACCACACAAGGATTCTGTGAATCCCAGGACAACCGTTGTCCCACTTCACAGGTCATGCATGGCGAACACACCGGCTTGCCGAACGACGGCAGGCCCGTTCACTCCTCCCAGCCGTACGGCGCCGCCGTGGTGCTGGGTGCCGGTGCGATGTTCGTCGTGCGGCGCCGCAGGAACGGTGACGCCGCCGCGTGAGGCGCGTCGCCCGTAGGACCGCGAAGGGGCTGCTCTCGGAGGGGGGTGCAGCCCCTTGGCGTTCCCGGCATCAGGCGTCCGACGCGGCCTTCCTCGGCGGCACGGCCGGAATGCCCAGGAACGGCAGCGTCAGCGCGCCGAAGGCGTCCTCGGGTACGGCGGGCGCCTTCGGCTCGACGGCGGTGAGCCGTTCGTACGCCGTGTCCTGCGCCGGGCGCGGGTCCGTCTCGCCCTTGTTGGGCCAGAAGGACATCGCGCGTTCCGCCTGGGCCGTGATGGTCAGCGAGGGGTTGACGCCCAGGTTGGCGGAGACCGCGGAGCCGTCGACCACGGAGATGCCGGGGTGCCCGTACAGCCGGTGGTACGGGTCGATCACGCCCTCCTGCGGGCTCGCTCCGATCGGACAGCCGCCGAGGAAGTGCGCGGTGAGCGGGGTGCCCATCAGCTCCCCTATGTTCGATCCCGCGAAACCGTTGATCTCCTGGGCGAGCAGCGTCGCGCCCTGGGTGGCCTCGGCTATCTGCGTCGGGTTGGGTGAGCCGTGGCCCTGGCGGGCGGTGAGCAGGCCCTTTCCGACGCCGCCGGGCTTGCGGTACGCGGTCAGGGAGTTGTCCAGCGACTGCATGACGAGGCCGATGATGGTCCGCTCCGACCAGCGCCGGTTGGACAGCGACCGCATCGTGAGTACCGGGTGCCTGGCCACGTTGCCGAACCAGCTCAGCACCCGGTGGGTGCTGTAGGGCACCTGGAGGATGGTCAGCGCGCCCATGGCGTTGGAGCCCTTGCCGTAACGCACCGGCTCGATGTGGGTGTTCTCGTCCGGGTGGATCGACGAGGTGATGGCGACGCCCCGGGTGAAGTCGGCCTTGGCGGTTCCGTGCTTCCTGCGGTAGCGGCGGTCGCTGGTCTGCGCCCCCACGAGGCCCTCGGAGTTGGTGCGGGTCAGCTCGCCGAGCCGGGACGAGAGCCGGGGCAGCAGCCCTTCGTCCTTCATGGTGTGCAGCAGGGTCTGGGTGCCGTACGTGCCCGCCGCGACGACCACCTTCCGGGCCCGCAGCACGGACGGTGCCGCCTTGCGGCGGTGCGTGGGCACGGTCGAGACGCGGTAGCCGCCGTCCGGGTCGTCGGTGACCGCGACGACGGAGGTCATCGGGTGGATGACGGCTCCGGCCTTCTGCGCCAGGTAGAGGTAGTTCTCGTTGAGCGTGTTCTTCGCGCCGTGCCGGCAGCCCGTCATGCACTCGCCGCACTGGGAGCAGGCCTGGCGGTCGGGGCCCGCGCCCCCGAAGTAAGGGTCGGGTGTCCGGCCGCCGGGCTCGGTGCGCGCCGAGCCGTCGGCGTCCTGGCCGTCGCCGAAGAAGACGCCTACCGGGGCGAGGTGGAAGGTGTCGCCGACGCCCATGGACTCGGCCACGGACTTGAGGTGGACGTCGGCCGGGGTCACGGTCGGGTTGAGCCGCACCCCGAGCATCCGCTTCGCCTGGTCGTAGTACGGCGCCAGCTCGTCCTTCCAGTCGGTGATGTCCGCCCACTGGCGGTCCTCGAAGAACGGTGCGGGCGGCACGTACAAGGTGTTCGCGTAGTTGAGGGAGCCGCCGCCGACGCCCGCCCCGGCCAGCACCATCACCTTGCCCAGCAGATGCACCCGCTGGATGCCGAACAGGCCGAGTGCGGGCGCCCACAGGTAGTTCTTGATGTCCCAGGAGTTCTTGGGCAGCGTCGCCCGTGTGAAGCGGCGGCCGGCCTCCAGGACACCCACCCGGTAGCCCTTCTCGCTCAGCCGCAGGGCCGAGACCGCGCCGCCGAAGCCCGAGCCGACGACGAGGACGTCGTAGTCGTACGCGTCGTCGTCCGCCGCCGGAACGGCCGGTGCGGCCTGATTCTGGGCAGGGCTGTCCTGGGACATGGCTCTCCTCGGTACGAAAAGGGCAGATAGGGGACGGCTGAGGGGATCAGCGCAGCCGGAAGGCCTTCATCGCCTTGAGACTGCGGCTCATGAAGGCGGCGTACTTCTCGTCGTCCATCCCGAAGGCCGGCGCGAGGGGCATCAGCCGCTGCTGGGCGACCGTCTGCGCCTCGGTGTACTTCAGGATGCCCTCGGAGCCGTGCCGTCGGCCGAGTCCGGAGTCCTTCATGCCGCCCATGGGCGACTGGACGCTGCCGTACGCGGGTGCGTACCCCTCGTTGATGTTGACGGTGCCGGTCCGCAGCCGCGCGGCGACGCGGTGGCCGCGTCCGGCGTCCTTCGTCCAGACGCTGGAGTTGAGGCCGTACGGGGTGGCGTTGGCGAGGGCCACGGCTTCGTCGTCGTCGCTGAAACGGTAGATCGAGACGACCGGTCCGAAGGTCTCCTCGCCACAGACGGCCATGGGCGCCTCGACGCCGTCGAGGATCGTCGGCTCGTAGAACAGCGGGCCGATGTCGGGGCGGGCGACGCCGCCCGCGACGAGCGTGGCGCCCTTCTCGACGGCCTGGGCCACATGACGGCTGACCGTCTCCAGCTGCCGCTCGCCGACGAGGGAGCCCATGTCGGCGCCGTACGCGAGTGAGCTGCCGAGCCGCATGGCCTTCGTGCGGGCGGCGAAGCGCTCCACGAAGTCGTCGGCGACCGACTCGTGGACGTAGAGCCGCTCGATGGAGATGCAGAGCTGCCCCGCGGAGGAGAAGCAGGCGCGGACGGCGCCCGCGGCGGCCTTCTCCACGTCGGCGTCCGCCAGGACCAGCATGGCGTTCTTGCCACCGAGTTCGAGGGACACGCCGACGAGCCTGGCGGCGGCGCCCTGGGCGACCTCACGGCCGGTGCGGGTGGAGCCGGTGAAGGAGACGTAGTCGGCACGGCTGACGACCTCGGGGCCGACGACCGGTCCCTCACCGAGGACGACCTGGAACAGCTCGGCGGGCAGTCCGGCCTCGATCAGGAGGTCACGGGCCCACAGGGCGGTCAGGGCGGTCTCCGTGTCGGGCTTCATCACGACGGCGTTGCCGGAGACGAAGGCGGGGAGCGCGTCGCCGACGGAGAGTTCGAGCGGGTAGTTCCAGGGTGCGATCTGGCCGACGACCCCGCGCGGCTGACGCAGTTCGGTGACCTTGGTGAGGGCCGGGACGACTCCGGTGTGCCGCTTCGGCTTGAGGTAGGAGACGGCCTTGCGCCCGTAGTGCCGGGCCGCGACGGCGACGGCCTGGACCTCCTCGTGGGCGTGCAGCCGGGCCTTGCCCGTCTCCAGCTGGATGAGGTCGAGCACCTCGGACTGGCGCTGCAGCACCAGGTCGTGGAAGCGGAGCAGCACGGCGGCCCGGGCGCGGACCGGCGTCGCGGCCCAGGCCGGCTGGGCCGCCCGGGCGCGGTCGAAGGCGGTGGCGACGTCCTCCGGGGTGGACTCGGGCAGGTCGGCCAGCTTCTCCCCGGTGAAGGGACTGTGGTTGGCCGTGCGGCCGGAACCGATGACGTCACGGGTCAGCTGGGCGATCACCTCGGGTGTGACCACGTCGGCGGCGGTGCGCGCGCCGGCCGGGGCGGCGGCCACCGGATTGGTGCCGACGCGGCTGCCGGGGGCGGCGGTGGTCGTGGAGGCCTGCGAGTCCGTCATGAGGGCGAGAGTATGTCCACCCGCCCACTTTGGGTACCCGTGGGTAACAGGTTTTCACAGACCCCGCCAGGGACCCGCGCCCCGACCGGTCATACGGCCAGTGATCACTGGCGACATAACCGCTGATCAGGGGCGATCCGCCGTCCTCCTAGAGGGTCGGGCGTCAGGAATCGTGAATTTCCGGCCGCTCGGCCGCCTCGGCGTGGCTCGTACGGGTGCGGGTCGTACGGTTGCGGCTCGTACGGGTGCGGCTCGTACGGGGCGGACGCCCTCAGCCCGTGCCCTCCGGCGGTTCCCAGCCCCGGAGCATCGTGTCGAAGAGCTTCCGCGTCTCGGCCCAGTCCCCCTCGGGCCCCGTCATGTAGAAGGCGTACTCCGGTCCGCCCTCCTCGGCGAAGTACATCTGGTCGATGCCGTGGCGCGGGCCGGGGAAGTCTTTGGACTCGACCCAGGTGAACTCCCACAGGGAGCCGGGACGGTCGCGGAAGACGTTCTCCTCCAGCGACACCCGCTCGTACGCGGGCAGGCGCACCGCCAGGTCCTTCTCGATGCTCTGCATGTGCGCGTACGAGTTACTGAAGTCGGGCTCCGGATCGAGGCTGATCCGGATGCGGTGCGCGCCGTCGTCCGGGGTGTAGTCGATCTGGCCGGCGTTCAGCTGCCGCTCCCAGCCCTCGGGCACGACGAGGCTGAAGCCCTCGGGGTCGGTGACCTTCTTCCAGCCGTCGGGTATCGCCGGCCGGGCGGAGCCGTCCTCCTTACCGTTCTCCTTACCGGCCGCGTCGTCGGCCGCTTCGTCGGCGGAGGGCGTGGGGGCCGGGCCGGCGGTGCTCACGTCCGACGTGCCTCCCGTGGCGGCGCCGCCGTCGTCCGCCTTCATCGCGACCAGTCCGGCGGCCCCACCGATCAGGGCGGCCACCGCGATGACGAGCAGGACCGTCCGCCGGCGGCCCCGGCCGCGCGGGGCGGCGGGCGGCGCGGCGTACGGGGGCACGGGCGGCGGGGGCACAGGCGGCGGGGAGAGCTGGGCGGTGGAACCCTCCGGGCCGAAGAAGTCGCGCAGGTCGTCCTCGGAGACCCGCTGGGTCGGCACGTGCGCCTGCGCGGCCCGGGGCTTGCGTCCCTCCATCGCGTCCAGCAGCATGCGCTCGGCCTCCTCGGCCGTGGGACGGTCCGCGGGGGCCTTGCGCAGCAGCGCGGTGATCACGGGCGCCAGCGCGCCACCGTGCAGCGGCGGGGGCGGCTCCTCGGTGACGACGGCCTGCATGGTGGAGATGGGGGACGTGCGGCGGAAGGGCGAGCTGCCCTCGACGGCCGCGTAGAGCGTGGCACCCAGCGACCAGAGGTCGGACGCGGGGCCCGGGTCACCGCCCCGTACCCGTTCGGGAGCCAGATAGTCGATGGAGCCCACGAGTTCACCGGTCCTGGTGATGGTGGAGTCGCCCTCGATCGCGGCTATCCCGAAGTCCGTCAGCAGGACCTGGCCGTCCCGGGCCAGCAGGACGTTGGCCGGTTTCACATCACGGTGGAGAACACCCGCGCCGTGGGCTGCCCGCAGGGCGCTGAGCACATGGAGCCCGATCCTGGCCGCCTCTCGCGGCTCGACCTCACCCGACTCCTTCGTCGCGTCGGCGAGCGAGGGCCCGTCGACGTACTGCATGACGATCCAGGGGCGGTCGTCGTACTCGATGACGTCGTGCACGGTGACGACGCCGGGGTGCGTGATCCGGGCCGCCGCGCGCGCCTCCTTCTGCGTACGGGCGTGCAGCACGGCCCGGTCCGCCTCGGCGACGTACAGTCCGGCGGTCAACTCCTTGACGGCGACCGTCCGGTGGAGCACTTCGTCCTGGGCGCGCCACACCTTGCCCATGCCGCCCCGGCCCAGGACCTCACCGAGCCGGTACCTTCCGGCCAGGAGGAGCCCCGCGTTCGTGCCCTGCGCGTGTTCCACGTCTGTTCGCCCCGTTCCTCGGGACGACAGGGTACGGACGGGAGGTGGCGCCGGGAAACCTCGCATCGCTCACGAGACCGCACTGTGATGCTTGTCGCGTCAGGCGGACGGGACGTCAGGACCCCGCGCGATAGGTGGACATGGCCTGTCCGTAGATCTCCGAGACCTTGTCACGCTCGTTCTCCGGGCCGATGACCTGCACGATGTGATACCTGCCGTCCACGATCATGACCAGGTTGCGGACGTACACCTGGCGGCCGTCACTCTCCTGCCAGGTGAACTGCCCTTCCGCCATGGCCTGTCGCCCGATGTCGACGCGGCGCAGGCCGGTGGACGTGGCCCAGCTGGACTCCCTGAAGGGCTTCAGCTCGGGCTCGGCGGTCCGCTGGTAGTCCAGCGGGTCGCTCCCGTTGGCCTTGACGGTGTCCCGGCCGGGCACGACGAGGACCGTGAACCCGTCGCTGCCGTAACGGATCTGACGGTCGGTGCCGGTCGCACCGCGCTGCCAGCCCTTCGGGACGCCGATCTCGAAGCCCTCGGCGTCCTTGCGGAGCTCGTAGCCCTCCGCGAGCGCCACGGCGGATCGGCTGGTCTGCGGCTTCTGCGAACCCGACGAGCCCGACGAGCCCGAGGAAGCCGCTTCCGACGGGCCGCCGGACGGCGTCCCGCCTCCGGAGGGGCTGTCTCCCGGGCCCGGTGCGGCGGAGCCGGAGGGCGACGCCCCCGTCTCCGTCCCTGAATCCGATTCGGGCATGAACAGCACGGCGTAGGCGATGGCGGCCGCCATCAGCAGGAGGATCAGCACCAGCAGCAGCCGTCCCAGCCGGCGCGGTGCCCGGGCGCCCGGCTGCGGCTGGCGCAGCACCTTGGGCCCCTTGGGTTCGCGGGGCGCACGCGGCGGCTTCTCGTACACCTCCTGCTGCTCGTACGCCTGTGGCTGCTCGCGGCGCTGCGGCTTCCCCTGGCGGTGGCGGCCGTGCGCGGCGCCTCCGCGGCCCCAACGGCGGCGCACCAGCTCGCCCCGGCGGCGCACGACCGGGAGGCGGGTGGCGTCCGCGGGCGGCAGCGTGACGATGTCGGCGCCGGCCTCGGGCTCCGGGGCCGAGCGCACGAGGGAGCGCAGCCAGCCGCGCAGCTCCTCGAAGTCGGGCCGCTCCGTGGGGTCCTGACGCAGCAGCGACTCGACGACGGGCCGCAGCGGGCCGCATTCCTCCGCGAAGGCGGGCGGCTCGCCGCACACCATCTGGACGAGCTCGGCGGCGTTCTCCTCCGGGTACGGCGCGTGGCCCTGCACGGCGCGGTAGAGCAGGGCGCCGAGCGCCCACAGGTCGGTGGAGGGGCCGATGGGCGGGGCGAGCTGCCAGTTGTCGTGGACCGGCCCCGCCTGCTCGGGCGCCCACCGCTCGGTGACCGCGCCGACCACGGCGATGCGGGCCTGCCGGGCGCGCTCGGCGGCGAGGGGCGTGGCGGGGCCCCGGTAGGCGGGGGTGGTGCCGCTTCCGGCGACGACCTCGTCCCACCCTCCGGAGGGCGTACGGGCGGCCACCGGCTGCGGCAGCCGGTCCTGGCGTTCCACGGGCCCGCTGCCGAGACGCCGCGCGTCGGCGCGCAGCGCGTCCTCGCCGGAGCCGCCCGATCCTCCGGAGCCGCCCGCGGGCACGGGCCGGCCGGAGCCGGGGCCGTCGCCCCACGTACCGGCGAGGTGGACGCGCCGGCCGGGGGGCGTGGGGCCGGGGCCCTCGTCGTCGTCCTCGTCGTCCTCGTCGTCCTCGTAGGCGTACGGGTCGTCCGCCGCCCGGCCCCAGGCGGCGGGCAGCTGCGGCAGCCCGAGCGCGGGAGGCCCGACGGGCTGCTCCCGCTCATCCGCGTCGGGGCCCTCGCCGGGGCCGTCGTCGCGGCCGTGTCCGGCGCGCTTGCGGTCCTCGCCCGCTCGGGCCGCGGCTCGGGCCCCCGCGCGGTAGGCGGCGATGGCTCCGGCACGGGCGGCGCGGAGCTGCGCGGCGCTCCCGGCGCCGGGCTCCGCCGCGGGCAGGCCGGCGGGCGGCGCCACCTCGATCTCACCGCGGGGCCCGGGGGCCGGCACCCCCTCGGTGGATTCCCGGGGGCCGGGCAGGGCCTCCGGAGCGGACGACTGGTCGGGGCCGGGCAGGGCTGCGCCCTGCCCGAAGGACCCCGGGGACTCGTACGGACCGGCCCCGACCGCCGGAGGCTCGTACGGACCGGCCCCGACCGCCGGGGGCTCGTACGGTTCCGCCTCGGCGACCGAGGGTTCGTACAGGCCGGACTCGATGGCCCGGGCCTCGTGCGGGTCCGCCTCGGCCGCCGGGGGCTCGTACGGGCCGGTGGGGCCCGATTCGACCGCCGGCGGCCCGTAGGCGTTCTCCTCGTCGGGGTCCGTGCCAGGCGCCGGAACGTAGCCGCACAGCGCTTCCTCGGCCGCGCCTGCCGCGAGCCCGGTCAGCACGACGCGGCCGTCGTCGCAGACCAGCACGGTGCGGACCGTGATGTTGCGGTGCGTCCAGCCGTGCGCGTGCAGCACCCGCAGCGCCGTGAGCACGTCGGAGCCGATCTCGGCGGCACGGTAGGGGTTGAGGGGCCGCTCCGCGAGGAGCGCGGCAAGCGGCCGGGCGGCCACCAGCTCGCTCACTATCCAGAGCGATCCCGCCTCGGCGAACACGTCGAAGACCTGGTCCAGGCGGGGGTGGTCGGGCACCTGGGCCGCCGCCTGCGCGGCCTCGATCGCCCGCCGGACCGCGGGGTCGGTGGGCCGTCGCACCGTGCGTCCAATGGCCCGCCTGGCGGAGGTCAGACCGTCGGCGTCGAGCACCTCCGCGTCCACGACCTCCGGCAACGGCACCTGCCGCACCAGGACTTCCTGCCCGCTGTACGTGTCGAAGGCCCGCGTCTCGACCAGCTCGAAGGCGTCGGACGGGGGCAGCGGAAGGCGGTAGCGGTCGGCAAGCACCCGACCCGCGTAGTCGTCCACGACGCCTCCCCAGAGCGCGCTGTCCCCCGGTCACCGAGACCGCATGAATCCGTCAATTGCGGTCACTTGCTGTGCAATTGACCCTTCATTCCGGCTGCGTACGGTCTTCGGCCTCTCACAATACGTGGCAAGTCGAGGGCGCGCGGCCGTGTCACGGCAACCCGGCCGCCCGGGCGGTCAGCCGGTCGGCTCGAACGTGGCGAACGCCGTCTCGCGCAGTGTCCGGCACTCGTCGTCGTCCCAGGTGTCCGCCTTGCAGCTGATCATGATCGAGTAGCCATGGGTGGCGTCGACCTTGAAGCCCCGGTTGAGGACCCTGATCCGCATGCCCTGCTGGTCACGTGTGAACTCCCAGTCGGCGACGGTCGGGTAGCCGTTGTACTCGACCTTCTTTATCCCGATGTGCTTGTAGCCGTTGCTGAGGCTCTTGGTCGCCGCGACCGCCCCGGCCCAGGCGGCCGCCGCGTCGTCCTTCGGGGAGGAGTTGTAGTCGATCTGGACGCGGGGGAAACCACCGTCGGCGTTGTAGATGGCGCCGGAGTTCTGTCCCGCTATTTTGTCGAACTTGAAGTTCCCCGGCATCGCCATGGAGAAGTGGAACTGCTCGTTGGTGACCGCCTTGAACCCGGCCGGCAGCGCGTCCGGGTCCGGGGTCTCCTCACCGGTCTCCGGCGAGGGGGAGGTGTCGCCGGTCGCCTCGCCCTTGTCCTGGCCCTGGCCTTCCTTGCCGCCGTCCTTCTCGCTGTCGTCGCCCTTGCCCGAGCCTCCGCCGGAGCCGGCCTCGGTGTCGCCGCCGCCCGCCGCACCGGCGGACGCGGCGGTGTCGCCCTTGGAGCCGCCGCCTTCGTTGCCCGTGTCGTCACCGCCGAGGCTGAGCGCCAGCACCGTACCGAGGACGGCGAGCACGACGACGCCGGCGATGACCGCCAGGGTGCGGCGCGGCACGACATCGGTGATCGACGCGCGGGGCACGGCCGGACGCCCGGAGACCGTCGCGGCCGTGCCCGGGGCGTGCGAGGGCGCCGGGGGAACGGCGGTGCCCGCCGCCGGGGACTTCGCGTTGCGCACGGACCGCAGGGCGCCGCGCAGCCGGTCCCGCGCGCCCTCGGCGATCTGCGAGACGCCGACCGGAGTGGTCGCGGAGGAGGAAGAGAGGGAGGACGGGGATCCGGAAGCCCGGCCTGCGGGAGCCGGTCCGCCGACGTCCGGTCTCCCGGAGCCGGTGGAGGACCCGGGCCCGCCGCTCCCGGCTGCCGGGGTGGACACGGCGGCAGCGGCAGCAGCGGCCTTCTTGCCGCTGCCCTTGGAGTCGCTCCTGGCGCCCTTGTCGCTCTTGTCGCTCTTGGCGTCGCTGATCGTGGGCAGCGCCATGACCTGGGTGGAGTCGGCCGGCGGCACGACGGGCTCTTCCGGAGCGTTGATCACCGCGTTGAGCAGGACACGCGCCCCGGCGTCGTCCAGGCGCTCGTCGGGGTCCCTGGCGAGCAGGCCGTAGATGACCTCCTCCAGCTTGCCCGCGTTCGCCGGCGGCTCGACCGGTTCCGTCATCACCGCGGTCAGCGTGGCGATCGCCGAGCCCTTGTCGTACGGCGGGCGGCCCTCGACGCTCGCGTACAGCAGCCCGCCCAGCGACCACAGGTCGGCGGGCGGACCGGGCTTGTGGCCACGGGCCCGCTCGGGCGAGATGTAGGAAGGGGCGCCGACGAGCATGCCCGTAGAGGTGACCGAGGGGTCGCCCTCGACCTGCGCGATCCCGAAGTCGGTCAGGACGACCCGCCCGTCCTCCGAGATCAGCACGTTGGACGGCTTCACGTCGCGGTGCAGGATGCCCTCGCGGTGCGCCGAGCGCAGCACGTCGAGGATGGCGAGTCCGACCTCCGCCGCGCGCCTCGGCGTCAGCGTCCCGTCCTCACGGATCACCTCGGCGAGGGACTTGCCCTCGATGAGTTCCATGACGATCCACGGCCGGTCGTCCTCGTCGACCACGTCGTAGACCGTCACGGCGCTGGTGTTGCGGATCCTCGCGATCGCCTTCGCCTCACGCAGGGTCCGCGTGATGAGACGCCGTTTCTCGTCGTCGTCGATCGACGACGGGAACCGCAGTTCCTTGACCGCGACCGTACGCCCCAGCGTCTCGTCGGCAGCACGCCAGACCGTGCCCATGCCGCCCCGGCCGAGCACCTCCCCGAGCCGGTACCGCCCCGCGAGGAGACGTCCGTCCTTGTCCCCTTGGGGCTCCCGCGCCTGCTCCGCCTCCGACATGCGTCCCCTCTGCGATCAACCCGCCCTGGCAGAGCGTTCATTGTCCCTCACCCCTGGACCGGTCATGGCCCCGGGTCCGGGGCTGCCCTGGTTCGGCCGGAGGGAGAAAACCCTGCCATGCCGACATACAGGGCACCGCCCACCGCCCCGTCGGCGCTGACTCCGCCCGCCCTCGGAACCGCGAGCCTGCCAAGCGAACCACACCTCACGACCGCATCGTCCTCCCTCCCCCGTTCCGCCGTCGAGAGCGGCGCCCTCACGGCCGCCCCTCGGACCCCCGCAACACCCCCCGGAGCGAGGAGAAATGCGACTCCGCGGCCGACGACACCGTCGGCGGGCCCTGCCCCCGCCACGAACCCCGCCGGACCGCGCCGGGCCCCGGACAGGGCTCCCGGCGCGGCTTTCTGAGACCGTCTCAGCGGGGCACGATGTCCGGTGCACCCAGCCGTGCCGCGTCCGCCGTCAGGTCGTCGGGCTGCCGCTGGGACTCCCGCTCCGCCTCCACGCGCTTGCGGTAGTGCTCCACCTCCCGCTCGACCTGGTCCGTGTCCCAGCCGAGCACCGGCGCCATCAGATCCGCGCACTCGCGGGCGCAGCGGGTGCCCCGGTCGAAGGTCTCGATGGAGATCCGGGTACGCCGCGTCAGGACGTCGTCGAGGTGCCGGGCGCCCTCGTGCGAGGCGGCGTAGACGACCTCGGCCCGCAGATAGTCCTCGGCGCCGGCCAGCGGCTCACCCAGCGAGGGATCGCCCTTCACGAGCTCCAGGAGTTCCTCGGTCATCGAGCCGTACCGGTTGAGCAGGTGCTCGACCCGGACCACGTGCAGTCCTGTACGGGCGGCCATCCTGGCGCGGGCGTTCCACAGGGCGCGGTACCCCTCGGCGCCCAGCAGCGGGATGTCCTCCGTGACACACTCCGCCACCCGCTGGTCCAGCGCGTGGACGGCCTCGTCGACGGCGTCCTTCGCCATCACCCGGTACGTCGTGTACTTGCCGCCCGCGACGACGACGAGCCCGGGCGCCGGGTGCGCCACCGTGTGTTCGCGCGAGAGCTTGCTCGTGGCGTCCGACTCGCCGGCCAGCAGGGGCCGGAGTCCCGCGTAGACGCCCTCGACGTCGTCCCTGCCCAGCGGGGTGTTCAGCACCGAGTTCACGTGCTCGAGGAGATAGTCGATGTCGGCGCTGGAGGCGGCCGGATGGGCCTTGTCCAGGTCCCAGTCGGTGTCGGTCGTGCCGATGATCCAGTGCCGTCCCCACGGGATCACGAAGAGCACCGACTTCTCGGTGCGCAGGATGAGTCCGGTCGAGGAGTGGATACGGTCCTTGGGCACCACGAGATGGATGCCCTTGGACGCCCGGACGTGGAACTGTCCGCGCTCGCCGATCAGCGCCTGGGTGTCGTCCGTCCACACCCCGGTGGCGTTGACCACCTGCTTGGCCCTGATCTCGTACTCCTCACCGCCCTCGACGTCCTGCACCCGCGCGCCGACGACCCGCTCGCCCTCGCGGAGGAAGCCGGTCACCCGCGCCCTGTTGGCCACATGCGCGCCGTAGCCCGCGGCTGTGCGCACCAGGGTCGCCACATAGCGCGCGTCGTCCATCTGGGCGTCGTAGTACTGGAGGGCGCCGACCAGGGCGTCCTTCTTGAGCGCGGGGGCGACCCGGAGGGCGTGGCGCCGGGACAGGTGCCGGTGCACGGGCAGCCCGCGGCCGTGGCCGGAGGAGACCGACATCGCGTCGTACAGCGCGACGCCCGAGCCGGCGTAGAGCCGCTCCCAGCCCTTGTGCTGCAACGGATAGAGGAAGGGCACGGGCTTCACGAGGTGCGGCGCCAGCCGCTCCAGCAGCAGCCCGCGCTCCTTCAGCGCCTCCCGTACGAGCGCGAAGTCCAGCATCTCCAGATAGCGCAGGCCGCCGTGGATCAGCTTGCTCGACCTGCTCGATGTGCCGGACGCCCAGTCGCGCGCCTCGACCAGCCCGGTCGAAAGGCCTCTGGTGGCGGCGTCCAGCACGGTCCCGGCGCCGACCACGCCCGCTCCCACGACCAGCACGTCCAGTTCGCGCTCGGCCATCGCGGTCAGCGCTTCGGCGCGCTCCGCGGGTCCCAGTGTCGCTGTCCTCACTGCTGCCTCCCGGTAATCCCGGTGCATCGGGGCTCGTACGGCACGTGAGCGGATACCGGCCGGAGGGCCGGGCGCCCGTGCCCACCCCTCGATTCTGTCCGCGGTCCACGACTTCAGCCACCGCCTGTGGACAACACCCGCCCCACACGAGTCACAGAATGCGACATATAGGTCATATTTACGCCTAGTCTGACATAGCGCTGTCCCCAGCAGTTGCGCTTTCTGTCTCTTGGCCTTAGGGAAAGGACGGCCCACATGCCCGCAGACCTCGCCGTCATCGGACTCGGTCACCTCGGCCTGCCCCTCGCCCAGGCAGCCGTAGGCGTGGGAATCCACACCGTCGGCTACGACACCGACCCACGCCCCTTCGCCGAACTCTCCGCGGGCCGTACTCCGGTCGAGGGATCCCTCAGCGCGTCGGACATCCGGCGGATGGTCTCGGGCGGCTTCCGGCCCACCGCCGACCCGGCCGAGCTGGGCCGGGTGCGCACCGCCGCGATCTGCGCCCCCACCCCCCTCGGGCCCGACCGCGCCCTCGACCTCCGCGCCGTCACGGACGCCGCCCGGGCGCTCGCCGCGCGGCTGCGGCCGCACACCACCGTCCTGGTGGAGTCGGCCGTGCCGCCCGGCACCACCGAGAACGTCGTACGCCCTCTGCTGGAGGAGGGCTCCGGGCTGCGCGCCGGGCGGGACTTCCACCTCGCCCACTCCCCCGGCCGTCTCGACCCCGGCAACCGCACCCACGTCTACGGCAACACCCCGAAGGTCATCGGTGGCCTCACCCCCGCCTGCACCGAATCGGCCGCCGCCTTCTACGGGCGGCTCACCGACAAGGTCGTCCGGGCCCGCGGCCCGCGCGAGGCGGAGATGACGAAGGTCCTCGAGACCAACTTCCGGCACGTCAACATCGCGCTGGTCAACGAGATGGCGGTGCTCTGCCACGACCTCGGTGTCGACCTCTGGGACGTCATCAGGTGCGCCGAGACCAAGCCGTTCGGCTTCGAGCCGTTCCGCCCCGGGCCGGGTGTCGGCGGCCACGGCGTCCCCGTGGACCCCGGCTACTTCCCCTACACCAGCCGTACGCCCGGCCACCCGCTGCGCATGGTCTCGCTCGCCAAGGAGATCAACGACCGGATGCCGAGCTATGTGATCCAGCGCTGCGCGACCCTGCTGAACGAGCACGGCAAGTCCGTCCGGGGGGCCCGGGTCCTGCTGCTGGGGATCACCTACAAGCCGGACCTCGCCGACCAGGAGGCCTCGCCCGCCCGGGAGATCGCGACCCGGCTGATGGACATGGGCGCCCAGATCGGCTACCACGACCCGCACGTACTGGACTGGCGGGTGCGCGACCTGCCCGTCCCCCGCGCCGACTCGCTCTACGAGGCCGCCGCCGGAGCCGATCTGACGGTGCTTCTCCAACATCACCGCACGTACGACCTCCAGGGCCTCGCCGTGAAGGCCCAACTCCTCCTGGACACCCGGGGAGCGACCCCGGCGGGAGCCGCGCACCGGCTGTAGGAAGGCCTCCGAGGCCAGTGCCCCCAAGGATCGGCGGTGGGCTATGTCGGCCCGGACTGCTAGCCTGCGGCGTCACTTCTCGCACAGTCGTGCGCGTATTCGTCCCAGGGGGAAGATCCATCATGAGCCAGCCCGTGCAGCCGCCGAATCAGCCACAGCAGCCCTACGGCGGCCAGCCGGCCGACGGCAACCCGTACGCGGATCAGCAGCCCGGCAACCCCTACGGCCAGCAGCCGCCGGCACCGACGGGCAACCCCTACGGCCAGCAGCCGCCGGCGCCGACGGGCAACCCCTTCGCGGGCCAGCAGGGCCGGCAGCCGGGCCAGTTCGCCGGCGGCCCGTTCCCGCCCGCCCCGCAGGCGGGCGGCAACAAGGTCGGCCTCGGTGTGCTGGCCGCCCTGGGCGCCGCGATCGTGGCCGCCATCCTCTACGGCGTCCTGGCCGGCTCCATCGAGCGTGAGGTCGGCTACGCGGCCATCGGCGTCGGCTTCCTGGTCGGCTTCGCCGCGAGCAAGGTCGGCGGCGCCAACCCGGCCGTCCTCGGCGCGAGTGCCGTCTTCTCCCTGGTCGCCGTCTTCCTCGGCCAGCTCATCGGCATGTCGATGATCCTCGCGGACGGTCTGGGCGTCGGCTTCTCCGAGGTGTTCTTCGACCACTTCGGCGATGTCCTCGACATCTGGAAGGAGGAGGCCGACTTCATGACGTACCTCTTCCTCCTCCTGGGCCCGGTGGCCGCCTTCGGTGGCGCCAGGCGCGCCGGCTGACCCCCTCGCACCACGCACGACGGCCCGGACCAGGGAAATGGTCCGGGCCGTCCGCGTGGTGCGGGCGACGTCAGCGGCGGTGCTGCGAGTCCGCCACCGTCACCTCGACGCGCTGGAACTCCTTGAGGTCGCTGTAGCCCGTGGTGGCCATCGCCCGGCGCAGCGCGCCGAAGATGTTCATCGAGCCGTCGGGGTTGTGCGAGGGGCCGGTGAGGACCTCCTCCGTCGTGCCGACGGAGCCCAGGTCGACCAGCTTGCCGCGCGGCACGTCCTCGTGGACGGCCTCCATGCCCCAGTGCCGGCCGCGGCCGGGCGCGTCCGTGGCGCGGGCCAGCGGGGAGCCCATCATCACGGCGTCCGCGCCGCAGGCGACGGCCTTCGGGATGTCGCCGGACCAGCCGACGCCACCGTCCGCGATGACGTGGACGTACCGGCCGCCGGACTCGTCCATGTAGTCACGGCGGGCCCCGGCCACATCGGCGACCGCGGTCGCCATCGGGACCTGGATGCCGAAGACGTTGCGCGTGGTGTGCGCCGCGCCGCCGCCGAAGCCGACGAGGACACCGGCCGCGCCGGTGCGCATCAGGTGCAGGGCGGCGGTGTACGTGGCACAGCCGCCGACGATGACCGGGACGTCCAGCTCGTAGATGAACTGCTTCAGGTTGAGCGGCTCGGCGGCACCGGAGACGTGCTCGGCGGAGACCGTCGTACCGCGGATGACGAAGATGTCCACACCCGCGTCGACCACGGCCTTGGAGAACTGCGCGGTGCGCTGCGGCGAGAGCGCGGCGGCGGTGACGACACCGGAGTCGCGCACCTCCTTGATGCGCTGCCCGATCAGCTCCTCCTGGATGGGGGCGGAGTAGATCTCCTGGAGCCGCGGGGTGGCGGTCTCGACGGGCATCTCGGCGATCTCGTCGAGGAGCGCCTGCGGGTCCTCGTGGCGGGTCCACAGCCCCTCGAGGTTGAGGACGCCGAGGCCGCCCAGCTCACCGATGCGGATGGCGGTCTGCGGGGAGACCACCGAGTCCATGGGGGCGGCCAGGAAGGGCAGCTCGAAGCGGTAGGCGTCGATCTGCCAGGCGATCGAGACCTCCTTCGGGTCCCGGGTGCGGCGGCTCGGTACGACAGCGATGTCGTCGAATGCGTAAGCCCGGCGGCCGCGCTTGCCGCGCCCGATCTCGATCTCAGTCACGATGTGTGGCCTTTCCCTCTACGTCTGCGCTGACCAGTATCCCCGACACACGGGTGAGCCCGCCCGTCGCATGGGGGTGGGTCGAGGAACGGGGCCGGGTGCGTGCGGCTGCAAGGCGGAGGATCGAGGCAACGCGGAGCGGTTGGGGTCTCCCCGGGTCATGGGGTCCCCCCGCTCGAGCGCAGCCGACAGTGGGGGAGAAGCCGAGACCCTGGGGAGGATCGACGACGACGCCGCAGCTGCACGCACCCGGCCCCGCGACGCCACCCCCGTGCGACGGGCGGGCCGAGGGCGGTCCCGGGAACCCCGGTCCGCCCCTCACCTGCGCTATGGGTTACTTCCTGCTGTAGTTCGGTGCTTCGACCGTCATCTGGATGTCGTGCGGGTGGCTCTCCTTGAGACCCGCCGAGGTGATCCGGACGAAGCGGCCCTTGCTCTCCATCTCGTCGACCGAGGCCGCGCCCACGTACCCCATCGTCTGGCGGAGACCGCCGACGAGCTGGTGCAGCACGTTGGCCAGCGGGCCGCGGTAGGGCACCTGGCCCTCGATGCCCTCGGGGACGAGCTTGTCGTCCGAGGACACCTCGGCCTGGAAGTAGCGGTCCTTCGAGTACGAACGGCCCTGTCCACGGGACTGCATCGCGCCCAGCGAACCCATGCCGCGGTACGACTTGAACTGCTTGCCGTTGATGAACATCAGCTCACCCGGGGACTCCTCGCAGCCCGCCAGCAGCGAACCGAGCATCACCGTGTCCGCGCCGGCCACCAGGGCCTTGCCGATGTCGCCGGAGTACTGCAGACCGCCGTCGCCGATGACCGGGACGCCCGCCGCGCGGGCGGCCAGCGCGGCCTCGTAGATCGCGGTGACCTGCGGGACCCCGATGCCGGCGACCACACGGGTGGTACAGATCGAACCGGGTCCGACGCCGACCTTGACGCCGTCCACGCCGGCGTCGATCAGGGCCTGGGCGCCGTCGCGGGTGGCGACGTTGCCGCCGATCACGTCCACGTCCACGGCCGACTTGATCTTCGCCATCCAGTTGAGGGCGTTGCTGTTGTGGCCGTGCGAGGTGTCGACGATCAGGAAGTCGACCCCGGCGGACGCGAGCGCCTGCGCGCGGTCCAGCGCCTCGGGGCTGGCGCCGACGGCCGCGCCGACCAGCAGACGGCCTTCGGCGTCCTTGGCGGCGTTCGGGTACTGCTCGGCCTTCTTGAAGTCCTTGACCGTGATGAGGCCCTTGAGGATGCCGGCCTCGTCGACCAGCGGCAGCTTCTCGATCTTGTGGCGGCGCAGCAGCTCCATGGCCTCGACGCCCGAGATGCCGACCTTGCCCGTGACCAGCGGCATCGGCGTCATGACCTCGCGCACCTGACGCGAACGGTCCGACTCGAAGGCCATGTCACGGTTGGTCACGATGCCGAGGAGCTTGCCCGCGGGGTCGGTGACCGGCACTCCGCTGATGCGGAACTTCGCGCAGAGCGCGTCGGCCTCGCCGAGCGTGGCGTCGGGGTGCACGGTGATCGGGTCGGTCACCATGCCGGACTCGGACCGCTTCACCAGGTCGACCTGGTTGACCTGGTCCTCGATCGAGAGGTTGCGGTGCAGGACACCGACACCACCCTGCCGGGCCATGGCGATGGCCATCCGGGCCTCGGTCACCTTGTCCATCGCGGCGGAGAGCAGCGGGATGTTCACGCGTACGTTCCGCGAGATGAGCGACGAGGTGTCGACCGCGTTGGGCAGCACGTCAGATGCGCCCGGCAGCAGCAGCACGTCGTCGTATGTCAGCCCGAGCGTCGCGAATTTCTCGGGCACTCCGTCGACGTTTGCAGTCATGACACCTTCCCCAAATGGCCTTGATCGGTGCGGATGTCCATGCTAACGGCCCAACGGGGTGTCTCATTCCACGAGCAAGATCACCTGACGGTTCTGTGGCTTCCTCCACATCCCGAAGGCCCTGGCGAACCGGCCTCTACTGGCCCGCGAGGGCCCGCAGTCTGCTCAGCGCGCGGTGCTGGGCGACGCGGACGGCGCCCGGGGACATCCCGAGCATCTGCCCGGTCTCCTCCGCGGTCAGTCCGACCGCGACCCGGAGGACCAGCAGCTCGCGCTGGTTCTCCGGCAGGTTGGCGAGAAGCTTCTTGGCCCAGGCCGCGTCGCTGCTGAGCAGCGCCCGCTCCTCGGGGCCGAGCGAGTCGTCGGGCCGTTCCGGCATCTCGTCGGAGGGCACGGCCGTCGATCCGGGGTGCCGCATCGCGGCGCGCTGGAGGTCGGCGACCTTGTGGCCCGCGATGGCGAAGACGAACGCCTCGAAGGGCCTGCCGGTGTCCTTGTACCGCGGCAGCGCCATCAGGACCGCGACGCAGACCTCCTGCGCGAGGTCCTCCACGAAGTGACGGGCATCACCGGGCAGCCGATTCAGCCGTGACCTGCAGTAACGCAGAGCAAGCGGGTGCACATGGGCCAGCAGGTCATGGGTGGCCTGCGCGTCACCGTCGACGGCACGGTGCACCAGAGCACCGATCACCGTCGTCCCGTCCTCGCGCATCGGACCATGGTGCCTTGGCGCCGCCCGATCCGATGCATCGCGTCCCGAGTTGTGCACCGAAGCGTTATCAGCGGATGCGCCGGTATGTGTGTCGTCGGCGTCGTGAGCGAGTGCTCCAGCGTTCTGAGCGGGTGCGCCGGATGTCATGGCCTGCGCCCTCCCCTTCCGCTCGACCGAATGTTCCCCGAGGAACTCCACAACCCCAAGGATGCGGCATCGGCCGGAAAGCGTCACATGGCGCTGGTGGGGAGGGCCCGGCCGCAGGTCCGCCGCCACCGCCTCCCCGTCCGCCGGCGTGCGGACGGGATCGCACGGCTACCGGCCGCGCGGCGGCATCAGCGGACCAGACCCCAGCGGAATCCGAGCGCGACGGCGTGCGCACGGTCCGAGGCCCCGAGCTTCTTGAACAGACGTCGCGCGTGCGTCTTCACCGTGTCCTCGGAGAGGAACAGCTCACGCCCGATCTCCGCGTTGGAACGCCCATGGCTCATGCCCTCGAGCACCTGGATCTCCCGTGCGGTCAGGGTCGGCGCCGCCCCCATCTCGGCGGACCGCAGCCGGCGCGGGGCGAGCCGCCACGTCGGGTCCGCGAGCGCCTGGGTCACCGTCGCGCGCAGCTCGGCGCGCGAGGCGTCCTTGTGTAGATAGCCGCGGGCCCCGGCGGCGACCGCGAGCGCGACACCGTCCAGGTCCTCGGCGACGGTCAGCATGATGATCCTGGCCCCCGGGTCGGCCGAGAGCAGCCGCCGGACCGTCTCCACACCCCCCAGACCGGGCATGCGTACGTCCATCAGAATCAAATCCGAACGGTCGGCCCCCCAGCGGCGGAGGACTTCCTCGCCGTTGGCCGCCGTCGTCACACGCTCGACGCCGGGCACGGTCGCAACCGCGCGGCGGAGCGCTTCTCGGGCAAGCGGGGAGTCGTCGCAGACGAGGACGGATGTCATGACCGTCCTCCGCAGCTGATGCGCGTCACCTTGAGCCTCCAGGCTGATACAAGTCGTCACCTGTGCGGTTGACCCCCTCGGACATCTGCCCGAGCTCGTTCTCCGTCAACCGCCTCTCCCCCATCAACGACGGTCACTCGAAAGAGTTACGGGCCAAAGCATCCGGTTCGGCACTCTAAGTGAGGGCTCGCACACGGAGGAGAGCGACACGGGATTCTTCACCCGTCAACCGATCTCTCACTCCTCGACCTGCCCCATTTAGCGGGTTTTCTTCCCTTTTGCTGGCGTCTGAGGCTAGATTCGCAATCAGTCATATTTACATCTACTAACACCGTAGATGTACCGTCGGGACTCAAGGTCACCGGCGAGCAACAACGGTCGAGGAAGCCGTTTCCGAACCAGCAAGGTTTCGAGGGGACACGCAATGGCAGATTTCTCCCGCCTTCCCGGACCCAATGCGGACCTGTGGGACTGGCAGCTGCTGGCCGCCTGCCGCGGGGTCGACAGTTCGCTCTTCTTCCACCCCGAAGGGGAACGCGGAGCAGCCCGGAGTGCCCGTGAGACCTCGGCGAAGGAGGTCTGCATGCGCTGCCCGGTGCGCGCCGAGTGCGCGGCGCACGCGCTCGCGGTACGAGAGCCCTACGGCGTATGGGGCGGTCTGACCGAGGACGAGCGCGAAGAGCTCATGGGCCGCGCCCGCAACCGTCTGATCTCCGCCCACTCAGGACCGGCCCCGGAGGCCGGCCAGACCTGACACTCCGCACGGCCCATCGAACGCAGAAACGTTTCCTCACACCTGTCGCGGCACCTGGCGCCACGGGTGCCGCGCGCCGCGCCCCTCAGCGTGCGGCCGCCAGGGACAGCTGGTCCAGGGTCGCTGCCACGGCGGGCACCCGCGCGAGGTCGGGCAGGGTGAGGGCGACGATCTCCCGCTCCACGGCGGGCTCCACCGCCACGGTGCGCGCCCCCTTGGAACGTACGGACTCGATGGCCAGCCGGGGCAGGACGGCGACCCCGAGACCCGCCCCGACGAGGCCGATCACCGCCGGGTAGTCATCCGTGGCGAAGTCGATCCGGGGGGTGAAGCCGGACTCCTCGCAGACCTCCACCAGCTGACGCCGGCAGCGCGGGCAGCCGGCGATCCACGACTCGTCGGCCAGCTCCCCGATGCCCACCGCGTCGGCGTCCGCCAGCCGGTGCCCCTCGGGGACCAGGCCGATCAGCCGGTCGCTGAGCAGCGGGCGCACGACCAGGTCGTCCCACTCGCCGCCGGCCGTCCCGTAACGGAAGGCGAGCGCGATGTCGCAGTCCCCGTCGCGCAGCATCTCCACCGAGCGCGGCGGCTCGGCCTCCACGAGCGAGACCCGGGTGCCGGGGTGCGCGGCGCGCAGCGCGGCGAGGGCACCGGGGACCAGGGTGGAGCTTCCGCTGGGGAACGACACGAGCCGGACCCGGCCGGCCCGCAGCCCGGCGATCGCGGCGATCTCCTCCTCGGCGGCGGTCAGCCCCGCGAGGATGCCGGAGGCGTGCCGCACCAGCGCCTCACCCGCCTGGGTGAGGCGCATCTCGCGTCCCGTACGGATCAGCAGCGGAGTACCCGCCGAGCTCTCCAGGGCCTTCATCTGCTGGCTGACGGCGGGCTGGGTGCAGCCCAGCTCCCGTGCGGCGGCGGAGAAGGAACCGGTGGTGGCCACGGCACGCAGGACACGGAGATGACGGGCTTCGATCACCCTCCAACCATAAGCGACTCTTGCAGCTCCGGGCGATTAATCACGAGCGACTTTGAGTACCGCACCGTTAGCCTGTCCGGTTATGAAGGTGCTCACCGTGAATCTCGGCCGTCCCACGCCCTCTCCCCACAGCGACGGAGCCGACGGGCTCACCGGGATCGGCAAGCAGCCGTCCGACGGTCCCGTGCGGGTCGCCGACCCCGGCCTCAAGGGCAGCGGCGGCAGCGGCCTGGCCGGTGACGCCGTGTGCGACCTCAGGCACCACGGCGGGTCGGACCAGGCCGTGTACGCCTACGCCCGCGAGGAGCTCGACACCTGGGAGAAGCGGCTCGGCCGCCCCCTGCCCAACGGCGCGTTCGGCGAGAACCTCACGACCCTCGGGCTCACCGTGAGCCACGCGCGGATCGGGGAGCGCTGGCGGATCGGCGACGAGGTGATCCTGGAGGTGACGTCGGGCCGCATCCCGTGCCGCACGTTCGCGGGTCACCTGGGCGAGCGGGGCTGGGTGAAGCGGTTCACGCGCGAGGGGGCCACGGGCGCGTACCTCCGGGTGATCGAGCCGGGGACGATCCGTTCCGGTGACCCGGTCGAGGTGGTGCACGTACCCGGCCACGAGATCACCACGGCCCTGGCGTTCCGGGCGACGACCACGGAGCGGGAGCTGCTGCCGCGCCTGCTCGAAGCGGGTGACGCGCTGCACACGGAGGCCCTGCGCGCGGCACGGGAGTACGTGGCGCAGCGGAGCGCCGGTCACGCGTCATGATCCCGCCTCCCGGTCGCGCAGTGCCGCGCGGGCCGGGAGGGTCACGGCGACGAGGCCGAGGGTCACGGCGGTCGCGGCGAACGCCGCGTACAGCAGCGGGGGCACGTACGGGGACTCGCCCGTCACGCCGCGCATCATCGGCGTCAGCGTGATCATGGCGATCACCGTGCCCAGGGTCACGCCCGTCGCCGAGACCAGCAGGCTCTCCCAGCGGAGCATGCGCAGCACCTGCCGGCGGGTGGAGCCGACGAGGCGCAGCGTGGACAGTTCGCGGCGGCGGTCCAGGACCGTCATCACCAGGGTGTTGACGGCGGCGACGGCGGCGAAGCCGCCCAGGACGGCGGCCATCATGTAGTTCGACCAGGCGCCGTACGCGTGGTCCAGGTCCTGCTCGACGGCGTAGCCCGAGGCGTCGGTGACCTCGCCGAGTGCGGCGAGCGAGCCGGCGTCCCCGCCGTGT
Source organism: Streptomyces sp. NPDC023573 (assembly GCF_055559735.1). Lineage (NCBI taxonomy): Bacteria > Bacillati > Actinomycetota > Actinomycetes > Kitasatosporales > Streptomycetaceae > Streptomyces > Streptomyces sp. NPDC023573. Next base: position 341,685 of record NZ_JBVHKB010000002.1, read on the forward strand.
ACGAGCAGCGTGCTGTCGAAGCCGGCCGTGACATGACCGGCCAGGGACGCGCGGTCCATGGTCACCGCCGCGAGGCCCAGGCCCCTGCCGTAGACCGCGACGACCTCGGGGCGGTCCTCGGTGCCGTCGGGGAGGTAGAGCGGCAGCGTGTCGCCGACCTCGACCCCCGCCGAGGCGGCGAGGGTCCTGTCGATGGCGATCCGGCCCGCGCCCACGCGGTCCAGGCTGCCGCTGCGCACGTCCAGGTCCTGCACCAGGGCGAGCCGGTCGGCGGAGCCCGAGACGCCCTGGGCCGCCGCCCCGAGCAACGACGTCTCGCCGACGGCGCGGACGGGCACCAGCACCTGTGTGTCGAGCAGGCTCACGGCCGCGTCGACGCCGGGGGCGCGGGCGGCCCGGTCGGCGGCGTCGGCGGGCAGGCCCGCCGGGTCGGTGACGACGTGGTCCGCCGTGATGCCGGCGCGGAGCTGATCGGAGGCGACCTTGCTCTCGCTCGTGTGCATGAAGACGAGCGTCGAGGCGAAGGCCATGGCCAGCACGATCGGGGTGATCGCGGAGGCCAGCCGCCGGGAGTTGGTGCGGGAGTTGGCGGCGGCCAGTGTCGCCGCGGCCCCGCCGCCGCGCACCAGCAGGCCGAAGAGCGCCGCGCACAGCCGGGCCACCAGCGGGCCGAGCAGGGCGAAGGCGAGCATGAAGAGCATGATGACGCCGAGGGAGGCACCTGCCGCGTCGTCACCGGCGGAGGAGGACGCGACGCCGGCGAGTACCGCGCCACCGCCGAGGGCGGCCAGCCCGAGGAGGGTCCGGACGACGCCCGGCCGCAGCCGTTCCACCGAGGCTTCGGCGAGTGCCTGTCCCGGTCTGATCCTGGCGGGCCTGCGCCCGGCCGCCCAGCCGGCGCCGAGCGCCGTGAGCAACCCGGCCCCGACGGCGACGACCAGCGGGACCCACGAGACGTGGAGTTCGACCGGGTCCGGGATGACCCCGCGGTCCTTCAGCTGCCCGAACCACCAGTGCGCGAGCCCGATCCCCGGCAGACAGCCGGCAAGACCGGCGAGCGGCGCGACGAGGAGCGCCTCCGCGGCGACCGCGCGGCGGATCTGCCGCGGGGTGGCGCCGACCGCGCGCAGCAGTGCGAACTCGCGGGTGCGCTGGCCGACGGAGAGCGCGACGGTTCCAGCGGCGGTGAAGACGGCGACCAGTGTGGCGATCCCGCCGAAGGAGCCGCCGAGTCCGGTGAGCGTGTCCTTGGCGTACGCCAGTCCCCGGTCCTCTACGCCGCCTCGGGCGTCTCCGGTGAGCACCTGCGCGCCGGAGCCGGCGAGGGCCTCTTCGACGGCGGCGGCGAGGGCCGATTCGTCGGCGGGGGAGGCGCCGTCCTCGGCCAGTACGGCGATGGCGTCGACCTTGCCGGGGTGCCCGGCCAGCGTGGGTGCCTCGGCGTCGGCGAAATAGGCAGCGGCCGTGGTGTCGCCGGCGGTCCCGGGCCCGGCCAGTCCGGAGACCCGGAAGTCCGCGCGGCCCGCGGCTGTTTCGAGCGTGACGGTGCCGCCCACACCGGTCTTCGCGCCCCGGGCGGCGGCGTCGCCGAGCACGACCTCGCCCGCTCGGGGCGCTGTGCCGGCGGACAGCGCGGCACCGGTGAAGGCGTGCGATCCCCAGCCGTGGCCGGTGAGCGCCGCGCCGTCCTGCCGCACCGGGAAGGTGGAGTCCGGCACCGCGGCCCCGGCGCCCGGCGCCCGGGCCGCCTTCGCCACGAGGCCCACGTCGACGCGCGCCTTGTCCGGCAGCGGGTAGGCGGATTCCTCGGGGCCGTCGACGGTGTCGGAGACGACCCGGGCGGACTGGTCGGCCGCCGCGACGACCGGTGCCTTCGCGTACCGCTGCGCGGGCACCGAGGCGCGGATGCCTGTCTCCAGCAGGGTTCCGCAGGCCGAGACGATCAGCGCCGCCATCATCAGCGCGACGAACGTGCCCGCGAACGACGCGGGCCTGAAGCGGACGGCCGCGCGGGCGAGTCCGGTGGGGCGCCTCATGCGGCGGCCCCCGCCATCGCGCCCGTGCGGGCGGTCAGCGCCGCCATCCGCGCGGCGATCTGCTCCGCCGAACCGCGCTCCAGGCCGCCGGCGAAGGTGCCGTCGGCGAGGAACAGCACCTGGTCGGCCCACGCGGCCGCGGCCGGGTCGTGGGTGACCATGACGACGGTGGCGCCATGGGCGTACCCCCCGCCCGCGTGGGGCCCGGAGCCGGTGGGAGTGTCCACCGCGTGCCGGAGCAGGCCGAGTACCTCGGCGGCGGTGCCGGTGTCGAGGGCTCCGGTCGGCTCGTCGGCGAAGATCACGTCAGGCCCCGTGACCAGGGCGCGGGCGACGGCCACGCGCTGCTGCTGGCCGCCGGAGAGCTCGCCGGGCCGGCGCCGCGCCTTGTCGGCGAGCCCGACCCGCGCGAGCACCTCGGCCGCCCGGCGGCGGTCCTGGCGCTGCCCGGCGAGGCGCAGGGGCAGCAGGACGTTCTGCTCCACGGTCAGCGACGGCAGCAGGTTGAACGCCTGGAAGACGAAGCCGAGGCGGCTGCGGCGGAGTTCGGTGAGCCGGTTCTCGCTCATACCGGTGATCTCGGTGCCACCGAGGTACACGGATCCGTCCGACGGCTGGTCGAGCCCGGCGGCGCATTGCAGGAAGGTGGACTTCCCTGACCCGGACGGGCCCATGACGGCGGTGAACGTGCCGCGCGGAAGGGCGAGGTCGACGCCCGCGAGCGCGTGCACGGTGCCGGGGCCGCGGCCGTAACGCCTGCGGACACCGCGCAGTTCGACGGCGAGACCGGGTGTGGCGGCCGGGGCCTCCGGCCGGTCGTCCGCCTTCTGCCGTTTGCCGCTGCGTAGCCTCATGTTCCGCCCTTTCGTGATGTTCTCCGTACCGACGGGTGGAACGTACGAGGACGACACCGCGCCGGGCGTCATACCCGGGGGCCGACATGGGGTGCTACCGGGGTAGGGGGTGGCTTCACCTGGAAGAAGCCGGGTCCACCGCCCGGGCGGGGGGCGGCTAACGTGCCGCCTATGACGACTGCACTGATTACGGGCGCGACGGCGGGGATCGGGGCCGCCTTCGCGCGGCGGCTCGCGGGTGACGGGCACAATCTGGTGCTGGTGGCCCGCGACACGGAACGGCTGCGGGCCCAGGCCACGGAGCTCCATGACAGGCACGGCATCGAGGCCGAGGTGCTGACCGCCGATCTGTCCACGGACAGCGGGATCGAGGCGGTCGCGGCACGGCTGACGGACCGTGTGAGCCCTGTCGACCTGCTGGTCAACAACGCGGGCTTCGGCAACAAGGGCCGCTATCTGGATGTCCCGGTGGCCGACGAGCTGACGATGCTGAAGGTCCACTGCGAGGCGGTGCTGCGGCTGACCTCGGCCGCCGCCGGCTCGATGCGGGAGCGCGGTCGCGGCGGGGTGGTCAACGTGGCCTCCGTCGCGGCGTTCCTGCCGCGCGGGACGTACGGGGCGTCGAAAGCCTGGGTCGTCCAGTTCACCCAGGGCGCGGCGAAGGACCTCGCGGGTTCGGGGGTGCGGCTGATGGCGCTGTGCCCGGGCTTCGTACGGACCGAGTTCCACGAGCGTGCCGGGATGGGGACGGGCAACATCCCGGACTGGATGTGGCTCGACGCGGACAAGCTGGTGGCCGCGGCCCTGGAGGACCTGGCCCGGGGCAGGTCGGTGTCGGTCCCGGACCCGCGCTACAAGGCGCTGATGGGTCTGGTGAAGCTGACGCCCCGCAGTCTCCTCGGCGGGGTCACCTCCCGCGCGGGCCGGAGTTACGGACCTCAGTAGGCGAGCACGGAGAACGCACCGAGGCCCGGTGCCCCCGCGACGGGGGTACCGGGCCTCGCTGTCCCGCGGAGCCGTACTAGTGGCTGTGGCCGTGGCCGCCGTGACCGGCGTCGGCCTCTTCCTCGGCCGGCTTCTCGACGACCAGGGTCTCGGTCGTGAGCAGCAGCGACGCGATGGACGCGGCGTTCTCCAGGGCGGAGCGGGTGACCTTGACCGGGTCGATGACGCCGGCCTTCACCAGGTCGCCGTACTCGCCGGTCGCGGCGTTGAAGCCCTGACCCTTGTCGAGCTCGGAGACCTTCGAGGTGATGACGTAGCCCTCGAGGCCCGCGTTCTCCGCGATCCAGCGGAGCGGCTCGACGGCGGCGCGGCGCACGACCGCGACACCCGTGGCCTCGTCGCCGGTCTTGCCGAGGTTGCCCTCGAGGACCTTGACGGCGTGGACCAGAGCGGAGCCACCACCGGAGACGATGCCCTCCTCGACCGCGGCGCGGGTCGCGGAGATGGCGTCCTCCAGGCGGTGCTTCTTCTCCTTGAGCTCCACCTCGGTGGCCGCACCGACGCGGATCACGCACACGCCGCCGGCCAGCTTCGCGAGGCGCTCCTGGAGCTTCTCGCGGTCCCAGTCGGAGTCCGTGGACTCGATCTCGGCCTTGATCTGGTTGACGCGGCCCTTGACGTCGTCGGAGTTGCCCCCGCCGTCGACGATGGTCGTGTCGTCCTTGGAGACGGTGACGCGGCGGGCGGTGCCCAGCACGTCCAGACCGGCCTGGTCGAGCTTGAGGCCGACCTCCTCGGCGATGACGGTCGCACCGGTGAGGGTGGCGATGTCGCCGAGCATGGCCTTGCGGCGGTCACCGAAGCCCGGGGCCTTCACCGCGACGGCGTTGAAGGTGCCACGGATCTTGTTGACGACGAGGGTGGAGAGCGCCTCGCCCTCGACGTCCTCGGCGATGATCAGGAGCGGCTTGGAGGCGCCGGCCTGGATGACCTTCTCCAGCAGCGGGAGCAGCTCCTGGATGGAGCCGATCTTGCCCTGGTGGATCAGGATGTACGGGTCGTCGAGGACGGCCTCCATACGCTCCTGGTCGGTCACCATGTACGGGGACAGGTAGCCCTTGTCGAAGGCCATGCCCTCGGTGAACTCGAGGTCCAGACCGAAGGTGTTGGACTCCTCGACGGTGATGACACCGTCCTTGCCGACCTTGTCCATCGCGTCCGCGATGAGCTCGCCGACCTGCGGGTCCTGCGCGGAGAGCGCGGCCACGGCGGCGATGTCGGCCTTGTCGTCGATCGGGCGGGCGGTCGCGAGGAGGTCCTCGGACACGGCCTTCACGGCGGCGTCGATGCCCTTCTTCAGGGCGGCCGGGGACGCGCCCGCGGCGACGTTGCGGAGGCCTTCGCGGACGAGGGCCTGGGCGAGCACGGTGGCGGTGGTGGTGCCGTCACCCGCTACGTCGTTGGTCTTGGTCGCCACCTCCTTCACCAGCTGGGCACCGAGGTTCTCGTACGGGTCGTCGAGCTCGACCTCGCGCGCGATGGTGACACCGTCGTTGGTGATGGTGGGGGCGCCGAACTTCTTGTCGATGACGACGTTGCGGCCCTTCGGACCGATCGTCACCTTCACCGTGTCGGCAAGCTTGTTGACGCCGCGCTCAAGGGCGCGACGGGCGTCCTCGTCGAACTTCAGAATCTTCGCCATGGGCTGAGCTGTCCTCTCAAACGAACTGCGCCCCTCGCCGCCCGGCTAGTTTCTCGCAGGGGGCCAGGGGCGCAGAACAGAAGCAAACGTTAGGTGAATTACTTCTCGACGATCGCGAGAACGTCGCGCGCCGAGAGGACGAGGTACTCCTCGCCGTTGTACTTCACCTCGGTGCCGCCGTACTTGCTGTACAGAACGACATCGCCGGTCTTGACGTCGAGCGGAAGGCGCTCGCCGTTCTCGAAGCGGCCCGGGCCCACGGCCAGGACGACGCCCTCCTGGGGCTTCTCCTTGGCGGTGTCGGGAATAACCAGGCCGGAAGCCGTGGTCTGCTCGGCGTCGAGCGGCTGGACCACAATGCGGTCCTCGAGCGGCTTGATCGCAACCTTGGAGCTGGTGGTCGACACGATCCGGTCTCCCCCTTCGGAGATCTCACGGGGTTTAACAGTCTGTGGGGTGGCGACCAGACCGATCCGTCGTCGCGGGTGCCGGACCTGCCCTGTCGCGCGGTTGTGCTGGCACTCTCCATCGGGGAGTGCCAGCACTGACACTATGGCCGCGATTAGCACTCGGTCAAGCGGAGTGCCAATTCACCACCCTCGCGTGGCGCCGTCGGACCGGCGTACGCCCGGACAACGCGGGAGATCTTCACAGGGTTCCGTACGGCGGACGACCGCCCGTCAGACGTAGTCCTCCAGCTTGGCCACGGCGTATCCCTTGTCGGTGACCGTCTTCATGACGTTGCGGATCATGTCGGCCATGGAGCCGTTCCAGTCCTCACGGCCCCGGAAGTGGGTGAGGATGATGTCGCCGGGGTGCAGGTCCTGGTCCCACTCGCGCCACTCCATGTGGTCGGGGAACGCCTCGGCGGCCCACAGGGGCACGGCCTTGATGCCGCAGGACCTGGCGACGCGCAGGGTGTCGCCGTTGTAGTTGCCGTACGGCGGGCGGAAGAGGGTGGGCCGCTTCCCCAGGTGCTTCTCGATCTTGTCCTGCGAGCCGCAGATCTCCCGGTGCTGCTCCTCCCGGGAGAGCCCCGGGAGATAGCGGTGGTTGAGCGTGTGGTTGCTGAGGGTGACACCCCGGGCCTGCATGTCCTTGAAGTAGCCGTAGTCGTCGCTGACTTCGTAGTCGCTGAGGAAGGCGCTGTACGGGATGTCCAGCTCCGACATCATCCGCAGCAGTTCGGGGTCCTTCTCCGCGCCGTCGTCCATCGTCAGGAAGACGACCCGCTCCTCGGTCGGCACGGTGGTGAAGACCGGCGGCAGATCCTCCCCGCCCTCGACCTCGAAGCCCTTACGGGTGGTGATGCGCGGCTTCTCGGCCGGCGGCGCCGGCGCGACGAGCGGGACCTTGGCCAGGCCCCACTTCCTCGCGACGGCGGTACGGGCGGCGACCGACCGCTTCAGCCGCTCGGCCTCGGCCTTCGCCTTCGCCTCGGCCGCGGCGGGGCCCGCCTGCGCGGCGGCGGCTCCCGGCTGCCCGGCCACCGGCTCCTGCCGCCCGGCCGCACCTTCGTCCGCCCCGTCGCCGCACCCGGAGGCGGCGGCACCGACCAGCAGGGCGACCAGGACCGCGCAGACCGGTCTGTGCCGCTTGGGGACCTTCTTGTCGTTTTGTCGTACTAGCTGCATGGCGCCGCATCCTGCCACCGGGCCACCGGCCGCCTCCGCCGACACCTCCGGGGGACCCGCCGGGTCCCCCGGCTGGCTCACAATGGACGGGTGAACGCCCTTCCCCCCGCCGGTCAGGCCGACCCCGCCGGCCCGCTCGCCGCCTTCGCCGCCCTCCGCACCCCCGAGGGCACGGCCCTCCTGGACGAGCTGCGCGACCACGACCCCGCCCGGGAGCTGGCGACGGCGACACGGCTGCGCCGCACACACCCCGCCGCCCTCGTGTCGGCGGCGCTCGGGCAGGCGCGGCTGCGTCAGCGCGCGGTGGCGAAGTTCGGGCCGGCCGACGCGTACCGCATGTTCTTCACCCCCGACGGCGTGGAGCAGGCGACCCGCACCTCGGTAGCCGGCTACCGGGCCGGGCGGTTCGCGGAGCTCGGCGTACGGAGCGTGGCCGACCTCTGCTGCGGCATCGGCGGGGACGCGATCGCCCTGGCCAGGGCGGGCATCCCGGTCCTGGCGGTGGACCGGGACCCGCTCACCGCCGAGGTCGCCCGTGCCAACGCCGAGGCGCTCGGCCTCCAGGACCTCGTCGAGGTGCGGTGCGCCGATGTCACGGACGTCGACACCTCCCCCTACGACGCGGTCTTCGTCGACCCCGCCAGGCGCGGCGGGCGCGGCAGGATCTTCGACCCGGAGGCCTATTCACCGCCGCTCTCCTGGGCGACCGGGGCCGCGCTGAAGGCCCCCCGCGCCGCGCTGAAGATCGCCCCCGGCGTCCCTCACGAGGCGATCGAACCGGCCGCCGAGGCCGAGTGGATCTCGGACGGCGGCGATGTGAAGGAGGCCGTGCTCTGGTTCGGCGAGGGCTTCGCACCCGGCACCTTCCGGGCCACGCTGCTCCCGTCCCGCACGACCCTCGCCTCCCACGGCCCGCTCCCCGCCCCGCCGGTCGGTCCCGTCGGCCGCTATCTGTACGAGCCGGACGGGGCCGTCATCCGCGCCCATCTGGTGGCCGACATCGTGGAACGGTGCGAGGGCAGGCTGATCGACGAGACGATCGCGTACGTCACGAGCGACCTGCCGTACGAGTCCGACGCCACGGCCGCGTACGAGATCACCGATCAGCTGCCCTTCAACATGAAGAAGCTGAAAGCCCTGCTCAGGGAGCGCCAGGTGGGCGTGCTGACCGTGAAGAAGCGCGGCTCGGCCGTCGAACCGGAGGAGCTGCGCCGGAAGATGAAGCTCCACGGGCCGCACGCGGCCACCGTCTTCCTGACGCGGGTGGCCGGGGCGCCGACGATGCTGGTCGGGCAGCCGGTCAGCCGGCCCTGACCAGCGGCGGTTCAGCCGGCATCCGCAGCACCCAGCGACGGTGGGCGAACGCCTTCACGAGGCCGGCCAGTCCCGTCACCCAGGCGAGGAACCCGAGCCCCATCAGCCAGGCCACCAGGCCGTACGTCTCCTCGCCGGCCCTGGCGGTCGCCGGGACGGCCACACAGCCGAACAGCCCCGCCGCGCAGAGCGTGAACGACATCAGCAGCCAGGCGAGGCTCGCCCGGGGCCGGCGCAGGAGCCTGTCCCCCTCCGGGTCGCGGTCCAGCGCGCCCCACTGTGTGAGCAGGCGGTGGACCCGCAGGTCCCTGGTCACGTTCACGGCCATGAGGACGACGGCCGGGACCAGCACGGCGGCGCCGACGGCGAGGCAGATGACCCCCGGAATCACGCCGAGGGTGTCGTAGGCGTCCTCGAACATGAGGAACGCCGCACCCGCCAGGGACCAGCCGAGCGCGGCGATCCCCGCCCACATCCACAGGATTCCGAGCCGCCCCGGTCCGATGAACATCGTCACCAGTTCGCCGAGGACGACCGCCCGGTCTCTCAGCAGGGCGTCGCGGTCGGGCCACGTACGTATCTCCACGGGCGGAGGAGGCGGCGGAAGCGGTGAACGACTGGGCATGGCCCAGAGGTTACCGAGCGCGCACCCCGGCCGAGGAGGGCGGGACAGGCACTGGGTCCGGTCCGGGTCAGGTCAGCGGGTACGACGTGCGGCCGGACGCCTCGTCGATCTCGTCGTGCGCCTTGGTGAGCAGCTTCATCGCCAGTTCGTTGAGGGCACGGGCGCCGGCGATCTCCTCGCCGACCCTCGGCTGCTCCGCGTCGGAGGGGTGGCGGCTGGCGTACCCGTGGGCCCGCACCTCGGTCCCGTCGCCCAGCCGCACCATCGCGGCCGCACGGGTCCGGTGGGTGTCCTCCTCGAATTCCAGCTCGATGTGCCAGCCGACCGTGGTCTCCATCATGTCGGTCACCTCCCGGGGATCCTGCTTCCAGGGTGCGCCCGATCCCCCGCCCGCGCACGGCGTGCGGCGCCGCGCTCCTCAGGCGTCCCGCAGGGCCTGGACGTCCAGCTTCCGCATGCCCGTCATCGCCTTCATCACGCGGTCCGCCTTGGCCCGGTCGGGATCGGCGAGCAGCTCGGGCAGCGCGCGCGGGACGATCTGCCAGGACAGGCCGTACCTGTCCTTCAGCCACCCGCACATGCTCTCCTCACCGCCCTCGGTGAGCTTCGTCCACAGGGTGTCGACCTCGTCCTGGTCGGCACAGTCCACGCTGAGCGAGACGGCCTCGCTGAAGGTGAACTCGGGGCCGCCGTTGAGGCCGAGGTACTCCTGGCCGGCGAGCACGAAGCCGACGGTCAGCACCGAGCCCGCCTGCGGGGAACCCTCGTTCCAGTAGGTGACGTCCTCGATGCGGGAGTCCCCGCCGAACACCGAGACGTAGAACTCCGCCGCTTCCTGGGCCTGGTTGTCGAACCACAGACAGGGCCTGATCTTCTGCATGGTCTCTCTCCTCGCACGAGGAACGTCGTCGTTCGCTGTGCAAGGTAGACCGGCTCCGCGCCGGGAACTCATCGGAACACGCGCCGTGCGGGCGGCCGTCAGCCGGCCGCCGGACCCAGGGATTCGAACCGCCACCGGTGCACCGGGCGGCTGATCAGCCCGGCCTCCGGCTCGGGCAGTTCGGGCAGTTCGTCGCCGTATCCCGCGTCCCACCACGTCAGCACCAGGACCCGGTCCTGCGGGGCCCGCAGGAGCTCGCTGCGCAGCGGCGGCCGGGCCAGCCCGGCCGCCCGGGTCCGGGCCCACTCCAGCAGCTCCGCGCCGCGGCCCTCGGCGGCGCGGGCCTCCCACATCAAGGCGACGGTCATGAGTAGAGGTTGTCCTTGCTGACCTCGTGCACATGGTCGTGGCTGTGGCTGTGGCTGTGTCCGTGTCCGTGTCCGTGGACACCCGGTACATGGGTCTCCGTGACCGGCAGCGAGGAGTCCGCCGAGAGGTCCAGGTCCGACACCGGGCGGTTGCGCGCGACCATCTCCGCGCCCAGCGCGGCGACCATGGCGCCGTTGTCCGTGCAGAGCCCCGGCCTGGGGACCCGCAGACGGATGCCCGCCTTCTCGCACCGCTCCTCGGCGAGTGCCCGAAGCCGCGAGTTGGCCGCCACACCGCCGCCGATCATCAGGTGGTCGACGCCCTCGTCCTTGCACGCCCGGACGGCCTTGCGGGTGAGGACGTCCACGACGGCCTCCTGGAAGGACGCCGCGACATCCCGTACGGGCACGTCCTCGCCGGCCGCGCGCTTCGCCTCGATCCAGCGCGCCACGGACGTCTTGAGCCCGGAGAAGGAGAAGTCGTACGCGGGATCGCGCGAGCCGGTCAGTCCGCGGGGGAACGCGATCGCCTTCGGGTCGCCCTCCCTGGCCAGCCGGTCGATGACCGGGCCGCCGGGGAAGCCGAGGTCGAGCACCCGGGCGATCTTGTCGAACGCCTCGCCCGCCGCGTCGTCGATGGTCGCGCCCAGCGGCCGTACGTCGCTCGTGATGTCCGGGGCCAGCAGCAGCGAGGAGTGCCCGCCGCTCACCAGCAGCGCCATCGTCGGCTCGGGCAGCGGGCCGTGTTCCAGCTGGTCGACGCAGATGTGGGAGGCCAGGTGGTTCACCCCGTAGAGCGGCTTGTTCAGCGCGTACGCGTACGCCTTGGCGGCCGACACGCCGACGAGTAGCGCCCCGGCGAGCCCGGGGCCTGCCGTGACGGCGATGCCGTCGAGGTCACGGGCGCTGATCCCGGCGTCCTTCAGGGCGCGTTCGATGGTGGGGACCATCGATTCCAGGTGGGCGCGGGAGGCGATCTCCGGGACGACACCGCCGAAGCGGGCGTGCGTGTCGACGCTGGAGGCGACGGCGTCGGCGAGGAGCGTCGTGCCGCGCACGATGCCGACGCCGGTCTCGTCGCAGGAGGTCTCGATACCGAGTACGAGCGGTTCGTCAGCCATCAGTCTGTCTCTGTTCCTTGTACGGTCAGGCGCATGACGAGTGCGTCGATGTTCCCCGGCTGGTAGTAGCCACGGCGGAAGCCGATGGGTTCGAAGCCGAAGCGTTCGTAGAGTTTCTGCGCGCGGGTGTTGTCGACACGGACCTCCAGGAGCACGGCGGTGCACTCGAAGGCCGTGGCGTGCCGGAGCAGGTCGGTGAGGAGTTCCGAGCCGAGGCCGCCGCCCCACTGGCCGCGGCTGACCGCGATCGTCTGGACGTCGGCGAGGTCGCCGGCCGAGGCGAGGCCCGCGTAGCCGACGATCCGGCCGTCGACGGGGTCCTCGGCGACGACGTAGCGGTGGGTGGCCCGGGGGCCGCGCGCGCGGGCCAGCTCGGACCAGAACATCCCGGCGGACCAGGCGTCGTCGGGGAACAGCTCGTGTTCCAGCTCAAGCACCGGCTCGATGTCCCACCAGCGCATCTCGCGCAGCACAGCGGTCGCGGTGGTCACTTGGGGGTGACCACCTTGTAGTTCTTCGGCACCTGGGCGTCGGGCCTGCGCAGATAGAGCGGCTGCGGCGGCAGCAGCGCGGCGCCGGAGGCCAGCCGCTCGGCGGCCAGGGCGGCGAGCGCGGCGGCGGAGACGTGTTCCGGGCCGCGGGCGTCGGGGAACGCGTCGGGGTAGAGCAGCGCGCCCGCGCCGACGACGGGCAGTCCGGCGAGCCGGTCCGCGATCTCGGCGGGCCGGTCGACGGCGGGCTCGCCCTCCCGGGTGAGGGAGTCCTCGTACCGCGCCCAGTAGACCTCCTTGCGGCGCGCGTCGGTCGCCACGGCGAACGGGCCTTCGAGGCCGTCCAGGCCGGCGGCGTACGCGAGCGCGTCCAGCGTGCAGAGTCCGTGCACCGGCACGGAGAGGGCGGAGCCGAAGGTGGCGGCGGTGACGAGGCCGACGCGCAGCCCCGTGTAGGGGCCGGGTCCGACGCCGACCGCCACGTCGGTCACGGCGTCGAGCTTCACCCCGGCCTCGGCGAGGACCCGGTCGACGGCGGGCAGCAGCAGCTCCCCGTGCCTCCGGGCATCGACCTGACCTGTCGCGGCCACGACGGAGGCCCCGTCGTGGAGGGCGACGGTGACGGCGGGGGTTGCGGTATCCATGGCGAGCAGCAGCACACAAACAGCCTACGGCTCCGCCGACCCGGTCACGGCAGCCGTACGACGTCCCGGTCCGCCCTGCCGCTGCTGGTACCGTCGCCGGGTATACGCGTGTACGACGTAAATGCTTGTACGACATGCGACGGACGGCATGTGAAAGGGGACCTCACGGTGGCAAGGGGCAGCTCGGGAATCGTGGCCGGGCTCACCGCCGCGGCGTTGGCCGCGGTCTGTTTCCTCGCCTACCAGGCGTCGGCCAACGCACCCGACTCGGTCGCCGCGCCCTCGGACAAGCCGTCCGCGACGACGGCCGCCCCCTCGGCGAAGCCCAAGCCGACGAAGGACCCGCTCACGGTCCCCGCGGACTCCGACACGGGGACCCGCGTCGTGTACGCGCTGAAGGACCGCAGGGTGTGGATCGTGGACGACAAGGAGAAGGCCCTCCGGACGTTCACCGTCATGCCGAGCTCCGTGAGCCCGCTCCCCGGCGTCTACGCGGTGACCTCGCGCTCCGGCAGCATCAAGGGCTCGGACGGCGTGCCGATCGAGCACGTGGTGCGTTTCGCGAACGTCGACGACGTCTCCGTGGGCTTCAGCGCCGCGCAGGACAACTCGATGGAGAGCCCCGACCCCACGATGAAGACCGGCGGTGTGCGGATGAAGCGGGCCGACGGCAACGCGCTGTGGACCTTCGCCACGGTCGGTGTGAAGGTCGTCGTCGTCCCCTGAGGGCCTCAGGCGGCGTCGCGCCCCAGGTCCTCGGCTTCGTCCTCGTCGGCGTGCTCCTCGCGGGGCGGCGTCGACACCGCCGTCGCGGCGGCGCAGGAGGCCAGCAGGTCCTTCATCGACACGGCGGACACCGCAGGTGACTCATCCTGCGGCGGCTGTGGCTGCACTTCACGCTCGGGTCCCGGCATGGATGCCTCCTCGGGCTTCGGTGAGAGGCGTGGTTAGGTAGACCTAACCAGTCCCTGTATCCCATGTGACCACGACGGGCGTCCTCGGCGCAACATTTTACCGACGCCCTGTCGGAAAGCGTCGGAAAACAAGCACCGTGAGGCAGGGACCCGGCCGGCCTCGCCGCCTCAGCGATTCCGCAGCGCCGCCAGCTCCGCGTCCAGCCCCGCCCAGCGCGCGCCGATGCCCGTCAGGGTCACCGCGCGCCGCTCGTCGTCCGTGTCACCGACCGCGCGGTCGATCACCACCCGCAGCCGGTCCTCGGACAGTTCCTCGACCTTGCCGTCGCCCCACTCCACGACGATCACCGACTCCGGCAGCGACACGTCCAGGTCCAGGTCCTCCATCTCGTCGAGACCGCCGCCCAGGCGGTACGCGTCGACATGGACGAGGGCGGGGCCCTCGCCCAGCGGCGGATGGACCCGGGCGATCACGAAGGTCGGCGAGGTGACGGCGCCGCGTACCCCGAGGCCCTCGCCGAGGCCGCGGGTCAGGGTGGTCTTGCCCGCGCCGAGCTCGCCGCTGAGCATCACCAGGTCGCCGGGGGCCAGCACACCGGCGATCCGGCGGCCCAGCTCCTTCATCTCTTCGGGGGACTCGACGGCGACGTCCAGGGTGACGGTGCCCGGTTCGGCGGTGCCGGCCAGGGGGCCGTTGTGCGCTGCTTCCATGGAGACCAACGGTAGAGGATCAGACCTCCTCCGCCGGAACGGCTCCGATCCGCACCAGCAGGTCCGCGAGCCGGTCGGTCACCGTCTCGGGGTGCTCCAGCATCACCAGGTGACCGGCGTCCGGCACGATGACCAGCTCCGCGTCCGGAAGCTCGTCCGCGATGGCCTCGCTGTGCGAGCTCGGCGTCACGAGGTCCTTGTCACCGGCCAGGATCAGCACGGGAAGCCCCCGGAAGGCGGGCAGGGCCTCGCTCTTGTCGTGCTCCGTGAAGGCCGGGTAGAACTCGGCGACCACGTCGATCGGGGTGGACTCGATGAGCCGCTCCGCGAACCGCGCGACCGCCGGGTCCACGTCCCGCGACCCGAACGAATACCGCTTGATCAGCCCCGCGAACAGGTCGGCGGTCGCCCGCCGTCCGCGCTCCACCAGCTCCGCCTGCGAGCCGAGCGCCTTCAGGACCCCGGGCAGCACCCGGCGCACCGCGTTCACGCCCGCCACCGGCAGCCCGAAGTTCACCTCGCCGAGCTTGCCGCTCGACGTCCCCACGAAGGCGACCGCGGCCACCCGGTCGCGGATCAGCTCCGGACAGCGGTCGGCCAGCGCCATCATCGTCATGCCGCCCATGGAGTGCCCCACCAGCACCAGCGGGCCCTCCGGAGCCGCCGCGTCGATGACCGCCCTGAGATCGCGGCCGAGCTGGTCGATGCCGACCGCCACGCCCTCGCCCTGCGCCCTGCCCCGCTCGGACCGGCCGTGGCTGCGCTGGTCCCAGTAGACCGCGCGGACCAGGCCGCGCAGCGCCGCCCGCTGGAAGTGCCAGGAGTCCTGGCCGAGGCAGTAGCCGTGGCTGAAGACGACGGTCAGGGGCGCGGGGTCCTTGCTGCCGAAGAGCCTGCGCCGGCGCGGACCGGAGCCCGCGGGGGCGCCCGGCCCGGCGCCCGCGCCCGCGCGGCCCGTCACCCCGTCCGGCTCGGTCTCGTCCACCTCGTAGTACAGCTCGGTGCCGTCGTCCGCGACCGCCCGGCCGGGCTGCCCGCGCAGCGAGCCGTACGGACCGGAGGCGTCCAGTGCGAGGCGGGCCTTCTTGCGCATGCCCCGGCCCACGGTGAGCCGCTCGACGGCGACACCCGCGGCCGCTCCCGCGGCGATGACGCCTATCGCCGCCCCGGCGACGCCCGCCCGGCGCCAGCCGGCCGCTGCGACGGCCGCCGTCGCCACCACGTCCTCGGCGCTGGTCTCGCTCACCGTGCCGTGCTCCTTCGTCGTCGATGTGGTCGGGTCCGCCGGGCCGGGGTGTCAGTCCCGGCCCGCGTCCTCGTGGAGATGGACGCGGGGGACGCGTGAGCCGATGCGTGTGACGATCTCGTACGCGATCGTGTCCGCCGCCCGCGCCCAGTCCTCGGCGCTCGGCTCGCCCCGGTCGCCCGGGCCGAACAGCACCGCTTCCGCGCCCGCGTCGAGGACGTCGCCCCCGAGGTCGACCACGAACTGGTCCATCGCCACCCGGCCCGCGATCCTGCGTACGGCGCCTCCGACGAGGACGGGGCCCCGGCCGGAGGCGTGGCGCGGGATGCCGTCCGCGTAGCCGACCGGCACCAGGGCGAGCGTCGTCTCGGCGGAGGTCGTGTAGTGGTGCCCGTAGCTGATGCCGTGGCCCGGAGGCACCTGCTTGACCAGCGCGACGGAGGCGGCGAGCGTCATGACGGGCCGCAGTCCGAAGTCGGCCGGGGTGCCCAGCTCGGGGCTGGGCGAGATGCCGTACATCGCGATACCGGTGCGCACGAGATCGAAGTGGGACTCCGGCACCGTCAGCGTCGCCGGGGAGTTCGCGATGTGCCGCACCTCCGGCCGGACGCCCTCCTTCTCGGCGTACGCCACCATGTCGCGGAAGACGTCCAGCTGGGCGGCGATCGACGGGTGGCCGGGCTCGTCGGCGCAGGCGAAGTGCGACCAGAGGCCGGTGACGCGCAGGATGCCCGCTTCCTCAGCGGCACGCGCGGCACAGACGAGTGCCGGCCAGTCGGCGGGCTGGCAGCCGTTGCGTCCCAGGCCCGTGTCGGCCTTGAGCTGGACCCGGGCCGGAACCCCGGCCTCCGTGGCGGCGGCGACGACCTCGTCGAGTGCCCACATCCCGCTCACCGAGACATCGATGTCGGCCTCGACCGCATCGCGCCAGGGGCCGCCGGGCGTCCACAGCCAGCACATCACCCGGCCGCCGATCCCGGCCGCGCGCAGCGCGAGCGCCTCCTGCGGGGTGGCGGTGCCCAGCCACGCCGCGCCGGCCTCCAGCGCCGCCCTGGCGCAGGGCAGCGCCCCGTGCCCGTACGCGTCGGACTTCACCACGGCCATGAGCTGCGCCCCGGACGCCCGCGCGCGCAGTTCCCGCACATTGGCGCGCAACGCGGCGAGGTCGATCTCGGCACGGGCTCTCAGGGTCGCTGTCTCGTTCATCGCGCCCAGTGTCTCAGAGCCGTACGCCTGTGCCCTCGACCCTCTGTGCCCGGTGAGGCGGTCAGCGGTGGTCCAGCGCGTGCTCCAGATGCTCGACGAGGACCGGGACATGGCTGGCCGGGACGTCCTTCACCGCCGTGACGAGGGTGACGGCGCCGCCCCGGCGCAGCAGCGCGAGCAGCTGCTGGACGGCCTCGGTGTGCGCGGGGTCGCCGAGCTCGGTGCGGTAGCGGTCCACGAACTCGTCGTACCGGGCGTCGGGGGCCTCGTGGTACCAGCCGCGGAGTTCCTTCGAAGGTGTCGCGTCCTTGGCCCACAGGTCCACCGCCGCGTGCTCCTTGGAGATCCCCCGTGGCCAGAGCCGGTCGACGAGCACACGGGTGCCGTCGTCCTCCTCCGGCGGGTCGTAGACCCTGCGTACGCGGATACCGCTGCCGCTGCCCACGACCGGTCACCTTCCGTTCCTGTGTTTCCAAGCCTGGATCAGGCCCGCACGTCCCGCCACGCGGCCGGTACCGCGTCCGCGACGTCCTGTGCGGTGACCGGCGCCCCGTCGGAGGTCCGGCGGGCCGCGAGCCCGTGCAGATAGGCGCCCACCGACGCGGCGTCGCGCGGGGCGAGGCCCGCGGCCAGCAGCGAACCGGTCAGCCCGGAGAGCACATCGCCGCTGCCGGCCGTGGCCAGCCAGGACGTCCCGGTCGGATTGACCCGCACGGGCGTGTCCCCGGGCTCCGCGACGAGGGTCGTCGAGCCCTTCAGCAGCACCGTGGCGCGGTAGCGCGAGGCCAGCTCCCGTACGGCGGCGAGCCGTCCCGCCTCCACCTCCTCGCGCTCCACGCCGAGCAGCGCGGCGGCCTCACCGGCGTGCGGGGTGAGGACGGTGGCGGCGGTCCGCTCCCGCACGGCCCCGGCGTCCATCAGCCGCAAACCGTCCGCGTCGACCAGCACGGGGACCTCGGCGGCCAGCACGTCGGACACCGCGGTGGCCGCCTGCGCGCCGTCCCCGAGCCCGGGCCCGACCACCCATGCCTGGACGCGCCCGGCCTTCGACGGCGGCCCGGGGTGCACCAGCGTCTCCGGGAAACGGGCGATCACCGCGTCGGCCCCGGGACCCGCGTACCGCACGGCTCCGGCGCCGCCCCGCAGCGCCCCGGCGACGGCGAGCACGGCCGCGCCCGGGTACCGCTCCGAGCCGGCGGCCACGCCGACGACCCCGCGCCGGTACTTGTCGCTCTCGGCGTCGGGTACGGGCAGCAGGGCGGCCACATCGGCGTACTGGAGGGCCTCCAGGTCGGGCCGGGCGGGCAGTTCCGCCGCCAGCCCGATGTCCACCAGCCGGAGGGCGCCCGCGTGTTCGGCGGCCGGGTCGATCAGCAGCCCCGGCTTGTACGTGCCGAAGGTGACCGTCGCGTCCGCCCGTACGGCCGCGCCGAGCACCTGGCCGGTGTCCGCCTCGACCCCGCTCGGCAGGTCCACCGCCAGCACGGGCGCGTGGCCGCCGGTGACCGCGCGGACCAGCTCGGCGGCCTCGGGGCGCAGACCGCCCCGCCCGCCGATCCCGGTGATCCCGTCGACGACGAGGTCGACGGGGCTCAGCCCTTCGGGGCTGTCCAGGACCTGCCCGCCCGCGGCCAGCAGGGCGGCGAGTGCGGCCCGGTGGACCTTGTCGGGCGAGGTCAGCAGCGCCCGTACGCCGGCTCCGCGCCGGGCCAGCCGGGCCCCCGCGTACAGCGTGTCGCCGCCGTTGTCGCCGCTGCCGACGAGGAGCAGCACCCGGGAGCCGTACACCCGCCCGTTGCGCCGGAGCAGGTCACCGCAGGCCACCGCGAGTCCGGCGGCGGCGCGCTGCATCAACGCGCCTTCCGGCAGCCGTGTCATCAGCGCCTGCTCGGCGGCCCGTACGGTCTCAACGCTGTACGCATGTCGCATGTGCTCAACCCTCCGCGATCACCACGGCCGACGCCACCCCCGCGTCGTGGCTCAGCGATACGTGCCAGCTGCGCACGCCCAGCTCGGCCGCCCGTGCCGCGACGGTGCCGGTGACCTCCAGCCGAGGCCGTCCGCTCTCCTCGACGCAGACCTCGGCATCGGTCCAGAGCAGCCCGCCCGGTGCTCCGAGCGCCTTGGCCAGGGCCTCCTTCGCGGCGAACCTGGCCGCCAGCGAGGCGATGCCCCGCCGCTCCCCGCCGGGCAGCAGCAGCTCCCGCTCCAGGAAGAGCCGCTCGGCCAGCTGCGGCGTACGCCGCAGGGCGGCGCCGAAGCGCTCGATCTCCGCCACATCGATCCCGACCCCAATGATCACGCGCTCTCACTCACTCATTCGACTGTCACGGACTTCGCCAGATTGCGCGGCTGGTCCACCTCGTTGCCCCGGGCGGTCGCCAGCTCGCAGGCGAAGACCTGCAACGGCACCGTGGCGACCAGCGGCTGAAGCAGCGTAGGCGTAGCCGGGATCCTGATGAGGTGGTCGGCGTACGGGACGACCTCCTCGTCGCCCTCCTCCGCGATGACGACGGTACGGGCCCCGCGGGCCCTGATCTCCTGGATGTTCGACACGATCTTGTCGTGCAGCACCGAGCGGCCGCGCGGCGACGGCACGATGACGACGACCGGCAGGCCCTCCTCGATCAGGGCGATCGGCCCGTGCTTGAGCTCCCCCGCGGCGAAACCCTCGGCATGCATGTACGCGAGCTCCTTGAGCTTCAGCGCGCCTTCCATGGCCACCGGGTAGCCCACGTGCCGGCCCACGAAGAGCACGGTGTCGTGGCCGGCCAGCGAGCGGGCCAGTTCGCGTACCGGCTCCATGGTCCCGAGCACGCGCTCGACGGCGCCGGAGATCTCGGAGAGCTGGCGCACGACGGTGCGGATCTCGTCGCCCCACTTGGTGCCGCGCACCTGTCCGAGGTAGAGGGCGACGAGGTAGCAGGCGACGAGCTGGGTCAGGAACGCTTTGGTGGAGGCCACGGCGACCTCGGGCCCGGCGTGCGTGTAGAGGACGGCGTCCGACTCCCTGGGGATGGTCGAGCCGTTGGTGTTGCAGATGGCGAGGACTCTCGCTCCCTGCTCACGGGCGTGCCGGACCGCCATCAGCGTGTCCATCGTCTCGCCGGACTGCGAGATGGCGACGACGAGGGTGCGCTGGTCCAGGATCGGGTCGCGGTAGCGGAACTCGCTGGCGAGCTCCGTCTCGCAGGGCAGCCTGGTCCAGTGCTCGATGGCGTACTTGGCGATCATCCCGGCGTGGAAGGCGGTCCCGCAGGCGACGACGACGACCTTGTCGACCTCGCGCAGCACCCCCTGCGGAATGCGGACCTCGTCCAGGTGGAGGGCGCCCGAGCCGTCGATCCGGCCGAGCAGGGTGTCTGCGACGGCCTTGGGCTGGTCGGCGATCTCCTTGAGCATGAAGGAGGCGTAGCCGCCCTTCTCGGCGGCCGACGCGTCCCAGTCCACGTGGTATTCGCGTACGTCGGCGGGCAGCCCGTCGAAACCGGTGACCGTCACCCCGTCCCGGCCCAGCTCGACCACCTGGTCCTGGCCGAGCTCGATCGCGTCCCGGGTGTGCGCGATGAAGGCGGCGACGTCGGAGGCGAGGAACATCTCCCCCTCCCCCACGCCGACCACCAGCGGCGAGTTCCGCCGGGCCCCGACGACCACGCCGGGCTCGTCCGCGTGCACGGCGACCAGCGTGAACGCGCCCTCCAGCTGCCGGCACACCTGCCGCATGGCCTCCGCCAGGTCACCGCCGGACGAGTACGCCTCGGCGAGCAGATGCGCCACCACCTCGGTGTCGGTCTCGGAGGTCAGGTCATGCCCACGCCCGGCCAACTCCTCCCGCAGCGCTGCGAAGTTCTCGATGATCCCGTTGTGCACGACGGCGACCCGGCCCGCGTTGTCGAGGTGCGGGTGCGCGTTGGCGTCGGTGGGCCCGCCGTGCGTGGCCCAACGGGTGTGCCCGAGCCCGGTGTTCCCGGCCGGCAGCGGCCGGTCCTTGAGCTCCTTCTCCAGATTGAGGAGCTTCCCCGCCTTCTTGGCGGAGGCCAGCCCCCCGTCCGCGAGGACGGCGACCCCGGCGGAGTCGTACCCCCGGTACTCCAGCCGCTTCAGCCCCGCGACAACGACATCCTGCGCCGACTGCGCACCGACATAACCCACGATTCCGCACATATCGGCACCATAAGGCCCGCACCGCCCCTCTGCCCGGCTTCCGACATGCCCGAGCGGCCCGGCTGCGGGGGCGCGCCCGCCGGCCTCACCGGGCGGCGACTACGGGCGGGAGAGCGCCGACGGGACGCCGGCAGCACGTTCTCCTCCACGCGGTGACCACTCCTGCTTTGCGGCGCCCGGGAGAACGAACCCTGGTTTCCGTCGGGCCGTGAACCTTTCCCGCCCCTGCGGGTAACAGCGGGTGCCAGACTCACCGACCGGACCGCTGGAGGCGCTGTGCCCGGAAGACGACCACCGCCCCCGGGCGGGCCGGACGACGCCGAGGTGATCACCCGATCCCTCGACGATCCGGAGCTCTTCGCCGGGCTGTACGACCGCCACGCGGCGGACATCCACCGCTACACCGCCCGCCGCCTCGGGGAGGGCGTGGCGGACGACATCACCGCCGAGGTGTTCCTCGTCGCGTTCCGTACGCGCGCCCGCTACGACTCCTCCCACCGCCTCGCCCGTCCCTGGCTGTACGGCATCGCCGCCAACCTCATCGGCAAGCACCGGCGCAGCGAGGTGCGGGCCCTCAAGGCCCTGGCGCGTACGGGTGAGGACCCCGTCGCCGCGTCCTGGAGCGAGCGCTCGGACGACCGGATCGCCGTCCAGGCGCCACTGGCCGGCGCGCTCGCCGCGCTCTCCCCCGGTGACCGGCACGTGCTGCTGCTGGTCGCCTGGGCCGACCTGGGCTACCAGGAGGTGTCCGAGGCGCTCGGCATACCGCTCGGCACCGTCCGCTCCCGTCTCAACCGCGCCCGCCGCAAGGTCCGCGAGGCGCTGCGCATCGACCCCTCGTTCACTTCGGCCCACCAGGAGCTGAATCCCTCATGGACGAAATGACCCAGCTGCGCGAACTGCGCGCCGACGCCCCGACGCCGGGCCGTGCCGCCCTCGCTCCCGGACGGCAGCGACTGACCGACACCATCGCGGGCAAGCGGCGGGGCCGCAGGCTGCGGGCCGACTGGCGGATCGCCTCGGCCGGCGCGGCCGTGGCGGTCACCGTGGCAGCCCTGCTCGGCAGCCAGCTGCTCGACACCTCCGACCCCCGCGACGCGGGCCCCGCCACGACGGCCGGCAGTCTCGATCTGTCGGGTCCCGCCGAGACCCTGGGCCGGGCGGCCGACCATCTGGAAGGTCTGAAACCTCCCCCCGAGCCCCGCGACGACCAGTGGATCTACACCGAGCGCGCTGTGGGATCCATGAGCCTGAAGACCAGTGAGAAGCACGCGGTCGAGGTCCAGCACGAGCCCGCTGCCTGGACTCCGTACGGCAACGACGCGGCGGAGAAGGACCAGTCGGACGACGACCTCTCGGCCCGTGAGATCTACCGGTTCGCCAACGACCTGCCCGAGGACCCCGCCGCCCTGCTGGCCAAGGTCCGTGAGCGCTATCCCTCCGGAACCGACACCCCCGAGAGCAAGGCGGCGCAGACCTTCCGCGGACTGGGTGTGCTCGTCGGGTCCTACCCGATCGCCCCGGACGCCCTCGCCCGCATCTACCGGGCGATGGCCACGGTCCCCGGAGTGGAGATCACCGACCACCTGGTCAAGGACGTGGTGGGCCGTGAGGCCATCGCGGTCACCCGGGACGAGGAGGGCACCCACCAGCGCCGCGAGATCCTCCTGTCCCCGTACGACTACAGCTACACGGGCATGCGCTTCGTGGTCACGGAGGATCACGAGATGAAGCTGCCCGAAGGCACCAAGGGTTTCGACCCGAAACTCACCGCAGGCGACGCCACCCTCACCGAGGCCCGCACGGCCGCAGCCGTCGTCGACTCCAAGGGCGCCAAGCCCTGAGCCGCGCACGGCCCCGTTCCTCCCGGCCGGGGGCCCGGTGTCCGCCACAGGGGTGCGGACACCGGCCCCCGGCCCGGGACGCCGCGCGGCCGTGTGCCCGGCCCCGTCCCGGGCGCTCCGCCCTCGCGTGACCACACCCACGTGACCGACCCCACCCTCCACTCCGTCGGAACTCCCGCAACAATGAGTAGGTGATCACCTCAGCCGCACGGAGCCCCCGCCGCACCGAGCACGCGCCGACGCCCTACGTCGACCTGACCCGGGCCGAGTGGAGCGCGCTGCGTGACAGGACTCCGCTGCCGCTGACCGCCGAGGAGGTCGAGAAGCTGAGGGGACTCGGCGACGTCATCGACCTCGACGAGGTCCGGGACGTCTATCTGCCGCTCTCCCGGCTGCTCAACCTCTACGTCCAGGCCACCTCGGGCCTGCGCGGCGCCCTGAACACGTTCCTGGGGGACGCCGGCAACGGGCACGGGGAGCAGCGCGGTACCCCGTTCGTCATAGGGGTCGCCGGAAGTGTCGCCGTGGGGAAGTCCACCACCGCCCGCATCCTCCAGGCACTGCTGGCGCGCTGGCCGGAGCACCCCCGGGTGGAGCTGGTGACGACCGACGGGTTCCTGCTGCCGATGAAGGAGCTGGAGTCACGGGGGCTGATGTCGCGCAAGGGGTTCCCCGAGTCGTACGACCGGCGGGCGCTGACCCGGTTCGTCGCCGACATCAAGGCCGGCAAGGACGAGGTGACGGCCCCCGTCTACTCGCACCTGATCTACGACATCGTGCCGGGTGAGCGGCTGACCGTACGCCGCCCCGACATCCTGATCGTCGAGGGGCTGAACGTGCTGCAGCCCGCGCTGCCCGGCAAGGACGGCCGGACCAGGGTCGGGCTCGCCGACTACTTCGACTTCAGCGTGTACGTGGACGCGAGGGCCGAGGACATCGAGGCCTGGTACCTCAACCGCTTCCGCCGGCTGCGCGAGACGGCGTTCCAGAACCCGTTCTCGTACTTCCGCAAGTACACGCAGGTCTCCGAGGAGGAGGCCCTGGACTACGCGCGCACGATGTGGCGGACCATCAACAAGCCCAATCTGCTGGAGAACGTGGCGCCGACGCGCGGCCGTGCCACTCTGGTGCTGCGCAAGGGGCCAGACCACAAGGTCCAGCGTCTGTCGCTGCGCAAGCTCTGATCCCGGAAAGGGTGCACCGTGCTGCATCTGCGCCTCATCGTGCCCGCCGACCGCACCGACGAGGTCCTCGGGCTGATCGAAGGGACCGTGGGCACGGCCCATGTCGCGGTGCTCGCGGGCGCCGCCCGGAGTCCGGTGGGCGATGTGGTCCTGTGCGACGTGGCGCGGGAGGCCGGTGACGAACTCATCGGCGCGCTGCGGAAGATGGGCATCGACGACTGCGGTTCCATCACGGTCGAGAACATGGACCTCACCCTCTCCAGGCGCGCCGACGAGGCCGAACGCGCGGCGCCCGGCGAGGGCGCGGACGCGGTGCTCTGGGAAGAGCTGAGCGAGGTGACCCACGAGGAGTCGACGTTCAGCGCCACCTATGTGGCCTTCCTCGCCGTCGCGACGATGCTCGCGGCCTGCGGTGTGATGCTCGACAACGCGATCCTGATCGTGGGGGCGATGGCGGTGGGCCCGGAGTTCGGTCCGCTGGCCGGGATCTCCACGGCTCTGGTGCAGCGCGCGCCCCGGCTGGTGGCGCGCTCGCTGTGGGCGCTGATCGGCGGCTTCGCCGCGGCGATGGTGCTGACGGCCGGGTTCGCCTGGCTGATGGACGCGTTCGGGCTGTTCGACGCCGACATGGTCACCGCGGACCGGCCCAACACGGGCTTCATCTGGCACCCGGACTGGATGTCGTTCGTGGTGGCGCTCCTGGCCGGCGTCGCGGGGACGCTCTCGCTGACGTCGGCGAAGTCCGGGGCGCTGATCGGCGTGGCGATCTCGGTGACCACCGTGCCGGCCGCCGCCAACGCCGCCGTCGCCTTCAGTTACCAGGACTTCGCACAGACCTGGGGGTCGTCGCAGCAACTGCTGGCCAACCTGGGCGGCATCCTGGTGGCGGGGACCCTGACCCTGCTGATCCAGAAGGCGCTGTGGAAGACGAAGCGCCGGCCGACTCCGGTGGACCGCAGGACACCGAGCGCTTCCGGGCGGGTGTGACCGCGCGGGAGGTGCCGGACCGGCAGCTTCGGGGGCTCTGAAGCTGCCGCACACCGCACAAGCGGAGACCGTGCGGCCGGTGGCACGCTTTTGCACATGACCGAATCCCCGGAAGTGATCTGCCGCCCCTCACGGAGCCGCGCCCTGTGGGTCCTCGTCGGGCTCGGTGCGGCCGGGGCGGTCCTGGCAGCGGTGCGCGCGGTGTACGGGGGCGGGCTCCTGGACGTATGGGCGGCCCTGGGAGCACTGCTCGCGCTGCTGGGCCTCGTCTGCCTGTACGCGGCGAGCGTCCGGGTGGGCGCGGACTCCTACGGCCTGCGCTCCTGGACGCCGCTGCGTCGCAGGAACATGCCGTGGTCCGAGATCGCCGACCTGCGCGTCTACGTCCAGTACGGGCGGAACCAGGAGTTTCACCGCGTCAGCGTGCTGCTGCGCGACGGACGCACGCCGCGGCTGCCCCTGCCGATGAGCGCGTCCTCCGAGGACCGCCCGGAATTCGACGCGAAGCTGGACGCGCTCCGCGCGCTCCACCGCCGCCACGGAGACCCGGAGTCGGACCACGTCCCCGTCCTCTCGTACCGCACCGCCGGGCGTGGCTCGACGGTGTCACTCGTCCTGTGCGGGCTGTTGCTCGCGGGTGCGGTACTGGCCGCGCTGTTCGTCCCGGTCGTCGAGGAGGAGAAGGCGGCGTGGACGTCGGCCACGCCGTGCGCCGCGGGCACTCCGGCCGCTGAACGCGGGGAGTGCCTGACCACGCTCCGTGCGGTGATCTCGCGGGTCGAGGTCGGCCAGGCGAAGCAGGCCAGTCAGCTGTTCTTCGACGGCGACAGGCCGCTGGACCACATCGAGGTGTCCAGAGAGGGCGCCCGGGGCTTCCAGCCCGGCGACAACGTCGAAGTGACCCTGTGGCGGCATCAGGTGAGAGAGGTCACCGGCGAACACCACGTGTGGAGCGAGCACTTCACCGGCGCCGGCGAAGTGGCCGTCGTCGCGGCCCTGTGCGCCCTCGGCGCGGGCTACCCCGGCGCCCGGTTCCTGCTGCGCCGGCGCGGGCGCCGACTGCCCGACGACGAGGTCCTCCCGTCGGCCCTGCCGTTCGCCGCCGCGCTCACCGGTACCGCCCTGTGGCTGCTGCCGCTCTGCTACCGGCACCCCACGGGCCTGCCCGGCTCCCCCACGGTGATCGCCTGGGCGGCCTCGGGAACCGTGGTCACGCTGGGGCTCCTCACCTGGGCCTGGCGCACCACACGCGTCCGTACGCCCCGAGAGGGCAAGGGCATCGCGACGGGAGGAGAGTGCGCCGGGGAGAAGGAAGAGGTGTTCCTGGCCGCCCGTTTCCTCGAACACACCGACTACAACCCGAACGGCTTCGGCACCCACATCGTCCTGGGGGACGGCCCGCCCTCGGTGACCCCCGGCCGGGGCAGGTTCGCGGCGAGACGGATTCCGGTGGAGCGGCTCACCGTCGGGGACGTGCGGCGCGTCCGGGGCAGCGACGGTGACACCGTCCCCCGGAGCTGGCACATCGCCGAGGTCGACGACGCGGGGCGTCCGGTCCGTCTGGCGGCCGCACCAGCCGACCTGGTCCGCGTCACCGCCGAGCTGGAGCGGGCCCGACGCGGGAAGGACCCGGCCACCGGGCCGGGTCTCTCCAGGAGTTGAGCGCGTGTCAGCCGAGCGCGGACTTCACCACGTCGGCCAGCTGCCCCGCCACGGCGCGCGCCTGCTCCAGGTCGGCGGCCTCGACCATGACCCGTACGAGCGGCTCGGTGCCCGACTTGCGCAGGAGTACGCGACCGGTGTCACCCAGCGCGTGCTCGGCCTGGGACACGGCGGCGGCGACCTCGGGCGAGGTGTCCACGCGGGACTTGTCGACGTCCGGCACGTTGATGAGGATCTGCGGGAGGCGCTGCATCACACCCGCGAGGTCGGCGAGCGTACGTCCCGTGGCGGCGACCCTGGCCGCGAGCATCAGCCCGGTCAGCGTGCCGTCACCCGTCGTAGCGTGGTCCAGGACGATGACGTGCCCGGACTGCTCGCCGCCCAGCGCGAAGCCCTCGGCCTTCATCGACTCCAGGACGTAGCGGTCGCCGACGGCGGTCTGGACGAGCTGGATGCCCTCCCGCTCCATCGCCATCTTGAAGCCGAGGTTGGACATGACCGTACCGACGACCGTGTCCTTGCGCAGCTGGCCGGCGTCGCGCATGGCGAGGGCGAGCACCGCCAGGATCTGGTCGCCGTCGACCTCCGCGCCGGTCGCGTCCACGGCCAGGCAGCGGTCCGCGTCGCCGTCGTGCGCGATGCCGAGGTCCGCGCCGTGCTCGACGACGGCGGCGCGCAGCAGCTCCAGGTGGGTGGAGCCGCAGCCGTCGTTGATGTTCAGGCCGTCCGGCTCGGCACCGATGGTGACGACCTCGGCCCCGGCCCGGGCGAACGCCTCGGGCGAGACGCGGGCGGCGGCGCCGTGTGCCTCGTCGAGGACGACCTTCAGTCCGTCGAGCCGGTTCGGAAGAACGCCGATGAGGTGGGCGACGTAACGGTCGAAGCCCTCGGTGTAGTCGGTGACGCGGCCCACGCCGGCGCCGGTCGGACGGCTCCACGGCTCACCGGTGCGGTGCTGCTCGTAGACCGTCTCGATACGGTCCTCCAGCTCGTCGGCGAGCTTGTGCCCGCCGCGCGCGAAGAACTTGATGCCGTTGTCCGGCATCGCGTTGTGGCTGGCCGAGAGCATGACGCCGATGTCCGCGCCCAGCGCGCCGGTGAGGTAGGCCACGGCGGGGGTGGGCAGCACCCCGACACGCAGCACGTCCACACCGGCGCTGGCCAGGCCCGCCACGACGGCGGCCTCCAGGAACTCTCCGGACGCACGGGGGTCGCGTCCCACCAGCGCGGTGGCCCGATGCCCCTCGAAGGTGCCCGCTTCGGCCAGTACGTGCGCCGCCGCGACCGAGAGCCCGAGCGCGAGCTCGGCCGTCAGGTCCGCGTTGGCGACGCCGCGCACGCCGTCCGTGCCGAAGAGTCGTCCCACTGGTGTCCTCCGAAGGTGCTCCGAAACCGCAAAAAACCAAAGTAATCAAAACAGGGCGAAGCGAGGCAAGGCACAACAAAGAAGGGTGCGCCTGAGGCCGCTGACCCTATGAACGTGCAAACGTCTTATGCCGTTATACGCCCGCGCGGGTTGATAGACGAACGCCCCAGCAGCACGAGGTGTGCCGCCGGGGCGAACGTGTGACGCGGACGAGCAGGCGATTTAGCGCTTGCTGTACTGCGGGGCCTTACGGGCCTTCTTGAGACCGGCCTTCTTGCGCTCGACCGCACGGTCGTCGCGGGAGAGGAAGCCGGCCTTCTTCAGCGTGGCGCGGTTGTTGTCCGCGTCCGCCTCGTTCAGCGCGCGGGCCACGCCGAGGCGCAGGGCGCCGGCCTGACCGGAGACGCCGCCACCCGAGATGCGGGCGATGACGTCGTAGCGGCCGTCGAGCTCGAGCACCTTGAAGGGCTCGTTGACTTCCTGCTGGTGCACCTTGTTGGGGAAGTAGTCCTCAAGGGTGCGACCGTTGATCTTCCACTTGCCGGTGCCCGGGACGATCCGGACGCGGGCGATGGCGTTCTTGCGGCGGCCCAGGCCGGCCGCGGGCTGCGGGTCGCCGAAGCGGCCCGCGAGCGACTCGGAGGTGTACTCACCCTCGACGGGGACCTCCGACTCGAAGGTGGTCACCTCGGCGAAGGTCTCTTCGCCCTCGGTGCCCTCGACGGGCGTCTCTGCAGTGGTCTCGGCCACGATTCTCCTCAGATCTTTCTTTTACGTCTTAGGGGGGAGGCCGGAACTACTGCGCGACCTGGGTGATCTCGAACGGGACCGGCTGCTGCGCAGCGTGCGGGTGCTGGTCGCCCGCGTAGACCTTCAGCTTCGAGATCATCTGACGACCCAGGGTGTTCTTGGGGATCATGCCCTTGATGGCCTTCTCGATGGCCTTCTCCGGGTTCTTGGAGAGAAGCTCGTCGTAGCGCACCGAACGGAGACCGCCCGGGAAGCCCGAGTGGCGGTACGCCATCTTCTGGGTCTTCTTGTTGCCGGAGAGGTGAACCTTCTCGGCGTTGATGATGATGACGAAGTCGCCCATGTCCATGTGGGGGGCGTAGATCGCCTTGTGCTTGCCTCGGAGGAGGTTCGCGGCCGTGGTGGCCAGACGGCCGAGGACGATGTCCTCAGCGTCGATGATGTGCCACTGGCGAGTGACATCGCCGGGCTTGGGGCTGTACGTACGCACTTCGTAGCCTTCGCTTCTTCAGTGGATGAGGTCCAGACACATGGCACCCCTGAAGCGATCATGCAGCTGGGGCCCACAAATGCCGGGAAACGCCCGTATGCGAGCCACTGGTAACTGCTCCAGAGAACCTACGTAAGGGCTCTTCGCGTGAGAACGACAGAGCCGATACGTATAACAACCCCTGACAGTACCCGCCCCACCTGGGACGGGTCAAAACGCTCCGGCCCTACCGCTGCCGCTGGACCCTGCGCTCGTCCCAGACCGGCTCCGTGGACTCCCGGACCACCCCGTCCGAGCCGAAGACCAGATAGCGGTCGAACGACTTCGCGAACCAGCGGTCGTGGGTGACGGCCATGACCGTCCCGTCGTACACCTCGAGACCGTCCTGGAGGGCCTCGGCCGACTCCAGGTCCAGGTTGTCCGTCGGCTCGTCCAGCAGCAGCGCGGTCGTGCCGGCCAGCTCCAGGAGCAGGATCTGGAACCGCGCCTGCTGCCCGCCGGACAGCCTCTCGAAGGCCTGGTCGCCCTGGCGCTCCAGCTCGTAGCGGCGCAGCACGGACATGGCGCCGCCGCGGTCCTTGGCGTGCTCCGTCCAGAGGATCTCGACGAGCGTCTTGCCCAGCAGCTCAGGATGGGCGTGCGTCTGCGCGAAGTGGCCGGGCACGACCCGCGCCCCGAGCTTCCACTCACCGGTGTGCGCGACCGGCTCCCCGGCCAGCAGCCGCAGGAAGTGCGACTTCCCCGACCCGTTCGAGCCGAGGACCGCGACCCGCTCCCCGTAGTAGATCTCCAGGTCGAACGGCTTCATCAGACCGGTCAGCTCCAGGTTGGCGCACGTCACCGCCCGCACCCCGGTCCGCCCGCCGCGCAGCCGCATCCGGATGTCCTGCTCACGGGGCGGCTCCGGCGGCGGCCCCGCCTCCTCGAACTTCTTGAAGCGCGTCTGCATCGCGTGGTAGCGGTTCGCCATGTCGGGGCTGTTCGCCGCCTGCTGCCGCATCCGCAGGACGAGCGCCTTCAGCCGGGCGTGCTCCTCCTCCCAGCGCCGCAGGAGCTCCTCGAAGCGAGCGAACCGCTCCTTACGGGCCTGGTGGTACGTCCCGAACCCGCCGCCGTGCACCCAGACGTCCGAGCCGGCGGGGCTGGGCTCCACGCTCACGATCTTCTCGGCGGCCCGCGAGAGCAGCTCCCGGTCGTGGGAGACGAAGAGGACCGTCTTACGGGTCTCCTTGAGCTTCTCCTCCAGCCACCGCTTGCCGGGTACGTCGAGATAGTTGTCCGGCTCGTCCAGGAGCAGCACCTCGTCCGGGCCCCTGAGCAGCGCCTCCAGGACCAGCCGCTTCTGCTCACCCCCGCTGAGCGTGCGCACCTCGCGCCACTGCGCCTTCTCGTACGGGACGCCGAGCGCGGCCGTGGTGCACATGTCCCACAGCGTCTCGGCCTCGTACCCCCGCGCCTCCGCCCAGTCGCTCAGGGCCTGCGCGTACGCCATCTGCGCGGCCTCGTCGTCCACGGTGAGGATGCGCTCCTCGGCCGCGTCGACCGCCTTCGCGGCCTCCCGGATCCGGGGCTGGGCCACCGAGACCAGCAGGTCGCGGACGGTCCGCTCGTCCCGTACGGAGCCCACGAACTGGGCCATCACGCCCAGTCCGCCGCTCACCGATACCGAGCCGCCGTGCGGCTGGAGCTCCCCGGCGAGCAGCTTCAGCAGCGTCGTCTTGCCCGCCCCGTTCGCGCCGACCAGGGCGACGACGGCGCCGTCGGCCACCCGGAACGAAGCGTCGCCGAGCAGCACCCGTCCGTCCGGTAGGTAGTACTCCAGATGGCCCGCTTCAAGATGTCCCATGCACAGCATTGTCACGGCATCCGAACCGTTGACCCAACCGGATTACGGTCGGTCTAGGATTCGCCGCATGAGCTTTGGGCAAGGGGGGTCCTCCTGGGGGCCGGGAGAGAGCCGGACTCCGGACTGGGCGGCGCTGGCCGACCAGTCCGCTGCACGCGGCAGGCGCAAGAAGTGGCTGATGATCGGCGGCGGCGCGCTGGCCACCGCCGCGGTGGCCGCGATCGTGGCCACCGCCGTCATCACCACCGACGGAGGCGGCGCCTCCGGGTCGGACAAGAACGCGAGCGAGCTGCCGGCCCCCGCCGACCTGCCCTCGGAGACCTCCGCGCCGGAGCCCTCCTTCTCCTCGGTGGCACCGCCGCCCCCGCCGGACCCGAAGGACTACATAGCCGACGAGAAGAAGGACAAGGCCCCGGTCGACGTCAACGCCTTCTTCCCCGGCAGGACACTGACCATGGGCGACCGCGTCTACGCCAAGGGCGCCACCGCCCGTACGGCGAACTGCGCCGCGACGACCCAGGGCGCGCTCGGCTCGATCCTGGAGAACAACGGCTGCGACCAGGTCATCCGCGCGACGTACAGCAAGGGCGGCGTGGCCGTCACCGTCGGACTCGCCGTCTTCGGCACCGAGACGGAGGCCAGGAAGGCGGCCCAGCAGGCGTCCGGCGGAGTCGCCTCGCTCAGCGGTTCAGGAGTCCCCACCTTCTGCCGCGGCGGATCCGTCTGCCGGCGCACCGCCAACTCCTACGGCCGTTACGCCTACTTCACGATCGGCGGCTACACCAGCGGGAAGAACGTCACCACCTCGTCCAAGGACGCGTACAAGGTGGGTGACGACCTGACCGACTTCACCTTCCGCCAGATCCGTCACCGCGGCGAGGTCCAGGCTTCGGCGGCCGCAGGGGCCCCCGTCGTCTGACCGCCCGTGCCGTGCCTCCTCCCCCCACGCACCAGTCCCCGTCCCTCCCCTCGACCGAGGACCCGCAGCCGTGCGTCTGACCACCCTCTTCACCCTCCCGCGCGTCCTGCGCCACAGCGACGCGATAGGCGCCGGTCTGCCCCCGGACGAGGCCGTGGTCCTCGACGCCCCCGACCCCTCGCTGCGGGTGGTCCTGGCCGCCGCGGCGGCGGGTGACCACGCCCCTGCCGCCGAACTGCTCGCCCTCACCCGCGAGCACGCCCAGTGGGAGCGCAGGGACACCTGTGTCACCCGCCTCGCACGGGCCTCGCTGCACCACCCGGGCTGGCTGGACAGCTGGCTGGAGGAGTCTCCGGAGGACCCCGACGCCGTGCTGGTCAAGGCCGACCAGTACATCTGCCAGGCCTGGCAGATACGGACGGGGGCCCGGGCGAAGCACGTCGAGGCCGACCAGTTCCGGGCGTTCCACGCGGTGCTGAGGGACTCGGTGCCGGTGATATCGGCCGCCGCCGAGCTCAACCCCGACGACCCCGTGCCCTGGCGCGTCGCGCTGACCCAGGCCCGGGGCATCCAGGCGCCCAGGGACGTCTTCGACAGCTATCTCGCCGAGGCGAACGCGCGCGACCCGCACCACGAGGGCTGCCACGTCCAGGCGCTCCAGTACCTCTGCGCCAAGTGGTACGGCTCGCACGAGGAGATGTTCGCCTTCGCCGAGCGCGCGGCCGGTCAGGCCCCTCCCGGCTCCCGGCTCCACGCGCTGCCGCTCCAGGCCGTCGTCGAATACCTGATCGCCGACGAGGAGACGAACGGCCCCGACCACACCGCCCGCGCCGAAGCCGCGGTGACCCGCGCCCAGGCGCTGTCCGACAGCTACGCCCCGGGAGACCGGGAGGCCGCCGGCTTCCGCAACCACCTGGCGCTGGTCCTGTGGTCGATGAACCGCTACGAGGAGGCCCTCACGGCCTTCCGCTCCATCGGGGTGCACGCCACGACCTTCCCGTGGACCTATTTCGGCGACCCCCGGGCCGAATTCCTGGAGGCCCGCTCCGACACCCGCGTCGAGCTGGCGATGAAGGTCCCCTTCTTCCGCCCCTCCCCCGGGCCCCCGGCCACCGGCACCCCCGAATGGGAGCGTGAGCTGGCACCACGGTCGGTCGCCATCGCCTCCACCGGCCCCACCGAGGTGGCCCAGGCCGCCCTGATCTGCGGCCACAGCCTGCGGACGGCCCCGGCCGGCAGCCATCACACGTACGTCGAGATCGTCCCGGACCCCGTACGCGGCACACACGCGGCCCTCCTCCCGGAGGACCCGCTCACCTCGGCGGCCGACAACTTCACCACGGCCGAGGAGTGGCCCGCCCTGGTCCTGCACCGCACCCCGGAACGCAGCAGCTTCACCCTCCTCCACCGGGGCAAGAAGGTGACGGCCCACACCTGGGAGACCGCCGCACCCGCCACCGACCACGCCGAGGCGGGCGCGACGGCCGCCGCTCTGGCCCGTGTGTACAAGCTGGCCGACCCGCGCCCCCTGGCCCACATCCTGCGGGCCACCGGAGACCCCGCCCGTCACCAGGGGGAGCTCGTCGCCGCCCTCGGCCTCCCGCCGCTGCCCGCCGGATACGGCGGGCAGCAGGAGATCCTCGCGGCGCTCCCCGGCGCCCGGGTGCTGGCCCGGCGCGGTTTCCTCGCGGGGATGCGGGACACCATGACCGCCCAGGACGGCGTCCATCCGGAGGCCCCCGCCCCGGACGAACCGCACCCCGCCCGCTGGTGGGCCCTGCGCACGGCCGGACTGCTCTTCT
Organism: Streptomyces sp. NPDC023573; assembly: GCF_055559735.1. Taxonomy (NCBI): domain Bacteria; kingdom Bacillati; phylum Actinomycetota; class Actinomycetes; order Kitasatosporales; family Streptomycetaceae; genus Streptomyces; species Streptomyces sp. NPDC023573. Next base: position 375,390 of record NZ_JBVHKB010000002.1, read on the forward strand.
TCGGCGCGGCGGCGGTCTACGCCTGGTGGACACCCGACATCGGCTGGTTCCGCTCCACCGCGTCCACGGCCGTCGCCCTGTACTTCGCGGCCAAGCTGCTGCGCGCCCGGCGCCGCAGACCGGTCAGCAGCAGCCCGCCGCCGGAAGCGTCCTGACGTTGCGGGCCTCCAGGGCCCTGGCCGCCAGCAACTCATCGGCCGGATAAGCCACTTCCTCCAGCGTCAGCCCGTGCGGCCGCACCACGTGCACCGCCGGGTCCCGCACCTTCGCCGCCAGCACCTCGGCAGGCCACCCGGCCGGCCTGCGCCCGTCCCCGACGAACAGCGCCGCCCCGATCAGCGCCCGCACCATGTTGTGGCAGAACGCGTCGGCCTGCACGGTCGCCGTCAGCACACCGGAGTCCGCGTCCCGCACCCAGTGCAGCTTCTGGAGCGTACGGATGGTCGTCGCGCCCTCACGCTTCTTGCAGTACGCGGCGAAGTCGTGCTCGCCCACCATCAGGGCGGCCGCCTCGTTCATCGCGTCCAGGTCCAGCGGCCGGTCGTGCCAGAGCACATGGCCGCGGGTCAGCGGATCCACCCCGCCCTGCCGGTCCCCCACGCGGTACGCGTAACGCCGCCACAGCGCGGAGAAGCGCGCGTTGAAACCGACGGGAGCCTCGGCCGCCCGCCAGACGCGTACGTCCAGCGGCAGGCGCCCCGCCATCCGCCGCAGCAGCTTCTCCTCGTGCTCGGCCCACACCTCGGCCGGCAGGTCGACGTGCGCCACCTGCCCGCGCGCGTGCACCCCCGCGTCGGTGCGCCCGGCCACCGTCAGGTCGTACGTCACCGACGACCGCGTCACGGTGCGCAGCGCGTCCTCGATCTCGCCCTGCACCGTGCGCCTGCTGGTCTGCTTCGCCCAGCCGGAGAAGTCCTTTCCGTCGTAGGAAAGGTCCAGCCGTACCCGTACAAAGCCGGGCTCTGCCTCGTCACTCACCCGAAGATCCTCTCAAAACCGAACGGGCCCGCACCGCCCCGAAGGGTGATGCGGGCCCGTACCTGGGTCTCAGGACGCTCAGGCGTCCTTGGACTCCTCAGCGGCGTCGGCCGGCTTGGCGTCCTCGACGGTCTCGGCCGGAGCCTCGTCCTTCTTGAGGGCGTCTTCCTTGACGGCGCGCTTCGTGGCGGCCTCGGCCTCACCGGTGGCGGCCTGCGCCACGGTCAGCGCCTCGACCAGCTCGATGACGGCCATCGGGGCGTTGTCGCCACGACGGTTGCCGATCTTGGTGATGCGGGTGTAACCACCGGGGCGGTTCTCGTACCGCGGGGCGATCTCGGTGAAGAGCGTGTGCACGATGCCCTTGTCCGTGATCGACTGCAGCACCAGGCGACGGTTGTGGATGTCGCCCTTCTTCGCCTTGGTGATGAAACGCTCGGCGACCGGACGCAGGCGGCGGGCCTTGGCCTCGGTCGTGGTGATGCGGCCGTGCTCGAACAGCGACTTCGCGAGGTTGATGAGAAGAAGCTTCTCGTGCGCAGCGCTGCCGCCCAGACGGGCACCCTTGGCGGGCTGAGGCATGGTTTTCTCCTTGTGTGCTGCACCGGCCGTATCAGGTACCGGTGTCAGTTCCCGCGAGGCGGTCGCCCCGCGGAAGTCTCTTCAATGCGCCGCGGCACGGGGGCACCCGGAAATCCGGGCACCCCCAGCCGGGAGGCGACTCAGTACTGCTCGGTCTCCACGAAACCGGCGTCCGCGTCGTCGTCCGCGCCGAAGGCGTCGGCCGCGGCGGTCGGGTCGAAGCCGGGAGGCGAGTCCTTGAGCGCGAGGCCCATACCGGCCAGCTTCGCCTTGACCTCGTCGATCGACTTGGCGCCGAAGTTGCGGATGTCGAGCAGGTCCGCCTCGGAGCGGGCGACGAGCTCACCCACGGAGTGGATGCCCTCGCGCTTGAGGCAGTTGTACGACCGAACGGTGAGCTCCAGCTCCTCGATCGGCAGGGCGAGATCGGCGGCGAGCGCGGCGTCCGTCGGCGACGGACCCATGTCGATGCCCTCGGCGTCGATGTTGAGCTCGCGCGCCAGACCGAACAGCTCGACCAGGGTCTTACCGGCCGACGCCATGGCGTCACGGGGACGCATGGCCTGCTTGGTCTCGACGTCGACGATCAGCTTGTCGAAGTCGGTGCGCTGCTCGACACGGGTCGCCTCGACCTTGTACGTGACCTTGAGCACCGGCGAGTAGATGGAGTCGACCGGAATCCGGCCGATCTCCTGGCCCACCTGCTTGTTCTGGACGGCGGAGACGTAGCCGCGACCGCGCTCGACGGTCAGCTCCATCTCCAGCTTGCCCTTGCCGTTGAGCGTCGCCAGGACCAGGTCCGGGTTGTGGACCTCGACACCGGCCGGCGGGGCGATGTCAGCAGCGGTGACCAGGCCGGGACCCTGCTTGCGCAGGTACATCACGACCGGCTCGTCGTGCTCCGAGGAGACGACCAGCTGCTTGATGTTGAGGATGAGGTCGGTCACGTCCTCCTTGACGCCCGGCACGGTGGTGAACTCGTGCAGGACACCGTCGATCCGGATGCTGGTGACAGCGGCACCGGGGATCGAGGAGAGGAGGGTACGGCGCAGGGAGTTGCCGAGGGTGTAACCGAAGCCCGGCTCCAGCGGCTCGATCACGAACCGGGAGCGGAATTCGTCGACGACCTCTTCGGTCAGCGACGGACGCTGAGCGATAAGCATGTGGTGATCCTTCAGTCGTGGGCACCCACTATTTGATGCCCGACAGATGAAACAAGGATACGGGCGGCATGCCCCGAAGGGACATACCGCCCGGATCCGACGCTACTGACGCACGGCCGTCACCGGCCGTAGCGGATCAGACGCGGCGACGCTTCGGCGGACGGCAGCCGTTGTGCGGCGTCGGGGTGACGTCCTGGATCGAACCGACCTCGAGGCCCGTGGCCTGGAGGGAGCGGATCGCGGTCTCACGGCCGGAGCCGGGACCCTTGACGAAGACGTCGACCTTGCGCATGCCGTGCTCCTGCGCGCGGCGGGCGGCCGACTCGGCGGCCATCTGCGCGGCGAAGGGGGTGGACTTGCGCGAGCCCTTGAAGCCGACGTGGCCGGCGGAGGCCCAGGAGATCACGTTGCCCGAGGGGTCCGTGATCGAGACGATGGTGTTGTTGAACGTGCTCTTGATGTGGGCGTGCCCGTGAGCGACGTTCTTCTTTTCCTTGCGACGCACCTTCTTGGCTGCGCCCTGACGACCCTTGGGGGGCATGTCTTGACTCCAGATGGAGAGGGGAGGTGATCGGTCCTACAGCGAAGACCGCTGGTTTCCGCGAACGCCCGGTGACCCGGACCCCCGCGGTGCGTCCGCTGAGGACTACTTCTTGCCCGGCTTCTTCTTACCGGCGATGGCGCGACGCGGGCCCTTGCGGGTACGCGCGTTCGTGCTGGTGCGCTGACCGTGGACCGGCAGACCGCGACGGTGCCGGATGCCCTGGTAGCAGCCGATCTCGATCTTGCGGCGGATGTCGCCCTGGATCTCGCGGCGAAGGTCACCCTCGGTGCGAAGGTTGGCGTCGACGTACTCGCGGATCTTGACCAGGTCCTCTTCGGCCAGGTCACGAACGCGGGTGTTCGGGTTCACGCCGGCGGCGGCGAGGATCTCCTTGGACCGGGTGCGCCCGATGCCGAAGACGTAGGTGAGGGCAACCTCCACGCGCTTTTCGCGCGGGATGTCAACACCTGAAACGCGTGCCATTCAATGGCTCCAGTTGTTATTTCGGGGGTCTTCCGCAGGTCCACTCCCGAACGCCGACCTCGTCCGCGTGGGAAGAGGTGGTACGCCCGGGTCCCCGGCCCCCGCCGGAGGTGTCGTCAGCCGAAGCTTGGACGGGCTCTGCGTATGTACGTTTACGTGCGTCGCGCGAAGAGCTGCGAGATGCAGGTGGTCGTGCGTCAGCCCTGGCGCTGCTTGTGGCGCAGGTTGTCGCAGATGACCATGACCCGGCCGTGACGGCGGATCACCTTGCACTTGTCGCAGATCTTCTTGACGCTCGGCTTGACCTTCATGGGATGTCAGGTTCTCCGGGTCAGTGCCCTCACCACGCCGAAGCGGGATGGCGGCAAGATCTACTTGTACCGGTAGACGATCCGGCCACGCGTCAGGTCGTACGGAGACAGCTCCACGACGACCCGGTCATCCGGGAGGATACGGATGTAGTGCATCCGCATCTTGCCGCTGATGTGCGCGAGGACTTTGTGACCGTTCTGAAGTTCCACCTTGAACATGGCGTTCGGGAGGGACTCGATCACGGTGCCCTCAATTTCGATGGCACCTTGCTTCTTGGCCACGCTTCGCCTTTCGAATCGGCTACCTTGATCGACTCACGCCCGCCGCATGAAGACACACGGATGCACGAGAGCCGACGAGTCAGTCTACGTCAGCGGACTCCAAAAGACGAATCCGTCAAGTTTGCCCACTTCCTCTGATCCTTAGACACGGATCAGCCGGACAGTCCTGGTGAGCGTCAGGCCGGACCATCAGGCCAGCGGGTCCGGCGCCGCCTCGACCCCGTACTGGGCGAGCTTGGCCCGGCCGCAGTCCGGGGAGGTCAGGACCAGCGGCCCCTGCTCCGTGAGGGCGATCGAGTGCTCCCAGTGCGAGGACCAGGTGCCGTCGGTCGTCAGGACCGTCCACTCGTCGGCGAGGACCTTCGTCTGCGCGGTACCCAGCGAGACCATCGGCTCGATGGCCAGGCAGACGCCCGGGACGAGCTTGATGCCCTTGCCGCGCTTGCGCGAGACGTAGTTCAGCAGGTGCGGGTCCATGTGCATCTCGGTGCCGATGCCGTGGCCGCCGTAGTCCTCGATGATCCCGTACTTGCCGGTCGCCGGGCGGGGCTGGCGGCGGATGTAGGACTCGATGGCCTTCGAGATGTCGACGAGCCGGTTGTTCACCTTCATCGCGGCGATCCCGGCCCACATGGACTCCTCGGTCACCCGGGACAGCTCGACGAGCTCCGGAGCGTGACCGGTGCCCACGAAGGCCGTGTACGCGGCGTCACCGTGCCAGCCGTCGATGATCGCGCCGGCGTCGATCGAGATGATGTCGCCGTCCTTCAGGACGGTCTTCTCGTCCGGGATGCCGTGGACGACGACCTCGTTGACCGAGGTGCAGATCGTCGCGGGGAATCCGCCGTACCCCAGGAAGTTCGACTTCGCGCCGTGGTCGGCGATCACCTTGCGGGCGACCTCGTCCAGGTCCTTCGTCGTGGCGCCGGGGACGGCCGCCTCACGGGTGGCGGCGTGAATGGCAGCGACCACGAGGCCCGCCTCGCGCATCTTCGCGATCTGCTCGGGGGTCTTGATCTGCACCATTGCGCGGCGCCTCTCTGCGTACGAAGGGAAAGGGTGGAAGCCGTACTCCACGATACGGCGCCAAAACAGTCGGCCGCGACGCCCGAGGGCGCCGCGGCCGGCTGTGTGGTGCTACGGGGGCGGGTCAGCCCTCGTCGGACTTCTTGAGGGCCTCCATGGCCCGCTCGGTCACCTCGGTGACCTTGCCGAGCGCGGAGATCGTCACGACCAGGCCCTGTGACCGGTAGTAGTCGATGATCGGCTCGGTCTGCGTGTGGTAGACCTCGAGACGCGTACGGACCGTCTCCTCGGTGTCGTCGTCCCGCTGGTACAGCTCGCCGCCACAGGCGTCGCAGACGCCCTCGGTCTTCGGCGGGTTGTACGTCACGTGGAAGACGTGCGCGCTGTCGTTACGGCAGATACGGCGGCCGGCGATGCGCTTGACCACCTCGTCCTCGGGGACCTCGAGGTCAAGGACCGCGTCGAGCTCGACGCCCTCGCTGTGCAGCATCTCGTCGAGTGCCGCGGCCTGCCCCACATTGCGGGGGAAGCCGTCCAGGAGGAAGCCGTTCTCGGCGTCCGACTGGGACATGCGGTCCTTGGCCATCGCGATGGTGACTTCGTCCGGCACCAGCTGTCCCGCGTCCATGAAGGCGCGGGCCTGCTTGCCAAGGTCGGTGCCCTGGCTGATGTTGGCGCGGAAGAGGTCGCCCGTGGAGATGTGCGGAATCGACAGATTCTTGGCAAGGAACGCAGCCTGCGTTCCCTTGCCGGCACCGGGCGGCCCGACGAGGACGATTCGCATCAGCGGAGGAACCCTTCGTAATTGCGCTGCTGGAGCTGACTCTCGATCTGCTTCACGGTCTCCAGACCCACACCCACGATGATCAGGATGCTCGTCCCGCCGAACGGGAAGTTCTGGTTAGCGCCACCGAAGCCTGCCAACGCCATCGTCGGCACCAGAGCGATCAGACCCAGGTACAGCGAGCCCGGCCAAGTGATCCGGTTGAGCACGTAGCTCAGATACTCGGCAGTAGGTCGACCTGCCCGGATACCCGGGATGAAGCCACCATACTTCTTCATGTTGTCCGCGACTTCCTCGGGGTTGAACGAGATCGCCACATAGAAGAATGCGAAGAACACGATCAGAAGGAAGTACGTCGCGATGTAGTACGGGTGGTCGCCCTTGACGAAGTGATCCTGAATCCAGGTCGCCCAGCCCGCGGTGGAGTTGGAGAACTGAACGATTAGAGCAGGAATGTAGAGCAGCGAAGAAGCGAAGATGACGGGAATCACACCCGCCTGGTTCACCTTCAGCGGGATGTAAGTGGACGTACCACCGTAGGACCGGCGCCCGATCATCCGCTTCGCGTACTGCACCGGGACCCGGCGCTGGGCCTGTTCGACGAAGACGACGAGGCCGACCATCACGAAGCCGATGAGGATGACGGTGATGAACTCGATCCAGCCGTCGGCCAGCTTGCCGCTCTCCTTGATGGCCCAGAGAGCGCCGGGGAAGCTCGCGGCGATCGAGATGAACATCAGGATCGACATGCCGTTGCCGATGCCGCGGTCGGTGATGAGCTCACCGAGCCACATGACGGCGGCGGTACCGGCGGTCATGGTGATCACCATGACGACGGTCGTGAAGATCGACTGGTTCGGGACGACCTGGTCGGCGACGGAGCAGCCGCTGAAGAGCGCGCCGCTGCGAGCGGTGGCCACCAGGCCGGTGCCCTGGAGGATGGCCAGCGCGACGGTCAGATAACGCGTGTACTGCGTGATCTTGGCCGTGCCCGACTGCCCCTCCTTCTTGAGGGCTTCGAGTCGGGGGATGACCACGGTCAGCAGCTGGAGAATGATGCTGGCCGTGATGTACGGCATGATGCCGAGCGCGAAGATCGTGATCTGCAGCAGTGCACCACCGCTGAACATGTTCACCAGACCGAACAGGCTGTTGTTGCCCTGACTGGCCTGGTCAACACAGGTCTGGACGTTCTCGTAGCTCACCCCCGGTACGGGAATGTGCGCACCGAGACGGTAGAGCACGATGATGCCGAGCGTGAAGAGCAGCTTCTTGCGCAGGTCGGGCGTCTTGAACGCCCGGGCGAACGCGGTGAGCACGGTGCCTCCTGCGACCCCCGCGCAAAAGCGTGAGGTGACGGTCTTGAGGATCGACGATTACGTAACAGCCAAAGGACCCCGGGCTCTTGCCCAGGACTTACCACAGCAACAGTGCACGCCACCTTACCGGCGTACATGCCCCCCTAGGAACGACCAACCGGGGATGCCCCAAATGAGAGGCATCCCCGGTCGGGTGTTCAGGCCACAGCCCTGTCCGAGTTGTCTCAGACGAGTTCGGTGACGGTGCCGCCTGCGGCGGCGATCTTCTCCTTGGCGGAGCCGGAGACGGCGTCAACCGAAACCTGCAGCGCCACGGAGATCTCGCCCTGTCCGAGGACCTTGACGAGGTGGTTGTTACGCACGGCGCCCTTGGCGACCAGGTCGGCCACCGTGACCTCTCCACCCTCGGGGTAGAGCGTCGCGAGCTTGTCCAGGTTCACGACCTGGTACTCCGTGCGGAACGGGTTCTTGAAGCCCTTGAGCTTCGGGAGACGCATGTGGAGGGGCATCTGGCCACCCTCGAAGCGCTCCGGAACCTGGTAACGAGCCTTCGTACCCTTGGTACCACGGCCTGCGGTCTTACCCTTGGACGCCTCACCACGACCCACACGGGTCTTGGCGGTCTTGGCGCCCGGGGCAGGCCGGAGGTTGTGGGCCTTCAGCGGGCTGTTCTCCGCCATGTCAGTCAACCTCCTCAACCGTCACGAGGTGGCGGACGGTGTGAACCATTCCGCGGAACTCGGGGCGGTCCTCCTTGACAACCGAGTCGTTCAGGCGCTTGAGCCCGAGCGAACGCAGGGTGTCGCGGTGGTTCTGCTTGCTGCCGATGTACGACTTCGTCTGCGTGATCTTGAGGCGAGCCATTACGCACCCGCTCCCGCACGCGCACGGAGCAGAGCCGCGGGGGCGACGTCCTCGAGGGGCAGACCGCGGCGGGCCGCGATCTCCTCGGGACGCTGCAGGCCCTGGAGGGCCGCCACGGTCGCGTGCACGATGTTGATCGGGTTCGAAGAACCGAGCGACTTCGACAGGATGTCGTGAACGCCGGCGCACTCCAGGACGGCGCGCACCGGGCCACCGGCGATAACACCGGTACCGGGGGAAGCAGGCCTCAGCAGGACGACGCCCGCAGCCTTCTCGCCCTGGATCGGGTGCGGGATGGTGCCCTGGATACGCGGGACCTTGAAGAAGCTCTTCTTGGCCTCTTCGACGCCCTTGGCGATGGCCGCGGGAACTTCCTTGGCCTTGCCGTATCCGACACCGACGGTGCCGTCACCATCGCCCACCACGACCAGCGCGGTGAAGCTGAAGCGACGACCACCCTTCACTACCTTGGCGACGCGGTTGATCGCGACGACACGCTCGACGTACGCGGTCTTCTCGGCCGCAGCACCGTCACGGCCCTTCCGGTCCCGCCGCTCGCCGCCACCGGCACCGCTTCCGCGGCGCTGGGGTCCAGCCATTGGATTTACCTCTCTCTGTTACGTCCGCTGTGCGTTGGAACCGGGGCTTAGAACTTCAGCCCGGCTTCACGGGCGGCGTCAGCCAGAGCGGCAATCCGCCCGGCGTACTGGTTACCACCGCGGTCAAACACGACGGCCTCGACGCCTGCGGCCTTGGCACGCTCGGCGACAAGCGCGCCGACCTGCTTGGCCTGGGCGCTCTTGTCACCCTCCGCACCACGGATCGACGTGTCCAGGGTCGACGCCGACGCGAGCGTGTGGCCCGCGATGTCGTCGATGACCTGGGCGACGATGTGACGGTTGGAACGCGTCACGACCAAGCGCGGACGCTCCGGCGAACCGGAGATGTGCTTGCGGACGCGGATATGGCGCCGCTTGAGAGCGGCACGCTTGTACGCGTCGCCCTTGGCGATCTTCACACCGTATGCCATGGCTACTTACCAGCCTTTCCGACCTTGCGCCGGATGACCTCGCCGGCGTACTTGACGCCCTTGGCCTTGTACGGGTCGGGCTTCCGCAGCTTGCGGATGTTGGCGGCTACCTCGCCGACCTTCTGCTTGTCGATGCCCTCGACGCTGAGCTTCGTGGGCGACTCGACCTTGAAGGTGATGCCTTCCGGAGCCTCGATGAGGATCGGGTGGCTGTAGCCCAGGGCGAACTCCAGGTTGGAGCCCTTCGCCTGGACGCGGTAACCGACACCGCTGATCTCGAGCGCCTTGGTGTATCCCTGGGTCACACCGGTGATCATGTTCGCCACCAGCGTGCGGGACAGGCCGTGAAGGGCCTTGTTCTGACGCTCGTCGTTCGGGCGGACGACGCTGAGCACGCCGTCCTCACCCTTGGTGACCTCGATCGGCGCGGCGACGGTGTGCGAGAGGGAACCCTTGGGGCCCTTCACCGCGACCGTGCGGCCATCGATGGTGACGTCCACACCGGCGGGAACCTGGATGGGGAGCTTGCCGATTCGCGACATGAGCTTTCCTTCCTTTCCCGACTACCAGACGTAGGCGAGGACTTCCCCACCTACGCCCTTCTTGCCTGCCTGCTGGCCGGTCAGGAGACCGTGGGACGTGGAGATGATCGCCACGCCCAGGCCGCCGAGGACCTTCGGCAGGTTGGTGGACTTTGCGTACACACGCAGACCCGGCTTCGAGATGCGCTTGATGCCGGCAATCGAACGCTCGCGGTTCGGCCCGAACTTCAGCTCGAGAACGAGGCTCTTACCGACCTCGGCGTCCTCGACCTTCCAGCCGGTGATGAAGCCCTCCTGCTGGAGGATCTCCGCGATGTGCGACTTGATCTTGCTGTGCGGCATCGAAACATCGTCGTGATACGCCGAGTTCGCGTTACGCAGACGCGTGAGCATGTCTGCGATGGGATCAGTCATGGTCATGAGTTGGCCTTCGGCCTCTCTCGCCGGGGTTTCCTGTATGCGCCATCCCTCTCCCCACTCAGTGGCGGGACGGGTGCGGTGCGGGGACCTACGGCGTAGTAAGTCGGTCAGGGCGGCAGGCGCCCAACCCTTCAAGCCTACGGCATGAAGAGCGGGGCTCCTGCCGACCGGATACTTACCGAGAGCTTTCTGGTCCTACGACGCCCGAGGGCGAAGGAGGATTACCAGGAGCTCTTGGTCACGCCCGGCAGCTCGCCACGGTGAGCCATCTCACGAAGGCACACGCGGCACAGGCCGAACTTGCGGTAGACGGAGTGGGGCCGGCCGCAGCGCTGGCAGCGGGTGTAACCGCGCACGCCGAACTTCGGCTTACGGGCGGCCTTAGCGATCAGAGCCTTCTTCGCCACGGTCAGTTCTCCTTGAACGGGAAGCCGAGGTGACGAAGCAGGGCACGACCCTCGTCGTCGTTGGTCGCCGTGGTGACCACGGTGATGTCCATGCCCCGGACCCGGTCGATCTTGTCCTGGTCGATCTCGTGGAACATGACCTGCTCCGTGAGACCGAAGGTGTAGTTGCCACGGCCGTCGAACTGCTTCGGCGACAGACCACGGAAGTCACGGATACGCGGAAGCGCGAGCGACAGCGTACGGTCCAGGAACTCCCACATGCGGTCACCACGGAGGGTGACGTGGCAGCCGATCGGCTGCCCCTCGCGCAGCTTGAACTGCGCGATCGACTTGCGGGCCTTCGTGACGGCGGGCTTCTGGCCGGTGATCGTGGTGAGGTCCCTGACGGCACCGTCGATCAGCTTGGAGTCGCGGGCGGCGTCGCCCACACCCATGTTGACCACGATCTTGACCAGACCGGGAACCTGCATGACGTTCTCGTACGAGAACTCCTCACGCAGCTTGCCGGCGATTTCCTCGCGGTAGCGCGTCTTGAGACGCGGCGCAGTGGTGGTCGTCATCAGATGTCCTCACCGGTCCGCTTGGCAACGCGGATCTTCTTGCCCTCGTCGTCAAAGCGGTAGCCGACGCGGGTGACGACCTTGTTGCCGTCCTTCTCCACAACCAGCTGTACGTTGCTGACGTGAATCGGGGCCTCGGTGGTGACAATGCCACCCGTCTGCGAACCGCGAGCCGTCTGACCGGCCTTGGTGTGCTTCTTGACCCGGTTGACACCCTCGACGAGGACACGGTCCTGAGCGGGGAAGGCAACGATGACCTTGCCCTGCTTGCCCTTGTCCTTACCGGTGATGACCTGAACCAGGTCGCCCTTCTTGATCTTCATGCTTACAGCACCTCCGGCGCGAGCGAGATGATCTTCATGAACTTCTTCTCGCGCAGCTCACGGCCCACCGGGCCGAAGATACGGGTGCCGCGGGGGTCGCCGTCGTTCTTGAGAATGACAGCGGCGTTCTCGTCGAAGCGGATGTACGAGCCATCCGGACGACGACGCTCCTTGACGGTGCGAACGATGACCGCCTTGACGACGTCACCCTTCTTCACGTTGCCACCGGGGATCGCGTCCTTGACGGTGGCGACGATGACGTCACCGATGCCCGCGTAGCGGCGACCCGAGCCACCGAGAACACGGATGGTGAGAATTTCCTTCGCACCCGTGTTGTCGGCGACGCGCAGTCGCGACTCCTGCTGGATCACGTCTATCTCCTGATCGTCTGCCGGTTCCCGGCGGGGGCGCCGGTGAAGGTGCCCCCGCCGAGCCTGGCGGAACTTGCCTGAGGGGGATGCCCCTCAGGAATTACTTGGCCTTCTCGAGGATCTCGACGATGCGCCAGCGCTTCGTGGCGGACAGCGGACGCGTCTCCATGATGACAACGCGGTCGCCGACGCCGGCGGAGTTCTGCTCGTCGTGGGCCTTGAGCTTGTTCGTACGGCGGATGACCTTGCCGTACAGCGCGTGCTTGACGCGGTCCTCGACAGCGACGACGACGGTCTTGTCCATCTTGTCGCTGACGACCAGGCCCTCACGGGTCTTGCGGAAACCGCGGTCAGTGTTGGTCTCAGTCACAGTCTTCTCGCTCATCAGACGCTCTCCACCGTCTCGATGCCCAGCTCGCGCTCGCGCATCAGGGTGTAGATCCGGGCGATGTCCTTACGGACGGACTTGAGCCGACCGTGGTTCTCGAGCTGGCCCGTCGCCGCCTGGAAGCGGAGGTTGAACAGCTCTTCCTTGGCCTCGCGGAGCTTGTTGAGGAGCTCCTCGTTGCCCAGCTCGCGCAGCTCGGACGCCTTGGTACCGGCCGACATCACGACTCACCTGCCTCGCGCCGAACGATCCGGCACTTCATCGGAAGCTTGTGAGCAGCGCGGGTGAGCGCCTCACGAGCAATCTTCTCGTTCGGGTAGGACAGCTCGAACATCACCCGACCGGGCTTGACGTTCGCGATCCACCACTCGGGAGAACCCTTACCGGAACCCATGCGGGTCTCGGCAGGCTTCTTCGTCAGGGGGCGGTCCGGGTAGATGTTGATCCAGACCTTGCCGCCACGCTTGATGTGGCGGGTCATCGCGATACGAGCTGCCTCGATCTGGCGGTTCGTCACGTACGCCGGGGACAGCGCCTGGATGCCGTACTCGCCGAACGCAACCTGCGTGCCACCCTTGGACATACCGCTGCGCTTCGGGTGGTGCTGCTTGCGGTGCTTGACCCTACGGGGGATCAGCATTTCGGTCAGGCCTCCGTTCCGGTGCTCTCAGCCGGAGCAGCGGCGGCGGGAGCGTCGGCCTTGGGGGCCTCCGCTGCCGGCGCGGACTGCTGCGGCTTGCGGCCGCGACCGCCACGCTCGCCACCACGGCCACCACGGCCGGCCGGGCGGTCAGCGCCGCCACGGGCCGGACGGTTGCCGGCGCGAGCCGCTGCGTTCTCGGCGCGGACCTCGGCGATGTTCTTGACGTCGCCCTTGTAGATCCAGACCTTCACACCGATGCGGCCGAAGGTCGTCTTGGCCTCGAAGAAGCCGTAGTCGACGTTCGCACGGAGCGTGTGCAGGGGCACGCGGCCCTCGCGGTAGAACTCCGAGCGGGACATCTCGGCGCCGCCGAGGCGGCCACCGCACTGGATCTTGATGCCCTTGGCGCCGGCCTTCATCGTGCTCTGCATGCTCTTACGCATGGCACGACGGAAGGAGACGCGGGAGGAGAGCTGCTCGGCGACGGCCTGGGCCACCAGCTGAGCGTCCACCTCGGGGTTCTTGACCTCGAGGATGTTCAGCTGGACCTGCTTGCCGGTCAGCTTCTCCAGCTCGCCACGGATGCGGTCGGCCTCGGCGCCGCGGCGGCCGATGACGATGCCCGGGCGGGCGGTGTGGATGTCAACGCGGACGCGGTCGCGGGTGCGCTCGATCTCGACCTTCGAGATGCCGGCCCGCTCCATGCCCTTCGTCATCATGCGACGAATGGCGACGTCTTCCTTGACGTAGTCCTTGTACAGCTTGTCGGCGTACCAACGGGACTTGAAGTCCGTGGTAATGCCGAGCCGGAACCCGTGCGGGTTTACCTTCTGGCCCATTACCGGGTTCCTTCCTTGCTGCTGACGACCACGGTGATGTGGCTGGTCCGCTTACGGATCCGGTAGGCACGGCCCTGAGCACGCGGACGGAACCGCTTCAGGGTCGGGCCCTCGTCCACGAACGCCTCGCTGATGACCAGCGAAGAGGCGTCAGGGTGGTCGTAGTTGTGTGCAGCGTTGGCGATGGCGCTGTCAAGCACCTTGCCAACCGGCACGCTCGCGGCCTGCGGGGCGAAACGCAGGACCGCCTGAGCCTCCGTGGCATCCATGCCACGGATGAGGTCCACCACGCGGCGGGCCTTCATGGGCGTGACGCGGATGTACCGCGCCTGGGCCCTGGCTTCCATGGTTGTCCCTTCGGTGTGAGTCATAGTCGTTTCCACCCCGCGCTAGCGGCGCTTCGACTTCCGGTCGTCCTTGACGTGGCCGCGGAAGGTGCGAGTCGGCGAGAACTCGCCGAGCTTGTGGCCGACCATCGACTCGGTGACGAACACCGGGACATGGATCTTGCCGTTGTGCACCGCGATGGTGTGGCCCAGCATTGCCGGGATGATCATCGAGCGACGGGACCAGGTCTTGATGACGTTCTTGGTGCCTGCTTCGTTCTGTACGTCCACCTTCTTGACGAGGTGGCCGTCGACGAAGGGCCCCTTCTTGAGACTGCGCGGCATCTAAACCCGCTCCTAGCGCTTCTTGTTCGTCTTGCGGCGGCGGACGATGTACTTGCTCGATGCCTTCTTCGGCGAGCGAGTACGACCCTCCTTCTGACCCCACGGCGAGACCGGGTGACGTCCACCGGAGGTCTTGCCTTCACCACCACCGTGCGGGTGGTCAACCGGGTTCATCGCGACACCGCGGACGGTCGGGCGAACGCCCTTCCAGCGCATGCGGCCGGCCTTGCCCCAGTTGATGTTCGACTGCTCGGCGTTGCCGACCTCACCGATGGTGGCGCGGCAGCGGGCGTCGACCAGCCGGATCTCGCCGGACGGCATACGAAGGTGGGCCATCGTGCCCTCCTTCGCCAGCAGCTGCACGGAGGCACCCGCGGAACGGGCGAACTTCGCGCCGCCGCCGGGCCGCAGCTCGATGGCGTGGATGGTCGTACCGACCGGGATGTTGCGCAGCGCCAGGTTGTTGCCCGGCTTGATGTCGGCGCCCGGACCGTTCTCGACGCGGTCACCCTGCGACAGACCACGGGGGGCGACGATGTAACGCTTCTCGCCGTCCGCGTAGTGCAGCAGCGCGATGCGCGCGGTGCGGTTCGGGTCGTACTCGATGTGCGCGACCTTGGCCGGCACGCCGTCCTTGTCGTGACGACGGAAGTCGATCACGCGGTAGGCGCGCTTGTGGCCACCACCCTGGTGGCGAACGGTCACACGACCGGCGTTGTTACGGCCGCCCTTGCTGTGCAGGGGGCGGACCAGCGACTTCTCCGGCGTGGACCGCGTGATCTCGACAAAGTCGGCGACGCTGGAGCCACGACGGCCCGGGGTCGTCGGCTTGTACTTGCGGATACCCATTTCTCAGTCCTCGTCCGATTCCGGACGACTCGACCTCCGTCAGGAGGTCGGGCCGCCGAAGATGTCGATACGGTCGCCCTCGGCGAGGGTCACGATGGCGCGCTTCGTGTCGGCGCGCTTGCCGAAACCGGTCTTGGTGCGCTTGCGCTTACCCTGCCGGTTGATCGTGTTGACCCCGGTGACCTTGACCGAGAAGACCGCTTCCACGGCCTGCTTGATCTGGGTCTTGTTGGAGCCGGGCGCGACGATGAACGTGTACTTGTTCTCGTCGAGCAGCGCGTAGCTCTTCTCGGAAACAACCGGCTTGACGAGAACGTCGCGCGGGTCCGAGTAGGTCTTGCTGGTAACGGTCGCCTCACTCATCAGGCGGCGCTCCCTTCGGTCTCAGCGGTCTGGGGGCCAGACACGAAGGACTCGAAAGCGGCCTGGGTGAAGACCACGTCGTCAGAGACGATCACGTCGTACGTGTTCAGCTGGCCCGGCTCCAGGATGTGCACCTGGGGCAGGTTGCGCGCGGACAGCCACGCGGCCTCGTCGGCGCGGTCGACGACCAGGAGCAGGTTGCTGCGCTCCGAGATCTTGCCGAGCAGCGTCTTGGCGGCCTTGGTGGAGATCCCACCCTCGACCACGCCGGTGACGACGTGGATGCGGGAGTGACGCGCCCGGTCCGAGAGGGCACCGCGCAGGGCGGCGGCCTTCATCTTCTTCGGGGTGCGCTGCGAGTAGTCACGCGGCTGCGGGCCGTGGACGACGCCACCACCGGCGAACTGCGGCGCACGGGTCGAACCCTGGCGCGCGCGGCCGGTGCCCTTCTGGCGGTACGGCTTGCGCCCACCACCACGGACTTCGCCGCGGGTCTTGGTCTTGTGCGTGCCCTGACGGGCAGCTGCCAGCTGTGCGACGACGACCTGGTGGATCAGCGGAACGCTGGTCTTCGCGTCGAAGATCTCCGCGGGGAGCTCGACGGTACCGGCCTTGTCGCCTGCCGGCGAAAGGATGTCAATGGTGCTCATTACCTCAAGCCCCCTTGGCCGCGGTACGGACCAGGACGAGGCCGCCGTTCGGACCGGGGACCGCGCCCTTGATGAGGAGCAGACCCTTCTCCGCGTCAACCGCGTGGATGGTCAGGTTCTGGGTGGTGACGCGCTCGTTACCCATCCGACCGGCCATGCGCATGCCCTTGAAGACACGCCCAGGGGTGGCACAGCCACCGATCGAACCGGGGGAACGGTGCTTGCGCTGGACGCCGTGGCCGGCGCCGAGGCCCTTGAAGTTGTGACGCTTCATGACACCGGCGAAGCCCTTGCCCTTGCTCTTGCCCGTGACGTCGACCTTGACGCCGGACTCGAACACCTCGGCAGTGACCTCCTGGCCCAGCGTGTACTCGCTGGCGTCAGGGGTGCGGAGCTCCACCAGGTGGCGGCGCGGGGTCACGTCGGCCTTGGCGAAGTGGCCCTTGAGGGGCTTGTTCACCTTGCGCGGGTCGATCTCGCCGAAGGCGATCTGGACCGACTCGTAGCCGTCGCTGTCATTCGTGCGAACCTGCGTCACGACGCACGGACCGGCCTTGACGACGGTCACCGGGACAACCCGGTTGTTCTCGTCCCAGACCTGGGTCATGCCGAGCTTCTCGCCCAGGACGCCCTTGATGTTCTTGCTCATCTCGGCCCGTCCCCTCAGAGCTTGATCTCGATGTCGACGCCTGCCGGCAGGTCGAGGCGCATCAGCGAGTCAACCGTCTTCGGCGTGGGGTCGAGAATGTCGATGAGGCGCTTGTGCGTGCGCATCTCGAAGTGCTCGCGAGAGTCCTTGTACTTGTGCGGCGACTTGATGACGCAGTACACGTTCTTCTCAGTGGGCAGCGGCACCGGGCCCGCGACCGACGCACCAGTGCGCGTCACCGTCTCGACGATCTTCTTCGCCGAGGAGTCGATGACCTCGTGGTCGTAGGCCTTGAGCCGGATGCGGATCTTCTGTCCCGCCATGGCTACTAGTAGTCCTGTCTCTCAATAACGCTCTGGAACCCGTGGTTCTCGTAACTCCGCCTCCGACCCACGCGGTCGGGCGTGTCGCATCCCCTCTACGTAGAACTCCCGAAGGATTTCCCAACCAAGGGGGTGCGGGCCGAAACCGCGCTGCCGGGGGCGAAACCCCACCGGGTGCCTGGTCAGCGCCCCACTGACGCTTCCCGAAAGATTCCCGTACGTCCGACCCAGGGGTCGACGAGTACTGTGGGACTCGCTTCCGGTCCTCCCGGCGGGAGGCGCGCAGCATTGACACTCAACCGAGCAACCTGGCTAGTGTGCCACACGGCTCAGCGCCCTGGCCAATCGGGCCGGGGATCTTACCCCCTGCGGGGGACCGGTCAAACGCGGGCACGACGCGTGACGGCCGGTTCGTGCGCCGCTGCCGCGATATTCGGTCGAGGGCCGCACGCCGCCTCCCCTAGTGTGACCGGCCGGGACGGCGACTCACCGGGGGCACGGAACATGCGTACGCACTATCCGCGGACCCCGCATCTCCCCTGGTCGCCCGGGGCCACCTCGGACGACGTGCGCCTCGCCGACCTCGCCGGGCTGACCGGCTCCCAGGTCGTGGTCACCGAGAAGCTGGACGGCGAGAACACCACGCTGTACGCCGACGGGCTGCACGCCCGCTCCCTCGACTCGGCGCACCACCCCTCCCGCGGCTGGGTCAAGGCGCTCCAGGGCCGCGTCGGCCCGCGCATCCCGGCGGGGTGGCGGATCTGCGGCGAGAACATGTTCGCCCGCCACTCGATCCCGTACGAGGACCTCGCGAGTCACTTCTACGGCTTCTCCGTCTGGGACGGCGGGGTCTGCCTGGACTGGGACCGGACCGTGGACTTCCTGCGGGACCTCGGGATCCCGACGCCGACGGTGCTGTGGCGCGGCGTGTTCGACGCCCGGGCCGAGAGGGCGCTGCGCGCGCTGAGGCCGGACACGGGACGCCAGGAGGGGTACGTCGTCCGGCCCGCCGAGAGCTTTCCCGCTTCGGCGTTCGCGCGGCGGGTGGCGAAGTGGGTACGGCCCGGCCACGTGACGACGGACACGCACTGGATGCACGCGGTGGTGGTGGAGAACGGGCTGGGCCCGGCCGCCGCCCTGTGGGCCGTGCGTTCGGGCGCCCCCGTGGACCCGGCGGCACTCGCCGTCGCCGCGGGCGCCGGCCCCGGCGACGCACCGGCCGCCCTCGCGACGGCCGACGCCCTGGACGCGCGGGAGCGCACCGGCGACGACCGGCTGGCCGGGGTCCTCGCCGCCCTGCTGCACCGCACCCACCGGGCCGCGCTCGCACCCGCGCTCGCCGGACCGCTCGGGATGCGGCTGGCCCGGCGGACCGCGGACCTGGTCGGCCTCTATCCCTCGCTGCACCGCCCCTACCCGGACGACGACCGCCACACCGGCCTGGCACGGATGGCGCTCGCCGCCGACCTGACCGTGCTGCACGCGCTGGCCGGAGTGCTGGCCGACGGGCCCGGGGCCCGCGAACAGGTGGAGTGGTCGGCCCTGCACGCCCAGGACGTGGCCGAGCCGGACGGACTTCCCGCCGCCTTCGCCGGCCTGGAGCCGGACGCCGCCGCCCGCTGTCTGGCGCAGGCCCGCGAGGCGTACGCGCTGGGCCGCGTCACCACCGCAGAGGAGGCGGTCGCCGCGACCTGGCGGTGGCGCTCCGGGGACTTCCCGCGCCTGGTCCACCTGGTCGGGCCCTCGGGCAGCGGGAAGAGCACCTTCGGCCGCGGGCTCCCGGGCACCGCCACGTACATCTCGCTCGACGACCTGCGCGAGTCGCGCGGTTCGCGCGCCGACCAGAGCGCCAACGCGGACGTCCTGCGCGAGGGGCTGCGCCGCCTGGACGCCGCGCTCGTCCCGGGCGCCACCGTGGTCTGGGACGCCACCTCGCTCAACCCGCGCCAGCGCTCCCTCGTGCACGCGGTCGCCCACCGCAGGGACGCCCTGCTCACCCACGCGGTGGCCTGGGTCGACGCGGACGAGCTCACCGCGCGCAACGGCCGCCGCGCCCATCCGGTGCCCCCGGACGTGCTGGCCTCCCAGGTGCGCCGCTTCGTACCCCCTTACCCCGGCCAGGCCCACCGCACCTGGTACATCGGGACGAGCGGAACCGTGGAGGACCGGACCTGATGCGTACGAGCGAGGAGATCTACCACCGGGTCCGCTGGGACGCCCGGTTCGACATGGCGCGCTTCTTCCTGGGCGTCGCCCAGCGCGGCCGTGACCCGAAGCGGGTGCCGCTGGAGCGGTTCACGCCCGGCGGTGACATCCCCTGGCACCGGGTGCTGTTCTTCGAGGCGGACGGCGAGGTGGTGTGGGACCGATCCACGGGCCTCGACCGGATCGACGCGTCGGAGGCGGGCCGCGTCCGGATCCCGCGCCGCCTGCCGTCCCCGTACTTCACCTCACGCGTCCCGCACGCGTTCTCCCCGGCGACGGGCACCTGGGAGCCGGCCTCCCCCGGAGCGCCGGGCCCGTCCGCCTCACTGACCGTGCTCACCTGGAACACGCTCTGGGACCGGTACGACAGCGACCGCATCGACACGGCCCGGCGCCGTCCCCTCCTGCTCGACGCCCTGCGCGCGGCGGACGCGGACGTCATCGCGCTCCAGGAGGTGGAGCCCGCGCTGCTGGGCCTGCTGCTGGACTGCGCGTGGGTGCGGGACGGATACGTCATCGCCACCGCACCGGCCCACCGCGACGTCGCGGACAACGGTCTGCTGCTGCTCAGCCGGCTGCCCGTGAGCGAGGCGGGGCTGCACGCACTCGGCCGGCACAAGGCGGTGACCGCGGCCGTCGTCGAGACGGCCGACGGCCCCGTCACGGTGGCGGTGACCCACCTCAGCAGCGACCACTCCCCCGAGGGCGCCGGCCGCCGCGATGCCGAACTGGCGGACCTGGGGGCGAGGTTGGCGAACGTCGAGGGCGAACTGCTGCTCGTCGGAGACTTCAACGACGGCGGCGACCACCCACAGACCCGCCTGGCGATGACGGACGCCTGGAGCCAGGTGCACGGCCCCGCCGACCTGACCCCGACCTTCGACCCGTCCGTGAACCCCCTCGCCGCGGTCTCCTCCCTGTCCGGCCGCGTCTCCCGGCTGGACAGGGTGTTGCTGCGCACGGAACGGCTGCGCGCCAGGTCGGCGGCCCTGACCGGCGAGACACCCGGCCCGGAGGGGCTGTTCATCTCCGACCACTACGGAGTACGGGTGGAGCTGGGCCCGCCCCTGCCGGTGGCCGAGGGGAGTGAAGGGGTCACGGAGCGGGTCGCCGCCGCCCTCCCCGGCGCCCGGGTCCACGTCGTCGGCTCGCGGCGTATGGGCTGCGCGCTGCCCGGCGCGGACCTGGACCTGGTGGCGGCGCTGCCCGGCGCCCCCGATCCGGCAGGGGTGCGGCAGCGGCTGGCCGCGGCGTTCCCGGAGGCCCGCGACCTGCGCGAGGTGTCCGGCGCCCGGGTGCCCGGCCTGCGCTGGCACCTGGACGGCCTCCGGGTCGACCTGGTCACCGTGGCGACCCGCCACCTCTCCCCCGCCGAAGCGGTCGCCCGCCGCACGGAGCTGGGCGAGGCGGCGGCGATCGCGCTCAGCGCGGTGAGCGACGCCGACGCGGTGCTCGGGGCGGCCGAACCGCACCGGGACGCCTTCGCCGGCCTCGCCCGGGACGTCAAGGCGTGGGCAGGGGCGAGGGGCCTGGACTCCGCGCCCTGTGGCGGACTGCCGGGCCTCGCCTGGGCCGTACTCGCGGCCCGTACCGCACACGAGGCGGGCGACCTGCCCCCGCTCGATCTGCTCCGGCACTTCTTCGGGACCTGGGCGGCGTGGGACTGGGACGAGACGGTGGGCGGGGTGGCGGCAACCACGTCCCCGGTCACCGTGCTGACCCCGACCGTCCCCGTACGTTCCTGCACCACGCAGGTCTCCGCCGCAGGCCGCGATCTCCTCTCCGCCGAGCTGTATCGCGCCTGGGAGATCCTGGAGTCGGCCGGGGACGGCGAAGACCCGCGTCCCCTTCTCTGCACGCCTCCACGCCTCCCCGAACTGCACCCGTCCTGGGCCCTCGCCTCTGCGGGCGACCCGGACGAGGGGAGGTTGCGCGGGCGCCTCCTGGCCCTGGCCGCCGCCCTCACCGACGCGGGCGCCGCCGACTGCCGCGTCTGGCCACGTCCTCTCACGGCCGGAGGCCGCACGGGGTACGCGATCGGGCTCGGCGCGACCCCGCCACCGGCGCACCGGCTGGCGGAGATCGGGGCGGAGGTGCTGCGGGGGATCCGGGGGGCGTCGTTGGCGCCGGTACGTATATAGGGGTCAGCGGCCGGCGGCGTACGGGACGAAGCCCGCCCACGCGTCGTCACCGAAGGTGAGCTGCGGGCCGGGGATGTTCTTGGAGTCGCGGACGTGCGTAGCGCCGGGGGCGTTCGCGACCTCGACGCAAGAGTCCCCTTCGCTGCTGCTGCTGTAACTGCTCTTGGACCACTCCAGCCCGGAAGCGTCCCCGGCAGAGGTCTCGCGAATCATGTCTCTCCCAGCAGTTGCTCGATGAAGGCCAGGGACTCCCGTGGCGCGAGAGCCTGGGCCCGGATCATCCCATAGCGCAGTTCAAGGATCCTGAGCTGTTTCAGATCGGACACCGGCCTGCCTGCGAACGCTCCGTCGGATCGCCCCACCGCAGTACCGTCCTCGAACTTCAAGACTTCGACACCCCCGTCCATTCCTGCGTGGTCCTCACGGCTGGTCGGCATCACCTGAATCTCTACGTTCCGCAACTGCCCCACCTCCAGCAGGTGTTCGAGCTGCCGCCGCAATACCGACGCACCCCCGATGGGGCGACGGAGGGTAACTTCCTCCTGCACGAAGCCGAGCGCGGGTGCAGGTGACCTCTCAAAGACGCACCGCCTGGCCATGCGCGCGGCCAGCACTCTCTCCACCTCGTCCTCCGAGTACGCGGGCCTCCGCATCTCAAACAGGGACCGCGCGTACTCCGGCGTCTGGAGCAGGCCGTGGATGTTGTGATTGCTGTACAACCCCATCTCGACCGCGCGCTCTTCCATCTTGGCCAGCTCCCGGATCTTCTTCGGATACCGGACCTGGGCCACATCCCGCTTCATCGCAGCGATCTTGCCGCCCGCGCCGCACACCTCGTCCACCCTGTCCAGGAACTCCGGCCGGGGGATCCTCCGCCCGCCCTCCACCTTGCGGACCAGGTCCTCCCCATACCCGATCGCTGCCCCGAACTCGCAAGCCCGCATACCGGCGGCCTCCCGCCACGCCCTGATCTGGCGCCCCACGGCGGCGACCACCGCAACGCCCGACTCGTCATCCGGATCGACGTCCCAGCCGGGCTCGTCCGCCCCGCCGTCGCTATTCCGCTCCGTACCGACCCCGTCCACACTCATCCGTGCCCCACTTCCGACGTGCGTGCCGTTCTTCCTCAACCGCCTCTGTTCCCCGCACGTCACTCCGGACAGCCGGGACAGCACTGGACAAGCCCGGGACAATCACCGTACGCAAGGGCTCAGTCACTGGGCACGGTACGCAGACCCGGCCACGCTGAGTGACGTGAACCAACAAACCGTCACCCCCCAACTCCGAGCCGCCGAACGCACGTTCACCGTGCTGCTCTCCCCCACCCGCCGGGGCGCCCGGCTGGCCCGCCTCCTCGCCGTGGCCCATCTCGACCTCTGGGGGCTTCCCTCCGACTCGGCCGCGCACATCGTCGCGGAGCTCTCTGCGAACGCCACGGTCCACGGGCGGGTGACGGGCCGGGACTTCCAACTGCGCCTCGCCGTGCACGCGGACAGCCGACTGCGGATCGAGGTCGTCGACACCCGGGGTGACCGCCTGCCCGTCGCGACGGCGCCCGACCACCACACGGAGGGCGGGCGCGGCCTGCTCATCGTCGAGGCCCTCGCCGACCGTTGGGGTGTCATTCCGGGCCCGGCCCCGCGCAAAACGGTCTGGGCGGAGCTCGACCTCGCACCGTGACCGACTCCACCGGGTCGCGGGCACCCGCGACCCGGTCGGCCACGCCTCGGTGTCCCGCGACGCGGCCACCCACGACGTCTCAAGGCTTTTAAAGAAACTCGGGAAAGAAACCCGACCAAACCCCACCCGACCCCCGTCCTGACCTGCATCACTCACACGGGTGACATATCGCAACAGGGCTGGATTTGGGGCGGGTTGGCTGGCATATGCTCGCCGCGACAACCACAGACACGAGACGGCCCCAACCGGGACTGCGAATCCCGGCCGGGGCCTGACCACGAGGAAGAAGACGCTTCCCGATGGCTTCCCCGCAGGTTATCGCGCCCCCGTGCGCCCAGCCCGGCACCCGGCCCGACGTCACGCCGACATCCGGCGTCATCCACGTCACCGTCCGCCACATCTCCGGCTTCACGGTCATCGGCAACCACCTCGCCCAGCACCGTGGCCTCTCCCTCACCGCGATCGGGCTCGCCGCCCACATCCAGTCGCTGCCTGCCGGGGCCAAGGTCAGTATCAAGGCCCTCACCGCCCGCTTCCCGGAGAGCGAAGCCCGCATCGCCGCCGCCCTCCGCGAGCTGGAAGCCACCGGCTACCTCCACCGCAGCCGCGTACGCCTCCCCGACGGCCGGATGGTCACGCGCACGGTCTCGTACAACCGTCCCGGCGTCACGGCTCCCGCGCCACGCCGCAGCAAGCCATCAGCCACCGCCCTCGCCGTCCCACCACCGCCCGCACCACCCAGCGAGGCAGCGGCACCGAACCCGGCTCCCGCCGAGCCGCCACCTCCGCCGCCTGCCGCCCCCGCCTACGTACCGGCTCCCACGGCCCCGAGAAAACAGCTGCCGCCGCTCCCCCACCCCCACGCACCCACCGAGGAACTTCACCGAGCCGCCACAGCACTCCTAGCAGACCTCCGGCGCCTCGCGCCTCAACTCACGCTCTCCGAGGCGGACATCGTGGCGCTCGTCCCCGGTGTCGCTACCTGGCTCGAACGCGACGCCCACCCCGACACCATCCGCCAAGCCCTCACCAGCGACCTCCCGACGCCCGTGAAACACCCGGCGAAGTTCGTGCGCAGCCGCATCACCACGCTCCTGCCGCCCCCGCTCCCCGGCACCGCAGATCTCACCCCGCCCCGCCGCAAGGTCGTCGTCATCCCGCTCCAGAACTGCGACACCTGCGACCGCGCCTTCCGCGCCACCGAACCAGGACTCTGCCGCGACTGCCGAACCGAACGGACAGACGTCATGCACAGAGCCGCATGACACACACTCGCCCTCAACCCGAACGGACCCGCATGGTCAGCTCACCCCACGAGGCGATGCACCGCATCTTCCAGGAGTACCCCGGCCTCTTCTCGCGCGTATCCGAAGTCCTCGGCGTCAACATCCCGACGCCCACCTCAGCCACCGTCCTTGCCACCGACCTCACCGAGAACAGCCCCGTCGAACGCCGTGTCGACACCCTCCTGCGTATCGAAACGCAGGACGACGGCCCCTTCCTCCTCGCCATCGAGGCCCAGGGCAAGAAGGACCCACGCAAGACCGCAAGCTGGCCTTACTACGTCAGCTATCTCCACAACAGATACGGCGCCCTGCCCGTCCTGCTCCTGGTCGTCTGCCAGGACCACGCCACCGCCCGATGGGCCGCCCGCCCCATCACCATCGGCCTCCGCCAATGGCAGACACTCACCCTCAACCCACTCGTCGCCGGCCCGCACAACATGCCCGTCATCAAGAACGTCGCCGAGGCCCGCAAGGACCTCGCACTCGCCACTCTCGCGGCCATCACACACGCCGACGATCCGGACGTCGGTGCCATACTGAAAACACTCTCCGCAGCACTGCGCGAGGCACCGGAGGACATCGCCGACCCCATCGTCGAGCTCACCGCACAGGGCCTGGGCAACCGCCCGGCCGCACAACAGTGGAGGAACCTGGTGGCCGTGGACACGTCTTTCTACAAGTCCTTCATGTCCGAAGAAATCCGAGACGAAGGCCGAGCCGAAGGCCGAGCCGAAGGTCTCCTGCTGCTCCTCGAAGCACGCGGCATCGCCCTCACCGACGAGCTCCGCCAGAAGATCACCACCTGCGCCGACCCCCAGCTCCTTCACCGATGGCTCCACCGCGCCGCCACGGCCACCACAGCCGAAGAGGTCTTCGCCGAGGGCCACTGACCGCCCAGGGCCGGGCGGTGGGAGACTCCCGCCATGTCTGTACGTACCACTCAGGCGTGGTCCCTGCGCCCAGCCACACCCGACGACGTCGAGGCCATAGCCGACATCCGGGCCGTGGTGATGCGCCCCGACCTGGTGCGCCTCGGCCGGTACGACGCGCACCGGGTCCGGCAGCGGCTGCGTGACGCGTACACCCCCGGGCACACCTCCGTGGTCGAGGTGGACGGGGTCGTCGCGGGGTGTGTCGCCCTGCGGCCCTCCGAGGACGGCTGGTGCCTGGAGCACTTCTACCTCGCCCCGGAGCTCCAGGGCAGGGGCATCGGCACCGCTGTCCTGACCGGCGTCCTGGCCCGTACGGACGCCGAGGGCGCCCCGGTCCGCCTGAACGTCCTCCGGGGCAGCGCGGCCCGCAGGCTCTACGAACGCCACGGATTCGTCCTGGAGCACGAGGACGCGGTGGACTTGTTCATGGTGCGGACCCCGTAGATCCCTGCGGAGCTACGTACGCGTGACCGTCCCGCAGGACCCGTCGGGCTGCCACTCGCTGCGGTCGTACGGGTCAATGGCGGCCCCGCGCGGAGGGTTCGCGCTGTCGCTCGGGAAAGACGGGTGCAGGAAGCCGTCGTTCACCTCGCAGGAGGTGTTGCCGAAGTTCTGCTCGGAACTGACGACGGAGAGCTTGCCGCGCGTCGCCACGAACCGCTCCGGATCGTGCAGCGCCGTCGTCAGCTTCCGCCGCACGATCGTGCGCGCCACCTCCTCGCCGCCCGGCTTCACCAGCGGATAGACGAACGTGTAGTCGGCATGCACCTCGACGGAGCCGGCGGGGCCCGCCTCGAAGGTCATCCGCCCACGGGTCTTCACCACGTCACCCACGAGACGTGCCTCGGCCGGGTCGAACCGGCTGAACAGCATCAGCGGGTCCTGTTCCTCGCCGGGCTCCGCCAGCGACCGCTCCAGGCGTTCCCGTTCGCCCTTCTGCAGCGGGTCGAGCAGGTTCAGTGCCTCGTCGGGCTTCTCCCCCCGCAGGGTGGCGGGATCGAGGTTGGCGTCGACGAGCAACTGCCGGGTCGCGCGCAGGGCTTGCTCGACCTCGCTCCGGCTCATCCCGCCGGCCGCCTTCGCCTCCGGGGTCTCGATGCCATTCGCCCCGTCCGCCCAACGGACGGCGGGCGAGCCCCGGAACGGCTGTGCCCGGGTCGGCCGGTCACCCTCGGGCCCGTCGGCGGGCGCGGCGGTCGGCGGCGCCGTCTCGGCGGGCAGCGGGCCGGCGCTCGCAGGGTCGTCCCCGCCGGGCAGGTGGTCGGTCAGCAGGCTCGGCCGCATCGCGACCACGAGGGCCGCCACGACCACGGCCATGCCCAGGATCCCGAGGAGGCGGCGCCGCTTCCGCGCGCGCCCGTCGCGCTCCCGCCAGGCAGGCCCCGTACGCCAGCCCTCCGGCTGCCACGGCTCGGCCGGCTTGCTCTTCCGGCCCCAGGGCCGTCCGCCGCCCCGCGCACGGGCGGTGTCCTCGTCCAGTGCGCGCAGACGGTCGGTGACCATACGCGCACGGGCCGAGGGCTCCTTCGGAGCTCCGGGGGCCCCGGTCTCCGACTGCCGGACGAATTCGGCCCACTGCTCGTCGGTGGGGGAATCCGTCTCCCCGGCCCGGTCCGGACGGTCTTCCGACGGCTTGCCGTTCCCGCTCACTGCGCTGCTCACTCCCCCGCGATGCTGTTCCTCGCCAGTTCATTACCTGACGCTCCGGCAGGCAAGGGTGTGGGGCGTTCTGTGACGCTCATGTGATCGTCATGCGACGGCATCCCCCGGACCACCGTCCTGGTTGACAGACGATCGACGGATACATGTAATGAGCGCGGTGTCGCGTGGCGCCGGCCAAAGAGCAGTGGGCCGGCCGGCGATCGGGCGAACACCCTTCTGTCAGGGGATCCGCCATGAGTTCGTACTCCGCGCCCCGTACCTGACGTAGCGCCGCCGCACGTCGTCTCCCTCTCACGCTTCCGGTATCGCACCGCGACGCCCCCGGAGACCGTGCCGCCCTCCGTCCCGCGCACGTCATCCCCGGCCCGTACCCGCGGTCACCGCGGTGCGCGCCCGTACACACCGGAGACACACAGCCGTATGCCCACATCATTCAATGAATCGGTCATCGAGGAGTTCCGCGCCAACGGGGGGAAGGTGGGCGGCCCGTTCGAAGGCGGGAACCTGCTCCTGCTGACGACCACCGGCGCCAGGTCCGGGGCCGAGCGGACCACCCCCCTCGGTTACGTCCGCCATGGCGAGACCCTTCTCGTCGTCGGCTCCGATCTCGGCGGCCCGCGCCACCCCGCCTGGTACCACAACCTGTTGGCCCACCCCGTGGTGCGCGTGGAGGTCGGCACGCGCACCTTCGAGGCCCTGGCGGTCCCCGCCGAGGGGCTCAGGCGTGAGCAGCTGTTCGCGCACGCCGTGCGGGAGGTCCCCGGGTACGGCGACTACCAGGCCCGGACCACCCGCACCCTGCCGGTCGTGGTGCTGGAGCGGGCCGAGCCCGACGGGTGGGACGCTCCCCGTGACGTCGTCACGCTCGCCGACAAGCTGATGGAGGTCCACACCTGGCTGCGCGGCCAACTGCGTCAGGTGAGGGCGGAGGCCGACGCCCACTTCGTCGCACGCGCGGCGCACCAGGGGCCCGGTGATCCGCCCGCGCCCGGTCTCGGGCTGCAGATCCGGCAGCGCTGCCTGGCGTTCTGCCAGGCCCTGGAGTTCCACCACACCAGCGAGGACGACCACTTGTTCCCGGGGATCGCCCGCCACCACCCCCATCTGACGGGCACCTTCGACCGGCTGCGCGACGAACACCGCACCGTCGCGCGCATCCAGGGCGAGCTGGTGGCCCTGCTGGCCGGTATCACCATCGCCGATCCGCAGCGCTTCCGCATCGAACTGGAGGCGATGTCCACGGAGCTGAACGCGCACCTCGACCACGAGGAGGAGTCGATCCTGCCCCTGCTGGCCGAGGTCCCGTGGCCGCCGGCGCCTCCCACGCGCCAGGCGGAGGACGGCGGGAGGACCACCGGCTGACACGTCCACGGGGCCGGTCGCCCGTTCCGTACGCCGACACGGCACACGGTCCAGGCAACCGGCCCGCCCCCTTCTCCGTCTGTCCGTGCGGGACGGCCCGACCCGTCGTCCCCCGTCGGACGACGGGTACGCAGCACGAGGCAGTCGGCCACCCGCTGCGGGGGAAGCGGATGGAGCACACGGCATGACGGATCGATCCCACGCGCGCCCGCACGCCCCGGGCCCGGCGGCCACCGGCGTGCCCGGACCGGACTACGCACCGGCTGGTCCGCGGCGCCGCGCGGTCGTCGCCGCCCTCGCCGCCGGCACCGGGGCCGCGGTCCTCGGCGCCTGCTCCGTCCCGGCGCCCCGGCGCACGGATCCCGCGCCCGATCCGGCGCCCGGCCGGCCCATCAGCACCGCGCGGCGTTCCCTGCTCATGCAGATACTCGCCCACCCGGACGACGACCTGTACTTCATGAACCCGGACACCCGGCTCGCCCTCGACGCCGGGACGCCCCTGGTCTGCGTGTACCTCACGGCGGGCGAGGCCGACGGTGTCAACAAGATCCCCGGCCGGGCCCGCCCTGCGCCGGACAAGGCCGCGTACTCCTCGGCGCGCCACCAGGGCCTGCGGCAGGCGTACGCGACGCTGCTCGGGCTGGACGCGTTCGCGCCCTGGGAGATCTCGGTCGCCGAGCTCGACGGCGGCCACAGGGCCGAGGTGAACGTGCTGGCCGCCGACGGCCGCCGGGTGGAGCTGATCTTCCTCAACACGGCCATGCACACCGGCCGGCACCGGCTCGGGCTGCCCAGTCTCTGGGAGGACCGCCGGCTGGTGCTGCGCACGGTCGTCGCCGAGGGTTCACCGCTGCGGCGCGCCGGCTCGTACACGTACGACGGGCTGGTCGACGTCCTCACCGGGCTGCTGGAGCGCTACGAGCCCACCGTCGTCCACACCCTGGACCCGGATCCCGACATCCAGCACAGCACCGAGGCGGTGCGACGGGCGGACAGCGAGCAGCACGGGTACTCCGACCACGCCGACCACACCGCGGCGGCCTGCTTCGCCTGGGCGGCGATGATCCGCCGGGTGGCGCGGGCCACCGCGGACGGCGGCCGGATACCGGGATTCGTGACGGCCGCCTACCGCGGTTACTACAACCGGCACTGGCCGAAGAACCTGCCGCCGGGGGTGCTGGCGGCGAAGGCCGCCCACCTCGTCCCGTACGGGGGGTCACCCGAATGGGACTGCGGCAATCCGTCCGGCTGCGGTGACTACAACGTCGGCGGCGACCGACCGCTCACCAACCGCAAGGGCTGGGTCCGCTCCACCCACCACCGCTACCCGGGTACACGCACGGCCCTCGCCGCCGAGCCGGACGGCCGGCTCGCGGCCTACGCCGTGCTGGGGCTGCGAGTGGTGCGGTGGCAGGAGACAGGTCCCGGCAGCGGTGTCTGGGGGCTCCCCCATGACCTCGGCGGCGGGCCGCTCGCCCCCGCGCTGGGATCGGTCACCACGCGGGACGGGCGCCTGCTGCTGTTCGGGCTCCGCTTCGCCGCACTCGCCGGGCACGGCGCCGACAACGAGCGCGAGATCGTGGTGCTGGAGCAGAGCGCCCCGGGCGGGGGTTTCCGCCCCTGGCGCGGCCTCGGCACTCCTTCTCCCGGGCGTGACGAGGGGCGTCGCATCGGCGGACCGGTGGCCGTCGCCGCCCCGGACGGGCGGGTCCACCTCTTCGTACGCAACGCGGAGAAGGGCCTCAGTACCCGGGTGCGGGACGGGTCGGGCCGCTGGAGCGCGTGGCGGGACATGGGTGGCGGAGAGGTGCAGGACGGCCTGAGCACAGCCGTGGACGGGGGCGGGCGGGTCCACGTCTTCGGCGCCGGCCACCACGCGGTGCACCACTGGACCCAGGACGCACCGGGCGCCGGGCTCTCCGCCCGCACGCAGCTCACGGCGGCGCCCGTCCCGGCGCACGCGCCCGCCGCTCTGCCGGCGTCCGACGGGTCGGTCACGCTCCACTACCGGGCGGCGGCCGCGGGCGGGGTGACGTCTGTCCAGGCCGGGACGGCCTTGCGTGTGGAAGCCGGGGCGGCCGTGCCCGCAGCACGGTTCGTCGGGTACGGGCCGGTGCGCGCCTCCCCGTCGCCGCGGGGGCCCGTGCTGCTCGGCCGCACCGCCGAGGGCCTCGTCCAACTGCTCACGGGCGACGGCCTCTTCGTACGGAGCGGCGGTCCGGTCGCCCTGGACGGGACGGCGCTCCTCGTGGGCCCGGACGGCCGGCCCTCGGTCGTCGGTCTGGGTCCGGATGCGGCGCCCTGGATATGGCGGCCCCGGTAGAGGGGCGGCCCGTGCCCCGGCGCCGCGGCGCACGTCAAGGGCCCCGGTCCCCCTCGTCGGAAGGGGCCGGGGCCCTTGACGCTCTTCCTACGGCCGGGACTACCGGGCGAGGTTGCGGCGGGCTCGCGCGTGCAGGGCGATTCCCGCCGAGACGGAGACGTTGAGCGACTCCGCCGCGGGGTTCATGGGAATGGAGACCGATGTGGCGGCCACGGTCGAGAACTCGCCCGACGGGCCGGTCCTCTCACTGCCGAACATGAGGACGAGGCGCTCGTCCATGCCGTCCAGATCACCGACCGCGAGCTTTCCGTCGGCCTCGAAGACCACGGGGCGCACGCCGTTGTCCTGGAGGTACTGGAGCGTCTCGTCCCGGGACGCGAGGACGATGGGCAGGGAGAACACATAGCCCCGGCTCGCCCTGATCAGACGGCGGTCCGCGATGGTACCGAGATCGCTGTCCACGAGAACGATGCCCGCAGCGCCGAGGGCGAACGAGGTCCGCACGATGGCGCCGATATTTCCGACGATCTTCACTCCGTCGAGGAGGATCAGGTCACCGGTCGTGTTGGAGAGGTCCGCGAGGCGGGACGGCTTCGGGACCCGGGCCAGGCCGAAGACCTTCGGCTTCTTCTCCGTCTTGAAGACCTGGTTGGCGACGGGGGCCGCGAGCAGCCGGACCGGGATCTCGCGCTGTGCGCACAGGTCGAGCAGCTCGTCCGGCAGGGTCACGGTGTCGAGGCCGTAGACCTCGATGAACCCGACTCCGGCCCGGATGCTCTGCAGCAGGGGCTCGATGTCCTCGATCAGCACCGTCTTGACGACGGCCCGCGAGTGCTTGGTGACATCGATGATGCGCTGCACAGCGGGATCGGAGCGTTCCGTGATGAGGTCAGGACTGGGCATCAAGCGAACTTAGCACGCACGACGGCACCCCCTCCCCGGTGCGGACGGGCCGTCCGCACCGGTCTCGACGTCAGAACAGCAGCGGCAGTTCCTTGGGGCCGGTCATGCTGAGGCTCGGCAGGAACCGGGGCGGCCGGTCGGGATCGCTGCGCAGGTTCGGGAAGCGGTCCAGCAGGATGTTCAGCGCCACCCTGCCCTCCAGCCGTGCGAGCGGCGCGCCGATGCAGAAGTGCGCCCCCCGGCCGAATGCCATGTGCGGGTTCGGGTCGCGCAGCGGGTCGAAGGTGTCGGGGTCGGTGAACACCTTCGGATCGCGGTTCGCCACGCCGAGGAAGGTCACCACCAGGGAGTCGGCCGGAATGCGCTCGCCGCCGATTTCCACTTCGGCCGTCGTGGCACGCGCCGTCCCCGCGAAGGGGCTGTAGTACCGCAGCGACTCCTCGATCGCGGCGGGCACCAGGCCGCGGTCCGCGCGCACCCTGGCGAGCCACTCCGGGTGGCTGTCCAGGCACAGGACGGAGTTGCCCAGCAGCATCGTGGTGGTGATGTGCCCGGCGATCAGCAGCACGTTAGAGAAGTTGACGACCTCGTTGTCGCTGAGGCGTTCACCGTCCACTTCGGCCTGGACCAGCTTGGTGATGAGGTCGTCGCGGGGGTTCTTCCTGCGGTCGACGACGTGTTCGCGCAGATAGGCGGAGAGCTTCCCGACCTGCTGCATGGCCTCCTGGAGCCGCCGGCTCTGTGCTTCGGTCCGTTCGACGAAGGAGAACTCCTGGGTGCTCTCCATCAGCGCGGTCCCCCAGTCCCGGAACTTGTCCCGGTCGGAGGCCGGCACTCCGAGCAGTTCGGCGATGACGATGACCGGAAGCGGATACGCCAGGTCGTTGACCAATTCCATGCCGTCGCCGTCGGCCACGGCGTCGAGGAGTTCGTGGGTCAGGGCGGCGATACGCGGTTCCATGTCGGCCACCACCTTCGGGGTGAAGGCGTGGCTGATCAGCCCACGGAGTTTCTTGTGTCCCATCGCGTCCATCTGGATGAGGTTGCCCTCACTGAACTCGTCAGCGCCCTCCCGCATTTCCGGGGGCACGAGGCGCTGGGTGTTCGAGGAGAACGTCACGGGGTCGGCCAGGACGTGCTGCACTTCCCGATAACCGAAAATGCACCAGAGTCCGGCCTGCGGGTCAAAGCGCACCGGTGCTTCCGGCGCCTGGCCGCGCAGCCAGAACTGTGCTTCGTGAATGCCCCAGGTGTCTGCCACGGATGTCATGTCCGGTCATCCTTCGCTAGAACGTAAGTACGGACCCGCATGCGAAAAAGCGGACACGCGCAAAGTCGGTCTTCCCGCCCGGTCCGAGCCATGCGTTATCGGCGCACGTCACGTCGCATTCGGTGCGCGGCACGGCATTGCGTTTCATTGCCCGAAAAGCGGGCACTGCCCGTCGGACGGAAGCAGTGCCGCGGGCGTTATGCCAGGGGCTTGCGCGCGGCGACCCGCTCGACGACGCCCAGCTTGCGCCGGTCCCGGTGCTCGATGAGGAATCCGGCCTGCTTGACCAGGGGGAACGGCCTGCGGGTCTGGTGGTCCCCGCACTGGCGCAGCATGGCCTTCTCCAGCGTGCGCTGCCACCAGCGGACCAGCCGGATGTGGCTGCCCACATGGTCGAGCAGCACCAGCCGCCCGCCGGGGCGCAGCACGCGGTACATCTCGCCGATCACCACCCGGTAGTCGGGCACGCTGCACAGCCCGAGCGTGCAGACGACCGTGTCGAACGTGTCGTCCTCGAAGGGCATCGCGTGGGCGTCGCCCTCCCGCAGCGTGACCTCACGGCCCAGCTCAGCGGCCCGGCTCCGGGCCAGATCCAGCATCTCCGGGCTCAGATCGATGCCGGTCACCGAGATCCCGTCCGGGTAGAACTCCATGTTCCGGCCACTGCCGATGGCGACTTCGAGGACGTCCCCCTTGGCCTGGCCGCACGCCCAGGCCCGCCCGTCGTCCAGCAGCATGCGTTCCAGACGGACCATGTCACTGTCGTAGCGGGGCGCGTACTCCTTCCACAGGTGGCGAAGCCGCTCGTTCTCCCTGGCCACGTCGATCACGTCGTACTCCCCCTGCCAATTCACCCCACGCCCGAGCTGGCCGAAAATTTTCCATCACGGCCAGTTCCCATGCATCGACATGCGGCGTGAAGTGCACGCGGATCAGTCGGATTCACTTCGTGCCAAGGGACTCTGCCAGAAAGAACCGTGATCGGCCAGACTCCGTCTTGTCCCCTCCGAGACGTCCGTGCGACGGCCTCGCGGAAGTGCCGCGGCATGCGCGGTCGTTGCGGCAGATCCCTGACAACAGATCAAACCCGTGGTCACAGCGTCTTTCCCCAGCCAGCCACACATCAATCCCCCCTATCGAGTGCACCTGCCCTGAGCTGCGCCAATCACCCCGAGTCACCGAATTACCCGGTGACGAACCACCCTTGACAGGCAAGATTCCTTCGGTGACGCTTTACGACGGCGGCCGACGACGGGCCCGGGGATTCCCACCACTTGGGGAGAAACTGTGGATACCGAGAAGACTGAATTACAACGGATAGCGTCTCTGGTATCCCCGTACGGCCTGGTATCCCGCACCACGGCTTTGCCCGTGGCCGACGGCGATCCCGACTTCGCCGTCCGTGTTTCCCGCATCGGCGACCTGTCGAAAGTTCTGCACGGAATGCGGAGCTGGAGCGGCAGCGGAGACACGGGGAACCTCGACGGCGCCGGCAGCGCGCTGACCGGCGAGCGGGCCCGGCTCATCTCGATCGCCGAGGCCCTGGAGCGGTACTCGATCTGCTCCTGGCACGACGGCGACCTGCTCACCGCCGCCGAGGACGAACTCGACGAGGACTTCGTGTCGCCGACGCGGTGGCCCGTGTGCTCCGCGCACGAGTTCGCCCAGGACGACTGCGGCCTTATCCCGTACGACCCGGCCGTCCCGATCAGATGGGTACGGGCCTGGTCGCTCACCCGGCGCCGCCCCACCCTCGTACCGGCCATCGCGGTGTACCTGCACATGACACCGCAGTCGCCCTCGGAACGCTTCACCCGCGGCATCACCACGGGAGCGGCCGTCCACTCCGACATCCGCAGCGCGGTGCTCGGCGGGCTGCTGGAGGTGGTGGAGCGGGACGCGCTGACCCTCGCGTGGCTCCAGCGCCTGCGACTGCCGCAGATCGCGGTCGACCCTGAGCTGCTGGAGCCGTCCGCACGCGCCTGCCACACGGCCGGGACCCGGCGTCACCTCGACGTCCGGCTCTTCGACGCGACGACGGACTTCGGCATCCCCGTGGTGTACGCCGTACAGCTGTCGCCTCACGAGGACCAGCTCGCACAGATCGTCGGCGCGACGTGCGACATCGATCCGCAGCGCGCCGTGGGCAAGCTCTACCGCGAGCTGGCCTCGGTACGGGTGGCGCTGCGCGCCGGCCTGGCCACCGGTCCGGCGCGGCGGCCCGAGGACGGGACCGTCAGCGTCGTCGGCTCGGCGGCGTACAACGCGTCGGCGGAGCGACGGCACGTCTTCCGGCACCTGCTGGAGGGCGAGCGCGACCTGCGACGGCTCGACGAACTCCCCGATCTGTCCGCCGGGACCGACCCGCTGGCGACCGCCGTGTCCCAGCTGGCCGCGCGCGGCGCCGAGACGCTCGTCGTCGACATCACCACGGACGAGGCACGGCAAGTGGGGATGCACGCCGTCAAGGTGCTCGTGCCCGAAGCCATGCCGCTGTCGTTCATCCACAGCGAGCGCTACCTCGGCACACCCCGGCTCTACACCGCGCCGACGGCGATGGGACACGAGAGCCGCGCCGAGCAGTCACTGAATCCGGAACCGCAGCCGGCCGCGTAGCCGGCGTACAGGAGGAGCAGGTGTCCCAACCGTTCGTGGATTGTCTGTACCTGGTACGGGACACCTTCGGCGAGCAGTACGCGCAGGCATACCGGCCCCCGTCCTGGATCCGGGTGAGCGGCAGTGAACTCCCGGACGAAGACCGGCTGTCGGGCGCCGCGATGATCGTGGCCGTGCACTCCGGGAAGGACGAGGAACTGCGTGACGACCTCGACCGGTTCGGGTTCGAGCGGGGCATCCCGACCGTGGGCATCGAACTGCTCCCGACCAGGATCGTGTGCGGCCCTGCCGTCATCCCCGGCGCCACGGCCTGCTACTCCTGCCATCTGCGCCGCGCCGAACAGCACCAGGACACCGCGCGGAGCGGTGACCTCGGCGCGGCGACCCGGGGCCTGCCCGAGGGTTTCGGCCGGATGCATCTCGCCGTCGCCCACGGTCTGCTGAACCTCGCCACGGCCGAACTGCGCACGGGGCCGGCCGGACTCGGCGCGACGGTCAGGACGTTCGACCTGGTCGGGGGAACGGTCTCGACCGCGGCGACGGTGGCCGTGGACCGCTGTCCGAGGTGCGGCGCCAGATGGGGCAGCCGGCGGGAGGGCGCCGACGCACTGGCACGCCTCGTCTGAGCCGTACGTCACGTCATCGCCATGGGGGAAGGAACTTTTCGATGGGTGTGGAGCTGAAGGCGGAGGCCCTGGGGCGGGCCGCCGGCCGGGACAAGCAGATCGCGGTCCCGCGACTGCCCGTACTGCGTAAGGGCGTCCGGCTGCGCCGGGCAGGAGAGTCCTTGATGCTCGACGGGGCCGACAAGCGGCAGGCCTTCACCGGCAGGTTCGCGCGCGAGGATCTCGGCCGGCTGGTCGCCGCCTGCGACGGGGCCACGACACTGCCCGGCATCGCCACCTCGGTGGATCTGCCCGAGGGAATCGTCCTCAAGTCCCTCGCCCTGCTCTGGGCGTCCGGCGCCCTGGAGGAGGGCACCGGCACATACCCGGCCTCGGCGATCACTCCCGAGCTGGCCTGCCTCCTGTCGCGGCTCGGCAACTCCACCGGGGTGAACCCGTCCTGGACCGACGCCGCGGCACGACTGGGCCGTACCACCGTGCACCTGGCGGGCGACGGCGTCCTGGCGAAGACCACGGCGGACTGTCTGGACGGCGTGTGCGAGGTGGTGGGCGACCTCGACGAACTGCCGGCCGGCGACAGCTCCCTCGTCGTCTTCTTCGAGACCAGCGACTCCCACCCCGGTCTCGCCGCACTACGGCACCGATGTTGGGTGGAGCGACGGCCCCTGCTGCGCGTACGCGCCGACAGCACATCGATGACACTGGGCCCGTACGTGGACCCCGCGTTCACCCCGTGCCTGGAGTGCGGCGCCGCGGACGAAGGGGACGCGCCGCCGGACGGGCCCCCCGACCAGGCGCACGACCTCGTCGCGGGCATGGTCGCCCACCACGTGCTCGCCCTTTCCTCCCGCTCGGTCCGGACCTACCTGCCGCTCGACGCCGGCATCGTCGATCTGACCACCCT
Organism: Streptomyces sp. NPDC023573; assembly: GCF_055559735.1. Taxonomy (NCBI): domain Bacteria; kingdom Bacillati; phylum Actinomycetota; class Actinomycetes; order Kitasatosporales; family Streptomycetaceae; genus Streptomyces; species Streptomyces sp. NPDC023573. The sequence goes on from NZ_JBVHKB010000002.1 coordinate 412,664, forward strand.
GGCGACCCGCTACCGCCCCAGCACCACCCGCCCCGGGTGTCCCACCTGCTCGTTCAGCGAGGGTCCCACGGCGGCCACGCCGCCCGCCGCCGCGGTGTACGAGGCGTCGATCGCCCTCCCGGTGCGCGAGTTCCTCGACACCAACGGGCACCTGGCCCACTTCCATTCGAAGAACATGAACCTCCAGTGGCAGTTCCGCGACTGGCCCAGCTGCCCGCGGGTGCCGCTGCCCGCGGCGGACGTGTCGCGGCTGGCGGGAACGCCGGCGCACACGGCCGACCCGGCGGAGTGCGGGCCGGCCGACCTCGCCCTGATGCTCGCGGTCGCCTTCGGAATCCGCCGGCGGTCCGACGGCTGGGTGCAGCGGTGGACGGCGGCGGGCGGCAACATCGGTTCGGCCACGGCCTATGTGGTGAGCCGCGACGAGTCCGTACTGCCGGTGGGCGGGTACGCGTACCGCGAGGGGGACCACGACCTCGCCCGGCTGACCGGCGAGGCGCTGCCGGGCGAGAAGCCGCTCCTGCTGGTCGTCACCGCCAACCTGCCGAAGATGGGCTCCAAGTACGGCACGTTCGGGCTCCGTATCTCCTTCTGCGACGGCGGCGTCGCCCTGTCCGCAGCCCGGAAGGTCGCCGACCGGCTGAATCTGCCCCGTTCGCTCGTCACGGACTGGGACGACCGCGCCCTGAGCGAATACCTGGGCCTCTCCCCCACCGAGGAACCGATCACGGCCGTCATGGAGGTGGGCTGAACCGTGCGTACCGACCCCTCCATGATGGAGCCCCTGCTGGAGACCTTCGCCGACCGGACCCGGTCCGGCGACGGCCTGGCGGCGGACCGCTCGCTGCTGCCGTTCGCGGACGCCGTACCCGTCGATCTCGATGCCGAGGCACAGGCGACGGGCTCCGGCCAGGCCCTGGACCTGCACGAAACCCTCCAGGCGCGCCGGTCGACCCTTCAGTACGGCGAGGCACCCGTACGCACGGACCTGATCCTGCGGTGGGTGCGCGAGGCACTGGTGCGCGACGCCGACGACTGGGGGCTCGACGAGGCCTGCGGCCCTCTCGAGGCGTTCGTCTTCGCGCTGCGCAGCGAGGGCCGCCCGGCCGGGGTCTACCGCGTCACCGCGCGGGAGGCCTCGTTCATCGCCCCGGCCTCGGCCGTCGGCGACCCGCAGCGCCTCGGCATCCAGCGGGAGTTCGCCGACGGGGCCGGGATCGTCACCGTCTGCGCCAATCTCGACGCCGCGGACTCCTGGACGGGATCGCACGGCTTCCGCCTGTGCGCGGTGCGCGCCTCGATGGCCCTCTACGACTTCCACCTGCGCTGCCAGTCCGACAGGATCGCCGGCACCGTCTTCGGCGGCTTCATCGGCGCGGCCGTCCGGAACCTGATCCAGAGCGACGGTGTGACGAGACACCCGCTGCTGTCCGCGACCTACGCCCACCCCGCGTCCTGACCGCCGGCTCCCGAAAGTGAGTGAATCGATGTCCTCTGGGAGTCTCACATCGGCGGGGCGTGTCCCTCTCACCCGGCCCGACGTCTCGACGCTGCGGACGAAGCAGGGCGCGTGGGTCGGCGTCGGCACGTCCTCGTTCACCGTGAAGGGAGTGTCCGCCTTCCAGGTCGTCTCGACGCTGTTGAGCCGGTCGGACGGCAGCCGTACCGAAGGTGAGCTGCTGGAGGAGTTCCCGGCCGGGTCTCGCCCCGCGGCCTCGCGCGTCCTGCACGCGCTGGTGGCGCGCCGGTGCGTGACCGTGCTGGACGCGCCGCTGTCGCAGCAGGCCGGCGACAGGGGTCCGGCGTCACAGTGGCTGATTCCGTACCTCTCCCAGCTGACGGACGAGCCGGTGCGCGCACTGGACCGCGTCCTCGCGACCTCCCTGCACCTCCACGGCCGACCCGCGTGGCTCGACCGGCTGCGCCGCCTGCTGGAGGCAGCGCCGCTGTCCGGCCCCGAGACCGCGTTCCACCCGGTCGCGGCGCAGGAGACGCCGGAGGTGACGCCCTGGTGGGAGAACGCCGGACTGGTCGTGGTCGACGCGGACGGTCTCCCGTACGAGCACACCCTGCGGCTGCAGGACTCGCTGCTCGGACGCGGTGTTCCGCACGGCATCGTGGGCGAAGCGCACGGACGCCGTTGGCTCCTGTGGTCCGACGCGAGCACGACCGGCTGCTGGGAGTGCCTGTGCCGGTACGGCCGTACGCCCGCGCCCTCGCCCGAGGCCGCCTCCCCGGGCGGTACCGCGCCCGCCGGCCCCGCGTCCCCCGCGGTGGACGACGCCTTCGCAGCGGCGCTGATCCACGCGGTCTACCTGCGTGGCGCCGGACTCGGCGGGCACCCGGAAGCGGCGGCGGCCCTGTCGATGCCCCTGACCACGGACGTGCCGACGGTGCAGACGCATCCGGCGTGGCCGGCGGCGGGGTGCCGCTGCCACCGCGCGGTGGCGCCGCCGGCCGCCGGTGACGACGCGGACGACCCGGGCGAGGTGCTGGTCCGCAGAAACATCGTCAGCCCCGAGGACGACAGCCGCCTGGACGACGTGCACGAGCGGATCATCGCCACCCTGCGCGGCTGGACCGACGAATTCCTCGGCCCCTTCCGGTACCTGGACGGTGGTGACCTTTCGCAGGTCCCCTTCGGGCGGGCCACGTCCACGTCCCTCGTCGGGCTTGCCGGCTCATGCCGGACCCACGAGCTGACCACCGCCGCCCTGTCGCCCCGCGAGGCGATCTACCAGGCGGCGCTGAACACGCTGGAGGGGTACGCGCGCCCCGGGGCAGGCGCCGGGTGGTCGACGAACGAGGCGCTCTACCGCGCTCTGCTGAAGCGTTCGCTGGCACAGTCGGCGGACGCGGTCATGTGGCAGCGCCTGACCGACGACGACCTCGGGCACGGCGAGTGCGCCGGATTCGGCCGGTACATCCTGCGAGCCGTCGGACGCGACCGTGGCGGGGAGGTGTGGGAGTGGTCCGGCACCCGGCTGCCGGACGGCGTCCACCGGGTCACCGGCCGTGCCGACGGCCGCCCGGAGGTGCGGGGCGCGGGCGCCTGCTACGCGGAGGCGGTCTCCATGGCACTGCTCGGCCTGGTCAACGACGCCGCCGCCGTGGTCCCGCTCAACCCGCACTTCCGCACCTGGCCGGAGGTGTGGCAGCACATCGACCGGCCCGCGTACGCCGAGGTGACGGCGCACACCGTTCCTTTCGCGCAAGGCAAGGCCCGACTGGTGGAGGTCCTATGAGTGCCCGACCGCAGACCGCCCCGCCGGCCACCGGGCGGCCCGTGCCACCGGCCGCCGGACGGAGCGGCCCGCAGGCGGCCGACCTCGTCTCCGCCCTGTCCGCCGCCCCCGGCACCCCGCAGCCGGCGGAGGTGCTCCTCGGGCCGCTGACGGGCCCCGCCCGGGTACACACGGCCGAGAACGGGTCGGGGCGCGGTCTGGCCGTACTGCTGTGGTGCGGCAGCGTTCACGTCCTGGTCCACGACCTGGCGCACGAGGGCGACGGCGGATGCCCGCAGTGCCTGGCGTGGTTCCTCAGCAGGAGCGTGGAATCCGCCGAGCTGCCGTACGAGGAGATGTCCGGTACCGGGGCCTCGGGAGCCGCGCACGGCGACGTGTTCTGGCAACAGCTCGGCCCGGCACTGCGCGCGAGTGTCACCCGGCTCGCGGTACTGCTCCTGCGGGCGCCCTCCCCCGGCGGCGCGCTCGCCACGATCGACCGGGCGAGCGGCGCGGTGCGACAAGGACACGTACCCCCGCGGACGGGCTGCCCGGTGCGCACCCCCACGGCGACGACCACGATCGCCTTCGGTGCCGTGCCCGAGCTGCTGGAGAAGTCCGAAGGGGCGCTGCGGGCCCGGCGTCCGCTGCCGACGACCCTCACGGCCGACTACCTGGGACCGCACTCGATGTTCCGGGAACCGCTCTTCGACCTGGACGGCCCGCTGCCGCAGGCGCAGGTGGGCCTGCCGCTGGGCAACGGCATGCTGGAGCCCGGGATCGGGCGCAGCCTGAGCTTCGACAAGAGCCGGACGACCGCGGTGCTCGAAGGCCTGGAGCGGCACGCCGGGTTCTGTCACCAGCGGGTCGAGGGCACCGTGGAGGCCACGCTCGCGGAGCTGGGGGAGCGGGGCATCGACCCGCGCACCCTGGGACAGCACTCCGCCGAGCAGTACGCGCGGGAGGGCTTCCTCTGGGCCCCCCTGGGCCCGGCCGAGACGGTGGAGTGGGTTCCTCTCACGCCGCTCGGCGACGGGCCTGCCCGGTACCTGCCCGAGGTCGCGCTGTCGTGGGTGCGCCGGATCGGGGCCCGCCAACCGTTCTTCTACGACACGTCGAACGGTTTCGCGCTGGGCCAGAGCCACGAGGAAGCGACGCTGCACGGGCTGTTCGAGATCGTGGAACGGGACGCGTTCCTGCTCACCTGGTACCGCAAGCTGCTGCTGCCCGAACTGGTGCTGGGGCCGGGCGACAGCCACCTACGGGAACTGATGGACCGCGTCGAGGTGGTGACGGGGTTCCGGGTGCGTCTCTTCTGGGCGACGCAGGACATCGACATCCCGGTGGTGCTGGCTCTCGCCCAGCGCGACGCGGAGACGGGGCCCTGCACCCTCGTGTCGACCGCGACCAGCCTGTACCCGCGTGCGGCGGCCGAGTCGGCGATCTTCGAAGTGTCCGCGCGGGTGGCGTCCCTGCGGCACGTGTTCGACAAGGACCCGGTGCACAGGGAACGGCTCGCGGAGGACTTCGACGCGCTGGTCGAGATGGACGATCACAGCCTGCTGGGTGCGCTGCCCTCGTCCCGGGAGTGGTACGCGTTCCTGGACACGCCCGACAGGCCCGAGCTGTCCCTGACGGAACTGGCGGCGTCCGCCCCGGCGTTCGGCACCCTCGACAAGGATCTCGACCATGTGCGGGCGCGGATCGAGGCCACCGGCACGTACGCGTACGCGGCCGACGTCACCACGCCCGAGCTGCGCTGGCGCGGACTGGTCTGCACCCGCAGTTTCGTGCCCGGCTGCGTGCCCATGACGTTCGGGCACGGCACCCGCCGGCTCGAAGGGCTGCCACGGCTCCACGACGGGTCGCTGCCCCATGCCTCCCTGCTGCCCGACGACATGACTCCGGCGGGCGTTCCGCCCCACCCCTTTGCCTAGCCCGCTGGTGAGACGAGGAGTACCTTTCGTGCGATCGGATGAGTCTGCACTGAACCCCACCGCGCGGGTCAGTCCCTATGTGGTGTTCCGGCGAAGCCGGCTGCCCGTGGCCGCGCTGGAGGACCTGCGGTTCGACGGGCCCTGGGCCCGCATCGAGGAGAGCCGCCTGCTCGAGGAGGACTGTGCGCGGCGGGCGGGCGAACTGTCCGACCGGCTGTCCGTGCTCGTGCCGCAGGTGGCCCCGTCCGCGCGAGCCGAGCTGGTGCGGCTGCGCCGTGACGTCTTCAACCGGCGCGCGGAGCCTGCGGCCCGGCGGGTCGGGCTCGTGGAGCCGCACCTCGACGCGGACACGCTCGCCGCGGTACAGGAGTGGCTCGACCTCGTACGGCGGGCGCGGCGGAGCGAGGAAGAGGCGCAGGCGCAGTTCGAGGACAGGATGCGCGTCGCGCGCGCCGGCTTCGCCCGGATCCTCGACCACGACTCGATGGCCCGGAGCATCCAGCTCTCCGGCGACCAGCTGTACGAAAGTCTGCGCCGGTACACCTCCGGCGACATGGGCCAGGTCAAGCCGAGCCGGGCCCGGGTATTCGAATCGTCGCTGGTCAACTTCGCCTACCGTGCCGCGCTGAAGCCGTCGCCGTTCGGCCGGTTCACCGAGGTGGGGGCCTTCCCGCCCGACCTGCCGCAGGCCGTGGGCGCCGTGCCGGAGTCCCGTACGCACTCGACCACCACCCTGAACCGGGTGCTGGTGAACTGGCTGGCCGCCGGACTGCGGCGGGTCGACGGCGGCATCGATCTGTGCAAGGTGCTGCTGAACTCGTCACTGCGCGTGGACGAGAACAGGATCGAGTTCATCGGGCTGATCCCCGATTCCTCCGAGCACGGCCTCTCTGAGGCGGTCGTGCGGCTCAAGCGCGACAAGGTCGTCGACTGCCTGCTGCACGTCCTGTCCTCGGGCACGGCGACGGTGCCCGAGGTCCTCGCGGCGCTGACCACGCTGACCGGCAGCGACGCGACCAGCCGGAAGGCCCTGCGGGCCATGATGCGGATCGAGCTGCTGTACGTCAGTCCGGGCTTCGACGAGCAGGCGCCGGACTACTCCGAGCGGTTCGCGGAGGTCCTGCGCGCCAGGACGACCCCGCCGGTGTCCGTCCTGAGCGGTCATCTCGACACCCTCAGGGAGCTGGAGACGCAGCTGTCCGACGCCCCCGCGCAGAAGCGGGGACTGCTGCTGAGCGCCGCCGGGCAGGCCCTCACCGACGTCGCCGAGGTCTGCGAGATGGACCCGCCGCCCGCGGACATCTCCCGGGCGCCGGCGTACGAGGACCTGTGGACGCCGGACCCGCCCGCCACCTGGAGCCAGTCAGCCGTGACGGAGAACGTCCCGGCGCTGGAGAGTCTGTGGCGGCTGTCGTCGCTGCTCGACTACGGACACACGAAGCGGCTGGGGGTCTACCACTTCGCGTCCACCGTCTTCGGCGAGCGCGAGACGGTGCCCTTCCTCACCTTCTGCGAGCAGCTGGTGAAGCTGTCGGAGACCGAGCAGGACGCCGTGTTCTGGGGCCATGCCTCCCCTGCGGCGGGGAACTTCGTGGCGCAGCGCACCCGCGCCCTGATCGACCTGGGCAAGCAGTGCGTTCCCGAGGACGGCGTGGTCCGGCTGTCGCCGGAGGCGGTCACCGCGGCGTGTTCGGGCGTGGAGGACTGCGTCGACCCGGACTCCATCACCTTCCGCGTGCAGTTCGCCGGGGGCGGCCGCTCACCCGAGGTCGTCGTGAACGGCGTCCTGACCGGATTCGGCGTGTACTTCTCGCGTTTCGCGTCGTTCGTCGAGGGCTCCCCCGCCGAGGGCTGGACGCTGCGGAACGCCGTGAGGGAGCACCTGCGCAAGGCCTTCCCGGGGCAGGTGGACCTCAACATGGTCGCCGGGCTCAACTTCAACCTGCACCCGCCCCTCACCGACCGGGTGCTGAACTACCCCGGCACCTGGCCCACCGCGCCGGAGCTGAAGGCGTACAGCCTCGACACGCTCGCGATCCGGATCGACCACGAGAACCGCGGGCTGCTCCTGTGGGACCCCGAGCGCGACGAGCGCGTCCACCTGGCGCCGATGAACTTCCTGCTCCCCGTCGTGGTCCCGGTCCTCTACAACCTGATGGAGGTGCTGAGTCCGACGATCCGGTACAACTACGCGCCGATGGACGACATCGGCCGGGCGATGGGGCATCGCGGCTACCCGGACTCGTCGCCGCGGCTGATGGTCGGCGACGTGGTCGCCAGCCGGCGCACCTGGACGGTGCCCGCCCGCGAGATCCCCGAGCTGTCCGAGCTGAGCAAGGACTCGTACCCGGCGCTGCTGCGCTTCGACCAGTGGCGCCGCGCGAGGGGTCTGCCGCGCCACGTGTTCGTACTGACGCAGCGTCTGGACGAGTACAACCTGCTGTCCGGGCTGGTCGAGGAGATCCCCCGCGACTGGGCCGACTTCAGCCACCTGCACCGGGCGAGTGTCCACAAGCCCATGTACGTCGACTTCCGCAACCCGTACCTGGTGCGCAGCTTCGCCAAGTCCGCGCTGACGCGGGACGACGTCTACGTGTCCATCCGGGAGTGCATTCCGGCCCCCGACGAGTACGGCGGTCCCGGACCGGCGGCAGCAGAGGAGTTTTTCGTTGAGCTCTACAGGGACTGAACGCACCCACGCCGGCGCGTGGTCGCCGCTCCACGTCTACCTGCCGATGTCGCTGCAGCCCGGCTTCCTGCGGGACGTGATCCGCCCGGTCGTCCACGAGGCCGGAGTGCAGGACCGCTTCTGGTACCTGCGGTACTGGCAGGGGGGCCCGCACATCAGGTTCCGGCTCCACGACGTGTCGGAGCAGGTGGTGGAGTCGGTACGCGGCAGGCTGGCGGCGGCGATGCCGGATTTCGACGCGGAGCAGCGCGCCGAGTACGCGCAGCAGTCCTCCCACCAGCCCGGACTGGCCGCACTCGAAGGGGCGGAACCCGAAGAGGTCAGGGCGGCGGGCACCGTGGAAGCGGCCGTCTACTCACCCGAGTCCGCGAAGTACGGCGGCGCCACGGGACTGCGCATCGCCGAGGAGCTCTTCCGTTCGACGTCGAACGCGGCCCTCGGCCTCCTCGCCGCCCTGTCGGACCGCCAGCTCGCGTCCTCGCCTACGGGACCTGCCCTGCGCGTCATGGCCATGTCCCTCAAGGGGTCCGGGCTGGACATGGCGCAAAGCCAGGACTTCCTCGGCCGGTACGAGGAGGACTGGCGCAGCTGGGTGCCGCCCGGCTACGACGAGAACTGGCCAAAAATCTACGACAGGACTCGTTCGAAAGTGGAGGAGCTGTGCCGGGCGGTCTGGATCGACGGATCCACCGATGTCTTTCACGACATCTACGCCCAGGCGCTGAGATCCGCCAGGAAGGCGCAACCAAGATCAGCGGACGGTGACGTCGCGGAGCTTGTCCTGGAAGGAACTCCGTACGCCCACTGCCTGGCCAACTACATACACACCACCAACAACCGTCTCGGGATCCTGCCGGTCGCGGAGGCATTCCTGGCGTACATAATCCGCCGGGCACTATCCGAACTCAAGATCGATACCCCTGTCGAAACCGAGCGGAGTGCGAGACTCCACTCGTGACTCTTTTCGGCCTGATTGCTTTTCCCTCTACAAATCCCGTTGTCCCTCGGTACGATGCTTAGGTATCAGAAACCGCATAAGGAGGTGTTCCAAGTGGACGCAGTGGAATCGCTCGACCTGAACGCGCTGGAGATCTCGGACCTCATCGAGGACTCGAACTACAGCGACGAAACGCTGTCGCAGGCAATGGCAGCTTCGACCACGACCACGGGCTGTACGACCAGCTCGTGCTCGTCTTCGTCGTCCTGACCGGACAACGAAATTCGTCACGGTCGGCGGGTTTCATTCACCGAATGCACACCCGCCGGCCGTGACAACCCGGGAACTGGAAACCCAAGGGAAGTGACTCCGATGAATTCTTCGGAAGAGCTCGACCTGAACGCTCTGGAAATCTCGGATCTGATCGACGAGCTGGGCCGCGACAACGAAACCCTGTCGCAGGTCATGGCGGCATCGTGCGTGGGTACCGCCTGCGCATGCAGCTCGACGTCCTCGTCGTCCTGACCCGGACCACGAGACCACTGCCGACGGGGGGCTCGCGCAGTACGCCCCCCGTCGGCGGTGACACACCCAGCGGTTCCTGCCCCCGCGGACAGGCGCGTCGTGACCGATGGAGGTACGCATGCATGTCTTCGTGACGATCCCCCTCGACAGAGGTGACGCGGCTCTGTCACGGAACATCCGCGGTCTCCTCACCGACCTCTTCGGGCCGCGGCAACCGCCCTGGCCCGGCGACCACTACTTCGTTCGCACCTGGGACCGGACGGACGGCGTCGACTGTCTCCAGGTCAGCCTCCAGTCCGACACGGCCGGCGCCGACGAGGCACGTGACCGTGTCCGACGCGCCACGGACGCCCGCGGCCTGCGGCCGACCGTGACGGAGATCCCCTACGAGGCGATCCCTTCACCGCTGTGGAACTCCGGTATCGGCGGGGACGGTTTCGACGCCGCCGCGAAGGCCCTGTACCGCGCCGTGACGCCCGTTCTCGTCCGGAGCGTCTCGTCGATGGGCGACGACACGGCCAGGGCGTACACGCTGGCGCTGGACCTGATGGTGGCGAACGCGGCAGCCACCGTGCGGGAGTCCGAACAGCGGCAGGTGTCCTCCCGCGGCTTCGGTGAACTGCTCAGCCTGCGGATGCTCAGCTACCGCTCGCACTACGAGGGCGCGAAGAACGCGATGGCCAAGGACCCTGACGCCTTCGAGCGCCGCTGCGCCGCGTACTACGACAGGCTCGGCCCGCACGCCCGGGAGTTCATCCGCGGCTGCGCCGCGTCACCGGAGGCCGTACCCGGCGACGAGCCGGCCCGGGCCTGGGCGGAGATCGTGGGCGCTCGTTTCGCAGCGCTGCGCGAGGAGTGCCGAGCGGGCCGCATCACCCATTTCGGCCCCACTCTCGACGACTTCAACGAGAACCACGACGATCAGATGTCGCCCAGCAGCTTCCACGCACAGAAGCTGTCCGCGGAGATGTCGGACCTGCTGCATCGGAGCCCGGACTTCCTGGCGTACCGCATTCAGGCGAGCCTGCTGTACAGCTGCCTCCACACGATGGGATTCGGTCTGGCCGAGCGATATCTGTTCTGCTACGTCCTCGCGCGCGCCAACGAGGAAGTCGCAGGAAAATCAACCGAAGAGCTGGCGCAAGGACTCGACGCCGTCGCCCAGGAGATGGCAACCCGACAGGATGTCACCACCAGCCGCCTTCATCAGGCGCACCATGAATCCGTTGAAGCCATCGTCAAGCAGAAATAGAAATTGCGGGGGCGAACCATGCGCATTACTCTCGTCAATGTTCCGTGGAGCCCGATCGGGTTTCCCTCAGTGGCTCTCGGTCTGCTCAAAAGCCTCACTCTCAAGGAATTTCCCGACGCCGAGGTAGATGTTATCTACGGAAACCTCGACTTCGTGGACTGGGTCACGTCCCGTGTGCCCGAATTCAATTACGAGGACTACCGGTACTACGACCTGGAAAGCTGCTACATCGGAACCGGCGACTGGGTGTTCTCCTCGGCCCTCTATCACGACCCGAAGTGGAAGGTCCCGGAGTTCCTGGAGCAATTCGGCCCCCGGGCGGAGGCCGACCAGGGACAGGATCTGGCGCACGGCACGAGCGAGGAACGCCGGATGCGGACCACGCTCTGGCTGCACGAGCACGTCGAGGAGTTCACCGACGACCTGGCCCGCCGGATCGTCGCGGGCAAGCCCGAAGTCGTCGGCTTCACGACCACCTTCCAGACGCTCACCGCGTCGATGGCGGTGGCCCGGCGCGTCAAGGAACTCGCACCGGAGACGCTGACCGTGTTCGGCGGCGCCAACTGCGAGGGGTCGATGGGCGAGGCGCTGCACCGCAACTTCGACTTCGTCGACTACGTGGTCCGCGGCGAGGGAGAGCTGGCCTGGCCCGGCCTGCTGCGCGCGCTGAACGGTGAAGAGGCGTCCTTCGAGGCCGTGCCCGGGTTGTGCTGGCGGGACGGGAGCGGCACCTCGGTGCACAACCCCGTGAGCAAGAAGCCGCTGCCGCCGGCCGCGATGGTGATGCCCCACTACGACGAATACGTCGCGCAGTTCGGGAAGTCGCATGCCCGGTTCTGGCTGGAACCCCGGCTGGTCCTGGAGAGCTCCCGCGGCTGCTGGTGGGGCGAGAAGCACCACTGCACCTTCTGCGGTCTCAACGGCGCCAGCATGATGTTCCGCAGCAAGCGGCCCGAGCAGTTCTTCAACGACCTCGTGACGCTCACCGAACGGCACAAGATCCTCGACGTGATGATCGTCGACAACATCCTGGACATGTCCTACCTGGACTCCCTCCTCCCCCGGCTCGCCGAGGCGGACCTCGACCTGCGCCTGATGTACGAGATGAAGGCGAACATGAAGTACGAGCAGCTGGAGATCATCGCGAAGGGGGGGGTGGTCTGCGTCCAGCCCGGCATCGAGAGCCTCAACAGCAAGGTGCTGAAGCTCATGGACAAGGGTGTCTCCGGCTGCCTGAACGTACGCGTGCTCCGGGATGCCGAGTCGCTGGGCCTGACCGTCGCGTGGGCGTACCTCTACGGCTTCCCCGGCGAGACCGACGAGGACTACTCGAAGATCATCGAGCAGTTCCCCGTCCTGCACCACCTGGAGCCCGCCGGCGGCGACGACCGGCTCGCCGTCCAGCGCTTCGCCCCGTACTTCGAGAACCCCTCGCTCGGCTTCGACGAGCGGTGGGCGGCCCCCCAGTACGGACTCACCTACGACCTGCCCGAGAAGGAACTCTTCGACATCGCCTACATCTTCAAGGCGACGCACAAGGGCATCGGGAACGAGATGGCGTGGACCCTGCGCTCCAGCATGAACGAGTGGCGCGACGCCCACTGGCACAGTCAGCTGTCGTACTTCGAGACCGACGAGGGCATCACGCTGACCAACACCCGGCCGGGTTTCGACTGGGACGTGGTCCAGCTCACCACCGAGGTCGAGATCGCGCTCTTCCAGATGCTCGACCAGCCGAGGAAGCTCGAATACCTCCAGCGCGAGTGCACGAAGCGGTTCGGGACGTCCGACATCAGCTCCGTGATCGACCGGTGGATGGAGCTGGGGCTGCTCTTCACGGACGACGGCCGCCTGATCCACGTCGTCACCAGGGACCGTAACCAGAGGTTCATGCAGATCCGGGTGGGCCAGTCGCTGGCGGCGCGGCCGGAGACCGACCGCCCCGCAGTGTCCGCCCAGTCCGCAGCAGTGTGAGAGGCGAAGCCGCCATGACGACGATGCACGAGACCACGACCCTCCCCGGCGGCGGGTCCGACGTCCGGTTCAGCATGTGGCGCCACGGAGACGCGGCGGTACGCGTCCTGCCGGGGATGCACCTCGGCGACGCCGTGCTCGGTGCGGACATCGCGGACGAGGCCCGCCGGATCTACCAGTCGGGCGGGCGGTTCGTATCGATCGAGCCGACCGTCGACCTCGGGGGACGCGTGGGGACCGAGCACGTCATCCCCATACTCTCCTTCATCCGCGATCTCACCAGTTACGGCGTGGAAGTGGACTGGCGGGCGCAGCTCACGACGCCCGACGGTCCCGAGTGGTGGGTGTACAGCCACCTCTTCCCCCCGTCGGCCGTGGAGGGGCCGCGCGGCTCCGAGGCACTGGCCATCTGGCGGGCCAGGTACCACATCGGCCGGTGCTTCTACCGTCGCGGTCCCGGATATCTGCAGATCCGCGACCGCCGCCACGCCGGTCTGCGCCGGCTCACCGTCTCCGACGAGGCCTACGTCTCCGCTGTCGAGGCGCTGGCGGCCGGCCGCGGGAGCGACTCCGTGCCGGCCACGGCGATGAAGGTGTTCGAGAAGCACCACCTGGTCGTCCGGATCGGCGACGGCGTCTGGTGGGCGCCCTACCGCCTGCGGCGCTGGGCTTCGCCCTCCTGGGAGGTATGAGCGTGTACGTCAGCATCGTCCTGTGGAACCTGAAGAACTCCAAGGCCACGGTGGAGGACCTCCGCGAGTACCTGCGTGACTACGCGGTGGACGCGTTCTCCACGCTCAAGGGGATGCGGATGAAGACCTGGTTCGCGGACGCCGAGAGGGGCTACTGGGGGGCGGTGTACCTCTGGGACGGCGTCAACATGCAGGACCCGCTGTCGGTCAGCAAGGCGATCGACATCATCGGCTACCCGCCGACGTCCACCAGCGTCTTCGCGGTCGAGGCCATCGCGGAGGGCGTCAGCGTGATCGAGTCGTTCGCCGGTGTCGGCCGCGCCTTCGAAGAGGCACCGGCGGCGGACCCGGACGCACCCGCCGCCGACCCTGCCGGGGAACCGGCGTGAACGCGGCGGCACGTCGTACGGCCGGGGCACCGTAACGCCTCACGCACCGAAGGCCCGTAGGACCCGGTCTCAGCCGAGGCCGGCTCGTACGGGCCTTCCGTGTGTCTGCGGGCACGGCAGAGGGCCCGTACGACGTGATGTCGTACGGGCCCCTGCTTCGTGCGATGCGCTCAGTTCAGCGCGACCGGGACGACCCGATCCTCAAGCAGTCGGAACTACTTGGTGATCTTGGTGACCTGGCCGGCGCCCACCGTACGACCACCCTCACGGATGGCGAACTTCAGGCCCTCTTCCATGGCGACCGGCTGGATCAGCGCGACGTCCATGAGGGTGTTGTCACCCGGCATGACCATCTCGGTGCCCTCGGGAAGGGTCACAACGCCCGTCACGTCCGTGGTACGGAAGTAGAACTGCGGGCGGTAGTTGTTGAAGAACGGGGTGTGACGGCCACCCTCGTCCTTCGACAGGATGTAGGCCTGGGCCTGGAACTCGGTGTGCGGCGTGACCGAACCCGGCTTGATGATGACCTGGCCGCGCTCGACGTCCTCGCGCTTGATGCCACGAAGCAGCAGACCGACGTTCTCACCGGCCTGGCCCTCGTCGAGCAGCTTGCGGAACATCTCGATGCCGGTGACCGTGGTGGTGGTCTTCTCCTGCTTGATGCCCACGATGTCAACGGTCTCGTTGACCTTGAGGACACCACGCTCGATGCGGCCGGTGACGACCGTACCGCGACCGGTGATCGTGAAGACGTCCTCGATGGGCATGAGGAACGGCTTCTCGACGTCACGCTCGGGCTGCGGGATGGACTCGTCGACGGCCTTCATCAGGTCGAGAACGGTCTTGCCCCACTCGGCGTCGCCCTCGAGGGCCTTGAGCGCCGAGACCTTGACGACCGGAAGGTCGTCGCCCGGGAACTCGTACTCGGAGAGGAGCTCACGGACCTCGAGCTCGACGAGCTCCAGGATCTCCTCGTCGTCCACCATGTCGGCCTTGTTCAGCGCGACGACGATGTACGGCACGCCTACCTGGCGGGCGAGGAGCACGTGCTCCTTCGTCTGCGGCATCGGGCCGTCGGTGGCCGCGACCACGAGGATGGCGCCGTCCATCTGCGCCGCACCCGTGATCATGTTCTTGATGTAGTCGGCGTGACCCGGGCAGTCGACGTGCGCGTAGTGACGCGACTCCGTCTGGTACTCGACGTGCGCGATCGAGATCGTGATACCGCGCTGACGCTCCTCAGGAGCCTTGTCGATCTGGTCGAAGGCCGAGGCCTCGTTCAGGTCCGGGTACGCGTCGTGCAGCACCTTGGTAATGGCGGCCGTGAGGGTCGTCTTACCGTGGTCGATGTGACCGATGGTGCCGATGTTGACGTGCGGCTTAGTCCGCTCGAACTTTGCCTTCGCCACTGGGGTCCTCCTGAGTGGTTCTGTACGCCTTGCTTCATCGGCGCCAGGTGATCTTTGCTGGAATGCCGGTGCCGGGGGCATGCGCCGCACTGCGACGCATGCCCTACCGGGCTCCGGTGACAAGCCTAAAGCGTGAGCTCGGAAGAGTTACTCGCCCTTGGCCTTCGCGATGATCTCCTC
Source organism: Streptomyces sp. NPDC023573 (assembly GCF_055559735.1). Classification (NCBI taxonomy): domain Bacteria; kingdom Bacillati; phylum Actinomycetota; class Actinomycetes; order Kitasatosporales; family Streptomycetaceae; genus Streptomyces; species Streptomyces sp. NPDC023573. The sequence goes on from NZ_JBVHKB010000002.1 coordinate 427,872, forward strand.
GGCGACGTTCCGCGGAACCTCGGCGTAGGAGTCGAACTGCATCGAGTAGCTTGCGCGACCCGAGGTCTTGCTGCGGAGGTCTCCGACGTAGCCGAACATCTCCGAGAGGGGCACGAGGCCCTTCACGACGCGAGCGCCGTGGCGCTCCTCCATGGCCTGGATCTGGCCACGGCGGGAGTTGATGTCGCCGACCACTTCACCCATGTAGTCCTCGGGTGTGGTGACCTCGACGGCCATCATCGGCTCGAGGAGCACGGGGGACGCCTTGCGGGCACCCTCCTTGAACGCCTGCGAACCGGCGATCTTGAAGGCGAGCTCCGAGGAGTCGACCTCGTGGTAACCACCGTCGAGAAGGGTGACGCGGACGCCCACCATCTCGTAGCCGGCCAGGATGCCGAACTGCATGGCTTCCTGGGCACCCGCGTCCACCGAGGGAATGTACTCACGGGGGATGCGGCCACCGGTGACCTTGTTGACGAACTCGTAGGACGCGTCGCCACCCTCGATGGGCTCGATGGCGATCTGCACCTTCGCGAACTGGCCGGTACCACCAGTCTGCTTCTTGTGCGTGAAGTCGATGCGCTCGACGGCCTTGCGGATCGTCTCGCGGTACGCGACCTGGGGCTTGCCGACGTTCGCCTCGACGCGGAACTCGCGCTTCATGCGGTCGACGAGCACCTCGAGGTGAAGCTCGCCCATACCACCGATGATGGTCTGGCCGGTCTCCTCGTCGGAGTGCACCTGGAAGGAGGGGTCCTCCTCCGAGAGGCGCTGGATGGCGACACCCAGCTTCTCCTGGTCACCCTTGGACTTGGGCTCGATGGCGACCTGGATGACCGGTGCCGGGAAGTCCATGGACTCCAGGATCACCGGGTTCTTGTCGTCACACAGCGTCTCACCGGTGGTGGTCTGCTTCAGGCCCATGACGGCGACGATGTCACCGGCGCCCACCGAGGGGATCTCCTCACGCTTGTTCGCGTGCATGCGGTAGATCTTCCCGATGCGCTCCTTCTTGCCCTTGACCGAGTTCAGCACCGCGGTGCCGGCCTCGAGGCGACCGGAGTAGATCCGGACGAAGGTGAGCTTGCCGAGGTGCGGGTCGCTCGCGATCTTGAACGCCAGGCCGGAGAACGGCTCGTCGTCCGAGGGCTTCCGCTGGATGACCTTCTCCGGGTCCTTGACGTCGTGGCCCTCGATGGCCTCGACGTCCAGGGGGGAAGGCAGGTAGCGGACGACCGCGTCGAGCAGGGGCTGGACGCCCTTGTTCTTGAACGCCGTGCCACAGAAGACGGGGGTCACGGTGACGGAGTCGGCCGAGCCCTTCGACGCGAGGGTGATCCGACGGATCGCCTCGTGCAGCTGCTCCTCGGTGGGCTCTTCGCCCTCGAGGTACAGCTCCATCATCTGGTCGTCGTTCTCCGAGACGGCCTCGAGGAGCTTGCCGCGCCATTCCTCGGCGGCCTCCTTGAGGTTGTCCGGGATCTCGACGGTGTCGTACATCTCGCCCTTGACGGCCTCTTCGGGGTACACGAAGGCCTTCATCGTCACGAGGTCGACGACGCCGCGGAAGTCGGCCTCCGCGCCGATGGGGAGCTGCATGACGATCGGGACAGCGCCGAGGCGCTGGACGATCATGTCGACGCAACGCAGGAAGTCGGCGCCCGTACGGTCGAGCTTGTTGACGAAGCAGATACGCGGCACGCCGTAGCGGTCCGCCTGACGCCAGACAGTCTCGGACTGGGGCTCGACGCCGGCCACACCGTCGAACACGGTGACGGCACCGTCGAGGACGCGGAGCGAACGCTCCACCTCGACGGTGAAGTCGACGTGACCGGGGGTGTCGATGATGTTGATGGTGTGGTCAACATCATTGAGCGGCCAGTGGCAGGTCGTCGCGGCCGACGTGATCGTGATGCCGCGCTCCTGCTCCTGCTCCATCCAGTCCATCGTGGCTGCGCCGTCGTGGACTTCACCGATCTTGTACGAGACGCCGGTGTAGAAGAGGATCCGCTCAGTGGTGGTCGTCTTGCCCGCGTCGATGTGGGCCATGATCCCGATGTTGCGGACCTTGGCCAGGTCAAGCGAAGTGGTGGCCATAAGGCTCAATCTTCTCTCGGTCTCGATGGGGTGAGCGACTACCAGCGGTAGTGCGCGAAGGCCTTGTTGGACTCGGCCATCTTGTGGGTGTCCTCGCGCTTCTTGACGGCAGCGCCAAGACCGTTGGAGGCGTCGAGCAGCTCGTTCATGAGGCGCTCGGTCATGGTCTTCTCGCGGCGGGCGCGGGAGTAACCGACGACCCAGCGGAGCGCGAGGGTGGCGGCACGACCGGGCTTGACCTCGATCGGCACCTGGTAGGTGGCGCCACCGACACGGCGGGACTTGACCTCGAGCGAGGGCTTGACGTTCTCAAGCGCGCGCTTCAGCGTGATGACCGGGTCTGCGCCGGTCTTCTCGCGGAGGCCTTCCATGGCGCCGTACACGATCCGCTCGGCGGTGGAACGCTTGCCGTCGAGGAGGATCTTGTTGATCAGCGAGGTGACAAGAGGAGAGCTGTAGACCGGGTCGATGATGACCGGGCGCTTCGGGGCGGGGCCCTTACGAGGCATTCTTACTTCTCCTTCTTGGCGCCGTAGCGGCTGCGGGCCTGCTTGCGGTTCTTGACACCCTGGGTGTCGAGCGAGCCGCGGATGATCTTGTAACGAACACCCGGCAGGTCCTTCACACGGCCACCACGCACGAGCACGATGGAGTGCTCCTGCAGGTTGTGTCCCTCACCCGGGATGTAGGCCGTGACCTCGATACCGGAGGTCAGACGCACACGCGCGACCTTACGGAGGGCCGAGTTCGGCTTCTTCGGGGTGGTCGTGAACACACGCGTGCAGACGCCACGACGCTGGGGCGAACCCTCGAGCGCGGGCGTCTTGTTCTTCTCGACCTTGTCCTGCCGGCCCTTCCGGACCAGCTGCTGGATCGTAGGCACTACTTCTCCGGTTTCTGTGTGCCGTTCGGTGAAACTAACCTGGAACAGTCACCGACCCACGCGGTCGGGTGTGTCGAACACTGCACGCCCCTGCTGGAAGGCAGACGGAACACAGATTGCGGTGGCCACTTACGGACTCGCCATGCGGTTGAGGACACGCACCCGAGCCCAGGCACACCCCAGGCACAAGGCTTGAGCGTACCTACCTCACGGAGCTGGGTCAAAACAAATGCCCCGGGACCGACCGCCTTCTCCCCGAGCCCGGGACGGTCCGGCCCGCGTCACAGGGACTCGCCGTCCGGAGTGACGGGCGCCGTGCCCCCCGCCGGCCGGCGGGACGGGGGACGCAGCCGCGGGATCGTGGGCACGCGGGAGGTGCGGCTCTTGGGGACCAGGGCGGGGGCGGGTGCCTGGGGACGGTCCGCCTTTTCGCCGCCGGCCGCGGGTCCGGGCCGGGCGGACCGCTCGTCCACGGCACCGTCCTCCCGGTTCCGGTCGTCCGCGCCGCGGGTGGCCGCGTCGCGGCCCTGCTGACGCAGAGGAATCACGGCCGCCTGCCCGGGCACGCCTCTCACCAGACGTAACGCCCGCCCGCCGGCGGCCCTCGCCTCCTGGAGCGCGGGTTCGTAGTGTGCGGCGGCGTCGCGCCACCCACTGGAGTAGGCGCGCAGCTCCCGTCGCTCCATCTCCTCCCGCAGCAGCACCATGACCTCGTCCGGAGCGTGGCTCTCCAGGTGCCGGCCGAGTGCGGCGAGGAGCCCGGAGAGCGTGTCCGGCGCGTCGGCGGGGGCATCGTCCGCCCGGTGTCCGGCCGGAGCGAGGTCCTCGGCGGCGGGAGCGGCGTCCTCGGCACGGGCGCCCAGGGGCACGGCGGGGCCGGCCACGGCGTCCGCCGGGGGCACGGTGTCCCCAGGGGAATCCTCGGGGATGTCTTCCGCGGCGGGCTCTTCGGCCGGAACCCGGGATCGCCCGTTACGCCTCACCACGCGCGCCCCCTCCCGTCCAGCCCGAATCACACACGGGCGGACACATGGGTCATCGCCGCGTCATGCCTGCTGGAGCGGGGGGACAGGCCGGCTCAGCTTACGGGCCGGTTCCGGCGACGGCTCCTACGGGGACGTTTCATGATCCACCGGAGGGGCCGGGCAGCGGAGCGGTGGCGCCGGGCGACGGGAGCCCGGCAGGCCGGGGGCGGGCGGGGCAGGTCAGTCGGAGGCGAGCGGTGTCCGGCTCCCGGAGGCCCTGACGGCTTCCGGGGGCAGGAACTGGCCGGCGATCCTGATGAACATCGCCCGCTGGTCCGCCGCGACCCCGAGGCCGTCCGCCGCCTCCTCCAGTGTGAGGCGCCGCCCGCCCGCGGGGGCCTGGCCGACCGACGGCAGCGGCAGGTCCTCCTCGGTGAGCCGGCCCGACTGGATGAGCATGTCGCGCACCGGGACCTGGAGCACCTGGGCCAGCCGGCGCGTGGTCTCGAGGTCGGGCATGCTCTGGCGCTGGAGCAGCCGCGTGATGGCCGCCCGGTGGACTCCGGCCTCGTCTGCGAGGCGTGATTTTCCGCCACCGCGCGGGCTGTCGATGTCGAAGCCGCGCCGGCGGATCAGCTCTTCGATCCAGGTCGCGAAGCGGTCGAGTTCGCCTGTGGTCATGAGCGGTCGCCTCCCTCCGAAGCGGACTTCAGCGTATCGCGCTTGCGCGCACAGAATTACCCGCTCGCACCGTCTCGTTTGTGAAGTTTCGGTTGACATAAAGGCAGGCCGCTTCGCCCTATTGCCCTTGCGAGCGAGCGCGCAACATGCGAACGTGCGATCCCGCAACAAGTTGCGCCGGGGAGAAGGGACCACCCATGACCACACGCGCCGACAACGAGAAGACCGAGACGACCGCCCGTGACGCCGTGCTCTGGATCGAACTGCTGCTGAAGCAGTTCCCCGAGCTGCTCGGCGAGCTGGCGCCGGCCCACCGCTCCCCCTCCGCGCCGCCGCCGTCGGACGGGCCGGGGCGGTCCGCCCCGCAGGGCCGCTCCCGCGCCGAGCGCGAGGAGGCCCTGCGCGCCGAACAGCTGCACGGCCTCACGCCGTCAGGCCCCACCACCGCCCCGCTGCGGCTGCACGTCTCCGACGCCATCCGCGACATCACCGACGGCGTGGTGGAGCTCGACGAGGCCGTGCACGACCGGCTCCGCCTGCCGCGCCCCCGCCGCGCCCAGGTGGCCGAACGGCTGCTCCGCGTCGCCTCACTGCTCGGCCAGGCGGCCGGGGACGCCCTGCTCACGGCACACATCCGGGACGAGGTCCGCCGGATGGCGAGGCGCTGCACACGCGTCCTGGGCTCGGCCGAGCCGGTGGTGCGGGTCCGCGGGCGCTGCCCCTGGTGCGGCTCGGTCTCCCTGCGCGCCTTCCCGGCCCGGCGGGCGGTGCTGTGCGTCAACCCGGCCTGCCGGTGCGCCGACCGGGAGTGCGACTGCCGTACGGACCCTGCCCACCGGCACGCCTGGAGCGAGGGCGCCTGGGCGCGGCTGGCGGCGGAGTCCGGCGCAGACCTCACGGAACTGACCGGCTCGACGGCGGACACCGCGGAGCGGGAGGTACGCCGATGACGGCCGCGACCCTGATCACGGGAGCACTGGCCGCCGACGAAGCGGGCGTGACCCCGGCGACGATCCGCAAGTGGGTCCAGCTGGGCCGCCTCTCCCCGGCGGGGAAGCAGGGCCGGGCGCAGCTGTTCCGGCTGGAGGACGTCTTCGCGGCGGAGCGTGCCGCCCGGCGGAAGCCGCGTACGGCCGGCTGAGAAGAACCGGCGACAGGGGGAGGGGCAGGCCCGTGCGGGCCTGCCCCTCCCCCTGTCGCCGTGTCCGGACCTCGCTGGGGCTACATGCGGAACACCTGGGCACCCTCGTCCTTGCCCCCGGTGGTCAGCGCCACCGCCTCACCCCAGCCGCTGCGGAACCCCCGCGTCTCCGCCTCCACGGCGATCCTCGCTCCGACCTTGCTCACGACGGCGGTGAGCGTCCGGGCGACGTCAGCGGTGTACGTACCCGACTCCCCCGACTCCGCGGCCACTTCGACCACGGCGGCCATGACATCGGCCAGCCTCTCCTGGGCACTGATCACCATCGCGCTCCCGTCCACACCTGTTCCACTTCCTTGTTCCGCACGCCCAGTAACGGCGCTCCGTGCTTCAGAACCGCCACCTCTCGAATGCATGTTCGATAGCCGCAGACTAACGCACCTGGCCTGTCATATGCGGGAGTTGCGCTCCGCCTTAAGTTGCCGATCCGCACTAGGTGGTTGCGCGCACGCACGTTATGCGTCACAGTTGGTGCAGCGGCGGAGCTGCGCCCACCTTCCCTCCAGGGCGCGGCTCCGCCGTTCCCGTACCCGTACGCCCATCGGCCGGACGGCCGCGAACAGGAGTGATGCCCCGCCATGAGTTCACCCCCGAGCACCTTCCCCGACGTGGAGGCCATCGTCGTGGAGCTCCTCTCCGACCGCCCGGATCTCGCGGAAGCGGTCGTGGACGAGACTCCCCCGGCGGGCTTCGACGGCACCCAGCCGGCGGTGATCGTCAGCCGGCGCGGCGGCGCCTGGATCGACGACCTGCACCTCGACCAGCCGCTCATCGAACTGGAGGCCTACGGGCCGGACAAGGTGACGGCGCACCGCCTCGCGAACGCCGCCCGCGCCGAGCTGCTCTCGGCGGTCGGCCGGACGTACGGCACGAACGTCGTGATCACCGACGTGGTCGAGGCCGACGGCCCGCGCTGGCTGCCGGAGTACCTGTACCCGGCCGCCAACCGCTACCTCACCGTGCTCCGGGTCTCCCTGCGCATCGGCTGACCCGGCGCCCCCGGACGCCCCACGGCGTCCCACCCGGCGCGATTCCGCGCCCCACAGACGAGGCCCCGCCGCCGGCGGGGCCTTCGCCGTACCCACGGCAGGCACCACCACCCAGGAAATCCATCCCAAGGAGTCATCCATGGCAGGCAACAACTCGTCCGAGATCCGCGTCGCCGGTACCGGCCGCATCCTCGTCGCGAACCTCAACGCCCCTCTCCCGGACGCGTTCTCCGACAATCCGTCGGCCGACTGGGGCCCGGAGTGGACCGATCTCGGCTACACCTCCACGGACGGGGTGACCTTCTCCAAGAAGGACAAGCTGGACCCGGTCGAGACGTGGCAGTCGATCAGCCCGGCCCGGTTCGTCTACGCGGACCGCGACCTGACGCTGAAGTTCTCGATGCTGCAGTTCAACGAGGACACGCTGCCCTTCTTCCTGGGCGGCTCCGGGAGTGACATCCGCCGGGGCTCGGCCGGTTCGGACATCGTCCAGTTCGACGTGCCGGACGGCCCGACCTTCGACGAGCGCGCCCTCGGCCTGGAGTTCACCGACGGCACGGCGGTCACCTACCGCTTCGTCATCCCGCGCGGCCAGGTGACGGCCACCGACGACATCAAGCTGGCCCGCAAGGCCGCCGCGATGCTCGGCGTCACCTTCACCGCGCTCTCCCCGGGCGACGGCCAGGCACTCGCGACCTTCGTCATGAAGGACGCCGCGTACGCGGTGCCGACCGAGGCCTGATCCCCCGCCGGGCGGGGCCGGTCCGCCCGGCCCCGCCCGGCACCCCGCTCACACCACCACACAAGGAGACTCCCCAGCCATGGCTTCATTCGACGTCAACGCGGCCCGCGCCCAGCGCATGGAGGCGCTCGGCCGCTCCTGGTCCTTCGACCTGGACGACGACACCTTCGAACTGCCGACGGAACTCGGCCGCACCACCGCCAGGTCACTCCGCTCCCTCGACGACAACGACGTCGACGGCCTGCTGAAACTCCTGCTGGGCGAGGAGCAGTTCGCGCGCTTCGAGCAGCACGACATCACCATGCAGGACATCGCCGCGATCCTGGAGGCGTACGGCAAGGAGACCGGGCTCGGCCTGGGGGAAGGCTGAGCCTCGACGCGTTCGCCGAAGAACACGCCGAGGCGCTCGAAGCCGACCTGCTGCGGCACTACGGCGTGGACCTGCTCGACTGGTACCGCGGCCGGCTGACCTCACGCCGGCTCGCGGTGCTGGTCAAGCACATGCCACGCGACAGCGCCGTAGCGCAGGAGCTCCACGGTGACGGTGCCGAATGGACGGTGACGGACTACCTCCTGGCCGCCGCCGTGGACCATCTCGCCGCCGCCAACTGGATGTTCGCCTCCGTCAACACGGACGAGGACTCCGATCCGCCGGAGCCGCCGGTGCCCGTGCCGAGGCCGGGGGACGACGACGGGCCCGCGGAACCGTCCGTGGAGGACTCCCCGCCGCCCGGAGGGCCCTCACGCGCGGAGCTCATGCGCTTCTTCGTCTGAACGGTCCCGTGGCGCCTCAGCGGACTCCGGTTCACCAGGTGAGAACAGCCCCGACGACGGCGGCCGCCCACAGCGTCCCCATGACAACCGTCAGCGCGGTGTCGTAGCCCACCCTGCTGCCGACTTCGAACGACAGCATCGAGTGCTCCGGATTCTTCCGGTCATGGATGACCTCTACGACGTCACCTACGTCCACGGGTGCGACGGAATACCGCGAGGAGCGGACCGACAGGTCCTCCCCGCACTCCGCGGGATATGTACAGATTGCACCTACATAGCCGCCACTGGGCCAGTAGTGGTTCACGCATTCACCCTCCACCCGCACACCGGTGGATTCGAGCCGCCGCGCCTTGCGCAAGGCGTAGAGGTTGGTGACCAGCACAAGAGACGTGGCACAGATCATGACAATGAGAAATATTCTCACCGCGAGCACGGAGGACCTCCCGACACGAAGACAGAGGAACACGCCGAGGCTCTCGAAGCCGGCCTGCCGCGGCGCCACGGTGTGGACCGCTCGGCCGGCACTCCGGCCGTGGGCCATCTCGCCACCGCCAACTGGATGTTCGCCTCCGCCAACACGGACGCGGACTCCGATCGGGCGGAGCTCATGCGCTTCCTCGCCTGAGCCGGGCCCTCCTCACGGCTGCGCCTCACCGGAGGGCGACGACAAGGAGAACGGCCTCGACCAGGGTGAGCGTGATCAGATCCACGCGCTTCCAAAGGGGTTTACGGGCAGCGATGGCTGTCTCCACCCGACCCGGCGCCTGCGGGTCGTAGAGGACCGTCACGGTGTCACCGACCTGGGTGCCGGCCGGCACATCGCCCTCACCTGCGGAACAGGTCATCCGGCCGCCGTCCCGCAGGGAAAAGCTGAGAAGAAACGTGGGGCCGCCCCCCTGGGCGCGCCACTCACGTTCGTAACAGCGCGCCTCCGCCTCGACACCTCGCGCCCGCACCAGCAACCGCCGCCGGGTTATCCAGACGATGGCGACAAGGCCAAAAAGGGGCGGTATGAGAAGCAGGACATCCGAGTCCACGTGCAGCTCCTTCGAGGACAGTGCGGACAGCGATGGACCACATCACACCACACCCTGATCAAGGTGGTTGAGAGGTTATGGCAGAACCCACAAATGGAAAGCTCGCCGAAGACATCGCGGCAATCAGGGAGGACCTCGAAAAGAAGGCCGACAACTCGACCGTCGAGGGCCTCCTCAAACGATCGGACGTCAGACCGAAGGCTCTGATCGACGGACCGGACGATGCGGTCACGGCGGGCCAGGCAGCCGACTCCGGCGAGACAGCTACATCTCCGGCCAAACCGGACCAGCAGGACCTGGCTACACAACAGGAGCTTCAGGAAGCAACGGCGTCCAGCACCTGGACCGGCATCAAGCCGACCGAACTCGTGGGCATCGCAGTCGCCTGGCAGGCGTTGAAGCTTGAGGTTCCCACGCTGTTCAACCTCGAGATATTCACCGAGAAGCTGCTCGGAAACATCAACCTCTTCCCGAATGCGGAAGGGCGCGGATTTCACATCGCGCGAAACGAGTACGGGTTCCTGCTTCCGACCCGTAGGCCTGCCACCACGGAGGACCCGGGCGACGGGCAGCCCACACCCGCCGATCCAGCACGCCCGGGCGGGCAGCCCACACCCGCCGATCCGGCACGCCCGGCCGGACAGCCCACACCCGCCGATCCAGCACGCCCGGCCGGACAGCCCGCCCCCGGGCACCGGCGAACCGCACCTCCCTCGCCGGAGCCCCGGCCCAGGCGAGGCCGGGCGACACCAGCTCGGGCGGCCGATCCGGACCCTGAGCAGCAACGACGCCTCCAGGACTCACTGCGCCGTACGAACGATGAGAGCCGACGCGCCGCGGCAGGACTGCGGGACGCGAACGGGGCCGCAGCCGATCTCGCCAGGACCGTCTGAAGTACGGCTGTCACTACGACGGCGCGCACATCCACGGGAGACATCGAATGAACCTGACACAAGCCCTGGGGAGATCCTCCGGCGCCCTGCGGAAGTTCCGGTCGGAAGCCGAGAACGCCGCGAAGTCCACGAAAATACTCGCCACCGGTTCCAACAACGGCGACCGCGGGCTCAAGAAACTCAAGACCTCCGCCCAGGGCTCCGCCCGCGAACTCACCAAGATCCAGGGCGCCGCCGACAAGGCCGAGCGCTCCATGTCCAAGGCCGGCAAGACCGGCCAGAAGAGCGGCACCCAGGTCGGCAAGTTCAAGTCCGGGGCCGACAAGGCGTCCAAGGGCATGAAGGGGCTCAACAAGTCGATGAAGGGCAACCTCGTCGGCCAGCTGCTCTCCCTGCTCGCCCCGCTCGTCGAGAAGGTGGTCGAGATGGCCACCCGGTCGAAGACCATGCAGAAGGTCCTCAAGGTCGCCTTCGCCGCCATCAAGAAGGTCATCAGCTCCGTCATGAAGGCCGTCGGGCCGATCATGAAGAAGGCCGGCGCACTGATCAAGACGGTCTGGAACGGCATCAAGAAGGCGATCACCGTCGTCATCAAGGCCGTCGCCAAGGTCGTCACGACCTACTTCAACGCCTGGAAGAAGATCATCACGACGGTGATGAACGCCGTCAAGAAGGTGATCTCCAGCGTCTGGAACGGCATCAAGAAGATCATCACACCTGTCATCAACTGGATCCGCGACGTCATCCCCAGGGCCTTCAGCAGGGTCAAGGAGAAGCTGTCCAGCATCTGGGGCGGACTGCAGGGCATCGCCAAGCGGGCCTTCGACAAGATCACGGGGGCGGTGAAGGGCCCGATCAACTCCGTGATCCGGCTCATCAACTCCGCGATCGGCAGCCTCAACCGCATCAAGGTCTCGATCCCGGGCTGGGTCCCGGGCGTCGGCGGCAAGACCTTCGGCATCAGCCTGCCGAAGATCCCGCAGCTGGCGGCCGGCGGCATCGTCGCCCCGCGCAACGGCGGGGTGCACGCGATCGTCGCCGAGGCCGGTGAGGCCGAGGCCGTGCTGCCGCTGTCCAAGCTGGACCGGCTGCTGCGCCACACCGCCCGCCGGGCCAGGGCCGACTCGGTCAACGCCACGGCCGGAGCGGTCTCCGGTTTCCAGATCGAGAACTACTACGAGGCGTCCACGGCCGACCTCCAGGAGACGGCCACCGCTCTGCTCTTCCTGTCCAAGGCGCGCGGATGAGCGCCGCGGCGATCGGTGCGGGCGCGGATCCGTTCGCGGGAGTCGCCGGCGCGCTGAGTTCCTTCCGCGGCAGTCTCACCGGCGCCGCGCGGTCCGTACGGTCCGCGGCCCGGGGCATCAGCGGGGCCGGGTCAGCCGCCGCCCGGATCAAGGGCTCCGCCGCCTCCGCCGGCACCCAGCTCCGGCAGATCAAAACCGGTGCGGACAAGGCCGGGAAGTCCCTCACCAAGGCGGGCAGGACGGCCGGCCGTACGGCGACCCAACTCCGTACCGGCGGTAACAAGGCCCGCACCACCGTCGCACCCCTCAACTCCATCGCCACCGAGGGCGCCGCGTTCAGCGGAGTCGTCGGTGTGCTGGGCAAGGGCTCCGGCACGGTGTCCAAGCTCATGGGCCTCTTCGGCGGCGCACTCACCGTCGCCTCCGGCGCGATGACCGCCGTCAACGTCGCCATGCGCGCCAACCCGCTCGGGTTCGTCCTCGGCCTGGTCGCCCCGCTCGTCGGCTATCTCATCGAGTACGCGCTCAACTCGCAGACCGGCCAGAAGATCATGAAGCAGGTCTTCGACCATGTCCTCAAGGTGTTCCAGACCATCGGGAAGTTCCTCGGTCCCGTCCTCAAGGCGTACGCCACCGTGATCTCGGCCTACTTCAAGGCCGCCTTCGCGGTCGTCACCACGGTCCTGGCCGTGGTCGGCGCCCTCCTCTCCAAGGACTTCGACGGCACCCGGAACACCGTCACCTCCGCGACCAACGCCGTGTCCGGCCTCATCCGCCGGGCCTGGAGCGGCTTCCGTACGGTCATCCAGCCCGTCCTGGACTGGATCACGAAGAAGATCCCCGGCATGTTCACCCGGGTCAAGGACGCCATGTCCAAGACCCTGGACGGCATCGGCCGCTTCCTCAGCACCGGCATGCAGGGCGTCATGGCGGCCGTCACCGGGCCGGTCAAGGCGCTGATCTCCTTCGCCAACTGGGTCATCGACGGCCTCAACAAGCTCAGCTTCAACTTCTTCGGGAAGAAGTTCGGAGTCGACCTCCCGAAGATCCCGCAGCTCGCGGAGGGCGGCGTCGTCCAGCCCGCCGGGCCGGGCTCCGCATCACTCGTTCAGCCGCTGTCCGCGCTCAGCCGGCTCCGCCCCGCCGAAGCGGCACCACGCAGGACCGGCCCCACCGGCTCGACGGACCGCTCCCGGCTGCGCGCGTACCACGCCACCGAGGGCAACGGCCCGCTCGCCGTCGCCACCGACCTGCTGTTCCTGCACGGGGCGGCGGCATGAGCACCCACCCGCCCCACGACTGAGACGAGGTGACGGCCCCTCATGGCCGAGACCACAACCACATATCCCCTGGAGACCGCACCCGGCTCACTGATCACCCGCGACGGGCAGATCCAGTGGGCCGGACTGCTGATGGGCCCCGGTACGCCGTACGAGATCGACCGCACCGGGATCACCGGCTGGGACGACCTGCCGGTGCTCGACACGGGCGACATCGTCCGCCCCGACCAGCACGGCGCCTGGCCCGGCGCCCGATGGGCGCAGCCCCGGCTCGTCGGCGCGTCCGTCTGGCTGCTGCCCCGGACGGCCGGGCAGGCCCTCGGCGTCGCCTCCGCCTTCCGCGCCGCCACCGGCGCCGACGGCGGCGAGCAGTGGCTCGCCGTGCGCCTGCACGGCGAGACGCTGGCCGTACGTGCCAGGGTCAGCCGGCGCGTCGTGCCCCAGGACCGGTCCTTCGTGGTGCACGGCGCGGCCAGGACCAGCCTTCAGTGGACCGCCACCGACCCGCGCCGGTTCGGGGCCCTCCTCCGGGAGGCCCAGGCCTCCCTGCCCGTCATGGAGCCGGGCCTGGACTGGCCGGCCGTGCCCGGGGCCGCCGGGATGGGACTGGAGTGGCCCCTGGAATGGGGGACGACCGGCGCCGCCGGCACCTGCACCGCCGTCAACGACGGCACCGCGGCGGCCCACCCGGTGATCGAGTTCCGCGGCCCGCTCCGCCGGCCGTCGCTGACCCGGCTCGGCGACGGCCGACAGCTCCAGTACGAGATCGTGCTGGGCCCTCAGGACGTGCTGTCGGTGGACACCGAGTCCGGCACGGTGCTGCTCAACGGCACCGCTTCCCGGCTCTACACCGCGTCCCCCGCCTCGGTGCCCGAGCAGCTGTTCCAGCTGGCACCGGGCACCACGGAGCTCGCCTTCCGCTCCGACGACGCCACCCCCGATCCCCGGGCCTCCGTCACCCTGCGCTGGCGCGACGCCCACTGGTGATCCCCCCGCGAACCACGACCGACACCCCATCCCTCATCAGGAGGACAACATGCCCGTACGCAGTGCCTGGCTCGTCAACCGCACCGAGACCGAGACCGGTCAGTCCCGGGCCGACACCCGGCTCTCCCCCATCGGCACCATGGCCCCCAGCGGGGCGCTGACCACCACCAGCGGAGTGATCCCGGGCTCCACCGACGGCGAGTACCTGATGTCGGCCCTCTACGTCTTCGGCGAGAACGCCGGGATGAAGGCCACCGTCTCGCCGGGCCGCGCGGTGATCCAGGGCCGCGAGTCGGCCGGCGCCTACCCGGTCGTCCTCACCGACTACACCGAGGTGACCTTCGAGGACGGGGACGCCTCCAACCCGCGCATCGACCTGGTGGTCCTGCGCGTGCGCGACGCGCAGGCCGACGGCGAGGGCGTCACGGAGGCCGCCCTGGAGGTCGTCGTGGGCAAGGCGGAGGCCGCCCCCCAGCCGCCGCAGGTCCCGGAGGCCTCCCTGCCGCTCGCCCGGGTCACCGTGCCCGCCGGCGCCTCGGTGGGCACCGGCGGCATCCCCTGGGCGAGCGCCCTGTACGACCTGCGGGTGTCGACGGTCGCCGTCGGGGGCATCCTCGCCGACTCCTGGAACCGCGACACGCCCGGCGGGTACCCGGGCCAGTACCGCGACACCTCCAGCACCCTCCAGCGCTGGGACGGCACCCGCTGGACGAGCTACCCCCGCCAGACCGGCGGCATCGCCCCGCAGGGCGCGCTCGCGGCAGGCGAGTACACCGGCCAGTACCGCGACGAGGCGGGGCGGCTCCAGCGCTGGGACGGCACCGTCTGGCGTCCGGCCGTCCCCTCGTCGGCGTACGCGATCCAGACCGACGGCGGCTACTGCGCCACCACCGCCTGGGTCGAGGCGGTGGCCGACACGAACGGTCCCACGGTCACCGCCACCTTCACCGTGCCGGTGACGGGCGCCGTCCTGGTGACCGTCGGTTTCATGGGCAACACCGGGTCGGACGGCCAGTGGTCCCGGATGGGCGCGACGATCCGGAAGGAAGGGGTCCTGGTCGTCGACGCCCACGAGGCCCGCTCCGCGATCGTCTCGTCCAAGGCGCTGACCTCGGTGTCCACCACGTTCCGCGTCACGGGGCTCCAGGCGGGCGCGGTCTACACGGCGGTCTCTGCCTACTGCTCGTCCGCGACCACCAACAACGGCTGGTACGACAACCGTTTCATCCGCGTCGACCCGCTCGTGTGAGGCAGCCGATGACCGCATCCGTCACCACGCCCGTATACCGGGCGCTCTTCTGCGACCTGCGCACCGACCGTTTGCTGGACGTGCTGCCGCTCACGGAGACCAAGTTCGACGACTACATAGGCAAGCCCGGGTCGCTCACGGCCAACGTCCCGCTGCCCGGGGCCGCACTGGCCGCCCGCGCACGGGCCGCCCTCCAGCCCGGCCGCACCGCGGTCTGGCTGGAGCGGGACGGCGACATCTGGTGGGGCGGGATCCTGTGGACCTGCACGCCGGTCTCCGACGAACAGGGCCGGGTCATGGTGCAGTTCCAGGCCGGCACCTTCGACTCGTACCTGGACCACCGCATCCTCGCCGACGGCCTGGCGGGCACCGGCACGGACCAGTTCGACATCGCCCGCGCCCTGATCGACCACGCGCAGGAACAGCCCGGCGGTGACATCGGCATCATCACCGGACACGACAGGTCGGGGGTGGTGCGGGACTACGCCTACGCCTACTCCGCACTCGCCCGCGTCCGCGAACTGATCGACAACCTGGGTCAGCTGAGCGACGGATTCGAGTGGCGCATCTACTGCTACCGGGACGCCGAAGGCCGCCGGGTCAAGCGTCTCCAGCTCGGCCACCCGCAGATCCGCACCGGCCACACGGACATCGTCCTGAACCATCCCGGCCAGGTGCTCACCTACAGCCTGCCGACGGACTCCACCGTGCAGGCGAACGTCTGGGTGGCACGGGGCGACTCCGACAACACCGACCAGTCCCAGGAGTCCCAGCCGCTCACCGTCAGCGAGGAGTCCCCCGGCGATCTGGAGGCCGGCTGGCCCCGTCTGGAGCTCACCTCCGACCACAGCGGCGTCACCGACGAGGCGACGCTGCGCTCGCTGGCCCGCGCCGAACTGGTCCGGCAGAACCGCCCCGAGGTCATCCCGGAGCTGACCGTGCTGCTGGACGGCCGGATCACCCCGGCCCTCCTCGGGGCCCGCATCCGGCTGCGGATCCACGACCTGTGGCACCACGAGGGCCTCGACGCCGCCTACCGGATCGTCGGAATCGCCGTCACCCCGCCCCAGCGCACCAAGGCCGAGACCGCCGTCCTCTACCTGGAAGGAGCCTGAGCCGTGGCGATCATCCCCACCGATCTGCTCGACCGTATCCGCGCACTGGAACGCCAGGTCAGAGAGCTGATGGGCAGCGCCAACACCACACCGGCGCAGAACCAGATCATGGGCGGCGAGGTCGTCATCGGCGACAAGGGCCGGCTGCGCGTCCGCACCTCCGGCGACGAGGACCTGCTCTACCTGGGCCGTGTCCAGCCCGACCGCGGCACGGACGACCCGCAGCAGGGATTCGTCGTACGCCGTGACGACGGATCCCTCGCCCTGACCATCTGGACGGCGGCCCCGGACACCCTGCCCGTCCAGCCGGTGCAGGTCTTCGACCGCCGGGGCAACGTGGTCGTCGCCGACGACGCCGCCCACGGCGGTCTGGCCCGCCCCTACATCCCCTACCCGCTGCCCGCCCCGGCCGCCGCGGCGCGCTGGGAGTCCACCGGGTCGACCACCTGGACGACGCTCTACCGGGGCCCGGGCATCGTCCAGCACCCGCGGCTGCACTGCGCGGTCGCCGCCGAAGGCAGTACGGGCGCCGAGGTGCGGCTGCTCGTCGACGGCGTCCAGCTCGCAGGGGTGGGCGCCCCGGCCGACGGCCTGGTGTTCACCGAACGGCTGCCCGCCGCCTTCGGCACCACGGTCACCTTCGAGATCCAGGCCAGGGTCGCGGCCACCGGCGACACCGTGCGCTGCCGTCCGCTCGCCCTGTACGGCGTCCAGTCCTGACATCCGGCCGGGCCGGACGGCCACCCGACAACCACCGAGGAGGGCACCCGAGTGCTGCCTGAGAACATCCCCACCGTCACCGTCACCGCCCGCTACATGACCCCCGACGGCCGCCCGATGAGCGGCACCGTCGAATTCCGTCCCCCGGCGCTCCTCACCCACGCCGAGGAGGACCTCTTCCTGGGCGGCCCGACCCGGGCCACCCTCGACGCCGAGGGCAGGATCAGCGTCGTCCTGCCCGCCACCGACGCCCCGGGCTGGAACCCGGGCGCGTGGACGTACACCGTCACGGAGAAGCTCGCCGGGCTCGCCCGCGGCGGACGCGTCTACCAGATCGCGCTGGTCACGGCCGTGCCCGCCGTGGACCTCGCCGACATCGCCCCGGCCGACCCGGGCACCCCGCAGTACGTCGCCGTACCGGGACCGCCGGGACCCGCCGGCGGCCCCGGCCCGCAGGGACCGGCCGGGCCGGCCGGCGCGGTGCACTCCGTCAACGGGCACACCGAGCCCGACATCGTGCTGGGCGCGGCGGACGTCTCGGCCCTCGCCTCCACGTCGGCGGGAGCGCCGGGCGGGGTCGCCACCCTCGGCATCGACGGTCTCGTCCCGGCCGCCCAGCTCCCGGCGGGCGGCGGCGCCGTCGCCTCCGTCAACGGGCAGACCGGCGAGGTCCTGCTGACCGCGAACGACCTGGGCGCGCTGACCCAGGCGGCGGGTGACGCCCGCTACCTGGCACTCGACGGCGCCCCCGTGACTTCGGTCAACGGCCTCACCGGCGAGGTGACCCTGGCCGCGTCCGACGTGGCGGCGGTGCCGGTGGGCGAAGGGGTCCTGCTCGCGGGTGCCCAGGAGATCGAGGGGGCCAAGACGTTCGTGACCCCGCCCTCCACCACGGCCGCACCGGCCACCGAGGACCACCTGACCCGGCGCGGCTATGTGGACGCCGTCTCGGCGGCGGGCGTCTGGACCCCGTCGTCGATGGGCTTCAGCGGCTGGGCGTTCGACCCGGCGGCGGCCTCCGCGCCCACCCCCCAGTACTGCATCAACGGGTGGGTGTACCTGATCGGCATCCCGCTGCACGCGCCCGCCACCGTGAACAACCTGGTGTTCTACGTCCCGGGCTACGTCGGCGGCACGCTCAGCACCTCCTCGTACGCCGGGCTCTACACCGGTGCCGGTACCCGGGTCGGGCTGACCGCCAACCTCACCACCCTGATCCCCAAGACCGAGGGCACGACCGTGGTCTGCCCGCTGTCCGCCCCGTACAACGCGAAGGCGGGCAACTACTGGATCGGGCTCGTCATCAACGGGCCCAGCCCCAGCAGCAACGGCCCCGCCTTCTCGCGGGGCGCCCATGTGGGTGAGACGCCGGGCGGCAGCGCCCGGATGCCGGGCAAGTTCATCCGCCACGGCCGGCTCAGCACCACCGGCCAGACCTCGCTGCCCACGTCCTTCGCCCTCGACAAGGTGGTCGCGGACTCCAACGCGATCTGGGCAGCTCTCTCCTGACACACCTGTGCGGGGGCCCCGTGCCACCCGGTGCGGGACCCCTGCCGTAAAGGCTGTCCTGAAAGGAACACATCCATGGCCACTCCCCTGACCGCCGGCCAGCTGCTCGCCGCCCTGCACGCCGAAGGCGTCACCGTCGTCGAGTACGCGGACTGGCGCACCCACAACCGCAACCACAAGGGCGCCTGGGGCCCGCTGAACGGCGTCATGATCCACCACACCGTCAGCAGCGGCACCGACGCCTCCGTGGCCCTCTGCTACAACGGCCACGCCTCGCTGCCGGGCCCGCTCTGCCACGGCGTCATCGACAAGGCGGGCACCGTCCACCTGGTCGGTAACGGCCGCGCCAACCACGCGGGCGGCGGCGACCCGGCCGTACTCCAGCGGGTGATCGCGGAGGACTACGGCGACCGCCCGCCCGCCCCGCACGAACACGACGGCAGCGCCGGCTCCGTCGACGGCAACGCCCGCTTCTACGGATTCGAGTGCGTCAACCTCGGCGACGGCGAGGACCCCTGGCCGGCCGCCCAGCTCGACGCGATCGAACGGGTCTCCGCCGCCATCTGCCGGGCCCACGGCTGGTCCGCCCGCAGCGTCATCGGCCACCTGGAGTGGTCCGACTGGAAGGTCGACCCGCGCGGCTTCACCATGCCGTCGATGCGGGACCGCGTCGCCACGCGGCTGAGCGGCCCGGCGAGCGGCGGTTCGGCGGGCAGACCGTCCGGCGGGACGTCCGCCCCCCGCCACCAGCCCTTCCCCGGCGCGTCGTTCTTCACCGGCCGCACCAGCTCCCCCGTGATCACCGCCATGGGCCGCCGGCTCGTCGCCGAGGGCTGCTCGTCCTACGCCGTCGGGCCGGGCCCCCGCTGGACCGACGCCGACCGCCGCTCGTACGCCGCGTGGCAGCGCAAGCTCGGCTTCCGGGGCGGCGACGCCGACGGGGTGCCGGGCCGCACCTCCTGGAACGCCCTCAAGGTCCCGCACACGAAGTGAGGAGTCCACAGCCATGTCCGATGCCACCCGCCGCACCGCCCGCACCGTGGTCCAGACCGGACTCGCCCTTGCCGTGCTCCTGCCCGCTCTCGTCGACGCGGCCGGCCTTCCGGCGGCCCTGCCCTGGGTCGCCGGGTCCCTGGCCGTCGCGGGGGCGCTGACCCGGGTGATGGCCGTACCCGGGCTGCAGGTGCTTCTCCCCGCGTGGCTCCGCACCGAACCGCCGGGGAACGAGACCGTGGGGGCCGCCCGTGACCGAGACTGATCCGAACAACCCGGTCGCCGTCGCGCTGGAACTGGAGCGCCTGCGCGGATCGCTGGAGGCCGGCTTCGCCCGTGCCGACGGCCAGCTCGCGCTGCTGGTGCAGCGCAGCGACCAGACCGACAAACAACTGGCGGACCACGAGGCCCGCCTCGACACGCTGGAACGCTCCCGCTGGCCGCTGGCGAGCATCGGCGCGCTCACCGCCGCCGCCGGACTCGGCGTCGCCCTGTGGGAAACCATGCGCTGAACCGCCGTACGACGGCACGCAGAAGGGCGCCCACCCCGTACGTGACGGGATGGGCGCCCTTCTCACTCACTCCTACTGGTTGTACGGACCGTAGTCGTAGTCCTCCAGCGGAACGGCCTGGCCGGAGCCCGTGCCGAACGGCGAGTAGTCGATGTCGTCGTAGCCGACGGCCGAGTACATCGCGGCCTTGGCTTCCTCGGTCGGCTCGACCCGGATGTTGCGGTAGCGGGAGAGACCCGTACCGGCCGGGATGAGCTTACCGATGATGACGTTCTCCTTGAGGCCGATCAGGGAGTCCGACTTGGCGTTGATCGCCGCGTCGGTCAGGACCCTGGTCGTCTCCTGGAAGGACGCCGCCGACAGCCACGACTCGGTGGCGAGCGAGGCCTTGGTGATACCCATCAGCTGCGGACGGCCGGAGGCGGGGTGACCGCCCTCGGTGACCACACGACGGTTCTCGGTCTCGAACTTCGAGCGCTCGACGAGCTCGCCCGGCAGCAGCTCCGCGTCGCCGGACTCGATGATCGTCACCCGGCGCAGCATCTGCCGGATGATGATCTCGATGTGCTTGTCGTGGATCGACACACCCTGCGAGTTGTAGACCTTCTGGACCTCGCCGACCAGGTGGACCTGGACCGCGCGCTGACCGAGGATCCGCAGCACGTCGTGCGGGTTGGTGGCACCGACGGTGAGCTTCTGGCCCACCTCGACCGCGTCGCCCTCGCCGACCAGGAGACGGGCACGCTTGGAGATCGGGAACGCCGTCTCCTCGCTGCCGTCGTCCGGGGTGACGACGAGCTTCTTGGTCTTCTCGGTCTCCTCGATGCGAACCCGGCCCTTGGCCTCCGAGATCGGGGCGACACCCTTGGGCGTACGCGCCTCGAAGAGCTCGACGACACGCGGCAGACCCTGCGTGATGTCGTCACCGGCCACACCACCGGTGTGGAAGGTACGCATCGTCAGCTGGGTACCGGGCTCACCGATGGACTGGGCGGCGATGATGCCGACCGCCTCACCGATGTCGACCAGCTTGCCGGTGGCGAGCGAGCGTCCGTAGCAGAAGGCACAGGTGCCGACCGCGGACTCACAGGTCAGGACCGAGCGGGTCTTGACCTCCTCGACGCCGGCGCCCACCAGGGCGTCGATCAGGACGTCACCGAGGTCGACGTTGGCAGGCGCGATGACCTTGCCGTCGACGACGACGTCCTCGGCGAGCATGCGGGCGTAGACCGAGGTCTCGACGTCCTCCGTCTTGCGCAGGACACCGTCGGCACCCTTGACGGCGATCTTCAGCTTGAGGCCGCGGTCGGTGCCGCAGTCCTCCTCGCGAATGATCACGTCCTGCGAGACGTCCACCAGACGACGGGTCAGGTAACCCGAGTCGGCGGTACGCAGGGCGGTGTCCGCCAGACCCTTACGGGCACCGTGCGTGGAGATGAAGTACTCCAGAACGGTGAGGCCCTCACGGAAGGACGCCTTGATGGGACGGGGAATCGTCTCGTTCTTGGCGTTCGACACCAGACCACGCATACCCGCGATCTGACGCATCTGCATCATGTTTCCTCGGGCACCCGAGTCGACCATCATGAAGATGGGGTTCGTCTTCGGGAAGTTCGCGTTCATCGCCTCGGCAACCTCGTTGGTCGCCTTGGTCCAGATCGCGATGAGCTCCTGCGTGCGCTCGTCCTTGGTGATGAGACCGCGCTCGTACTGCTTCTGGACCTTCTCGTCCTGCTCCTCGTAGCCCTTGACGATGGCCTTCTTGGCCTCGGGCACGACGACGTCGGAGATGGCCACGGTCACACCGGAGCGGGTCGCCCAGTGGAAACCGGCCGCCTTCAGGTTGTCGAGCGTCGCCGCCACGATGACCTTGGGGTAGCGCTCGGCCAGGTCGTTGACGATCTCGGAGAGCTGCTTCTTGCCCACCGAGTAGTCGACGAACGGGTAGTCCTCGGGCAGCAGCTCGTTGAAGAGCGCGCGGCCCAGGCTCGTACGCAGCCGGAAGGTGTCACCCGGCTGGTACTCGGGCTCGCCCTCCTCGGCGACCGGCGGCACCCAGCCACGCGGGGGCATGGTGCCCACCGGGAAGCGGATGTCGACCTTCGCCTGCAGCGACAGCTCGCGGGCGTCGAAGGCCATGGTGGCCTCGGCCGTGGAGCCGAACGCGCGGTCCGTGCCCTTGACGTTGCGGCCCTCTTCGTCCGTGGTGAGGAAGAAGAGGCCCAGCACCATGTCCTGGGTCGGCATGGTGACGGGACGACCGTCGGCCGGCTTCAGGATGTTGTTCGAGGACAGCATCAGGATGCGGGCCTCGGCCTGCGCCTCCGCGGAGAGCGGAAGGTGCACGGCCATCTGGTCACCGTCGAAGTCCGCGTTGAACGCGGTGCAGACGAGCGGGTGGATCTGGATGGCCTTGCCCTCGACCAGCTGGGGCTCGAAGGCCTGGATGCCGAGGCGGTGCAGGGTGGGCGCACGGTTCAGCAGCACCGGGTGCTCGGCGATGACCTCTTCGAGGACGTCGTACACGACGGTGCGGCCACGCTCGACCATGCGCTTGGCCGACTTGATGTTCTGCGCGTGGTTCAGGTCCACCAGGCGCTTCATCACGAACGGCTTGAAGAGCTCCAGCGCCATCGCCTTCGGCAGACCGCACTGGTGCAGCTTGAGCTGCGGACCGACGACGATCACGGAACGCGCGGAGTAGTCCACGCGCTTGCCGAGGAGGTTCTGACGGAAACGGCCCTGCTTGCCCTTCAGCATGTCGCTGAGGGACTTCAGGGGACGGTTACCGGGACCGGTGACCGGGCGACCGCGGCGGCCGTTGTCGAACAGCGCGTCGACGGCCTCCTGCAGCATCCGCTTCTCGTTGTTCACGATGATCTCGGGGGCACCGAGGTCGAGGAGACGCTTGAGGCGGTTGTTGCGGTTGATCACACGGCGGTACAGGTCGTTCAGGTCGGAGGTCGCGAAGCGGCCACCGTCCAGCTGCACCATCGGACGCAGGTCCGGCGGGATGACCGGCACGCAGTCGAGCACCATGCCCTTGGGCTTGTTGCTGGTCTGCAGGAACGCGGAGACGACCTTGAGGCGCTTGAGCGCACGGGTCTTCTTCTGGCCCTTGCCGGTGCGGATGATCTCGCGGAGGCGCTCGGCCTCCTCGTCGAGGTCGAAGGACTCCAGGCGCTTCTGCAGGGCGGCGGCGCCCATGCAGCCGTCGAAGTACGTGCCGAAGCGGTCACGCAGCTCGCGGTAGAGCAGCTCGTCGCCCTCGAGGTCCTGGACCTTGAGGTTCTTGAAGCGGCTCCACACCTCGTCGAGACGGTCGATCTCGCGCTGCGCACGGTCACGCAGCTGCTTCATCTCACGCTCGGCACCTTCGCGCACCTTGCGGCGCACGTCGGCCTTGGCGCCCTCGGCCTCGAGCTCGGCCAGGTCGGTCTCGAGCTTCTTGGCACGGTTCTCGAGGTCCGAGTCACGGCGGTTCTCGACCTGCTGACGCTCGACGGAGACATGCGCCTCCAGCGACGGGAGGTCACGCGTGCGGCGCTCCTCGTCGACGAACGTGATCATGTACGCGGCGAAGTAGATGACCTTTTCGAGGTCCTTCGGCGCGAGGTCCAGCAGGTATCCGAGGCGCGACGGGACGCCCTTGAAGTACCAGATGTGGGTGACGGGAGCGGCAAGCTCGATGTGGCCCATGCGCTCACGGCGCACCTTGGCGCGCGTGACCTCTACGCCACAGCGCTCACAGATGATGCCCTTGAAGCGGACACGCTTGTACTTGCCGCAGTAGCACTCCCAGTCCCGGGTCGGACCGAAGATCTTCTCGCAGAAGAGTCCGTCCTTCTCGGGCTTGAGCGTGCGGTAGTTGATGGTCTCCGGCTTCTTCACTTCGCCGTGGGACCAGGTCCGGATGTCGTCCGCGGTGGCAAGGCCGATCCGCAGCTCGTCGAAGAAGTTGACGTCGAGCACTTGTCGTCAATCCCTCTTTCGGGGGTTCGAGCCCCCTCGCTTCACGCGAGAAATCGGGGCACTTCAGCAATGGTCTGAACGGGTCCGGGGAGAGCCGGCCGGATCACGAGGATCCGGCCGGACAACCCGTCAGACCTCTTCGACGCTGCTCGGCTCGCGCCGGGACAGGTCGATACCGAGCTCCTCCGCCGCGCGGAAGACGTCCTCGTCCGTGTCACGCATCTCGATGGACATGCCGTCCGAGGACAGCACCTCCACGTTGAGGCAGAGCGACTGCATCTCCTTGATGAGCACCTTGAAGGACTCGGGGATACCGGGCTCGGGGATGTTCTCGCCCTTGACGATCGCCTCGTAGACCTTCACGCGGCCGGTCACGTCGTCGGACTTGATCGTCAGCAGTTCCTGGAGGGCGTATGCGGCGCCGTAAGCCTCAAGGGCCCACACCTCCATCTCACCGAATCGCTGCCCACCGAACTGCGCCTTACCACCCAGCGGCTGCTGCGTGATCATGGAGTACGGGCCGGTCGAACGCGCGTGGAGCTTGTCGTCGACCAGGTGGTGCAGCTTGAGGATGTACATGAACCCGACCGAGACCGGGTCCGGGAACGGCTCGCCGGAGCGGCCGTCGTACAGCTGGGCCTTGCCGGAGGGCTGCACCAGGCGGTCGCCGTCGCGGTTCGGGATCGTGGCCTTGAAGAGGCCGGTGATCTCGTCCTCGCGCGCACCGTCGAAGACGGGCGTGGCGACGTTGGTGCCGGGGGCGACCTGGTCGGCGCCGATGGCCTGCAGGCGCTGTGCCCACTCGTCACCGAGGCCGGAGACGTCCCAGCCGCGACTGGCGAGCCAGCCGAGGTGGATCTCCAGGACCTGTCCCGGGTTCATTCGGGACGGGACACCCAGCGGGTTGAGGATGATGTCGACCGGGGTGCCGTCCTCCAGGAACGGCATGTCCTCGATCGGGAGGATCTTCGAGATGACGCCCTTGTTGCCGTGACGGCCGGCGAGCTTGTCACCATCGGTGATCTTGCGCTTCTGCGCGACGTAGACGCGGACCAGCTGGTTCACGCCCGGCGGCAGCTCGTCGCCCTCTTCGCGGTCGAAGACGCGGACGCCGATGACCTTGCCGATCTCACCGTGCGGCACCTTCAGCGAGGTGTCGCGCACCTCGCGCGCCTTCTCACCGAAGATCGCGCGGAGCAGGCGCTCCTCCGGGGTCAGCTCGGTCTCACCCTTGGGCGTGACCTTGCCGACGAGGATGTCGCCGGCGACGACCTCGGCACCGATGCGGATGATGCCGCGCTCGTCGAGGTCGGCGAGGACCTCCTCGGAGACGTTCGGGATGTCCCGGGTGATCTCCTCCGGACCGAGCTTGGTGTCACGGGCGTCGACCTCGTGCTCCTCGATGTGGATCGAGGAGAGGACGTCGTCCTGCACGAGGCGCTGCGACAGGATGATCGCGTCCTCGTAGTTGTGACCCTCCCACGGCATGAACGCCACGAGCAGGTTCTTGCCGAGCGCCATCTCACCGTTCTCGGTGGCCGGCCCGTCGGCGAGGACCTGGCTCTCGATCACACGGTCGCCCTCGGAGACGACGACCTTCTGGTTGACCGAGGTGCCCTGGTTGGAGCGCGAGAACTTCGAGATCCGGTACGTGGTGTACGTGCCGTCGTCGTTCGTCACGGTGATGTAGTCCGCGGAGACCTCCTGGACCACACCCGCCTTCTCCGCCTTGAGCACGTCACCGGCGTCGGTGGCACAGCGGTACTCCATGCCGGTGCCGACCAGCGGCGCCTCGCTCTTGATGAGCGGGACGGCCTGACGCATCATGTTCGCGCCCATGAGGGCACGGTTTGCGTCGTCGTGCTCGAGGAACGGGATCATCGCGGTGGCGACCGACACCATCTGGCGCGGCGAGACGTCCATGTAGTCGACGTCGTCGCCGGGGATGTAGTCGATCTCGCCGCCACGACGGCGGACCAGGACGCGTGCCTCGGTGAAGCGCATGTCCTCGGAGAGCGTCGCGTTCGCCTGGGCGATCACGAAGCGGTCCTCTTCGTCGGCCGTCAGGTAGTCGACGTCGTCGGTGACGACGCCCTCGACGACCTTGCGGTACGGCGTCTCGATGAAGCCGAACGGGTTGATGCGCCCGTAGGAGGCCAGCGAGCCGATCAGACCGATGTTCGGGCCTTCGGGCGTCTCGATCGGGCACATGCGGCCGTAGTGCGAGGGGTGCACGTCACGGACCTCGAAGCCGGCCCGCTCACGGGAGAGACCACCCGGGCCGAGGGCGTTCAGACGACGCTTGTGCGTCAGCCCCGACAGCGGGTTGTTCTGGTCCATGAACTGGGACAGCTGGCTGGTGCCGAAGAACTCCTTGATGGAGGCGACGACCGGCCGGATGTTGATCAGGGTCTGCGGCGTGATCGCCTCGACGTCCTGCGTGGTCATGCGCTCACGCACGACGCGCTCCATACGGGCGAGACCCGTGCGGACCTGGTTCTGGATCAGCTCACCGACGTTACGGATACGGCGGTTGCCGAAGTGGTCGATGTCGTCGGTCTCGACCATGATCGAGCGGCCGGACTCACCGACGGTCTCGGCCTCACCGGCGTGCAGCTTCACCAGGTACTTGATGGTGGCGATGATGTCGTCGCTGGTGAGGACACCGGCGTCGAGCGGCTCGTCGGCGCCGAGCTTCTTGTTCACCTTGTAGCGGCCGACCTTCGCGAGGTCGTAGCGCTTCGGGTTGAAGTAGAGGTTCTCGAGCAGCGTCTGAGCGGCCTCGCGCGTCGGCGGCTCGCCCGGACGCAGCTTGCGGTAGATGTCGAGCAGCGCGTCGTCCTGGCCCTGGGTGTGGTCCTTCTCCAGGGTGGCGCGCATCGACTCGTACTCGCCGAACTCCTCGAGGATCTGCTCGGTGGTCCAGCCGAGAGCCTTCAGGAGGACGGTGACGGACTGCTTGCGCTTGCGGTCGATGCGGACACCGACCATGTCGCGCTTGTCGATCTCCATCTCCAGCCAGGCACCCCGGGACGGGATGATCTTGGCGGAGAAGATGTCCTTGTCGGACGTCTTGTCGATGGAGGAGTCGAAGTAGACACCCGGCGAGCGCACGAGCTGCGACACGACGACACGCTCGGTGCCGTTGATGACGAAGGTGCCCTTGTTGGTCATGAGCGGGAAGTCGCCCATGAAGACCGTCTGGGACTTGATCTCGCCGGTCTCGTTGTTGGTGAACTCGGCCGTGACGAAGAGCGGCGCGGCGAACGTGAAGTCGCGCTCCTTGCACTCGTCGATCGAGTTCTTCGGGGGCTCGAAGCGGTGGTCGCGGAAGGTCAGCGACATCGACCCGGAGAAGTCCTCGATCGGGGAGATCTCCTCGAAGATTTCCTCCAGGCCGGACTTGGTGGGGACGTCTTGTCCGCTGTCCAGAGCAGCCTCGACGCGAGCCTTCCAGGCGGCGTTGCCGAGGAGCCAGTCAAAGCTCTCGGTCTGCAGCGCGAGGAGGTTCGGAACCTCGAGGGGCTCCTTGATCTTTGCAAAAGAGATGCGCAGCGGGGCGGTGCTGGCACCGTTGTTCGTATTCGAGGTCGAGGCGTTGCGCGAGGCGGCCAAGAGGGGGTCCTTCCGAGGGCTCGGACTCACTACGCGCGTACCGGCCCCAAGCCGCACACAGAGACGGGAATCCCAAGGTCAGGGAATGTCCGGTCATCGATGCTAGGCGTGGGCATGCCCCTGGTGACGGGCAGGAGGCAGCTAACAGGCAGCGCAAAGGGTCAGTGTAGCCAAACGCCACACTGATGTCCAGTCGGGGTTCTCAGAGACCCACGTTGCTCTCAACAGCTGTTCTCAACACCTATGAATAGCCCTCGCGCGGTGTGCGCTCTTCTTTACTGCCCTCTTCGCTCTCGATCCATGCCTCGGATGCGGATCGAGATGACGACGCGTCCTGAGAATTGCGCGCCGCGTGCGGTTCGTCAAGGCCCCGAGGGTCCCGGCGGACGCCCGGCGATCTTCACCTGCGCCGAGAGGACGCCGGTTGACGCCTCACGACGTCCCCGGAGGAACGCACGGCGAAGATCACCCTACTCGTCGCGCACGGAAGTTCAAGGCAGCCTCCGGGGGCACGCCAAAGGGCGACCACCCGGATGGGTGATCGCCCTTTGCGATGTGACACCCCCGCCTTGCGGCAGGGACTGCCTTGCGGAGTCAGATGACTCGCAGGGTCACTTGACCTCGACGGAGGCGCCGGCGGCCTTGAGGGACTCGGCAGCCTTGTCAGCGGCCTCCTTGGCGACCTTCTCGAGGACGGGCTTCGGGGCGCCGTCGACGAGGTCCTTGGCCTCCTTCAGACCCAGCGAGGTCAGCTCACGCACGACCTTGATGACCTGGATCTTCTTGTCACCGGCGGCGGTGAGGACGACGTCGAACTCGTCCTGCTCCTCAGCGGCCTCGGCGGCGGGGCCACCCTGGGCGGGGCCGGCGACGGCAACCGCGGCGGCGGCGGTGACGTCGAACTTCTCCTCGAAGGCCTTGACGAACTCGGAGAGCTCGATGAGGGTGAGCTCCTCGAACTGAGCGAGCAGGTCTTCCTGGCTGAGCTTCGCCATGATGGCGTCCTTCCACTAATTCGGCAGGTGCCGGATGTATATGTAGGCGGGCGTACGGGCCCGCTGCGAGCCGTGGACGCGGAGTGTTACTCCGCCACCTCGGCATCGGCGGGAGCCGGGGTACCGGCACCGCCCTGCTCGGCCTTCTTGGCACGAAGCGCTTCCGCGGTGCGGACGAACTTCGAGGGCAGAGCCTGGAAGAGCTGCGCAGCCTGAGTCTGCTTGCCCTTCATGGCGCCGGCCAGCTTGGCGAGCAGAACCTCGCGGGACTCGAGGTCCGCGAGCTTCTTGAACTCATCGGCGGTCACGGCCTTACCATCAAGGACACCGCCCTTGATGATGAGGCTGGGGTTGTCCTTGGCGAAGTCACGAAGACCCTTCGCCGACTCCACCGGGTCACCGGTGACGAAGGCAACCGCTGTCGGACCCGAGAACAGGTCGTCCAGCGTGTCGATCCCGGCCTCGTTGGCCGCAATCTTGGTCAGCGTGTTCTTCACCACGGCGTACTGGGCGTTCTCACCGAGCGAACGGCGCAGCTGCCTGAGCTGTGCCACGGTGAGACCCCGGTACTCGGTCAGCACGGCGGCGCTCGAGCTACGGAACTGGTCCGTCAGCTCGGCTACCGCGGCAGCCTTGTCGGGCCTTGCCATGAGCGTCGGCCTCCTTCCGGGTGATGAGGACCGCTCAGAAGGGGCCGGGAAAGACGAAACGCCCCAGCGCAGGCGCCAGGGCGTAGCTCTACCGAATGAATCCGGGAGCTTTCCACAGTCA
This sequence comes from Streptomyces sp. NPDC023573, assembly GCF_055559735.1. Taxonomy (NCBI): domain Bacteria; kingdom Bacillati; phylum Actinomycetota; class Actinomycetes; order Kitasatosporales; family Streptomycetaceae; genus Streptomyces; species Streptomyces sp. NPDC023573. Next base: position 457,099 of record NZ_JBVHKB010000002.1, read on the forward strand.
CCTGCGCGGGTCGCCCGTTCTCGACGGATCCTTCGGTCGCCGTCCCCTCTGACGAGAGTGCGGCAACGACCAGCGGTCTTTGGCTTCTTCAGGAGCTTACGCGACCGCAGCCGTTCGGAGCAAATCCGTCCCGGTTCGACCGGTGCGAGAGGTTTGAACGCCTCCCGGACGGCCTGCGCGGCACCCGCTCGTACGAGGACGGGCCCCGCGGCCTCCGAGGAGGCTGCGGGGCCCGTCCCGTGCCGTGACACGGTCACCGGGTGAGCACGGAGGCTCAGACGGCGGCCGGGTCCTCCTCGACGAGGAGGTTGCGCACGCGGTTGGCGTCCAGCGGGATGCCGGGGCCCATCGTCGTGCTCATGGTCGCCTTCTTGATGAAGCGACCCTTCGCGGCGGACGGCTTCAGACGGAGGATCTCCTCCAGGGCCGCGCCGTAGTTCTCGACCAGCTTCGTGTCATCGAAAGAGGTCTTCCCGATGATGAAGTGGAGGTTCGAGTGCTTGTCGACGCGGAACTCGATCTTTCCGCCCTTGATGTCGTTGACAGCCTTGACGACATCGGGGGTGACGGTGCCGGTCTTCGGGTTCGGCATCAGACCACGCGGACCGAGCACGCGGCCGAGGCGGCCGACCTTGCCCATGAGGTCCGGCGTGGCGACGACGGCGTCGAAGTCCAGACGGCCCTTCGCCACCTCGTCGATGAGCTCGTCGGAGCCGACGATGTCGGCGCCGGCGGCTTCCGCGGCCGCAGCACGGTCACCGGTCGCGAAGACCAGGACCCGGGCGGTCTTGCCGGTGCCGTGCGGGAGGTTCACGGTGCCACGGACCATCTGGTCGGCCTTGCGAGGGTCGACACCCAGGCAGAACGCGACCTCGACGGTGCCGTCGAACTTGGTGGCGGCGGTGTCCTTGGCGAGACGGACGGCCTCGAGCGGGGCGTACGTACGCTCCCGGTCGATCTTCGCGTCCGCAGCGCGGAGGTTCTTGCTGCGCTTCACATCTACTCCTGTGGTTTTCAGAGTGTGGAGTCGTGGTGCGGACCAGCGCTTGGTCCTACCACTGAAGGGCTACGGGGCTGACTCAGCCTTCGACCGTGACGCCCATGGAGCGGGCGGTGCCGACGATGATCTTCGACGCGGCGTCGAGGTCGTTGGCGTTCAGGTCGGGGAGCTTGGTCGTGGCGATCTCGCGGACCTGGTCGGCCGTGATCTTGGCGACCTTGGTCTTGTGCGGCTCGCCGGAGCCCTTGTTCACACCCGCGGCCTTGAGGATCAGCTTGGCGGCCGGCGGAGTCTTCGTGATGAAGGTGAAGGAGCGGTCCTCGTAGACCGTGATCTCCACCGGCACGACCATGCCACGCTGCGACTCGGTCGCGGCGTTGTAGGCCTTGCAGAACTCCATGATGTTGACGCCGTGCTGGCCCAGTGCGGGACCGACCGGCGGCGCCGGGTTGGCCGCACCGGCGTTGATCTGGAGCTTGATAAGCCCCGTGACCTTCTTCTTCTTGGGAGGCATTGCTCTCTCCGGGTCCTAGTGAGAGTGTTTCGCCGCCGTTCCGGTCATCCGGACGGAGGCATACCGCACAACGATAACGGGTATAGCTGCGCGACCAAAAACCGAGCAGGTCAGACAGGCTGCGAAGCCTGTCTGACCTGCTCGGTAGGCATGTGTCCAGAGACGGGCCGGAAGGCCGTCAGTTCTTCTGGATCTGGTCGAAGCTGAGCTCGACCGGGGTCTCGCGACCGAAGATCTCGACGAGGCCCTTGACCTTCTTCGAGTCGGCGTTGATCTCGTTGATCGTCGCCTGCAGCGTCGCGAACGGGCCGTCGGTGACGGTGACCGAGTCGCCCACCTCGAAGTCCAGGACCTGGACCTCGACCTTGCGGGCCGGAGCCGGCTTGCCCTCGGCCTCGGCCGCCTCGCGGGCCGCCTTCTCCTCGGCCTCGGGGGCGAGCATCTTGACGATCTCGTCCAGGGTCAGCGGGTAAGGGTCGTAGGCGTTGCCCACGAAGCCGGTGACGCCGGGCGTGTTGCGGACAACACCCCAGGACTCGTTCGTCAGGTCCATGCGCACCAGGACGTATCCCGGGAGCTTGTTCTGACGGACGTTCTTCCGCTCACCGTTCTTGATCTGGACGATCTCTTCCTCGGGCACCTCGGCCTGGTAGATGAAGTCCTCGACGTTGAGCGAGACGGCGCGCTGCTCCAGGTTGGCCTTCACGCGCTTCTCGTAACCGGCGTACGTGTGGATGACGTACCACTCGCCGGGAAGTCCGCGGAGCTCCTCGCGCAGGGCGGCGACGGCGTCGACGGGGGCGGCCGGCTCGGCCTCCTCCTCGTCGGACTCGTCCGCGGCCTCCTCGTCGGACTCCTCCGCGGCTTCCTCGTCGTCCTGGGCGGCCTCTTCGTCCTCGTCGGACTCGGCGCGCACGGCGGCCTGCTCGGCGGGCTCGCCCGCGGCGGCGTCAGCAGCGTCGACCTGGTCCGGGGCCACGGCATCCGCCGCCTCGACGATGTCGAGCTCGTCCTCGGCGGACTCGACGGCGCTCGCCGTGGGCTCGGCGTCGTCGTTCAGGTTCGGGTCAGACACGATGGCTGCTTCTTCCTGGATACAAATGGGTGGAACATGCGAAAGGGGCGCCGATGAGGCGCCCTCCGCGGGGATCAGCCGAAGACGTACTTGATGACCCGCGCAAATCCGAAGTCAATCACGGTGACGAGACCGATCATGACGACCACGAACACGATCACCACGGCCGTGTACGTCGACAGCTGGCTGCGCGTCGGCCATACGACCTTGCGGAGCTCGGCGACGATCTGGCGGTAGAACAGCGCGAGACGGCCCAGAGGGCCCTTCTTGCCGCGCTTGCCGCCCTTCCGGGTCTTCTTCTTCGACTCGGGGGTTTCGTCCTCGGCATCAGGCATGTCGATGGAGCCCACGGCGTCCGTCACGCTACTCACCTGATTCCGGGTCGTGGCCGTGCCGCGCCCGGTGGAGCCGCACGGCGGTGCATTGAAGTACGTACATGCGCACACATCCTGGCGAAGGAGTGTGTAGCAGGGCCGGAGGGACTTGAACCCCCAACCGCTGGTTTTGGAGACCAGTGCTCTACCAATTGAGCTACGACCCTTTGTGGTTTCACCAACCTACCGCATCCTCCCCGGTGGGCCGGTGGGGAAAACGGTGTGGCTGATGAAGGCCAACGACAGGTGAGTGTACGTGCTCAGCGGCGCGGCGTCGAACAGACCACAACCGACCGGTCCTGTCCGGATGCTGTCCGAGTCCTGTCCGGTCCCTGAAACCCCTGTGCCCGGGGGTTTTCCGGTCTGCGAGCATGGGGGGCATGAGCGCTGCAACTTCTCCGTCCGAGCGCCGGGTCTCGGCCCGCATCGGTGCGATCTCCGAGTCCGCCACCCTCGCCGTCGACGCCAAGGCCAAGGCCCTCAAGGCCGCCGGGCGTCCGGTGATCGGCTTCGGCGCCGGCGAGCCCGACTTCCCGACCCCCGATTACATCGTGGACGCCGCGATCGAGGCGTGCCGAAACCCGAAGTACCACCGCTACACCCCGGCGGGCGGGCTCCCCGAGCTCAAGGCCGCCATCGTGGCGAAGACGCTGCGCGACTCCGGCTACGAGGTCGACGCCTCCCAGGTCCTGGTGACCAACGGCGGCAAGCAGGCCATCTACGAGGCCTTCGCCGCGGTCCTCGACCCGGGCGACGAGGTCATCGTCCCCGCGCCGTACTGGACGACCTACCCCGAGTCCATCCGTCTCGCCGGCGGTGTCCCGGTCGACGTCGTGGCCGACGAGACCACCGGCTACCGGGTCTCGGTGGAGCAGCTCGAGGCCGCGCGCACCGAGCGCACGAAGGTCGTCCTGTTCGTGTCCCCGTCCAACCCGACGGGCGCGGTCTACAGCGAGGCCGAGACCGAGGCGATCGGCCGCTGGGCCGTCGAGCACGGCCTGTGGGTGATGACGGACGAGATCTACGAGCACCTGGTCTACGGCGGCGCCGCCGCGGCCTCGCTCCCCGCGGTCGTGCCCGAGCTGCGCGACAAGTGCATCGTGGTCAACGGTGTCGCCAAGACCTACGCCATGACCGGCTGGCGGGTCGGCTGGATCATCGGCCCGAAGGACGTCGTGAAGGCCGCGACCAACCTGCAGTCGCACGCCACCTCCAACGTCAACAACGTCGCGCAGGCCGCCGCGATCGCCGCCCTCACGGGGAGCCTGGACGCGGTCGCCGAGATGCGGACCGCCTTCGACCGCCGGCGGAAGACGATCGTGCGCATGCTCAACGAGATCGAAGGCGTGCTCTGCCCCGAGCCCGAGGGCGCGTTCTACGCGTACCCCTCGGTGAAGGAACTGCTCGGCAAGGAGATCCGCGGCAAGCGCCCCGCGGACTCCGTCGAGCTCGCGGCCCTCATCCTGGACGAGGCCGAGGTCGCCGTGGTGCCGGGTGAGGCGTTCGGCACGCCGGGTTATCTGCGGCTCTCCTACGCGCTGGGCGACGACGACCTCGTCGAGGGCGTCTCCCGGCTCCAGAAGCTGCTGGGCGAGGCCCGCGACTGACGCGGGAGACCCACCTGAGTGGTACGGCCCCCGGCTCCGGCCGGGGGCCACTTTTTTGTTCGACGGGTAACTCGGATGGGAATCCGCTACCGCCGCGCCCCTCGGGTGCGGCAAGATCGATCGATGGAGCGTGACGTACGGCTGTTGCCCAAGGCCCACCTGCACCTGCACTTCACCGGGTCGATGCGGCCCACGACCCTGCTCGAACTCGCGGACAAGTACGGGGTGCGCCTGCCCGATGCCCTGACCGGCGGTGAGCCGCCCCAGCTGCGGGCGACCGACGAGCGCGGCTGGTTCCGTTTCCAGCGCCTGTACGACATCGCCCGGTCCTGCCTCCGCTCTCCGGAGGACATCCAGCGGCTCGTGCGCGAGACCGCCATGGAGGACGTCGCGGACGGCTCCGGATGGCTGGAGATCCAGGTCGACCCCACGTCGTACGCCCCGCTGCTCGGAGGGCTCATCCCGGCGATCGAGATCATCCTGGACGCCGTGGACCGTGCGGCCCGCGAGACCGGGCTCGGGATCCGGGTGGTGATCGCGGCGAACCGGATGAAACACCCGCTGGACGCCAGGACGCTCGCCCGGCTCGCCGTGCGGTACGCGGACCGGGGCGTCATCGGCTTCGGGCTCTCCAACGACGAACGCCGCGGGATGGCCCGCGACTTCGACCGCGCCTTCGCCATCGCCCGCGAGGGCGGACTGATCGCGGCGCCGCACGGCGGCGAGCTGTCGGGCCCGTCCAGCGTCCGGGACTGCCTGGACGACCTCGACGCGGTCCGGGTCGGGCACGGCGTGCGGGCGGCCGAGGACCCGAGGCTGCTGCGCAAGCTCGCGGAGCGGGGGGTGACCTGCGAGGTCTGCCCCGCGTCCAACGTGGCGCTCGGTGTCTACGAGAAGCCCGCCGACGTACCCCTGCGCACTCTGTTCGAGGCCGGGGTGCCGATGGCGCTCGGCGCGGACGATCCGCTGCTCTTCGGTTCCCGGCTGGCCGCGCAGTACGACCTCGTACGCCGTCATCACGCGTTCACCGACGAGGAGCTGGCCGAGCTGGCGCGGCAGTCCGTGCGTGGGTCGGTGGCGCCCGCCGAGGTGCGGGAAGAGCTGCTGGGCGGGATCGACGCGTGGCTGGCTAGCTGATGCCGCTCAGCAGGGTGCGGGCGAGGGACGCGGCGAAGTCGTCCAGTGACTGCGGGGCCCCTCCCATCTCGTAGGCGAAGGCCCGCTGGGCGCAGGCGCCCAGCAGGAGCGAGGCCGCCGCGTAGGTGTCGGCGCCGGGGACGACCCGGCCCGCCCGCTGTTCGGCGCGGAGGTAGGCGTCGAGGCCCTGGATCGGCAGGTGCGGGCCGGTGCCCATCTCGCGCATCGCCGCTTCGTGCCGCTGCTTGAGCCGGGGCTCGGCGTACAGCGAGGCGAGGACCGGGAAGGTCTGCTCGTAGAAGAGCGCGGCCTGGCGGGCGACCTGGGTGAGGTTGAGTTCGAGATCCCCTTCGCCCGCCTCCAGGTCCCCCAGGAGCGGGCCGAGCCTCGGCATGCGTTCGCCGAGCACGGTCACGAAGAGCTCTTCCTTGCTCGCGAAGTATTTGTACAGCGCCGCTTCGGAGCAGCCGGCCGCCTTGGCGATCTCCTTCGTCGTCGTCCGTGCGAGGCCGATGCCGAGCATGAGCTCATGGGCGGCATCGACGATGCGGACGCGGGCCGGCTTCTGGTCCATGGATGCTCCAGCAAGGCTTGACGAAAGGGTGAGCGTCCACTCACCCTATGGGTAAGTGAATACTCACCCACTCAGGAGGGCGTGCGCGATGAGGCTCACAGTGTTCGGGGCGACGGGGGCCGTCGGCCAGGAGGTCGTGCGGCAGGCGCTGACGGCGGGACACGAGGTGACGGCGGTGGTCCGTGATCCCGCCCGGCTCCCGGACGGGCTCGGTGACGCCGGTCTGCACGCGGTCGTGCCACTGGGCGACGGGGCGGCGGTGCGCGCCGCGGTCGCGGGCCGGGACGCCGTCCTCTCCGGGCTCGGGGCCCGGGGGCGGAAGGCGGGTGACGTCGCCGAGCGGCTCACCGGGCTGGTGCTGGAGGCGCTGGAGGCCGAAGGGGTGCGGCGACTGCTGGTCGTGAGCGCGGCCCCGGTCGGCCCGGAGCCCGCTGACGACCCGCTGCTCGACCGGGCGGTCCGCAGGGTGATCGGCGTGGTCCTCAGGGAGGTGTACGCGGATCTGACGCGCATGGAAGCCGCACTGGCGGCGAGCGCGACGGACTGGACGTCGGTGCGGCCGCCGAAGCTGACGAACGGCCCGCTGACGGGGACGTACCGGACGGTCGTGGGCGGCACCCCGCGGAGCGGCCGGTCCATCGCGCGGGCCGATGTGGCCCACGCGATGCTGGCGCTGATCGACGAGCCGGCCGCACTGAAACAGGGCGTGGGGGTCGCCTACTGAGTCTGCGGCCCGCGCCGGGCTACAGGCTGACGCCCACCGTCACCGGTTCGTTGACGAGCGTGACCCCGAAGGCCTCGTGCACCCCTGCGACGACCTCGCGGGCCAGGGCCAGCAGGTCCTCGGTGGTCGCGCCGCCCCGGTTGGTGAGGGCGAGCGTGTGCTTGGTGGAGATGCGGGCGGGGCCGGTGCCGTACCCCTTGGTGAAACCGGCCTTGTCGATGAGCCAGGCGGCCGAGGTCTTCACCCGTCCGTCGCCCGTGGGGAAGGCGGGGGGCGTGACGTCCGCGCCCAGGCGCTCGGCGGCGCGGGCGAGGAGGAGCGCGTGCCCGGCCTCGTCGAGGACCGGGTTGGTGAAGAAGGACCCGGCCGACCAGGTGTCGTGGTCCTCCGGGTCGAGCACCATCCCCTTGCCCGCCCTCAGCCGGAGGACGGTTGCGCTGGCGGAGGCTGCGGGAACGCGGTCACCCTGTCCGACGCCCATGGCCCTGGCGGTCTCGGGGTAGAGGAGGGGCGCCGACTGTCCGCCGGCATCCTCGAGCCCGAACCGGACCCGCAGCACGACGAAACGGTCGGGCTCGGCCTTGAAGCGGCTGTGGCGGTACGAGAACGCGCATGCCTCGTTCGGGAGGGTGACCGTCTCCCGGGTGTGCCGGTCGTAGGCGACGACCTCGGTGATGACCGAGGACACCTCCTGCCCGTAGGCGCCGACGTTCTGGATCGGTGTCGCCCCGGCGGACCCCGGGATTCCGGCGAGACATTCGATCCCGGCCAGCCCCGCCTCGACCGTACGGGCCACGGCGTCGGTCCAGACCTCGCCGGCCGCCAGTTCGAGCGCCGTGCCGGAGAGCGTGAAGCCCTTGGTCGCGATGCGCAGGGCCGTGCCGTCGAAGCCCTTGTCACCGATGACCAGGTTGGAGCCGCCGCCGACGACCAGGAGCGGTGTGCCGCTGTCGTCGGCCTCGCGCACGGCGGCGATCACCTCCGCGTCGGTGGTGGCCGTCAGGAGGCGGTTGGCCGGGCCGCCGAGCCGGAAGGTGGTCAGGGGGGCGAGGGGGGCGTCGTGGAGTTCCTGCACGGGGACAAGAGTACGGTCCACTTCCCGGGAGCGGGCCGTGGACCGTACGGACGAGGGCGGGGGCTCAGGCCGCGGCCGACACACGCTCCTCGGAGGGTTCCGGCGCCGGGCCGGTCAGTCGCCCGCGGCGCGGGATGAGCAGGGCCGTGAGCGCGGCGAGGGCCACCACACCGGCGCCGATCCACACAGCCGGCACGGTCCCGTCGGAGAAGGCCTGCGGGGAGCCGTATCCGCCCTGGGCGGAGAAGACCGCGGCCAGTACGGCGACCCCGAGGGCTCCGCCGACCTCGCGCAGGGCGTTGTTCGCGCCGGAGGCGATGCCCTGCTCCCCCGGCCTGACGCTGGACATCACGAGGCTGGCGGCGGGCGCGAAGTAGAGGGCCATGCCGATGCCGCCGACGATCAGGCCGGGCAGCTGGGCCGAGTAGGCGACGTCAGGTTCCAGGACCGCCGCGAAGAGGCCGAGTCCCACCGCCTGGAGGGCGAGGCCGGTCACCACCACGGGGCGGCCGCCGAACCGGTCGGCCAGATATCCGGCGACGGGCGCCACGAGCATCGGCATCCCCGTCCACGGCAGCATCCGCAGGCCCGCCTCGGTCGGCGAGTAGCCCAGCGCGTTCTGGAGGAACTGGCTGAGCAGGAAGATCGAGCCGAACATGCCCAGGAACATCAGCAGGCTCGCCATGTTGATCCCGAAGAAGGCCCGGTCCTTGAAGAGCCGCATGGGCAGGACCGGGTTCTCCGCACGGAACCCGTGGCGGATGAAGACACCCAGGAGGAGCGTCCCGGCGATCAGCGCGGTGAGCACGAGCGGGTCGCTCCAGCCGTCGCTCGTGCTGCTGACGAGTGCGTAGGCGATGCCGAAGAGGCCTCCGCTGACCAGGACGGTGCCGGGGACGTCGAGCCGCGCCCCGGGGGCGTAGGACTCGGACAGCCGCAGCCGCGCCAGGGGGAGCAGGACCAGGCCGACGGGGACGTTCAGCCAGAAGATCCACTGCCAGGAGAGGTGTTCGGTGAGGCTCCCGCCGATCAGGGGGCCGCTGGCGACCGCGAGGCCGGTGACCGCGCCGAAGAACCCGAGCGCCATGCCGCGCCTGGCGGGCGGGACCGCGGCGGTGAGCAGGGTGAGGGTGAGCGGCATCATGACCGCGGCCCCGACGCCCTGGACGGCCCGGAAGGCGATGAGTTCGTTGATCCCCGGCGACAGTGCGGCGGCCGCGGAGGCGGCGGTGAAGACCGTGAGGCCGGCGAGGAAGAGCCGGCGCCGGCCGAAGCGGTCACCGAGCGCGGCGCCCGTCATCAGCAGCACCGCGAAGGTGAGGGTGTAGGCGTTCACCGTCCACTCGAGCTCCTCCAGCCGGCCGCCGAGGCTCTCACGGATGGACGGCAGTGCGGTGGTGACGACGAGGTTGTCGAGTGCCGCCATGAATCCGGCGACGCTCGTGATGACGAGGGCCCAGACGGCTCCCCCCCGGCTGGATGCTTGCTGCTTCACTGCCACCCCCAAGGGTTAGTTATCAATGACTAACTTAAGTCGACAGAAGAACGGCCGGGCCGCCGGCGGCCCGCGCCAGGTCAGCTCGGCCTGGCCGCGAGATGGAAACCGGACCACACGCGATGATCGGCCGGAAAGCCCATCGAGGCCAGCGTGTTGATGAGCATGCCGTAGGCCAGGAAGGACGTGGTCTGATCCTGGTCCGCTCCCAGCAGAAGGTGGAGGTCGTCCCACATCGCCGCCCAGCCGAGTCGCAGCCGCTCACCGAACTCGTGGTCGCCCGCCGCCTCGGCCGCCGCGGCCGCCGCGTACATCTGCATCTGCATCAGCAGCTTGTCGGGGTCGTCCACGATCAGCCGCTGGTACGCCTGCGCCAGAGCCGGCTCCACCTCCTCCCCCTCCAGCCCCTCGGCCGCCCTCATGAACACCTCCCTGGTGTCCGCGAGGCACCGCTCGGAGGCGGCGAGGAAGATGGCCTGCTTGCCGGGGAAGAGCCGGAACAGATACGGCTGCGAGACACCGACCCGCTTGGCGATCGCCTCCGTCGAGGTGCCGTTGTACCCGCCGCGGGCGAACTCGGCGACCGCCGCCCGCACGACGCTCTCCCGCCTGTCCTCTGCGCTCATCCTCGCCATGTATGTAAGTTATTGGCCACTCACTAACATGTCAAGGGCGGTATCCACGCGGAAGCCGACTGCGGAGGGGTGCCGGGTGGGCGCCCCTCCGCTCGGTGGCTGTGCCGCTCAGGCGAGGCGGACGACGGCGCGGGACATGCCCAGCACCTTCTTGCCGTCGCTCATGGCGATCAGGTCGACTCGGACGGTGTTGTCGTCCAGCTTCGCGGCGACCTTGCCGCTGACCTCGATCAGCGCCCCGGTGTCGTCGTTCGGCACGACGACCGGCTTGGTGAACCGCACGCCGTACTCGACGACCGCGCCCGGGTCACCGGCCCAGTCCGTGACGACCCGGATCGCTTCGGCCATGGTGAACATGCCGTGCGCGATCACGTCGGGCAGGCCGACCTCGCGCGCGAACTTCTCGTTCCAGTGGATCGGGTTGAAGTCACCGGAGGCGCCCGCGTACCGCACGAGCGTGGCCCGGGTCACCGGGAACGACTGCGCCGGCAGCTCCGCACCGACCTCGACCGCCTCGTAGGCGATGCTCGCCGTCATCACGCCTCCTCGGCGGCGCGCGCCACCAGCTTGGTCCACGCGGTCACCACGTGCTCGCCGGACTCGTCGTACACCTCACCGCGGATGTCCACGATGTCGTTGCCCGCCATCGTCTTGATGGCCTCGATCGTCGAGGTGACCGTCAGCCGGTCCCCCGCCCGCACGGGACGCACGTAGGCGAACTTCTGGTCGCCGTGCACCACGCGGCTGTAGTCCAGGCCCAGCTGCGGGTCCTGCACCACCTGGCCCGCGGCCTTGAAGGTGATGGAGAAGACGAACGTGGGCGGGGCGATCACATCGGGGTGCCCCAGGGCCTTGGCGGCCTCCGGATCCACATACGCGGGATTGGTGTCACCCACCGACTCCGCGAACTCCCGGATCTTCTCCCGGCCTACCTCGTACGCCGGGGTGGGCGGATAGGTCCGCCCCACGAAGGACTGGTCGAGCGCCATGAGCCCGGTACCTCCTGGTGAAAGTCGAATGGGGCGTTGACCACCCGAGTCATCAAGATAAACGACACGAGGCCGCCCCCAGTGGGGACGGCCTCGTGTACGAGCCTGTTTCAGCGCGTTTCGCGGTGCGCGGTGTGCGAGTTGCAGCGCGGGCAGTGCTTCTTCATCTCAAGACGGTCCGGGTTGTTACGCCGGTTCTTCTTGGTGATGTAGTTCCGCTCCTTGCACTCCACGCAGGCCAGCGTGATCTTCGGGCGGACGTCGGTGGCAGCCACGTGAGTGCTCCTTGGACGGACGGATGGACGGATGAACGCAAAAAAGAGTAGCCGATCGAAGGACCGACCCCACAATCGGCTACCGTTAGTAGCGGTGACCGGACTTGAACCGGTGACACAGCGATTATGAGCCGCTTGCTCTACCGACTGAGCTACACCGCTTTGATGACGAGCTTCCCCGCCGAAGCGGGGTTACCCGATCACCAGAGCCCCAATGCGGAATCGAACCGCAGACCTTCTCCTTACCATGGAGACGCTCTACCGACTGAGCTATTGGGGCGAGCGAGGAAGACATTACACGCTCTGTCGCCGACGCCCAAATCCGTTTCCGCGGCCCGCACCGGGCCCCCTCCCGCCCCTCGGACAGCGCCGGCGTCCGTCCCCCTGATCAGGCCCTTGATCAGCACCTACGCCCTCTCCACCGGCCGGCCCACGGACCCCTGTGACCCCGCTCCCACCGCCCGCCCCCCGAGGCCACATTCGTACGACTAATCGGCTCCTCCTCGGAGTGCACCGGGCCCCGGCCTAGGCTCGGCGCACTCTGCGTGATCTTGTACGTCGTCCAGGACTTCCAGGAGCGGTGCGATGCCCGAAAGTCCCGGCGAGGCGCCCGGGCTCCTCCTCAGCGGGGCGCGGCTCACGGACGGGCGCTCCGTCGACGTGCGGATCGGCGGGCAGCTCATCGAGGCCGTCGGGACGGCGGGCAGCCTCACCACCCCGGGGATCCGTCTGGACCTGCGCGGATACCTCCTGCTGCCCGCCCCCGCGGAGCCCCACGCCCACCCCGGCACGGCGCTCACCGCCACCGCCGGCGGCTCGCCGTCCCACCGCCCCGAGGACGTCCGGCGCCGTGCCACCGAGGCCGCGCTGCTCCAGCTCAGCCACGGGGCCACCGCGCTGCGCGCCCATGTGCGCGTCGGCGGCGCGCGGGAACTCGGTCTGCTGGAGGGCGTGCTGGCGGCCCGCCGTTCGCTGCGGGGCCTCACCGACCTGACCGCCGTCGCCGTACCCCGGCTCCTGACCGGGGTGGCGGGCGCCGACGGCCTCGCCGTGCTCCGTGACGCGGTGGACATGGGGGCGGGCGTGGTCGGCGGCTGCCCGGACCTCGACCCCGATCCGGCCGGTCACACCGAAGCCGTCCTGGATCTCGCCGCCGCCCACGGGCTCCCCGCCGACCTGCACACGGACGGTGACGACTCCGCCCGGCTCGCCCGGCTGACCGCCATGGCCGGCGGGCTCCGCCCGGGCGTCTGCATCGGGCCCTGCGCGGGCCTCTCGCGGCTTCCCGGCGACGAGTTGGCCCGCGCCGCCGACCGGCTCGCCGCCGCGGCCGTGACCGTGGTCTGCCTCCCGCAGGGCGGCTGCTCCGAGGCCCGGCTCGGCGGCGCCCCGCCCGTACGGCTGCTGCGCGACGCCGGGGTGCGGGTGGCCGCGGGCAGCGGAGCCCTGCGCGACGCCTCCAACCCCGTCGGCCGGGGCGACCCCCTGGAGGCGGCGTACCTGCTGGCTTCGCAGGAGGGCCTGCGCCCCGAACACGCCTACGACGCCGTCTCCGTCGCGGCCCGAGCGGCCCTGGGACTGCCCGGTGTGCGCGTCGAGGCCGGCTTCCCCGCCGAGCTCCTCGCCGTACGCGGGGACGGGCTGGCCGGAGCGCTCTCCCTCGCGTACAGCAGGATCGTCGTACACCGTGGGCGCGTGGTGGCGCGGACCAGTGCCGTACGCGAGTACCGCGACTCCGGGGCCGCCGCTTCGGCCCTCGACCTGCCCCGTCAGGGACGCACCGATTCCGGTCCCGGCGGCGGGCCTTGAGCGCGGGCGCTCCGCGCGGCGTACGGTCGGAAGCATGCGCATTGTCATTGCAGGTGGACATGGTCAGATCGCGCTGCGGCTCGAGCGGCTGCTCGCCGCGCGCGGTGACGAAGCGGTGGGCGTCATCCGGAACCCGGACCAGAGCGACGACCTGAGGGAGGCGGGCGCCCAGCCCGTCGTCCTCGACCTCGAATCGGCGTCCGTCGAGGAGGCGGCGGAGGTCCTGCGGGGCGCGGACGCCGCGGTCTTCGCGGCCGGCGCCGGCCCGAACAGCGGTTCGGCGCGCAAGGACACGGTGGACCGCGGAGCGGCCGTGCTCTTCGCGGACGCGGCGGAACAGGCGGGGGTGCGGCGCTACGTCGTGGTGTCCTCGATGGGCGCCGACCCGGACCACACCGGCGACGAGGTCTTCGACATCTACCAGCGGGCCAAGGGCGAGGCGGACGCGTACGTACGTTCCAGGAGCGGCCTGGACTGGACGATCCTGCGCCCCGGCATGCTCACGAACGACGCCGGGACCGGCCAGGTCCTGCTCGCCGCCTCGACGGGCCGCGGTCCGGTCCCCCGCGACGACGTGGCGGCGGTGCTCATGGAGCTGCTGGACACCTCGGCCACGGCAGGTCTGACGCTGGAACTGATCAGCGGGAGCAAGCCGGTGGCGGTGGCGGTGAAGGACATCGCCGGGAACTGAGCGCGGGGGCCGCCGGGCCGGCCCCGTCCGGCTGTCGACCCCGCAGGTGTGATTCTCCGCACAGTGCGGTTCTCCGCAGGTCCGCTTCCCGCGGGGAAGCGCAGCGGACGGGACGGCCAACCGCATACCGGCCGTCGAGCTGCGGTTTCTGACGTGGAGGGTGATCGGGGGTACACGCCCCGGGGTAACGACCCGCCCACCGCCTTGGAGACTCATATGCATCTCATGTACTCGGCTTCGCCGCAGGAGCCCTCGGGCGGTATCGCGGGCTGGGCGACAGATCTCGTCGACACCATGGGCGGTCCCGGAGCCGGTCTGGCCATCGCGCTGGAGAACCTGTTCCCGCCGCTGCCGAGCGAAGTGATCCTGCCGCTGACCGGATTCGCCGCCGGACAGGGGGTTCTCACCCTGACGTCCGCCCTGTTCTGGACCACGCTCGGCTCGGTCGTGGGGGCCGTGGTCCTCTACTGGATCGGCGCCGGCTTCGGCCGCGAGCGCATGCACACCATCTGGGGGAAGCTGCCGCTGGTGAAGGCCTCCGATCTGGTGCGCACGGAGGACTGGTTCGCGAAGCACGGCACCAAGGCGGTCTTCTTCGGCCGTATGGTGCCGATTTTCCGCAGCCTCATCTCCGTCCCCGCCGGTGTGGAGCGCATGCCGCTCCACGTCTTCACCGCGCTGACCGCCCTCGGCAGCCTGATCTGGAACTCCGTCCTCGTGATGGCCGGATACTGGCTCGGCGACCGGTGGGAGACGGTGGAGACCTACGTCGGGTTCGCTTCCAAGGCCGTGCTGGTCCTGGTGGTCGTGGCAGTCGTGACGTACGTCGTCCGGAGGCTGCGCTCCACCGACCGGGCCCAGCACCGCCACGGTTCATGACCCACCCCGGCCGTCCGCGGGCGGCGGCCCCGACCTCACGGGGCAGCACACCGAGGGCCGTGGGTCCGCGAGGCGTTGCGGCTCGCCGGAGCGTCCGCGGGCTACCGTCGGGCACATGAACGGTGGCCCGGCCGGCCGAGGATGGCTCCCCTGTTACCTCAGCGGGGCGGTGTTCGCCGTCTGCATGGCGGGAACGACGCTGCCGACCCCGCTCTACAGCCTCTATCAGGACGAACTCGGGTTCTCCGAGCTGACGGTGACGGTCGTCTACGCCGTGTACGCCTTCGGTGTCATCGGGGTGCTGTTGCTCGCCGGAAACGCCTCCGACGCGGTGGGCAGAAGGCCCGTGCTGCTGTGGGGCCTCGGCTGCGCGGCGGCGAGCGCCGTCTGCTTCCTGTGCGCCACCGCCCTGGGCTGGCTCTTCGCGGGGCGGCTCCTGTCGGGCCTGTCGGCGGGGCTGTTCACCGGGGCGGCCACCGCGTACGTCATGGAGCTGGCCCCCGGCAAGGGCTCCCCCAGAGCCTCGTTGGTGGCCACGGCCGCCAACATGGGCGGTCTGGGCTGCGGGCCACTACTGGCCGGACTCCTCGCGCAGTACGCCCCCTGGCCGCTGCACCTGCCGTTCATCGTCCACCTGGTGCTGGTGGCGGCTTCGGCGGTTCTGCTGCTCGGCCTGAAGGAGAGTGTCGGCGAGCGGCGCCCACTGAGCACCGTCCGCCCGCAGCGCCCCGGACTGCCGCCCGAGGTCCGGAAGGTGTTCAGGCCCGCGGCGCTCGCCTCCTTCGTGGGGTTCGCCCTGTTCGGGGTGTTCACCTCGGTCAGTCCCGCGTTCCTCTCCGAGTTCCTGGACGTGGAGAACCACGCCGTGAGCGGTCTGATCGTCGCGCTGGCCTTCTTCGCCTCGGTGGGGGGTCAGTCAGCGGTCGGCAGGATCGGGGAGCAGCGGTCACTGTCGCTGGGCTGCGCCGGCCTCCTGGGCGGCCTGGCGCTGCTCGCGGCAGCGCTCTGGTGGCAACTGCTGCCCCTGATCGTGCTGAGCGCGCTCCTCGGAGGCGCGGGCCAGGGGCTGGCGTTCCGGGCGGCGCTGTCCCAGGTGGCGGCGGCATCGCCCGCGGGCAGCCGGGCGGCGGTGATCTCGACGTTGTTCGTGGTGGCGTACGCGGGCATCTCGCTGCCGGTGATCGGCGTGGGCATCCTCTCGAGCCACATCGGGCTCCAGGACGCGGGGCTGGTCTTCATCGCGTGCATGGCCGTCCTGGTCACCTGCGCCGGTCTCTACCTCCTGCGGCGCCCCGCCGCCGGGCAGAGACCGTGAGCCCTGCTCCCGCTCTCAGCCTCCGGCGGCGTCAGCGGCTCTCCACCTCGCCCGTCTCCTCCTCGGCGGCTGCGCCTTTGCCCCGGGCACCACGCCGGCCCACCAGGGTGCTTCCCACGAGCACGAGCCCGATGGCGACGAACTTGGCGGCCTGGTAGTAGCCGGTCCCCTCCTCGGAGGTGCCCGGCAGCCCGAAGAAGACCCACACCGCGCCGAGACCGCCCACGGCGATCAGCCCGACAGCACCCCACGTCCCGAGGTCCGCCCACCAGGGCTCAGGGCCGTGAGCCCGCTCGTCGGTCTGCTGGACGTCCTTGTCGGTCACGGTGAGCGCTCCCTCTGGCCGGCGTGGCAGTCAGCGGGGAGGACGCAGTCCCGGCACGGGCGGTTCACGGGCCCTGCGTGCGCACATGCAGAAACCCCGCCCGACCTGCGGTTTAAGCAGGTCGGACGGGGTTTCCCGTCCTGTGGCGGCGCCAGGGTTCGAACCTGGGTAGGCTGAGCCGGCAGATTTACAGTCTGCTCCCTTTGGCCACTCGGGCACACCGCCTGGAACGACGCGTCGGATCCCGGTTGGGGGTCCTTGGCGACGTCGTAAACGATACCTGATGCCCGGGGGTGCTCCGCCACCTGATTGATCAGCACCGGAGGCGCGCGGGTGGCTAGGCTTTGTGCCGTACCCCAACGCATACGACGCAAGGAGCCACACGTCATGGCCGACTCCAGTTTCGACATCGTCTCGAAGGTCGAGCGGCAGGAGGTCGACAACGCCCTCAACCAGGCCGCCAAGGAGATCTCCCAGCGCTTCGACTTCAAGGGGACGGGTGCGTCGATCTCCTGGTCCGGCGAGAAGATCCTCATGGAGGCGAACGGCGAGGAGCGGGTCAAGGCGATCCTCGACATCTTCCAGACCAAGCTGATCAAGCGCGGGATCTCGCTGAAGTCGCTGGACGCGGGCGAGCCGCAGCTCTCCGGCAAGGAGTACAAGATCTTCGCCACGATCGAGGAGGGCATCTCCCAGGAGAACGCCAAGAAGGTGGCGAAGATCATTCGTGATGAGGGCCCGAAGGGCGTCAAGGCGCAGGTCCAGGGCGATGAGCTGCGGGTCAGCTCCAAGAGCCGGGACGACCTGCAGGCGGTGCAGGCGCTGATCAAGGGCAAGGACCTCGACTTCGCGGTGCAGTTCGCCAACTACCGGTAGACGGTCCGCCGGCGTGTGCGGCGGGTCACGGGCGGGGCGGGGCGTGCCGGTCGGCACGGCCCGCCCCGTAGCCGTGTCCGGAGCGGCCGGCGGGCGCCGGGTCAGCGGCGGTCGCGGGAGTTGCCGAAGAGCAGCCGGTAGGCGATCAGCAGGACAAGTGATCCGGCGATGGCAGCCACCCAGGTGGCCGTGTCGTAGAAGTCCGCGCTGATGGGGCGGTCGAGGAAGCGGGACGACAGCCAGCCCCCGAGGAAGGCGCCCACGATGCCGATGAGGGTCGTGCCGATGATGCCGCCGGGGTCGCGGCCCGGCAGGAGGAACTTGGCTATTGCTCCGGCCAGCAGCCCGAGGATGATCCAGCTGATGATGCTCATGTTCGCGTACCTACCCGTCACTTGTTCCTGCAAGCCAGGACGCTTGCGGGGACGGGTGCGGTTGCCTGCGGGCCGCTGGCCCCGCTGTCGCGGGACATGCCGTTGACGACGCCTGAGCAGGTTCTCGACCCGCCGCCGTGAGTCCTGGAAGATCCCGGTGCTCCTGGACGTTGGCCGCGGTATGAGAATCGGCGAAGCTTCCAGAGTCAGTGGTGTGAGCGCGCGATCGTTACGGCACTACGAGGACGAGGGCCTGATCGTCCCCGGCCGTCTCGGCAACGGATTCCGCGACTACTGCCCGGCCACCGTCGATCGGGTGCTCGCCATCCGCTCGCTGCTGGAGTCAGGGCTGCCCGTGCGGTTGATCAGGGACGTCCTGCCCGGCCTCACCGACGGGTCCGGTGCCGGCACCGACATGGTGTGCGCGGAGTTCCTGCACGAGGTGCGGAACTATCGCGATCGGCTGGCTGCTCGCATCTCGGTTCTCAGCGGTCAGCAGGCGGCGCTCGACGTCTACCTGGGAGAGGCCGGCCGTACGCGTCTCTGACCGCGGCTTGACCTTGACGCAAGTGTCAGCCTCCTACTTTCGGTGCATGGAGACCGAAGACAAGCACAGCGCTGAGCGGACGGTACGAGCCCTGGTCCAGCGGTCGCACCGTGGACCGCAGGATCTGACCCTCACGGACGCCCATCCACGCCCCACCCCGGGACCGGGCGAGTACCTGATCCGCGTCGGTGCCGCCGGGGTCAACTTCGCAGACGTCATGCAGACCCACGGCACCTACGGAGGAGGCCCGCAGGCTCCCTACGTGGCGGGCTTCGAGGCCGCCGGCGAAATCGTGGGGGTCGGCCCGGAGGTCGGCAGCCCGCTGCGGCTCGGCGCGCACGTCGTCGGAGTGGGCCCGGGCGCCTTCGCGCAGTACATGACGATGCAGGCCGCGGGTGTGCTGCCCGTGCCGTCCGGCTGGAGCGACGCCGAAGCCCTCGGTCTGGTGCTGAACTGGGCCACCGCCCTGGCGGCACTGAGACCGCTGGGCCAGATCGAGAAGGGCGAGGTGGTCCTCGTACACGCGGCGGCCGGAGGCGTCGGGCAGGCCGCCGTCCGCCTCGCCCGCCACTACGGGGCACGCGTGATCGCCGCGGCCTCAGCGGAGAAGCACGAGACCGTCGAAGCACTCGGCGCCGACGAGGTCCTGGACAGCCGGCGCCCCGATCTCGCCGAGGAGATCACCCGCCTGACCGGCGGTGTCGATCTGGTCCTGGAATCAGTGGGACAGGCCACGTTGCGGACCAGCCTGTCCGTCACCAAGCCCTTCACCGGACGCGTCATCGTGTTCGGCGCCGCCTCCGGCGACGCCACCCTGACCACCCATGACCTGATCTTCACCCACCAGGTCCAGGTCAAGGGTCTGCACATCGGCGCACTGGCGGTCGCGGCCCCGTCCCTCTACCGGTCGTTGCTCGTCGAGATGGAGGCACTCATCGCCCACGGCGTGTACACGCCGGGCGCCCCTCGGGTACACCCCCTGGCCGAGGGGGCGAGGGTGCTGCAGGAACTCGGAGCGGGCCGGACCCGCGGCAAGCTCGCCCTTGATCCCTGGCGTTAGGGAGCGGACGTGCTTCCGTCTAGCGGGTGACGAACGGCTGGTCCGTGGGGACGATCTCCTTGCCGAAGGGCATCAGCGAGACCGGGATGAGCTTGAAGTTCGCGATGCCCAGGGGGATACCGATGATCGTGACGCACAGGGCGATGCCGGTGAAGATGTGGCCGAGGGCGAGCCACCAACCGGCCAGGATCACCCAGAGGACGTTGCCGATGAGGGAACCGCCGCCCGCGTCGTGACGGTCGACGACGGTGCGGCCGAAGGGCCAGAGGGCGTAGACACCGATGCGGAACGCGGCCACGCCGAAGGGGATGCCGATGATCGTGATGCAGAGCAGGAGCCCCGCGGCGAGGTAGCCGAGGAACATCCACAGTCCGCACAGGACCAGCCAAATGACGTTCAGGATTGCGTTCATGGTCGGTACCCTGCCATCTGCTCGAGTCGGGCGATGCGTTCGGCCATGGGCGGGTGGGTGGAGAACATCCTGGACATGCCCTGGCCGGGACGGAACGGGTTCGCGATCATCATGTGACTCGCGGTCTCGATCCGGGGTTCGGGTGGGAGCGGAAGCTGTTTGGTCCCCGCGTCGAGCTTGCGCAGGGCGGACGCCAGGGCGAGCGGGTCCCCCGTGAGCTGAGCCCCGGACGCGTCGGCCTGGTACTCACGGGAGCGGCTCACGGCGAGCTGGATCACGGAGGCGGCGAGCGGACCGAGGAGCATGATCAGGAGCATCCCGAGGAGGCCGGGGCCGTCGTCGTCGTCGGACCGGCCGATGGGGATGAGCCATGCGAAGTTGACCAGGAACATGACCACCGAGGCGAGGGCGCCCGCGACCGACGAGATGAGGATGTCGCGGTTGTAGACATGGCTGAGCTCGTGGCCGAGGACACCGCGCAGCTCGCGCTCGTCGAGGATCTGCAGGATCCCCTCGGTGCAGCACACGGCGGCGTTGCGCGGGTTGCGCCCGGTGGCGAAGGCGTTGGGTGCCTGGGTCGGGGAGATGTAGAGCCGGGGCATGGGCTGGCGGGCCGCCGTCGAGAGCTCGCGGACCGTGCGGTAGAGCCGCGGCGCCTCGAATTCGCTGACCGGGCGTGCCCGCATGGCGCGCAGGGCGAGCTTGTCGCTGTTCCAGTACGCGTAGGCGTTCGTGGCGAGCGCGACGAGGAGGGCCACGATCAGGCCGGTCCGTCCGAAGAAGCTGCCGATGACGATGATGAGGGCCGAGAGGCCCCCGAGGAGTACAGCGGTTTTCAGCCCGTTGTGCCGGCGGTGCACGGTACGCCCTCCAAGTGGTGCAGCAGGGGAACCCTTGCTCGGTGGTGCTCCACTCCCCAGTGGAGCCTCCCGTACAGGTCAACGCGAGGCGACGGAAGCTAGTTCCCTTGTGCGAGGTGGCCGGGGGCAC
Organism: Streptomyces sp. NPDC023573; assembly: GCF_055559735.1. NCBI lineage: Bacteria > Bacillati > Actinomycetota > Actinomycetes > Kitasatosporales > Streptomycetaceae > Streptomyces > Streptomyces sp. NPDC023573. Next base: position 477,851 of record NZ_JBVHKB010000002.1, read on the forward strand.
AGGCAGCAGGGGCGGATCCGGTCGGATCCGCCCCTGGGCCGTACGGGTGGCACGTCTGCGCGGGCCGGTGACGGCCGGCGGCGGCAGGTCAGCGCTGGGCGGGGAGCCCCGCGAGCGCGCGGGCCTCCGCGTCCGGCTCGACCTCGCTGGTGCAGTGGGCGCAGCGGCTGGCGATGGAGGGGATCTCGCTGTAGCAGTGCGGGCAGTCGCGCAGCGCGGCCTTGATGTCGGCCTTCTCCTCCTCCTCCTTGGTGGTGAAGCGGTTCTGGACCTTGGCCATGGGCAGGACGACCAGGAAGTAGAGGACGGCGGCGGTGATGAGGAAGGCGATGGCGGCGCTGATGAAGAGGCCGTAGGGGAACGTCACGCCGTCGACGCTGTAGGAGGCCTTGCTGAAGTCGCCGGTGCCGCGGGTGAAGAGGCCGATGAGCGGCACGATGAAGGCGTTGCTGAAGCCGGTGACCACCGCGGTGAAGGCGGCTCCCACGGCGAGGCCGATGGCCATGGAGATGACGTTCCCGCGAAGGATGAAGTCCTTGAACCCGTTCAGCACCGCTCTGGCTCCTCTGTGCTCTTCCGTGTGTGCTCGTCCCGCGCGCTCCGGTACGTGATGCGTGCACGCATGACCATGCCCTGTGCGTGGCCGCACGGGCAAGCTGGTCGGATCCGGTCAGAAGAGGCTGAGGGTGGCGAAGCGGAGGATGAGCTGGGGGGCGCCGGACAGTGTGATTCCGGCTACGGCGGTGAGGGCGATCGCCAGGGTGAGCGGGGCGGGGACCTGGCGCGCGGGGGCCTCGGGCGCCGCCTCGGAGGCGGGGGCCGGCTCCGGGGTGCTGAAGAGCGCGGCGGTCCACCGGAGGTAGTAGTACAGCGCGATCACCACGTTGACGGCCATGACGACGGCCAGCCAGCCGAGCCCGGCGTCGACGGCGGAGGAGAAGACGGTGACCTTGGCGAAGAGGCCGATGATGCCGGGCGGCAGGCCTGCCAGGCAGAGCAGGAAGAAGCCCATGGCGAGCGCGGCCAGGGGGCGGGTCGCGTACAGGCCGCGGTAGTCGCTGAGGCGGTTGCCGGGACGGCTCCGGGCGACCAGGGCGGCCACCGCGAACGCTCCGAGGTTCACCACGGCGTACATGAGCGCGTAGGCGACGGTCGAGCCGATCTGGGCGTCACTGGAGTACGCGGCGGCGGCGATCGGGACGAGGAGGTAGCCCGCCTGTCCGACGGACGACCAGGCGAGGAGGCGTACGGCGCTGCGGGCGCGGGTGGCGGTCTGCCGGAGTGCGGCGACGTTGCCGACGGTCATGGTGAGCGCGGCGAGGACGGCCAGGGCGGGGCCCCAGACGTCGGCGTACGACGGGAAGGCGATCACCGTGACGAGGACGAGGCCGGAGAAGCCGACGGCCTTGCCGACGACGGAGAGATAGGCGGCGATGGGGAGCGGTGCTCCCACATAGGTGTCGGGGACCCAGAAGTGGAACGGCGCCGCGGCCGTCTTGAAGGCGAATCCGACGAGGGTGAGGACGACGCCTGCCTCGGCGAGGGTGGAGAACCGGCCCGGTACGTCGTCGAGGCGGGCGGCGATCTCCGTGAGGTGCATCGTGCCGGTGGTCGCGTAGACGAAGCTGACGCCCAGGAGCATCACGGCGGTGGCGACGACGGAGGACAGGAAGAACTTCAGGGCCGCCTCGGAGGAGCGGCGGTCGCCGCGCTTGATCCCGACGAGGGCGAACGCGGGGAGCGACGCGACTTCGAGGGCGACGACGAGGGTGGCGAGGTCCCGGGCGGCGGGGAGGAGCGCGGCTCCGGCCGCGGAGGACAGCAGCAGGAACCAGAACTCGCCCGCGGGGAGCTTGCGGGTGTCACCGATCGAGAGCAGAGCGGTGAGCAGTGCTCCGCCGAGTACGAGGGCCTGGATGACGAGGGCGAAGTGGTCGGCGGTGTAGCTGCAGGCCTGTGTCCCGCCGGTGAGGCAGAAGGTGGAGCGGTCCCCGGCGCGCAGCGGGACGAGCATCGCGAACGCGGCGGCGAGCCCGGCCACGGCTCCGTAGCCGAGCAGCGGCTTGCGGCGTTCGTCCGTGAAGAGGTCGGCGACCAGGACGAGCAGGGCCACGGACGCCGCGATGACGGGCGGTGCGATCGCGAGCCAGTCGACGGACTGGACGAGGCTCGCCGCCCCGGTTGCGCTGTCGGCTGCCACGGTCACGACTTGCCTCCTGCGAGGAGCTTCTGCACGGCCGGGTCGGTGAGGCCGAGGAGGACGGCGGGCCAGAGGCCGGCGAGGACGGTCAGGGCGGCGAGCGGGGTCCAGGCGGCGAATTCGTAACGCTGGATGTCGGCGACGGGATGCTGCTGCTCACGGTGCTCGCCCATGCAGACGCGGCGTACGACGATCAGCATGTACGCGGCCGTGAGCAGGGTGCCGAGGGCGCCGATGGACATGAAGGTGAGGAAGGCCGGGCGGCTGAGCCCCTCGGCGGGGTCGAAGGCTCCGAACAGGGTGAGCATCTCGCCCCAGAAACCGGCGAGGCCGGGGAGTCCGAGCGAGGCGACGGCGGCGAAGGCGAGGAGACCGCCGAGCCGGGGCGCGCGGCCGTAGAGAGCGGCTCCGGTGGCTCCGGACAGGGTGTCGAGGTCCGCCGTGCCGTAGCGGTCCTTGACGGCGCCGACCAGGAAGAACAGCAGGCCTGTGATGAGGCCGTGGGCGATGTTCGCGAAGAGCGCGCCGTTCACGCCGGTGGGGGTCATGGTCGCGATGCCGAGGAGCACGAAGCCCATGTGGCCCACGGAGGAGTAGGCGATCAGGCGCTTGAGGTCGCCCTTGGCGCCGGGGCGTGCGAGGGCAAGGCAGGCGAGCGAACCGTAGATGATCCCGATGACGGCGAACGCCGCGAGGTACGGCGCGAAGGTCCGCATGCCGTCGGGGGTGACGGGGAGCAGGATGCGGACGAAGCCGTACGTGCCCATCTTCAGCAGTACGCCGGCGAGGAGCACGGATCCGACGGTCGGGGCTGCGGTGTGGGCATCGGGGAGCCAGCTGTGCAGGGGCCACATCGGGGTCTTCACGGCGAGCCCGATCCCGACGGCCAGTACGGCGATGACCTGCACGGATGTGGTGAGGCCCCGCCCGTTGTCAGTGGCGAGTGCCACCATGTCGAAGGTGCCGCTCTTCAGTCCGATGAGGAGCAGTCCGAGCAGCATGATCACGGAGCCGAGCAGCGTGTAGAGGATGAACTTCCAGGCGGCGGGCTGCTTCCGGTCGCCGCCCCAGCGGGCGATGAGGAAGTACATCGGAATGAGGACCATCTCGAAGGCCAGGAAGAACAGCAGCAGGTCGAGGACGGCGAAGGTCGCGAGGGTGCCGGATTCGAGGACGAGGACCAGGGCGACGAAGGCCTTCGGGGAGGGGCCTGCGGGGAGCTTGAAGTAGCTGTAGAGCGCGCAGAGGAAGGTCAGCAGCGCGGTCAGCACGAGGAGGGGGAGCGAGATGCCGTCGGTGCCGAGGTGGATCCGGACGTCCAGGGCCGGGATCCAGCTGATGTCCGTGGTGGCCTGCATCGTCGACGGGTGGTCGTGGTCGAAGCCCGCGGCCAGGACGAGCGCGGCGAGGAGCACGGCCCCGGTGACGGTCACGCCGTGGCGGAGCACGGCCTGGTCGGGGTTCCTGCCCTTGAGGCCGGGCGGGGCGGGCAGGAGTGCGGCTGCCGCGCCGAGGAGCGGACCGGCGACGATGAACGCCAGAAGGAACTGCATCACGGATGCGCTGATATCGAACACGACTCACGCCCCGGCGTAGACGTTGGCAAAGACGACGGCGGCGATCGCCAGGACAAGGGTTCCGGCCAGCAGCGCGCCGAGGTAGGTCTGCACGTTGCCGGTCTGGGCGCGGCGGACCAGGGTGCCGAGCCCGCGGGCGATGCCGCCCGAGCCGTGTACGTAGGTGTCGACGACCTCACGGTCCAGGAAGCGGACGAGCCGTGCGGCGGCTTCCACGGGGCGGACGAACAGCGCCGTGTACAGGGCGTCGAGGTGGAAGCCGGTGACCGCGTGGCGGTGCAGCGGACCCAGCAGGAGCCGGCCGGGGTCCGAGGGGTCGGGGGCGTCCGCGATGGTGCCGTACGCCGCGGTGTGCGAGGTGATCGCCTCGGCCTCCACCAGGGCGGGTTCGGCGTCGGGGTGGGCGGCCACCGCGCCGACCGGGGGACGGTCGGCGAGCGCCGTGGTGTGGCGCCATGCCCCGTAGGTGACGAGTCCGCCGACGAGTCCGACGCCGGTGGAGAGGACTGCGGTCGTGAGGGACGGGGTGAGGCTGTGCCCGTCGAACCAGTCGGTGAGGACGCCGGTGGTGAGGCCGAAGGCGATGGTGGGGACGGCGAGGACCCAGAGGACCGAGGTCATCGCGGCGGGCTGCCTGCCGTGGTCGGGGGCCTCGGGGCCGCGGCCGCGGAAGGCGAGGAGCCACAGCCGGGTGGCGTAGGCGGCGGTGAGGACCGCGGCGGCGAGTCCGGCGACGAGGATCGTCCATCCGGCCGCTGCGGGGGCGACGTCACGGTCACCGAAGGCGGTGTGCTCGGCGGCGACGAGGACGGCTTCCTTGGAGAAGAAGCCGGCGAACGGGGGGATGGCGGCGAGCGCGAGGAGGGCGACGGTCATCGTCCAGTAGGCGTCGGGGATGCGCTTCGCCAGCCCGCCCATGCGGGACATGGCGGCGAGTGAGTTGGTACCGGCCGCGTGGATGACGACGCCCGCCGCGAGGAAGAGGACGGCTTTGAACGCGCCGTGCGACAGGAGGTGGAAGACGGCGGCCCCGCGGTCGCCCACGGCCAGGGCGCCGGACATGTAGCCCAGCTGGCCGATCGTCGAGTAGGCGAGGACGCGCTTGATGTCGTCCTGTGCGAGGGCGGCGAGTCCGGAGCCGGTCATCGTGACGGCCGCCATGACGGCCAGGACGACCAGGGCGGCGCCGGAGGCCGCGAAGACGGGGAGGAGCCGGGCCACGAAGTAGATACCGGCGGCGACCATCGTCGCGGCGTGGATGAGCGCGGAGACGGGGGTGGGGCCGGCCATCGCGTCGGGCAGCCAGGTGTGCAGGGGGAACTGCGCGGACTTGCCCGCGACACCGGCGAGGAGCAGCAGGGCGATGAGGGTGGGGTGGTCGAGTCCGCCGTTGGTGACGGCGGCCAGGATCCCGGTGATCCGGAAGGTGCCGGTGTCGGCGGCGAGCGCGAACAGGCCGATGAGGAAGGGCACGTCGCCGAGCTTGGTGACGAGGAAGGCCTTGAGGGAGGCCGCGCGCGCCTCGGGGGTCTCCCAGTAGTGGCCGACGAGGAAGTACGAGCAGATGCCCATGATCTCCCAGCCGACCAGGAGCACCATGAGGTCGCCGGAGTAGACGACGAGCAGCATCGCGGAGGTGAAGAGGGAGACGAGGGCCGCGTACGACGGGTAGCGGGCGTCGTCCTTGAGATAGGCCGTCGAGTAGATCTGTACGCAGGTGGCCACGAGGCCGACGAGGACGGCGACGAGGACGGCGAAGCCGTCCAGGTGCAGGGCCAGGTCGACCGGGACCGAGCCGGTGGGGGTCAGCTGGGTCGCGGCGTCGATGGGCCGGCCGCCTCCCTGGCGGGCGGCGACGAGGACGGCGAGGACGGCGGCGGCGAGGGTCGGCAGCACGGCGAGGGGACGGACGAAGCCGGGTGCGGTCCGGCCCAGAAGGAGTCCTGCGGCGGCGCCCAGGAAGGGGAGGAGGGGGACGAGGACGGCGAGGGTCGTGGTGGTCACGCGGTGGCCTCTGCCTTCTTTGCCTTCCCTGCCGGAGCAGTGGCCTGGTCTGCGGTGGTGTCCCGGACGTCGCGGTCCGCGTAGTCCGCGTCGCCCGCGTCGTCGGGGAGCGTCTCGGCGTCGTCGGTCTCCGCTGTGTCACGGAGGCGGTCGACGTCCGAGCTGCCGCGGTTGCGGTAGACGGCCAGGACGATGGCGAGGCCGATGCCGATCTCCGCGGCGGCGATGGCGATCGTGAAGAGCGTGAGGGCCTGGCCGGCGTGGAGTGCGTCGCGGAGCCAGACGTCGAAGGCGACCAGGTTGAGGTTGACGGCGTTGAGCATGAGCTCGACGGACATCAGGACGAGGATCGCGTTGCGCCGGGCGAGCACGCCGTAGAGGCCGGTGCAGAAGAGGAGGACGGCGAGGACCGCGGGATAGGCGAGGTGCATCAGCTCTTGTCCTCCCGGTCGGTGGCGGGCCGGGGCCGCTCGGCCTGGTGCACGCTGCCCGGCTTGTCCTGGCGGCTGTTGTGCGGCGGCTCGGCCGCGCGGTTGCCGCCCGGCTTGTCCTGGCGGTCCTTGCGGGACAGGACGATCGCGCCGACGAGGGCGGCGAGCAGCAGGACGGAGAGCGCTTCGAAGGGGAGCACCCAGTGCCGGAAGAGGAACTCTCCCGAGGCCTTGGTGGAGCCCTGGGCGGGGCCGTCCAGGTCGATCCAGGTCGTCCGGAAGGCGTCCACGACGACCCAGACGAGGGCGCCCGCGGCGGCGACGGAAGCGCCGAGGGCGATCCACCGGTTGCCCGAGTCGGCGTCCGGGGAGCGGCCGATGGGGGCTCTGGTGAGCATCAGCCCGAAGAGGAGGAGGACCACGATGGAACCGACGTAGATCAGCACCTGGACCCATGCGATGAACTCGGCGGTGAGGAGGAGGTACTCCACCGCTATGCCGCCGAGCGCGACGACGAGCCAGAGGGCCGCGTGCACGAGCTGCTTGGTCGTGACCGTGATGACAGCCGCGCCGAGGGTGACGAGCCCGACCAGGAGGAAGGCGATCTCGACGCCGGTGGGTGAGAGGAAGCCGGGGTGGGCGGCCGTAGCGGCGAGGGTCATTCCTGGCCCTCCCCTTCCCGTGCCCGGCCCGGCCGGGTCTGTTCGGCTTCCCGCGCCGCTCGTGCTTCTTCCGCGGCCTGGTCCTCCTGGGCCCGGAGCTTGTCGGCCGTCTTGCGGGCGGCGGCGATCTCCTTGGGCTCCTCGGCTCCCGGGTCGAGCGCGGGCGGCTCGGGAACGGTCCACATCCACTCGCGGAGCTTGTCGCGCTCGTGGGTCAGTTCGTGGATGTCCGTCTCCGCGTACTCGAACTCGGGCGACCAGAACAGCGCGTCGAAAGGACAGACCTCGATGCAGATACCGCAGTACATGCACAGGGCGAAGTCGATCGCGAAGCGGTCCAGGACGTTGCGGCTGCGCTCACGGCCGCCGGGGGCGGCCGGGGGCACCGTCTCCTTGTGGGAGTCGATGTAGATGCACCAGTCGGGGCATTCACGGGCGCAGAGCATGCAGACCGTGCAGTTCTCCTCGAACAGTCCGATGACGCCCCGGGTGCGGGGCGGCAGTTCGGGCTGGACGTCCGGGTACTGCGCGGTGACCGTGCGCTTCGTCATGGTCCGCAGGGTGACGGCGAGGCCCTTGGCCAGGCCTGAGCCGGGGATCGGGGGCACTAGTTGATCGCCACCTTCACGATGCCGGTGAGCGCGATCTGCGCGAGAGCGAGGGGGATGAGCGTGGTCCAGGCGAGCTTCTGCAACTGGTCCTCGCGCAGCCGGGGGTAGGTGACCCGGAGCCAGATGACGACGAACGCGAGAACGCCGGTCTTGAGCAGGGTCCAGACCCAGCCGAGTCCGTCCGCGCCGAGCGGCCCGTGCCACCCGCCGAGGAACAGGACGGTCGTCAGACCGCACAGGACGACGATCCCGGCGTACTCGGCGAGCAGGAACAGTGCGAAGCGGAGTCCCGTGTACTCGGTGTACGCCCCGAAGATGATCTCCGAGTCGGCGACCGGCATGTCGAAGGGCGGACGCTGGAGTTCGGCGAGCCCTGCCACGAAGAAGACGAGCGCCCCGACGATCTGCCAGGGCAGCCACCACCACTCGAAGGCGTTGAGGATGCCGGGGAGCGAGACGGTGCCGGCCGCCATGGCCACGCTGGCGGCGGCGAGCAGCATGGGCAGTTCGTACGCGAGGAGCTGTGCGGCGGTGCGGAGACCGCCGAGGAGGGAGAACTTGTTGGCCGAGGCCCAGCCCGCCATCAGCGAGCCGAGCACACCGACACCCATGACGGCGAGCACGAAGAAGATGCCCGCGTCGACGACCTGGCCGACCGCACCCTCGCTGGGGCCGATCGGGATGGCGACGAGAACCAGGAGGTAGGGGAGCAGGGCGACGGCGGGTGCCAGCTGGAAGATGCGGCGGTCGGCTGCGGCCGGTACGACGTCTTCCTTCTGCGCGAACTTCACCCCGTCCGCGACGAGCTGCGCCCAGCCGTGGAACCCGCCCGCGTACATCGGGCCGAGGCGGCCCTGCATGTGGGCCATCACCTTGTGTTCGGCCTGTCCGACGACCAGCGGGACGACCATGAACACGGCGAAGACGATGACGAGGCGGAGGGCGACGTCGAGTACGTCGTTCACGCGGTATCGCCTCCGGCGGGGGTGTCGGGGGGTCGGGGGGCCTCGGGGGTCTCCGGTGCCTCAGGAGTGTCCGGCGCCTCGGGGGTCTGCTCAGCCGGAGGTTCGGGGGCAGGGGTGTCGGGGGTGGTGTCGGGAGAGCCGCTGCGCGGGGCTTCTCCCCTGCCCGCCCCTTCCCGAACCGGGGGCTCCGCCTCCGGGCCCCCGCTCCTCGAACGCCGGAGGGGCTGGGATTCACCGGGTTCGCCGGAGCCACGAGTCTCACCGGCCGGTTCGTCGAATGCCGGGCGGGCGTCGTGCCAGGGGGCGTCCTTGGCCGTGCCCGGAGCACCGGCGGCTGTGCCCGGAGCGCCGGTGGCTGTGCCCGGAGCGCCGGCGGCTGTGCCCGGGGCGTCGGCCGCTGTGCCCGGGGCCGGGGTAGCCGGTGGCTGCTGACTCGCCGAGCCCTGGGAGGCGCTGCGGGCACGGCGTGGTGGCGCCGCCGGCCGCGAGGCCTCAGCCGCGTCCGGCCGCTGGGCCGCCGAGCCCTCGCTCGCGCTGCGGGCCCGGCGCACCGGGCGGTCCCCCGCCGCGCGGGCTCCTCGGGCGGGACGGGCCGGTGCGGGCGGGAGCTGTCCCTTGAGCGGACCCCACTCGTTGGGATCGGGCACCCCCGGCGGCAGCATGGTCCGCCGCTTGGGCCCGCCGTGTTCGGACTCTCCCGGCTCCTTCGCACCCGGCCAGGCCTTGGCGACCCGGGCCGCCAGCACGAAGTCCTTGCGCAGCGGGTGGCCCTCGAAGCTCTCGGGCAGCAGCAGCGGGACCAGATGGGGGTGGTCCTCGAAGCCGATGCCGAACATCTCGTGCGTCTCACGCTCGTGCCACGCGGCGCCCGCGTAGACGCCGACGGCGGTGGGCAGGGTGGCCGCGTCGTGCGGGACGGTCGTCCGGACCAGCAGGCGCCGGACCGTGCCCCCGCCCAGGGCCGCGACATGGGCGCAGACCCGGAAGCCGGTGCCCGGTTCGTCGACGGCGCTCAGCCAGTCGAAGTAGGTGCAGCCCAGTTCGTCGCGGGCCGTTTCGAGAGCGGCCGTCCAGGAGGCGGCCGGGACGTCGACGGTCAGCAGGTCGTACGCGTGCGCGGCGGTGGCGTCCGCGCCGAAGACGTCGGTGACGGCGTCGGGCAGCGTGCTGTAGAGGTCCGGGGCGCTCACTTCCCCTCCTCCCCCGGCGTTTTCGGGGCCTCGACGAGACCGCTGCGCAGGGCGGCGGCCGACGGGCGGGCCGTCTCCTCGGTGCTGTACCGCTCGGCCAGCGACTCGCGGGCGATCTTCTCCTGGAGCTTGAGGATGCCCTGCAGGAGCGCCTCGGGCCGGGGAGGGCAGCCGGGGACGTAGACGTCGACGGGGATGATCTGGTCGACGCCCTTCGTCACGGAGTACGAATCCCAGTACGGTCCGCCGCAATTGGAGCAGGCGCCGAAGGAGATGACGTACTTCGGCTCGGGCATCTGCTCGTAGAGCCGTTTCACGGCAGGGGCCATCTTGTCCGTCACCGTGCCGGAGACGACCATCAGGTCGGCCTGTCGCGGGCCGGGCGCGAAGGGGATGACGCCGAGCCGGATGAAGTCGTGCCGCGCCATGGACGCGGCGATGAATTCGATGGCGCAGCAGGCGAGTCCGAAGTTGAAGACCCACAGGCTGTAGCGGCGGCCCCAGTTGAGGACCACCTTCATCGGTTCGGGCGCGAGCCGGGACAGCACGCCGAGCCTCTTCGGCTCGGGCAGCGGCGTCGGGTCGGGCAGCGACACGGGGGGTTCGGGGTTCGGCCGGCTCGTCACGCCCATTCGAGGACGCCCTTCTTCCATGCGTAGAGCAGTCCCACGGCCAGGAAACCGAGGAAGATGAACATCTCCACCAGCGTCGTCGCCCCGTATCCGGGGGCCGCGAAGACCGTCGCCCACGGGAACAGGAAGATGGAGTCGACGGCGAAGATCACGTACAGGAAGGCGTACACGTAATAGCGAACCTGGGTGTGGGCCCAGCCCTCCCCCACGGGGTCCACGCCGCACTCGTACGTGAGGAGTTTCTCCGGCGTCGGGACCACGGGCCTGAGCAGCCGGCCGGCCCCGAAGGCGACGGCGACGAACACCACGCCCACCAGGGCGAGCAGCCCGACCACTGAGTAGCTCTGGAAGTAGTCCGACGCGAGAACGGTCGGTCCCGGCACGTCCGCCACGTCCGCCCCTCGCTCCCTCAACCTGTTCGACGGTCTGTACGCACGGGAGTCTAGGCCCTGTTAAAGGGACGGTAAGCAGCCCCGTCGCGGAACAGGTGGGGCGGCGGGTGCCACGCGAGGTGGGGTTATCCCTACTCGGCCTCACCCACGAACCCCATGGCGTGGGCGCGCCCGGCCCGGCACGCTGGCCGTATGACCATGAGCCCCTCCCTGCCGGACAACGACCGGCCGCCGCCCGCGCGCTTCGCCCTCGACCGGTGGGCGTGGAAGGAGATCGCGTATCTCCTGGCGAATCTGCCGATGTCGATCATCGGGTTCGTCTACACCGTGATCCTGGTCGCCGTGGGCGCGGGGCTCTCCGTCACCGTGATCGGGCTGCCGCTGCTCGCGCTGGGGCTGCGGGGCGCGCGCGGTCTCGGCCGGGCCGAGCGCGGCCGGGCGCGGAGGATGCTCGGGGTGCGGATCGAGGAGCCGAGCCCGTGGCTGCGTGGCCGTCACGGTCAGGGCTTCTTCAGCCGGCTGTGGTCGGGGCTGAAGGACCCGGTCGGCTGGCGGGCGTTGCTGTATTCGTTCATCCGGCTGCCGTGGGGCGTGGCGACGTTCGCCGTGACGCTGGTGAGCCTCTTCGTCCTCTGGCCGGTTCTCCCGTACCTCGCGCGCGGGCTGACGAACGCGGACCGGGCGATGGCGCGGGGACTGCTCTCTCCCTCCGACGAGCTGGAACGACGGATCGCCGAGCTGGAGTCGGACCGGGGGGTGGTCGTGGACACGGCCGCGGCCGACCTGCGCCGGATCGAGCGCGACCTCCACGACGGCGCACAGGCCCGCCTCGTCGCCCTCGCCATGGGCCTGGGGCTGGCGAAGGAGAAGCTGACCGACGACCCCGAGGCCGCCGCCCGCATGGTCGACGAGGCCCACGGCGAGGTCAAGGTCGCCCTCCAGGAACTCCGCGACCTCGCCCGCGGCATCCACCCCGCCGTCCTCACCGACCGCGGACTCGACGCCGCGCTCTCCGCCATCGCCTCCCGCTGCACCGTCCCCGTGAGCGTGTCGGTGGGGCTGACGGCCCGGCCGGCCGAGGCCATCGAGGGCATCGCCTACTTCACGGTCTCCGAACTCCTCCAGAACGTCAGCAAGCACAGCCGCGCCGCTCAGGCGTCGGTCGACGTGTGGCGGACCGGCGACCGGCTGATGCTCCAGGTCCGGGACGACGGGACGGGCGGCGCCCGGCTCGACGGCGGTACGGGCATGTCGGGTCTCGCGGAGCGGCTGGGAGCGGTCGACGGGGTGTTCGTCCTGGACTCCCCCGAGGGCGGACCGACCACGGTCACCGCGGAGCTGCCCTGGCGCGACCGCCTCGCCACCGGGGCCGAGCGGGCCGGTGCGGTGTGAGACGGCGACAGCGGGTGCTCCCGTCCCGGGTACGGAACAGGGCGTCCCCGTGGTGGGGAAAACCCCCGGCCGGATACGGAGACGGCCCTCATGGTGAGGCGGCCCCCGGCACAGCATTCTTGAGATATCAGCCGTTGTATCGGTCCGCGGGGAGATCCCGCTCAGAAGAAACGGACGGACGCCACTGATGGCCACGGCATACGGACCGGACACCCGGGACCAGTACAGGCCCGGCACCGGGTCGGGGGGCTACCCGCCGGCGAAGCACCTCCTCCCCGCGGCGCTCCGCGCGCCCTTCGAGGCGCGTACGTGGCGCGAACTGGCCTATCTGCTCCTGAGCCTGCCGATCAGCGTGGTGCTGTTCTCCTTCGCGGTGACGACGGTGTCGCTCGGGCTCGGCATGCTGATCACCTTCCTCGGCATTCCGATACTCGCCGCCGGCCTCGTCATGTGCCGCGGCTTCGGCGTCATGGAGCGGGGCCGGGCGCGCGGGCTGCTGCGGCTGGACGTCGCGGACCCCGCGCCGGTGCGCGGCAAGGGCGGCCTGATGTCCTGGGTCGGCGCGACGCTGAAGAGCGGGGTGTCCTGGCGGCATCTGCTCTACGCGGTGCTGCACATGCCGTGGGCGGTGTTCGCGTTCACCGTGGCGGTGACCTTCTGGTTCTACGGCTGGGCGGCGTTCACCTATCCGGTGTGGCACTGGATCTTCCCCACCTACGTGGGTGTCGACGGCATCCAGCTGTACGGGGACGGAACGCACCAGTTCTACCTCGACTCGTCCTTCGAGCTGGGGGCCACCGCCGCGTTCGGCCTGGCTCTCGTCCTGGTCACGCCGTGGATCATCCGGGGTCTGGCGACCGTGGACCGGTTCATGGTCGCGGGCCTGCTCGGCCCTTCCCGGCTGGCCACCAGGGTCTCGGAGCTGGAGTCGGACCGGGGGGTGGTCGTGGACACGGCCGCGGCCGACCTGCGACGGATCGAGCGCGACCTCCACGACGGCGCACAGGCCCGCCTCGTCGCCCTCGCCATGGATCTGGGGCTGGCGAAGGAGAAGCTGACCGACGACCCCGAGGCCGCCGCCCGCATGGTCGACGAGGCCCACGGCGAGGTCAAGGTCGCCCTCCAGGAACTCCGCGACCTCGCCCGCGGCATCCACCCCGCCGTCCTCACCGACCGCGGACTCGACGCCGCGCTCTCCGCCATCGCCTCCCGCTGCACCGTCCCCGTGAAGGTCGTGGTGGACCTGGAGTCGCGGCCCGCGCAGGCCATCGAGGGCATCGCCTACTTCACGGTCTCCGAACTCCTCCAGAACGTCAGCAAGCACGCCCGGGCCACCCGTGCCTCGGTCGACGTGTGGCGGACCGCAAACCGGCTGATGCTCCAGGTCAGCGACGACGGACGCGGCGGGGCCGGAGTGTCGACGGGCAGCGGTCTCGCCGGGCTGACGGAGCGGCTGGACGCGGTGGACGGCATCCTCGTCGTCGACTCCCCCGCCGGCGGACCGACGACCGTCACGGCCGAGCTGCCCTGGCGGGGCTGAGGAGCCGGCTCCCGCCCACGCCGCAGTGCCCCGGCCCGCCATCACGGCGGCCGGGGCACTGCGGCGCGTCCGTGCGACCGGAACCGCTGGTGTACGGCCCATCAGGGCGCCGGAGCTGGAATGCTGGACACACGGGCGGCCGCGCGGCCGCCGCGGGCACGTGAACACACGGAACAACCGACAGTGGGGGACACAACGTCGTGGAGGAAAGAGTGCGGGTCGTCATCGCCGAGGATTCGGTGCTGCTCCGGGAGGGGCTCACCCGGCTGCTGACCGATCTGGGGCACGACGTCGTCGCCGGGGTCGGGGACGCCGAGGCGCTGATCAAGACGGTGGGCGACCTCGCCGGGCAGGGCGCCCTGCCGGACGTGGTGGTCGCCGACGTGCGAATGCCGCCGACCCACACCGACGAGGGCGTGCGGGCGGCGGTGCGGCTGCGCAAGGACTACCCGGACATCGGGGTGCTGGTGCTCTCGCAGTACGTCGAGGAGCAGTACGCCACCGAGCTGCTGGCCGGCAGCAGCCGCGGGGTGGGTTATCTGCTGAAGGACCGGGTCGCCGAGGTCAGGGAGTTCGTGGACGCCGTGGTGCGGGTGGCGCAGGGCGGGACGGCGCTGGACCCGGAGGTGGTGGCACAGCTGCTGGGACGCAGCCGCAAGCAGGACGTGCTGGCGGGGCTCACGCCGCGCGAGCGGGAGGTCCTGGGTCTGATGGCGGAGGGGCGTACGAATTCAGCCGTCGCCCGGCAGCTGGTGGTCAGTGACGGAGCGGTGGAGAAGCACGTCAGCAACATCTTCCTGAAACTCGGCCTGGCACCCAGTGACGGGGATCACCGGCGTGTTCTCGCTGTTCTCACTTATCTGAACTCGTGACAACGCGATGATCTACTCACGAGGATCTGGATGATCCACCCGTAGCCGAGCGAGACCTGGGGACCAGGACGAAAGGATGAGCACCGGGGGCCTCGTCCAGTGACGCGTCCAGTGATCGAAAGGTCCGGAAAAATATGGCAAAGCGTGACGCATTCATGTCTCAAAAACGCGTCCACCATATGACCGGTCCAAGGAAGGCGACCCTTACAGAAGTAGGGTGGGGCCTGGACCGCCGGCGGGTCGGCCGGTCCCGAGCCGCCGCCCCGAGGGAGGTCCAGTTCAGTGACCAGCCAGGTCAGTAGCCCAGCCGGAAAGTCCGATGAGGCCGACGAGGCTGTCGTCGGGGAGCAGCGAGCCCCGCGCATTGATCGCACGGGTGCCACCGAGAAGGAAATCCGCCGCCTGGACCGGGTGATCATCCGTTTCGCGGGTGACTCCGGTGACGGCATGCAGTTGACGGGCGACCGGTTCACGTCGGAGACCGCGTCGTTCGGGAACGACCTGTCGACGCTGCCCAACTTCCCGGCCGAGATCCGGGCACCCGCCGGGACGCTGCCGGGTGTGTCGTCGTTCCAGCTGCATTTCGCGGACCACGACATCCTGACCCCGGGCGACGCGCCGAATGTGCTGGTCGCGATGAATCCGGCCGCGCTGAAGGCGAATATCGACGATGTGCCGCGCGGGGCCGACATCATCGTGAACACGGACGAGTTCACGAAACGCCCGATGGCGAAAGTCGGGTACGCGCAATCGCCTCTCGAGGACGGCTCGCTCGAGGCGTACAACGTGCATCCCGTGCCGTTGACGACCTTGACGATCGAGGCGCTGAAGGAGTTCGGGCTTTCCCGCAAGGAGGCCGAGCGGTCGAAGAACATGTTCGCGCTCGGGCTGTTGTCCTGGATGTACAACCGTCCGACCGAG
Source organism: Streptomyces sp. NPDC023573 (assembly GCF_055559735.1). Lineage (NCBI taxonomy): Bacteria > Bacillati > Actinomycetota > Actinomycetes > Kitasatosporales > Streptomycetaceae > Streptomyces > Streptomyces sp. NPDC023573. The sequence continues at coordinate 493,240 of NZ_JBVHKB010000002.1, forward strand.
GGGACGGAGACATTCCTCCGGTCGAAGTTCGCCAGGAAGCCGGAGATCGCCGAGGCGAATGTGGCGGCGTTCCGCGCGGGCTGGAATTTCGGTGAGACCACGGAGGATTTCGCGGTCTCGTACGAGGTCGCACCGGCGTCGCACGCTTTCCCCACGGGCACGTACCGCAATATCTCGGGGAACCTGGCGTTGTCGTACGGGCTGATCGCGGCGGGCCGGCAGGCGGATCTGCCGGTGTATCTGGGCTCGTATCCGATCACCCCGGCGTCCGACATCCTGCACGAGCTCAGCAAGCACAAGAACTTCGGCGTACGGACGTTCCAGGCGGAGGACGAGATCGCCGGGATCGGGGCGGCGCTCGGCGCTTCGTTCGGCGGGGCGCTGGGTGTGACGACCACGTCGGGTCCGGGTGTGGCGCTGAAGTCGGAGACCATCGGTCTGGCGGTGTCGCTGGAGCTGCCGCTGCTGATCATCGACATCCAGCGCGGCGGGCCGTCCACCGGCCTGCCGACCAAGACGGAGCAGGCCGACCTGCTCCAGGCCATGTACGGGCGCAACGGTGAGGCGCCGGTTCCGATCGTGGCGCCGCGGACCCCGGCGGACTGCTTCGACGCGGCGCTCGACGCCGCCCGGATCGCTCTGACGTACCGGACTCCGGTGTTCCTGCTCTCGGACGGCTATCTGGCGAACGGTTCCGAGCCGTGGCGGATCCCGGAGATCGACAGCCTCCCGGACCTGCGGACGCGGTTCGCGACCGGGCCGAACCACGAACTGGCCGACGGCACCGAGGTGTTCTGGCCCTACAAGCGGGACCCGGAGACCCTGGCCCGCCCCTGGGCGGTGCCGGGCACGCCGGGTCTGGAGCACCGGATCGGCGGGATCGAGAAGCAGGACGGCACGGGGAACATCTCCTACGATCCGGCCAACCACGACTTCATGGTCCGCACCCGCCAGGCGAAGGTCGACGGCATCCGGGTCCCCGACCTGGAGGTCGACGACCCGGCCGACGCCACGACCCTGGTCCTGGGGTGGGGTTCGACGTACGGCCCGATCACCGCGGCCGTACGCCGGCTCCGCGCGGCCGGGGAGACGATCGCGCAGGCCCATCTGCGCCACCTCAACCCCTTCCCGCGGAATCTCGGTGAGGTGCTGAGGCGTTACGACAAGGTCGTGGTCCCGGAGATGAACCTCGGGCAGCTCGCCCTGCTGCTGAGGGCCGAGTACCTCGTGGACGCCCGGAGTTACAACCAGGTCAACGGAATGCCCTTCAAGGCCGAGCAGCTCGCCACCGTCCTCAAGGAGGCCATCAGTGCCTGACGCCCACGCCAACGATCTCCTCCAGCTCGTCCCCAAGGCCGAGGGCAAGCAGTCCATGAAGGACTTCAAGTCCGACCAGGAGGTGCGCTGGTGCCCCGGATGCGGTGACTACGCGGTCCTCGCGGCCGTGCAGGGCTTCATGCCCGAACTGGGGCTGGCCAAGGAGAACATCACGTTCGTCTCCGGCATCGGCTGCTCGTCCCGCTTCCCGTACTACATGAACACGTACGGGATGCACTCCATCCACGGCCGCGCCCCGTCCATCGCGACGGGCCTGGCCACCTCCCGCCGCGACCTGTCCGTCTGGGTCGTCACCGGCGACGGCGACGCGCTGTCGATCGGCGGGAACCACCTCATCCACGCCCTGCGCCGCAACGTCAACCTCAAGATCCTGCTGTTCAACAACCGGATCTACGGGCTGACCAAGGGGCAGTACAGCCCCACCTCCGAGGTCGGCAAGATCACCAAGTCGACGCCGATGGGCTCGCTCGACGCCCCCTTCAACCCGGTCTCCCTCGCGCTGGGCGCCGAGGCCTCGTTCGTCGCGCGCACGGTCGACTCCGACCGCAAGCACCTCACGAGCGTGCTGCGCGCGGCGGCCGACCACCCCGGCACCGCGCTGGTGGAGATCTACCAGAACTGCAACATCTTCAACGACGGCGCCTTCGAGGTGCTCAAGGACAGGGAGCGGGCCGAGGAGGCGGTCATCCGCCTCGAACACGGCCAGCCGATCCGCTTCGGCGCGGACAACTCGAAGGGCGTCGTGCGCGACGCGCTCACGGGAGACCTGAGCGTCGTCGCGGTCACCGAGGAGAACCAGTCGCGGATCCTCGTCCACGACGCCCACAACCCCAGCCCCACGACCGCGTTCGCGCTGTCCCGGCTGGCCGACGCCGACACCCTGCACCACACACCGATCGGGGTGCTGCGCAGTGTGGAGCGCCCGGTCTACGACGCGCTCATGTCCGACCAGCTCGATGCCGCGATCGAGCAGCACGGCAAGGGTGACCTGAGCACCCTGCTGGCGGGCAACGACACCTGGACCGTGGTCGGCTGACGCGCCGTCATGCCTGTCCGGCGAGGCCCGGAGCCGACTGGCTCCGGGCCTCGTCGTATGCCGCGCGGGCCGACTCGACCCCGTCCACCTGCCGCTCGGTCCAGCGTGCCAGCGCCCAGACCTGCTCGGCGGCCTCCGCGCCGAGCGGGGTGAGCGAGTAGTCCACGCGGGGCGGGATCACCGGCTTCGCGTCCCGGTGCACGAAGCCGTCGCGCTCCAGCGTCTGGAGGGTCTGGGCCAGCATCTTCTCGCTGACGCCGCCGACCGTGCGGCGCAGCTCGCTGAACCGGTAGGAGCGCTCCAGCAGCGCGGCCAGCACGAGCACGCCCCACCGGCTGGTGATGTGTTCGAGGATCAGCCGGGAGGGGCAGTTCTGCTGGTTGACGTCCGCGCGCCAGCCGCCCACTTCGTCCAGGATGCTTACTGTCATACCAGTACCTTACTTCAAAGTGGGTACTTTCCCAGAGTTAGTACACCTCCTAGGGTGAGTTGTATTCCACTCGCAGCAGGAACCACCGCCACCAGGAGAGAACCCTCATGAGCATCGTCGTCACCGGAGCCACCGGCGCCCTCGGCCGCCTCGTCGTCGAGCGTCTGCTCGACACGGTCCCGGCCCACCAGGTCGTCGCGGTCGTCCGCGACAAGGAGAAGGCCGCCGCGCTCGCCGCCCGGGGCGTCGAACTCCGCATCGCCGACTACGACCGCCCGGAGACCCTCGCCGACGCGTTCCGGGCCGGCGACCGCGTCCTGCTGGTCTCGGGCAGCGAGGTCGGCAGGCGGGTGCCCCAGCACACCGCGGTGATCGACGCCGCGAAGGCGGCCGGGGTCGCGCAGCTCGCGTACACCGGGGTGCTGGGCGGGCCCGGGGCGGACTTCCTGCTGGCCGAGGAGCACAAGGCCACCGAGCAGCTGATCCTCGACTCCGGCCTCCCGTACACCTTCCTGCGCAACGGCTGGTACACCGAGAACTACACCGCGAATCTGGCGCCCGTCCTGGAGCACGGCGCCGTCGTCGCCAACGCGGGGGACGGACGCGTCGCCTCAGCCGCCCGGGCCGACTACGCGGACGCGGCCGCCGCCGTGCTCACCGGCGAGGGCCACCTGGGCGCGGCGTACGAGCTGAGCGGAGACGTGGCCTGGTCGCTGGCCGAGTACGCCGCCATGGTGGCCGCCGCGACCGGCGAGGAGATCGTCTACACAAACGTTCCGGCTTCGGCGCACCAGGAGATCCTCGTCGCCGCCGGGCTGCCCGAACCCCTCGCCGCGATTCTCGTCGACGTCGACGAGGCCATCGCACGCGGCCTGCTCGCCGGGACGAGCGGCGACCTGGCCCGCCTGATCGGCCGGCCGACCACTCCGGCGGCCGAGACGGTCGCCGCGGCGGTCGCCGCCGCCTGAACGGGCGCACCCGCGCCTGTCACGACCGTTTCGCCGATACGGCAATGACAGCAGGCCTCTTCCGGCGCTACCGTCGTGCAGTCGGCCGTCCGCCGACGCAGGAGTGCCGGGAGGGCCCGTGAAGGGGAAGAACGAACAGCGGGCAGGCCTGCTGTACGGAATCGGCGCGTACGGGATGTGGGGCCTCGTGCCCCTCTTCTGGCCGCTGCTGGAACCGTCGGGGGCGGTGGAGATTCTCGCCCACCGGATGGTGTGGTCACTGGGCGTCGTCGGCATCGCCCTGCTGTTCCTGCGTCGCTGGGCGTGGATCGGGGAGCTGCTCCGGCAGCCCCGGCGGCTGGGGCTGATCGCGATCGCCGCGACGGTGATCTCGGTCAACTGGGGTCTCTACATCTGGTCCGTGAACAACGGCCACGTCGTCGAGGCCTCGCTCGGCTACTTCATCAACCCGCTGGTCACCATCGCCATGGGCGTCCTGCTGCTCGGCGAGCGGCTCAGGCCGGTGCAGTGGACCGCGGTGGCGACCGGCTTCGCCGCGGTGCTCGTCCTGGCGGTCGGCTACGGGCAGCCGCCGTGGATCTCGCTGGTACTGGCGTTCTCCTTCGCGACGTACGGCCTGGTGAAGAAGAAGGTCAACATGGGCGGCCTGGAGTCCCTGGCCGCCGAGACCGCCGTGCTGTTCGTGCCGGCGCTCGGGTTCCTGCTGTGGCTCGGGGCGAGCGGCGACGCGACGTTCCTGGCCGGGGGCGCGGGCCACGGAGCCCTGCTCGCCGCGACGGGACTCGTCACCGCGATCCCCCTGGTCTGTTTCGGCGCCGCCGCGATCCGGGTGCCGCTCTCCGTCCTGGGCCTGCTGCAGTATCTGGCGCCGGTGTTCCAGTTCGCGCTCGGCATCCTGTACTTCCACGAGGAGATGCCGCCCGAGCGGTGGGCCGGCTTCGCCCTGGTCTGGGTGGCCCTGATGCTGCTGACCTGGGACGCGCTGCGCACGGCACGCCGCACGCGGGCCGAGGCCCTGCGTCTGGCGGTGCGGGCGGCAGAAGCCTCGGCCCCTGTCGGCACGGCTTCCGCTTCGGCGCCGGACACGGACACCCCGGCCATAAAATAGTTACCGAGTTGCCTTTTTTACTCGGTTGCGTTTTCCTGGACGCCAGGACGACACGACCGAGGAGCAGGCATGACCGACGTACTGATCGTGGGCGCGGGCCCGACCGGACTGACGCTGGCCTGCGATCTGGCCAGGCGTGGCGTCGCGGTGCGGATCGTGGACAGGTCGCCGGAGCATCCGCGCAGTTCGCGGTCGAAGGGCCCCAACGCGCGCTCCCTGGAGGTACTGGAGGACCTGGGGGTCGTCGAGGCGGTGCTGGCGGCGGGCTCACCGCCGCTCCCGATGCGCAAGTACCGCGACGGGGTGCCGGTCGCGGACGCCGATCCGTACGCCGGCTCCTCGCCGACGCCGGACGCCCCGTACGACCGGGGCCGGCTGATCGCCCAGTGGCGGCTGGAGGGGATCCTGCGCGAGCGCCTCGCCGGGTACGGCGTGGCGGTGGAGACCGGCACCGAGGTCGTGGGCCTCACCGACGACGGGTCCTCGGTGACCGTCACCCTCGCCGACGGCTCCACCGCCGGCGCGCGCTACGTGGTGGGCTGCGACGGCGCCCACAGCCGCGTACGGAAACTGCTCGGCGTCCCGTTCGACGGGAAGACGGACGAGGAGCAGCTGATGGTCTGCGGCGACGTCGAGATCACCCCGGGCGTCCTGGACCGGGGCATCTGGCACCAGTGGTTCGACGAGGACGGAGCCGTCATGCTCTGCCCCATTCCCGGCACCCGGACGGGCTGGTGGTTCCAGTCGGGCCCGGAGCGTGACGCGGACGGCCGGCCCCTCGCCCCCTCCCCCGAGGGTTTCAGGCGGCTCTTCGCCCGGCACACCCGGCTGCCGGCCGGGAGCATCACCGGGGCCACGCTGCTCTCGACGTACCGCGTCAACGTGCGCATGGCCGACCGCTACCGGGTGGGCCGGGTGTTCCTCGCCGGGGACGCCGCCCATGTGCACGCCATCGCGGGCGGGCTCGGCATGAACACCGGCATCCAGGACGCCTTCAACCTCGGCTGGAAGCTCGACCGGACACTGCGGGGACGGGGAGGGCCGGGGCTTCTGGACACCTACGAGGAGGAGCGGCTGCCGGTCGCGGCCTGGACCCTGGAGCTGACCTCGGAGCGGCTGCGGGCCACGCTGGAGGCGATCAGGGAACCGGGCGGCGGGCTCGACACCGCGATCACCCCCTCGACGGCGGGGCTCGACCGCGGCTACCGGTGGAGCTCCCTCGCCCGGCCGGGGAACGGGAAGGAGGACGGGGACGGCGTACGGTCGGGCGACCGCGCGCCGGACGCCCCCTGCGCCGAGGCCGCGACCGGTGCGCCCACCCGGCTGTTCCGCGTCTTCGCCGGCCCGCACATCACGGTGCTGGGCTTCGGGGCAGGCTCGGAACGGGTGCTGCGGGAGGCGGCGGGCACCCATGGCGACGCAGTCCGGGCCTTCCGGGTGTACGGCGCCGGGGAGCCGGGCCCCCGCACCGCCGCTCCGGACGCGCTGCACGACCGGGAGGGGCTCGCCCGCGCGGCCTACGGCCTCGACGGTGACACCGTCGTGGTGATCCGGCCCGACAACCACGTGGCGCTGCTCGCGGACGCCCGCGACGGGGACGCGGTACGACGGTGTCTCGACGCGCTGGACGGGGCGCGGGAGCCGGATCCGATGAGTGTGGCAAGCATGGTGGACGGCACCCGCAAAGGCTGATTGAGTGCCCGGATGGGGACGATCCTGAAGGACATGAGGCACGTTCAGTGGCATGAGCTGCGCCACGCCCAGGGCTCCGCGTCCCAGGTCCCCGGGATGCTGTCACGGATCGCCTGGGGCGACAGCGAGTCGGCCGAGGACGCCCTGAGCGATCTGGGGCAGTGGATCGGCGCCCTGGCCGTGTTCGACGCGACGGCCGCCACGGTGCCGTTCCTCTGGGAGCTCGCCGCCATGGAGACCGTGAAGGACCGCGTGGGGGTGCTCGGCCTGCTGGGGACGATCCTCGCCCATGGCCACGCGCACCACCCGGAGTGGACCAGGGACGCGCATCTCGCGGTGCTGGCCGGGCGGACGACGGCCGAGCGGCTCGCCATGGACGGCGATCCGGCGGTGAGCGCGGCGGCCGCGACCCTGCTGACCGCGTGCGCCGGACACGTCTGCCCGGCCTGCCCGCCGCGGTGAGCGGGCCCCGGAACGCGCCGGATCGGGCCTTCGCCGACCGAGCCGACCGTCCCCGCAGGTCAGCGGCGTACGACGGGAAGGCGTTCTCTCTAGGCTGACCCCATGGTCACGCCACCCGCCGCATACACCCTTGTCGCCACGGATCTGGACGGCACACTGCTGCGTTCCGACGACACCGTGAGCGCCCGCTCCCGTGCCGCCCTCGCCCGCGCCACCTCGGCGGGAGCACGGCATCTGATCGTCACGGGCCGGCCGGTGCCCGGCATACGCGCCCTGCTCGGGGACCTCGGCTACGACGGGCTCGCGGTCTGCGGCCAGGGCGCACAGGTGTACGACGCCGGGTCGGCCCGCATGCTGAGCTCGGTGACGCTGGACCGGGAGCTGGCGGACACCGCGCTCGGCAAGATCGAGGCCGAGGTGGGGCAGGTGTTCGCCGCGGTGGACCAGGACGGCGCCGACGGCAGGACCCTGATCGAGCCGGGCTACCGCATGCCGCACCCCTCGCTCCCCGCTCAGCGCGCCGGGCACCGGTCGGAGCTGTGGGCGGCGCCCGTCATCAAGGTCCTGATCCGCCACCCGGAGCTGACGGACGACGAGCTGGCCGCCGCCGCCCGAGGAGCGGTGGGCGATCTGGCGTCCGTCACGATGGCGGGCCCCGGCACGGTGGAGCTGGCCCCCTTCGGCGTGGACAAGGGCACGGGGGTCACCCTGGCCGCCGGGCTGCTCGGCCTCGACCCCGTCGGCGCGGTGGCGTTCGGCGACATGCCCAACGACCTGCCGATGTTCCGCCTCGCAGGCCACCGGGTGGCGATGGCCGACGCGCACGCGGAGCTGCGGGCCGCCGCCGACGAGATCACGCTGTCGAACGAGGAGGACGGCGTCGCGGTGGTCCTGGAGCGGCTCTTCGGCTGAGACCACGCACGCTCCCGGGGATCTCGCGCCCCCCGGCGGCCGAAAATCACCTCTCCAAAATTTCATGCACGTGCATATGATGCGTACGCCGGTAAAGGCCGTACGCAATCAATTGGGGGCATGGCATGACCACGCGCGACTTCCTCTTCCTGCTCGGCAGCAGCCGCACCGGCGGCAACACCGAGACCCTGGCCCGGCTCGCGGCCGAGCAGCTCCCGGCCGGCACCGGGCAGCGGTGGCTGGACCTGCGGGACCTCCCGCTGCCCGACTTCGAGGACCGGCGGCACACGGACGGCCACCCCGTCCCGGCAGGCAACTCCGCGACCTTGCTCGAGGCGACGCTCGCCGCCACCGACGTGGTCGTCGCCTCACCGCTCTACTGGTACTCCGTGTCCACCTCCACCAAGCGCTACCTCGACCACTGGTCGGGCTGGCTGGAGGCCCCCGGTGTCGATTTCCAGCGGCGGATGGCCGGGAAGACGCTGTGGGGGGTCACCGCGCTCGCGGACGACGACCCGGCGGTCGCCGAACCGCTCACGGGCACCCTGCGCAATTCGGCGCGGTACCTCGGCATGCGGTGGGGCGGGGTGCTGCTGGGCAACGGCAGCAGGCCCGGTGACGTGCTGACCGACACCGAGGCCGCGGCCCGGGCGAAGGTCTTCTTCAGCTGACGCGCCCCGCCCCGGGGGCGCCCCCATCGCCGGGTCCGCCCCCGGGCGCACCGGCGCCGGACAGGGAGCGCAGGACATGGGCCACCAGCGTGGCGACCGTCGCCTCGTCCTGCGGCGGCTTCCGCAGCACATGGCGGTAGTAGACGGGCCCGTAGAGCATCTCCACCGCGAACGACAGATCCGCGCCGGCGGGTATCTGCCCCTGCTCCTGGGCGCGCCGCAGGCGCCCCACGGCGGCCTCGAAGCGGGGATCGACCAGTTGTTCGCGTACGGCCAGCGCGAGCGCGTCGTCGTGGTGCATCTCCGACAGGATCCCGGAGTAGGCCGGGCCGTACGGCGGCGTCGAGATCAGCCTCACCAGACCGTTGATGTGCGTGCGGAGGTCGGCCTCGATGTCGCCCGTCTCCACGAACGGTGTGGCGACGGCGAGCACCTGGGCGAAGGCCTCCAGCATCACCGCGACCTTCGACGGCCACCAGCGGTAGATCGTCTTCTTGCTCACGCCGGCGCGGGCCGCGATGGCCTCGACGGTGACCCGGCCGTACCCCTTCTCCGTACACAGCTCCAGGGCGGCGTCCAGCGTCGCCCGTCGCGACCTCTCGCTGCGGCGCAGGGTACTCGGCGATGTGATCATTCGGTGAGCATAGGGGTATTCCGCCCACCGCTTATTGACAGGTCGTCGCCAAAAGTCGAACAATGACCAGGCTGGAAACGGAACGTACCGTGTCGTGACGTACCGTGCAGTACACCGTTCGTGCCGTTCGTGCCGCGACGAGCCGATCGGGGGACGGCTCGACCGGCCGACGGTACGGACGGCCCGTACCGGGCCCCTCAGACGGTGACGTCCTTCGTGGTGAAGCGCGCCCAGGCCGCGGAGCCGAAAACCGCCGCGTACACCGCCTGCAGACCCAGGTTCCCGACCATCTCGTCCCAGTAGACCGGGTCGCGCAGCAGGTCCGTGAAGGACAGCCAGTAGTGCGGGAAGAGATACGGATGGATCGCGTGCAGCTGCGGCATGGTGTCCAGGATCTGCACGGTGACCAGCACCCCGACCGTGGCCGCCATCGCCGCGATCCCGCTGGTGGTGAGCGTCGAGACGAAAAGACCCAGCGCCGCGAAACCGACGAGTGACACCGCGACCGCGACCGCGATCAGTCCGGCCCGCAGGAGACCCTCGCCGAAGCCGATCCGGGTGCCCGAGATCGTCGTGACCTCCCCGACGGGGAAGAGCAGCGCCCCGGCCGCGAGCGCCGACGCCGCCACGACCAGGGTGGCGACCAGGCAGAACACCAGCACGGACGCGTACTTGGCGAGGAGCAGCCGGGTGCGGCCCGCCGGAGCCACCAGCAGATAGCGCAGGGTGCCGCCGCTCGCCTCACCCGCGACGGAGTCCCCCGCGACGACGCCGACGGCCATCGGCAGGAAGACGGGCAGTGTCGCGGAGAGGGCCGCGAAGACCAGGAACAGTCCGTTGTTGGTGATCTGGGAGAGGAAGGCGGGCCCGCCCCCGCCGCCGGGACCGGCCTGGGAGCCGTCACCCGTCTCGATGCGGACGGCGATCCCGATGAGGACGGGCACGGCCGCCAGGACCCCGAGCAGGGCCAGGGTGCGCCACCGGCGGAGCGTGGTGGTCAGTTCGGAGCGCAGGATCCCGAAGGTCCACAGCGCACGGCGCGGCGCCGGGGGCACCGGGCGCGCCGTGAGTTCAGCCTGCGACATCGAATCCCTCTCCGGTAAGCGCGACGAAGGCGTCCTCCAGCGAGGCCCGTTCGACGCCGAAGGCGCGTACGCGGACACCGCCGCGCACCAGGGCCGCGTTGAGGTCCGCCGGTTCCACCTCGCCGGGCGGCGCGTCGGCGCTCACCCGGTCCCCATCGGTCACGAGGCCCGTCGCCCCCTGTTCCGCGAGGATCCGCGCCGCGTCACCGGGGTCGGGCGTGGTCACGGCGAGCCGGCCCCGGGCGCCCGCGGCGAGCGTGGCGACCGGGCCCTGGACGATGAGCCGGCCGCGTGCCATCACCGCGGCGTGGGTGCAGACCTGCTCGATCTCGTCGAGCAGGTGGGAGGAGAGGAAGACGGTGGTGCCCTCGCCCGCCAGCTCCCGCACCAGGGAGCGGATCTCGCGCATGCCCTGCGGGTCGAGGCCGTTGGTGGGTTCGTCCAGCACGAGCAGTCGGCGCGGCTGCAGAAGGGCGGCGGCGAGCCCGAGCCGCTGCTTCATCCCGAGTGAGTACGCCTTGGCCTTCTTGCCGGCCGCGGCGGCGAGCCCGACCCGCTCCAGGGCGTCACCCACGCGCACGCGCCGGGTGCGTGGGTCGGCGGCCGGGTCGGCGGAGTCGAAGCGTACGAGATTGTCGCGGCCCGTCAGGAAGCCGTACAGCGCGGGCCCTTCGATGAGCGCGCCGACGTGCGGGAGCACCGACCGGGCGGCCGCCGGCATGGGGCGGCCCAGGACCTGTGCGGTGCCGGAGGTCGGCTCGATGAGCCCCATGAGCATCCGGATCGTGGTGGTCTTGCCGGAGCCGTTGGGCCCCAGGAAGCCGAAGACGCTTCCGGCGGGGACGGCGAGGTCGAGCCCGTCGACGGCCAGCTGTCCGCCGCGGTAGCGCTTGGTGAGCCCCCGCGTCTCGATCACCGCGCCGGGCTCCCGCCCCGTGTCCGGTCCGGCCGTAGCGGCCGCTGTGTCGGTCATGCGTACTCCCGGTTCCCTCCCGCCGTGCCCGGCACCCCGCGTCCGCCTGCGGCCCGTCGCACGGACCGCCCCGCCGTACGGAGAGTACGACGGGGCGGGGCGCACGGAGCGTACGACGGGGCGGGCAGGCGGTATCTCCTACTTCGCGGTGTCGGCCGCCTTGACCAGCGCGTCCTTGGTGACCGCGCCGACGTAGAGCTTGCCGTCGTCCGTCATCAGCGCGTTGACCAGGCGCGTCTTGAAGACCGTGCCCGAGCCGAAGTCGCCGGTGACCTTGTCACCGAGCGCGTCGAGGAACTGCTGCGCCTGCGGGGGTACGTCACCCGAGCCCTGGGCGGGCAGGCCCGCCCCGCCCGGCAGCTCGATCTCGGCGACGGCGTTCCAGCCCTCGCCGATGACGTCGAGGCCCTTGAAGCCCTCCAGCGCGCCCAGCTCCTTGTGCGCCTTGTCCGCCGCGCCCTGCTTCTCCGCCTCGGTCTTCAGCTCGTCGGCCTCGGTCACCTTCGCGCCCTTGGGCGGGGTGAAGGAGAAGGAGGAGGCGTCGGGCTTCCCGAAGTCGACCTCCGTGAAGCCGGCGTCGACCGCCGCCTTCCCGCCGCTGCTCGGGGCCAGCGTGAACTTCAGCGGTACGCCGGTCGAGGCGTCGACCGCGACGGTGACGGAGCCGATCGTCGAACCGGACTGCTTCGGCTTGATCACGAGCTTGTAGGCGTCGCGTCCCGCCACCTGCGCCGTGCCGCCGACGGTGACGGACGTGGTGTCGTCCGCGGCGGCGAGTGCCTCCTCGGCGAGCTCCTTCGGAGTGGCCGGCACACCTTCGGGTGCCTTGTGGTCCCCGGCCTTGCCGCCCGGACGTCCGTCCCCGTCGGACTCCGCGTGGTAGACCTCGTTGCTCTCGCTGTCGTATCCCCAGACGTCGTCCCCGTTGTGGACGAGGCTGTACTCGGAGCCCTCGCCGAGGATCGAGAGACGCTGCTTGTCGGGGCCGTCGGCCGCGACCCGGAGCGTGTGGGTCCCGGAGGCGAGCTCCATCAGCTTGGCGTCGGGGGAGGCGCTCGACCCGCCCGGTCCGGACGCGGCGTCCGGCGCGAAGGAGCCCGCGAGCCCGCCGAGCGACGGGATGCCGAGGTCGGTGCTGACCTTCACCGTGCCGGACAGCTGCTCCTGGTCCGATGAGGCGATCTTCTCGATGAGTTCCTGCGCGGTGATCTTCGGGAGCTCCGGGTCTCCTGAGTCCGCGAGTGCCGGGACGAGTCCGATCGTCGCCGCCGCCACTCCCGCCACCGCGAACGGGACGATGTAGCGCGCCGCCTTCCGGCGGCCCACGACAGTGCCCGTGGCCTCGCCGTTGGTCTCTGCGCTGTCGTTCGGTGCCATGTGTGCTCTACCTCCGTGGTCGGCGGCTGCCATCCCGTTGCACGTTTCCACTCCCCGCCGCCATTCTCACCCGATGTGGTCAGGAGTGGTTGTTCTCCATCTGACCAAATCGGGCGGCGACAAGCGTCAGCCCCCGGGAGCAACTGTGCGTACCTCTCGGGGATGACCCGAGACAGAAGTCCCTAGGGGTCAGCCGGCGCGGTGCACCACGGCGTCGCACAGCTCTTCGAGCGCGGCCTTCGCGTAGCACTCGGGCAGCGGGGCCAGTGTCGCCCGGGCCTCCTCGGCGTAGCGGACGGTGTCCCGCCGCGCCTGTTCGAGGGCCGGGTGGGCGCGGAGCCTGCGCAGCGCCTCCGCGAGCGTGGCGTCGTCGGCGAGGTCGCCGTCGAGCAGCTCCACGAGCTCCTTGTCCTCCGGACGGCCCTCGGCCGCCGCCCTGGCGCGCAGGTGGAGGACCGGCAGGGTGGGGATGCCCTCCCGCAGGTCGGTACCGGGCGTCTTGCCCGACTCGTGGGAGTCGGAGGCGATGTCCAGGACGTCGTCGGCGAGCTGGAAAGCGATGCCGAGGCGTTCGCCGTACTGGGTGAGGATGTCCACGACCGACTCGTCGGCCCCGGCCATCAGGGCGCCGAACCGGCCGGACACGGCGACCAGCGAGCCGGTCTTGCCGCCCAGCACGTCCATGTAGTGGTCGACGGGGTCGCGTCCGTCCCGCGGGCCCGCGGTCTCCAGGATCTGACCGGTGACCAGGCGCTCGAACGCCTCCGCCTGGATACGGACGGCCTCCGGCCCGAGGTCGGCCAGGATGTGCGAGGCGCGGGCGAAGAGGAAGTCGCCCGTCAGCACGGCGACGGAGTTGCCCCAGCGGGTGTTGGCGCTGTCCACCCCGCGGCGCACGTCCGCCTCGTCCATCACGTCGTCGTGGTACAGCGTCGCCAGGTGCGTCAGTTCGACGACCACGGCCGACGGGACGACGCCCGGCGCGTCGGGGTCACCGAACTGGGACGCGAGCATCACCAGCAGCGGCCGGAAACGCTTGCCCCCCGCGCTGACGAGGTGCTGCGCCGCCTCCGTGATGAAAGGGACCTCGCTTTTGGTGGCATCGAGCAGCCCCGCCTCGACAGCGGCCAAACCGGCCTGGACATCGGCCTCAAGAGCCTGGTCCCGCACGCTCAGTCCGAACGGCCCGACGACGGTCACGAGGGGATCTCCTGTCTGCTGACGATCACACGGAATGTCGATGTGTCGTTGTCCTCACTCAAGTCAGCGTATCCGGTCCCCTTTGGATCACCGTGGGCGCCTTCCCGCCACCGCCGGTATGTTCGGCATCAGCTCATACGATCAGGAGTTGTCGCTTTGTCCCACGCCCCGACCGGTACCGAACCGGCCCAGCCACCGCCCGGAGACGATCAGGCCTTCTTCGGCCAGCCACGGGGCCTGATGACCCTGTCAGGGTTGGAGGTCTGGGAGCGTTTCTCATTCCTCGGGATGCAGGCGATCCTGGTCCTCTTCTTCGCCGACACGGTCGCGAACGACGGCATGGGCATGGACCCGGGCACCGCCGCGTCCGTGTCCGCCGCCTACGGCACCCTCGTCTACCTCGTCTCCGTCGCGGGCGGCTGGCTGGCCGACCGGATCCTCGGTTCGTACCGCGCCGTCCTGTACGGCGGCATCCTCATCGCCTGCGGCCACTACGCCATGGCCGTGCCGACCGCCACGATGACCTGGGTGGGCCTCGGCCTGATCAGCGCGGGAACGGGCCTGCTCAAGCCCAACGTCGCCTCGATGGTCGGCAAGCTCTACCGCACGGAGGACCAGCGCCGCGACGCCGGCTTCGCGCTCTACTACATGGGCATCAACATCGGCGCCTTCGCCGGCCCCCTGATCACCGGGTGGCTCGGCGAGCACGCGGGCTGGCACTGGGGATTCTCGGCCGCCGCCGTCGGTATGACACTCGGCCTGATCCAGTACGTCGCCGGCCGGCGTCACCTGGCCGGGCGAAAGCACACGGCGGAGTACGCCCTGGCGCCCGGCCCGATGCGCCGGGCCGTGCTGACGATCGTGGCCGGCGTCGTGGTGGCCGCCCTGGTGGCGACCGCCCTGGCGCTGGCCGGCTGGCTCACGATGGACCGGTTCGTCGACGTGCTCACCCTCGTCTCGGTGATCGCGCCCGTCGTGTACTTCGCCGTGATGTTCAGGAGCCCCCGGGTCACCCAGGAGGAGCGCGGCAGGCTCCGGCCGTACGTCGTGCTGTTCCTGGCCTCCGTGGTCTTCAACTTCATCCTCTTCCAGGCGTACTCGACGATGATGCTGCTCGCGTCGACGAACGCCCGTACGGAGATCTTCGGCTTCCACTTCCCGGCGAGCTGGTACGCCTCCGCGCTGGGCGCCTTCGAGGTGGCGCTGGCGCCCGTCGTGGCCGCCGTCTGGGCCCGGATGGGGCCACGCCAGCCGCACGCCTCGAACAAGATCGCGATCGGGGTGATCCTCGGCGGTCTGTCCTTCCTCCTGATGGTCATCCCCACCTCGGGTCACGCCGACGACGCGTACGAGATGGCCGCCTGGTGGATCGTCGGCTCCTACCTGCTGCTCGGCCTCGGCGACATCCTGCTGGAGACCTCCGGCATGTCCGCCACCACCAAGCTCGCCCCCAAGGCGTTCGCCAGCCAGACGATGGCGCTGTGGTTCCTGTCGCTGGCCCTCGCCAACGGCATCCAGGCACAGATCGTGAAGCTCTACGGCGAGGTCTCCAACCCCGCCTACTTCGGTGTCAATGGCGCTATCGCGGTGGCGGCCGGTGTGGCCGTCATCGCCGCCGCTCCCTGGCTCAAGCGCACCATGCACCCCGTCCACTGAGGTACCGCCATGCAGATCCGCACCGATTTCCCGTACGAGACCACCCACGAGGACCTCTACATCCCCCTGACGGACGGCACCCAGCTGTACGCCAGGATCTGGCGGCCGGTCACCGACGAACCGGTGCCCGCCCTGCTGGAGTACCTGCCCTACCGGCTCAGCGACTGGACGGCGCCGCGCGACTGGCAGCGCCACCCCTGGTACGCGGGCCACGGCTACGCCTCCGTACGGGTCGATGTCCGCGGGCACGGCAACAGCGAGGGCATGCCGGGCGACGAGTACGACGCGCAGGAGCTCGCCGACGGGGTCGCGGTCGTGCACTGGCTGGCGCGGCAGGAGTGGTGCTCGGGGCGGGTCGGCATGTTCGGCATCTCGTGGGGCGGCTTCAACTCGCTCCAGATCGCCGCGCTCGCACCGGAGCCCCTGAAGGCGGTCGTCACCGTCTGCTCGGCCGACGACCGCTACGACAACGACGTCCACTACATGGGCGGCTCCGTCCTCGGCGTGGACATGCACGCCTGGGCCTCCACCATGCTGGCCTTCGTCTCCCGGCCCCCGGACCCGGCGGACGTCGGCGACGACTGGCGGGACATGTGGCTGCGGCGGCTCGAGAAGGTCGAGCCGTTCATCCACACGTGGCTGGCGCACCAGACCCGCGACGACTACTGGAAGCACGGCAGCGTCTGCGAGGACTACGGCGCGATCCAGGCGAAGGTCCTCGCGGTGGGCGGCTGGCACGACCCGTACCGCGACACCGTCCTGAGGCTCGTCGAGCACCTGGACCCCGGGCAGGTACGCGGACTGATCGGCCCCTGGTCGCACCAGTACCCGGACCGGGGGCTCCCCCCGGGGCCCGCGATCGGCTTCCTCCAGGAGACGCTGCGCTGGTGGGACCAGCACCTCAAGGACGAGGACACCGGGGTGATGAACGAGCCCCTCCTGAGGTCCTGGATCAGCGGCTCGCACCCTCCCGCCACGGTGTACGAGACGCTGCCCGGCCGCTGGGTCGGCGACGCGAGCTGGCCGTCCGCGAACGTCGCCCCGGTGACGTACGCCCTGGAGGGCGGAGCGCAGACCGTCCGCTCACCGCAGCAGACCGGGCTGGACGCCGGCCGCTTCTTCCCGTTCGGCAACGACGCCGACCTGCCGCCCGACCAGCGGGACGAGGACGCCAAATCGGTGTGCTTCGAGTTCCCCGTCGAGGACGCCCCGATCGAGATCCTCGGCCGTCCACGGGTGACGCTCCTGGTCCGGATGGACGTGCCGCGCGGCCAGGTGATCGCCCGGCTCTGCGACGTGGCCCCGGACGGCGCCTCCACCCTGGTGACCCGCGGGACCCTCAACCTGGCCACCCGTCACGGGCGCGACCGCGCGGAGGACTGGCCCGTCGGGGAGACCGAGTACGTGACCTTCGAGCTGAACGGCATCGGGCACACCTTCCCGCCCGGCCACCGGATCAGGGTCGCCCTCTCCTCCTCGTACTGGCCGTGGATCTGGCCGCAGGCCGGCTCGGCGGGCTTCACGCTCGAGGCGGAGGGCAGCCTCGTCGAGCTCCCGGTGCGCCGGCACACGGAGGACCCGGGCATCACCTTCGGCGAGCCGGAGCAGTCGGAGCCGCTCGGCGTCGTGTACCCGGTCACACTCGACGAGCAGCGCCCGGAGCGTCTGGTGGTCCGGGACGTCGCCAAGGGCGAGTGGCGTCTGGAGGTCGATCCGCGTTACGGCGGCACGCGTGTCTACCCGGACGGTCTCGAGTTCACCGAGGACGCCCTGGAGACGTACACGATCCAGGAGGACGACCCGCTGTCGGCACGGGCCCGTTCGGACTGGACGATCCGG
This sequence comes from Streptomyces sp. NPDC023573, assembly GCF_055559735.1. NCBI lineage: Bacteria > Bacillati > Actinomycetota > Actinomycetes > Kitasatosporales > Streptomycetaceae > Streptomyces > Streptomyces sp. NPDC023573. Next base: position 510,621 of record NZ_JBVHKB010000002.1, read on the forward strand.
CTGCACCGGCCCGAGATGGCCTGGGACGTGCGGATCGAGACGCGTTCGGAGACGAGCGCGGACGCGGACGACTTCATCACGTCCAACGAGGTCGTGTGCAGGGACGGCGCCGAGATCGTCTTCCACCGGACCTGGGAGAAGAGGATCCCCCGCACGGCGGGCTGACCAGGGTTATCGCGTAACTTTCCGGGCATTACGCCTACTTGAGGCGCTGCCGCCCGCCGACGGCGGCCACGTACCGTGTTCCTCAAGCGACTGGAAAGGGGCAGCGACAGATGCCCGAGCAGAGCAGCCCGCTCGACCTGGCCGAAGGCGATCCCTTCGGTCCGCACAACCTTCCGTACGGCGTGTTCTCCACCCCTGGACACCCCGGGGACCGAAGGGTCGGAGTCCGTGTGGGGAAACACGTGCTGGACGCCGGGGCGGCGGCGCACGCCCTGGGTTCGCCGTACGCCCGGCTGCTGGCGCAGCCGAGCCTGATGCCGCTGCTGGCGGCGGGGCGCACCGCGTGGCGGGACGTGCGGCGGGCCCTGACGGCGTGGGTGACGGTCCCGTCCCACCGCCCGGACCTGGAACCACTGCTGTACCCGCTCGACTCGGTGACCCTGCACCTGCCGTACGAGGTCGCGGACTACGTCGACTTCTACGCCAGCGAGCACCACGCCACCAACGTGGGGCGGATCTTCCGTCCCGACGGCGCGGCCCTCACCCCCAACTGGAAGCACCTGCCGATCGGTTACCACGGGCGGGCCGGCACGGTCGTCGTCTCCGGCACGGACGTGGTGCGCCCCTCCGGGCAGCGCAAGGCGCCGGCCGACCCCGCCCCCGTCTTCGGCCCCTCGGTGAAGCTGGACATCGAGGCCGAGGTCGGCTTCGTCGTCGGTGTCCCCTCGGAGCAGGGCTCCCCCGTGGCGCTGGGTGACTTCCGCGAGCACGTCTTCGGGCTCTCCCTGCTCAACGACTGGTCGGCGCGTGACATCCAGGCCTGGGAGTACGTGCCGCTGGGCCCCTTCCTCGGCAAGTCCTTCGCGACGTCCGTCTCGGCGTGGGTGACTCCGCTGGAGGCCCTGGACGCGGCCCGCACGGCGCCTCCGGCCCGTGACGCCGAGCTGCTCCCCTATCTGGAGGACGCGGACGACGAGGAGCCGGGCGGCTTCGACATCCGGATCTCGGTGGAGATCAACGGACAGACCGTCTCCGAGCCCCCGTTCGCCTCCATGTACTGGACGGCGGCCCAGCAGCTGGCGCAGATGACGGTGAACGGCGCGTCGCTGCGCACGGGCGACCTGTACGGGTCGGGCACCGTCAGCGGGGCGGAGCCCGGGCAGCGCGGCTCCCTGCTCGAACTGACCTGGAACGGCCGCGATCCGCTGGACCTGGCCGACGGCAAGCGGACGTTCCTGGAGGACGGCGACACGGTCACCCTGACCGCTTGGGCGCCCGGCCCGCACGGCACGCGGGTGGGGCTCGGCGAGGTCACCGGACGGATCACGCCCTCGCCGTGAACCCTGTGGCCGGGGCGGGGGACGCGGGGCGGGCGGAACCGGTCGGGGCAGTGGTCAACGGCGCGTGACTCGCTCACACGTGTGAGCGGCCATGATCGGTTCTCGCCGGATACGCTGAACGGGCCCGCGAGACTCTCCCCATGGGAGCACTGATGAGCATCGAACCCGAGGCACCCCAGCCGCGGTGGGCGGTCCCGCCCGTGGGCGGCTGGACCGCCGATGACCTGGACACACTCCCGAATCTGCCTCCGCATACGGAGCTGATCGACGGGAGCCTGGTTTTCGTGAGTCCGCAGACGTTGTTCCGTACACGGGCGGTCGACTTCTTCAACTGGCAGCTGCAGTCACTCGCACCGTCTGAGCTGGAGGTCGTGCGGGAGTTCACCATCGACATCGACTTCCAGAACCGGCCCGAGCCCGATGTCGTCGTCGTGCGCGCGGACGCGATCGAGACCTTGCGGCAGACACGGTTCCCCGCGAGCAGTGTGCTGCTGGCGATCGAGGTCGTCTCCGACGAGTCCGTCACCCGTGACCGGGAGACCAAGCCCGTCAAGTACGCGCGAGCGAGGATCCCGCACTACTGGCGTGTGGAGAACCAGGACGGCCGGGCGGTCGTGTACGTCTTCGAGCTGGAGCCCGCGACGGGCGCGTACACGTCCACGGGGATCTTCCACGACCGGATGAAGGTCTCCACGCCCTTTCCCGTCGACCTGGATCTGAGCGCGATCGTCTCGCGCCGCCGGGCGGCGAAGCCGGAGTAGACCCGGCCCCGGCTCACTCGAACTCGGGCGGCTCCTCGTCCCAGCCGAACTCCGGGTCGGCGTACTGAGTGGCGGCGGGCCGGGCGGCCGGCACCGAGGACCGGGTCGCCGGTGCGGGGGTCGCCGGTGCGGGGGTCGCCGGTGCGGGGGTCGCCTTCGGTTCCGGAGCCGCGGCGAGGGCCGTGTCCCCCAGCCCCGCCAGAACCTCCAGCACGCCCTCGCCGTACGTCGCGAGCTTCTTCTCCCCCAGCCCGCTGACCCCGCCCAGCTCCGCCAGGGAGCCCGGGCGCAGCGCGGCGATCTCCCTCAGCGTCGCGTCGTGGAAGATCACGTACGCCGGGAGGCCCAGCTCCTTCGCCTGGGCGCCGCGCCAGGCGCGCAGCGCCTCGAAGACCGGGACGGCCTCGGCGGGAAGGTCGGCCACGGCCGCCGCCGACTTGGCCTTGCGCTCGCCCGAGCCGCCGGTCCGCGTCGTGGGCCTCTTCGGCTCCTTGCGCAGCAGCACCTCGCGCTCCCGTCCGAGCACGGAACCGCTCTCCTCGGTCAGCACCAGCGTGCCGTACTCCCCCTCGACCGCGAGGAGCCCCTGGGCGAGGAGCTGGCGCACCACGCCCCGCCACTCCGCCTCGGCGAGCTCCTCGCCGATACCGAAGACCGAGAGCTGGTCGTGGTCGAACTGGATGACCTTCGCGGTCTTGCGGCCCAGCAGGATGTCGATGATCTGGCCGGCCCCGAACTTCTGGTTCCGCTCCCGCTTCAGCCGGACCACGGTGGACAGCAGCTTCTGGGCGACCACGGTGCCGTCCCAGGTCTCCGGCGGGGTCAGGCAGGTGTCGCAGTTGCCGCAGCTCTCGGCGCCGGGCTCCTGGCCGAAGTACGTCAGGAGCTGGGCCCGGCGGCACTGGACGGTCTCGCAGAGCGCCAGCATCGAGTCCAGGTGCGCGGCCGCGCGCCGCCGGAAGGCCTCGTCGCCCTCGCCGCCCTGGATCAGCTTGCGCTGCTGGACGACGTCCTGCAGGCCGTACGCCATCCAGGCCGTGGACGGTGCCCCGTCACGGCCGGCGCGGCCGGTCTCCTGGTAATACCCCTCGACGGACTTGGGCAGGTCGAGGTGGGCGACGAAACGCACGTCGGGCTTGTCGATGCCCATGCCGAAGGCGATGGTCGCCACGACGACCAGGCCCTCCTCCCGCAGGAAGCGCGACTGGTGGGTGGCGCGCGTGCCTGCGTCCAGGCCCGCGTGGTAGGGCACGGCCTCGATGCCGTTGCGGCAGAGGTACTCGGCGGTCTTCTCCGTGGAGTTGCGCGAGAGGCAGTAGACGATCCCGGCGTCCCCGGCGTGCTCCTCCTTCAGGAAGGTCAGCAGCTGCTTCTTCGGGTCGGACTTCCCCACGACGCGGTACTGGATGTTCGGCCGGTCGAAGCTGGCCACGAAGTGCCTGGCTTCGGGCATGCCGAGGCGCTGGGTGATCTCCCGGTGCGTGGCGTCGGTCGCCGTGGCCGTCAGCGCGATACGGGGTACGTCGGGCCAGCGCTCACCCAGCACGGACAGGGCCAGGTAGTCGGGGCGGAAGTCGTGGCCCCACTGCGCGACGCAGTGGGCCTCGTCGATGGCGAAGACGGAGATCTCGCCGCGGGCCAGCAGCGCGAGCGTCGAATCCAGGCGCAGCCGCTCGGGGGCCAGATACAGCACGTCGAGCTCACCGGCGACGAACTGGGCCTCCATCGAGCGGCGCTCGTCGAAGTCCTGCGTGGAGTTCATGAAGCCCGCGCGGACCCCCAGGGCGCGCAGGGCGTCCACCTGGTCCTGCATGAGCGCGATCAGCGGGGAGATCACGACGCCGGTGCCGGGCCTGACCAGGGCGGGGATCTGGTAGCAGAGGGACTTGCCGCCGCCGGTGGGCATGAGCACCACCGCGTCACCGCCCTCGACGACATGCTCGATCACCGCGCCCTGCTCGCCGCGGAACGCCTCGTAACCGAACACCCGGTGCAGCGTCTGCTGTGCAGCGCTCTCGGTCGTCACACTCATGGTCGCGCCCGTCCGTCCGTCTTCACCCGTCACGGCAACCATAGGCGCCGCCTACGACAACGCCGGACGGCCTTGACTTTCCAAGGCCGTCCGGCGTCGCAGCGCGTCCGCGGGCCGCTACCGCACGAACACTCCCGCCTGGCTCGCCAGATCGAGGAAGTACTGCGGGGCGAGGCCGAGGACCAGGGTCACGGCGACTCCGACGGCGATCGTGGTCATCGTCAGCGGGGACGGGACGGCGACCGTGGGGCCGTCCGCCTTCGGCTCGCTGAAGAACATCAGGACGATGACCCGGATGTAGAAGAACGCCGCGATGGCCGACGAGATCACACCGATCACGACGAGGCCGCCCGCGCCGCCGTCCGCCGCCGCCTTGAAGACGGCGAACTTGCCGGAGAATCCCGAGGTGAGCGGGATACCGGCGAAGGACAGCAGGAAGACGGCGAAGACCGCCGCGGTCAGCGGCGAGCGCCGGCCGAGACCGGCCCACTTCGACAGATGGGTCGCCTCGCCGCCCGCGTCCCGCACCAGGGTGACGACGGCGAAGGCGCCGACGGTCACGAAGGAGTACACCCCAAGGTAGAAGAGGACCGAGGAGACGCCCTCCGGGCTGGCCGCGATGACACCGGCGAGGATGAAGCCCGCGTGTGCGATCGAGGAGTAGGCCAGGAGCCGCTTGATGTCGGTCTGGGTGATCGCGACGATCGCCCCGCCCAACATGGTGAGGATCGCGACACCCCACATGACGGGACGCAGGTCCCAGGTGAGGCCGGGCAGCACCACGTACAGCAGGCGCAGCAGCGCGCCGAACGCGGCGACCTTCGTGGCGGCCGCCATGAAGCCGGTGACCGGGGTCGGCGCTCCCTGGTAGACGTCCGGGGTCCACATGTGGAACGGGACCGCGCCGACCTTGAAGAGCATGCCCATGAGGATCATCGCGCCGCCGATCAGCAGCAGCGCGTCGTTGCCCATGGTGGAGGCCAGCGCCGGGTCGATCTGCTGGACGCTGCCGTCCACGACGTTCGCGATGCCGGCGTACGAGACGGTGCCCGCGTAGCCGTAGAGCAGGGCGATCCCGAAGAGCAGGAAGGCCGAGGAGAAGGCGCCGAGCAGGAAGTACTTCACGGCGGCCTCCTGCGACATCAGCCGCTTGCGGCGGGCGACGGCGCAGAGGAGGTAGAGCGGGAGGGAGAAGACCTCGAGCGCCACGAAGAGGGTCAGCAGGTCGTTGGCCGCCGGGAAGACCAGCATGCCGGCCACGGAGAAGAGGGCCAGCGGGAAGACCTCAGTGGTGGTGAAGCCGGCCTTGACCGCGGCCTTCTCCCCGTCGCTGCCGGGCACCGAGCCGGCCTGGGCGGCGAAGGAGTCCACGCGGTTGCCGTGCGAGGCCGGATCGAGGCGCCGCTCGGCGAACGTGAAGACGGAGACCACCGCGACCAGCAGGATGGTGCCCTGGAGGAACAGGGCGGGCCCGTCGACGGCGACGGCGCCCATCGCGGCGATGTGCGCGTTCTTCGTGGCGTACCCGTCGGCGGCGAGTCCCACCACCGCGGCGAACGCGGCGGCGATCGCGACGACCGTCAGGAGCACCTGGGTGGTGTAGCGGGCCCGTCGCGGGACGAACGCCTCCACCAGGATGCCGAGGACGGCGGCACCGACCACGATCAGGACGGGTGCCAGCTGGGCGTACTCGATGGTCGGCGCGGTGAACCTGTCGCCCGGGGCAGCCGATGTCACCTCGCCCGCCGTCGTCCACAGGCTGTGGACAGCTGTTGCGCTCACTTGGCGGCCTCCACCTCGGGCTGGGGGTCCTTCTTCTGTACGTCGTGCATGGTGTGCTGGACCGCCGGATTGACGACCTCGGTGAGCGGCTTCGGGAAGACGCCCAGGAAGATCAGCAGGGCGATCAGCGGAAGGGCCACCGCCAGTTCACGGACCCTGAGATCGGGCATGCCCCCGATCCCCTCCCTGACCGGCCCCGTCATCGTCCGCTGGTAGAGGACGAGCACGTAGAGCGCGGCGAGCACGATGCCGACGGTGGCGATGACGCCCGCCACCGGATACGCGCTGAACGCTCCGACCAGGACCAGGAACTCACTGACGAACGGCGCGAGGCCGGGCAGCGAGAGCGTGGCCAGGCCCCCGATGAGGAAGGTGCCCGCCAGGACGGGCGCCACCTTCTGCACCCCGCCGTAGTCGGCGATGAGACGGGAGCCCCGCCGGGTGATCAGGAATCCGGCGACCAGCATCAGCGCGGCCGTCGAGAGCCCGTGGTTGACCATGTAGAGCGTGGCGCCCGACTGGCCCTGGCTGGTCATCGCGAAGATGCCGAGCACGATGAAGCCGAAGTGCGAGATCGACGCGTAGGCGATGAGCCGCTTGATGTCGCGCTGGCCGACGGCGAGCAGGGCGCCGTAGACGATGGAGATCAGCGCCAGGACGATGATCACCGGCGTCGCCCACTTGCTGGCCTCCGGGAACAGCTGGAGGCAGAAGCGGAGCATCGCGAAGGTGCCGACCTTGTCGACGACCGCGGTGATCAGGACGGCCACAGGCGTGGTCGCCTCGCCCATGGCGTTGGGCAGCCAGGTGTGCAGCGGCCACAGCGGGGCCTTCACCGCGAACGCGAAGAAGAATCCGAGGAACAGCCACCGCTCGGTGGAGGTCGCCATGTCCAGCGAGCCGTTGGCCCGGGCTTCGGCGATCTCCGAGAGCGAGAAGCTCCCCGCGACGACGTAGAGCCCGATGACGGCGGCCAGCATGATGAGTCCGCCGGCCAGGTTGTAGAGGAGGAACTTCACCGCCGCGTAGCTGCGCTGCGCCGCGGCGTTCTCGTCGCTGCCCGAGTGCGCCCGGTCCCCGAAGCCGCCGATGAGGAAGTACATCGGGATGAGCATGGCTTCGAAGAGGATGTAGAAGAGGAAGACGTCGGTGGCCACGAAGGAGAGGATCACCATCGCTTCCACCATCAGGATCAGGGCGAAGAAGCCCTGGGTGGGGCGCCAGCGCGAGGAGCTCGTCTCCAGGGGGTCGGCGTCGTGCCAGCCCGCCAGGATGACGAAGGGGATCAGCAGCGCGGTGAGTGCGAGGAGCGCCACCCCGATGCCGTCCACGCCCAGTTCGTACCGGACTCCGAAGTCCTTGATCCAGGCGTGTGATTCGGTGAGCTGGTAGCGGTCACCGCCCGGCTCGAAGCGGGCGAACACGATCCCGGCCAGCACGAGTGTCGCCAGCGAGACGAGCAGGGCGAGCCACTTGGCCGCGGTGCGCCGGGCGGCCGGGACGGCCGCGGTGGCGATCGCACCGATCGCCGGGAGCGCCGCCGTCGCTGTCAGGAGGGGAAAGGACATGGGATCAGACCGCCCTCATCAGCAGGGTCGCGGCGATGAGGACCGCCGCACCGCCGAACATCGAGACCGCGTAGGAGCGGGCATAGCCGTTCTGCAGTTTGCGCAGCCGGCCGGACAGCCCGCCCATCGAGGCGGCCGTGCCGTTGACGACACCGTCGACCAGGGTGTGGTCGACGTAGACCAGGGAGCGGGTGAGGTGTTCGCCGCCGCGGACCAGGACCACGTGGTTGAAGTCGTCCTGGAGGAGGTCCCGGCGGGCCGCCCTGGTGAGCAGGGAGCCGCGGGGGGCCACGGCGGGTACGGGCTTGCGCCCGTACATCACCCAGGCGATCGCGACGCCGATGACGAGCACCACCATGGTGGCGGCGGTGACCGTGGTCGCGCTGACCGGGGCGTGCCCGTGGTCGTGTCCGGTGACGGGCTCCAGCCAGTGCATGAACCGGTCGCCGATGGAGAAGAACCCTCCCGCGAAGACCGACCCGAAGGCCAGCACGATCATCGGGATCGTCATCGACCTGGGTGACTCGTGCGGGTGCGGCTCGTGGCCGTCCGCGTCGGGCTGCCAGCGCTTCTCGCCGAAGAACGTCAGCAGCATCACGCGCGTCATGTAGAACGCGGTGATCGCGGCGCCCAGGAGGGTGACGCAGCCGAGGATCCAGCCCTGGGTGCCGCCCTTGGCGAAGGCCGCCTCGATGATCATGTCCTTGGAGAAGAAGCCGGAGAGACCGGGGAAGCCGATGATCGCGAGATAGCCGAGGCCGAAGGTGACGAAGGTGACCGGCATGTACTTCCGCAGGCCGCCGTACTTCCGCATGTCCACCTCGTCGTTCATGCCGTGCATGACCGAACCGGCGCCGAGGAAGAGCCCGGCCTTGAAGAAGCCGTGCGTCACCAGGTGCATGATCGCGAAGACGTACCCGATGGGGCCGAGGCCCGCGGCGAGGATCATGTAGCCGATCTGCGACATCGTCGAGCCGGCGAGAGCCTTCTTGATGTCGTCCTTCGCGCAACCGACGATCGCACCGAAGAGGAGCGTGACGGCTCCGACGACCACGACGACCGTCTGCGCGTCGGGCGCCGCGTTGAAGATCGCGCCGGAGCGGACGATGAGGTAGACGCCCGCGGTCACCATGGTGGCGGCGTGGATGAGGGCCGAGACCGGGGTCGGGCCCTCCATCGCGTCGCCGAGCCAGGACTGCAGCGGCACCTGGGCCGACTTGCCGCAGGCGGCGAGGAGCAGCATCAGGCCGATCGCGGTGAGCTTGCCCTCGCCCGTGTCGCCGGTCGCCTCGAGCACCGGCCCGAAGGCGAACGTACCGAAGGTGGTGAACATCAGCATGATCGCGATGGACAGGCCCATGTCGCCGACCCGGTTGACCAGGAAGGCCTTCTTGGCGGCGGTGGCCGCGCTGGGCTTGTGCTGCCAGAAGCCGATGAGCAGGTACGACGCCAGACCGACGCCTTCCCACCCGACGTACAGCAGGAGGTAGTTGTCGGCGATGACCAGGATGAGCATCGCCGCGAGGAAGAGGTTCAGATAGCCGAAGAAGCGGCGGCGGCGCTCGTCGTGCTCCATGTAGCCGATGGAGTAGATGTGGATCAGCGTGCCCACACCCGTGATCAGCAGGACGAACGTCATCGACAGCTGATCGAGCTGGAAGGCCACGTCGGCCCGGAAACCCTCGACGGGGATCCAGCTGAACAGCTTCTGGTGCAGGGCGCGGTCCTCCGCGCCCCTGCCGAGCATGTCGGCGAAGAGCACGGCCCCGATGACGAACGACGCGGCGGCGAGCACCGTGCCGATCCAGTGACCGGCCCGGTCCAGCCGGCGGCCGCCGCAGAGCAGGACCACCGCTCCGAGCAGGGGCGCCGCGACCAGCAGCGCAATCAGGTTTTCCACGATTCCGACCCCTTACAGCTTCATCAGGCTGGCGTCGTCGACCGAGGCCGAGTGGCGGGAGCGGAACAGCGACACGATGATCGCGAGCCCGATGACGACCTCCGCGGCGGCGACGACCATCGTGAAGAAGGCGATGATCTGGCCGTCGAGGTTGCCGTGCATCCGGGAGAACGCGACGAGCGTGAGGTTGCAGGCGTTGAGCATCAGCTCGACGCACATGAACACCACGATCGCGTTCCGCCTGATCAGCACGCCGGAGGCGCCGATCGTGAACAAAAGGGCCGCGAGGTAGAGGTAGTTGACGGGATTCACTTGGCGACCTCCTCCTCTTCTTCCGCCTGGTCACGGGATGGTCCGGCGGCTCCGGCCGGCCCGCGGGCACGGCCGAGCCGCTCGCCGGAGCGCTGTTCCAGCGCCTTGAGGTCCGCGAGCGACTTCTCGGACACGTCGCGGATCTGACCGCGCTGCCGGAGTGTCCCCATGACGGTGAGCTCGGACGGGGTGCCGTCCGGGAGCAGTCCCGCGATGTCCACGGCGTTGTGCCGGGCGTAGACGCCGGGGGCCGGCAGCGGCGGCAGGTGGCTGCTGCGCACCCGCTCCTGGGAGAGCTCGCGCTGCGTCTTGGCGCGTTCGGTGCGCTCGCGGTGCGTGAGCAGCATCGCGCCGACGGTCGCCGTGATCAGCAGGGCGCCGGTGATCTCGAACGCGAAGACGTACTTGGTGAAGATGAGGTTGGCGAGGCCCTCGACGTTTCCGCCGTGCCGGGCGTTCGCCGCTCCCAGACCGTTGAAGGACGCGAGGGACGCCTGCCCGATGCCCGCGATCAGCAGGATGCCGAAGCCGAGTCCGCAGGCGGCGGCCAGCCAGCGCTGCCCCTTGAGCGTCTCCTTCAGCGAGTCCGCCGCCGTGACGCCGACGAGCATGACCACGAAGAGGAACAGCATCATGATCGCGCCGGTGTAGACGACGACCTGGACGATGCCCAGGAAGTAGGCACCGTTGGCGAGGTAGAAGACCGCCAGCACGATCATGGTGCCGGCGAGCGACAGCGCGCTGTGCACCGCCTTCTTCATGAGGACGGTGGAGAGGGCGCCGACGACGGCGACGGTGCCGAGGATCCAGAACTGGACGGCCTCGCCGGTCGAGGTGGCGGTGGCCGCCGCGGCCAGGGTGGCGCTCATACGTCCGCCTCCTTGTCCGCTTCTCCCTTGGAGACGGCGACCTGGCGCTCCGTGCCGGGAGCGGCCTCGGTCACCAGACCGCGGTAGTAGTCCTGTTCGTCCATGCCGGGGAAGATCGCGTGCGGGCTGTCGACCATGCCGTCCTCGAGCCCCGCGAGCAGCTCGTCCTTGGTGTAGATGAGGCTCTCGCGGGTGGTGTTGGCGAGCTCGAAGTCGTTGGTCATGGTCAGTGCCCGGGTGGGGCACGCCTCGATGCAGAGCCCGCACAGGATGCAGCGTGCGTAGTTGATCTGGTAGACGCGGCCGTAGCGCTCGCCCGGGGAGTAGCGCTCCTCGTCCGTGTTGTCCGCGCCCTCGACGTAGATCGCGTCCGCCGGACACGCCCAGGCACAGAGCTCGCAGCCGACGCACTTCTCCAGCCCGTCCGGGTGGCGGTTGAGCTGGTGCCGGCCGTGGAAGCGCGGCGCTGTCACCTTCTGCGTTTCCGGGTACTGCTCGGTGAGCCGCTTCTTGAACATGGCCTTGAAGGTCACGCCGAAGCCGGCCACAGGATTCTGGAACTTCTCCCCTGAGGGTTCTGATGACTCAGACACCGTCAGCCTCCCTTCCGTCACTCGAACTTCCGGCGCTGGGACTTCCGGCACTGGGACTTCCGGCACCCACCTGATCGTCACTCCGAGTGTCCGGCCCGCCACTGACAACGAGCTCACGCTCGCGTCGCGGCGTGCGGCGCGGCACCGGCGGCAGGGACTGTCCGGGCAGCGGCGGCACGGGATATCCGCCCGCCATCGGGTCGAACGCCGGCTCCGGTCCGGCCGCCTCCTCGGCGGCCCTGGCCTTCCGGTCGCGGAACGTGTCGGCGACGAAGGAGATCAGCAGGACCGCGATCACGGCTCCGGCGACGTACAGCAGGATCTTCGAGTAGTCGTAGCCCTCGTTGTTCAGCGCCCTCACGGTGGCGACCAGCATCAGCCAGACCACGGAGACCGGGATCAGGACCTTCCAGCCGAGCTTCATCAGCTGGTCGTAGCGCACGCGTGGCAGCGTGCCGCGCAGCCAGATGAAGAAGAAGAGGAGGAGCTGCACCTTGATGACGAACCAGAGCATCGGCCACCAGCCGTGGTTCGCGCCCTCCCAGAAGGTGCTGACCGGGTACGGAGCCCGCCAGCCGCCCAGGAAGAGGGTCACGGAGACCGCGGAGACGGTGACCATGTTGACGTACTCGGCGAGCATGAACATCGCGAACTTGATCGAGGAGTACTCGGTGTTGAAGCCACCGACCAGGTCGCCCTCGGACTCCGGCATGTCGAACGGGGCGCGGTTGGTCTCACCGACCATCGTGACGATGTAGATGATGAAGGAGACCGGCAGCAGCAGGACGAACCAGCGGTCCTCCTGCGCCGCCACGATCTCCGACGTCGACATCGAGCCCGAGTAGAGGAACACCGAGGCGAACGCGGCGCCCATCGCGATCTCGTAGCTGATCATCTGGGCGCAGGAGCGCAGTCCGCCGAGCAGCGGGTACGTCGATCCGGAGGACCAGCCCGCCAGCACGATGCCGTAGATGCCGACGGAGGCGACCGCGAGGATGTACAGCATCGCGATCGGCAGGTCGGTCAGCTGCATCGTCGTACGGTGGCCGAAGATCGAGACCTCGTTGCCGGACGGGCCGAACGGGATCACCGCGATCGCCATGAACGCCGGTGCGGCGGCGACGATCGGGGCCAGGATGTAGACGACCTTGTCGGCCCGCTTGACGACGACGTCTTCCTTCAGCATCAGCTTGATGCCGTCGGCGAGCGACTGGAGCATGCCCCAGGGGCCGTGCCGGTTCGGGCCGATGCGCAGCTGCATCCAGGCGACGACCTTGCGTTCCCACACGATGGAGAACAGCACGGTCACCATCAGGAACGCGAAGCAGAACACCGCCTTGACGACGACGAGCCACCAGGGGTCCGTGCCGAACATGGAGAGGTCCTCGGCGGCGAGGACGGTGCCCTGCGGTGCCGCGGCGAGTTGGGCGAGGCCGGTCACTCTCCTACCTCCGTAGTCACGACGTGGGAGCCCGGGGCGGCCGGACCGATCCGGACGAGTCCGCCCGGCTGGGCGCCGGTGTCGGCCGGGACGCCCCGGCCGACGGAGTTGAGCGGCACCCACACCACCCGGTCCGGCATCTCGGTGACCGCCAGCGTGAGTTCGGTGGTGCCCGCGGGTCCGGTGACGGCCAGCAGGTCGCCGTCCTTCACCCCGGACTCGGCGGCGGTGGCCGGGGAGAGCCGGGCGACGGCGGCGTGCCGGGTGCCGGTCAGCGCCTCGTCGCCCTCCTGGAGCCGGCCCCGGTCGAGCAGCATCCGGTGGCCCGCGAGGACCGCCTCGCCGTCCCCGGGCCGGGGCACCGGACGGGACGTCGCCCGCGGGTCGTCGGCGTGACCGCCCTGCCGGCCGCCGAGGCGGTCGAGTTCGCGGCGGGCCGCCCTCAGATCGGGCAGTCCGAGCGGTACGTCGAGGGCGTCGGCCAGCATGTGCAGCACCCGCGCGTCGGTCGGGCAGAGCGTCCTCGGCAGCTGCTCGGGCTTCAGCGCGGCCTCGAACATCCGCGCCCTGCCCTCCCAGTTGAGGAAGGTGCCGGGCTTCTCCGCGACGGCCGCGACCGGGAGCACCACGTCGGCGCGCTCGGTCACCGCGCCGGGCCGCAGCTCCAGCGAGACGAGGAAACCGACCTTGTCCAGCGCCTCGATCGCGCGGGCCGGGTCCGGCAGGTCCTCGGGGTCGACCCCGGCGACCAGCAGCGCGCCCAGCTCGCCGGTGGCCGCGGCCTCCACGATCTGGCCGGTGTCACGGCCGAAGCGGGCGGGGAGTTCGGTGACACCCCAGACGGACGCCACCTCTTCCCTGGCCCTGGGGTCCGTCGCGGGACGGCCGCCGGGCAGCAGGGACGGGAGCGCGCCCGCCTCCAGCGCGCCGCGTTCGCCGGCCCGGCGCGGGATCCACACCAGTGCGGCACCGGTCGCGGTGGCGGTGCGCAGGGCGGCGGTCAGTCCGCCGGGCACCGCGGCGAGCCGTTCGCCCACCACGATCACGGCGCCCTCGCCGCGCAACGCCTCGGCCGCAGCGGCGCCTTCGGCCTCCAGGCCGACCCCGCCCGCGAGGGCGTCCAGCCATTCGGTCTCGGTGCCGGGAGCCGCGGGGAGCAGGGTGCCGCCCGCCTTCTCCAGGCCCCGGCTGGTGTGCGAGGCGAGCGCGAACGTCCGCTGCCCGTGCTTGCGGAAGGCCTTGCGGAGCCGGAGGAAGACTCCGGGCGCCTCCTCCTCGGACTCGAAGCCCGCCAGCAGGACGGCCGGCGCCTTCTCCAGCGCGGTGTAGGTGACCCCGCTGCCGTCCAGGTCACGGCCGCGCCCGGCCACCCGCGCGGCGAGGAAGTCGGCTTCCTCCCCGCTGTGGACCCGGGCCCGGAAGTCGATGTCGTTGGTGTCGAGGGCGACCCGCGCGAACTTGCTGTACGCGTAGGCGTCCTCGACGGTCAGCCGCCCTCCGGTGAGCACGCCGGTCCTGCCGCGCGCACCCGAGAGTCCCGCCGCCGCGGCTTCCAGCGCCTCCGGCCAGCTCGCGGGCTCCAGCACGCCCTCCGCGTTGCGTACGAGCGGTGTGGTGAGCCGGTCGCGCTGCTGGGCGTAGCGGAAGCCGAAGCGGCCCTTGTCGCAGAGCCACTCCTCGTTGACCTCGGGGTCGTTGGCGGCGAGCCGCCGCATGACCTTGCCGCGCCGGTGGTCGGTCCGGGTGGCGCAGCCGCCGGCGCAGTGCTCGCACACCGAGGGCGTCGACACCAGGTCGAAGGGCCGTGAGCGGAAGCGGTACGCCGCCGAGGTCAGCGCCCCGACCGGGCAGATCTGGATGGTGTTCCCGGAGAAGTACGACTCGAAGGGGTCGCCCTCGCCCGTACCGACCTGCTGGAGCGCGCCGCGCTCGATCAGCTCGATCATCGGGTCGCCCGCCACCTGGTTGGAGAACCGGGTGCAGCGCGCGCAGAGCACACACCGCTCGCGGTCCAGCAGCACCTGGGTGGAGATGGGGACGGGCTTCTCGAAGGTGCGCTTCTTCCCGTCGAAGCGGGAGTCGGCGCCGCCGTGCGACATCGCCTGGTTCTGCAGGGGGCACTCGCCGCCCTTGTCGCAGACCGGGCAGTCCAGCGGGTGGTTGATGAGCAGGAGCTCCATCACCCCCTTCTGGGCCTTCTCCGCCACGGGCGAGGTGATCTGCGACTTCACGACCATGCCGTCGGTGCACGTGATGGTGCAGGAGGCCATCGGCTTGCGCTGGCCCTCGACCTCGACGATGCACTGCCGGCAGGCGCCGGCCGGGTCGAGGAGCGGGTGGTCGCAGAAGCGCGGGATCTCGATGCCCAGGAGCTCGGCGGCACGGATGACCAGCGTGCCCTTGGGGACGCTGATCTCGATGCCGTCGATCGTGAGCGTGACGAGGTCCTCGGGCGGAAGGGCCGCCTCGCCGCCCCCGGAGGGCGCACTCGTGGTGACTGTCATGCGTTCACCCCCCGGTGAGCGTTCTTGTCGTCTTTGTCGTCGGCCCAGAGGGTCGACCTGGCCGGGTCGAAGGGGCAGCCCTTGCCGGTGATGTGCTGCTCGTACTCCTCGCGGAAGTACTTCAGCGAGGAGAAGATCGGCGAGGCGGCGCCGTCGCCGAGGGCGCAGAACGACTTGCCGTTGATGTTGTCCGCGATGTCGTTGAGCTTGTCGAGGTCGGCCATCTGGCCCTTGCCCGCCTCGATGTCGCGGAGCAGCTGGACCAGCCAGTACGTCCCCTCGCGGCACGGCGTGCACTTGCCGCAGGACTCATGGGCGTAGAACTCGGTCCAGCGGGTGACGGCGCGCACGACGCAGGTGGTCTCGTCGAAGCACTGCAACGCCTTGGTGCCGAGCATGGACCCGGCGGCGCCGACGCCCTCGTAGTCCAGCGGGACGTCGAGGTGCTCCTCGGTGAACATCGGGGTGGAGGAGCCGCCCGGGGTCCAGAACTTCAGGCGGTGCCCGGCCCGGATGCCGCCGCTCATGTCGAGCAGCTGCCGCAGGGTGATGCCGAGCGGGGCCTCGTACTGCCCGGGGCTGGTGACGTGTCCGCTGAGCGAGTACAGCGTGAAGCCCGGGGACTTCTCGCTGCCCATCGACTTGAACCAGTCCTTGCCCTTGTTCAGGATCGCGGGAACCGAGGCGATGGACTCGACGTTGTTCACGACAGTGGGGCAGGCGTACAGACCGGCGACCGCGGGGAAGGGCGGGCGAAGCCGGGGCTGGCCACGCCGTCCTTCGAGCGAGTCGAGCAGGGCGGTCTCCTCACCGCAGATGTAGGCACCCGCGCCCGCGTGCACCGTGAGTTCCAGGTCGAGTCCCGAACCCAGGACGTTCGTCCCCAGGTAGCCCGCCTCGTACGCCTCCCGCACGGCCTCGTGCAGCCGCCGCAGCACGGGGACGACCTCGCCGCGCAGGTAGATGAAGGCGTGCGAGGAGCGGATCGCGTAGCACGCGATCACGATGCCCTCGATGAGACTGTGCGGATTGGCGAAGAGGAGGGGGATGTCCTTGCAGGTCCCCGGCTCCGACTCGTCGGCGTTGACCACGAGGTAGTGCGGCTTGCCGTCACCCTGCGGGATGAACTGCCACTTCATCCCGGTGGGGAAGCCCGCGCCCCCGCGCCCGCGCAGACCGGAGTCCTTGACGTACGCGATGAGGTCGTCGGGGTCCATGGCCAGGGCCTTGCGCAGCCCCTCGTATCCGTCGTGACGGCGGTAGGTGTCCAGCGTCCAGGACTCCGGCTCGTCCCAGAAGGAGGAGAGGACGGGCACCAGGAGCTTCTCCGGGCTGGTCCCGTTCTTGTCGATCTCGGCTGCCAAGGTCATCACTCCCCCTCCTCGGCTGCGGGCCCGGCCGGGTGCTCCGGGTCGGAGGCCGAGGTCTGCTGCGGTGCGTCGTGCGAGCTGAGGTGCTCGGCGCCCTTCTGCGGCTGTGCGTCCCGGGGCGCCTCGCCCCGCTGTCCGACCACGCGCGCGTGCGGCGCGCCCTCGCCCTTGGCCAGCTTCAGACCGACCAGGGAGGCGGCGCCCGCCCCACCGCTCGCCTCGACGGCGCCGGGGCGTGCGTCGGGGAAGCCGGCCAGGATCCGGGCGGTCTCCTTGTACGTGCAGAGGGGGGCGCCCCGGGTGGGCTCGACGGTGCGGCCGGCGATCAGGTCGTCGACGAGCCGGGTGGCGCTCTCCGGCGTCTGGTTGTCGAAGAACTCCCAGTTGACCATCACGACGGGCGCGAAGTCGCAGGCCGCGTTGCACTCGATGTGTTCGAGGGTGACCTTGCCGTCCTCGGTCGTCTCGTCGTTGCCGACGCCCAGGTGGTCCTTGAGCCGGTCGAAGATGGCGTCGCCGCCCATGACCGCGCACAGGGTGTTGGTGCAGACGCCGACCTGGTACTCACCGCTCGGACGGCGGCGGTACATCGTGTAGAAGGTGGCGACCGCGGTGACCTCGGCGGTGGTGAGGCCGAGCTGGTCGGCGCAGAAGGCCATGCCCGTACGGGAGACGTACCCCTCCTCGGACTGCACCAGGTGCAGCAGCGGCAGCAGCGCGGAGCGGCTGCCGGGGTAGCGGGCGATCACCTCCTTCGCGTCCGCTTCGAGCCGGGCGAGCACCTCGGCCGGGTAGGCGGGGGCGGGGAGCTGCGGCATCCCCAGGCTGACTTCTTGGTTGGACGCGGTCACCGGTCGACGCCTCCCATCACGGGGTCGATGGACGCGACGGCGACGATGACGTCGGCGACCTGGCCGCCCTCGCACATCGCCGCCATGGCCTGCAGATTGGTGAAGGACGGGTCGCGGAAGTGGACCCGGTAGGGGCGCGTGCCGCCGTCCGAGACGACGTGCACGCCGAGTTCGCCCTTGGGGGACTCTATGGCGGTGTACGTCTGCCCGGCGGGGACCCGGAAGCCCTCGGTCACCAGCTTGAAGTGGTGGATCAGCGCCTCCATGGAGGTGCCCATGATCTTCTTGATGTGGTCGAGCGAGTTGCCGAGACCGTCGGGTCCCAGCGCGAGCTGCGCGGGCCAGGCGATCTTCTTGTCGGCGACCATGACCGGCCCTGGCTCCAGCCGTTCCAGGCACTGCTCGACGATCCTCAGCGACTGGCGCATCTCCTCGAGCCGGATGAGGAAGCGGCCGTAGGCGTCGCAGGTGTCCGCGGTGGGCACGTCGAAGTCGTACGTCTCGTACCCGCAGTACGGATCGGTCTTGCGCAGGTCGTGCGGGAGTCCGGCGGACCTGAGGACCGGGCCGGTGGCGCCGAGCGCCATGCAGCCGGTCAGGTCGAGGTACCCGACGTCCTGCATACGGGCCTTGAAGATGGGGTTGCCGGTGGCGAGCTTGTCGTACTCCGGCAGGTTCTTCTTCATGGTCCTGATGAACTCGCGGAGCCGGTCGAGCGCGCCCATGGGCAGGTCCTGGGCGAGGCCGCCGGGGCGGATGAACGCGTGGTTCATGCGCAGGCCGGTGATCAGCTCGAACAGGTCGAGAACGAGTTCACGATCCCGGAAGCCGTAGATCATGATCGTCGTGGCGCCGAGCTCCATGCCGCCGGTGGCGATGCACACCAGGTGCGAGGAGATCCGGTTGAGCTCCATCAGGAGCACGCGCAGGACGGTGGCCCGGTCCGGGATCTGGTCCTCGATGCCGAGCAGCTTCTCGACCCCGAGGCAGTACGCCGCCTCGTTGAAGAACGGCGTCAGGTAGTCCATGCGGGTGACGAAGGTGGTGCCCTGCGTCCAGTTCCGGAATTCGAGGTTCTTCTCGATGCCGGTGTGGAGATAGCCGATGCCGCAGCGGGCCTCGGTGACGGTCTCGCCGTCGATCTCCAGGATGAGCCGCAGCACGCCGTGGGTGGAGGGGTGCTGGGGACCCATGTTGACGATGATGCGTTCGTCGTCCGACTTCGCGGCGGACTCGACGACCTCGTCCCAGTCGCCGCCGGTGACTGTATATACAGTCCCCTCGGTCGTGGCGCGGGGCGTCGCACGGGGAGTTGCGTGGGGAGTGGTCATCAGCTGTACGACCTCCGCTGGTCCGGAGCCGGGATCTGGGCGCCCTTGTACTCGACGGCGATGCCGCCGAGGGGGTAGTCCTTGCGCTGCGGGAAGCCCTGCCAGTCGTCCGGCATCATGATCCGGGTCAGGGCCGGGTGCCCGTCGAAGACCAGCCCGAAGAAGTCGTACGCCTCGCGCTCGTGCCAGTCGTTGGCCGGGTAGACCTCGACGAGGGACGGGATGTGCGGGTCGCTGTCCGGCGCCGACACCTCCAGGCGGATCAGCCGCCCGTGGGTGAGCGAGCGCAGGTGGTAGACCGCGTGCAGCTCGCGTCCCTTGTCCCCCAGGTAGTGGACACCGCTGACGCCCGTACAGAGCTCGAAGCGCAGGGCCGGGTCGTCGCGCAGGGTGCGGGCGACCTGGACCAGGTGCTCGCGGGCGATGAAGAAGGTGACTTCGCCCCGGTCGACGACCGTCTTCTCGATGGCGTTGTCCGGGAGGAGGTCCTGTTCCTCCAGGGCACCTTCCAGCTCGTCCGCCACCTCGTCGAACCAGCCGCCGTACGGACGGGAGGTGGCCCCCGGCAGGGTCACCGTGCGGACGAGTCCGCCGTAGCCGGAGGTGTCACCGCCGTTGTCGGCGCCGAACATGCCCTTGCGTACGCCGATGACCTCACCGGCGTCGTCGCGCGGGACGGGCACCTGGCCGCTGTTGCTGTTGGGTTCGTCGCTCATCGCAGCAGCCCCTTCATCTCGATCAGGGGAAGTGCCTTGAGCGCCGCCTCCTCCGCCTCGCGGGCGGCCTCCTCCGCGTTGACCCCGAGCTTGGAGCCCTGGATCTTCTGGTGGAGCTTGAGGATGGCGTCGATCAGCATCTCGGGACGCGGCGGGCATCCCGGCAGATAGATGTCTACCGGGACAATATGATCAACACCCTGAACAATGGCGTAATTATTGAACATTCCGCCTGATGACGCGCAAACCCCCATGGAAATGACCCACTTGGGGCTGGGCATCTGGTCGTAGACCTGCCGCAGGACGGGGGCCATCTTCTGGCTCACCCGCCCGGCGACGATCATCAGGTCCGCCTGCCGCGGCGAACCGCGGAAGACCTCCATCCCGAAACGGGCCAGGTCGTACCGCCCGGCGCCGGTCGTCATCATCTCGATGGCGCAGCAGGCGAGGCCGAAGGTGGCGGGGAAGACGGACGACTTCCGTACCCAGCCGGCGGCCTGCTCGACAGTGGTCAGAACAAAGCCGCTCGGCAGCTTCTCTTCGAGTCCCATGGTGTGCCCCTCAGCCCCTCAGTCCCATTCCAGGCCGCCCCGGCGCCACACATACGCGTAGGCGACGAAGACGGTGAGCACGAAGAGCAGCATCTCCACGAGCCCGAAGATCCCCAGGGCGTCGAAGGTGACCGCCCAGGGATAGAGGAAGACGATCTCGATGTCGAAGACGATGAACAGCATCGCCGTCAGGTAGTACTTGATGGGGAAACGGCCGCCTCCGGCTGGAGTGGGGGTGGGTTCGATACCGCACTCGTACGCTTCGAGCTTTGCTCGGTTGTACCGCTTCGGGCCGATTAGCGTGGCCATGACCACGGAGAAGATCGCAAACCCTGCCCCGAGGGCGCCGAGCACGAGGATGGGCGCGTAGGCATTCACGCTCCTCGCTCCTTCCAGTCGTCCTTGACCGTTGGACCGCATCGGGCGACCGGCTCGCCACCTCATCAAGATCGTGCACATGTGAGGCAGTTCACAAGCCCGACTGCCCCGCATCCTATGCCTGCCGTCCTGTGATCTGCGACACGGGGTACGCCAACGTCTTTGTGATCTCCACCACCTGACGAACGATCATGAAGTCGGATGAGCGGTGATCTTCGTACGCGAAGCGGCCGTGCGGTTACGAGACGTGACATCTCGCGCCGTTACCGCTGGTCAAAGGCACGCGGCTCTATCAATCGACGGACCCTACAAGCAAATTGGCGGTGGACGCCGGAGTGGTGATATAGGGATCGGCCTCAGGCGTCGGACACTCGGACGGGGGGCTTCCGGGACCGATGTGGACAATGTGCACGCATTCACGAAGTTCCGGACGGCCGGAGAAGGCCGGCCCGGAGCAGGGCGTCCGGATGCGCGGGGCCGCGGAGCCCTCCCTCGGCCGGCCACCGGCGGACGGGGCGCGCGGCCACCGACGGGCGGCCATGGAAGCGGACATGACGCCCCAATGGGGCACGCCACCCCGAGATGGCAGCCGGCCCCGGATCTCACGCGGCGCGCGACCGCGCGGTTGCCTCTCACGGGAGACTCATGCCGTGACCTGCATCACTCCATGGACGCTTCAAGACAAGCGGGCTTGGCCAACCGTGTGAACGGATGGTAAGCGACGGGCAATTCGGGCGTATTGAAAGAACACCGTGATCACAGCTGTGCATCGGCCTGCCCGTTTTGCCCGTTAGGGCGTCAATAAAGGCCCGTAACAAGCGGATTCATAGATTCCGAACGTAACTGTGTCGCAACACACGTTTCTTGATGGGACCCCTACGGCCCTGATAGCGCTAGTACTCATGTCCCACACCGCTCACATACCCAGCCACCGGAAGCCCCGCCAGAGTGCCTCGAAGACGGCGCTGCGGGCAGGAGTTGCCGGTGGCGTCCTCAGCACCATCGCGGTCGCGGGTGCCGCCGGTCCGGCTCAGGCCGAGCCGGTGACCCAGACCATCGAGATGCCCACCATCACGGCCGGGCTCTCCACTTCCGTCGCCGCGTCCGCGCAGGCAACCCAGGCGGTCGCCCTGGACCTGGAGACCCAGGCCCAGGAGGACGCCGCCGCCGAAACCGCCGCCAAGGCCGCCAAGAAGGCCAAGGCCGAGGCGGTCCGCAAGGCCGAGGCCGAGAAGAAGGCCGAAGCAGCCGCCAAGGCCAAGGCGGAGGCCGCCGAGCGCGCCTCCCGCACCGCCGAGCGCACCACGCTCAGCGCGGCCTCCGACTCCTCGTCGTCCGCTTCCTCCTCCTCGTCCTCTTCGTCGTCGAACGCCACCGGCTCCGCCGCGTCCGTCATCGCGTTCGCGCAGTCCCAGGTCGGTGACGCGTACGTCTCCGGCGGCACCGGCCCGAACTCGTGGGACTGCTCCGGCCTGGTCCAGGCCGCCTTCGGCTCGGTCGGCATCGACCTGCCGCGCGTCTCGCAGAGCCAGTCGACCGCCGGGACCCAGGTCTCGCTCGACAACCTCCAGCCCGGCGACATCCTGTACTGGGGCGGCGCCGGCAGCGCGTACCACGTCGGGATCTACGTGGGCGGCGGCGAGTTCGTCGGCGCGCAGAACTCCAGCACCGGCGTCGTGCAGAAGTCCCTGGACTACGACCCGCCGTCGGGCGCCGTCCGCGTTCTCTGATTCACAAGCTCCGCACGCGAGCACGACCGCGGGCCGTCACTCCTCCGCCAGGGGTGACGGCCCGTCATCGTGCCCGGGTGATGTCCACGTCCGCCTCCACGCCGGCTCCCGCCGGGAGGCGCTGGCCCGGCACGCGGCCGCGCGCCGCATCAGCCCCCTCCCTGCGCAGGAGGACCAGGCCCACCACGCACACGACGGCGGCCAGCACGAAGCCGTACGGCGGGGTCGAGCCCTTGGGCTGCGTCTCGTAGACGAGCGCGGCCGACAGCACCGTCACCGCGGCCACCGCCCGGCCGCCGCTCACGGTGGCGGCGAGCACCGCCGTCGCCCACAGCAGGTACCACGGCTGCACCATCGGCGAGAGCGCGACCAGGGCCAGCAGCGCCAGGCCCAGGGCGGGGACGGGTCGCGTACGCCCGGTCGTCGCCTGCCACGCGAGGCGGGCGATCACTACAAGGGCGACCAGCAGGCCGAGGTTCTGCACGGCGGACTTGACCGGATCCGGGTCGGTCCCGGCCAGCAGCCGCAGGAGTTCGCCCAGCCCCAGGCCGAGGTCGCTGCTGACGGACAGTGCGGTGTGGATGCGCCCCGCGACGCTCTGGGTCCCGATCCAGCCGAAGCCCGTGCCGCCGAGGAACGTCACCCCGACCACGACCGCCCCGGCGACCAGCCCCGGCGCCAGCAGGCCCTTGGCCACCCGCCGTACGACCGGGCCCCTCGCCGCCCGGCCCACCATGACGCCGACGAAGAGCAGCGCCACGGCCGCGGGCGACTTGACCATCATGGCGAGTCCGACGAGCGCCGATCCGGCGATCCACCGTCCGCGCAGGGCGAGCAGCACGCCGGCCAGCATGAGGCCGGTCATCAGCCCGTCGTTGTGGACGCCCCCGACCACATGGATGAGCAGCAGCGGGTTCAGTGCCCCGAGCCACAGTGCGGCGCCCTCGTCGCGGCCGTGCTCCCGGGCGAGATGCCGCAGGGCCCACACGATCAGCACCAGCGAGCCCAGGGCGATCAGACGCATCCCCAGCACGGCCGGCACGATCGTGCCGCCCGTCGCCCAGGCCACGCCCCGCGCCAGGACGAGGAAGAACGGGCCGTACGGCGCCGGGGTGTCGGTCCAGTGGCCGCCGACGCTCGCGGCGGCGTCCCCGCCCGGCCCGGCGGGGTCCAGGACGGACGGCCCCACCTCGTAGACGTCATGGCCTTCGAGGACCATCGCGCCCTGGGCGATGTAGCTGTAGACGTCGGCGCTGTAGAGCGGCGGCGCCACAACGAACGGCGCGGTCCACCATCCCAGGGTGACCAGGCTGTCGCGTACACCGGCGCCCGTCCTGCCGTACAGCCACCAGGCGACGACGAGCACCGTCAGTCCGCCGTACGCCAGGGCGTAGCCGACCGCCGTGACGGCGGTGCCGTGCGGCACCCAGAGCCCCCACGGGTCGTGCGCGGGCAGCGTCCCCACGGCCCAGCCGCCCGCGACGGCCGCCGTCGCCCCCGCCGCGCCGAGCAGGCGGAGTCTCCTGCCGTTCCCTGTCCCCGTTGCCCGCATGGTCCGCAAACCTATCGCAGGGGCCCGGGCGGCCCCCCGGTCCGGGCGCTCAGGCCTTCGGCGCGACCTTCGAGAGGCCGTTGATGATGCGGTCCATGGCGTCGCCACCGGTCGGGTCGGTGAGGTTGGCGAGCATCTTCAGCGTGAACTTCATCAGGACGGGGTGGGTCAGACCGCGCTGCGTGGCGATCTTCATGACCTTCGGGTTCCCGATCATCTTCACGAAGGCCCGGCCCAGCGTGTAGTAGCCGCCGTAGGTGTCCTTGAGGGTCTTCGGGTAGTTCTGCAGGGCCAGTTCCCGCTGGGCGGGCGTGGCGCGGGCGTGGGCCTGGACGATGACGTCCGCGGCGATCTGGCCCGACTCCATGGCGTACGCGATGCCTTCGCCGTTGAACGGGTTGACGAGCCCGCCCGCGTCACCGACGAGCAGCAGGCCCTTGGTGTAGTGCGGCTGGCGGTTGAAGGCCATGGGAAGCGCGGCGCCGCGGATCGGCGTCGTCATGTTGTCGGGGGTGTAGCCCCAGTCCTCCGGCATGGAGGCGCACCACGCCTTCAGCACCTCGCGCCAGTCGAGCTCCTTGAAGGCGGACGAGGAGTTGAGGATGCCGAGGCCGACGTTGGACGTGCCGTCGCCCATGCCGAAGATCCATCCGTACCCCGGCAGCAGACGGTCCTCGGCGCCGCGGCGGTCCCACAGCTCCAGCCAGGACTCCAGGTAGTCGTCGTCGTGGCGGGGCGAGGTGAAGTACGTACGGACCGCGACGCCCATCGGACGGTCCTCGCGGCGGTGCAGGCCCATGTGGAGGGAGAGGCGGGTGGAGTTGCCGTCGGCGGCGACGACGAGCGGGGCGTGGAAGGTGACCGGGGTCTTCTCCTCGCCGAGCTTGGCGTGGACGCCGGTGATGCGTCCGGTGCGCTCGTCCTTGACCGGCTCGCCGACGTTGCACCGCTCGTACAGCCGGGCGCCCGCCTTCTGGGCCTGGCGGGCGAGCTGCTCGTCGAAGTCGTCGCGCTTGCGGACCAGGCCGTAGTCCGGGTACGAGGCGAGGTCCGGCCAGTCCAGCTGGAGGCGGACGCCGCCGCCGATGATGCGCAGGCCCTTGTTGCGGAGCCAGCCGGCCTCTTCGGAGATGTCGATGCCCATGGACACCAGCTGCTTGGTGGCGCGCGGGGTGAGGCCGTCGCCGCAGACCTTCTCCCGGGGGAAGGCCGTCTTCTCCAGGAGGAGGACGTCGAGTCCGGACTTGGCGAGGTGGTACGCGGTCGTGGAGCC
The DNA here is from genome assembly GCF_055559735.1 of Streptomyces sp. NPDC023573. Lineage (NCBI taxonomy): Bacteria > Bacillati > Actinomycetota > Actinomycetes > Kitasatosporales > Streptomycetaceae > Streptomyces > Streptomyces sp. NPDC023573. Next base: position 535,640 of record NZ_JBVHKB010000002.1, read on the forward strand.
GGCTGGGCCCGCTCCGACGACGATCACGTCCGCGCTGTGCTCGGAGAGGGGCTCGGTCACGGTCGGATCTCCCGAAGACTCGAATTCGCGTGCCGCGCGGCACATGTCCCGTGCAGTCTATGGGTGCCTGCTGATCAACCTCCCGAAGGGCTCCCCGATGACGCACGTGCCTGACACGACCCCGTCCGTCCGTCTGCGTGTCCCCACCGATGAGGACGCCCTGGCCTGGCACCGGGTGTTCGACGACCCGGAGGTCATGGAGTTCCACGGCGGCCGGCCGGCGGAGTACTCCGTGTACGAGGAGTTGACCGCGCGCCAGCGACGCCATGACGCGGAGCTCGGCCACTGTCTGTGGACGGTCCTGGACGACGACGGGAAGGTGCTCGGCTTCACGGGCGCCCAGCCGTGGCCGCACGAGTCGTTCGGGCCGGTGGGCGAGATCGAGATCGGCTGGCGGCTGGGCCGGGCCGCCTGGGGACACGGTTACGCGACCGCCGCCGCGCGCGCCACGCTGGAGCGGATACGGGCGCTGGGGGTGCGGGAGGTCGTCGCGATGATCAACACGCGGAACGCCCGCTCGGTGGCGGTGGCCGTACGCCTCGGCATGCGGCAGGCCGAGACGTACACGACCCCGGTGTCGAAGCAGGAGGCGTACTGCTTCCGGCTGGAGCTCTGAACCCGGCCGGTCTCAGTCGCGTACGCCCCGGTGGAGCGCCACCACTCCCCCGGTGAGATCGCGCCAGGCCACCTTGGACCAGCCGGCCTTCTGGAGCAGTGTCGCGAGGCCGGCCTGGTCGGGCCAGGCGCGGATCGACTCGGCGAGGTAGACGTAGGCGTCCGGGTTGGACGACACCGCCCGCGCCACCGGCGGCAGCGCGCGCATCAGGTATTCGGTGTAGACGGTCCGGAAGGGCGTCCAGGTCGGCTGGGAGAACTCACAGATCACGACCCGGCCGCCGCGCTTCGTGACCCGGTACAGCTCGCTGAGCGCGGCGCCGGTGTCCTGGATGTTGCGCAGTCCGAAGGAGATCGTCACGGCGTCGAAGGTCTCGTCCTTGAACGGGAGCCTCGTGCCGTCACCCGCGGTGAACGGCATCCACGGATGGCGCGCCTTGCCGACGCGCAGCATCCCGATGGAGAAGTCGCAGGGCACCACATAGGCGCCGGCCCGGGCGAACGGCTGCGAGGAGGTGGCCGTGCCGGCCGCCAGGTCGAGGATCTTCTGAGCCGGCCGGGCGTCGACGGCCCGGGCGACCTCCTTGCGCCAGAGCCGCGCCTGTCCGAGCGACAGCACGTCGTTGGTGAGGTCGTAGTTCGCCGCCACGTCGTCGAACATCGAGGCGACTTCGTGCGGCTGCTTGTCCAGGGATGCTCGGGTCACCCTCCCATTCAAGCAGTCCCGCCCCCGGTATCCGGCGGCGGCGTGGAGCGACGCGTGGAACGGTCTTTCGAATTCGGGAACAGCAACGCCTCGATCGGCGTCTCTTCCGACGAGAAGAAAGGGGTTTCCGCCCCGGTGACTCCCAGCAACTCCTGGACCGCGTACGGGAGAGCGACCGCTGGACGTCGTGCGGTACGGCGGACGGGCACGCGGTGCTCGATGAGCAGGTCAGCGTGCGGGGCGGGTGATCGGCCGCCCTGGACGGCCACACCGAGACCACGGATACTCACCACAACATGCACAGTGACGACACACATCGAATACGGAACGCCGACGGCCACCGGCGGGGGGCCGGGACACCCGCTCCAGGACCCAGGCCCTCGCGCGCGCAGGCCCGCAAGCGCTCCGCGGCCCGCCGAAAACGGGCCCGGAGACGGCGCGCGGTCTTCGCCGGTGCGGTGGTCGCGGTGGCCGCGGCCGCGGCGTTCCTCTACGTCGACCCGCCGTGGCAGGACGACGGCGCCTCCGTCGCGGCAGGCGAGGAGGCGGACAGGACGACCGCGCCGGCCACGCCCGCACCGAAGGCTTCCGCCTCGCCGAAGGCCCTGGTGAGCCCCGAGGCGTCGAAGTCCCCCTCGGCCTCACCGAGCGCCGAGGAGTCCGTCGATCCGGACTCGGTGCCCAAGTCGGGGTCCGGCACCTTCACCGTGGCCGACGAGGGCGTCTCGTCCGGCGGCTCCGGCAGCCGCTACCGGGTGGAGGTGGAGGACGGCATCGGTGTGGACCCGGACAGCGCCGCCGAGGACGTGGCGGAGATACTCGCCGACCCACGGGGCTGGAGCAAGGGCGGGACCCGCACCTTCACCCAGGTCGACGACGACTCGGCCGGCCTGGTGATCAAGATAGGGACGGCGAAGACCACCGACCGGCTCTGCGGGCAGTACGGGCTGAACACCGGGGGCGAGGTCAACTGCCGCGGCGGGAAGAACGTCATGGTCAATCTGGACCGGTGGCAGCTGGGTTCACCCACGTTCGACGGTCCGGCGACCGAGTACCGCGCGCTGATCATCAACCACGAGGTGGGCCACTGGCTCGGGCACGGCCACGAGACCTGCCCCGGCGCCGGAAAGCCGGCCCCCGCGATGATGCAGCAGATCAAGGGCCTCAAGGGGTGTGTGTCGAACGCCTGGCCGTACGACGAGAACGGCCGCTACCTGAGCGGCCCGTCCGTGCCGTAGACCGCGTCGGCCCGGCGTTCCCGCGATCGCGGGGCCGTCCTCCCCGGGCCGTCCTCGCGGGGCCGTCCTCACCGCCGCCGGTGGACCAGCCGTCCGCCGAGCACCGTGGCGACGCAGGTCCCGGCGCCCGCCGCCACCAGCGCCGCCTCGTCGGGCACGTCGAAGACCGCGAGGTCGGCGCGGCCCCCGACCGCGAGCGGGGCGTGCACGGAGCCCGGGAGGTCGCCTCCGCGGGCGAGCGGATCGAGGTCCGGAGAGCCGGGGAGGCCACCGGGGGCTCCGGCCACCGCCGTGAGCCCCGAACGGGCCACGGCGGTGCGTACGGCGGGGTCGTCGAACGGGCCCGCGACATGGGTGGTGCCGTGGCTCAGCATGCGCTGCAGCCCGCGGCGTACGCTGCCGGCCCGGCGGGTCTCGTCCATCCGCCCGGCCAGCCGCGCGAACTCCGCCCCGGTCAGCGGCTGTCCGCCGAGCTCGTCCGCCTCACGCGGGTCGGGGTGGTAGAGGCGGGTCAGCAGGGGGACGCAGTCCCACTGGCGCAGCCCGGGAGTGAGGACGCCCGGCCACTGCCGGACCCGGGCCGTCGGGTGCGCGTCCCTGACGCGCTCGTACGGCCCGACGGCCGCGATCCGGCCGCCGTCCACCGCTACCGCGCCCCCGGCGACGGGTGCCGCGCCGACCGGAAGGACCAGCGGCGCGGCGTGAACGGTCAGCACGGTCGGCTCAGTTGGCGCTCAGGAGCTTCAGCTCCGGATGCGCCGTGCCGCCCGAGATCGCCGTCGACGAGATGTGCGAGACGACGCGCTCGTCGACCGGGTCGTTCGCCGGGTCGTCGTGGACGACCAGGTGCTCGTAGGTCGTGGCGCGCTGGGCGGGTACCCGGCCCGCCTTGCGGATCAGGTCGATGATCTCGAGCCGGTTGGAGCGGTGCCTGGCACCGGCCGAGGAGACGACGTTCTCCTCCAGCATGATCGAGCCGAGGTCGTCCGCGCCGTAGTGCAGGGAGAGCTGGCCGACCTCCTTGCCCGTGGTCAGCCAGGAGCCCTGGATGTGGGCGACGTTGTCGAGGAAGAGCCGGGCGATGGCGATCATCCGCAGGTACTCGAAGAGGGTGGCCTGCGTCTGTCCCTTCAGCTTGTTGTTCTCCGGCTGGTAGGTGTAGGGGATGAAGGCGCGGAAGCCGCCGGTGCGGTCCTGCACGTCACGGATCATCCGCAGGTGCTCGATGCGTTCGGCGTTGGTCTCGCCGGTGCCCATCAGCATGGTGGAGGTGGACTCGACACCGAGGCCGTGGGCGATCTCCATGATCTCCAGCCAGCGCTCGCCGGACTCCTTGAGCGGGGCGATCGCCGTGCGCGGCCGGGCGGGCAGGAGTTCGGCGCCGGCGCCGGCGAACGAGTCGAGTCCGGCGGCGTGGATCCGCTTGACGGCCTCCTCGGCGGAGACGCCCGAGATGCGGGCCATGTGCTCGATCTCGGAGGCGCCGAGCGAGTGGATGACCAGCTGCGGGAACGCCTTCTTGATCGCGGAGAAGTGCTCCTCGTAGTACTCGACGCCGTAGTCCGGGTGGTGGCCGCCCTGGAACATGATCTGGGTGCCGCCCAGCTCGACCGTCTCCGCGCAGCGGCGCAGGATGTCGTCGAGGTCGCGGGACCAGCCCTTGGCGGTGTCCTTGGGCGGCGCGTAGAAGGCGCAGAACTTGCAGGCCGTGACGCAGACGTTGGTGTAGTTGATGTTGCGCTCGATGATGTACGTCGCGATGTGCTCCGTACCGGCGTAACGGCGTCGGCGCACGGCGTCCGCGGCGGATCCCAGGGCGTGCAGCGGAGCCGACCGGTACAGGTCGAGGGCCTCTTCCGGAGTGATCCGGCCGCCTTCGGCGGCTCGGTCGAGGATGGGCTGGAGGTCGGCCTTCTCGGTCACCGGGCTGTCACCTTTCGGCGGTTTTTCAACGGATCTACGGACCGATCCAGCGTACGCCAGCCCTTGCCGGGGTCAGCCGCCGGACCGGCTGAGGGTGCCCCGCGGGGTGCCCGCCGCCTCCTCGTGGGACTCGTAGCGCAGGGTGTCGTCGGAGGTGAGGGTGAAGACGAGGTCGGCCTCGCCCCCGGTGCACAGGGCGCCGGTGCGGGCGTCCGGGTCGGCGCGCTCCCGGATCTTCAGCTCGGTGGCCGTGCCGGAGACGAGCGTGCCGATGCCCTTGCAGACGACGGTCGTTCCCAGCGCGTCGAACCTGTACGACAGCCGGACCACCTCCTCGCTCTTCTTCCCCTCGACGAAGACCGCGGTCACCGTGCCGTGCGGCGCGCCGCTGCGTTCGGTGGCGGAGCCCTTCCACGTACCGGCGAACGCCTTGGGCAGCGCGCTCACCGGTGTGGAGGGCGCGGGGCTCTTCGACGCGGCGTCCGTCGGCTTCTGCGACCGGCCGGACGCCGGGGGCTCCGCGGCGTCGTTGCCGTGGTCGTTGCTCCCGCCGCCGCCCGGGAACAGGTCCCCCATCATCGCGGCCCCCACGGTCACCACGGCGAGAGCCCCGGCGACGGCCAGCGCGACGGTGCAGCTGACCCGCCGCCGCCCCCGCCGCGCGCCGGGCTGCCGGCCGGTGTCCACGGTGACGGCGATCCGGGCGTCGGGGTCCCGCTCCCCCGGCGCACCGGCGGTGGCCGGCGGCTCGGCCGGCGGAGGCGGTGGCGGCGGGCCGAAGGCGCCGAGCGCCGCGCTCCCCAGCGAGGCGCTGCTGAACGGCACCGGCCCTGACCGCACCGGGGCGTCCTGTGGTTCCAGGTCCAGCAGGGCCACCGCCGAGGCGCTGACCTCACGCACCAGCGGGCCCGGCAGCCAGCCCGGCGCCACCAGCGCGGCGGCCCCGCCGGGCGCCAGCCTGCGGGCGAGTTCGGCGGGGTCGGGCCGGTCGGCGGGGTCCTTGGCGAGGCACCCGGCGACCAGCTCCCGCAGTTCGCCTTCCATCTCCCCGAGTTCGGGTTCCTCGTGCACCACCTTGTAGAGGAGTACGGCGGAGGAGTCGCCGGGGAAGGGCGCGGTGCCGGTGGCGGCGTAGGCGAGGACCGCGCCGAGGGAGAAGACGTCGGCCGCGCCGGAGATGTCCAGGCCGCGGATCTGCTCCGGCGCCATGTAGCCGGGCGAGCCGACGGAGACGCCGGTGGAGGTGAGGGAGACCGTGGCGCCGAGGGCCCGGGCGATGCCGAAGTCGATCAGCCGGGGGCCGTCGAGGGCGAGCAGGACGTTGGACGGCTTCACGTCACGGTGGATCAGGTCGTGCGCGTGTACGGCGTCGAGCGCCTCGCCGAGCCCGGCTCCCAGGGTCCGTACCGCGTATTCGGGCAGGGGGCCGTGGCGGGTGACCGCGTCGGAGAGCGGCGGCCCGGCCACGTAACCGGTCGCGACCCACGGCACGGGCGCGTCGGGGTCGGCGTCGAGGACCGGGGCGGTCCACTGCGCGCCGAGGCGCCGGGCCGCGTCCACCTCGCGGCGGAAGCGCGCGCGGAACTGCTCGTCGAGCGCGAAGTGGGGGTGCACGACCTTGACCGCGACGGTACGTCCGCCCGCGCTGCGGCCCAGATAGACCCTGCCCATGCCGCCGGCGCCGAGCCTGCCGAGCAGCCGGTAGGCGCCGATGGTGTGCGGTTCGCCGGCTTCCAGCGGCTGCATTCGGTCTCCCCCTGTGGTCCCCGGGACTCGGACGGCAGCCTAGGCGGCCGGGGTCGCACGGTCACGGAGACCCCTTCCGCCGATATCGCCCCTATGGGCACGAAGCAGGGATTTCGCCACACGGAAAGGCGTGAATACGTCGTTCGTCCGTACCGCCCGGGGGTTCACCGGAGGGAAACCGGAAGGCGTTACGGAGGACGTCCGCTATTCCCCCACGCGTCCTCGGAGAGGACCTCCGCGACAGAACTCCGGGCATTCGCGCCCTTTCAAGGGAACGGAATGGAGCAGTCCCGCATCAGGGTCCGCCGGGAGGAAAGGGCGGCCGGGGAAGGAGGGCCCGCGGGGAAGCCCCGGGAACGCGCGGGAAGGCCCGTGGGGGAAGGTCCGGGGAACACGCGGGAAGGCCCGGGAAGGTACGGGATTCACCTTCTCTCCCGCACCATTCCCGTGGGCCCCGGGTCAGCCGCCGAGCAGCTCGACCTTGACGTCCGCCGGGAAGCCGGTCGTCGGACCGGTACGCCGGGCGAACTCGCGCACGCCCGCCAGCTGGTCCGGGCCGAAGCGGAAGTCCAGGGTGGTGAAGTAGCGCTCCAGCACCTCGGCGTCGAAGGACTCCCAGCGCGCGGCCTGCTCGGCCACCTTGGTGACCTCCTCCAGCGAGACGTCGCGGGAGGCCAGGAACGCCTCGTGCACCTTCTCCACGTAGTCCGGGTGCGAGGCGAGGTAGTCCTTGCGGGCGGCCCAGACGGCGAAGACGAACGGCAGCCCCGTCCACTCCTTCCACATCTGGCCCAGGTCGTGGACCTGCAGCCCGAGCCTGGGGGCGTCGTGCAGGTTCGCGCGCAGCGCGGCGTCGCCGATGAGGACGGCGGCGTCGGCCTCCTGCATCATCAGGCCGAGGTCCGGCGGGCAGGTGTAGTAGTCGGGGGCGACGCCGTACCGCTCGGAGAGCAACAGCTGGGCCAGCCGTACGGAGGTGCGCGAGGTCGAGCCGAGTGCCACCCGGGCCCCGTCCAGCTGCTCCAGGGGCAGCTGGGACACGATCACGCACGACATGACGGGGCCGTCGCAGCCGACGGCGATGTCGGGGAGGGCGACCAGGTCGTCGGCGTTGCGCAGGAACTCGACCAGGGTGACGGGACCGATGTCGAGGTCCCCCCTGACCAGCTGCTCACTGAGTCTCTCCGGGGTGTCCTTGGAGAGCTCCAGGTCGAGCAGGGTTCCGGTCCGCGCCAGGCCCCAGTAGAGGGGGAGGCAGTTCAGGAACTGGATGTGGCCGACGCGCGGCCTGCTGCGACGGTCGTCGCCTTCTGCGGGAGAGACGGTTGAATTGTCCACATCGCGAGGCTAGACCCGCCCCTCCCGGCCGGCACCATCGGGGCTCCCGGAGTGCTCCGCGGGGGCTGTCCGTCAGCTCTCCGACGGCCCAATCAAACATCCGGGTGAAGTGATCTTTCCCTCTACCGCTCCCCGCAGAGTGCGTGCTAGGCTCGCCGCAAGTTGCAGTTTGGTTTCCCTTGCAGTACAGAGCCTGCGGAGCATGTAACCCGCAGGCTTTTGTAGTTTTCAGACTTGTTTGCAGGTTCTGGAGCAGGGCAACCCTTTGGCCCAAGGAGGGCTTATGGCTACCGGAACCGTCAAGTGGTTCAACGCTGAAAAGGGCTTCGGCTTCATCGCCCAGGACGGCGGCGGCCCGGATGTCTTCGTCCACTACTCCGCGATCAACGCGTCCGGGTTCCGCTCCCTCGAGGAGAACCAGGTCGTGAACTTCGACGTCACTCAGGGACCCAAGGGTCCGCAGGCTGAGAACGTCACCCCGGCCTAGTTGCCCGGGTCGGCCGATCGCGGCCGAGTGAGCAGTACCCAAGGAGCCCCGCTCCCCCGCTCCGGCGGAGGAACGGGGCTCCTGCCTTTTTCCGCGTTCGAGGCGCGACGTCCCGACGGTCACACCCTCGAGGCCACGGCGGAGTGCCGGGAGAAACCCCGGCAAAAGGGCCACAGACCTCCAGCCGCCCCTCGGCCCGTGACCCGGCCTCACCACCCGCACAGCTCCTCGCCCCCCATTCATTGTCGAGGGCCTGTGCAGAGCACCACCCGATACTGACGAGCCCGCCCATAACAAGGCAGACTGTTGACCGCGATACCAACGGTATGAAGCAGAGCGGGATCGATCGGCAGGACCGGCGGGGCAAGCAGGACAGGGGGCATCATGGACCGCGACAACGGACCCGGTGTGCGCGTTCCGGAGCAGCGCGCTCCACGGGAACGGCCGGCCGGCACCGCACTGCGCTTCACCGTACTCGGCCCGGTACGCGCCTGGCGCGGCAGCGAGCTCCTGCCGTCCGGGTCCCCGCAGCAGCGTGCCCTGCTGGCGGCCCTCCTCCTGCGCGACGGCCGCACCGCCACCGCCGGCGAACTCATCGACGCCCTGTGGGGCGACGACCCCCCGTCCCAGGCGCTGGCCACCGTACGGACGTACGCCTCCCGGCTCCGCAAGACCCTGGGCCAGGACACCCTGGTCAGCGAGTCCGGGGGCTACGCGGTCCGGGTCCCGCGCGAGGCGCTCGACCTCACGCTGGCTCAGGACCTGGCGTCGGAGGCGGAGAAGGCACGCGGCGGAGGGGACCGCGGTCAGGCCCGCGCCCTGATCAACAAGCTGCTCGGACTCTGGGACGGCGAGGCGCTCGCCTCCCTGCCCGGCCCGTACGCGGAGAACCAGCGGACCAGCCTGGAGGAGTGGCGCCTCCAGCTCACCGAGACCCGGCTGGACCTGGACCTGGAGGCCGGCTGCCACGCGGCGGCGGTCTCCGAACTCACCGCCCTCACAGCGGCCCATCCGCTGCGCGAACGGCTGCGCGAACTGCTGATGGTCGCGCTCTACCGCAGCGGCCGGCAGGCCGAGGCCCTCGCGGTGTACGCCGACACCCGCCGCCTCCTCGCGGAGGAGCTGGGCGTGGACCCGCGCCCCGAACTCGCCCAGCTCCAGCAGCGGATCCTCCGGGCCGACGAGGAGCTGGCCCGCCCCGAGGACGAGCCGGCGCCCGTCACCGCCGCCGTCCGCCCGGCCCAGCTCCCTGCCACGGTCCCGGACTTCACGGGCCGCGCCGCGTTCGTACGCGAGCTGGGCGCCCGGCTGGCGACCGCCGAGGGCTCCGTGATGGCGGTCTCCGCGCTCGCCGGCATCGGCGGCGTCGGCAAGACGACCCTCGCCGTGCACCTCGCCCACCTGGCCCGCCCGCACTTCCCGGACGGACAGCTGTACGTCGACCTCCAGGGCGCGGGCGCGCGGGCCGCCGAACCCGAGACCGTCCTCGGCGCGTTCCTGCGCGCCCTGGGCACACCCGACTCCGCGATCCCGGACTCCCTGGACGAGCGGTCCGCGCTCTACCGCTCCACGCTGGACGGCCGCCGCATCCTGGTCCTGCTCGACAACGCCCACGACGCGGCCCAGATCCGGCCCCTGCTCCCCGGCACGGAGGGCTGCGCGGCCCTGGTCACCAGCCGCGTACGCATGGTCGACCTGGCCGGTGCGCACCTCGTGGACCTGGACGTGATGTCCCCCGAGGAGGCCCTGCAGCTCTTCACCCGCATCGTCGGCGACGAACGCGTCCGGTCGGAGCGCGAAGCGGCCCTGGACGTGGTGGCCGCGTGCGGCTTCCTGCCGCTGGCCATCCGCATCGCCGCCTCCCGGCTGGCCGCCCGCCGCACCTGGACGGTGTCGGTCCTGGCCGCGAAGCTCGCCGACGAACGCCGCCGCCTCGACGAACTCCAGGCGGGCGACCTCGCGGTGAAGGCCACCTTCGAGCTCGGCTACGGCCAGCTGGAACCGGCCCAGGCCCGCGCCTTCCGCCTCCTGGGCCTGGCGGACGGCCCGGACATCTCCCTCGCCGCGGCGGCCGCCCTCCTCGACCTCGACCCCCACACGGCGGAGGACCTCCTGGAGACCCTGGTCGACACCAGCCTCCTGGAGTCCGCCGCCCCGGGCCGCTACCGCTACCACGACCTGGTGCGGCTCTACGCGCGTGCATGCGCGGAGCGCGACGAACACCCGGCGTCGGGACGGGAGCTGGCGCTGTCACGGCTGCTGGACTTCTACCTGGCCACGGCGGCGGGGGTGTACGCGCTGGAGCGGCCGGGGGACCGGACGGTCGATCACCTGGACGCCACCGACTACCCCGGCCTCGGATTCGCCGAGCAGCGGACCGCACTGGACTGGCTCTACACCGAGGCGGGTTCGCTCCTGGCCTGCGCGCGGCAGGCGGCTGTGTCGGGGAGGGTCCGGCGCGGCGTCGATCTCATGCTGGCGGCCAAGGACCTCGCGGAGTCGGGCGCCAACTCCCGCCAGTTCGAGTCCGCGGCCATCGCGGTGAGAGACGCCGCCGTCGCGGCGCGGGATCCGCGTTCCGAGGCGCGTGCGCGCACGACCCTCGCTCAGGTGCACAGCATCGCCGGCCGCTTCGGACAGGCGGAGGACGAGGCGCGCCGCGCCCTGCTGCTGGCGCCGGAGATCGATGACGTCTGGACGCACTGCAACGCCCCGAACGAGCTCGGGATCATCGCGGGTTACCAGAACCGGCTCGGTGAGGCGGAGCCTCTCCTGCAGCAGACCATCGCCGCGTTCCGGGCCGACGGGAACCGGCCCGGTGAAGCCAGCGCGCTCTGCAACCTCTCGCGGATCCAGCTCGCCATCGGTCACACGGACAGCGCGGTGCAGCTCGCCGGCGAAGGGGTCGCTCTCTACAACCGTCTGGGACTCACACTGCGCCTGGCCAACGGACGGTACGCGCTCGGACTCGCGCTCGCACGCGCGGGCCGCCAGGACGAAGCCCAGGAGAGACTGCAGGAGGCGCTCGCCGTCTTCCGGGAGAGCCGTCAGCGGCTGTGGGAGGGCATGACGCTCTTCCGGCTGGCGGAGGTCCACCTCGACGCCCGACGTCCCGGCGAGGCCGCGGCCTTGTCCGAGCAGGCACTCGCGGTCCTTCTCCACATAGGTGGTGAGTGGCGGCGCGCCAACATCCTGACCGTGCTGGGCAAGGCGCTGATGCGGATCGGGCAGGTCGACCGGGCGAAGGTGTGCTGGCACGAGGCACTGTCGACCCTCGAACAGCTGAAGGCTCCCGAGGCGGACGCCGTCCGCCTCCTGCTGTCGCCCGCTCCGGCGCCCACCGGTCGCTGACAGCCCCGTTCATCGTTCGTTTATCACTGCCCTGCACTCTGGTTCCTGTCGGAGCGTCGCGTCGGGGGGCAGACGATTCGACGGTCGGACCGCGCACTAAGGTGAACGGCTCTGAACAGCCCGCCCGGCAGTCCACGGGGGAACAGCCGGGCGGGCTTTGCCGCCAATCCATGCACCGGAAAACGGAGTTCACATGAGCGACGTCAAGAAGCCCGAGGTCCCGAAGGCCGACTCGGTGGGGGACGTCAAGCCGACGGACAGCCACATGACGGGCGAGCCCGCGATCAAGCCGACGGACAGCCACATGACGGGCGAGCCCGAGATCACCACTCTGGACAGTCACATGACCGGGGGCGACCTTCGCTGAGGCCGCCGGGACGGGGGAGCGGCCGCGGCGGCGCGGAGGGGGAGCCGTCGCGGCCGCGGCATGTCCGCGCACACGGACGTACACGGAGGAGGGCCCGAGCCGGTCGGCTCGGGCCCTCCTCCGTACTCTCCATGGCATGCGTGCCGTACGCGCCGTCAGTAGCGCAGCTCCGTCGTCACCTGGCAGCGCTTCACACGGGAGACCGAGCGCGGGCTGTCCATGGGGACCGAGATGATCTGCTTCTCGCCGGGCTCGAGATCGATGTCGGCCTCGCCCGTGTCGACGGTCAGACCCTTGGCGTCGAGGAACGTCACGTCCACCTCGTACGTGTGCGCCTCCGTCGTCGTCGAGCGGATCTCGACCGACGAGGCGGTGTACGCCCTGCGCTTGCCCTTCTTGGGCTGGGCGCAGCGGATGACACGCAGGGAGGGGGACTCCGAGGCGGGAGTGGCCGACTCGTACGTGGAGCCGCCGGACGAACTCGACGAGCTGTCGTAGTCGTCGTCGTCGTAGTCGTGGTAGCTGCCGTTGCTCTTCTTCGAGCTGGAGCAGCCGCCCCCGTCCGAGCCGCCACCGCTGCGGCTCTTCCCGCTCTTGCCGCCGCTGCTGGACGTGGAGAACCCGGTGAGCGCGAGCACCACCACGACCAGTACCGCCGCGAACCTCATCTGTCGCCGCATCATCGACGCAGCCCCCCTTGCTGTAGTCGGCTTCCCGGCCGTCGCACGGCCGCGCGACACCGTAACGCACAGCATCCCGGGCGCTCACCCATGGTTCCGTCATGACCCTGTCACGGTCTCGTCATCGCCTCCGTCGTCTCCGATGGCAGGGGGCGTCGGCCGGGCGTAGCGTCGAGCGCGGGGAGCGGTGCGCACAGCCGTGCGCCTTGGCCCGGGAGGCTGTCGATGATCCGCAATGTCCTCGGCTCCGTCGTCGCGCTGGTGGGGGCGGCGGCGGCCGTGCAGAGTCCCTTCCACAGCTGGTTCGACGGCCGTCCCGGTCGGGACTACCGCATCCAGGACCTGTTCGACGGCATCAGCGGCGTCTCGTCGTCCGTGATGGGCTCGATCCTGCTGCCGTTCCTCTTCGCCGCCCTGGTCACCCTCGTCGGGGTCGTGTTCCGCTCGCGCTGGGTCGTGGCCCTCGCAGGCCTGATCGTGATCGGCTTCACCGTGTTGTGGATGGTCCGGCAGGGCCAGGAGGCGGGCGGCCTCACGGTCGACGGTGACGGCAACGGGCTGGGGTGGGGCGTGGCGCAGGCGCTGGCGGGCGGTCTCCTGCTCCTGCTGGGCGCACTGCTGATGTCGGGGCGGCATCGGTCGGCGGCACGGACGAGGCGTACCTCCGAGCCGTATCCCGTGCCGCCGGACGACCGCCCGGACACCTGGCCGCCGACGCAGGAGCCGGGCCCGGCCGCGTACACGTCTCCCGGGCCGGAGCCCGAGGCGGATCCGTACACCGGGCCGGGCCGGCACCGGGCGTCCCCCGCCGACGAGGACACCGCCCCGTACCCCGTCCAGCACCCCGACGAGGGGGACCAGCAGGACCGGGACCGGTATCACCCGCCCCACCCCTGAGGCGTCAGGCGCGGGCCCTGTTCCCCGTCCCGGTGCCCTTGAGGGCGTCCAGGGCGTACACGCAGCGGTCCTTGCTGCACGCGTACACGACGCCCGCCTGTGCCACCGGGGAGCCCGTGATCTCGCCGCCCGTGGCCAGCTTCCAGCGGAGCTGGCCGCCTGCCGCGTCCAGGGTGTAGAGGACGTGGTCCGCCGAGCCGAAGTGGACCCGGCCGTCCGCGACCACCGGTGCGCCGACGACGTCGCCGCCGGCCGCGAAACGCCACTTCGGGGTGCCGGTCACCGCGTCCAGGGTGTAGAGCGCGCTGCCGCTGCCGACGTGCACGTTGCCCGCCGTGACCAGCACGGGCTCGATGGACTGCCGGGCCTCCGTCGCGATCCGCCACCGGTCCTTGCCGGTGGACGCGTCCAGGGCGTACACCGTGCCGAGGTAGTCGGCGAGGTACACCCCGCCGCCGGTGACCGCCGGTCCCGGCGCGAAGGCGGGCGGGGAGAGGAAGGCGGCCGGTGACTCGAAGTGCCAGCGCACCCGGCCCGAGACCGTGTCCACCGCCAGCACCCGGGTCCCCGCCGCGACGTACACGAAGCCGTCGGGCGCGGGCGTGACCCGGACCGGGACCCCGCCGCAGGAGGCGGCGTCGCCGATGGGGTACGACCACCGCTCCGTGCCGGTGCGCGCGTCGACGGCGCGCAGCCGGGCGTCCTGCCACAGGAACACCGTGCCGTCGTGGAGGACGGGGCCCGCCTCCGGCGTCTCGAAGTCCGTCTGGACCCCGGAGGTCTCCCACAGCTTCTCGCCGCCGGACGCCTCCCACGCCTGTACGCCGCCGCCTCGCGTCGCGGTGAGCACGGTTCCCCGGTCGGCCTTCAGGGCGTACACCCAGGCGTCGGTCCGCAGCCGCCACCGCTCGGTGCCGGTCGCCGCGTCCAGGGCGTACAGGGACGGGCCGTCCGAGGCGTGGATCCGGCCGCCGTCGACCGCCATCGACCAGGCGACGTCGCGGGTCTTGAACTGGCGGCGGCCGTTGCCCACGTCCAGGGCGTGGACCTCGAAGGACGTCACATAGAGCAGGTCGCCCACCACGACGGGCGTGCCCCACACGTCGTTCGACATACGGAACCGCCACGGCCGCCAGCGGTCCGGCGCGGCTGGTGCCGCGTCCGGGGCCTGGGTCGGGGCGGGCACCGGAGCGACCGGCACGGCCGACGTCTGCCCGGGCGCCCGGACCCACCCGGTGGCCGGGTCGGCGTGCGCGGCCGCGGGGCCCCGTACGTCCACGGGGCGGGGCCCGGGACCGATCGGCACCTTGGCGTTGGGCAGCCGCACGGGGCCGCCGTCGGGTGCGGGCGCCGACACCGGCGCGGGGGCCGGCGCGGTCCGCAGATCGCCGCCGCCGCGCCACGCCTCGTACCGGTCGGCGCCGGGCGGCGGCTGCGACGGGGGCGGCGGCACGACCACGGGCGCGGGTGCGACGGCCACGGCACGGCCACCGCCGCGGCGCTGCTCGATCATCGCGGTCGCGGCTGCCGGCAGCCAGGCCGACGCCGTGCCGCTGTCGTCGCCGCCGGAGGCGAACAGATGCGGGGCCAGCTGCGACTGCAGGTCGGCGGGGCTGGGCCGGCGGGCCGCGTCCATCTGCATGCAGGACTCGATGAGCGGGCGCAGGTCGTCGGGCAGCCCCTCGGTGTCCGGACCCTCCCGCAGCAGCATGAACACGGTCTCGACCGGATTCGCCCCGTGGAAGGGCGCGTGTCCCGTCGCCGCGAAGACGAGGGTCGAGCCGAGCGAGAACACGTCGCTGGCACCCGTCACACTGCGCGAGTCGCGGGCCTGCTCCGGAGACATGTACGCGGGCGTCCCCACCGCGACGTTCGTCATGGTCAGCCGGGTGTTGGAGACGCCGGACGCGATACCGAAGTCGATCACCCGCGGTCCGTCCTCGACGACCAGGACGTTGGACGGCTTCAGGTCGCGGTGGACGAGACCCGCCCCGTGGATCGACTGCAGGGCCTCGGCGATCCCGGCGGCCAGCCAGCGCACGGCCTGCGTCGGCATCGGCCCGCACTCATTCACTATCTCCTCGAGGGAGGGGGCGGGGACGTAGGCGGTGGCGAGCCAGGGCACGGCCGCCCTCGGGTCGGCGTCGACCACCGCGGCGGTGTAGAAACCGCTGACCGCGCGAGCGGCCTCCACCTCACGCGTGAAGCGGACCCGGAACAGCTGGTCCTCGGCCAGTTCCGTACGGACCGTCTTGATCGCCACCCGTCGGCCCGACGCCGACCGCGCCAGATAGACCAGCCCCATGCCGCCGGCCCCGAGCCGTCCCAGCACCTCGAACGGGCCGATCCGCCTCGGGTCATGCTGCGTCAGCTGCTCCACTTGCCTGCCACCTCCCCGTACGGACCTCAGGAACAGAAGCCCGCGAAATCCCGCCCTGTGCAGCGTCTCACCACTGGGCACCACTTGGCGGTGCGCACCCTGATTCTTCCTGGCTCGGGGCCCGGTTGCGAACCCGGGGGCGGAACGGAGTGTTGTGTGGCACTCCATCCCTTTCAGGACACCTCCCGAAAGGGCTACGGCAACAGCTCGGTCGGCTGGAGCACGGCGAAAGCCGCACCCTGATCGTCCTGGAGGACCGCCATGCGCCCGTACGGGATGTCCAGGGGAGGGGCCGTGATCCGGCCACCGAGTCGCACGGCGGCATCGGCGGTGCCGTCGCAGTCGACGACGGCGAAGTAGCTGAGGAAGTAGCTGGGCAGCATCGCGGGGAACGCGTCCGTGAGGACCGCGCGTCCGCCGACGGCGGTGTCCTCGCCGGGCTCGGTCCCGGCCGGGGACCAGACGCGGAACGGCTCGGCCGCCCCCGTCTCACCCGGCAGTTCGATGTCCGTCCCCCGGAAGCCGAAGACCTCTTCGTAGAAGGCGTCCACGCGCTCCGGCTGCCGGGTGTAGACCTCGGTCCAGCAGAAGGCCGCCGGCCTGTTCTGCTTCTCGAAACCCGCGCGCTCCCCCGCCTGCCAGAGGCCGAAGACCGCGCCGCCCGGGTCGGCCGCCTGGGCGAGGACCCCGGCCCCACCGGCCCGCACCGGATCGGTGATCACCTGGCCGCCCGCCTTCCTGACCAGGGCCACGGTGGCGCGGATGTCGTCGGTCGAGAAGTAGACGCCCCAGGTCGTGGGCAGGCGGCCGTCCCGCTTGGCCGCGAGCGCGGCGACGAGCTCGCCTTCGCTGTACGCATCCGCGAAGGGCATGCCGTCACCCGCCCGGAAGGTCCAGCCGAAGAGCCCTCCGTAGAAGCGCTTGCCGGCCTCCAGGTCGGAGAGCTGCACGTCCACCCAGCACGGCGCGGAGTGCGCGAATACGGCCATGGCCCGGGTCCTTCCTTCACATGGATCGCCGTGACGCCCGTCACACTCAACGTAGCGTCGAGGGCCTTCCAGCGCGCCCCGAGGGGGTGAATAGAACCTTTGCCCGGATCGTGAAGGTTCTGCGACCCGCGTGGACAGGGTTGTCCACCGAAGTTATCCACAGGCTGTTGATAACAACATCGCACCGGACCCCCGCCGCGCGGGATCGAGGAGCAATTCCATAAACAGGTGAGACCGCACGGAAAATGGATCACGCCGCTCCCGGAATTGCTCTGTTCACCCCGCCCGCACTGGGTCGTTCCCCATTTGCAGTCGGTCAGATCGCGCCCGGATCACCCCTCGGTAAGCTGACGGCATGACAGGACAAGTACGCACCGTCGACGGCCGCGTGGCTGGTCGGCGAGGTCAGGCGACGCGGCAGAAGCTGCTCGACTGCCTCAGCGAGATGCTCAGCTCCTCGCCGTACCGGGACGTCAAAGTCATCGACGTCGCACGGAAGGCGGGGACTTCACCCGCGACTTTCTACCAGTATTTCCCCGACGTCGAGGGCGCCGTTCTCGAACTCGCCGAGGAAATGGCCAAGGAAGGTGCCGGACTGACCGAACTGGTCGGTGACCGCTCCTGGGTCGGCAAGGCCGGCTGGCAGGCCTCCGAGGAACTCGTCGAGGGATTCCTCGACTTCTGGCGGCGCCATGACGCGATCCTCCGCGTCGTCGAGCTCGGCGCGGCCGAGGGCGACAAGCGGTTCTACAAGATCCGCATGAAGGTCCTGAGCTCCGTCACCAACTCCCTGACGGACTCGGTCAAGGAGCTCCAGTCCAAGGGCAAGGTGGACAAGGACGTCAGCCCCGGCGCGGTGGCGGGCTCCCTGGTCGTCATGATGGCGGGGGTCGCCTCGCACCAGAAGAGCTTCTCCACCTGGGGCGTCAAGCAGGCCGAAGTCCGGCCCACCCTCGCCCTGTTGGTACACCTGGGCATCACCGGCAAGAAGCCGGTCAGGTAGGCCCGGGCAGCTCCGCCTCCCCCGCACACGCCGGGCGCCGCGCCCTTCGCGGCTCCCCACGTCCTGTCTCACCGACGGCGGACCACCCCCTGTGGTCCGCCGTCGGCGTTTCCGCACCGGCGCGGGACGCTGTGGAATGGGCCCATGAGCGATGCACAGAAGGACTTCCGCGACCTGCTCCACGCGCAGCGCGTCTGGGACGTGCCCCTGCCCGGCTTCGACCCGTCCGCCGCGCCCGCCGCACCCCTCCCCCTCTTCCGCACCTGGTTCGCCGAAGCGGTGGCCGCCGGGCAGAGCGAGCCGCACACCATGACCCTGGCGACGGCGGACGCGGAGGGCCTGCCCGACGTACGCACGCTGATGCTGCACGACGCGGACGAGCGCGGCTGGCACTTCGCGACGCACGCCACCAGCGCCAAGGGCCGGCAGCTCGCCGCCCGGCCGTACGCGGCGCTCGGCTTCTACTGGCCCGCGCAGGGCCGCCAGGTGCGCGTCCGCGGCGCGGCCGCCCCCGCGAGCCGGGAGGAGAGCCGGGCCGACCTGCACGCACGGTCCACCGGCGCGCTGGCCGCCGCGCTGACCGGCTCGCAGAGCGAGGTGCTGCCCGCCCACGAGGACCTCGTACGGGCCTCCGAGGCGGCCTGGGAGCGGGCGCGGGCGGAACCGGAGGCCGAGGCGGAGACCTGGACGAGGTATGTCGTCGAGCCCCGGGAGGTGGAGTTCTTCCAGGGCGACGGCCGCCGCCGGCACGTGCGGCTGCGCTACCGCCGGGACGGGGCGGGCTGGACCCGCGAGCTCCTCTGGCCCTGAGCACTCTTCATACGGTTCCTGCCGGAAAGGGGCACTATGGGAGGCAGGTGAGCTGCTGGAGGCACCCATGGCGCACACGCGTTCCCGTTACGCCCCGGACCGGGGTCTGACCACCCGCATGGTGGGCACGATGTTCTTCATCGGCCTGCTGTACGTGGTCCTCGTGGGCATACTGCTCGCGGCCCTGCGCGGCTCCTGGCCGGTCGTCCTGGTCATCACGGGCGGAATGTTCGTCGCCCAGTTCTGGTTCAGCGACCGCATCGCGGCGTACGGCATGGGCGCCAGGGAGGTCGCCCCGCAGGAGGCGCCGGCGCTGCACGGCGCGATCGACCGGATCTGCGCCCTCGCCGACATGCCGAAGCCCCGGGTGGCCATTGCGCCGAGCGACGTCCCGAACGCCTTCGCGACCGGCCGCAGCGAGAGGACCGCCCTGGTCTGCGCCACGACCGGCCTGCTGCGCAGACTGGAGCCCGAGGAACTCGAAGGCGTCCTGGCCCACGAGATGTCGCACGTGGCGCACCGCGACGTGGCCGTGATGACCATCGCGTCGTTCCTCGGGGTCCTCGCCGGCATCGTCACCCGGGTCGCCCTGTGGGGCGGCTTCGCCCGCAACAGCCGGGGCAACGACCCCGCGGGCGTCATCCTCATGCTCATCCCGCTGATCAGCGCGGTGGTGTACGCCCTGAGCTTCCTGCTGACCCGGCTGCTCTCCCGCTACCGCGAGCTCTCCGCCGACCGTACGGCCGCCCTGCTCACCGGGCGGCCCTCGGCGCTGGCCTCCGCCCTCACCAAGGTGAGCGGACAGATGGCCAGGATCCCGACGGAGGACCTGCGGAAGGCGGAGCCGTACAACGCCTTCTACTTCGTGCCCGCGTTCGCCGCCGAGGAGAGCCTGGGCCGGCTGCTCTCCTCCCACCCGACCCTCGAACAGCGTCTGGACCAGCTGGCCCGCATCTCCGCGGGCCTGTCCCACCCCTGAGGAGCTTCCGTGGGCCTGCTCGACAGCATCCTGGGCCGCAGCAAACCGGTCCGCCCCGACCTCGACCAGCTCTTCGCCGTGCCGTCGGCCGCGCTCACCCTCCAGGCCGGCACCGGTTTCACGCCGACCGGGCTCGGGTCCGTGTGCTTCGCCGGGGTGGAGGGCGGCACGTTCGCCCGTATCCAGCAGGACGTCCGGGAGCTGCTCGACGCGGACACCGGGCGGGGCGGGGTCCCGGTCGAGTTCAGCCGGGACCCCTACGGCTACACCTGGCTGCTCGCCCGCCGGGAGCCCGGTGCCGACGGCATGGCCGCCCTGGTCAACGACCTGCACGCGGTCAACACCCTGCTCCAGGACGGCGGCTTCGGCCCCCATCTGCTCTGCTCGATGATCGGGTTCCGGAACGCGGAGGGGCGTGCGCTGGCGCTGGTCTACCTCTACAAGCGGGGGACGTTCTACCCCTTCGCCCCGGCACCCGGCGGCGGCGAGAAGCGCGACAACCAGCTGGAACTCCAGGTGCGTGCCACGCTCGGCGACGACCTCCGGGTCGAGGGGGACCTCTCACGCTGGTTCCCGGTGTGGGGCGCTCCGGGGCTGTGAGGGCCGCCGCCACGGCTCGTGATCATTTCGCAACCGATTCCCGTCCGGACCGGGACCCATCATGTCCATGTCCTATTACGCTCCGGACCATGCCCGAATCGACCCCCGCCCCCGGTGAAGCCCCGCCCGCCCCCGTCGACCGCACCGACGGCCGGCCGGTCTATGTGATCGGCGGCGGCCCGGGCGGCCTCGCCGCCGCGGCGGCCCTGCGGGAGCAGGGCGTACGAGCGGTGGTGCTGGAGAGGTCCGGCGGCGTCGGGACGTCCTGGCGCAACCACTACGACCGGCTGCACCTCCACACGACCCGGCGCTGGTCGGCGCTCCCGGGGCTGGCGATGCCCCGCCGGTTCGGGCGCTGGGTGTCGCGCGACGACATGGTGCGCTACCTGGAGAAGTACGCCGAGCACCACGAGCTGGAGGTGGTGACGGGCGTCGAGGTCTCCCGGATCGAGCGGACCGCCGACGGCACGGGCTGGCAGCTGAGCGCGACCGGCGGCCGGGTGCTCACCGGACGGGCGGTGGTGGTGGCCACCGGCTTCAACCACACCCCGCGGATCCCGCCGTGGCCGGGGCGCGAGGACTTCACCGGCGAACTGGCGCACGCCGCACGCTACCGCGGCCCGGCCCCGTACGCCGGCAAGGACGTCCTCGTCGTCGGCATCGGCAACACGGGCGCGGAGATCGCCGTCGACCTGGTCGAGGGCGGTGCGTCCCGGGTGCGGATCGCGGTCCGCACGGCCCCGCACATCGTGCGCCGCTCCACGGCGGGCTGGCCCGCCCAGGCCACCGCCGTCCTCGTCCGCAGGCTGCCGGTCGGACTCGTCGACCGGGCGGGGAGCGTGCTGTGCCGCGTCTCCGTCCCCGATCTGGCGGCCCAGGGCCTCCCCCGCCCGGACACCGGCCTGTACTCCCGGGTCAAGGAGGGTGCGATCCCCGTCCAGGACGTCGGGCTGATCGACGCGGTGAGGCGCGGCCGGGTGGTGCCGGTGGCAGCGGTCGAGTCGTTCGAAGGGGACGCCGTGGCACTGTCCGACGGCACCCGCATCACCCCGGACGCCGTGATCGCGGCCACCGGATACGAGCGCGCCCTGGAGGACCTGGTCGGCCACCTCGGCGTACTGGACGCGCGGGGCCGGCCTGTGGCGCACGGTGCCCGCACCCCGGCCGGAGCACCGGGCCTCTACTTCACGGGCTTCACCAACCCGATCAGCGGGATGCTCCGGGAGATGGCGCTGGACGCGCGGAAGATCGCCGCCCGCGTGGCGAGGACCGGCTGACCGCCGCCCCTCAGCGGACGGCCGCCGGCACCGGGTCCGTCCGCTTGCGCCGGATCACCAGGGCCATCAGGGCCGCCGACGCGCAGAGGGCCCCCGCGGCGTACCAGACCAGATCGTATGAGCCGGTCACGTCCCGGGCCACGCCGCCGAGGAACGCCACCAGGGCCGCCCCGACCTGGTGCGAGGCCAGGACCCATCCGAAGACGATCGCACTGTCATCGCCGTACTGCTCCCGGCACAGGGCCAGCGTCGGCGGGACCGTCGCGACCCAGTCCAGTCCGTAGAAGACGATGAAGAAGACCATCGACGGCCGCACCGTCGGCGCCATCAGCATCGGCAGGAACAGCAGCGAGATCCCGCGCAGGGCGTAGTAGACGGCCAGCAGCCTGCGGGCGTCGAAGCGGTCCGTGAGCCAGCCGCTGAAGATCGTGCCGATGATGTCGAAGACACCGATGGCGGCCAGCAGCGAGGCCGCCGCGGTGATCTCCATGCCGTGGTCGTGGGCCGAGGGCACGAAGTGGGTGCGGATCAGGCCGTTCGTGGAGGCGCCGCAGATCGCGAACGAGCCGGCCAGCAGCCAGAACGGGCCCGTGCGGGCCGCCTCGAACAGGACGCGTACGGTGCGGGCCGCGGCGCCCGTGGCGGGTGCCGGCTTCTCCACATACGTGCCGCCGTACGGGGCGAGGCCCACGTCGGCCGGGTGGTCGCGCATCAGGAGCCAGACGAACGGGACGACGACGAGCGCCGCGAGCGCCACCGTCACCGAGGCCGGCTGCCAGCCGTGCCTGTCGACGATCCAGGCGCACAGCGGCAGGAAGACCAGCTGGCCGGAGGCGCCGGCCGCGGTCAGGATTCCGGTCACCAGACCACGCCTGGCCACGAACCAGCGGTTGGTGACGGTCGCCGAGAACGCCATCGCCATCGAACCGGTGCCCAGCCCGACGAGCAGGCCCCAGTAGAGCATCAGCTGCCAGGACGCCGTCATCCAGACGCTCGCCAGCGCCCCGGTCGCGACCGTGCTGAGCGCGACCACCACGACCCGGCGGATACCGAACCGGTCCATCAGCGCCGCCGCGAACGGCGCGGACAGGCCGTACAGCGCCATGTCGAGGGAGACCGCGAAACCGATCTCGCCGTACGTCCAGCCGAAGTCCTCGTTGAGGGGCCCGATGAGGAGGCCGGGCAGGGAGTTGAAGGCCGCGCCGCCGATGATCGTCACGAAGGTGACGGCGGCGACGATCCAGGCGCGGTGGATCCGCGGGCGGGAGCGTCGGCGAGGGGCGTGCTCGAACGTCACGCTGTCGGTTGTCGGGGTCACGCCGCCCAGCATCCGGCCGGCGGCCACCCCCGGACGAGTGGCCGGGAGGCCACTCATCGCAGGAATCGGGCCACCGGGTCAGGAGCGGGCCCGCAAACCGCTCTGGACGGCCCAGGCCAGGGCCGCGCCCACCCCGTACCACAGGAGATCCGGGGCGTTGAACGTCGAGCCGAGCACCAGCCGTGCAGCGGCGCTCCGCCGGCCCAACTCGGCCGGTACGCCGGTGAGCTGGGCCAGTTCCACCGCCCAGCTGAAGGCCAGCGCGGCGCCCGCGGCCACCGGCGGCCGCACGCGGGGCACGAGGAGGACCACCAGGGCGTGGATCAGTACGGTGTAGAGCGCGTCGCCCGCGTACTTCGCCACGTCCCCGCTCGCAGCCGAGCGCACGCCGAGCCCCGCCGCCACGGTCACGAGCGCGGCAGCGGCGGCCCCCGCGCGGACGGCGGCGGCCCGGGGAATGGACGCGCGGACGGCCGGCTTCTCCTTCATGGCCGTTACGTTTATCAGGCCGGAGACGGCCGCACCCAATCCGCGGGAGACTCTCCGCGGGAGAGCAGGAGTCCGCATGTCCCATCGCGTCGTCGTGCTCGCCCTGGACGGGGTGATCCCCTTCGAACTGGGCATCCCGCAGCGCATCTTCGGCCGCACACGCGGCGCGGAGACGCCCGGCGCCGAGGAAAGGCTGTACGACGTCGTGACCTGCTCCGTGCGCCCGCCGGGCCCGGTCCGCACCGACGCCGACTTCAGCATCCTGGCCGAGCACGGCCCCGAGGCGCTCGCCACCGCCGACACCGTCGTCGTCCCGGCCTCGTACGAACTCGGTCCCGTCCACGAGGAGGGCCGGCTCACCGACGAACTGGCCGCGGCCTTCGCGTACATCAGGCCCGGGGCCCGGATGGTCTCCATCTGCACGGGCGGATACGTCCTCGCCGCCGCCGGGTATCTCGACGGGCGGCCCGCCACGACCCACTGGTCGTCGGCCGACCACTTCCAGCGGCTCTTCCCGAAGGTCCGCGTCGACCCGGACGTCCTCTTCATCGACGACGGGGACGTCCTGACCTCGGCCGGTGTGGCCGCCGGGATCGATCTCTGCCTGCACATCGTGCGCCGCGACCACGGCACCGCCGTCGCCAACGACATCGCCCGCCGCACGGTCGTGCCCCCGCACCGCGACGGCGGCCAGGCGCAGTTCGTCCTGCGTCCGCTGCCCGAGGCGGGGCTCGCCACGACGACCGCCGCACGGACCTGGGCGCTCGGCCGGCTGGACCAGCCGATCCTGCTGCGCGACATGGCGCGGCAGGAGTCGATGAGCGTGCGCACCTTCACCCGCCGCTTCCGCGAGGAGGTCGGCGTGAGCCCCGGGCAGTGGCTCGCGCAGCAGCGGGTCGAGCGGGCGCGGCACCTGCTGGAGTCCACGGGTCTGTCGGTCGACCAGGTGGCACGGGACGCGGGCTTCGGTACGGCCACCTCCCTGCGGCAGCATGTGCAGGCCGCGCTGGGGGTGTCGCCCACGGTCTACCGGCGGACGTTCCGCTCGGCGGTCCCGGGACGCTGAGCGGCGCCCCGGCCGGGTGTCCTCAGGCGCTGGCCCGGTCGCCGGGCTGTTCCTGGATCACCGGGACCATCACCGGGCCGCTCCGGTCGACCTCGCACCAGATCCGCTTGCCCGCGCCCTCCGGCTGCCAGCCCCAGCGGTCCGCCAGACCGTCCACCAGCTCCAGGCCGCGGCCGTTGGTGTCCTCGCCTTCCGCGTGGCGCGGCTGCGGCGGACGGCAGCTTGTGTCGGCCACCTCGACCCGCACCGTCCCCGCCGAACCGGCCGGGTTCGCCGGGCCGAAGAGCATCCGCAGCACGGCCGGACAGCCCGTGTGGACCACCGCGTTGGTGACGAGCTCCGAGATCAGCAGGATCAGAGTCTCCGCGAGCGGCTCGTCGTCCTCCATCCCGGACCCGATCAGCCGCGACCGCGCCCATCTACGGGCCCGTCCCACCTCCGCGGGATCCGGCCCGACCTCCAGCTGAACCTGAAGCACCTGCACCGCTCACACCATCCGAACCGGCGGACACATCGCCTAGCGCCTCCTCGGGGTCACGGAACGTGACTCCACTGCGAGACAGCATGGTTGACGTACAGTCACCGCAACAAGCGCTTCGGGCATATTCCAGCGCGAAGGAGTACGCGTGGTCCATACTGTGCGACGCGTGCTGCGGAGAGTCGAACAGAAGCGCAGCGGCACCCCGGGGACCGAGTCCCCGCCAGGCCCGTCGCAGCTCCGTGGGTCACGAGCAGGGCACCGCGCACCGCCCGGGGCGGCCACAGGGGCCGTACCCGGATCCTCCGGTTCCAGTACCACTCGCATCCAACGGAGCGTACCCGAGCGCGGGCCCGCGACTCCGCCCGGTGACAGCCCGCCTCTGCGGCGCACCCCCGATCCGGATGCGGTGCGTCACCCGCCCCGCGCGTCCCGTACGCCTCCGGTCAGCCACGACCACCCCTGACGGTGCACAGCGGCCCGGCCGGGGCGCTCCCCGAGCCGGGCCGCGGAAGGGCACGAACTGCTCATGTCGTTGGGCGTGTTGACGCACGGTCGCGCGCGATCACGGTGACCGCGCACCGGTTGTGCCCGCGCTGCTACGCGTCGGGCTCGATCACCGTGAAGTACGCGGAGAAGGCGGCGACCGCCTCCGTCTCGGCGATCCGGCCGTCCTGGTCGGTGTCCAGGCTCCGGGCCGCGACGCTCGCGATGTCGTCCGCGGCGCCCAGCACCCGCAGGGCGCGCTCCACCGCGGCGACCGGCGCCGAGGCGGGTCCGGCGCCCTCGGGGTCCCTGCCGGCGGCGACGGTGAGCGCCGCGCGCAAGAAGGGGCGCGCGATCTCCGCGAAGCGTTCGGGGTTGTCCCGCAGCCGCTTCACGGCCCCGCCGACGAATTCCTCCCGGGTGACGCGCTGGTCCCCGTCCACGTCGGCGATGCCCGCCATGCCCTGCCAGAAGGCCTCGGCGCCCGTGTAGAGGGACTGGCCGCGGTCGCAGCGGGCCGTCGTACCGAACTCGGCGAGCAGACGGGCCGCGGCGGCGTTGAAATCGGCGCGATCGATGTAGCCGTTGCCGTCCTGGTCGAAGGCGGCGAAGCGGTGCGCGATCTTGCGCTCGTACTCTGCGCTGTCCATGCGGGGAGCGTACGACGCCGGGCGGCGTCACGTGTCACCGATGGTCGGCAGGGGTGTGACGATTTCGCCCCGGCCCGGCGTGTCAGGCGGTGAGCGGCTGGGACTCGTCGTCGGTGGCGGCGTTTGAGTCGGGGTAGACCTCGAAGAGCCGGCGTACTCCCAGGGCGCCGAGCACCTTGTTGACGTGCGAGCCGTCGACCGCGCCGCGGGCCGGAAGGACGATCCGCAGCCGGCCGCCGCAGGACTTCATGAGGCGGCGGGAGGCGATCAGGACGCCGACTCCGCTGGAGTCGCAGAAGAGGACTCCGGAGAGGTCGAGGACCACGTCGTGCCGGCCCTCGGCCACCGCCCCGTGGACGGACTGACGCACGACGGGTGAGCTCACGAGGTCGAGTTCACCGTGGATCCGCAGCACCGTCCACGCGTCCTGCTCGGTCTCGTACACCTTCAGCGTCACGCGACTCGGCCTCTCGTTCCGGGGGCTCCGGAGGATCCGGAAGTTTCCGTTCCTCCTCGCGGCTGCCCGCGTACCCGCCTCGTGAAACGCCTTTCCGCCCACCGGCCTGGCACAGGATTCATCCAGAAATGATCACTTCAGGATCGTTTACGCGGTCAGGAAAAGGCAAGGGGCGAAGCATTCCTTATCATTCGGTGGCACTTGAGGGACGTACTTGCCCCAAAGGTACGTGCCCGGACCAGGCCGCCGACTACATTCGACATGACGAGAGGCACAGGGCTGGGGGCTGGATGGCGAAGGACGCACCACCGCGCTGGGACCGCCGGATGCAGCAGCGGCTGGCGCGTGGCGAGGCGGCCGCCCTCGGTGAGCTCTACGACCGGTTCGCCGCCCTCGTGCACAGCCAGGCCCACCGCATGCTGGACGACGAGGACGCCGCGGACCAGGTGACGCGCGAGGTCTTCGGCTACGTCTGGGAGAACCCCGACGCGTACGACCCCAGGCACGGCTCCATGCGCTCCTGGGTGGCGCGGCTCACGCACCGCCGGTCCGTGCAGCGCATCCGCGGCGCCCACGGCGAGGCCGGGGGTCACGACGCGGACGCGCGGGCGGACGAGCTGGAGCACCGGGTGCTCAAGGCCACAGCGGCGGCCCGGGCCGACTACATCGTCGCCTCCATGCCCGCGCCGCTGCGCGCCGCCCTGGAGCTCGCGTACGTCCAGCGCCGGGACTACCGGCAGGCCGCCGCGGACCTCGGCGTCACCGGGGACGAGGCCAGGCGCCGGCTGCGGCTCGGCCTCCAGCTCCTCGCCACCGCGAACACCCCGCCCCCGCCCGGCTCGGCGCCGCCCGGATACGGGCCGACGCCATGAGCGTCGGTCACGGCGGCGACGGCCGCGACGGGGAGCAGCCGGTCGAGCGGCGCATACCGGGGCCGAGGGCTGCCGCGGACGACCGGGAGAGGCTGCCGCCGGTCCGGCCCGGCGGCTCGGCGCCGCAGGAGCCACCGGAACCTCCAAAGCCGCCCGGTCCCCCGGAACCACCCGTTCCGCAGCTGCCCCACAAGGTCCTCACGTCCCTCCTCGGCGCCTGGGCCCTGGCTGCCTGCTCCGCCGAGGAGACGGCAGCCGTCGAGGAGCACCTCACCTCGTGCGCGCCCTGTGCCGACGAGGCGCTGCGGCTGCGCGACGCGGTGGGTCTGCTGCACAGCGACGGCACCCTGGACCTGAACCCGATGCTCCGGTCCCGGGTCCTGGAGGGCTGCCTGGGCCGCCGCCCCGCGCGCATCCCCGTGCCGGCGTGGGCCGCGCCGTACGACGCGGAGACCGCACGGCTCGACGCGCTGCTGCGGGACATCGGTGACTCGGAGTGGCACGCGCCGGTCCGGCTGAAGTGGTTCGAGGACGACCGGCAGGTGAACCGCAAGACCACGGTCGCCGGGGTGATCGGCCATCTCATGGCGGTCGACGGCCTGGTCTCGAAGGCACTCGGTCTGGACGACCCGCTCGGGAAGGGCGACCAGCCCCTGCCGCCGACCACGCGCACCGAGGCGTACTGGTCGGCGGCCCGCAGGCCGCCCACCCGGACCGTGCGGGAGCCCTGGCGTGACCAGAGCCACTCCCTCGTCCGTACGGTGTCGTTCGCCGGCCGCGGCGTCTCGGAGCTCTCCGTCCCGTACGGCGGCTTCGCCCTCCCGCTGCAGGACTCCCTCCTGGAGCGGGCCTTCGAGTGCTGGGTGCACGGCGGTGACATCGCGCACGCGGTGGACTACCCCTACGAGCCGCCCGCCGCCGCCCATCTCCACCGGATGATCGACCTCGCCGCCCGGCTGCTGCCCGCCACCCTGGCCGCGCGCCGCCGCGCCGGGCTGGCCGCTCCGGCCCGCCACCTGGTCACCGCCGGCTCACCGGGCCGCTCCCTCCACCTGGAGGTCGAGGGCCGCGGTGGCGGCGACTGGTACATCGCGCTGGACTCTCCGGCGGCCCTCGGCTCCCCCGACCTCACGGTCGCGCAGGTCGCGCTCGACGGGGTTGAGTTCTGCCGGCTGGTCGCCGGTCATGTGCTGCCGGTGGAAGCCGCGGCGGGCCAGGAGGGCGACCGCGAGGCGATCCGGGACGTGCTGGGCGCCGCGGCGTCCCTCAGCCGGCTCTGATTCCTTACGGGAAGACGACCGTACGGCGGCCGTTGAGCAGGATGCGCCGCTCCGCGTGCCACTGGACGGCGCGGGCCAGCGCCTGGCACTCCACGTCGCGCCCGACGGCGACGAGCTGGTCCGGCGTGACGCCGTGCCCGACGCGCTCGACCTCCTGCTCGATGATCGGCCCCTCGTCGAGGTCGGCGGTCACGTAGTGCGCCGTCGCGCCGATCAGCTTCACCCCGCGCGCATGGGCCTGGTGGTACGGCTTGGCGCCCTTGAAGCTCGGCAGGAAGGAGTGGTGGATGTTGATGATCCGGCCGCTGAGCTGCTTGCAGAGATCGTCCGAGAGCACCTGCATGTAACGCGCCAAGACGACGAGTTCGACGTTCTCCCCACGGACCAGCTCCAGCAGCTGGGCCTCGGCCTCCGGCTTGTTCTCCCTGTTCACGGGGATGTGCCGGAAGGGGACGCCGTACGAGGCGACGAGCTCGGCGAAGTCCGTGTGGTTGGAGACGACCGCCACGATCTCGACCGGCAGCGCGCCGGTGCGGGAGCGGAACAGCAGGTCGTTGAGGCAGTGGCCGAACTTGCTGACCATGAGCACGATCCGCATCCGGTCGCTCGCCCGGTGGATCTGCCACTCCATCCGGAAGGAGTCCCCGATCGCGGCGAAGCTGGCGCGCAGCTTGTCCACGGTGACCGTGGCGTCCGCCGAGAAGTGGACGCGCATGAAGAAGAGACCGGTGTCGTGGTCGCCGAACTGCTGGCTGTCCTCGATGTTGCAGCCGGTCATGAAGAGGTAACTCGACACGGCGTGCACGATGCCCTGCCTGTCGGGGCAGGAGAGCGTGAGGACGTACTGCTCGGCGGCGGTGTCCGAGGCAGCGGGTACGGATTCGGCGGGCTGCGGCGCGGTCATTCCCGTAGGGTGCCACACCCTTCGCAGGTCACGCCGATCTGGTCATGATGCGGAGCACGTCCAGGGAGCGCGGCGGGGTGTCGGGGTCCTCGCCGTCGTTGGTGGCGAGCATCACATGGGCCTCGCGGGCGGCCACCACGGCCTCCTGCCAGCCCGGGTGCTCCAGATAGGCGGAGACGGGGGCGTCGGCGCCTATCTGGTGCATGATGCGCAGCACCCGCAGGGCGGCGACGTCGACGAGGGCGGCCTCGGCGGAGTCGCGGAAGATCGTTCCCACGTACTTCTCGGCGGACCAGTTGTCCAGCCAGGTGTCCTCGACCAGGCGGTACACGGCGTCGGTGACGTCGCCGTACCCTTCCCGGCCGGCGAGCCAGCACTCGTGGTGGAAGACGGGGTCGGAGAGCATGTGCAGCGCCGAGCGCACGTTGCTGCGCCAGCGCCACCACGGCATGTCGTTGAGCGGCATGCCGCCCATGGTGGAGGAGCGACGGCCGCGACGGGAAGTGTTCTCCGAACCTTGCTGCACGGTTGCCGATCGTACGTTCCCTCGCCGGGGCCGTGTGCGGCCCCCCGTAATTCACCTCCACGTCACCCTGTGTTGACCGGAGCACGCTGTGGCGTTACCCGCGAACCGCAAAAGTTCATGCCCATGACCGGATGGCGACGCCTCACCTCCCCCCGCCCCTACAGGCTCCTCACATCGGTGGCGGCCGGGGCACTGCTGATATCCGGCTGCGGTGTGCTCCCTGGGGGCCCGGGGGACTCCAGGGAGCCCGTCACCGTGATGACGTGGGCACCCGACACCACCGGAGCCGACACCGTGAACATGGCGGGCATGCCGGCCATGGCCAGGACCTACGCCCGCTGGATCAACGAGAAGGGCGGGATCGACGGCCACGAGCTGCGGGTCCTCACCTGCAACGAGCAGGACACCGCGGCCGGCGCGTCGAAGTGCGCCCGGCGGGCGGCCGACGAGGACGTGGCGGCGGTCGTCGGCTCGTACAGCAGGTACGGGCGGGCGTTCCTGGCGCCGCTGGAGGCCGCCGGTATCCCGTACATCGGCGGATACGGCGCCTCCGCGGACGAGTTCACCAGCTATCTCTCCTACCCGGTCAACGGCGGCCAGCCGGCCCTCGTCGCGGGCAACGGGGAGCAGCTCGCGGCCAGTTGTGAGCGGGTGTCGCTCGTGCGGCCCGACACCCTGGTCGGTGACTCCATGCCCGGACTCCTCGACACGAGCCTCAGCCGGAGCCACCGCCCCGCCTCCTACGACATCAGCGCGGCCGAGGAGGCCACGTCGTACGAATCCGAGGCCTCCAAGGCCCTCGCCCAGGCCGGCGACGGCTGTGTGACCGCAGTGCTCGGCAAGGGCACCGGGACGTTCTTCGACTCCTTCCGCCGGCTCGAACCCGAAGGCAGCGAGGTGCGGATCTCGTCCGTGCTCGGCAGCGTCGGCCAGGGCCTCATCAACCGGTCGGGCGGCGCGGACAGCCCCTTCGAGGGGGCCCTCGTCACCGGCTGGTACCCGGCGTCCGGCGACGCCCGCTGGAAGGAGATGCGCGACGTGATCACGGAGTACGCCTTCGGGGACGACCGCATCGATCCCGAGGACACGGGCGTGCAGACGACCTGGATCGCGTACACCGCGCTCAAGGCGGTCGTCGAGGCGATGGACCGGTCCGACATCACGGCGGGCGGGATCTCCGTCAGCCTCAACCGCGGCACCGAGGTGGACACCGGGGGCCTCACCCCGGTCCTTCGCTGGCGCTTCCAGGACATGGTCGGCACGGCGGCCTACGGGCGCATCGTCAACGGACGGGTGACGTTCCAGGTGGTCCGCGACGGGCGTCTCACCGCCGCGAAGAAGGGCTTCGTGGATGTGACGGACACCCTCGTGAACGCCCGGTCCGGCGGCTGACGGCCGCCCACCGGCCTCGCTCCGGGGCCTGACGGCCTCTCCTCCGCCTCCAGGTGGGCGCCGGGGGCGGAGGAGGAGGCGTCAGAGTTGCGTGGGGGCGTGCTCGGTCAGCCCGTACTTCTGCGCGATCTTGTTCCACAGGCTCGATGCCGTGCGCTTCTGGACGGTGGCGTCGCTGCTCGACGCGGCGGCCTTGGCGGTCGCGTCGGTCGATCCGGCCCTGCCGCCCTTGCAGACCTTCTTCTTGTTGTTCTTGGCCTGGCTCGCCCACGTCGCGTAGTGGTCGTCGGCCTCCGCCGACGCCTGCCACGCCTTCGTCAGGGAGGTCTTCAGCTGTTCGTGGGAGGGGAGCTGGTCGACGCTCAGCGCCTCGAGCCGGGTCACGAGATCCCGGCGCTGCGCGGCGGCGCCCTTCAGGTCGGTGACCGCCTGGTCGAGGGCCTTGCACTCCTTGATCTTCTCCACCGCGCCGATCACCGCCGAGCGGCTGTTGTTGCTGTCCGCGAGCAGCTTGTCGAGCTCCACGGCCTGCGGCTGCGCGGGGTCGTCCGCCGCCTTTTCGGAGGGATCGGACGCGGGCGAACTCTGCGAGGCCACCGTCTGCTTGTCGTCCGAGGGACTCTCGTCGCCCCCGCTCATCAGCGCGCCCGCGCCGAGCCCGATGACGGCGCAGCCGACGACGACCGCGGCGATCAGCGGGATGTGCGCGGACCGTCTGCGCGGCGCCTGACCGCCCTGCGCCGGCTCCTCCGGGCCGTTCCCCCCGTGCCCGCCGTGGAAGCCCTGGGGACCCGGCTGGAGGGGCTGGGCGCCCTGCGGCGGCTGCCGGTCACCCGGGTGGGGCTGGTACGGCTGCTGGGGCGGCCCGTCGAAGCGGGGCATCTGCTGCGTGGCGCCCGCGGGCTCGTCGCTGCGGAAGAGGCTGTCGAACTCCGCGGGCGGCTGCCGGTCACCCGGGGTCCCCGGCCGGATCCCGTACGGGGCGCCGCCGGGAACCGGGGGTATGTACTGGGTCGCGTCGGCGTCGGACGGCTGAGCGGGGGCGGACGCCTGCCCCAGGTAACGGGTGGACTCCGCCGGGCGCTCGGGCGGCAGCCCCCCGGGGAGGGGGCCGCCGGGCACGGGTGCGATGTACTGCGTGGCGTCCGCGTCCCCGCCCTGCGCCGTGCCGTGCCCTGGGGCCTCGGGCGGCAGGGGCTGGGCGTACGGCTGCTGCTGGTGCTGCTGGTACCGGCCCTGCTGGGGCGCGTACTGCTGCGGCTGCTGGTACTGCCCGTGCTGCGGCTGCTGGTAACCGCCCTGCTGGTGCTGCTCCGGCGGCAGCTGCCCCGGTGGCGGGCCGTCCTGGTGCGCGGCCTGTGGCCCCCAGGGCCGGCCCCACGGCTGCCCGCCGGCGGGGACGGCCTGGTCCGGCTGTCCGCCCGCCGGGCCCCCCGCGTTCCAGGGGGCACCGCCCTCCGGGGGCAGCACGACACCTTCGTGGGCGTGCCGTACAGCGGGAAGCTGCGGCTCGTCACCCTGTCCGCTCTGCGTCACCGGGACTCCTACGTGTGAAACGTGTGAACCTATGGAACGTCGGCTCACGCTACCGGGTGTCCGGAGCCCCGCGCCAAGCGCCCAAGAGCCTCACCACCCCTTCACACAGGGGGTAACACCTTGGGCCCCCACGGCGCTGTTCATGGTCAACTCGCCCAGGACGCCGGTCAGGCGGCCTGGAGCTCCAGCCTGGCGCCGAACTCGCGGACCGCCGGCTCGTCCGCGTACGGCTCGAACCGCTGCTGGAGATCATCGAGATATTCGGCACCCCGGCTGGAGCGCACCGTCCCCAGCAGCTCCATCGCCCGCAACCCCGTGTGGCACGCCTGCTCCACCTCACGCTGCTGCACCTGCGCGGAGGCCAGCAGCACCAGGCCGATGCCCCGGCGCCGGGTCCGGGACTCGGGGAGGGCCGCAAGCGCCTCCTTCGCCCGGCGGGCGGCCGGCTCGGCCTGCCCCAGGTCCCGGTGGCAGTGCGCCAGTTCGTCGGCGAGGTAGCCCGCGTCGAAGTGGGAGATCCAGACCGGGTCGTCGCCCTTCTCCGGCTCGGCCTGCTCCAGGGCGGCCATCGCCCGGCCCGCCGCGGCCTGGCAGGCGCGGGCGTCGCCCATCAGCGCGTGGCCCCGGGCCTCCGCCGCGTGGAACATCGCCTCCGCCCGCGGGGTCACGCGTCCCCGGGCGCCCTCCTGCGCGGCCCGCGCCAGCTGGGCGATCTCGCGCGGATTGCCGAGCTGCGCCGCGAGATGGCTCATCGAGGCGGCCAGCACATAGCCCCCGTAGGCCCGGTCGCCCGCGGCCTGGGCCAGTCGCAGCGCCTGGATGTAGTACCGCTGGGCCAGCCCGGGCTGGCCGGTGTCCACGGCCATGTAACCGGCGAGCTCCGTGAGTCGGGCGACCGCGCCGAACAGCTCCCGGCCGACCGATTCGCGGTACGCCCCCGAAAGGAGCCCGGACACCACGCTGTTGAGGTAGTGCACCAGGACGGGTCGCACATGTCCGCTGCCGAAGCGGTGGTCGAGGTCGACGAGCGCGGCCGTCATCGCCCGCACGGCCTCCACGTCCGGCATGCCCACCCGGTTCCCGGAGGTCCTCGCCACCTGCGGGTCGGCGCCCGTGATCAGCCAGTCGCGGCTGGGCTCGACCAGGGCGGAGGCGGCCACCGCCGATCCGGACAGCAGGTCGCGGCGGCCGACGTCGCTGCGCCAGAGCTCACAGACCTGCTCGACGGCGCCGAGCACGGTGGGCGCGAACTGCAGGCCGACGCCGGAGGCCAGGCTCTTGCCGTTGGCCATGCCGATCTCGTCGATCGTGACCGTGCGGCCGAGCTTGCGCCCGATCGCCTCGGCGATGATCCCCGGCGCCCTGCCGCGCGGCTGCTGTCCGCGCAGCCAGCGGGCCACCGACGTCTTGTCGTAACGGAGATCGAGACCCCGCTCCGCCCCGACCATGTTCACCCGGCGTGCGAGACCGGCGTTGGAACACGCCGCCTCCTGGATGAGCGTCTGGAGCCGTTCGTTCGGCTGACGGGCGACGAGAGGTCTGGCTGCCATATTTCCCCCTGGGACCGCAGTGGTTCGGTGCTGGAATCACTGCCCGGCACGGCACAAGAAATGCGCATATTCATCTGTATCGGGTACGAGTCGTGGTGAGTTGGCGCAGTCCTGCACCTGGTTACCCGCACACCGGTGCGTTTCCTCCCACGCGCCCCCGGCCGTGCATCCGTGCGCCCCGCATGCAGGATCGATCCCTCTCGAAGGGCACACACGCGCCCGTAACCCCTGGTGGCGGCGGGAGTTGAGCGGGGCGTGGAAGAGCCCATCGGAGTGACGGAAGCCGCCCGGATCCCCCGGCAGCGGAGTGACCAGCTGCTCGAGGCCGCGGCCTGGTACGCCCAGGAACGGCACTGGGACGTGTTTCCCGGCACCTGGCTCGACGCCGCCGGGGGGACGGAGCGCTGCTCGTGCGGTGACACCGGTTGCGCCGCCCCCGGAGCTCATCCCACCCGGCCCGACTGGGCGGGCCAGGCGACCGGCAGCGCCGCCGCGGCCCGCAGGATGTGGGCCAGGCAGCCCGGGTCGTCGGTCCTGCTGCCCGCGGGCCGGACCTTCGACGCCCTGGACGTACCGGAGTCCGCCGGCTTCCTGGCCCTCGCCAGGATGGAGCGCATGGGCCTCACGCTCGGCCCGGTGACCCGGACCCCGGACCGCCGGATGCTGTTCTTCGCCCTGCCGGGCGCGGCCGCCAAGGCACCCGTACTCGTAGGGCAACTGGGCTGGGACGCCGGGACGATCGGCCTGACGGGAGCCGGCGAGGGGCACTACGTGGCCGCGCCGCCGACCCGGGTGGCCGGACGCGGCGCCGTGCAGTGGGCCCGCAGGCCCGCCCGCGCCGATCTCTGGCTGCCCGACGCGGAGGAGCTGATCAGCCCGCTCGCGTACGCCTGCGCCCGGGAGGCGGCCGACGCCCGGACACGTCTTTCGTAGGGTGGTCCCCACACGTGGGGATATCGAAAGGCAGTGCCATGCCGGACCAGGCGGACAGCACGGGCAGGACGGACATCGCGGGCGGGACCGTGGCGCCACCGCCCGCCGTGCGGGTCGAGGGGCTGTGGAAGCGGTTCGGGGAGCAGGTCGCGGTCGGCGGGATCGATCTGGAGCTGCCGGCCGGCAAGTTCATCGGCCTGGTCGGCCCGAACGGTGCGGGGAAGACGACCACCCTCTCGATGGTGACCGGGCTGCTCAGGCCCGACATGGGGCGGATCGAGGTCGCCGGCCACGACGTGTGGCGTGACCCGGTCGAGGTGAAGGCCCGGATCGGGGTGCTGCCGGAGGGGCTGCGGCTCTTCGAGCGCCTCTCCGGGCGTGAACTCCTCGGCTACACCGGGCGTCTGCGCGGGCTTCCGGGCGCCGAGGTCGACAAGCGGGCCACCCAGCTGCTCGACGTGCTGGATCTCGCGGGGGCGCAGCACAAGCTGGTCGTCGACTACTCGACCGGGATGCGGAAGAAGATCGGGCTGGCGTCCGCGCTGCTGCACAACCCCGAAGTGCTGTTCCTCGACGAGCCGTTCGAGGGCGTCGACCCGGTGTCGGCGCAGACCATCCGCGGGGTGCTGGAGCGCTACACCCGCTCCGGCGCGACCGTGGTCTTCTCCAGCCATGTGATGGAGCTCGTCGAGTCCCTCTGCGACTGGGTGGCCGTCATGGCGGCGGGTCGGATCCGCGCCCGGGGCACGCTGGACGAGGTGCGCGGCGACGCGGCCTCCCTCCAGGACGCCTTCCTGGAACTGGTCGGCGCGGGCGCCCGGGACACCGGGGACTCCCTGGACTGGCTGGGCGGTGCACGATGACGGTGCTGGACGCCCCCGCGGGTTCCGCCGTCCCCGCCGTGCCCGGCCAGGGCATCGTCCCCGTCTTCGTACGGCTCAAGCTGACGCTGCTGCGCAACGGGCTGCGCCAGTCGTCCGGGCGCCGGGCCGCCTATGTCGCGTCGCTCGTCGTCTCCCTGCTGTTCGCGGTGGCCCAGGTGATCGGCCTGGTCGCGCTCCGGGGGCATGCCCAGGCGGGCACCCTGGTGGTGCTGCTGACCGCGGTGGTGGCGGTGGGCTGGGCGGTGATGCCGCTGTTCTTCCCGAGCGGTGACGAGACCCTGGACCCGAGCCGGCTGGTGATGCTGCCGCTGCGGCCCCGCCCCCTGATCGGGGCGCTGCTGGTGGCCTCGCTGATCGGCATCGGCCCGCTCTTCACGCTCGCCCTGGTCTTCGGCTCGGTGATCGCGGTGGCGCACGGCGCCGCGGCGGTGGTGTTCGGGGTGGTCGCCGTGCCGCTGACGCTGCTGGTCTGTGTGGCGCTGGCGCGGTCCGTCGCGACGGCCAACATCCGGTTGCTGACCTCACGCAAGGGCCGCGACCTCGCGGTGCTCAGCGGGCTGGTCATCGCGGTGGGCATCCAGTTCGTCAACTTCGGCGTGCAGCGCCTGGGCCAGGGGAGCGGGCTGTCCTCGCTCGAACCGGTCGCGGACGTGGTGCGCTGGCTGCCGCCGGCCTCCGCTCTCGGCGCCGTGGAGTCCGCTTCCGAGGGTTCGTACGGCGCGGCGCTCGGTCAGCTGCTGATCTCGGTGCTCGCGCTGGGCGGCCTGATGTGGCTGTGGCAGCGGAGCCTGGTGAAGCTGATGACGTCACCGGACGGCTCCACGCTCGCCGCCGCCGAGCCCTCGGCACGCCGGTCGGGCACCGAGCGCTCCGGGCTCTTCTCGCTGCTGCCCGAGGGGCGCACGGGCACCGTGATGGAGCGGAGCCTGAGGTATGTCGTACGCGACCCGAAGACCAAGGCGTCCTGGGTGAGCGCCCTGGCGATCGGCCTGATCGTTCCCGTGCTCAACGCGGTGCAGGGGTCCGGGTCGGTCTACTTCGCGTGCTTCGCGGCCGGGATGCTCGGCATGCAGATGTACAACCAGTTCGGGCAGGACACGTCCGCCTTCTGGATGGTGGCCCTGTCCGTCTCCTCGACCCGGGACGCCTATGTGGAACTCCGGGCACGTGCGCTGGCGTTGCTGCTGATCACTTTGCCGTACACGGTCGTGGTGACGGTGGTGACCGCGGCGGTGCTCGGCGACTGGGCGGCGCTGCCGGGGGTCATGGGGCTGTCGTTCGCCCTGCTGGGCGCCATGCTGGCGACGGGCGCCCTGGCCTCGGCCCTCTTCCCGTACTCGATCCCTCAGGACGGGGCGTTCAAGAACGTCGTTCCGGGGCAGGCCGGGCTCGCCTGGATCTCCATCCTCGGCGGCATGGTCGCCGCGGCGGTGCTCAGCGGGCCGGTGATCGGACTGACGATCTGGCTGCACGTCGCGGACCATCAGGACCAGTTGTGGCTGCTGCTGCCGGTGGGGGCGGTCTACGGTGCGCTCATCGGTTGGGTGGGCGTGCGGCTGGCGGCGCCGCGCACGGCGGACCGGCTCCCGGAGATCCTGGCCGCGGTCAGCAAGGGCTGAGGGGCCGGCTCACCGGGCGGGGCGCCCGGGTCGGCCTCCGGTGATCAGAGGCTCACGGCCTGCCGGTCGTCCCGGTCGTCCCGGCATCAGGGGCTGACGGCCTCCCGGTCGTCCCGGAAGCCGTCGGAGAGGCGCTCCAGGAAGGGCTCCACCGCCCGGCGCCAGCCCTCCGGCCGGTCGTAGTGGACGAGGTGGCCGGCGTCCTCCACCTCGGCGTACTGCCCGCGCGGCAGCACGCGGACCATCTCCTGGGCCTCGGCCCTGCCCAGCTCCCCCTCGATCCCGCGCAGGACCAGGGTGGGGCAGCGCACCTGCGCCAGCTCCTCCCAGTGGGCGTCGTAGACCCAGGTGGCCCGGGACGTCAGCATCTGCTCCTGGGAGAAGACGGGCCGCCAGCCGTCGGCGCTCTCGGCCATGACCTCGGCGAAGAACTCACCGCGGGAGGGGTTGGGCCGCTCCACCCAGGGGTCGTCCTCGCCGAACCACTTCCGTACGTCGGCGAGCGTCGCGAAGGGGAGCGGCCAGGTGGTGAACCAGTCCGCCCATTCCCGCTGGGACGCCGCCCCGAGCGCGGAGGCCCGCATGTCGCAGATGATCAGCGCCTTGACGAGGTCGGGGCGTTTCGCGGCGAGCTGCCAGGCGGTGAGCGCACCCATCGAGTGCCCGATCAGGGTGACCGGCCCGAGGTCGAGCTGTTCGATCGCGGCCTCGGCGTCCGCGACGTAGGCATCGCGGGTGTACGGCCCGTCGGCCGGCTTCTCGCTGCGCCCGTGACCGCGCTGGTCGAGGCCGACCGGGCGGTGGCGCTCGGAGAGCCAGCGGGCGGTGGAGGCCCAGTGCGTGGCCCGGCCCATCAGCCCGTGGAGCATTAAGATCCCGGGGGCTCGTCCGGCTTCCGCGCGCCCTTTGGGAGGATCGGCGAACTCCCAGGCCGCGAGGCGTAGGCCGTCCGATCCGGTCACATCGATGCGCCGCACCATAGGTTCTGGCACCCCCTTCTGGTCCTCGATCACCATGTGTTCGCGCGTGCCAGACTATCGAACCTTTATTCGAAAACCTGCTTCTGGCTCGCAACATCCCACGTTTGAGTGACAGTGGTTCAGGATTGACGACGCCTCCCCAGGGGAGACCTTCTCCGGGAAGCGGACCGCTCGGGGACAGGGGTCCGCGGGGACTGACCTGAAGAGCTCGGGGCTCCAGGTCAGCGCAGGGGAGGACCGGCCCCGGCGCCTTCGGGCGTCGGGGCCGTCCCCTCTTCCGTTACGGACGGATCCGCGCTCCCGGCGGACCGCCGGGACCGTCCCGCCGACCGCCCGGGCGGTGCGGAGGCCCACCGGCGCGATTCGAACACCCGGCACGGCCGTGGCCGCACCGGGGGGCGTGGCAGCGGGGTGCGGCGTGAAGTCATGGGGACGTGGGCGGGTATGCGCCCCGGGACGCGTGCGGGTATGCACCCCGGACCCGGGACGCGTGCGGGTATGCACCCCGGACCCGGGACGCGTGCGGGCGCCCGGCGCACGGACGCCGGAAGGCCCGGCAGTCACCCCACGGTGCATGTGCCAGCGCGACGGGCGCATTCCCCGCTCCCTCCCCGGCCGTCCGGCAGACTCCGCCGGCACCCTCAGGTCATAGGCCTGGCCACAGCCTGGCACGCGTTTCGCCCGGGCGCTGCGATTCCGGGCGGAAAACAGAAACCGGGCTTACCGGTTCACATCTGCACGTGCATCCGCACCGGCGCCTGCACTCGCGGGCAGGGCACCGGTGCATGGAAAAGCCCTGCTCAGCGCTTGGCTACGAAGACGTGCGAGGCGACCTCGGCGTCCAGTTCGGCCGCCTCACCGCTGGATCCGACCAGCACCCCGCCGGCCGACTCGGTCACGCTGACGACCGAACCGGGCTGCACCCCCGCCCGCCGCAGCGAATACATCAGCTGTGCGTCGGTCTGGATCGGCTCACCGATCCGGCGCACCACCACGGTCTTGCCCTCCGGGCCCGGGTCGAGCTCGGCCAGGCTGACCATGCCCTCGTCCAGGAACGGATCGGCCTCCGCCTTCTCGCCCAGCTCCTCCAGGCCCGGGATCGGGTTCCCGTACGGAGACTCCGTCGGGTGCCGCAGCAGCTCCAGGACCCGGCGCTCCACGGCCTCGCTCATCACGTGCTCCCAGCGGCAGGCCTCGGCGTGGACCTGCTCCCACTCCAGGCCGATGACGTCGACGAGCAGACACTCGGCGAGCCGGTGCTTGCGCATCACCCGCGTCGCCAGGCGGCGCCCCTCCTCGGTCAGCTCCAGATGGCGGTCCCCCGCGACCTGGACCAGGCCGTCCCGCTCCATGCGCGCCACCGTCTGGCTGACCGTCGGACCGCTCTGGTCCAGCCGTTCGGCGATGCGGGCGCGCATGGGGACCACGCCTTCCTCTTCGAGCTCGAGGATGGTGCGGAGGTACATCTCCGTGGTATCGATCAGTCCGGACATACGTGCCCCTCGATGCTGTGACATGAAGTCGTCGTGCGATGGCCCTCCACCAATTCTGACGCATGGCACCGACAACCGTGCCCCGCCGTCGTGACTCCGTGCCGACGGCCGGTCCGGAGCGCTATTGACAGTCCACTGGTCCAGACCGCAACGTGATCCGCGACACGGGCACCGCACGGACCCCCCACCCCCGCAGGAAAGGCCTCCTCGATGAGCGACAGCAAGCTCGCCGGTCAGTTCTTCGACGCAGCGATCGGCCTGCTGGAGCGGGTGCGCGACGAGGAGTCCGCAGCGGTCGCCGCCGCGGGTGCCGCGATCGCCGACACCGTCGCCGCGGGCGGGCGGCTCTTCGCCTTCGGTGCCGGGCACTCCTCGCTCGCCGCGCAGGACGTCGTCTACCGTGCGGGCGGACTGGCCCTGATGAACCTGCTCGCCGTGCCCGGCACCGTCGGCGTCGACGTCATGCCGGCCACGCTCGGCTCCGCGCTGGAGCGGGTGGACGGCCTCGCGAGCGCCGTGCTCGACTCCAGCCCGGCCCGGGCCGGCGATCTCCTCGTGATCATCTCCCTGTCGGGGCGGAACGCCCTGCCCGTGGAGATGGCGCAGAACGCCCGGGCGCTCGGCCTGACGGTGGTCGGCGTCACCTCGGTCGCGTACACGACGGGCACCAGGTCCCGGCACGTCTCGGGCGGATTCCTCCGGGACCACTGCGACATCGTGCTCGACAGCAAGATCGCGATCGGTGACGCGGAGCTGAGCGCGGAGGGCGTCGAGGCTCCGTTCGCCCCCGCGTCGACCGTCGTCACCAGCGCCCTGATGCAGGCCATGATGGCCACCGCCGCGGAGGAGCTCGTCGCCCGCGGCATCGAACCGCCGCTGCTGCGCTCGGGCAACGTCGACGGCGGCCACGAGTGGAACGGGCGCGTGATGCGGGAGTACGGCGACCGCATCTTCTACCGGCACTGAGCGCTCCGGCACGGGGCCGGGGGACGGGCAGGAGGCGGGCGCGTCCGCTCAGACCGGCTCGGGCCCGGCCGTCAGCCGGGCCAGGTCGACCGCCGAGGCGACCCGGACCGCCACACTCTCCGCGTACATCACGTCGGGCCGCTCGAAGGCGCCCCGGTTCGCCGCGCGCAGGAAGGTCACCACACCCAGCGTCCGCCCCCGGCTCCGGAGCACCGCGCACAGGGCGTGCGCCGAGTCCCCCGGCCACTGGTGCTCCACCGCCCACGCCTCGCCCGCCCCCGCCGGCGCCACCGCCCGCACGGAACCCGTACGCTCCACGGCCTGGCACGCGGGGTGCCCCGGTCCGTACCGCACCGGGAGCGAACCGCCGGAGACCGGCAGACACGGGCCCGGCGCGTCGTGAGGCGTGGACGCGGCCCGTACGAGCTTCTCCCCCGCCGTCAGGTCAGCCAGCAGGTCGACCACCACATGGTCGGCGAACCCCGCCAGCGCGTAGTCCAGCGACGTCGTCGCCGCCTCCATGGGGTCCTCGCACTCCGCCGCCTGGCGCGCCGCCCGGTGCAGCTGGTTGGCCCGGAAACGCACCCGGTCCGCTTCCTGCTCCGCGAGCTTCGCCGCCGTGACGTCCCGGAACAGCCAGCCGACCCCCAGCGGGACGGGCTCTTCCGCCAGCGGCGAGGCGAGACGCAGGAACCCGCTGCGCCAGCAGCGCCGCCGCTCGCCCTCGGCGGTCCGCAGGGTCACCCACAGCTCGGCCGGTGCGGACGGCGCACCCTCGGCGAGCACATGCTGCAGCGCCCCCTCCAGTTCCTCGACGCCCTGCACGATCAGCTCACCCAGCGGACGCCCCAGCAGCGTCGTACGCCCGCCGCCCAGTGCCCGGGCCGCGTAGGCGTTGACCACGGTCGGCCGCAGGTCGACGTCCACGGCGACGACCCCCCAGGACGCGTCCTCGAACAGGGCCTCGCCGATCGCGATGGACCGCTCCAGATCGATCTGCGCGTGCACCTCGCTGAACGCGCAGTACACCCCGGCGGGCTTCCCGTCCTCGCCCCGCACCCCCGACGACTGGGTCCGCACGAGGACGCGCCCGCCGTCCTTGCGCAGCAGCGCGAACTCGTGGACCTGCCGCCCCGGCGCGTCCATGACCGCCAGCAGCCGCCCGTGCACGTCCTCCGCGTCCGCGCTCCGCACGGCCCACCCCGCGAAGCCGCGCCGTCCGACAGCCTCGTCGGCGCTCCAGCCGAGGATCCGCTCGGCCTCGCGGTTCCAGTGGGTGATGGTGCCGTGGGC
The DNA here is from genome assembly GCF_055559735.1 of Streptomyces sp. NPDC023573. NCBI lineage: Bacteria > Bacillati > Actinomycetota > Actinomycetes > Kitasatosporales > Streptomycetaceae > Streptomyces > Streptomyces sp. NPDC023573. The sequence continues at coordinate 578,258 of NZ_JBVHKB010000002.1, forward strand.
GTCGAACGCGCAGAGCGCGGCGTCCATGCCGTCGAGCAGCGCGGCGAGGAGCCGGGACCCGGGTATCGCCACCGCCGGGGGCTCCCGCCCGGGGTCCTCGTCCGGGCCGATCTCGTCGGTGGTCCCGGTGCTCCTGGAAGCACTCACTCCGTACCCCCTGCATGGCATATTCCGCCGCGGATTCCGCATTGCCGCACGTCAGACCCATTGAACTCGAACGTGAGCCACCACACAGCCACTTCCACGAAATCCGTTGTCCATCGATGGACCCGTTAATTCGCTTGTGTGGTGCCGGGGGGAGTTCTTAGGCTGCTGTCAGCGAAGAAAGGAGGTGTTCCGGAAGTGATTTCTTCTCGGACTCGTGAGGTGACTGCGGGCTGACGCCCGTTGTCGCGCTCTTTCAGTGCAGGCCGGTTGTCGGCCAATCCCAAGCAGTCACCGACCCGCAGGCTCGCCGGTAAGTCCGGCCGGCTCCTCCGCAAGGAGGGACCAGAGCCTGCGGGTTTCTGCGTATCCGGGCCGGGTGGACACCGGCTCACGGGCAGAGGCGCTCCACACGCCACTCGGCGGCCGGGCTCTCCCGGACGTAGCGCAACCGGTCGTGCAGCCGGTTCTCGCGGCCCTGCCAGAATTCGATCGCGTCCGGCACGACGCGGAATCCGCCCCACTGCGGCGGCGCGGGGACCTTCTCGCCCTCCGGGTAGCGGGCGGCGAGCTCCTCGTAGCGGTCGGTCAGCTCCTGGCGGGAGCCGACCACCGTCGACTGCTCGCTGGCCCAGGCGCCCAGCTGGGAGCCGTGCGGGCGGGTGCGGAAGTACGCGACCGTCTCCTCCCGCCCGACGCGGGACGCGGTGCCCGTGACGATGACCTGGCGGGCGAGCGGGTGCCACGGGAAGAGCAGCGAGACGTACGGGTTCGCCGTCAGTTCGCGGCCCTTGCGGGAGCCGTAGTTGGTGAAGAAGACGAAACCGCGGTCGTCGTAGTGCTTCAGCAGCACGGTCCGGGAGGACGGCCGGCCTTGCGAGTCGGCCGTGGAGACCACCATCGCGTTCGGCTCGTGGAGCGCGCCGCCCCCGGCGACCTGGCGGAACCAGTGGGCGAACTGGTCCATGGGGTCGGCGGCGAGGTCCTTCTCGACGAAGTCCTCCGAGCGGTACTGCTCGCGCATCGCGGCCGGATCGGTGGTGCAATCGGATGACGGAACGCGAGAGGAGGCGGAAGCGGAGGACGGAGTGGCATCTGCTGCGGTCACGCGCCCATCCTGCCGCAGCGGGCCGCAATTCCCGCGGGGAGGGGCGGGATCGCCGGTCCGCGAGCCGGGAGGCTGTGCCGGACGTCACCCTTCCCCGCGTCGTGGTAACCCGCCAGTATGCCTGGACCGGCCTTTGTGGCCGTCATACAGCCGCCGAGTCGAGGGAGCCGCCCGATGTCCGACTTCGTACCCGGACTTGAAGGAGTCGTCGCGTTCGAGACGGAGATCGCCGAGCCCGACAAGGAAGGCGGATCGCTCCGTTATCGCGGCGTCGACATCGAGGACCTCGTCGGCCATGTGTCGTTCGGCAACGTCTGGGGTCTGCTGGTGGACGGGGCGTTCAACCCCGGCCTGCCGCCCGCCGAGCCCTTCCCGATCCCGGTCCACTCCGGCGACATCCGCGTCGACGTGCAGTCCGCGCTCGCCATGCTGGCGCCGGTGTGGGGCCTGAAGCCGCTGCTCGACATCGACGAGGAGACCGCCCGCGACGACCTGGCACGGGCCGCCGTGATGGCCCTGTCGTACGTCGCCCAGTCGGCCCGTGGCCAGGGGCTGCCGATGGTTCCGCAGAGCGAGATCGACAAGGCGGAGTCCGTGGTGGAGCGGTTCATGATCCGCTGGCGCGGTGAGCCGGACCCGAAGCACGTCAAGGCCGTCGACGCCTACTGGACGTCGGCCGCCGAGCACGGGATGAACGCCTCCACCTTCACCGCCCGCGTCATCGCTTCGACCGGCGCGGACGTCTCGGCGGCGCTGTCCGGGGCGGTGGGCGCCATGTCGGGCCCCCTGCACGGCGGGGCTCCGTCCCGGGTCCTCGGGATGATCGAGGAGATCGAGCGGACGGGTGACGCCAGGGCCTATGTGAAGCAGGCGCTGGACAGGGGTGAGCGCCTGATGGGCTTCGGCCACCGCGTCTACCGCGCCGAGGACCCCCGCGCCCGGGTCCTGCGCCGCACCGCCCGCGAGCTGGCCGCACCGCGCTTCGAGGTGGCGGAGGCCCTGGAGAAGGCCGCCCTGGAGGAGCTGCACGCCCGCCGCCCCGACCGGGTCCTGGCGACGAACGTGGAGTTCTGGGCGGCCATCGTGCTGGACTTCGCGGAGGTCCCGGCGCACATGTTCACGTCGATGTTCAGCTGCGCCCGTACGGCGGGCTGGTCGGCGCACATCCTGGAGCAGAAGCGGACCGGCCGCCTGGTGCGCCCTTCGGCGACGTACGTCGGCCCGGGCACCCGCGACCCCCGCTCGATCCAGGGGTTCGACCAGCTGGCGGACCTGGGGAACTGACGGGGCGACGGACCGCGGGACGCACCTCAGGGCGCGTCCCGCTCCGTCTGCTCGGCGAGCCGCTTGACGCGGTCGAGCCGCCTGTCCCACTCGCCGGCCAGGGCGGACATCCAGCGGGCCGTCGCGTCCAGCGCGGTGGGCCGCACGGTGTAGCGGACCTCGCGTCCGGCCCGGCGGCCGGCGGCCAGTCCCACGGCGTCCAGGACGGTGAGGTGCTTGACCACCGCCTGGCGTGAGACGGGCAGCGCTTCCGCGAGGGCCGTGGCGGTGGCCTCCCCCTGCGCGGCGAGCAGGTCGAGTATGCGGCGTCGCATGGGGTCCGCCAGCGCGCCGAGGACGCCTTCGACGTCCTCGGCGGCTTCGCCGGGCCCTCCGGTCACGCCGCCTGCCGTTCGGCCCGCGCCTTCAACGCGTCCAGCACCTGCGGCCAGCCGCCGGTGTTGTCCTCGTAGGCCTTGGCCCGGAGCTCCTCGGACCCGGTCAGGGCGGCGAATCCGCTCTCCACCACGCGGAGCCTGGTGGAGTCCCCCTCCGGCGTGAGGCTGAACTCCACGAGGGTGCTGTTGCCCTCGCCCAGCCCTTCGCCGGGGAAGGCGCTTGCCCAGCGGTAGGCCACGTACGTCAGGGGCTCGACCTTCTCCACGTACACCGGGAACTCGCCGTACTCGGCGTTCTTCACCACGGTCGTCACACCCTCCTTCGCCACCGTGCCGGGCAGGCTCGCTTCCTCGGCCACCCAGAAGCCGGGCTGGGTCACCAGTGACCAGACCCGTTCCAGGGATGCCGCGATCAGGGTCTCGCGCTCGATCCGGTCCTCACTCACGACAGGCTCCTCTGCTTCCGCCATCAGGTGTGTGCAACTACAGGGTTGCACGTGCGAGAGTCAGGAGCAACCGTTCGGTTGCGGGTCCGGCCGTCGGGGACGGCCCAGCACGTCGTCGATCAGAGCCGCCCACTGCGCGACGACGCGGCCTCTGCGCAACCTGTCGTCCGTCAGGACGTTGGCCAGGCCCAGGCCCCGGGCCATGTCCAGGAGGCCCTGGATCGTCTCGCGTACCCCGGGGCGGGTCTCGTCGGCGCCGAGGAGTTCGACGGCGATGCGGTGGGTCTCGCGGCCCACCCGTGCTTCGAGTTCGGTGACGCGGGGCCGGAGCTGGTCCTCGTTGGACGCGGCGACCCAGAGCTGGAGCGCGGCGCGGAAGAGCGGCCCGGTGTACAGGTCGACGAGCGCGGCGACGACCTCCGTGCGGCCCTGGACGGGCAGTGCGCGCAGGGCGGCGGAGCGTTCCTCGGCGACGTACTCGACGGCGCCGGTGAACAGGTCCTCCCTGGTGGGGAAGTGGTGCTGGGCGGCGCCGCGCGAGACCCCGGCGTGTTCGGCGACGACGGATACGGTGGAGCCCGCCCAGCCGCGTTCGGCGAGGCAGGCGACCGCCGAGGCCAGGAGCCGCTGCCGGGTGGCGCGGCTCCTGTCCTGCTTCGGGGGCGTCACAGCACCCATGCGGGATCCCGTCGTTCCAGGAAGGCCGTCATCCCCTCCCGTGCTTCGTCGGAGGCGAAGAGCGCTGCCGAGCGGGCGATGAGGTCTTCGGCGTGACTGTCGAAACTCCGCAGCACAGTAGCCGTGACCAGCTCCTTCGATGCGGCCAGCCCCTGCGGTGACGCTCTGCGCAGTCCGTCCAGTACCGGTTCGAGCGACTTGTCCACGTCGTCGGCGGCGACGCTCACGAGGCCGATCCGCGCGGCTTCCTCCGCGTCGAAGCGTTCCCCGGTGAGGTAGTAGCGGGCGGCGGCGCGCGGGTCGAGGCGGGGCAGCAGCGGCAGGGAGATCACGGCGGGGGCGAGGCCCAGGCGCGACTCGGTGAGGGCGAAGGAGGACTCGGGGCCCGCGACGGAGATGTCGCACGCCCCGAGCAGCCCGAGGCCGCCGGCCCGGACGTGGCCGGTGACCCGGGCGACGACGGGCTTGGGCAGGGCGACGACGCGCCGCATGAGGGTGACGAGTTCGTGCGGATCGGGCGGCGCGGTGAGGTCGGCGCCCGCGCAGAACGTGTTGCCGGTGTGGGTGAGGACGACGGCGCGGACGGTGTCGTCGGCCGCGCAGCCGGCCAGCGCCTCGGTGAGCTCGCCGACGAGCCGGGCCGAGAGCGCGTTGCGGTTGGCCGGGGAGTCGAGGGTGAGGGTGGTGATTCCTCGGTCGTGGGCCGGGGGTGCCAGGGTCATCGCGCCTTCTCCCGGTCGCGCAGCTCGCGCCGCAGGATCTTGCCGGACACCGCGCGGGGCACCGCCTCGATGAACTCGGCCCGTCTGACCTTCTTGTACGGGGAGACGCGCTCGGCGACGTAGGCGATGACGTCGTCCTCCGTGAGGTCCCCCGCGTCCGGCCGGCGCACCAGGTAGGCCTTGGGGATCTCGTTTCCGTCGGTGTCGGGGACACCGATGACGGCGGCGTCGGCGATCGAGGGGTGGGTCAGCAGGAGCGCCTCCAGGTCGGCGGGGGCGACCTGGTAGCCCTTGTACTTGATGAGTTCCTTGACCCGGTCGACGACGTACAGCCAGCCCTCCGCGTCGACGCGGCCGACGTCCCCGGTGTGCAGCCAGCCCTCCTCGTCGATCATGGCGGCGGTGGCGTCGGGGCGGCCGAGGTAGCCCTTCATCACCTGGGGACCGCGGATGAGGATCTCGCCGTCGGTCCCGTCGCGGACGTCGGCGCAGGGGTCGGTGAGCGAGACGATCCGCATCTCGGTGCCGGGCAGCAGCTTGCCGACCGTGCCCGGCGGCGGGTTCTCCGCGTCCAGGGGCACGACATGGGTGCCGGGCGAGAGCTCCGTCATCCCGTACGCCTGCCGCACGGCGGGCACGCCGAGCCTGGTGGAGCAGGCGGTGGCCAGCCGGGCGTCCAGCGGGGCGGCGGCGCTGACGATGTACTCCAGCGAGGAGAGGTCGTAGTCGCCGACGAGCGGGTGCTTGGCGAGGGCCAGGACGATGGGCGGGGCGACGTACAGACCGGTGATGCGGTGGGTCTGGATCGTCTCCAGGAACTGGGCGAGGTCGAAGCGGGGCAGGACGACGACCGTGGCACCGTAGCGCAGCGGCCCGTTCATGAGGGCGGTCAGCCCGTAGATGTGGAAGAAGGGCAGCACCGCCAGGATGCGTTCGCGTTCGCCGAGGGGGACGAGGGGCCGCAGCTGCTCCAGGTTGGTGGCGATGGAGCGGTGGGTGAGCATGACCCCCTTGGGGGTGCCCGTGGTGCCGGAGGAGTACGGGAGTACGGCGATGTCCTCGGCCGGGTCGAAGGCGATGTCGGGCTCGGGGGCGGTGGACCCCAGCATGTCGAGCACGGAGGTGTGGCCCTCGGCCTGGTCGCAGACGTAGATCTCCTCGATGCCGCCAGCGAGCGCGGCGGCCCGGCGGGCGACGTCGAGGAGCGGGGAGACGGTGACGATCCAGCGGGCGCCCGAGTCCCCCAGCTGTTTGGCGAACTCCTCGGGGGTGGCCAGCGGGTGGATGGTCGTGACGGTGGCGCCGGCCCGGGTCGCCCCGTAGAAGACGGGCGGGTAGGCGATCGTGTTGGGGCTGTGCAGGGCGAGGACGTCGCCCTTGCGCAGGCCCGCCGCGGCGAGGTGGGCGGCGATGCGCCGGTGGAAGGTGTCGAGCTGGGAGTACGTGACGGTCATCCCGCTGGTCCCGTCGATCAGGGCGGGGATGTCACCGAAGTCCTGGGCGTTGCCGAGGACGGCTTCGTGGATGGGTCTTTCGAGGGGCGGGACGTCTGCGTACTCGCTGTGGAACACCATGGCGGTCCCCTTCGACGCGGGTGGAGAGCCGGAATCGCCCCTGCGGGGGCGGATGGGGAGACCCGGGAGCGACCGGAGGATTCAGTACGACTTCGGCAGGCCCAGGGTCTGGTGGGAGACGTAGTTGAGGATCATTTCCCGGCTGACCGGGGCGATACGGGAGACACGCGCCGCCGTGATGAGGGAGGCGAGCCCGTACTCGCGGGTGAGCCCGTTGCCCCCGAGGGTGTGGACGGCCTGGTCGACGGCCCTGACGCAGGCTTCGGCGGCGGCGTACTTCGCCATGTTGGCGGCCTCACCGGCTCCGGTGTCGTCGCCGGCGTCACAGAGCCTGGCGGCCTTCTGCATCATCAGCCGGGCGAGCTCCAGCTCGATGTGCGCCTGGGCGAGCGGGTGGGCGATGGCCTGGTGGGCACCGATGGGCGCGTCCTTCCAGACGGTGCGGGTCTTCGCGTACTCCACGGCCCGTTCGACGGCGTAGCGGCCCATGCCGATGGAGAAGGCGGCGCCCATGATGCGTTCCGGGTTCAGACCGGCGAAGAGCTGGAGGATGCCGGCGTCCTCCTCGCCGACCAGCGCGTCGGCGGGGAGCCGTACGTCGTCGAGGACGAGCTCGAACTGTTTCTCGGCCGCCTGGAGTTCCATGTCGATCCGGGTGCGGGAGAAGCCCGGGGTGTCACGGGGGACGATGAAGAGGCAGGGCTTGAGGCTGCCGGAGCGGGCGTCCTCGGTGCGGCCGACGATCAGGGTGGCGTCGGAGATGTCGACACCGGAGATGAAGACCTTGCGGCCGTTGAGTATCCAGTCCCCACCGTCCCGGCGGGCGGTGGTGGTGATGCGGTGCGAGTTGGAGCCGGCGTCGGGTTCGGTGATGCCGAACGACATGGTCAGCGTGCCGTCGGACAGACCGGGGAGCCACGTCCGCTTCTGTTCCTCCGTGCCGAAGCGGGCGATGACCGTGCCGCAGATCGCCGGGGAGACCACCATCATCAGGAGAGGGCTCCCGGCGGCGCCGAGCTCCTCCAGGACGATGGACAGCTCGGCCATGCCGCCGCCCCCGCCGCCGTACTCCTCGGGGAGGTTGACGCCGAGGTAGCCGAGCTTGCCGGCCTCTTCCCAGAGCTCGCGGGGGTGCTCGCCCTTGCGGGCGAGTCCGGTGCTGTAGTCGCGGCCGAAGCGCTTGCCGAGTGCGGCGACGGCGGCGCGGAGGGCCTTGTGCTCTTCGGCTTCGAGGACGGTGCTCATGGGGTCGTCTCCTCCTGGTGCGCGGGGGCTTCCGTGGCGTCCTGTACGACGGCGAGCAGTGCGCCGACCTCGACCTGGAGGCCGGGGGCGGCGTGGAGCGCGGTGAGGGTGCCGGAGGCGGGGGCGAGGATGCGGTGCTCCATCTTCATCGCCTCCAGCCAGATCAGCGGCTGCCCGGCCTCGACTCCGGCGCCGGGCGCGAGCCCGTCGGCGAGGCGTACGACGGTGCCGGGCATCGGTGCGAGCAGGGAGCCGGGTTCGGTGCGCTCGGCGGGGTCGGTGAAGCGGGGCAGGGCGGTGAAGGTGTACGAGCCGGTGGCGGTGTCCACGTACACCCGGTCGTCGCGGACGAGGATGCCGAAGTGCCGTGTGACGAGGTCCGCGCTTTCGAGGGTGACGCGGGCACGGCCGGCGGAGACCACGCGTACGCCCTCCGCGTCGACGGCCACACCGTCGCGGGTGCGGTGGTAGGTGATCCGGTGCTCACGGCCGTCCGGTTCACCGCGGTAGCACCTGACCTGGGGCTGCGAGGGGAGGTTGCGCCAGGCGCCGAAGCGGGTGAACCCGCCCGCGGTGGTGGAAGTGGCGTTACGGGCCGCAGTGGCGACGGCGGCGGCGGTGGCGGCGAGCCGCTGGTCCGCCTCGTCGGCGCCGTGGGTCAGGGCCGCCAGGTGCCGGTCGTAGAAGCCGGTGTCGAGGCGCCCCGCGACGAAGTCCGGGTGGCGCAGGGAGCGCACGAGGAGCTCCCGGTTGGTGACCGGGCCGTGGATACGGGCGCGTTCGAGCGCGCGGGCGAGGAGCCGGACCGCACCGTTGCGGGTGGGGGCGTGGGCGATGACCTTGGCGAGCATCGGGTCGTAGTGCACGCCGATCGTGTCGCCGCCGGTGTAGCCGGTGTCGAGGCGGATGCCGGGTTCGCCGGGCACGTCGAGTGTGAGCAGTGCTCCGGTCTGCGGCTGCCAGTCCCGTGCCGGGTCCTCGGCGTAGAGCCGGGCCTCGACGGCGTGTCCGGCGGACCCGGGCGGGGTAGCCGCCGGGAGCGTCTCGCCCTCCGCGACGCGCAGTTGCAGGGCGACGAGGTCGAGGCCGAACACGGCTTCGGTGACGGGGTGTTCGACCTGGAGCCGGGTGTTCATCTCCAGGAAGTACGGGCGCCCTTCGGCCGACACGAGGAACTCGACCGTCCCGGCGCCCCGGTAGCCCACCGCCTGGGCGGCGGCGACGGCCGCGTCGTGCAGCCGCTGCCGCAGTCCGTCGTCGAGGCCCGGGGCCGGGGCCTCCTCGATGACCTTCTGGTGGCGGCGCTGGAGCGAGCAGTCGCGGGTGCCGAGCGCCCAGACCGTGCCCTGCCCGTCCGCCATGACCTGGACCTCGACGTGCCGGCCGCGCTCGACGTACGGCTCGGCGAAGACCTCGCCGTCCCCGAAGGCGGATGCGGCCTCGGCGGAGGCGGCGGTCAGCTCGCCGCTCAGAGCCGGCAGTTCGCGCACGACGCGCATCCCCCGCCCGCCCCCGCCCGCAGCCGCCTTCAGCAGCAGGGGAAGATCGGCGGCGGTGGCACTCCCCGGGTCCACGGGGGCCAGGAGCGGCACCCCGGCGGCGCCCATCAGCTCCTTCGCGCGTGTCTTGGACGCCATCAGCTCGATGGCCTTGACCGGCGGCCCCACCCAGACGAGGCCGGCGTCCAGCACGGCGCGGGCGAACCCGGCGTTCTCCGAGAGGAAGCCGTACCCCGGGTGCACGGCGTCGGCACCCGCGGCGAGCGCGGCGGCGACGACGAGGTCGCCCCGCAGATACGTCTCGGCGGGCGCGGCACCCGGCAGGCGTACGGCGGTGTCGGCCTCCCGTACGTGCAGGGCACCGGCGTCCGCGTCGGAGTACACGGCGACGGTGGAGATGCCCAGCTCACGGCAGGTGCGGAAGATCCGGCAGGCGATCTCGCCCCGGTTGGCGACAAGCAGTGCGGTGATCATCCTCTGCCTCACATCCGGAAGACGCCGAAGCCGCGCGCGCCTTCGACCGGTGCCGTATGGATCGCGGACAGGCACATCCCGAGGACGGTCCTGGTGTCGCGCGGGTCGATGACCCCGTCGTCGTACAGCCGCCCCGAGAGGAACACCGGGAGCGACTCGGACTCGATCTGCTGCTCCACCATGGCGCGCAGCCCGGCGTCGGCCTCGTCGTCGTAGGGGAGCCCCTTCGCCGCGGAGGAGGCGCGGGCGACGATCGAGAGGACGCCCGCGAGCTGCTGGGGGCCCATGACAGCGGACTTGCTTCCGGGCCAGGCGAAGAGGAAGCGGGGGTCGTAGGCCCTGCCGCACATGCCGTAGTGCCCGGCGCCGTAGGAGGCGCCCATCAGCACCGAGAGGTGGGGCACCTTGGAGTTCGACACCGCGTTGATCATCATCGCGCCGTGCTTGATGATGCCGCCCTGTTCGTACTCCTTGCCGACCATGTAGCCGGTGGTGTTGTGCAGGAAGACGAGCGGGATGTCGCGCTGGTTGGCGAGCTGGATGAACTGTGCGGCCTTCTGCGACTCCTCGCTGAACAGCACGCCCTGCGCGTTGGCGAGGATACCCACGGGATAGCCGTGCAGTCGGGCCCAGCCGGTGACCAGGCTGGTCCCGTAGAGCGGCTTGAAGGCGTCGAAGTCGGAGCCGTCGACGAGGCGGGCGATGACCTCACGGGGGTCGAAGGGGACCTTGAGGTCGCCGGGCACGATCCCGATCAGCTCGTCCTCGTCGTACTTCGGCGGCTCCGCCGGCCCCGGATCCGGGTGCGCCTTGCGCCAGTTGAACCGGGCGACGATCCGGCGGGCCTGCCGCAGCGCGTCGTGCTCGTCGACGGCGTAGTGGTCGGCGAGGCCGGAGGTGCGGGCGTGCATCCCGGCGCCGCCGAGCGATTCGTCGTCGCTCTCCTCCCCGGTCGCCATCTTCACCAGGGGCGGGCCGCCGAGGAAGACCTTGGACCGCTCCTTGATCATCACGGTGTGGTCGGACATGCCGGGGACGTACGCCCCGCCGGCCGTGGAGTTCCCGAACACCACCGCGACGGTGGGGATCCCGGCGGCGGACAGCCGGGTGAGGTCACGGAACAGGGCGCCCCCGGGGATGAAGATCTCCTTCTGCGAGGGCAGGTCGGCGCCCCCGGACTCCACCAGCGAGATACAGGGGAGCCGGTTGGCGAAGGCGATCTCGTTGGCGCGCAGCGCCTTCTTCAGGGTCCACGGGTTGGAGGCGCCACCGCGCACGGTCGGGTCGTTGGCGGTGATCAGGCACTCGACGCCCTCGACGATGCCGATCCCGGTGACGAGGGAGGCGCCGACCGCGTAGTCACTGCCCCAGGCGGCCAGCGGTGACAGCTCCAGGAAGGGGGTGTCCGGGTCGAGGAGCAGTTCGACGCGCTCCCGGGCGAGGAGCTTTCCGCGCCCCCGGTGGCGGGCCACGTACTTCTCGCCGCCGCCCGCGAGGGCCTTGGCGTGCTCGGTCTCCAGCTCGGCGAGTTTCGCGAGCATGGCCTCGCGGTGGGCGGCGTATTCGGGCCCCGTGGTGTCGAGCGCGGTGGGCAGGACGGTCATGCGTGCACCTCCGGTCGGTCGAGCAGCCGTACGGGCACGGCGACGTGCCGGGACCGCAGCCACTCCCCCACCGCCTTGGCCTGCGGGTCGAAGCGCGCCTGCGCGGCGACGCCCTCACCGAGGAGGCCGTGGACGACGAAGTTGAGCGCCCGCAGCCGGGGCAGGACATGGCGTACGACGGTGAGCCCGGCGGTCTCCGGCAGCAGTTCCCGGAACCGCGCGACGGTCAGCTCGTGGGCGAGCCACCGCCAGGCGTCGTCGTCACGGACCCACACGCCGACGTTGGCGTCACCACCCTTGTCACCGCTGCGGGCGCCCGCGACCCGCCCGAGGGGGGCGGTGCGGGCGGGCCCGGCGGGCAGCGGTTCGGGCAGGCCCGGCTCCTCGACGTCTTCCAGCCGGCGGTACGGGCCGGCCGCCGGGACGGCCTCCCGGGTCCCGTCGGGCAGTACGGCGACGTGCTCGACGTCGCCCGCCGGTACGTACGCCGCCTCGAACACCCCGTACGGCGCTCCCTTCCCGGGCGGGGCGGTCACATGGAAGCCCGGGTAGCTGCCGAGCGCCAGCTCCACGGCCGCCCCGGACACGGCACGGCCGACGGCCCCCGCGTCCGGGTCGCGCACGACGAGGCGGAGCAGCGCGCTCGCGGTCTCCTCCGTCGCGGCGTCGGCCCGGTCGGTGCGGGCGAGCTCCCACCGCACCTCGGCGGGTTTCGAACCGGCGCGGTCCAGGGCATCGGCCAACTGCTCCCGCACCAGCCGGGCCTTGGCCTCGATGTCGAGCCCGGTCAGCACGAAGACGACCTCGTTGCGCCATCCGCCCAGCCGGTTGAGCCCCACCTTGAGCGTCGGGGGCGGGGCCTCGCCGCGCACTCCGCTGATCCGCACCCGGTCGGGCCCGTCCTGCGTGAGCGTGACGGTGTCGAGCCGGGCGGTGACGTCGGGGCCGGCGTAGCGCGCACCGCCGGTCTCGTACAGCAGTTGCGCGGTGACGGTACCGATGTCGACGACACCGCCCGTCCCGTCGTGCTTGGTGATGACGCTGCTGCCGTCCTCATGGACCTCGGCGAGCGGGAACCCCGGCCGGCGGACGTCGTGCTCGCCGAAGAAGGCGTAGTTGCCGCCGGTGGCCTGGGTCCCGCACTCCAGGACGTGCCCCGCGACGACGGCCCCGGCGAGGGCGTCGCGGTCCTCCGGGCCCCAGCCGAAGTGGGCGGCGGCGGGCCCGGTGACGAGGGCCGCGTCGGTGACCCGGCCGGTGACGACGATGTCGGCCCCGGCGCGCAGGCAGGCCGCGATGCCGCCGCCGCCGAGGTAGGCGTTGGCCGTGAGACAACCGTCGGGCACGGGCCGGCTGTCGCCCTCGACGTGCGCGACCCGCACGGGCACACCGGTCCGTTCCGCCAGCTCCCGTACGGCGTCGGCGAGTCCGGCCGGATTCAGCCCGCCGGCGTTGGCGACGATCTTGACTCCCCGCTCGTGGGCGAGCCCGATCCCCTCCTCCAGCTGCCGCAGGAAGGTGGAGGCGTAGCCGCGCTTCGGGTCCTCGACGCGGCTCCGGCCGAGGATCAGCATGGTGAGCTCGGCGAGGTAGTCCCCGGTGAGGACGTCCAGCGGCCCGCCGGTGAGCATCTCGCGCAGGGCGTCGAAGCGGTCGCCGTAGAAGCCGGACGCGTTACCGATGCGCAGGGGCCGGTTCACCGGCCGGGTCATCGGTCCGTCTTCCGGGGCCGCCCGGGGCCGGCGGGGCCGGCGAAGGCCTGCGCGATGTCCAGCCACTGCCCGGCGTCCGCGCCCACCGCCTCGACGGCGAGGTCGTCCCGGTGGGCCCGCTGGGTGACGAGCAGGCAGAAGTCGAGGAGCGGGCCGGTGATCCGCTGGTCGGCGTCCTCGGGCCCGTACACCGTCAACCCGCCGTCCTCGGCCCGAAGTTCGACACGGAACTGCCCGGCGGGCGGTCGCAGACCCCGTACGACGTAGGCGTAGTCCCGTGCCCGTACGCCGATCCTGGCGACGTGCCGCAGCCGCGCTGTCGGTTTCCTGGTCACGCCGAGCGCGTCGGCGATGTCCTGGCCGTGCGCCCAGGTCTCCATGAGCCGCGCCGTCGCCATGGAGGCGATACTCATCGGCGGCCCGTACCAGGGCACTTTCGTCCCTGCGGGCGCCGCGCGCAGTGCCTTCCGGAGCCGGGCCCTGCCCTCCCGCCACTCCACGAGCAGCGCCTCCGGCGTCAGGGCGATGACGGCCTCCTCGGCCGCGTCGCCGACGAACGTCTCAGGGGCGGCCAGCGCCTTCTCGACCTCGGCGGCGAAGGCGTCGGGCTCGGTGGCGGCGGTCAGGGCCACCTCGTCGGTCCAGTTGAGGTGGGCGATCTGATGGGCGACGGTCCACCCCTCGGCGGGGGTCGGCGCGGCCCACTCGTGCGCGCTCAGACCCGCTACCAGCAGGTCGAGTTCGTCGCTCTCCTCACGCATGTCGTCGAGCACGGCGGCGGTCACGGCCGATGCGTCGGGCACGGTGCGCTCCCCTCGGGGCGTGGCGGTGTGCCCCGGAGCATGCCAGCGCCCCGCAAAACAAGCAAGCACGCTTGCATGATTTATTCAGCCCCACCGACGACAGGCGGAGCGCGCTCAGCCGGCCCGGTAGCCCGGCACCGAGGGCCAGCGCACGGTCAGCACGACGGACGCGTCCTCCGCGCACCAGGAGTGGTCGACGCCTCGGCCCCGGACGACGTAGTCGCCCTGGCGCGCCAGCAGGACGTCACGCTGGGGGAACCGCATGCGGAAGCGGCCGCTGATGAGCACGAGCAGAGCGGTGCGCTCCTCGCCCCGGACCCACTCCGGCCGCGCGTCACCCTGCGGATGAACGCCCCACTTGATCTCCAGGGCCTCGCTGTGGCGGGGGTCCGAGGGCTCCTTGAAGTGCCCCAGCAACCAACCCCGGTCCAGCGCCGCGTCCTCGTCCGCATGGCCCACGTACACACCGTCGCCGCTCATCAACCCCTCATCGCTGGGAAGTTACGGACACCTATACCGGACATTCCGGGTGGGATCCTGTCCGTAACTTACCAACGACCGACCCGGCCGGGTCAGTCCGTGCGGTCGCCCTCGGCCTGGGAGGGTTCGGTGCGGGGGACGTCGGGGTGGGGCTCGGGGGCCCTGCCGCGTGCGGGCGGCTCGTCGCGTTCGCCCTCGGCCTGCGAGGGTGTGTGCGAGTACAGCCCGTCGTACTCATCGGTTCCCTTGGCGGATCCCATGTGCGGGCCTCCTTCCTCCGGTCCCCTCCATCGTGCCTCCCCCGCCCGCTCCCGGCGCGGTGGCCGCGGCCGGCGCGCGCCCGTGCCGCGGCCCCGCCGCGGAGTCACTGCCCCTTCGACGCCGCCTCGGCCATCTTCGCCGTGGTACTGGCGCCGTCCAGCGCCTCGCGGATGATGTCGGCGTGGCCGCTGTGGTGGGTGATCTCCCGGAAGATGTGCCACAGGACGTGCCGGACGGTCCAGACGACCGGCTCCGGGGGCGACCAGGGGTACGAGGGCAGCGTGACCTCGCGGTCGAGGTCGGCCTCCTCGCGCACCGTACGGTCGAACGCGGCCGCCGCCGCGTGGAATGCCTCCAGCAGCCCGGGCACCGTCTCGGCGTCGGTCATCCGGTTGCCGTCGGGGTCGAGGTCCGCCCAGTCGACCGTGGCGGGGGCGGTGCCCTCGACGACGTCGAGCCAGTCGCGCTGCACGACCCCGAGGTGCTTCAGGAGTCCGCCGAGGGTCAGCTCGCTGACCGTCGTCCGGGCCCGGGCCCCGGCGTCGTCGAGTTCCGCGACGGTGTAGAGAAAGTTGGTGCGCTGATCGGTCACGAGCGCGAGCAGATCGTCGCGTTCCGGCATGTGTTCCTCCAGGTCGGCTGTTTCGCGACCACACTAGAAGTGGACGCCTGGCCCCGCAGGCGGAACGAAAGGGTCCTTTTGGCGCGACGGGCTCACCGCTTCCGTGCGCCCCGCGTCTGGCTGCGCACCGCGCCCATGCTCGCCCCGATGACCAGGGCGATGGCGAGGGCGTCGGTGGTCGAGAGGGCCTGGTCGAGGAGGAGGAAGCCCGCCGTGGCCGCGATGGCCGGTTCCAGGCTCATCAGGACCGCGAAGGTGGGCGCGGGCAGCCTGCGCAGGGCCATGAGTTCGAGGGTGTACGGGAGGACCGAGCTCAGCAGCGCCACGGCGACACCCAGGGCCAGCGTCGTCGGGACGACGAGCTTCGAGCCCGATTCCATGATGCCGAGGGGCAGCGAGAGGACCGCCGCCACCACCATGGCCAGGGCCAGTCCGTCCGCCTGCGGGAAGCGGCGGCCGGTGCGGGCGCTGAAGAGGATGTACACCGCCCACATGACGCCCGCGCCCAGGGCGAACGCCGCCCCGACGGGGTCCAGGCGGTCGAACCCGCCGCCGCTGAGCAGGACGACACCACCGAGGGCCAGAGCCGCCCAGACGAGGCTGATCAGCCGGCGGGAGGCGACGACGGACAGGACCAGGGGGCCCAGCACCTCCAGGGTGACGGCCACTCCCAGCGGGATGCGGTCGACGGCCTGATAGAAGAGCATGTTCATGCCGCCCATGGCGACTCCGAAGGCGACCACGGTGCCCCAGTCGGCGCGCGAGTGCCCCCGCAGCTTCGGCCTGCAGATCACCAGCAGGACGACAGCGGCGGCGGCGAGACGCAGGGTGACGACGCCCAGCGCGCCCGCCTTCGGCATGAGCAGGACGGCGACCGCCGCGCCGAACTGCACGGAGAGCCCGCCCGCCACCACCAGAGCGACCGGGCCGAGTGCGGCCCTCCGGGCGCCGGGGCGCCCCGGCCGGCCGTGACCCGGCTCGTCGAGCGCGGAGACCGCCTCGGGTACGGCAACAGCAGCGGCGGGCTCTGCGGCGGCGCGCGGGTCGTTCACCGGAAACCTTTCCTTCAGTCCATCAGGGTCCATTGGAGTGCACCAGGGGGTCTACGGTACGGCACCGAGGGCGCGCCGTTCACGTCCTCACCGTAGGGACCCGCGCGCCTCCCGTGAAATGCCGATTGGGCTCCCGTTATGCTCCGCAGGCATGAGCACTGGACAGGGCATGGGCACCGGTGGCCGCTCCATCGAGGTCCGGCACCTCCGGGCCTTCCTCGCCGTCGCCGACGAGGGCAGCGTCACCCGCGCGGCCGCCCTGCTCGGCGTCACCCAGCCCGTCGTCTCCCGCACGCTCGCCGCCCTGGAGCGGCACCTGGGCGTCCGGCTCGTCGACCGGTCCACCCACCACCTCGCCCTCACCCCCGAGGGCCTCGCCTTCCGCGACAAGGCGGCCGCCGCGGTCGGCGCCTTCGATGAGGCCGTCGGCCCGGGAGGGCCGCACGACCGGCCGCTGCGGATCGGGCACGCCTGGTCCGCACTCGGCCCGTACACCACACCGCTGCTGCGGGCCTGGCAGCGGCGCCACCCCGGGACCCCGCTGGAACTGCTGCGCATCGACGACCGTACGGCCGGACTCGCCCGCGGCGAGGTGGACGCCGCGCTGCTGCGCGGGCCCGTGGAGACCCCGGGGCTCGTCACCGAGGTGCTGTTCACCGAGGCCCGGGTGGCGGCCGTGGCCGCCGACGGCCCACTGGCCGCCCGCGCCTCCGTGTCGCTGGCGGATCTGGCCGGCGACCCGGTCGTCCTCAACACCGTCTCGGGCACCACCACGCTCGGCCTGTGGCCTCCGGACGCCCGCCCCGCCGCCACCGTCACCGTCGCCAACACCGACGACTGGTTCACCGCCATCGCGGCCGGGCGCGGCATCGGGGTCTCGGGGACCTCCACCGCCCGGATGCACGCGTACGCGGGTGTCGTCTACGTGCCGCTGGACGACGCCCCGCCGCTGCCCGTCCTGCTGGCCCGCCGGGACGGCCCCGGCCACCCCGCGCTGCCCCGACTGGCGGCGCTCGCCCGGGAGATCGTGGCGCGCGAACAGGGCGCGCCGCCCGGGAATTCCGTCGGTCTACGGGGAATGAAGCCGTGACGTAGGGGAGTTGGGGACCTGTACCGATCAGGTCGATCACTCCAGGGGGCGTCTCATGACGGACACCGGCGACACCGTTATCAGCGTGCACGGCACGGTCGCGGCGGGCTTCGAGGGCGTACGGGAGGAGTTCGCCGCCGTACTCGCCGCGGACCACACAGAGCCGGGCAGCCAGCTCGCCGTGTACCACCACGGCCGGCTCGTCGTGGACCTGTGGGCCGGAGAGGGCATCGACGGCGACTCACTGCCCGCCGTGTACTCCTCGACCAAGGGCGCCGCCCATCTCGTCGTCGCCCTCCTCGTCCAGGACGGGGTCATCGATCCGGACCGTACGGTCGCGTCCTACTGGCCGGAGTTCGCCGCCGAGGGCAAGGCCGGACTGACCGTGCGCGAGCTGATGTCCCACCGCGCCGGGCTGATCTGGGCCGACGGCGGATTCACCGTCGAGGAGCTGGCCGACGACCGCGTCATCGCCGGGCGGCTGGCAGGGCAGCGGCCCTACTGGACGCCCGGCACGGAGGTCGGCTACCACGCGCTGGTGATCGGCGCCCTCACCGGCGAGGTGGTCCGCAGGGTCACCGGGCGGTCGGTCCAGGAGATGTTCGAGGAGCGGGTGCGCGCCCCGTACGGACTCGGCTTCCACCTGGGCCTGCCCGAGGAGCTCGAACCCCGTTACGTGGCCGTCCGCCCCGCCGTGGCCACCCCGGAGCAGCAGGCGGAGGCCGCGGCGAACCCGCTCGACCCCGACAGCCTGACGGCGCTCGCGTTCGGCTTCGCCGAGGACCCGCCGCTCGACCTGGTCGCCTTCGCCAACACCCGCGCGGTACGCGCCCTCGGTCCTGCCTCGGTCGGCGGGGTGGGTTCGGCACGGGGGCTCGCGGGGATGTACGCGGCGGCGGTCTCAGGACTGGACGGCCTGCCGCCGCTGCTCACCCCGGAGACGGTGGCCGAGGCCGGCCGGGTGCGGTGGAAGGGGACCGACGTGGTGACCGCGCAGGCCGACCCCTTCGCCCTGGGCTTCGAGGCGCAGCAGGGGCACTACCCGGCCCTGGGCGAGGGCGCCTTCGGGCACTCGGGAGCCGCTGGGTCGCAGGCGTACGCCGATCCGGTCAACGGCGTGGCCTACGGCTACACCCGGCGTCGCTTCGCTCTTCCCGGCGGTGCCGCCCCGGAGAACGAGCGGCTCTCCGCGGCGGTGAGCTCGGCCGTCGCCACGCTCTGAGACGGGGCGGCCGGTCCGTGGCCGGCCCCGCGGTGGCTCGCGGGGCCGGCGGTGTCACTTGGCGCAGACCGCCTTGTCGGCCTCCACGCGCTGGACGCCGTCCGGTGTCTTCCCGGGGGCCGAGAGCGGGCTGCCCGCCCTCTTGAAGTCCGGGCCCAGGGTCAGGACCATCGGGTCCATCTCGCCCGCGTCCGTCGTCGTCGGCTTGAGGGCCGAGGCCGACAGACCCATCATGGCGGCCAGACTGCGGGCCTGGTCCGCCTGGTTGGGGGCGTAGACGAGCTGGGTCTTCTTGACCTCTTCGGGCGCGTTCGCCTTGTTGGTGGACTTCAGCACGCCCTGCTCGTTCTGCAGCCAGTCCAGGGCGCCCTGTGCGGAGCCTGCGGGGGCGCCGCCGTTGTAGACGTCGACCCGCACGTCCGCCGGGTCGGCCTTCGCGCCCTTCAGCTTGGCGTCGTTCTTCGCCTTCGCCGCCGCCTTCTCCTGCTTCTCCACGGCGGTGAAGGAGACGTCCTCACGCATCATCGAGAAGACCTGCGGCGCCTTGGACTCGTCGAGGATGACGGTGGCCTTGTCGTCCGGGTTGTCCAGCACCGGGACCGTGGTGAAGGTGATGTTCTTGGGGTCGACCGACGCCAGTTCCATGCCCAGCTTCCGGAGCTGGTTTATGTCGGCGATCTTGTCGTCGACGGTGAGCGCCTTGGTGGCGGCCTCCGCGAGCGACCACATCTTGGTGGGACTGGTCAGGGTGTCGTTGGACTTCAGCTTGCGCATCAGTGAGCCCAGGAACTGCTGCTGGATCTCGATGCGGCTCAGGTCGCTGCCGAATCCGACGGAGTGCCGGGTGCGCAGGAAGGCCAGGGCCTGCTCGCCCTGGAGGGTGTGCTCGCCCTGGGACAGCTTGAGGTGGGAGTCCTCGTCGTCGATGTCCTTGGCGAGGCAGACGTCCACACCCCCGACGGCCGTCGTCAGGGACTTGACCGCGTTGAAGTCGGCCACCATGAAGTGGTCGGGTGTGATGCCGGTGAGCTCGGTGACCGTCCGCATGGTGCAGCTGGGGGTGCGGTCGGACTGGCCGAGGCTGGTGTTGAAGCGGCCGCCCGCCGTCGGGGGGATGTCCTTCTTCTCCCCGTTCTCCAGGGTGGTCGGGCAGTTGGGGATGTCGGTTATCAGGTCCCGGGGGATGCTCAGCGCGGTCGCGTTCGTACGGTCCTTGGAGACGTGGAAGAGGATGTTGGTGTCGGCGTGGCCGACGCTTCCCGCGTCCCCGTAGCCCTCGTTGCCCTCGCCGGTCCGCTTGTCGGTCCCGATCACCAGGACGTTGATCGCCCGGTCCTTGCTGAAGCCACCGGTGCCGGCCCCGTCGGTGGAGACGGCGGTGATGTTCGCGTTGAAGTGCTGGTACACGAGGTAGCCCGCGGTGCCGGTGCCCACCAGCAGGAAGGCGAGCACACCGCCGGTCCACACCAGCGCCTTCTTCTTCCGGGACTTCTTCGGCTTCGCCTTGCGGCGCCCGGTGGCAGGCGCCGCCGCCCGCCCCCCCGGCTTCCGCGTCACGTCCCGGTCCCCGCGCCCGCCGCCGGAACCCCGGCGGCCGCCGCGCTGGCCGGGCACGGTGGCCCGGTCGCCGGGCGGCGCCGTCTCCGGACTCGGCCTGCGGCGCGGTCCGGGCGTTCTGGCGTCCGGCGTACCGGCCGACGCGGATGATCGCCCTGAGGAGGGAGTCAGTCGCAGTTCGTAATCACCGGTGTCCGGGTTGAGTACCCACTGGTCTGCGGGGTCGATTCCCTCGTCCCGCCCACGGCCTTGCGCGTCCACGGTTGCTGCGTCCTCCGTCGGGGCCACGCGGCGCCTCCCCCTTCAAGGCGCGCGGTGTTTCTTACGGCAGTGCCGACCTGGGAGGTCGGACGCACCGGAGCGCTCACACTAGCTGGCCACCGGCCCGGTAGCGACGATCGTGACAAATCAAGCATCACACAGGGGACATACCGCCATATTCACCACGACTCGCCCGTCCCCGCTCTCACGCAACACGGGAAACACCCACCCGCCGGGGCGAATGAGGTCGGTTCAAGCCAGATTTCATACAGAAGTGGCCACAAGGAATCCCCAAACAAGTCGCCAATTCTCCTATAGTTGCCGTGACTTGATCAGGAACAATCAGCTCCAGTTGTGGTTCTTTCACCATCACCACACCGATGTGTCCTGAATGTCCCTCCGTCGCACCCGTCCCTCCCGCCGCACCGTCCGCCCCGAGGACTCCGATTGCGCCCTTCAATCCGGCCGACCGCACTCGCCCTGCTGATCTCGGCAGCCGTAACCGGCGCTCTGTGCCTGTGGGCGGTCTCCGCCGCTCCCGCCTCGGTACGGTCACCCCTCGCCTGGGGGTCGGGCGCCACCGCCGCGCTGCTGTGCGTCGCGGTGGCCGTGACGGTCCACACGCTCGCCACCGCCCGGCATCTGCGGGCCCTGCGGGCCGCCGACTCCGAACGCTTCACCGCCGAGACCTCCCGCCTCGTCTCGACCTCCGCCGCCGAGGCGCAGCGCTTCACCGCCGAGACCGCCCGGATCCGAGCGGCGGCCTCGGCCGAGGCGGCCCGGGTCACCGCCGAGGCGGACGAGCGTGTCGCACGGGTCACCGCCGACGCGGCCGAGCAGCACGAGCGGCTCACCGCCGAGACCGCGCGGCTCACCGCCCGCGCCCGGCGCAGCGAGACCGAGCGCTCCGCCGCGGTCGCCGCGTGTGCCAACGCCGCCGGCCGGATGCAGGCCCTGGCCACCAGCATGCTGGCCGACCTGCGTGAGATGGAGCACCGGCACACCGCCGAGGACGTGCTCGGCGACCTGCTGCACCTGGACCACCGCACCGCCCAGGCGGGCCGTCTCGCCGACTCCATCGCCGTGCTGACCGGGGCGCGTTCCGGGCGCCGCTGGGCCAAGCCGATCGTGATGGAGTCGATCCTGCGCGGCGCGATGGGCCGTATCGGCGGCTATCAGCGCATCCGCCTCCACTCGACCAGCGACGTGGCGATCGCCGGGCACGCCGCCGAGGGTGTCATGCACGCCCTGGCGGAGCTTCTCGACAACGCTGCCAACTTCTCGCCGCCCACCGCCGAGGTACATGTGTACGTCGAGGAGGTCCCGGCGGGCATCGTCGTCACCGTCGAGGACAGCGGTCTGGTGATGAGCGATGTGCAGCTGCGCCGCGCCGAACGGGCCGTCTCCGCCGCCAACCAGGACCTCACCGGCCTCTCCGGTACCCGGCTCGGCCTCGCCGTCGTCGGCCGGCTGGCCAGGAAGCACGGCCTCACCGTCTCCTTCCGGCCGTCGGCGCGCGGCGGCACGGGCGCGCTGATGATGCTGCCGCAGGAACTCATCTCCCGTACGCCCGCCCCCGCCCCGCTCCCCGAGTCCGCCCGGCGTCCCGAGCCGGAGCCCGACCACGCGACGCCGGACGCGGAGAACCGGGGAGGCCGGGCCTCGGCGGACTCCCCCGAGGACGCGTCCCGCCCGGTGGCGGCAACCGGGAAGCCCGGCTCGGCGTCCGAGTCCACCGGTTCCGTCCCCCAGTTCGGAGAGAGCGGCCTGCCCAAGCGCCGCCGCGGCCGCACCCTGGCCGCCGCCGAAGCCCGTACCGGCGATGCCGCCCCCGGCGGAGCCGAAACCCCCAGGCCCCGTACCACCGACCCGAAGGTGCAGGCTGCCCGCTTCAGCACCTTCAGCAAGGCCGTACGAGCCAACTCCCCGCACCCGGAAGGCAACACCCGATGAGCGCGACCACCGACGAGAAGCTGAACTGGCTGCTGGAGGGGCTGCTCGACCGCACGCCCGGCGCCCGGCACGCCCTCGTCCTGTCCCGGGACGGCCTGAAGCTGTGCCGCACCCCCGAACTCTCCGTCGACCAGGCCGACCAGCTGGCCGCGATCTCCGCCGGCATCCAGAGCCTGTCGCACGGCGCGTCCATGGAGTTCGGCGACGGCACCGGCGGCGTACGGTCCGCGATGACCGAGTTCTACGGCGGCGTGCTGTTCATCGTCGAAGCGGGCGCGGGCGCCCACCTGGCGGTCGTGGCCGCCGAGGACTCCGACGTCGGCCTCGTCGGCCACAACATGAGCGAACTCGTCGAGCAGCTCGGCGAGTACCTCGTCGCCCCGCCGCGCGACCCCGCCACCGGTGACGCGGCTGCCCCCGCCACGGAAAAAGCGGACGTATGACATCGGTCCCGCGCCCCCGCCCCGGACGCGACGACGACCCGGACCGGCTGTACACCCTGACGGGTGGCCGCAGCCGGTCCGACTCGGCCGCGTTCGACCTGGTGACGCTCGTCGTCGCCGAGTGCGAACCGACCCCCGGAATGCAGTCGGAGCACGTCGCGATCCTGCGGATGTGCCACAGCCCCACAGCGGTCGTCGAGATCTCGGCCACCCTGAACCTGCCCGTCAGCATCGTCCGCATCATGCTGTGCGACCTGCTCGACACCGGCCGGATCAGCGCCCGCCACCCCCGTACTGCACGTGTCGAGGACCGGCTCCCCGACACCGACACCCTGGAACAGGTGCTCGTTGGACTCCGCAACCTCTGACCGTGCCGCCCTGCAGGCGACGGCCGACAACGGACTGAAGATCGTCGTCGTCGGCGGCTTCGGGGTCGGCAAGACCACCATGGTCCGATCCGTGAGCGAGATCCGTCCGCTCAACACGGAGGAGACCATGACCCGCGCGGGCGAGGCCGTCGACGACCTCGGCGGTGTGCACTCCAAGACGTCCACCACGGTCGCCTTCGACTTCGGCCGCATCACGCTCGACGCGCGGTCGGTCCTCTATCTCTTCGGCGCGCCCGGCCAGGAACGCTTCTGGTTCCTGTGGGACCGCCTCTTCTCCGGCACCCTGGGGGCCGTCGTCCTCGTCGACACCCGGCGGCTCGCCGACTCCTGGTACGCGATCGACCGGCTCGAACACCACGGCACTCCGTTCATCGTCGCGTGCAACGACTTCGGCGGCCCGCTCCACACCGAGCAGCAGATCCGTGAGGCCCTCGACCTCTCCCCCGACGTCCCGCTCGTCGAGTGCGACGCCCGGGACCGCTCCTCCAGCAAGTACGTCCTGATCACGCTGGTCGAGCACCTCCACGCGCTCTCCCTCGCCCACGCGAAGGGCGCCGAAGCGGCCCTCGCGGGCGGGGCGGGCGCCGCGGCGATGACCCCGGAGCGGACCCCGTGACCAAGTGCCCCGTGTCCCACGGCTCCGTGCCCCTGTCCGGGCCGCGGTTCCAGACCGACCCCGTGCGGCTGTACCGGGACATGCGCCGCGACCACGGCGCCGTGGCCCCCGTCGCACTCGACGGCGACATACCGGCGTGGCTGATCCTCGGCTACCGCGAGCTGCACCAGGTCACCAACGACCCGGTGCTCTTCAGCCGGGACTCGGACCTGTGGAACCAGTGGGAGAACATCCCGGACGGCTGGCCGCTGCTGCCGATGATCGGCCGCAAGCAGCCGTCGATCCTCTACACGGTCGGTGAGCGGCACACCGTCCGGGCGTCGATGATCAGCAACGCCCTGGAGTCCGTGGACCCGTTCGCGCTCAAGCAGTACGCGGAGGAGTTCGCCGACGAGCTCGTCGACCGCTTCTGCTCCACCGGCCGCACCGACATCATCGCCGAGTACGCGATGCTGCTCCCGGCCCGCGTCCTCGCGAGGATCTACGGCTTCAGCGACGAGGTCGGAGGGCCCCTCGTCGGCGCGCTCAACGACATGATCGACGGCCGTGAGCGGGCCCTGGCCGGACAGCAGCACCTCGGCGCGGCCATGCACCAGCTCCTCGTCGACAAGCACGCCGCCCCCGGCGACGACGTCGCGAGCCGGATGCTCCAGGACCCGGGCGGCTTCACGGACGAGGAGGTCGCCCAGGACCTCATGGTGATGATGGCGGCGGGCCACCAGCCGACCGCAGACTGGATCGGCAACTCGCTGCGGCTGATGCTCACCGACGACCGCTTCGCCGCCTCGCTCTCCGGCGGCCGGCACAGCGTCGCCGAGGCCATGAACGAGGTGCTCTGGGAGGACACCCCCACCCAGAACGTCGCGGGCCGCTGGGCGTCCCGCGACACCCACCTCGGCGGACGCCACATCCGCGCCGGCGACATGCTGCTCCTCGGCATCGCCGCCGCGAACGGCGACCCGCAGGTACGCACCGACGGGTCCGCCCTGACCGGCGGCAACAACGCGTTCCTCTCCTTCGGCCACGGCGAGCACCGCTGCCCGTTCCCCGCCCAGGAGACCGCGGAGGTCATCGCCCGTACGGGGATCGAGGTGCTCCTGGACCGGCTCCCGGACGTGGACCTCGCCGTCCCCGAGGACCAGCTGACCCGGCGCCCGTCCCCGTGGCTGCGGGGGCTGACGGAGCTGCCGGTGCACTTCACGCCCACCCCCGCACTTGGAGGCCAGAAATGACCCGGATCGCCCTCGATCCCCTCGTCGCCGACCTCGACACGGAGAGCGCCGCCCTGCGCGCCGCCGGGCCGCTGGCCGAGGTGGAGCTCCCCGGCGGGGTGCACTGCTACGCGGTGACGCACCACGCCGAGGCGCGCCAGCTGCTCACCGACAGCCGGGTGGTCAAGGACATCAACGTCTGGAACGCCTGGCAGCGCGGCGAGATCCCGATGGACTGGCCGCTGATCGGCCTCGCCAACCCGGGCCGCTCCATGCTGACGGTCGACGGGACCGAGCACCGCAGGCTGCGCGGCCTGGTCGCGCAGGCGCTCACGGTGAAGCGGGTGGAACGGCTGCGGTCCGGCATCGAGGCGCTGACGAACGCCTCGCTGGACCGGCTGGCGGCGCTGCCCGAGGGGGAGACCGTCGATCTGAAGGCGGAGTTCGCCTACCCGCTGCCGATGAACGTCATCAGCGACCTGATGGGCGTGGACGCGGCCGACCACCCCCGGCTCAAGGAGCTGTTCGAGAAGTTCTTCTCGACGCAGACCCCGCCCGAGGAGGTCCCGCAGATGATGGCGGACCTCGGCGCCCTCTTCACGAAGATCGTCGACGACAAGCGGGCGAACCCGGGCGACGACCTGACCAGCGCCCTGATCGCGGCCTCCGAGGAGGGCGACCACCTCACCGACGAGGAGATCGTCAACACGCTGCAACTGATCATCGCGGCCGGTCACGAGACGACGATCAGCCTGGTCGTCAATGTGGTGGAGGCGCTCCAGACCCACCCCGAGCAGCGCAAGCGCGTGCTGAGCGGCGAGGTGCCCTGGGAGAACGTCATCGAGGAGACGCTCCGCTGGAACACGCCGACCTCGCACGTCCT
This sequence comes from Streptomyces sp. NPDC023573, assembly GCF_055559735.1. Lineage (NCBI taxonomy): Bacteria > Bacillati > Actinomycetota > Actinomycetes > Kitasatosporales > Streptomycetaceae > Streptomyces > Streptomyces sp. NPDC023573. The sequence continues at coordinate 603,968 of NZ_JBVHKB010000002.1, forward strand.
GATCCGCTTCGCGACCGAGGACATCGAGGTCGGTGACAAGGTCCTGCCCAAGGGCGAGGCCCTCATCGTCTCGTTCGGCGCGCTGGGCCGCGACGAGAAGCAGTACGGGCCGACCGCCGGTGAGTTCGACATCACCCGCTCGCCCAACCGCCACATCGCCTTCGGCCACGGCCCGCACGTCTGCCCCGGTGCCGCGCTGTCCCGGCTGGAGGCGGGGGTCGCGCTGCCCGCGCTGTACGAGCGCTTCCCCGCGCTGGACCTCGCGGTGCCGGCCTCCGAGCTGCGGAACAAGCCGATCGTGACCCAGAACGACCTGTACGAACTCCCGGTCGACCTCGGCTGATCCGGGCCCGCGCCGGCCGCCCACGATCCGGAGCGTGTGTCTCATCGGACGGACACGGTCCTCGACCGCTTCCGGGAGGGACTACGCTCCGGATCGTGGCTGACATCCAGATTCCCGCAGACCTCAAGCCCGCCGACGGACGTTTCGGCGCCGGGCCCTCCAAGGTGCGGACGGAGGCGGTCGACGCGCTGGCCGCGACCGGCACCTCCCTTCTCGGTACGTCTCACCGCCAGGCCCCGGTCAAGAACCTGGTCGGCGAGGTGCGTGACGGCGTGCGCAGCCTCTTCTCCCTCCCCGAGGGATACGAGGTGATCCTGGGCAACGGCGGCTCCACCGCCTTCTGGGACGTCGCGACGCACGGTCTCATCGAGTCGAAGTCCCAGCACCTGAACTTCGGTGAGTTCTCCTCGAAGTTCGCCAAGGCCGCCAAGCTCGCCCCGTGGCTGTCCGACCCGACCGTCATCGCCTCGGACCCGGGTACCCACCCGGACCCGGAGGCCGAGGCGGGCGTCGACGTCTACGCCTTCACGCACAACGAGACCTCCACCGGTGTCGCGGCCCCCGTCAAGCGGGTCGCGGGCACCGACGAGGGCTCCCTCGTCCTGGTGGACGCCACCTCCGGCGCGGGCGGCCTGCCGGTCGACATCACCGAGACGGACGTCTACTACTTCGCCCCGCAGAAGTCCTTCGCCTCCGACGGCGGCCTGTGGATCGGCGTGTTCTCCCCGGCGGCCCTGGACCGCGCCGCGCGCGTCCACGCCTCGGGCCGGCACGTACCGGAGTTCTTCTCGCTGCCCACGGCGATCGACAACTCCCTGAAGAACCAGACGTACAACACCCCGGCGCTGGCCACCCTCTTCCTGCTGAACGAGCAGCTGAAGTGGATGAACACCCAGGGCGGCCTGGACTTCACGACCGGCCGCACGGCGGCGTCCTCGCAGCACCTGTACAGCTGGGCCGAGGAGTCGAAGTACGCCACCCCGTTCGTCACCGACCCGGCGAAGCGCTCACAGGTCATCGGCACGATCGACTTCGAGGACGGCATTGACGCGGCGGCCGTCGCCAAGGTGCTCCGCGCCAACGGCATCGTCGACACGGAGCCGTACCGCAAGCTGGGCCGCAACCAGCTGCGTGTGGCGATGTTCCCGGCGATCGACCCGGCGGACGTCCAGGCGCTCACCGCCTGCATCGACTACGTGATCGACAAGCTCTGACGGTCACCCGTCCCGGACGGCCCCGTACACCTCGGTGTGCGGGGCCGTTTCTGCTTCACTCAGCCGGGTGATGAACCGCCTGCGGGACGAAGTGGGGCGTCCCGCCCTACGATGATGGTCTCGACACGAGCCATTCCAGGAGGGCCCTCAATGTCTGCAGCAGCAGTCGAGCACCCCTGTGACGACGAGCCGGAACCGATGCTCGTCACGGCGAACCGCCTGACGGAGCAGCTTCCGGGTTATCGCGTCGAGATCATCGGAGGCGTCATCACCGTGGCCCCACCCCCGGACGGCCCGCACGCGCGCGCTCTGACCAAACTCATGCGGCCCTTCATCGCGGCCGGGCTCGACGACGGGGAGACCGAAGTCCTGCAGGCGATCGGCCTGTGGCTGCCGGGCGGACCGGAGGACTACGCCATCCCGGACCTGGCCATCGTCGACGCCGACTTCGACGAGCACCTGATGGGGAACAACTGCTACGACCCGGCGGTCTTCCGCCTCGTGCTGGAGGTCACTTCCGGCAATTACAAGAGCGACCTGCGCAACAAGGTCGCCGCGTACGCCGAGGCGAAAATCCCGGTGTACGTGATCCTGGACCGCCGCCGTGGCCGCATCCACGTGCTGACGGAGCCCACCGGCTGCACGTACGACAGCCACGAGGTCTACGCTCCGGGCCAGTCGGCCGCGCTTCCCGCGTCGATCGGCGCCGAGCTGACCCTCGACGTCGCCGAGCTGGTCAAGGCGGGCCGACCCCGCGCCTGAGGCCGTGCCGCCAACCGGGAGCTCACGTCGCTTCTTGGGCCCCGGGGGCACCGACCCGGACGACGAGCACCGCCACGTCGTCCCGTTGCGGAGCGTCCGCCAGTCCGTGGGAGAGCGCCTCCAGGAGCTGTGGCAGGGGCTCGTCGCCGTGTGCCGCCAGGATGGACGCCGTCCGGCCGATGCTCGCGTCGATGTCGGTGTCCCGGCGCTCGACCAGCCCGTCGGTGTACAGCAGGAGCACGCTGCCCGGGGGGAGTTCCTGCGTGTGGTCGTGGCGGGCGGGGCCGGCCGGGGCGCCGAGGAGGAGCAGGTCGTGCTCGTCCAGGGCGGAGACGCGGCCGTCGGGCGTCCGCAGCAGTGGCGGTGGGTGGCCCGCGTTGGACCAGGTCAGATGCCACCGGCCGCCGTCCGGGTCGAGGCGGGCGTGCACCGCGGTGGCGCCGGGGCCCAGCGGCAGTGCGTCGAAGGACCTGTCGACCGCGTCCAGCGCGGCGGCGGGCGAGTGCGCGGGGTGTCCGAGGGTGGCCATGCGCAGCATGCTGCGGATCTGCCCCATCACGGCGGCGGCTTGGACGTCGTGTCCGATGATGTCGCCGACGGACAGCATCAGGGCGCGGTGCGGGGCGTCCATCAGCGGCGGCAGCAGGTAGGCGTCGTACCAGTCGCCGCCCACCATGTCCTGGTCGGTGGCCGGCAGGTACAGGGCGGACATGTCCAGGCCCGGCACCTCGGGGAGGTCGGTCAGCATCGCGGCCTGGAGCCGTTCGGCGGTGCTGAGCCGGGTCTCGACGAACAGGGTGCGGTCCACCGCCTGGCCGGCGTACCCGGCCACCGCGGTGAGGGCCGCCTCCTCCGTCACCGCGAGGACGTGGGGCCGGGCCCAGCACCACATGAGTACGCCGCGGCGGCCCGGCAGCGGTACGCACAGCACGGAGTGGATGCCCAGCGCGTCGTACCCGGCCACGGCCTCTGGGGTGAAGCCGGCCACGAGTGCGTCGTGGTCCGGGACGAAGACGGTGCGCTGCTCGCGCATGGCCTGCGTACTGGGGAACCCGGCGGCCATGTCCAGGCGGTCGATGGCTGTCTCCACGGGCTTCACGTCGTCCGGGTCGATCACACGCCACAGCCCCTGGCGGTCGGCGAGCAGCAGACCCACGAAGGACGGCTCGTAGGGGCCGTCGAACATGTGGCGCAGGCGACGGGTGAGGTCCGTGAGGTCGTGGGAATGGCCCAGCTCGACGGAGGCGCGCAGCAGCAGGCCGGCGTGGTCGCGATCCTGCCGGATCTGCTCGGAGGCGATCCGCAGGCGCAGTTCCACCGAGCAGGCGGCCGTGAGGTCCGCGAGGTCCTGCAGTTCGCCCTCGGTCCACTTCCGGGGCTTGTGGTCGATGGCGCAGAGCGACCCCAGGACGTGTCCGTCGGCATCCGTGAGCGGCATCCCGGCGTACCCGATCACCTGGAGGTCGGGGATCGCGAGACTGGCGCAGGTCCGCGAGTGCGCCCGTGTGTCCTCGATGACCAGCGGACGACGGTCGAGGACGACGTGCTGGCAGAAGGAGTGGCTCAGGGGTGTCTCGCGCCGTCCCGCCCAGGGCTCGGCGAGTCCGACCATGCCGGGGAAGACCTGCCGGTCGGCCTCAAGCAGGGAGACCAGGGAGACGGGGACGTGGAGGAACCGGGCGACCAGTCTCGCGAACCGGTCCATGCCCGGGTCGGCCGCCGCGGTGAGCCCGGCGAGCCGCAGCGCCTCCAGCCTCCCCAGTTCGCCCATCCCGGGGCCTCCGTCGATCCCTCGGCAACCGTGGCGGTTTCCACGCACCACGCTCTACGAAGGTATAAGACAATTCAGGCCATGTCGTGATCAGAGGCCGGGGTCGGAGCCCGTCGGCTCTCCCGGCGCGGTGTCCTGGGAGACGTCCCGCCGCCACCGCACCTCACCGTCCTCCCGCTCGCCCGTCGGCAGCAGCCCCGCGGCCGAGGCCACGGCGGCGGACGCCGCGTGGCCGGGGTGGATGTGGGCGACGACGGTACGGACGGAATCCTGGTCCAGCAGGTGCCGGACCAGACCGGCCGCGGCTTCCTTGGCGTACCCCTTGGCCTGCCACCGGGCTCCGACCACCCAGGCGACCTCCGCCCGCGTCCCGCGCACGGTGGCCTGGACGTAACCCGCCAGGCATCCGTCGGCACGCACCCGGAGCACCCAGTTCCACCAGCGTTCGGCGGGATCGGGCGAGCCTGCGCCCTGGCGCTCGTAGCGGGCGCGCAGGGTGTCGGCGTCCTCCGGCGCGCCTCCCGTGTAGGTGTGAAGCGCGGGATCGAAGAGGACCGCGGCCATCTCCTGCGCGTGTGCGACGTCGAGCGGGAGCGCGTCGAGACGGGAGGTGGAGAAGGGCTCGGGGGCCCCGTTGACCTGCATGGGCGGAGCCTACGCGGCGCCCCGCCGAGGATCAGCGGCTGAGTCGCTGAAATCTGAGTACGGCGAGCGGCAGGAACACCAGCGTGATCGCCAAGGGCCACACCAGGGCCATCAGCAGGGCGTGTTCCTCGACCCAGGTGCCGCCGCTCGCCACCGGATTGCCGAACAGCTGCCGTGCGGCGGTGACCGTGGAGGAGACCGGGTTCCAGGCGGCGAGCGTGCCCAGCCAGCCGGGCATCAGCGAGGGGGCCACCATGGCGCTGGAGATCATCGTGACGGGGAACGCCACGGCGTACAGACCGCCCGCCGATTCCGGATTCGGGACGAGCAGGCCCAGCCACACCCCCACCCAGATCAGGCTGAACCGCAGCAGCAGAAGCAGCCCGAACGCCCCTACGGCCTCCAGCGGGCTGCCGCCCGCCCGCCAGCCGATCGCGAGTGCCGTGAGCGCCAGGATCGTCAGCTCGGCGCCGGCCACCACGAGGTCCGCGGTCCCGCGCCCGGTGGCTACGGCCGACGGGGCCATCGGCATCGACCGGAAGCGGTCGATCACCCCCTTGCCCGCATCGGTGACCACAGCCATGGCGGTGTTCATGAAGCCCATGGTCATCGTCATGGCGAACATGCCGGGCATCAAGAACTCCCGGTAGTCGCCGCCCCCGGGGACCTTCATCGCGCTGCCGAAGACATAGCCGTACAGCAGCACGGAGATGATCGGGAAGCCGAGCTGCCAGACGATCGCGAGGGGCTGGCGCTGGTAGTGGGTGAGGCTGCGGCGGGTGACGTTCCAGCAGTCGGCGAGCGCCCAGTACGCGCGGCTCCGCTCGCGGCCGGTGATGGCGTGCGGTTCCAGGGTGGTCATGCCGCGACCTCGATTCCCGCGGCGGCTTCCGCCCCGCGTCCCGTCAGGCGCAGGAACACGTCGTCCAGGCTCGGCCTGCGCAGCCCGATGTCCTCCACCGCGATCCCCTCGTCCTGGAGGGCGCGCGCGACCTCGGTCAGCGCGGCCACCCGGTCGGCGACCTGGGCGTGCACACGGCGGTCCGGCGCGTCCGTCACCACCAGCCCGCCGCCCGCCACCCGGTCCACGGCCTTCGCCACTGCGGGCAGGTCGGCCGGTTCGGCGGCGACGACCTCGATCCGGTCACCGCCGACCCGGTCCTTCAGCCCGTCAGGACTGTCGTCGGCGATGGCCCGCCCCCGGTCGATGACGGTGATGTGCGAGGCGAGCTTGTCGGCCTCGTCGAGATACTGCGTGGTCAGCAGCACCGTCGTACCGTCGGCCACGAGTGCCCGCACGGCGTCCCAGACCTCGCCGCGGCCGCGGGGGTCGAGCCCGGTCGTCGGCTCGTCGAGGAACAGGACGGTGGGTGCCAGGATCATCGAGGCGGCCAGGTCGAGCCGCCGCCGCATCCCTCCGCTGTACTCCTTGACGCCCTTGCCCGCGACGTCGGCCAGGTCGAACTGCTCCAGCAGTTCGCCGGCGCGCCGCCGGGCCCCGCCGCCGCCCAGGTGGAAGAGGCGGCCGAACATCTCCAGGTTCTGCCTGCCGGTGAGCACCTCGTCCACGGCGGCGTACTGTCCGGCGAGCCCGATCCGGCTCCGAACGCGGCGCGGTTCGCGCGCCACGTCCAGACCCGCGACCTCGGCCCGGCCGCCGTCGAACCGCAGCAGGGTCGCGAGGGCCCGTACGGCGGTGGTCTTCCCCGCACCGTTCGGCCCGAGCAGCCCGTGCACGGTCCCTGGGCGGACCGCCAGGTCGAACCCGTCGAGCGCGTGTTTCTCCGCCGCCCCCTTCTTCGCCCCGTACCTCTTCACCACCCGCTCGGCCAGCACGGCATATCCGGATGCGGACATGGCTCACTCCCCTCTCCGACTCCCGGGACCGGCCCCGGGAAACCGAGTACACCGTACCCGATTACGAGTACACCGTACCCAGTTTTTCGCTCGCGGGCTTACCCTGAGGCCATGGCGAAGATCGGACGGGCAGACGGCACGACCACCGGCAGCGGCGACATCGGGCGGAGCCTGGAGCTCCTCTGGGGCACCGGGGAGCGCCCCAGCCGCGGCCCCAAGCCGGGCCTCACGCTCGACCGGATCGTCACCGCGGCCATCGGGATCGCCGACGCGGAGGGCCTCGACGTCCTCTCGATGCGCTCCCTCGCCACGGAGCTCGGCACCGGCACGATGACGCTCTACCGATACGTCCCCGGCAAGGCCGAACTGCTCGACCTGATGCTCGACCGCGTCCAGGGCGAGCCGCTCGCCATGGACGCCTCGGAGGTGCCCGAGGACTGGCGGGTGGCCGTCGACGCGATGGCCCGCACCTACCGGGACACCCTCCGGGCCCACCCCTGGCTCCTCAAGATCAACCAGGCCCGCACGGTGCTCGGACCGAGCGCCCTGCGCGGCCTCGAACTGGCCCTCACCGGCCTCCGGGGCATGGGACTCACCGACCCGGAACTGATCGGGGTGATCATCACGGTCAACAGCTTCGTCGAGGGTCTCGCCCGCACCGAGAACCACGCCATGGAAGCCGCCCGGGAGACGGGCCTGGACGACGCCGCCTTCTGGGAGGGCCAGCGCCCCTATCTGGAGCGGGCGATGCTGAGTGGCGACTACCCGCGCATGGCCGCCCTGTCGGCGGACGCCTTCGGGTCGGACTTCGACCACTTCGCCTTCGGCCTCGGGCGCATCGTCGACGGCCTCGAGACCCTGGTCCGGCAGCGCGAGGAGCAGTGACCGGAAAGCCCGGATCCTCCCGTTTTCATGCACCATAGGTATATGGAGACGATCCGCGAGCTAGAGCCGTTCGTGAAGCAGTACACCGTCCTGCTCAGCAGCCGCCGGCCGGACGGATCAGCGGCCAGGACCCCCGTCAGCATCGCCGTCGAGGGGGACCACGCCTACATCCGCACGTTCTCCTCGGCCTGGAAGGTCGACCGGATGCGTAACCATCCGGTGGTGGAGATCGCCCCGTGCACCGTGCGGGGCGCGCCGACAGGGCCGCCGGTGAAGGCATGGGCCCGGCTCCTGCCGCAGGACTCGAAGGAGAACACCCACGCCGCCCGGACGCTCTCCCGGAAGTACCCGGCGCTCCAGGGCGTGGCCGTCCCACTGACCCACCGGCTGAAGCGCGACCGCACGCTCCACTACGAGCTGCGGCCCATCACCGACGACGCCTGAACGGGCCGCACCGAGGACAGTCCTACCCCCGGCGGCGCTTGGCCGCGAGCAGGGCCAGCACGATGACGACGACGGCCACGGCGCCGCCCGTCGCGGTGCCCTTCCCGGAGACGCCGTCCTCGCCACCGTCGTCGGATGACGTCCCGCCGCCCCCTCCGTTCGGGGAGGCCTTGTCGCCGCCCCCGCCCTCCACACCGACGCGGATCACCTCGCTCTGCCCGCCCTCGGTGCCGAACATCATCGCCGAGCCGTCCGCCGTGTACGTCACCGACTCGGACTGTCCCTGGAGCGGCACGCTCACCGCGTGGTCGGCGCCGAGCCGGCCGTCGGCGAAGGCGTAGCGGCGGGCGCTGAAGTAGGAGCGCAGCACCAGCTCCTTGCCGTCCGGCGAGAACGCCCCGTCCGTCACCCACGGCACCTCGCCGACGCGCCGGAAGACGTTGCCCCCGCCGGTGGTCAGCTTCTCGGGGCCCTCGTAGAGCCCGCCGCCGCCCTCTCTCTTGGAGGCGATGTAGACCCGCCCGGTCGTGGGGTGGACCATCATCGCCTCGGCGTTGCGCGCCCCGTCCGCGTACGTCACGTCGAACTGCGTCGCCCGAACCGTGGCGTCCGCGAGCCGCTTCGGTTCCGGGAAGCGGTAGATCCAGACGTGGTCCCAGGAGCCGTCGAGGTTGTCGCCGATGTCACCGACGTAAAGATTCCCGTCGGGCCCGACGGAGATCGCCTCCACGTCCCGTGGCTCCCCCACGCCCTTCATGGTGATCGTCGCCACGGTCTTCCCGGTCCGGGAGTCGACGGCGTAGACGTAGGGCCCGTCATCGCTGTCGTTGTGAGTCCAGTAGATCCCCGGGTGGGCGCGGCTGGCGGCGAGACCGCTGGACTCGGTGATGCGGGGGTCCTCGATCGTGAAGGTGCGGTCCGCCCCGTCCCCGTCGTCCGCGACGGCGGGCACCGTCCCCGTCAGGAACAGGAGGGTGGCGGCGGCGGAGGCGGTCAGCAGCGATCTCATGGCACAAGTGTCCACTGTCACGTCGCAGGCCGGAGCGGTGATCGGCCATGATGTCGCCATGCGTTTTCTCTTCGTCGGCGACAGCATGACCGTGGGCAAGGCCGGCGACTTCACCTGGCGCTACCGCATGTGGCAGCACCTCCGGGCGACCCTCGGCGACGGCGGGTACGCGATCACCGGCCCGCGTACGGAGCTGTACGACCCCGGGGCGAACGCCCCGCTGTCCCACGCCTATGCCGACCCGGACTTCCCCGCGCCCGCCCGCCGGCACCTGGCCGGCTGGGGCGAGGGCTGGCTCCACATGGCCCCGGCCATCGCGGACACGGTCACGGCGGCCCGCGCCGACGTCCTGCTGGTCTCGCTCGGCCTGATAGACCTCGGCTTCTACACGGACAGCACGCAGACCGCCGCGAACGCCCGGGAGTTCATCGCCGCGGCCCGCACCGCCAACCCGCGGATCAGGCTGGTTCTGCTCCCCGTCATACCGAACATCCGGGCGGAGTCCGACGCCCCCTTCGCCGCCGAGTGCGACCGCTTCAACACCCTGCTCGCGAAGGCGGTCGCCGACCTGGACACCCCGTCGTCCCCGGTCCTGCTGGCCTCGCACCCCGCGGGCTACGACATCCACACGGACACCTACGACGGCACCCACCCCGGCCCCACCGGCGAGCACAAACTCGCCGGAGCCTTCGCCGACGCGATGCACCAGGCCTGGGGCGTGGGCGCCCCGTACGCGGGAGCGCTGGCGGCGGCCTGATCCCCCTGACCACCACGGAGCACGAACGCGTGACGAAGAAGAAGCGGGACGGGCGAGCGCCCGGCTGGAGTTGGCAGCGGGGCCGCGTGACCGCCCTGCTCTGCCTTCTGACGGCGGGCCTTCTGGTCTTCCCCGGCCTGGTCCCCAACACCCCGGGCCGCGTAGGGAGCCTGACGGAGACCTTCCTCCCCTGGCTCGGTCTGGCCGTCCCCGTCCTCCTGGTCCCGGCGCTCCTGCGCCGCTCCCTCCTGGCGTCGGCGGCGCTGCTGCTGCCCGCGGCCGCCTGGGCCGCGCTCTTCGGGGGGCTGCTGTTCTCCGGGGGGCCGGCACCGGACGGCACGTTCACCGTGGTCCAGCACAACGTCAGCGACGCGAACCCCGACCCGGCTGCCACCGCGCGGGCGTTGGCCGGGACGGGCGCCGACATCGTCGCCCTGGAGGAGCTGACGGCCCCGGCCCTGCCCGCGTTCGAGGCGGCCCTGGCCGCGGACTACCCCCACCGTGCGACGAAGGGCACGGTCGGCCTCTGGTCGAAACACCCCCTCACCGGCGTACGGCTGGTGGACATCAGGCCGAAGGACGTCGGCGCGGGCTGGGACCGCGGCCTGCGCGCGACCGCCCGTACACCGCGGGGAGAGGTCGCCGTGTACGTCGCACACCTGCCCTCCGTCCGGATCGGCGCGACCGGGCTCACCTCCGGGCGGCGGGACGAGAGCGCCGCTCTCCTGGGCGAGGCCATCGCCGCCGAGCCCCTGGACCGGGTGATCCTCCTCGGCGACCTCAACAGCACGCTGGACGACCGGGGTCTGGAGCCGGTCACCTCGCTGATGGGCACTCCGGGACCGGGCTTCGCGTTCAGCTGGCCCGCGACGCTCCCGGTGGCCCGGATCGACCAGGTCCTCACCCGGTCCGCGACGGTCACCCGCGTCCGGTCGCTGCCCGCCACCGGCAGCGATCACCTGCCCATAGCGGCGGACATCCGGCTCTGAGAGGTGCCCCGGGACGGTCCGGGCTCAGCTCGCCATCTCGATCCCGAGCATCGCGAGCCCCAGCTTGGTCAGCTCCTCCGACACCTCGTCGGGCCGTGCCCTGCGCGGGCGGCGGGCGTGGTGCGCCATGAGCTCGTGGACCGTGCCGACCATCACCATCACCACCACCCGGTGGTCCCGCTCCTCCACCTCACCGCGCACAGCGGCGCGTTCGGCCTCACCGGTGAGGAAGTCGGTCCACAGGTCACGCCACCGCTTGCAGTGCGCGTCCACGGCCGGGCTCACGCCCAGCACCTCGACGAACGTCACCCGCGCCTCACGCAGGTCCCGGGTCACCGCCGACACGTACGCGTCGAAGAGCAGCCGGAAGCGCTGCTCCAGGGGGCAGTCGTCCATCCCCTCGGAGAGCAGGGCCACTTCGGACGCCCGTAGTCCGGCCGTCGTGATCTGGTTGTGCAGCGCCATCAACAAGCCCTCCCGGGAGCCGAACTCCTCCCGGAAAACCTCCTCCGACACCCCGGCCGTCGCGCACAGGGCGTACTCCGACGTCTGCGCGTAGCCGTACACCCCGAACAGCTCCAGGCCGGCGTCGAGGAGCTGCCCACGGGCCCGCGTACGCACACCGTCGACCGCACCGGTCACTTGGTCCACCGGGACATCCACCACGGGTCCTCCTTGGTCTGCCGCACATCCGGTGCCCACGACCGCCGTCGAGCGGTCGCGCGGGCCGGAGAGGGCGCGGGCGCCACTGGATGGCGCGTGCGCCATTGTCCTGGTACGACCCGCCCGACGCGTCCCGCGCCGCGCCGCCACGCCCACAGTCCCCCAGGACCGGTGAGCGCTCGCACGGATGTGCAACGGGGGCCGCCCGGGTGTCAGAGCCGCTTCAGCACGGCCTGTTTCGCAGCGGCGAACTCGTCGTCGGTCAGGATGCCCGCCCCGTGCAGCTCACCGAGCTCGCGGAGCCGCCGCAGCAGGACGTCGTGGTCGTCGGCGGACGGGGCGGGCCCGGGGGCCGGTGCGGCTTCGAGCGGGAGGGCGGGCCCGGCGGGCACCGGCATCCGTACGAGCACGGCGGCGGCGACCAGGACCGCGGTGTACTCCCGCTTGGACAGCCCCCACAGATCCAAGGAGTACGGGTCGAACTTGGCGGGCGAGGACGAGACGGCGCCCCGGTCGAAGCGCAGGGAGCCGTTCTCCAGACCGATGGCGGGCATCCAGCGCACCCCCGTCACCTCCGCCAGCGGAAGGGTGACCGCGCCGCCCGCGGTCTTCGACTCCTCGGCCTTCCAGTTCCAGGTGAGGCGGACCGTCTCCCCGTCGAAGGACGCCGTGCCGTCCCCGCCGCCACCCGACACCGGCACCGACGGCCCCGGCAGCAGGAAGCGGTCCACCGGCCCGTCGGGCACCTGCTCGATGAGCAGGGCGTTGCGTATCTCGTCGACGAGGTACTCCGCCACGCCCGTACGGTCCTTCTCCACCACGAGCTGGTACGGGTCGGCGGCGTCCTTCAGCCGGCCGTCCGCCGCCCGCAGGACGGGGCAGGCGCCGGTGCGCAGGCGCAGCCGCAGCCGGCCGCCCTTGCGGTCCGGCTCGAAGGAGACCCCCGCGACCGCGTGCAACGGGACGGCGAGCTCGCCGAGTTCCTGCCGCACCGGGTGCACCTTGCCGCCCGGGACGACGCGCACCGTGTCCCCGTCGAAACTCCACGTGCCGTCGCGCGAGATGATGTCCGCCATACGCCGGATTCTGCCAGGCGCACCCGCGTAGGTGACCGGCTCACGGGGTCAGCCGGTGCCGCCGCCCGCACCCCGGCCGTGGACCAGCGGCGGGAACACCTCGTCGACGATCTCGACGAGGACGGTGTCCGGCACGGCCGGGACCCCCCGCGTCGGGTACTCGTCGCGCAGCGGCGCCACGGGTGCGGACGCGATCCGGGGCGCAGCGCCCGGTGCGTGGCCTCGCCGCGGGGACGGTCGGGCCGGCGGCGGTGGATCGCGTTCTTGTTCGGAGCCGAAGGCGGCCTTCGACGCACTCGCGGAGTACGGCCGCGGCCGGACGGAAACAGCCCCTCCCCCGCTGAGGGGTCAGGCGGCGGAGCGCTCGCCGGGCAGCCGGCGGCGCAGCCGGGCCTGCTGGACGGCCGGAGGGTCGTAATCCATGTCGAGCCTCCCGATGTCGGTGCCGGGGGGCACGATGGCGTCGATCCGGTCGAGGGTCTCGTCGTCCAGCGTGGCCTCCGCGCCCGCCAGCAGGTCGTCGAGGTGGTCCATGGTGCGCGGGCCGATGATCGCGGAGGTGACCGCGGGGTGGGCGATCGCGAAGGCGGTCGCCATGTGCGTCAGCGACATCTTGGCGTCCTGGGCGACGGGGATCAGCCGCTCGACCACGTCGAGCCGGCGCTCGTCGCTGAGGTGCTGGTGGCCGAAGCCTGCCCGGTGGGTGACCGCCGCCTCGCCCTTCCGGTAGCGCCCGGTGAGCAGGCCGCCCGCGAGCGGGCTCCAGACCAGGGCGCCCATGCCATGCCGCTCGCAGGCGGGCAGCACCTCGCGCTCGATGCCCCGGTTCAGGATCGAGTACGGCGGCTGCTCGGTGCGGAACCGCTCCAGGCCCCGCCGTTCGGACACCCACTGCGCCTCGACGATGTCCGAGGCGGGGAAGGTGGAGCCGCCGATGTTCCGGACCTTCCCGGCGCGCACGAGGTCGGTGAGCGCGGAGAGCGTCTCCTCCACGTCGGTGTCCGGATCGGGCCGGTGGACCTGGAACAGATCGACGTGGTCGGTGCCCAGGCGGCGCAGCGAGTCCTCCAGCGCGCGGACCAGCCAACGCCGCGAGTTGCCGCGCCGGTTGGGGTCCTCCCCCATCGGCAGATGGGCCTTGGTCGCCAGCACGACGTCGTCCCGGCGGCCCTTGAGCGCCTTCCCGACGATCTCCTCGGACTCGCCGTGCGAGTAGAAGTCGGCGGTGTCGACGAAGTTGACGCCGGCGTCGAGGGCCTTGTGGATGATCCTGACGGACTCGCCGTGATCGGGATTCCCCGCGGCGCCGAACATCATCGCGCCCAGGCAGTACGGACTGACCTTGATCCCGGTCCGGCCCAGTGTGCGGTAGTGCATGAGGAACTCCTCGTCCCTTGGCCCACGGCGGCGCGGGCATTAGGCTGCGTAAACGGAACAGCGTTCAGCAACGACAATACGGAACAGTGTTCCGTATAGCAAGGGGAGCACCGTGCGCGAGGACACGACCCGGGGAGCCGAAGCCGCCGCCGGCGCCGGAGAGCCCCCGCCCAAGCGGGTGCGCGCCGACGTCCGGCGCAACACCGACGCCCTGCTCACGGCAGCCGCGGAGGTGTTCCTCACCTCGGGGGTGGACGCGCCCGTACGCCAGATCACCGCGAAGGCGGGCGTGGGAGCCGGCACGCTCTACCGGCACTTCCCGCAGCGCTCCGACCTCATCGCCGCGGTCTTCCGCCACGAGGTCGACGCCTGTGCCGACGCCGCGCCCGCCCTCGCCGCGGAGTACGAACCGGCGGAGGCGCTCACCAGGTGGCTCCAGCGCTTCGCGCTCTTCTTCGCCACGAAGCGCGGGCTCAGCGCCGCCCTGCACTCGGGGGACTCGGCGTACGACAGCCTGCCGTCCTACTTCGAGCAGCGCTTCATGCCCGTACTCACCACGCTCATCGACGCGGCGGCGGAGGCCGGCGAGATCCGCTCCGACGTGGACCCCGAGGACCTGCTGATCGCCACACGCAACCTCACCCTGCCCGCCACCGAGGACGACACCGGCCACACCAGCCGAATGATCACCCTCCTGGTCGACGGCCTCCGCTACGCCGCGACCCACCCCAGCTGAGCCGGTCGTCGGGGTCAGTTCAGCCACGTCGTGCTTGTGGCGATCCCTTCCATCTCGGCCAGGGTCAGGGCGGGGGTCTCGCGGGTGGCGGCCTCGTTCTGGTTCGCCGCGTTGAAGGCGGAGATCACCACCCGGAAGCCGTCGGGGCGGATCGTGTCGACCGTCCACATCTTCACACCGTCACCGCCCTTCTCGCCCGGCCCCTGACGGGTGGTGACCTTCGTGCCGTCCGGCAGGACCTTCGCGTCGGGGCCGAAGAGGTCGGCCTCGACGGAGGACATGTCCGGCTGGACGTTGATCTGCACGAAGCTCTTGCCCTCGCCGTCGTCGACCACGACGTACGCGTACTCCGTCTCCTGTCCGCCGGACGCCTTCACCGTCAGGCGGTCGGGGAGCTGCTTGACCAGTCTGCCCAGGATCACGCTGCCGTTCTGTCCCTGCGGGGCCGGCTGTTCCAGCGGCGGCTGTGCGGGCTCGGGCAGGGACGCGATGATCGGGCGCCACTCCTCGGCCCGGGCGACCGCCTTCAGCCGGTCCAGCGACAGCGGCGGGGCGGGACGGCTGACCGGGGCGTCCTTCTCGGCGGGCGCGTTCCACTCGGATACGAAGATCCGGTAGCCCTCGGGCGTCAGCAGGTCCGCGTACCACCGCTTGGTCTCCACGCGCCGGTCCGGGTACTCCCAGCCCTTGAACAGCACGAGGCGCGAGCCGTCCTCCAGCGTCGTGGCGGAGCAGGCCTCGAACGCGTCCAGGTTCTTGTCCGGGCAGGTGAGCTCACCCTCGGGCACCTTCTGGTCGGGGTGCTGCCGGGTCAGGCTCACCGACACGGCGGCCTTCCCGTGGCCGTCGTCGTACACGACGGAGGCGTACGGCGTGGGCATGCCCTTCCGCCCGCGTTCTCCGGCGGTGCCGCTGCCCGTCTGCTTGCTGAACTTCCCGGCCGGCAGCAGCCCTTCGAGCGTCCTGCTCACCTGCCGGCCGGAGTAGGGGGCCGGCTCCTCGGTCCTGTCGGCCTTGTCCGTCGCCCGGGCGCCCACCGCCGCCCCGTCGCCGGCGTCCCGCGAGGCGCCGATGTCCCCGGTGACGTACGTCCCGCCGAGTCCGATCACCGCCAGCGCCGCCACGCTCCCGGTCACCACGGCGCCGCGCCGCAGCACCGCCCGGCGCCGGCCGCGCGCCACGCCCCCGTCGACCAGCGGCCGGCCCGCGACGGAGAAGCCCTCCCCCGCCTGCTTCATCGCCGAGCCGAGCACGCCCTCGAAGGCGTCCCTGTCGTCCTGCGCACCGTTTTCACGCATGCCGTCCACCACCGTCCCCACACCTGTGGAAAGAAGAAAAAGGAAAGGATCACGAAAGGAAATTCAGTGCGCGGCCAGCTCGCCGATGCTGCCGCCCAGGTGCTCGCGCAGCCGGGCGAGCGCACGGGTGCTGCGGGTGCGTACCGCCGCCGAGCTGACGTGCAGCGCGTCCGCGGTCTCCGTGACCGACCGGTCCTCCCAGTAGCGCAGCACGATCACCGCCCGGTCCTTGGGCGGCAGGCTGCGCAGCGCGTCGAGGAGCGTCATCCGCAAGGACGCGTCCTCCGCCGACTCCCCCGCGCGCTCCGGCAGGTCGCCGCTCGGCCGCTCGCCGGCCGACCGGCGCCGCTGGTGCCCGAGATAACACCGCACGAGCACGGTCTGCGCGTACGCCGCCGGGTTCCCCACCCGCGAGGTGCGCCCCCATACCGCGTACATCCGGCCGAGCGTCTCCTGCACGAGATCCTCGGCGAGATGCGTGTCCCCGCCGGTCAGCAGACACGCCGAACGGAACAGATGACCCATACGGGCTTCCGCGAACTCACGGAAGGCGCCCTCCCTGGACTGCCTCATCCGCCACCCCCTCTCACCTACACCCCTTCAGATGCGGTGGCCGTCGGGAAATGTTTCACCCGCGACGCCACGGACCGATGTTCGTACGGGCAGCGTCTCGTCGTCCGTCCGGTGCCGCGGGCCGGAAAAGGAGGTGCGCCCGGCAGGGCCGCGTCGCAGGATGGCGCCGTGACCGAGCCGATGAGCGACGCCGTTCCGCCCCGTTCCGTCCTCGATGCCTTCGGCGTGGAGGGGGCCCCTGTCCCGCTGACCGGTGGGCAGGGGCGGAGCGTTCTCGTGGGCGGGTACGTGTTCAAGCCGGCCGAGGGCGCCGGGACCGAGGCCGAGTGGGGCGCTTCGCTGTTCGACGCGCTGGCGACGGGCCGTGGCTTCCGCGTCCCCCGGCCGCTCCGGGCCCCCGACGGCCGGAGCGTCGTGGAGGGGTGGACGGCCGGCGAGTTCCTGACCGGGCAGCCCGGTCCGCAGGGGCGCTGGGACGACGTCCTGCGTGCCGGCCGCGCCTTCCACGCCGCGCTGCGGCCGCATCCCCGGCCCGCGTTCCTCGAACGGCGGGCCCATCCCTGGGCCGTGGCCGACCGGGTCGCGTGGGGCGAGGAGGACGTCGAGGTGGCCGAGGGCCTCTCGGCGCCGTTCTCGGCCCTGCTGGAGCTGAGGCGTCCCGTGGATCAGGGCTCGGCTCAGCTCGTCCACGGCGATCTCGCCGGCAACGTCCTCTTCGCCGCGCACGAGGTGCCGGCTGTGATCGACTTCTCGCCCTACTGGCGGCCCCCGCTGTTCGCCGAGGCCGTCGTGATCGCGGACGGTCTGCTGTGGTGGGACCTACCGGACGAACTGCTGTCGGTGGGCGGCGATCACGCCGACTGGTGGCAGATGCTGATCCGCGCGCTGCTCTTCCGGCTCGTCGCGCTCAGCGAGCTCCTGGGGCCCTCCGGCCGGGCCGGGCCGGGCGAGCCGGAGCGGTACGCGCGAGCGGCCCGCCTGGTGGCGGAGAGGGTGGCGGGGCCTCGGACACAGGGCCTCGCGCGGATCACGCGGCCACGGTGACGGCCTCGACGGCAGGCGCGCGCAGGGTCCTGCGCGCGGTTCCGAGACTCGTGCCGAGGGTGGCCACGGTGGCGACGGCCATGATGGCCAGCCAGGTGCCCGGGCCCTGGTCCGGCAGGACCTGGTCGGTGCGGACCATCGTGAAGGGAATGATCCCCGCGATTCCCGCGGCCGTGCCCAGGACCAGGCCGGTCAGGGTGAGCAGCGCCGCCTCCCAGCCGACCGCGCCGAGGACCTGCCCGGGGGTGGCACCGGCGAGGCGCTGCTGGCCGAACTCGCGGCCGCGGTAGGAGGTGGCGGCGTACAGGCTGTTGACGAGCATGATGCAGGAGAAGACGACGATGATGCCGACGACGACGAGGTTGAGGGTCTCCAGGTTCTTGTCGTCGACCGTCTTGTCCAGGCCGGACGCCGCGACCCAGTCGCTCTCCACTCCCTGGATGTAGAGGGTGGCGGTGGCCATGCCCGTGAAGATGATCATCGGCATGAGCACCCCGGACAGTTCCGCGCCGCGACGGCGCAGGTTGCGGGCGCTCAGGTAGCCGCCCGCGCCGCCCACCGCCGCGAGGGGGCCTCGCAGCAGTCCCAGGAGCCTGCCCAGCAGGGACGGGGCGAGGACGGCGAAGCCGACGGAGAGCAGGATGGCGCCGTAGGCGGGGAACGCCATCAGCATCTCCTCGGTGCTGTCGACGGCGTACGTGGTCAGGATCCCGGCGGCCCCCGCCACCAGCGCGGCGCAGCCGGCCAGGGTGCGGCCCCGGCGGCCGGACGGTCCGCGCGCACCGGCGGCGGCCTTGGTGGCGCGGCGTACGGCGAGGAACGCGGCGCCGACGGAGGCGAGGAGAGCGATACCGAAGCCCGAGCCGAGGGCCGTCGCGCCGAAGGCCGGGGCGACGTCCGCGGCGACCTGGCCGCTGTCCTTGAACAGGCCGACCAGGAGCCGGCCGCCGAGCACGGCGGGCCCGACGGCGAGCGCGGTGCCGACGAGCGCGACGACGGCGGACTCCCCGACGACCATGCGCGTGACCTGTGCGGGAGTCGCCCCTGTGCAGCGCAGCAGACGGATCTCCTCGGCGCGCTGGCGGACGCCGACGGTGAGGGTGGAGGCGATGGCGAAGAAGACGAGGAGGGAGCCGTATCCGCCGACGACGCTCGCGGAGACGGTCATGGACTCCGAGCTGACCTCGTCGACCCCGGGGGCCGCCGCCGTGTCGTGCAGGGAGCTGAACGTCATGATGATCACGGCGCCGAGGAACGCCGAGAGCAGCGTCGCCAGGAAGCGCCCGGGACGCTTGCGGACCGAGCGCGAGGCAAGGAACAGCATGGCTCACACCTCCATCAACGGGACGTTGTCCGCGCGCCGTTCGGCCGCACGGTCACCGAGGTGGGTCATGCGTTCGGCGACGGCCTCGGCGGTGGGGGCGGGAAGGTGCCCGGCCAGCCGTCCGTCCGCGAGGAAGAGGACCGAGTCGGCGTAGGAGGCGGCGACCGGGTCGTGGGTGACGAGCACGACGGTGCTGCCGTGCAGCCGGACGCTGTCCTTCAGCAGGCTCAGCACATCGCGGGCGCTGCGCGTGTCCAGGGCGCCGGTCGGCTCGTCGGCGAAGATCACCGCGGGCCGGGTCACCAGGGCGCGCGCGATGGCGACCCGCTGGCGCTGCCCGCCGGAGAGCTCGTCGGGGAGGTGGCCCAGGCGGTCGCCCAGGCCGACCTGCGTGAGGACCGCGCGGATGCCCTCCCGGTCGGCCTTGCGGCCGGCGAGCCGGAGCGGCAGCGCGGTGTTCTCCTCGACGGTGAGGGTGGGGAGCAGGTTGTACTGCTGGAAGACGAAGCCGATCCGGTCCCGCCGGAACTTCGTGAGCGCCGCCTCGCCGCCGCCGCTCATCTCCTCGCCGTCCACGACGATCTGCCCCCGGTCGGGGCGGTCCAGGCCGGCGGCGCACTGGAGCAGCGTGGACTTGCCGGAACCCGAGGGGCCCATGACCGCGGTGAAGCTTCCCCGCGGGAGGCTGAGGGTCACGCCGTCCAGGGCGGTCACGGCGGTGTCCCCGGTGCCGTACACCTTGCTCACGGAGACCAGCCGCAGTGCCTCGGCGGTCCGGCTGGTGGGCTGTCGTCTGCGGTCGGACATGACCATCACCCTCTGCTCGTCGGACGCGCTCTGCGCCACGTCCACGACGCTACGGAGCGGGGCGGGCGAGCACATTGGGCGTACGCCCCGAGCCAGGGGTGGCACTGGGTACACCCGGCCCGGGGGGAAGCACCCGGTGCGATCCCCTTCGGGTGCACGGCCCCAGCGATCGGTATCCGCGGGAGGAACGTCACCCGACTGACCGCCGTCTCCCGGGCCCTGGACCGGGCGGGGTTCTCGCTCACCGCGACGGGCGACAGCGCCTGGCCGGCGTGAGCGGACGCGGCCCCGTCAGCGCTCCGGGAACCGCTCCCCGCACGCGCTGCAGAACTTCGGTGTCCGGTCGGCCGACAGCCGGCCGCACTCCGGGCAGACCAGGTCCAGCATGCAGGGCGCCTCGCCGCCCTCGTACGCGGGAGTGCGCACGGCCGGCTTGATCGAGAGGCCCGGGCGCCGGCGGTGGACCGTGAGGTACGTCAGCCCGTCCGGCCCCGCCTCCAGCGACCGCCGTGAGGTACGGGGCAGCCAGGTGACGGTCGTCGGGGCGAGGTCCAGCGTGTCGCCGGCGACCGTACGCAGGCTCCCGCCGCCCGCGAGGACGACGAGCAGCACGTCCAGGACGTCCTCCTGATGCTCCCCCACCCCGGCGCCCGGCGGCAGATGGACGATGTTGGCGTCCAACTCCCGGCCCTGCTCGGCGAGATGCCAGAGGGCGCCGCGCTCGCCGGGTGCGGCGGAGGCGAGAAGCTCCTCCAGCACGGCCAGCACCTGCGGGGTGGCGTTCATGCCGGCCTCCTCGTCGTAGCGTTCGTGGGCCTCGTGGACCTGGTCGAGCCTAACCTCTGCCGGGTCCGCCGGCGGGGGGCCGGACGGGGGGCCTCCGTAAGTGGAGGACTTCTCCCTCGGGGCCGAAACCGCCGGACGGGCCCGGTGGCCGCAGTACTCTCGGCCGATGACTCAGCCGACACCCCCGATTCCTGCGGCCACGGACGCCGAGTGCGTGGCGCTGACCCGGAGCCTGCGCCGCCGGGGCACCGCCGTCCTGTCGGTGTTCGCCGTCGTGTGGGCCTTCGCCGGGGCGTCCGGGCTGGCCTCCTCGGGGGCGGCCCTCGCCGTCCAGATCGTCTCCGTACCGGTCACGGCGGTGGCGCTCCACCTCGCCTACCGCAAAGGCGCCTCGCCCTCGCCACGGCTGGTCTCGCTGCCCGCGAACTGGGCGCGGTCGGTCGGCATCATTAACGTCGTCGAACTGGCGGCGGTCTTCGCGGTGATCGCCGCGGCCAACGCCTCCGGCCACCCCGCCGTCATTCCGCCGGCCGTCGCGCTGGTGGTCGGTCTGCACTTCGTCCCGCTCGCGCGCCTCTACGACCAGTGGCAGTACAAGGGGACGGCCGCGCTGCTGAGCGCCGTCGCGGTCCTCGGCTTCGCGTTGCTCGCGGCGGGCCTGTCGGACGGGAGCGTGCGCGCCGTGGTGGGCCTCGCCTCCGCCGCGACGCTGTGGGTGTCGGCGTACCACGTGGCTGTCAGGGGCTGACGTACGGCCGGCGCCACGGCTCTCCGCCGGCGCTCGGGGAGTGTGGGAAAGAGCCCTGGGTAGGGTGGGCGGGACAGCGCACCGTGGACCGGACCGAGGAGCAGACGTGAGCGAGCCGGCGAACATCGCCCTGCAGCAGGAAATCGCCCGGGAGCTGGAGGTCGCGGAGACCTTCGACGCCCAGCAGGAGATCGAGCGCCGCGTGGCCTTCCTCGCCGAGCGGCTGACCTCAACGGGTCTGCGCTCCCTGGTGCTCGGCATCAGCGGCGGCGTCGACTCCACCGCCGCCGGCCGGCTGTGCCAGCTCGCCGTCGAGCGGGCCAGGGGCGCGGGCCACGAGGCCCGGTTCTACGCGATGCGCCTCCCCTACGGCGTGCAGGCCGACGAGCACGACGCGCAGCTCGCGCTCTCCTTCATCCAGGCCGACCAGGTGCTGACCGTGGACATCAAGCCCGCGACCGACGCGACGCAGGAGTCCCTGCTCGCCGGCGACGTGGCGTTCCGCGACCCCCACCACCAGGACTTCGTGGTGGGCAACGTCAAGGCCCGGCAGCGCATGATCGCCCAGTACGCGGTGGCCGGGGCGCACAGCGGCCTCGTCGTCGGCACGGACCACGCCGCCGAGGCGGTCTCCGGCTTCTTCACTAAGTACGGGGACGGCGCCGCCGACCTGGTCCCCCTGACCGGGCTGACCAAGCGCCGGGTGCGCGCCGTCGCCCAGGCGCTGGGCGCCCCGGCCGAGCTGGTCGGGAAGGTGCCGACGGCCGACCTGGAGACGCTCGACCCGGGCAAGGCGGACGAGCAGGCGCTCGGCGTCACCTACGACACCATCGACGACTTCCTCGAGGGCAAGCCGGTGGACCAGCAGGCCTTCGACACGATCGTCGGCCGCTACCGCCTGACCGACCACAAGCGCCGGCTGCCCATCGGCCCTCCGCAGCAGGAGCGGTGAACCGGGAGCCCGACGGGAAGTACCCGCCGATCGAGCCCTACGACCACGGGATGCTGGACGTCGGCGACGGCGACCACGTGTACTGGGAGGTCTGCGGCAACCCGTCGGGCAAGCCCGCCCTCGTCGTGCACGGCGGGCCCGGCTCCGGATGCGGCACCAAGCCCCGCCAGGACTTCGACCCGGACCTCTACCGCGTCGTGCTCTTCGACCAGCGCAACTGCGGGCGCTCCACCCCGCACGCGAGCGACCCCGCCGCCGGCCTGCGGCACAACACGACGGCGCACCTGATCGCGGACATGGAGCTCCTGCGCTCCCACCTCGGCATCGGGAAGTGGCTGCTGTACGGGGGCTCCTGGGGCTCCACACTGATCCTCGCGTACGCCGAACAGCACCCGGAGCGGGTCTCCGAGATCGTGATCCCGGCGGTGACGACGACCCGGCGCAGCGAGATCGACTGGCTGTACCGGGGTGCCGGGCAGATCTTCCCCGAGGCGTGGGACCTCTTCCGGGCGGGCGTCCCGGAGGCCGAGGGCCCCGGGGACCTCGTCGCCGCCTACGCGCGGCGGACGGAGAGCCCCGACCCGGAGGTACGGGCCAGGGCGACGGCCGACTGGTGCGCCTGGGAGGACGCGGTGCTGTCCATGGAGACACACAGCGGCCCGCCCCCGTACAGCGGGCGGCCGGGCCGTGAGCAGCTGGCGCTCGTCCGGATCTGTGCGCACTACTTCTCGCACGCGGCCTGGCTGGAGGAGGGGCAGCTGATCCGCGACGCCGGCCGGCTCGCGGGCATCCCCGGTGTCCTGGTGCACGGCCGCTTCGATCTCGGCAGCCCGCTGATCACCGCCTGGGAGCTGGCCAGGGCCTGGCCGGACGCCGAGCTGACGGTGATCGACGACGCGGGCCACCTGGGCGGCGCGGCCACGTCCCGGGCGGTGCGGGCCGCTCTGGACCGGTTCGGGCGGCGCGCCTGAGCGGCTCCCCCTTGCTTCGAGTGCGCTCGAAGGAGTTGGCTTGGGCTCCATGAAGTACACGCAGCTCGGACGCACAGGTCTCAAGGTCAGCCGCCTCGTGCTGGGGACGATGAACTTCGGCCCCCAGACCAACGAGAGCGACAGCCACGCGCTCATGGACGCCGCCCTGGACGCGGGCGTCAATTTCTTCGACACGGCGAACGTCTACGGCTGGGGCGAGAACAAGGGCCGCACCGAGGAGATCCTCGGCACCTGGTTCGCCCAGGGCGGCGACCGCCGTGACAAGGTCGTCCTCGCCACCAAGGTCTACGGCAACATGGGCGCGGACGGCGAGGCGTGGCCCAACCACGACAAGCTCTCCGCCTTCAACATCCGCCGTGCCGTCGACGCCAGCCTCAAGCGGCTGCAGACGGACCACATCGACCTGTACCAGTTCCACCACGTCGACCGGGACACCCCGATCGACGAGATCTGGCAGGCCATCGACGTACTGATCCAGCAGGGCAAGATCCTTTACGCGGGCTCGTCCAACTTCTCGGGCTACAAGATCGCACAGGCCAACGAGCGGGCCCGGCAGCGAGGCGGCTACGGCCTGGTCAGCGAGCAGTGCATCTACAACCTGATGGAGCGCGGGGCCGAGATGGAGGTCATCCCGGCCGCCCAGGAGTACGGCCTGGGCGTCATCCCGTGGTCGCCGCTGCACGGCGGACTGCTCGGCGGCGCGATCCGCAAGGAGCGCGACGGCGGCGGCGCCCGGTCCACCTCCGGCCGCTCCGGCGAGGCACTCGCCGACCCGAAGGTGCGGGCGCAGGTCCAGGCGTACGAGGACCTGCTGGAGAAGCACGGCCTGGAGCCCGGCGAGGCCGGTCTGGCCTGGCTGCTCACGCGGCCGGGCGTGACGGGGCCGATCTCCGGCCCGCGCACGCGGGAGCAGCTCGACTCGGCGCTGCGCGCGGTGGAGCTGGAGCTGTCGGACGAGGTGCTGTCGGCCCTCGACGAGATCTTCCCCGGCCCGGGGCCGTCGCCGGAGAACTTCGCCTGGTAGACGGCGCAGACGCGTGCGTCCGTTCTCGGCGGGCTCAGCCCCCGAGGGCGGACGCCGCCGCCACGACGATGAACATCAGTACGAGCACGGAGGCCATGATGCGGTTTCTGGTCTTCGGATCCACCCGACGAGCGTAACCGCCCCGCTCACCGCCCCAGCGGCCAGGCCCGCACGACCTCGTAGCGCGGCTGCTCCCCCGGCACCCCGTCCACGGGGAGACTGCTGCGTACGAGACCGAGCTCCCCGGCCTCCCAGCGCATGCCCTCGAACCCTTCCAGCGCCGCCGTGTACGGGGTCAGGTCGGCCTGCTCGCGGCTGCGCGCCAGGGTGAGGTGGGGGGTGTAGCGGCGATGCTCCTCCATCGGGATCCCGGCCTTGCGCGCGGCGGCGTGCGCCCGCCGCACCAGCAGCCGCAGCGTCGACAGGTCGCCCTCCGCCCCCGCCCAGAGCGCCCGCCCGTCGAACCGTCCGCCACCGTGGATGCTCAGCGGGAAGGGCTCGGTCCGGTGAGCCGCACGCTCCAGCCGGGTGTACAGCTCGGGCAGCAGCTCGTCGTCGACCTCCCCGAGGAAGGCCAGCGTGTAGTGCCAGCCCGCACGGGCGGTCCAGCGCAGATTCACGGCCCCCGGGATCGCGTGCAGCGGGCCGACGGCCTCTGCCAGCTCGTCGGCGGCGGGTCCGGGCGGCAGGACGGCGGCGAAGAGTCTCTGGCTGCTCATGCGGCGAGTGTCCCAGCGTCCGGGCATGTCCGGGGGTCCATGCCTATCGTTGAGCTACGCGGCTGTCCGCGCCGTGCGGCAGCGGGGAGGAGCGGCACGATGACCGTCGTCGACGACAGGATCGAGATGGCCGACACCAGCGACGAGCGCACCCTGGACATGATGTTCGAGTGGCTTGAGCCCACCCCCTAGGGATTCAAGGTCGAGAGCGTCGAGGGGAACGTCTACCTGTCGCCGCAACGGGACACACACTGGGACATCGAGTTCGTCGCCGAGGTGATCTCCAAGGACACCGCCGCCAACGACTACGGCTCGAAGAAGTCCACCTATGCCACCGCCGGCGTGCCCGTGTACCTCGTCGTCGACCCGTACACCGGCACGTGGCACCTGCACACGATCCCCAAGGACGACGAGTACCGCAGCGTACTGAGCCTCGACTTCGGCACCCCCGTCGACCTCACCGGGACCGTCGTCGGCCTCACCCTGGAGACCTCCGACTTCCCCCCGCGACTGAGCACACGACTGCCCTCCTCCCGGCCGGGAGGAGGGCAGTCGTGTGTCACCGGCTCTCAGGCCGCCGTGGCCAGCTGCTCGCGCGGGACTATTCGTACGCGGGGACGGCCCGGCCGCAGGTCGACCTTCAGGCGAAGGCCGCCGACCCGGGTCAGCATGAATCCGACACCGATCGCGGCCAGCATCGAGATCGCGCCTCCGGCCGCCATGCCGGTCCGCGCGCCGTAGGTGTCGCTGATCCAGCCGACGATCGGGGCGCCCACCGGCGTGCCTCCGGCGAAGACCATCATGTAGAGGCTCATCACCCGGCCCCGCATCTCGGGGTCCGCGGCCATCTGGACGCTCGTGTTGGCGCTGATGTTGGTCGTCAGCCCGATCATGCCGATCGGGAGCAGCAGCAGCGAGAACAGCCAGACGGACGGCGACAGGGACGCGGCGATCTCCAGCAGACCGAACAGGGTGCCCGCCGCCACCAGCATCCGCAGCCGCGAGGAGCGGCGGCGGGCGGCGAGGAGGGCACCTGCGAGGGAGCCGGCCGCCATGAGGATGTTGAAGAACGAGTACATCCCGGCGCCGCCGTGGAAGATCTCGTCCGCGAAGGCCGTCAGGAAGATCGGGAAGTTGAACCCGAACGTGCCGACGAAGCCGACCAGGACGATCGGCCAGACCAGCTCGGGCCTGCCGGAGACGTAGCGCAGGCCGTCACGGAGCTGCCCCTTGGCCCGCTTGACGGTCACGGAGGCGTGGAGCTCACTCGTCCGCATCATCATCAGGCCGACGAGCGGAGCGATGAAGGACAGCCCGTTGAACATGAACGCCCAGCCGCTGCCGACCGTCGTGATCAGGACACCCGCGACGGCGGGGCCGATGAGCCGGGCGGACTGGAAGTTCGCCGAGTTCAGGCTGACGGCGTTGCGCAGCTGCGCGGGGCCGACCATCTCGGAGACGAACGACTGGCGCGCCGGGTTGTCGACGACGGTCACCATGCCGAGCAGGAAGGCGATCAGGTAGACGTGCCAGACCTCGACGACGCCGGAGAGGGTCAGGACCGCGAGCGCGATGCCGCAGAGACCGAGCGCGGCCTGGCTGATGAGCAGCAGACGCCGCTTCGGGAGCCGGTCGGCGATGACGCCGCCGTACAGGCCGAAGAGCAGCATCGGGAGGAACTGGAGGGCCGTGGTGATACCGACGGCGGCGGCGGACCCGGTGAGGCTCAGGACGAGCCAGTCCTGCGTGATGCGGGACATCCAGGTACCGGTGTTGGAGATCACGGCGCCCGTGGCGAACAGGCGGTAGTTGCGGATCTTCAGCGACGAGAAGGTCCCGCCGGTCTTGCTCTCGTGGGTGGAAGTCGGTGCGGGGGCGGAGTCTGCTCCGGATCCCGTACTCAAAAGAGTTCGCCTCCTCGGACGTATACGGCGTTCGTACTGACGGGGACGTGACGGCGGGCGCCGCGGACCGGGGTCCGGCAGCGCCCGAAGGGGTCACAGGTGGGCGAGCTTCTCCAGCACGGGCGCGGCGGCCCGCAGCTTCTCCCACTCGTCCTCGTCCAGGCCCTCGGCGAGTCTGGTCAGCCAGGCATTCCGCTTGTCGCGGCTCTCGGCGAGCATGGCTTGCGCCTGCTCGGTCCGGCTGACCATCTTCTGCCGACGGTCATCGGGGTGCGGTTCCAGTCTGACGAGGCCCTTCGCTTCCAGCAGCGCGACGATGCGGGTCATCGACGGGGGCTGCACATGCTCCTTGCGGGCCAGCTCACCGGGGGTGGCGGAACCGCAGCGGGCGAGTGTGCCGAGCACCGACATCTCGGTGGGGCTCAGCGACTCGTCGACGCGCTGGTGCTTCAGGCGCCGGCCCAGCAGCATCACGGCGGAGCGGAGGGAGCTCACGGCGGCGGCACTGTCACCGTCGTGGATCAGGTCAGGCATGTTCCTTAGCGTAACTCATTAGCTGTGCTAAATACCAGCCGGTGGTACACGCGCGAGAAACTGATCACCCGAACGAGTGAGTATGAGGCGGAAAGAGGCGCGAAAAGGGCGCGCGTGCCGCGACCCTGCTTGGCATGGGATCGACAGTGCTCAGCCTGCGCATAGACGGTGAGCTGCTCGACCGGCTCCGCCGGCACGCCGCGAGACGCGGTATGAGCGTCCAGGACTACGTGGTCCAGACGCTCGTACGCGACGATTTCGACGAGCGTTTCCACGCCGCCGTCGACGAGACGGAGAAGTTCTACGGGGCGGAGACCCGTCACGCGGACCCGGCCGACCGGGTCACATGACGGGCTCCGCCCCGCAGGCGTGCGTAGAGGCGCGTGCTTACGTGAGGCCGAGCGCCGGCATCGCGTAGTAGAAGACGAAGACCGCGGACACCACGTACATCGCCGCCGGGACCTCCCGGCCACGACCGGCCGCCAGGCGCATCGCGCTGAAGGCGATGCAGCCGATGCCGATGCCGTTGGTGATCGAGTACGTGAGCGGCATCATCAGCATGGCCAGGAAGGCCGGGATGGCGAGCGTGAGGTCACTCCAGTCGACGTCCCGTACGTTGCCCGCGAGGATCAGGAAGCCGACCGCGATCAGCGCCGGGGTGGCCGCCTGCGAGGGGACCATCGTCGCCAGTGGCGTCAGGAGCAGCGCCACCGAGAAGAGCAGCCCGCTCACCACGCTCGCGAGCCCGGTACGGGCACCCTCGCCGACGCCCGCCGTGGACTCGACGAAGCAGGTCGACGCGGAGGAGGAGCTCGCGCCACCCGCGGCGACGGCGACACCGTCGACGAGGAGGACCTTGTTGATGCCCGGGAAGTGGCCGTCCTTGTCCATCAGCTTGGCCTCGTCGCCGACGCCGAGGATGGTGCCCATCGCGTCGAAGAAGCAGGACAGCAGCACGGTGAAGACGAAGAGGATCCCGGTCAGGAGCCCGACCTTCCCGAAGCCCCCGAAGAGGCTGACCTCACCGAGGAGCCCGAAGTCCGGGGAGGAGACGGGGTTGCCCGGCCACTCCGGGACCGTCAGCCCCCAGGCACCGGCAGGCAGGTCGGCGACCGCCTCGATGACGAGCGCGACGACCGTCATGACGACGATGGAGAGCAGGATCGCGCCCGGCACCTTGCGGACGATCAGCGCGAGCGTCAGCAGGACGCCGAGGACGAAGACCAGGACCGGCCAGCCGTTGAGGTGGCCGTCGCTGCCGAGCTGCAGCGGCACCGTGGTGTGCGCGGCGTCCGGGATGCGGGAGACGAAGCCGGAGTCGACCAGGCCGACCAGGAGCACGAAGAGGCCGATGCCCATCGCGATGCCCTTGCGGAGCGAGCGCGGCACGGCGTTCATCACGCGCTCGCGCAGCCCGGTCGCGACGAGCAGCATCACGACGATGCCCGCGAGGACGACCATGCCCATCGCGTCGGGCCAGCTCATCCGGGGGGCGAGCTGGAGGGCGACGACGGTGTTGACTCCGAGGCCGGCCGCGAGGGCGATCGGCACGTTGCCGATGACGCCCATCAGGAGCGTGGAGAACGCGGCCGCCAGCACGGTGGCCGTGACGAGCTGGCCACCGTCGAGCTGGTGCCCGTACATGTCCTTCGCGCTGCCGAGGATGATCGGGTTGAGCACGATGATGTACGCCATCGCGAAGAACGTGGCGAAGCCACCACGGACCTCGCGCGCGACCGTCGACCCCCGCTCGGAGATCTTGAAGTAACGGTCGAGGACACCGTGCGGCTGCTGCGGCATCGGTGGCTGATCGACCGGAGCAGTGGCCGAGGAGGACATGTATGACCTTCAGTCGTGCATCGGGGGGATGAAAGCAGTCAGATTTGGATGTTCACACGAATGAATCGAGTCATCCACAAGCAGATTCAGTATGAATACATAAGGGGAAGATCGCTATCTCCGCGCGTAGATCCTTGGGCCGACTGGCCCGCGAAGCAGCCCGTAGACTGACGGCATGGAGAAGTGGACACCGAAGCACGAGGCGCCCGAGCCCCTGGAGGGCCCTGTCGTCGCCACCGTCACGGGCGGCACGATCCTCTGGTTCGTCCTCTTCGTCGTGCAGGTCCCCTTCTACGGCTGGTTCGACGACCGGGGCCACGCCTGGTGGATCTGGGTCTGCCTGGCCGGCGCCGGACTCGGCCTGATCGGCATCTGGTACGTCCGGGGGCGGGACGCCGCGATCAAGCGGGACGCCGAGCGCAGGCGGGCCGCCGCCGGGGGCACCGCCACGGACGGCGCACACCGCTGACGAGGCCCCCGGCCCGCGTCTCCCCCGGCGCGTACGACCGTGGGACCATTCCGGTCGTCCCCCGGTCGGATCTTCCGGCCTCCGGCGGGTGAACCGCCCCTTCCGCCCGTACGGTCGGAACCATGACGCAGCGGGCACTCGATTCCTCCGGTGAGCATCCGGACCCCGTACGGACCTCGCCGGCGCCGGCGGGCGGGCTGACCACCGCCGAAGTCGCCGAGCGGGTGGCCCGGGGCGAGGTCAACGACGTACCGGTCCGCTCGTCCCGCTCCGTCACCGAGATCGTCCGTGCGAATGTCCTCACCCGGTTCAACCTGCTCATCGGCGTGCTCTGGGTGATCATGCTGGCCGTCGCGCCGATCCAGGACAGCCTCTTCGGCTTCGTGATCGTCGCCAACACCGGCATCGGCATCGTCCAGGAGTGGCGCGCCAAGAAGACCCTGGACAGCCTCGCGGTGATCGGCGAGGCGAAGCCGACCGTGCGGCGTGACGGACGGGCCGCGGAGGTCTCCGTCTCCGAGATCGTGCTCGGCGATCTGGTCGAGCTGGGCCCCGGGGACAAGGCCGTCGTGGACGGCACGGTCGCCGAGGCCGACAGCCTGGAGATCGACGAGTCGCTCCTGACGGGCGAGGCCGACCCCGTGGTCAAGCGGCCCGGCGACCCGGTGATGTCCGGCAGCTTCGTCGTCGCCGGAGGCGGGGCGTTCACCGCCACCAAGGTCGGCCGCGAGGCCTACGCCGCCCAGCTGGCCGAGGAGGCGTCCCGCTTCACCCTCGTGCAGTCCGAGCTCCGCAGCGGCATCAGCACGATCCTCAAGTACGTGACCTGGATGATGGTGCCGACGGCGATCGGCCTCATCATCAGCCAGCTGGTCGTCAAGGACAACAACTTCAAGGACTCGGTCGCCCGCACGGTCGGCGGCATCGTCCCGATGATCCCCGAGGGCCTGGTGCTGCTCACCTCGGTCGCCTTCGCGATCGGTGTCATCCGGCTCGGCCGCAAGCAGTGCCTCGTGCAGGAGCTGCCCGCCATCGAGGGCCTGGCCCGGGTCGACGTCGTCTGCCTGGACAAGACCGGCACCCTCACCGAGGGCGGCATGGACGTCACCGAGGTCCGCCCGCTGAACGGCTCCGACGAGGAGTACGTGTGCCGCGTCCTGGGCGCCCTCGGCGCCTCCGATCCCCGGCCCAACGCCAGCCTCCAGGCCATCATCGACGCCTACCCGGACGAAGGGGGCTGGGGCGTCACGCAGGCCGTGCCGTTCTCCTCGGCCCGCAAGTACAGCGGGGCCGCCTTCACCGAGGGCGACGGTGCCGCGTCCGCCTGGCTGCTGGGCGCCCCCGATGTGCTGCTGGCCGCCGACGACCGCGTGCTCGCGGAGACCGGCCACCTCAACGAGCAGGGGCTGCGGGTCCTGCTCCTCGCCCGGGCACGCGGCGGCCTGGACGCCCCCGACGCCGCCGCCGGGGCCGAGCCCACCGCGCTCGTCGTCCTGGAGCAGCGGCTGCGGCCCGACGCCGGTGACACGCTGGCCTATTTCGACGAGCAGAACGTCGCCGCGAAGGTCATCTCCGGCGACAACGCCGTCTCCGTCGGCGCGGTGGCCCAGAAGCTGGGGATGCCGGGCGCCGAGCACCCCCTGGACGCCCGCCGGCTGCCCGAGGACAGCGACGAGATGGCGACGGAGATCGAGCGGAACGCGGTCTTCGGCCGGGTCACCCCGCAGCAGAAGCGGGACATGGTCGGGGCGCTCCAGTCCCGCGGGCACACGGTCGCGATGACCGGCGACGGCGTCAACGACGTGCTCGCGCTGAAGGACGCCGACATCGGGGTCTCGATGGGCTCGGGCTCGGAGGCGACCCGCGCGGTGGCCCAGATCGTGCTCCTGAACAACAGCTTCGCGACGCTGCCGTCCGTCGTGGCGGAGGGCCGGCGGGTCATCGGCAACATCACCCGGGTCGCCACCCTGTTCCTGACGAAGACCGTCTACTCGGTGCTGCTGGCGATCCTGGTGGTCTGCTTCCAGGTGGAGTACCCGTTCCTGCCGCGCCATCTCACGCTGCTGTCCACGCTGACGATCGGCGTCCCGGCGTTCTTCCTGGCGCTCGCGCCCAACAAGGAGCGGGCCCAGCCGCACTTCGTACGCCGTGTCATGCGGTACGCGATCCCCTCCGGGGTCATCGCGGCGGCGGCCACCTTCGCCACGTATCTGATCGCCCGGCACCACTACGCCGGCACGGGGGCGCTGGACGCGGAGACCAGCGCGGCCACCCTCACGCTGTTCCTGGTCTCCATGTGGGTCCTGGCGATCATCGCCCGCCCCTACACCTGGTGGCGGATCGCCCTGGTGGCGACGATGGGCCTGTGCTTCCTCATCGTGCTCGCGGTGCCCTGGCTCCAGGACTTCTTCGCGCTGAAGCTGGTGGGGACCACGATGCCGTGGGCGGCGGTGGGTATCGCGGTGGTCGCGGCGGCCGTCCTGGAACTGGCCTGGCGTATGGTCGGCCGCCGCTTCCGCTCGTAGGACTCCGGGGAGCTACTTCACGTCGACGAAGTCACCGGCGGTCGTGACGGCCGGGGTGGTCGAGGTGCCGGCGAAGCTGTAGCGCCAGAAGCCGTCCACCGAGGCCTTGGACGTGGTCTTCAGCGCACCGGTGTTGTTGGTCTTGATGGTCTTGACGGTGGTGTAGGTGTTGCTGGTCTTCTTGCGGAACTGCAGCTTGACGGGCTGCACGGTGTAGCCCATGTACGTGCCGTTCTCCCAGTTGGCACGCGACAGCTTGCCGGTGACCGTGATGGTCTTGCCCTTCTTGACGGGCTCCGGCGCGGCGTTGACGGTCAGCTTGGAGAGGCGCTGGACGCGGGCCGTGGCCTGGTAGTCGTTCCACGCGACCGACTGGTCGCCGGCGAGCGCCCCCGCGGTGACCTTCCAGGTGCCGGCCAGCGTGTTCTTGTACAGGTCGTAGCCCGGGTACGCCGTGATCGTCATCGAGCAGGTGGCGGTCGTGGCGTTGACGTTCTTGCAGGACGCCGCGCTCTCGTTGGGCAGCAGCACGCCGTCGAGACCGGTGGTCACGTTCGTCCCGTGCCACAGGTCGATGTAGCCGTCGACGATGCCGGACGGGTGCGAGGCGGTGACGGAGACGGTGAACTTCTTCGCGGCCGTGGTGCCGACGACGACGTCCTTTCCGCCGTTGACGACGACCTTGGAGATCTTCGGGGTCGTCGCGACGGCGCGCGCCGCCGCGCGAGGCGCCTCGGCGCCGGTGCCGAAGACCTCGGCCGCGGTGGGCCTGTCCAGGTTCGGGACCTCCTGGTCACCCGCCTGCGCGGCCGGGACGGCGAGAGCGGACAGAGCCAGGGCGCCGGAAACAGCGGCGACTGTGGCACGAATACGCATGTGTTCCCCTGTGGGGCAGGGGACCTCCCCGGGGGTGGTGTCCTCCCGGCGGGTCCCGATTGGTCGATGAGTCTGGTGACTCGCACGAACAGACAGTGAACAAGCGTGAAAGGTTGTGCCCGGGGCGCGACTTTTCCGTGAAGATCGCATACATGGGCCGAACCGGGGTAGCAGCGGCCAGGTGTCAACGCCCTCGCCCCCGAAGGGACATGCGCATGATCGACCTGCTCGCCGGAGCCCTCGCGCTCGGGATCTCGGGGGCCCTGGGGATCGCCGGAGACCGCGCCGCCCGGAAGCGGAAGCGCGCCTTCTGGGATCACTACGGGACGTACGAGGGCTTCCGGGGCCAGGTCGACGCGGACAAGGTCCGGGCCGTCCGCGGCGCCCACGGTGACATCGCGGCGGTCAAGACCGTCCGAGGCGACCACCCGCTCGCCTCGCTGGTCGTCGCGAAGCGGTACGTCCAGGAGCTGTGAGCCCGGCCCGGCGGCACCAGGCCGACGGCACAGGGCCGGCCGGGCGCCCGCCGGCCGGCGCCCGGCCGGCGGCTCAGTCGAACCAGCGGTCCCGGGCCAGCTCCTCCGTGCGGGACGGGTCCTCCAGGAGCGCCGCCACCTCGAAGCGGCGCGGCCACTGGCCGGCCGCCCAGGCGAGGCCCGCCGCCACGCCCTCCAGCGTCGACGCGTGGACCACACCGTCCGGGGTGCGGCGCCAGTCCAGCTCGACTCCGCCCGCCCGCAGTTCGCCGTGCTCGACGTAGGTGCCGGGGGTCCCGGCGCCGAGCAGGATCCGTACGGACTCCGGAACCTGGTGCTCCTCGCCCTCCGTCGTCACCACGGCCTCGACACTTTCGCCCAGCCGGCGCACCTGGAGCAGGTCCGCCAGCTCGGCGGCCCGCGCCGGGGCCACCGGGAGCAGCGGGAGCCCGCCGGTCAGCGGCAGCAGGTCGGGGGCGTCGGCGATCACGACGTCCGCCGCGTCGGCGACCCGCACCTCGTCGTCCACGACGGCCCGCAACTCGTCCGGCAGCGTCACCTGTTCGGGGTCCAGCTCGGCGAGCGCCGTGTAGAGCGAGTGCAGTTGTACGGGGCCGACGGGACGGTCCTCGTCGGCGAGCCGGCCCAGCAGCTCGGCCGCCCCGCCCGGCTCGTCCAGGAGCGCCGCCACCGAGGTCCGTACGCCGAGGGCGCGCAGCACCTGGGCGTCGTCGAAGCCCGTCGCGTCCGCGGAGTCGTACAGGCCCGCCAGGCGCGGGTCGCCGCCCGCCGCGCGCAGGCCGGCCGGGCGGCGGCCGTCGAGCACGGGGTGGTCGCGAAGCCACCACGCGGTATAGGGCCGCACCGACTGCGTCGTACCGTCCGGGAGCAGCACCCGTACCGGCTGGGTCAGCGCGTCGCGCAGCGGCGGGCGGGCGAGCATCGCCAGCGCCTGCGGCCAGGCGTCGTCGTCGACGAGGTCCAGGTCGCGTACGGCGACGAGCTCGGTGGCGACCGGCGGGACGGGGGTGTCCGGGAGCTGGTCCAGGACGTCCTCGCACCACACGTCGACGGCGTCGAGCAGCCCGGCGTCGTCGGTCTCGGCGAAGTCTGTGTCGCGGGGCTCCAGTTCGTCCGGGTCCAGGACGACGTCGGTGGCGCGTACGAGGGCGAAGGTGGCCAGCACCCCGCAGGCGGTCAGGGGCTGTTCGCCCCAGCGGCCGGCCAGCTCGGCGTCGCACAGGGCGAGTTCGCCCTCGCGCATCACCTGGGCGAACGGGCTGTCCGGCAGCACGAGTTCGCCGGCGGGGGCGGGTTCACCGTCCTCGTCGGGCAGGGCGAGCGCGCCCAGCCAGGGCTCGTCGCCGGGCGAGAGGTCCGCGTCGCGCACGAGCGTGAGGACGGTCTCCGCGAGCTCGTCCCCGTCCAGGGCGTCCTCGTCCCAGATCTCTCCCGCGTCCAGCGACCCCGCGACGGCGGCCCTGACCTGCGGGGTCGTCAGTACGGCGCGGGGCGTGGCGGGCAGCGCGCCCAGCTTCTCCAGCAGGGGGTGGGCGGCGTCCGGGTGGGCGACCTTCAGGCCGAGCCGGGCCAGCCGGGCGAGCACGGGTGAGGTGAGCGCGTCCGGCAGCGGCAGGAGCACCTGACGGGGGCCGATGGTGGTGCGGGGCGGCGCGTCGGCGGAGCCCGCGAGGGGCACGGGCAGCCCGGAGAGCCGGTCGGGGTCGACGCCGGTCAGGCTGTCGTAGAGCCGCCGCCACCAGTCCGGGTCGCGCTCGAGACCGGCCAGCCGGTCGATGGCCTCGGTCAGCGGGACCCGGGCGACCCCGAGCGTACGCAGCTCCACGCGGCGTTCGAGCCCGGCGGGCAGCA
The DNA here is from genome assembly GCF_055559735.1 of Streptomyces sp. NPDC023573. NCBI lineage: Bacteria > Bacillati > Actinomycetota > Actinomycetes > Kitasatosporales > Streptomycetaceae > Streptomyces > Streptomyces sp. NPDC023573. Next base: position 639,258 of record NZ_JBVHKB010000002.1, read on the forward strand.
GACAGGGCAGGACCTCGGCGAGTACCCGTACGGTCCGGTCGCCCACGCCCTCGACCACCTCGGCCTCGACGGGCCGCAGCGCGGTGGTCCCCGGGGTCGGGGCACCGGCGCCGTCCCAGTCGTCCCACTGCGCCGCGGCCTCGGCTGGGTCGCGGGGCGCGGCGGGCTCCAGGAACGCCACCCGGGGCAGCCGCTCCAGGATCGCGGCGCGCAGGGCGCCGTCGAGCTGCCCCTTGCCGAGCACGCCCGGCACCAGGGCGATCGTGGCGGTGGACACGGGCTCCCACCCGGCGAGCAGCTCGGCGTAGGCGTCGGCCGCGCGCTGCACCAGGAAGTCGGTCAACGGGCCCGGCGCGGGGTGCCGGCGGGTGGTGTCCAGCGGCAGCGAGGCGATCAGCAGCGCGGGGACGCCGAGGGGTTCGTCGGTGGGGGTCGGCGCGTGCACGACGGGCGCCGTACGGGGCTGCTGGGGCGCCCCGTCCTCGCCCACGGGCACGGCCCACGTCACGGACCAGTGGGGACGCAGCCGCTCCTCGACGGGCCGGTCGGCCAGCAGTGCGGGCTCCAGGGGGCCCTGCCGGGCGACGGTGCGCCAGCGGTGGAGGCCGTGCGCGGAGTCGTCGACGTGCGTGTACGGGCCGTGCTGCGAGCGCCGCAACGTCCTTACGCCGCCGGGGGTTTCGATGACGACCTCGTCGAGACCGGACAGGGTCAGGAGGAGCGCGTCGTCGACGCCGTCGAGCAGCCTGCTCACGAGGTCCTCGGCGACTCCGTCGCGGAGCGGAAGGACGACCACGGTGTCGTAACCGTCGGGCGCGGTGCCCTCGGCGGGCAGCGGGAGCCGGAGCAGCGGTACGTGTCCGTCGCGGCGGCGCAGCTCGTCGCCGAGGCCGGGGCTGGCGACGGCCGCCTGCCGCGCGAGGTCGCGGGCCTCCGCGAGGGACCAGCGGACGCCTCCGTGGCGTCCGATCACGGCGGGCTCGTCGCTGACGGCCAGCACGGCGGCGAAACCGACACCGAAGCGGCCCACGGACGACTCGTGCCCCTCGCGCTTGGCGGAGGCGCGCAGGGTGCTCAGCGACTCGACGCCGGTCGCGTCGAGGGGAGCGCCGTTGTTGGCGGCGGCCAGGACGGCGGGGCTCCCGTCGCCCGCCTCGTGCAGGGTGAGGCGGAGCCGGCCGGGGACACCGGCGCGGGCGGCGGCGTCGGCGGCGTTCTGGGCGAGCTCGACGACCAGCCGGTCGCGGTAGCCGCCCAGGGCGAGGTCCTCCTCGGCGTTGGCGTCCTCCCGGAAGCGGGCCGGGCCCGCGCCCCAGGCGTCGAGCACGCCGCGCCGCAGTCGCGCCGTCCCGAACGGATCGGCCCCCTCGGTCGCATTCATGCCCACGCTCCTACTCCGCTCTTCCGGTTACCCGTGACGCCCAGTGTGCGCCCGAAGGTACCGCGACGGGACAGCCCTCAAGGCCGGCCGGCCCGGGACCGGCGACACGCGGGGCCCGGCAGAGCAGGCCCGTCGGGGCCCCGGACGGAATCCGGGGAGACCGGGGACGAGACCGGCGCCGGGAGGCCCCGGCCCCGCGGTGCCCGGGCACCGCGGCGGGCAGGCGCGTCAGGAGTGGCCCAGGTCCTCCGTCGCGCCGTCCGGACGGTCCGGGACCGAGCCGGAGCCGTCGGACGGACGCAGGGAGTAGTCGTCCACCCGCATCGTGTCGAGCGCGTGCGGCGCGGGCTTCGGCGGCTTCGGCATGACCGCCGCCTCGGAGTGGCCCCCGCAGCCGTACGCCAGGGAGACGACCCGGCCGTCCGCCGGGGCGAACTCGTTCGCGCAGACACCGAAGGCCTGCTTCAGCGAGCCGGCCATCGGCACCAGGAACGCGCAGCTGACGCAGGACGCGGGCGCCGCCTGCGCCATGGGCGTCCGTGCGCCGAACTCCTCGTCCCACCGGTCCGCCGCCAGCCGCAGCCCGTACCGGGAGAGCACCCGCGCACGCCGCGTGCCGAGCTCGTCGGCGACCGCGGCGATCGAGCCGCGGCTGGTCGCGGGCAGCGTCGTCAGCTCCGCGTCCTCGACGTCGGCGAGGGCGGCCAGCTCCTGCGACACCTCGGACACCGCGGAGTTCGGCAGGGGCTCGTCCTCGCCCGTCCAGCCGGGCTCCAGGCGCGGGTCCTCCGCCTCGGTGGGCAGCAGGTCGCCCGGGCCCATGTCGCCGGGGCGCAGGCGCTCGCTCCAGGGCACCCACTCGGGGGCGAGGAGCGCGTCGGCTCCGGGCAGCAGCACCGTTTCGTCAAGGGTGACCTTCTTGGCGCGGGAGGCCCTGGCGACCGTCACCGCCCAGCGCCAGCCCCGGTAGCCGGGCTCCTCGGCCTCGAAGTAGTGCGTGACCACCCGGTCACCTTCGGAGACCAGGGCCACGTGCTCACCCACCACTCCTGGGGCGGCGGCCTCCTCCGCCGCAGCGCGTGCGAGGTCTACCGCCTCGGCGCACAGACGGTCAGGGGCGGGGGTACGGGCCGTACGGCTTCGCGTCGTCGCAGCACTCACAGGTCTCGCTTCTCTCCATACGCCGTCTCACGAGCGCGCCAGCAGCTCCATCGATGTCCGATTTCGGCCATGACAGTTGTGAGCGGAGCGGACCTGGGGGCCGCGTCGACGTCCACACCCGTTGTGCCTGCCTCGGGCGCGCCTTCTGCCACCCATTCTGCGGGATCGCGGAGAGGCGCGCGGCCAAGAACAACCGCCGGTGGCGCGTGAGTGCACGCTACCCTCTCCGCCGCCCCGCGCCCACCTGCCCGTCCGGAACTGGACAGGAACCCTTCCCCTCCGGTCCGGTTACGCCGCCGCGCGAAGGTCGAAATCGCCCGGGTCCGGAGGTGCGTACCGGCCATTTCCCGGCCGGGGCGACTCACCCGACGGAGCGTCCGCCGCCACGCCCCGGCCCGATCATGGGTTCGTGACGGCAGGGGGTGGGGCACTATGACCACGTGGCCGCCGCCAGGTCGTCCGACGGATCCGGCCCGCTCCGCAGGGCGGGACGGGCGATGGCCCGTGCCCTGCGCGCCCCGTTCACGGGCACCGCGCGGGGGATCAGGAAGGCGACCCACGCCCATGGGGCGGGCGAGTCGGGCCTCGGCAAGCTGATCGAGCTGCACGCGGTCAACGGCGCCGGTGACGTCATGATCACCGTGGCGCTCGCCTCCACGGTGTTCTTCTCCGTGCCGACGGACGAGGCGCGCGGGCGCGTCGCCCTGTACCTCGCCGTGACCATGGCCCCCTTCACCCTGCTCGCCCCGGTGGTCGGCCCTCTTCTGGACCGTCTGCCGCACGGCCGCCGTGCCGCGATGGCCGGGGCGATGTTCGCCCGGGCGGTCCTCGCGATCACGATGTCGGGCGCGGTGGCCACGGGCGGCCTGGAGCTCTATCCGGCGGCCCTGGGCGTCCTGGTGTGCTCGAAGGCGTACGGGGTGGTGCGCAGCGCCGTCGTGCCCCGTCTCCTGCCGCCCCGCTTCTCCCTGGTGAAGGCCAACTCGCGGGTCACCCTCGCCGGTCTGCTGGCCACCGGTGTCGCGGCGCCGATCGGGGCGGGGCTGCAGAGCGTCGGGTCCCCCTGGCCGCTCTACGGCGCCTGTGCGATCTTCCTGGGCGGTACGGTCCTCGCCTTCACCCTGCCCCACAAGGTCGACTCCGCGAAGGGCGAGCGCAAGGCCCGCCTCGTCGTCCCGCACGAGGAGACGGCCCCCGCGCCGCCCGTCCGCGTCAACACCTCCAAGGGCAACCGCAGCGGCAGCACGAGGCTCAGGAGGAGGAACGGGCGGGAGAAGCCGCCGGGGCTGCGGTCCGTCGGCCCGTCCGTCCTGCACGGCCTCCAGGCCAACGCCGCGCACCGCGCGCTCTCCGGCTTCCTGATCTTCTTCCTGGCGTTCCTGCTGCGCGAGCACCCCCTGGCGGGGCAGAGCGCCGCCGTCTCCCTCGGGATCGTCGGGGTCGCGGCGGGTGCCGGGAACGCCTGCGGCACGGCGGTCGGCTCGTGGCTCAGGGCGCGCGGCCCCGAGGCGATCGTCGCGACGGTGCTGGGCCTCGCCCTGGGGGCCGCCGTGCTCGCGGCGGTGTTCTTCAGCACGGTGATGGTCGCCGCCCTCGCCGCGGTGGCGGGTTTCACTCAGGCCCTGTCGAAGCTGTCGCTGGACGCGATGATCCAGCGCGACGTGCCCGAGGAGGTGCGTACGTCGGCCTTCGCCCGGTCGGAGACGCTGCTCCAGATGTCCTGGGTGGTCGGCGGCGCGATCGGTATCGCCCTGCCGCTCAACGGAGTACTCGGCATGTCCGTCGCCGCGGGGCTCCTGGCGCTGGGCGCCGCCGCCTCCGTACGGGGGCTCCTGGGGGCCGCACGGCGCGGCTCACCGCACCCCCGCGTGGCGTGAGCGGCACCGACCGATAACCTTCGGCGCATGACCGTTGCGTTCTTCTCCGGTAAGGGCCGTCGAATCGGCGTCGCTCTTGGTGCCGTGTCCGCGGGACTCCTTGTCCTGTCCGCCTGCGACAAGCCGACGCCGCTCGCCACCGTGACGGTCGGCGACAACTCGGTGAGCACCGAGGCGTCCTGCTACAACGACGGCAAGGCCCTCAAGGAGTCCGAGATCCAGGGCTGCCTGAACAAGAAGGCGGAGAAGTCCGTCAAGGTCGCGATGGACGACAAGGTCCGCTTCGGCGTCGACCCCGAGGTCGCGGACCACGGCTGGACCCTCTTCATCAACGGCCAGCAGGCCGAGCAGGAGCCGTACAAGAAGACGTACCGGTCGATCCCCGGCAGCGCCTTCTTCGCCAGCCAGACCGGTGAGACCACGGCGGACAAGACGCAGGTCAGCATCGTCGAGACCAAGGGACAGAAGCTCACGGGCGTCTGGCACTTCCAGCTCACGAAGACCTCCTGACCGACCCTTCGACCAGGAGGACCACCGTGCGGGTGCTCGTCGTGACCGCCGTCCCGGCCGAACGGGACGCGGTGACGCGCGCGTTCGCCGGTGATCCGGAGGTGCGGGAGGTTCCCGGCGCCGAGCTGCACCGGGCGGGCCCGTTCGACGTCCTCGCGAGTGGCGCGGGTCCGGCCGCCGCGGCGGCCGCCACCGCCTTCGCCCTCGCCGCCGCGCCCGCCTCGGGGCCCTACGCCGCCGTCGTCTCGGCCGGCATCGGCGGTGGTTTCGCCCCCGCCGCGCCCGTCGGCTCCCTCGTCGTGGCGACCGGTATCGTCGCCGCCGACCTGGGTGCCGAGACCCCGGACGGCTTCGTGCCCGTCACCGGCCTCGGCTTCGGCAGGGACACCTTCCTGCCGCCCGAGGCGCTCGTACGGGACGTGGCGGAGGCCACCGGCGCCGTGCCGGGCCCCGTCCTCACCGTCTCCACCGTGACCGGCAGCGCGGCCCGCACCGCCGAGCTGCTGGCCGCGCACCCCGGAGCCGTCGCCGAGGCCATGGAGGGCTTCGGCGTCGCGGAGGCCGCCGGCAGGCTCGGCGTGCCGGCGCTGGAGCTCCGGGCCGTCTCGAACACCGTCGGGCCGCGCGACCGCGCGGCCTGGCGCATCGGCGACGCCCTGGCGGCGCTCACCGAGGCGTTCGGGAAGACCGCACCCGTAGTGGAAAGTTGGACCTGGCATGACCGACTCGACCGACACCGTGACTGACTCCGCGACGGACTCCTCCGGCGCCTCGCTCCCCGCGCTGCGGATCGCCTTCTCGCCGTGTCCCAACGACACCTTCGTCTTCGACGCCTGGGCGCACGGAAGGGTCCCCGGCGCGCCCGCCCTCGATGTCACCTTCGCCGACATCGACCTCACCAACGGCATGGCCGAGCGCGGCGAGCTCGACGTGCTGAAGGTGTCGTACGCCGTCCTCCCCTGGGTGCTCGACGAGTACGCCCTGCTGCCGTGCGGAGGCGCCCTGGGGCGCGGCTGCGGGCCGCTCGTCCTCACGAAGGAGGCGGGCGCGGACCTGACGGGGAAGACCGTCGCCGTGCCGAGCGAGCGCTCCACCGCCTATCTGCTGTTCCGGCTGTGGGCGGCCGAGGTCGTGCCGGACGGCGTGGGCGAGATCGTCGTCATGCCGTTCGACGAGATCATGCCGGCGGTGCGCGACGGCCGGGTGGACGCCGGGCTCGTGATCCACGAGGCCCGGTTCACGTACCAGAACTACGGTCTGCACAGCCTCGCCGACATGGGTGAGCACTGGGAGTCGACCACCGGCCTGCCGATCCCGCTCGGCGCGATCATCGCCAAGCGCTCGCTGGGCGAGGAGACGCTGAACAGGCTGTCGGAGTCGATCCGGACGTCGGTGCGGATGGCCTGGGACGACCCGGAGCGTTCGCGCCCGTACGTCCTGGAGCACGCCCAGGAGATGGACCCGGCCGTGGCCGACCAGCACATCGGGCTGTACGTGAACGAGTTCACCGCCGATCTCGGCGAGAGCGGCTATGCGGCGATCCGCGGCCTCCTGACCCGGGCGGCGGCCGAGGGCCTCGTGCCGGCCCTGGCACCGGACGCGTTCTCCGTCACCGGGCGCTGACGGGGGCGCCCGGGCCGTGCCCGGGCGCCCCCGCGGACGTCAGACGTCGAGCTGGTCGGCGACCGCCCTCAGCAGGCCGGCGATCTTCGCGCCCGCCGCCTTGTCGGGGTAGCGGCCGCGCTCCAGCAGCGGCGTGATGTTCTCCAGCACCGTCGTGAGGTCCTGCACGATCGAGGCCAGCTCGTCCGGCCTGCGCCGCTGCGCGGCGGCGACGGACGGGGTGGGGTCGAGGATCACCACGGAGAGGGCCTGGTCACCGCGCTGGCCGGCGACCACGCCGAACTCGACGCGCTGGCCCGGCTTGAGCGCTTCGACGCCGGCCGGGAGTACGGAGGAGTGGACGAAGACGTCGGCGCCGTCGTCGCGCGAAAGAAAGCCGAAGCCCTTTTCCGAATTGAACCATTTGACCTTACCCGTGGGCACGTCTGTCCTCGTCCTCGTACTCGTCGGTGCGCGGGAGAGCCGGGAAACGGCTCCGGATAGCAGTACAGCGGGTCTTCCGACCCGCCATGCCCCAGGCTAATGGTCCAGGGGCCGGACACAAGACGTCGCCGGATGGTTCCGCCGAGCTGGGAACTACCCTGACCGGGTGAGTACTACTCCTTCCGGCGCAGGCGACCGGCTCGTACAGGTCGGCGCGATCATCTTCTTCATCGGCGCACTGGCCACACTGGTCACCGTGGCCCCACTCTTCCTGGGCACCGACCCGTTCCCGTCCATCGCCTACGCGGTGTGCATGCTGATGGGGCTCGGCTTCCTGATCGCGGCCGCGGGGGTGGTGCGGTCGGTGTGGAAGAACTCCCCGAAGCGCGCCGCCGCGAGGTAGCGGCAGGCGCCTTCCGGTGGCCCGTCAGGCCGCGGCGAAGGTCCGCAGCCAGGCGGGGAACACCATGAGGTCGGGCAGGATCACATCGGCTCCGGCGGCGCGGAGCTCGGCCTCGTCGCACGGTCCGGTGGTGACGGCGACCGACAGGGCGTCCGCCGCCCGCGCGCCCCGCACGTCCCCGGTGTGGTCGCCGACGTAGACCCGCGCGCCGTGCTCCAGGAGCGCCTGCGCCTTGCCCTCCGCCCAGAGCCCGCCGATCAGCACGTCCGCGCCTATGCCGAGGTGCGCGAGGTGGAGCTTGGCGTTCGGCTCGTACTTGGCGGTGACGACCATCGCCCGCCCGCCGAGCGCCTGGACCGCCTCGACGGCCTCCCGGGCGCCGGGGAGCGCGGTCGTCGGGGTGATCGCCGTCTCCGGGTACAGGGCCCGGTAGCGGTCGCACGCCTCATCGACCGCGTCGGCCGGGAACCAGTTGCGCATCTCGTCCTGGAGCGGCGGCCCGAGCCGGCTGACGACCAGGTCGGTGTCGATGTACACACCTGTCTCGGCGGCCAGTTTCTCGTAGGCGACCTTGATGCCCGGGCGGGAGTCGATGAGCGTCATGTCGAGGTCGAAGCCGACCGTCAGGGTGTGTGAAGGCATGAGGTCCATTGTGCCGGGGCCCCGCACCGGGCGGCCCGGCCGTCCGCAGTGCGGGCCCACCGCATCCGCCCCCCCTACCGAGGAACGGCCCTTGACCCCGTACTCCCTGGCGTTCTACGTCCATGCCGTCACCACCGGCACCGTGCTCGGCCTCCGCCCCGACGCGTCCCCCGAGGAGGTCGCCTCGGTCCTGGGGACGGACTTCGCCGAGAACGACTTCGGACGGACCATGTGGCGTGACTACGGCCTGGCGGAGTTCCACTACCACCGTGCCCGGGCCCACGGCCCCTGGTCGGGGCACCACTTCAGCCTCCAGGTGCACCGGCTGGCCCGCCGCGACCGCACCCTCCCGGGGGAGGTGCTGCGCGCCCGCTACGGAGGGTTCGCCCCGCGGCTCCGGTTCGAGAAGCTGGAACGTCTTCTGCGGCGGCGCGGCGTCCCGCTGGTGGAGATCCCGGAGTACCCGGGGAACGCGCCGTACTACCGCACGTTCTGGCAGCAGGGCTCGCTGACGGCCGTCTCCTTCGTCGCCGTACACGGGGAGTACAGCACGCCGGACGGCCTGCGCGTGGGGGACGTCTACAAGATCCAGGCTCCGGTCACCACCGAGGAGGTCGCCCTGCGCAGGGCGAGGGCCCGGTGACGGGGCCCATGGGCCCCGTGCCCGGGCTCATGGACCACACATAGACTTAGCCAAGCCTTACCTCGCAATACCCCGATTCTCGCAGTCCCCGGCTCTCGCTCACCCCGATTGGTTCCGATGGCAGCCGCCGCTCCACGCCTGTCCAGACGCGCGCTCGCGACGGCCGCCGCCGTCGTCGCCCTGCTGCTCTCCGTCCTGCTCAGCCTCGCCGTGGGTGCGAGGACCATCGCGCCGTCCGCGGTCCTGGACGCCCTGCTGCACGGCGGGCACTCCGACGCCGCCGAGGTGATCCGGCAGATGCGGGTGCCGCGCACCGCGATCGGGCTGATGGTCGGCTCGGCGCTCGCCCTCGCGGGCACGGTGCTCCAGGGCATCACGCGCAACCCCATCGCCGACCCGGGGATCCTCGGGATCAGCCAGGGCGCCTCGGTGGCCGTCGTGCTGGCGATCGCCTACGCGGGCGTCCACACCCTCACCGGCTACGTGTGGTTCGCCTTCGGCGGGGCCGCCGTCGCGTCCGTCGCCGTGTACGCCATCGCCGCCCGGGGCCGGGGCGGCGCGACGCCGGTGAAGCTCGCGCTGGGCGGCGCCGCGATCAACGCGCTGCTCGTGTCGGTGACCATGGCGGTGCTCACCACGAAGGCGTCGGCACTCGACGAGTTCCGCTTCTGGCAGGTGGGCTCGATCGCCGGCCGCGAGGCCCAGGTCGCCCAGCAGATCTGGCCGTTCCTGCTGATCGGGGCCGTCCTGGTGGTGTCCGTCGCGCGCGGGCTCGACGCACTGGCCCTGGGCGAGGACGTCGCCAAGGGCCTGGGACAGAACGTCGCGGCCGTCCGCGTCATCGGCGGTGTCGGCGCGACCCTGCTCACCGGCGCGGGCGTCGCGGCGGCCGGACCGATCGCCTTCGTCGGGCTCGCGGTGCCGCACATCGCCCGGGCGATCGTGGGCGGCGACCACCGGTGGGTGCTGCCGATGGCGGCCCTCGTCGGGCCCGTGATGCTCCTCGTCTCCGACGTCGTCGGCCGGGTCCTGTTCCCGCCCGGCGAGGTCCCGGCAGGCGTGATGACGGCGCTGATCGGCGTGCCGTTCCTGGTCACCCTCGTACGCCGGAAGGCGGTGCCCGCATGAGCGCGGACACGGCAGTGCCCGTCCGGACCCCGGTCCGCCCCGCCGGCTACCAGGTCGTCCGGGTCGGCAAGCGGGGCCGCTTCCTGCTCCACCGGCGGGCCGGGCTGGTCGCCGTGGCCCTCGTCGTCCTGCTGGCGGCGGTCTGTGTCGCCTACCTCTGCACCGGTGAGAGCTTCGTGGCGCCCGCGGAGGTCGTGAAGGTCGTCCTCGGGCAGCCGTCGCCGGACGAGCTGGTCGTGGGCACCCTGCGGCTGCCCCGCATGGTCGTCGGGCTGCTCGTCGGCGCGGCCTTCGGGATCGCCGGGGCGCTGATCCAGACCGTCGCCCGCAACCCGCTCGCCAGCCCCGACATCATCGGCATCAGCCAGGGCGCGAGCGCGCTCACGGTCGGCGCGATGACCTTCGGCCTCACCTCGTACACCGTCCTGCCCTACCTGTCCGTCATCGGCGGTGTCGCCGCCGCCGGCCTCGTGTACCTCTTCGCGTGGCGCGGCGGGCTCCACGCGACCCGCTTCGTGCTCATCGGGATCGGCTTCGCGATCGCGCTGCGGTCGGTGACCACCCTGTTCCTGACGAAGGGCGACTACCTGGTCGCCCAGCAGGCGCAGATCTGGATGACGGGCTCGCTCAACGGCCGCGGCTGGAACGAGGCCGCCCCCATCGGCTGGGCGCTCCTGGTCCTGCTCCCGGCGGTCCTGTGGGCGGCGCGCGCGCAGCGCACCGTCTCGATGGACGACGACACCGCGACGGCGCTGGGCGTCCGCCTCGGACGCGTACGGCTGGGACTCGTCGCCCTCGGGGTGGTCCTGGCGTCGGTGGCGACGGGGACGGCCGGCCCGGTCGACTTCGTGGCGCTGCTCGCCCCGCAGGTCGCCCGCCGGATGACGCGTACGGCGCAGATCCCGCTGCTGTGCTCGGCGCTGCTCGGCGCCGTGATCGTCGTCCTCGCCGATCTGCTGGCCCGCAGGCTCTTCTCCCCCACCGAGCTTCCGGTGGGTGTGCTGACGGCGGCGGTCGGCGCCCCGTATCTGATCTGGCTGATCATCCGTGGCCACGGCGGCCGCAGTGGAGGCAACGCATGACGACGACCCGTACGCAGGAGACCGCCACGTCCAGGCTCACGGCGCGCGCCCTGACCCTCGCCTACGACGACCGCACCGTCGTGCACGAGCTGGACCTGGCCGTGCCGGACGGGTGCGTGACGGTCATCGTCGGCCCGAACGCCTGCGGCAAGTCGACGACCCTGCGCGCGCTGGGCCGGCTGCTGAAGCCGGCCGGCGGCTCCGTGCTCCTGGACGGTACGGAGCTGTCCCGCATCCCCACGCGGACGATCGCCCAGTCGGTCGGGCTGCTCCCGCAGACGCCCGTGGCGCCCGAGGCGATCACCGTCTCCGACCTGGTCGCCCGCGGCCGCCAGCCGCACCAGCGCTGGTGGCAGCAGTGGTCGGACGCGGACGAGCGCGCGGTGAGCGACGCCATGGAGCGCACGGACATCACCGCGCTCGGCGACCGGCCGGTGGACGAGCTGTCCGGGGGCCAGCGCCAGCGCGTGTGGATCGCGATGGCGCTCGCGCAGGACACGGATCTGCTGCTGCTCGACGAGCCGACGACGTATCTCGACATCGCGCACCAGGTCGAGGTCCTGGACCTGGTGCGCCGGCTCGCCGCCCCGGCCGCGGACGGCAGCCGGGGACGGACCGTCGTCACCGTCCTGCACGACCTCAACCAGGCCGCCCGCTACGCCGATCACCTCGTCGCCATGAAGGCGGGCCGCATCGTCGCCGAGGGGCGGCCCGGGGACGTCGTCACCGCCGAACTGGTGCGCGAGGTCTTCGGCCTGGAAGCCGTCATCGTCCCCGACCCGGTCACGGGCTCGCCGCTCGTCGTACCCGGCGCACCCTGGACTCCCGCCCCGTCCTCCTCCCCTTCCGGAAAGGCCCTCTGACATGCCCACACCTCCTGCGGCCCGTCTGCTCATCACCGGCTCGCTGGCCGTGACCACCGCGCTGGCCCTCACCGCCTGCGGCTCGTCCGACTCCGGCTCCGGCTCCGGCGGCTCGGCCTCCTCCTCCGACGGCAAGACCCACACGGTCGCGACGGCGATGGGCAACATCAAGGTCCCCGTCGCCCCGAAGCGGGTCGTCGTCCTGGACACCGCGGAGCTGGACTCCGCGCTCACCCTCGGCGTCAAGCCGGTCGGCGCCACGCACACGGGCACGGAGTCGGGTTTCCTGAGCTACCTGCCGAAGGAGAAGGTCGCGGGCATCGAGGACGTCGGCGAGATGATGACGCCGAACCTGGAGGCGATCGCGGGGCTGAAGCCCGACCTGATCCTCACCAGCAAGATCCGCCACGGCGACAAGTACGACGCGCTCTCGAAGATCGCCCCGACGGTCATGACGGAGAACACGGGCTACCCCTGGAAGGAGAACTTCCAGGTCCACGCCAACGCGCTCGGCAAGGTCCCGGCGGCCGAGAAGGTCATCGCCGGCTACGACGCGCACGTCGGCGAGGTCACCGAGGCGCTCGGCGGCAAGGAGAAGGCTGCGGCCACCGAGGTCAACATGGTGCGGTTCGTCGAGGGCGCGGACATCCGCATCTACGGCCGCCAGAGCTACATCGCGACGATCCTCGCCGACGTCGGCCTCGGCCGGCCCGCGATCGTCGACAAGGCGAAGGACGGCTTCTCGTACGACGTCAGCCCGGAGAAGATCGACCAGGCCGACGCGGACGTCGTCTTCCACTCGACGTACGGGGACGCGGAGAAGTCCAAGCAGAAGCAGACCGTGGGCAGCGGGCTGTGGAAGAACATGGGCGCGGTGAAGGCCGGGAAGGCCTTCCCGGTCGAGGACGAGCTGTGGATCCAGGGCATCGGCTACACGGCTGCGGGCAAGATCCTGGACGAGCTCCGGGCGGACCTGACGAAGTAGGACGCCGAAGCCTGTGGGGCGCGGTGTCAGGTCCGCGCCCCACAGGCGGTTCGGGTGGGCATCAGGCGCCGGACGTCATGCGGAGCACCGCCAGCCGCGTCAGCTCGCGGTCCTGCGGCTCGGTGTCGAGGGACCGGTGCAGGGCCAGCCCTTCGATCAGCGCGTCGAGCTGACGGGCCGTGTCCGGGTCGAAGTGCTGCTCCAGCAGGCGGCGGCTGCGGTTCATCCACGCGTGGGTGAGCTCGCGGTACTCGTCGCGCCGGGCGGCCAGTGTGTAGAGCTCCTGGGTGAGGACGAGGTCGCGCCTGGGGCCCTCGGAGAGCACGTGGATGAGGTCGGTGACGGCCTCACGGGCCTGCTCGGGGGTGCCGGCCCGGCCCAGATGCAGCTCGAAGACGGCCACGATGTGGTCGGCGAAGCGCGTGAAGGCCTCGCGCAGCAGGTCGTCGATGCCGTCGAAGTGATACGTCATCGAGCCCAGCGGTACGTCGGCGCGGCTCGCGATCTTGCGGTGGGAGACGCCGACGACACCCTCCTCGGCGATGTGGTCGAGCGTGGCGGCGAGGATGCGCTCCCGCCGCTGCGGATCCGTGCGTCCGGTGGCCATGGGCGGGCGGGTCAGACGCCGCGGACGACGCGGGCGGGGTTGCCCACGGCGACGACGTCGGCGGGGATGTCCTTCGTGACCACGGCACCGGCCCCGATCACGGAGTTGGAGCCGATCGTCACCCCGGGGCAGACGATGACCCCGCCGCCGAGCCAGACGTTGTCACCGATGGTGATGGGGAGCGCCGCTTCCAGCTTGTCCCTGCGGGGCTCGGGCTCCACGGGATGGGTGGGGGTCAGGAGCTGGACGTTGGGGCCGATCTGGCAGTCCTCGCCGATGGTGATCCGCGCGACGTCCAGCGCGGTGAGGTGGTAGTTGACGAAGGTGCGGGCGCCGATCGTGATGTTGCTGCCGTAGTCGACGTACAGCGGCGGGCGCAGGTCGACGCCCTCGCCCACGGAGTCCAGCAGCTCGGCCAGGATCGTCCTGGCCGCGTCGGCGTCCTCGGTGTAGGCGGCCTGGAAGCGGGCCGCGAGGCGCATGGCCCGCTGCTGCCGGCGGCCGATCTCCGGGTCGTCGGCGACGTAGAGGTCACCGGCGAGCATGCGCTCGAGGTTGGTACGCGGATCGTTGGCGAAGTAGTCCGTCGGCATGCGGGCGAGCCTACACCGTGGAGTGTACGAACGTACACTCTCCGTGCGGGCCGCGGTCACCCCACCAGCCGGCGCGACCGCCACACCAGGTACAACGCCGACGACACCGCCGCCACCCGCACCACCACGGGCCAGACGTCCGTCATCGCGTCCCCCATCGCGTCCGCCGCGAGGGGTTCGCCCCAGCGGCCGTCCGTGCGGCCCCACAGCCAGACGAAGGCCCCGGCCACGACCACGCCCGGCAGGCCCAGCGCGACCCACTTCGCCTCGGCGCGCGAGAACTTGCGCGAGCTGTACGCCAGCAGCCAGCCGCCCGCGAGCGCCAGCCACGACCCGGACACGGCGCCGGCCACCAGCAGGGCGGCAGCCAGCAGCAGCAACGGGTTCGAGAGACGGGGCCGCACGGCGGCCTCGCCGTCCCCGGCGACCCGCCGGACACGGGGCAGCCGCAGCTTCCGCCGCCGGGGCGCCGGCGGCTCGGCCCCCTCCCCGGACTCCGCCGGCCCGGGCTCCCCCGGCCCGGGCTCCTCCGCCTCGGCCGGCGTGCGCGGTCCCGGGGCCTTCGGAGCGCTCGGCAGTCCGAACAGCTCGGGGCTCTCCAGCCCGCCCACGAACCCCGGCACGGCGGTGCCGGGCCCCATGGCCCCGGGCGCGCCCTGCCCGCCGGGGCCGCCTTCGCCGAAGGGCCCCGGCTCGATCCGCCACCACTCGGGCTCCGCCCCGGCCGGCGCCTGGTCCAGTCCCGCCATGTGCGGCGCGGACGCCGACGGCCAGTCCGCATCCGGCTCGCCGGGGACCGGCCCCTTGACGTCCGGCTCCTCCAGCCCCGGCTCCGGGCTCCCGGCGGCGCTCCGGGGCTCCTTGCGGAGCGGCGACGCGCCCTTGCGCGACGCGGCTTTCCTGAGCACGCTCCGCCGCGCGGGCGGCACCCGGCGCGCTTCCGCCGCGCCCGTGGCCGTGTCCGCCCGAGGTGACGGCAGGGACACCGCCCCGTCGCCCGACTCGGCTGCCGCGGCCACGAGTTCGCCCGGGGCGCCGAGCCGTCCGAGGATGCGCCGGACCGCCGCGGGAGAGTCCGAGCCGTCCGTGGAGCGCTGCCGGTCGATCTCTCCCCGGAGCGTCACGACGAGCCTCATCCGGGCGCCCGAGGACAGCTGTTGCTGCTGCGCCAGGTCACCGACCCGGCTGAGGTAGTCGTAGACAAGCTGGTCGCTCTCGATCCCCACGCGATCCTTCTCCCTCCGGCGCCCTGCCCCGACGGTAGCGTTCCAGGGGCTACCGTGGGACGGATGGGGACGACCACACCACCGCGCACGCTCGCCGAAGCTCTGCGCGCCCGGGGCGACGAATCGCTGGCAGGGCTGCTGCGCGCCCGCCCCGACCTGCTCAGCCCCGTGCCGAACGACATCACCCAGCTGGCGACCCGGGCCGGCACGCGTGCCTCCGTCGTCCGTGCGCTGGAGCACCTCGACCGCTTCGCCCTGCAGACCGCGGAGGCGCTGGCCGTGGCGCCGGACCCGGCACCGTACGACACGCTGCTCGCGCTCCTCACCGGGGACGGCCAGGACGACGGCGACGGGCGCGACGACGCGGGCGCCGCGATCACCGCGGCGCTGCCCGGCGCCCTCACTACGCTGCGCGAACAGGCCCTGGTCTGGGGCGAGGACACCGGGCTGCACCTCGTGCGCACCGCGCGCGAGCTGCTCGCCCCGTCACCGCAGCACCCCTCCCCCACGGGCCTCGGCCCGACCGTCGCCGAGGCCACGGCCGGGATGTCGCCCGGCAGGCTCCAGGAGATCCTGGCCGCCGCCGGACTGCCCGCCACCCACGACCCGGTCTCCGCCGTCTCCGCGCTGGCCGGGCTCTTCACCGACCGCACCAGGATGGCCGAACTGCTGGACACCGCCCCCGTCGAGGCGCTGGCCGTGCTCGACCGGCTGGTCTGGGGGCCGCCGTACGGGGAGGTCACCCCGAACCCCGCGCCGCCCGTGCAATGGCTGCGCGACCGGGGGCTGTTGCTGCCCGTGTCCACGCGCACCGTCGTCCTGCCGCGCGAGGCGGCGCTGCATCTGCGGGCGGGCCGCGCCCACCGCGTGCCCGAGCCCGTGCCCCCGGCGATCGTGGCGGCGGCCGAGCGGGATCCCCAGGCTGTGGACAGAGCGGCGGCGGGCCAGGGCTTCATGGCGCTGTCCACCGTCGAGGAGCTCCTCAAGCTCTGGAACGACGGCGGCCCGGCCATCCTCCGCGCGGGCGGCCTGAGCGTGCGCGAGCTGAAGCGCGCCGCGAGCGCGCTCGACGTCTCGGAGACCGTCGCCGCCTTCTGGATCGAACTCGCCTACGCGGCGGGCCTGCTGGCCTCCGACGGCGAGACCGACGAGCGGTACGCCCCGACGCCCGCGTCCGACGAGTGGCTGGACCTCCCCGCCCAGGACCGGTGGACCCACCTCGCCACCGCCTGGCTCGCCGCCACCCGAACCGCGGGCCTGATCGGCGGACAGGACGCCAAGGGCAGGGCGCTCTCCGCACTCGGCCCCGACCTGGACCGCTCGGCCGCCCCCGAGGTACGCCGCCGGGTGCTGGCCCTCTTCGCCTCGCTCCCGCCGGGCACAGCGCCCGACCCGCAGACGCTGCTCGCCCGGCTCCGCTGGGAACGGCCGCTGCGCTCCCACGCCCCGGGCGGGCCGTCGGCGCCGGGTGACGCCTCCGACCTCCGCTCCCGGATCGCCCTGTGGACGGTCAACGACGCGGAGCTGCTGGGGATCACCGGCCGCGGGGCCCTCTCCTCCCAGGCCCGCGCGCTGCTCGACGAGGGCCCCGACGCGGCCGCCGCCCGCCTCGCCCCACTGATCCCCGAACCCCTGGACCACGTACTGCTCCAGGCCGACCTGACCGCGGTCGCCCCCGGCCCGCTGGAACGCCCGCTCGCCGACATGCTGTCGGTGCTCGCCGACGTCGAGTCCAAGGGCGGCGCGACGGTCTACCGCTTCACCCCCGGCTCCGTACGCCGCGCGCTGGACGCCGGGCGGGCCGCGACGGACCTGCACGCCTTCCTGGCCACCCACAGCCGTACGCCGGTGCCGCAGCCGCTGAGCTACCTCATCGACGACGTGGCCCGCCGCCACGGCCATCTGCGGATCGGCGCCGCCTCCGCGTACGTACGCTGCGACGACGAGGCCGTGCTCAACGAGATCCTGGCCGACAAGCGCTCGGCCACCCTGCGGCTGCGCCGGCTCGCGCCGACCGTCCTGGCCGCGCAGGCGGACCCTGGGTCCCTCCTCGAAGGGCTGCGCGAGATGGGGTACGCCCCGGCCGCCGAGTCCGCCGAGGGCGATGTCCTGGTCACCCGCGCCGGCGCCCGCCGCACTCCGCCGCGCACGCCCCCGACGCCCGTCCCCGAAGGCCCGCCGGTCCCGGACACCACCCTGCTGAGCGCCGCGGTCCGGGCCATCCGGGCGGGCGACACCGCCGCCAGGGCCGTGCACAGGGACGGCCCGGACACGGCGACGGCGGGCTCGCTCCCCCGCACGTCCCCCGCCGAGACCCTGGCCACCGTGCAGGCGGCCGCGATGACCGGCTCGGCCGTCTGGATCGGCTACGTCAACGCCGACGGCGCGGCCAGCCAGCGGGTGATCGCCCCCGTCAAGGTGGAGGGCGGCTTCGTGACGGCGTACGACCACACGGCCGACGAGGTCCGGACGTACCCGCTGCACCGCATCACAGGCGTCGCGGAGCTCGCGGACGACCAGCCGACCTGACCGTCGGGACGTCACGGACGGCCATCCGCCCCATTGGCCGGATGTTCCTGCCCGGAACTTCCCAGAGCCCGGGCCTCGCGCAGGACGTCGACCAGCATGGGCATCGTGAGGCGGCCCGTGAACGTGTTGCGCTGACTCGGGTGGTAACTCCCCAGCAGGTGCAGTTCCTGCCTGCGCTCCGTGGCGGGCAGCACGACGTGCGCGCCGTGGCCGAAGGCGGGACGCGGACGCGGCAGCCGCCACCCCGCCGCGGCGAGCACCGGGAGCACCGCCTGCCAGCCGAACCCGCCGAGGACGACCACCGCGCGCAGTCCGGGGCTCAGCAGATCCAGCTCGGCGGCCAGCCACGGGCGGCAGTTGTCGCGCTCCCCGGGGGTGGGCTTGTTGGCGGGGGGCGCGCAGTGCACGGGGGAGGTGAGCCGTACGCCGCGCAGGGCGAGCCCGTCGCCGGCGTGGACGGAGGACGGCTGCGAGGCCATGCCCAGGGTGTGCAGCGCGGCGAAGAGGAAGTCGCCGGCCGCGTCGCCGGTGAACATCCGGCCGGTCCTGTTCCCGCCGTGGGCGGCGGGGGCGAGCCCGACCACCGCCACCGTGGCGTCGGACGGCCCCAAGCCGGGGACGGGCCGCGCCCAGTAGTCCCAGTCCTGGAAGGCCGCGCGCTTGGTCACGGCGACCTCCTCCCGCCAGGCGACCAGCCTGGGGCAGGCGCGGCACTCCGTGACGAGCGCGTCCAGTTCGGCGAGCCCCGCGCACCGCGGCGCGTGGTGGGCCGGGAAGCCCGGGTCCTCGGCCCCCGGCGCGGGACCTGCCGCATCCGTCGCATCCATGCCGCCACGCTACGGCCCGGCCTCACCCGGCCTGGGCCAGCACGCCGGTCGCCGCCGCACGGGGGCCCGGTGAGCCGTGGCCCGGTGTGCCGGTGGACGTCAGGCCGATCCCGATCAGCACCATGCGCAGCGCACGCTCCGAGGCGTCGGCGAGGAACTCCCCACCCCGGTCGAGCGCCTCCGCCAGGCCCACCGGCGCGGGCAGGATGCCGCTGTACGCGTCGACGCCCGACTCCCGTACCTGCTGGGCCCCTTCGCCGATCGTCCCGGCCAGGGCGAGCACCGGGCGGCCGAAGAGTTTGGCCCGACGCGCCACCTCGGCGGGCACCTTGCCGCGCGGGGTCTGCCGGTCCAAGGCGCCTTCGGCGGTGATCACGAGGTCGGCGCGGGCCAGCCGCGCGTCCAGGTCGAGGTGGTCGAGCAGCACCTCGAAGCGCGGGAGCAGCCGGGCCCCGAGCGCGGCGAGACCCGCGCCGAGCCCGCCCGACGCACCGGTGCCGGGCCCGTGGCGCAGGGAGGGCGGGGCCGTGCCCGCCGCGCCGCACAGACGCGGGCGTACGTCGCGGGCGAGCACACCCGCCCAGTGGTCGAGGGCGGCGGACAGCTCCTCGACCTGGTGCTCGGTAGCCCCCTTCTGCGGGCCGAAGACCCGGGCCACTCCCTGCGGCCCGCACAGCACGTTGTACGGATTGCAGGCGACGAGCATCTCCGCCTCGGAGAGCCGGGGATCGAGGCCCGAGGAGTCGATGCGGGAAAGACGGCGCAAGCACCCTCCGCCCGGAGGGAGTTCACGTCCGTCGGCGTCGAGGAGCCGCGCCCCCAGTGCCTGGAGCGCGCCCGCGCCGCCGTCGGACGTCCCCGAGTCCCCGCAGCCGACCAGGATGCGGTGCGCCCCGGCGTCCAGGGCGGCGCGGATGAGCTCGCCGACCCCGTACGTCGTCGTGGAGACCGGGTCGCGGCGGTCCGGCGGCACCAGACCGAGCCCCGCCACCGCGGCCATCTCCACCACGGCGGTGCGTGGCCCGTGGGCGGCGCCGCCGAGCAGCGCGAAGTGCGTGGCGACCGGCTCGCCGACCGGTCCCGTCGCCGTGCGGTGCACCAGCCGGCCCCCCGTGGCGGCGGCCAGCGCCTGTGCGGTGCCCTCGCCGCCGTCGACGAGTGGGATGAGGTCGATCTCCGCGTCGGGAACCACACGCAGCAGCCCCTCCGCGATGGCCTGTGCGGCCTCCTGCGCGGACAGGGACTCCTTGAAACCGCTGGGTGCGACGGCGAAACGGTAGGTAGCGGGCATGACTGCTCCTGAGATGGCAGGTGAAGGACGCGGTGGGTGGAGGGGGCGGTCGCCCTGTCAGGGCGCGACCCCGAGCAGCGGCCAGACCCCGAGCGCGAAGAGCAGGACGACCGCCGCGCTCAGCGGTGCCAGCACCGCCGACAGGCGCAGCAGATCGCGCGGGGTGTACGTCGGGACGCCGGGGATGTCGGCGAAGAGGGCCACCGGTTTGGCGGAGGCGGGCAGGGTGTGGCAGAACCCCGCGGCGGCGGTGGAGGCCAGGGCGGCGGCCACCGGGTTGATCCCGAGTCCCGCTGCCGCCGCCACGACCAGCGGCACGAGCACGCTGGAGCGGGCGGAACGCGACTGGAGCACCAGATGAGCTGCGGTGCTGAGGACGACAACCACCGCCAGGAAGGCCCAGGTGGGCACCCCGGCGCCGGTGGGCAGCCCTGAGACGAGCCACTCCGCGGCCCCCGACTGCGAGAGCGCGGCACCCATCGCCATCGTCGCCGCCATGAACAGCAGCAGCGACCACGGCACCGTCGAAAGGGCGTCCTTCAGCCGGACCGTGCCCAGGGCCGGTGACGCGGCGACGACCGCGCCGATCAGCGCCACCAGGGCCGGGGACACCCCGTGCAGGGGCTCGCTGCACCACAGCAGCACCACCGTGCCCAGCAGCATCGCGCACCGCGCCTCGCCCGGCTCCAGCGGACCGGTCACCGGCTTGTCGCTGTGCTCCTGGATCTCCGCCACGGTGATGCGGACGGGTCCTTGCCGGTCCTCCCGCCGTGTCGTGGTGAGCAGCACCAGTTCCGCCGCGAGGTGGGAGGCGACCACGGCCAGCGGCAGCCCCAGCAGGAGCCACTGGGTGAAGCCGATGCGCTCTCCGGTGACCTCCCACAGCACGGACACCGTGATCAGGTGCGCGCCGGCCCCGATGAGTGTGGCCACCGCCGAGAGGAGGATGACCGTGGGGAAGAGCAGCGCCAGCATGACCACCAGCCGCTTACGGTCGGACAGCGCCTTGGCCAGGGCCAGGAAGACGGGCAGGGCGAGCGCCGCCCGTCCCGAGGTCGCCGGCACGGCGAACGCGGTCAGCACCAGGGCCGTGGTCGTCAGGTGCACCAGCTGCCGCACGGTGCGGGCCCCGCCGACCAGGAAGGCTGCCGCCCGGCCCGCGAGCCCGCTGCGCGACACCGCGGCGGCGATCACGAAGGCGCAGATCAGCAGCCAGACGGTGGAGTCGCCGAGGGTCGCGAACAGGGTGTCGCTGCTGATCACTCCCGCCGCGGCGAGCACGAGACCCGCGCCGAGCGCGATGTACGTGTCGTCCACCGCGGTCCCGATCCAGGCGCAGGTGGCGACGGCGAACACGACCAGGGTGATCCGACCGTCCACGTCGAGGCCCCGCACGACCCCGGGCACGAGCAGCACCACGCACGCGATCGACGCGGCGCCTGCCGTCACCGTCTGCCGGATGGTCAGGTTCACCTGGGCTCCTCCACAGGGCGTGTCCGGGCCGGTCCCGGCCTGTGTCACCCAGTCTGCGAAGCCGCCGTGAGCCCCTCATGAGCCGTCCGTGAAGGAAAGTTCATGCGCGCGGGGCCCACGCTCACCGCATCCGGTACCCCATGCCCCGCACGGTCTCCAGCCGTTCGGCGCCGAGCTTCTTGCGCAGCGCGCGGACATAGACGTCCACGATGTTGGAGCCGGGGTCGAAGTCGTAGCCCCACACGTGCGACAGGATCTGCTCGCGTGACAGCACCTGGTCGGTGTGGCGCAGGAAGAGTTCGAGCAGGACGAACTCCCTGGCCGTCAGGTCCACGGTGCGTTCGTCCGCCCTGGCCCGCCGGGTGCGCAGGTCGAGGGTGAGATCCCCGCTGCGCAGTACGGTCACCTCCGGGACCCGGGCCGCGGTGCGCAGCCGGAGCCGTACGCGCGCCAGCAGCTCCTCGAAGCGGAACGGCTTGGTCATCCAGTCGTCCGCGCCGCCCTCCAGGCCGGCGACCGTGTCCCGCACCGAGTCCCGCGCGGTCAGGACGATCACCGGGGTCGTGACCTGGGCCTCCCGTACCTCCCGCAGCACCGAGAAGCCGTCGAGGTCCGGCAGGCCGATGTCCAGGACGATCAGGTCGAAGCCGCCCGTGCACGCGTAGTCGACGGCCGTACGCCCGTCGCCGGCGACCGTCGTGGTGAAGCCGTTGGCCCGCAGGCCCTTCTCGACGAACGCGGCGATCCGCTCCTCGTCCTCGACGATGAGAATCCTGCTCACAGTCCGAAAGCCTCCACATCAGGTGCCGGATCGGGTTCGGCGACGGGCGAGCAGGGGAGCAGCAGGACGAAGGTCGCCCCGCCGCCGGGGGTGGGGCGCAGGTCGACGCGCCCCCGGTGGCCTTCCGCGATGGCCTTGACGATCGAAAGCCCCAGCCCCGCACCGCTGCCGCGCGAGCCGCGCCGGGCGGCCCCGCGGCGGAACCGCTGGAAGATCACGTCGGCGTCCTGCGGCCGTACACCGGAGCCGCTGTCCGCCACGTACAGCTCCACCTCGCCGGTGTCCGTCGGCCGCGAACCGATGCGGATCTGTGCACCGGGAGCCGTGTGCTGGACGGCGTTCTGCGCGAGCTGCACCATCGCCTGGGTGATGCGCTGCGGGTCGAGCGTCGCCCAGCCTTCGGCGCTGCCGTCCAGCTTCCAGTCGCGGCGCCCCAGCGCCCGTACCTTCACGTAGACGTCCGCGGTCAGCTCGGCGAGCTGAACCGGTTCGGGATGGGTGAAGTCGGAGCGTTCCGCCTTGGCGAGCAGCAGCAGGTCCTCGACGATCCGGCTCATCCGGTCGAGCTCGTCGGTGACCAGCCGCACGGTCTCCTCGCGCTCGGCCGGGTCGTCGCCCATCAGCTCCAGGTGGCCGCGCACGATGGTGATCGGGGTGCGCAGCTCGTGCCCGGCGTCGTCGATGAACTGCCGCTGGGTCCCGAAGGCACGCTCCAGCCGGTCCAGCATCGCGTTGAACGTCTCGGCGAGCGCCGAGATGTCGTCCCGGCCGTGGACGGGGATACGACGGGTGAGGTCCTGCTCCGTGAGCTGCGCGGCGGTGGTGCGTACGAGCCGGACGGGCGCGAGTATCCGCCCGGCCACGACCCAGGCGATGCCGGTGGTCATCAGCAGGGCCACACCCGAGATGGCGAGCAGGACGCGGAAGACACCGTTCACCACGGCCCGTTCGCCGTCCGCGTGGAAGGCGACCACGAAGGTCCCCCGGGTCCCGTCGCCGCTGCCGTCGCCGACATCGACCTTCGCCCAGCGGATCTCGCCGCCGGGCCGCCGCAGGGTCCCCGTGCTCTCCGACGACCCGGTGATCGTCCTCAGCGAGCCGCGGTCCTTGTGAAGGGGCAGAGTGGTGGCTATCTCACGGTTCTGCCGGAGGGTGGAAGGACCGGCTCCCTCGGTGACGACGGCAAGCAGCTCCTCGCCGGTGTCGGCGTACTGCCGCTGGAGATGCACCTCCAGCAGCCGCCGGGGCCCGTCGAAGGGGGCGCCGGTGTCGGGGTCCTTGCCGTGCTCGACGAAGTTCGCGAACTCCTGGGTCTCCTGGGCGAGCAGCGTGTTGATCCGGTGGTCCAGGTCGCCCAGCAGGATGGAGCGCGTGGTGGTGGCGACCGCGGCGAGCGCCACTGTCATCACCACCAGCAGCCAGAGCAGGATGCGGACCCGGGCCGATATCCGGTGCCGGGCTCCCGGCGGCTCATCCGTCGTCGTTGCCGTCGTCGTCGGGGGCACCGGAGGTTTTGTCGTCATCGGTGTCGTCGGCGTCATCGTCGTCCGTGTCGGTGGCGGGTGGCTGCGGGACGACGACGTCGCTCGGCGGTGCCGTCGGGTCGGTGCTGCCCGGGTTCGGGCCGGCGCTGCCGTCCGGCCCCGGGCCGGCGGTGCTGCCGGGGTCCGGGCTGCCCGACGGCGAGCCGCGGTCCAGGTCGACCCGGGCGGGTACCTCCGGCCGGGCGGGGCTGTCTGCCAGCGCATAGCTCGTCGCGGCGATGCCCAGCGGGATCGCGACGACGGCTGCCAGGGTGGCGATACGGTGCGAGAAGGCCATACACGGAGCCTGCCGCCTCCGGCCGGTGGTCCTCATGAAGCCAGGATGAGAAAACCTTCATCTGGCTTCCGGCGGTCCCGGGTGGTGGGTCTGGCTCATGGCCTCAACGTAGCCGCCCGGTCACCGCCCCGATGAGGCACACTGGACGTTTGGCCGTTCGCACCCGGCGGCCACCCCACGCCGGAAAGGGCCGACGCGCGTGACCGGACCCCTCATCGTCCAGAGCGACAAGACGCTGCTCCTCGAAGTCGACCACGACCAGGCCGAGGCCTGCCGCCGTGTCATCGCACCCTTCGCCGAGCTGGAGCGTGCCCCGGAGCACATCCACACCTACCGGGTCACCCCGCTCGGCCTGTGGAACGCCCGCGCCGCGGGACACGACGCCGAGCAGGTCGTCGACGCGCTCGTGGAGTACTCGCGCTATCCCGTGCCGCACGCGCTCCTCGTCGACATCGCCGAGACGATGGCGCGGTACGGCCGCCTCACCCTGTCCAAGCACCCGGTCCACGGGCTGGTGCTGACCTCCAACGACCGGCCCGTGCTGGAGGAGATCCTCCGCTCGAAGAAGGTCCAGCCGCTGGTCGGGGCGCGCCTCGACCCGGACACCGTGGCCGTGCACCCCTCGGAGCGCGGCCAGATCAAGCAGACGCTGCTGAAGCTGGGCTGGCCCGCCGAGGACCTCGCCGGATACGTCGACGGCGAGGCGCACCCGATCGATCTCGACCAGGACGGCTGGGCGCTGCGTCCGTACCAGAAGCAGGCCGTCGAGGGCTTCTGGCACGGCGGTTCCGGTGTCGTCGTCCTCCCCTGCGGTGCCGGGAAGACGCTGGTCGGAGCCGGCGCCATGGCGGAGGCCAAGGCGACCACCCTGATCCTGGTCACCAACACCGTCTCCGCGCGGCAGTGGAAGCACGAGCTGGTGAAGCGGACCTCGCTGACCGAGGAGGAGATCGGCGAGTACAGCGGTACGCGCAAGGAGATCCGGCCGGTCACCATCGCCACGTACCAGGTGCTGACGACCCGCCGTAAGGGGATCTACCCGCACCTGGAGCTGTTCGACTCCCGTGACTGGGGACTCGTGATCTACGACGAGGTGCACCTGCTGCCCGCGCCCGTCTTCAAGTTCACCGCCGACCTCCAGGCCCGCCGCCGTCTCGGACTCACCGCGACGCTGGTGCGTGAGGACGGGCGCGAGTCGGACGTCTTCTCGCTCATCGGCCCCAAGCGGTTCGACGCCCCGTGGAAGGAGATCGAGGCGCAGGGCTACATCGCGCCCGCCGACTGCGTCGAGGTCCGCGTGAACCTCACGGACTCGGAACGGCTCGCCTACGCGACGGCGGAGGCCGAGGAGAAGTACCGCTTCTGCGCGACGACCGCGACGAAGCGGAAGGTCACCGAGGCGCTCGTACGCAAGCACAAGGGCGAGCAGACCCTGGTCATCGGGCAGTACATCGACCAGCTCGACGAGCTCGGTGAGCACCTGGACGCCCCGGTGATCAAGGGCGAGACGAGCAACGCGCAGCGGGAGAAGCTGTTCGAGGCGTTCCGGCAGGGCGAGATCAGTGTGCTGGTCGTGTCGAAGGTCGCGAACTTCTCGATCGACCTGCCGGAGGCGACGGTCGCCATCCAGGTGTCGGGGACGTTCGGCTCGCGCCAGGAGGAGGCACAGCGGCTCGGCCGGGTGCTGCGGCCGAAGGCGGACGGACACGAGGCCCGGTTCTACTCGGTGGTCGCGCGCGACACGATCGACCAGGACTTCGCCGCGCACCGCCAGCGGTTCCTGGCCGAGCAGGGTTACGCGTACCGGATCGTCGACGCGGACGAGTTGCTGACGGAGAGCTGACAGGGGCCGGCGGCCGGGCCGGCGGGCTCAGCGGTGGCGGCGGACGACGCCCGCCTCCTCCGCGTACTCGCCGAGGACGGCCACACCGAACGCGGTGCGCGTGAAGACCGAGACGGCACGCACCGCGTTTCCTATGCGGTGGCCGCGAGGGTGACCGGTGGCCGCCGTGGCGCCGTGCGCGGGGCCGGTCCTGCGGGGGTTCAGGTAAACGGTGCTCATGCTTTCCATGGTGCTCCGCCGGCCCGCTCCCCCGCATCGGCCGACCGGCCGAAGATGACCCGGATCCGGGTCGGCCGAAAGAGGGACCCGTCCCCTACGGGACGGACGGGACCCACGATCTATTCGTTCGCCCCCGGGGGCGGCCGTCGATACAATCGCCGGTCTGCCCGCCTCCCGCACCGTGGTACCGGCCAGCCCTTCGAGCGGCCGGCAGCCGGGGGAGCGCCGCCGACCGGACGGAAACCGGCCGACAACAGCCGCACGCGCCCACCCCGCGTGCGCATCTGTGTGTGAACGTCCCCGAGCGGACCGGGCGGTGAGCCCTGTCCGCCGTCCTGCGTCGAAAAGCCGGAGGCAACACCGTGCCCGCGCACGAAGAGTCAAGCAATCCACTGGTCAGGGAGCGGGCGCACCTCGCCGCGTCCCGTGCCGCGCTGCGCGCCATGCGCGAGGACGTGCAGGCGCTCGACATCCGCGACGTCACCGCGAACTGGGTCAACGCCGCGGTCCTCCAGTCGCAGATCGACGACCGCATCAAGGCGCTCGCCGACCTCTCCCACACCCCGCTGTTCTTCGGACGCCTCGACTATCTGCATGTGGTGGGGGCCGAGAAGGCGGAGGGGGCCGAGGGGGAGCGCTTCTACATCGGGCGTCGCCACGTCCACGACGCACACGGCGACCCCATGGTCATCGACTGGCGTGCACCGGTCTCCCAGCCGTTCTACCGCGCCTCCAGGAACGATCCGCTGGACGTCGACCACCGCCGCCGCTTCGGCTACACCGGCGGGGAGCTGACCGCGTACGAGGACGAGTACCTCACCGACCCGGCGGAGACCGAGCAGACCAGCAAGCTCCTCCAGGCGGAGATCGAGCGGCCCCGCGTGGGCCCCATGCGCGACATCGTGGCGACGATCCAGCCGGAACAGGACGAGATCGTCCGGAGTGATCTCGGCGGCACGGTCTGCGTCCAGGGAGGTCCCGGGACCGGGAAGACGGCCGTCGGCCTGCACCGTGTCGCCTACCTCCTGTACGCGCACCGCGAGCGCCTCGCCCGCACCGGCACGCTCGTCGTCGGCCCGAACCGTTCGTTCCTGCACTACATCGAGCAGGTGCTGCCGGCGCTGGGCGAGCTGGAGGTGCAGCAGGCCACCGTCGAGGACCTGGTGGCGGCGCGCGTCGAGGTGCGCGGCACGGACGAGTCCGCCGCCGCGGTGATCAAGGGCGACGCCCGGATGGCGGAGGTGCTGCGGCGGGCGATCCGCTCGCATGTGACGCCGCCGGTGGAGCCGGTCGTGGTGGTGCGCGGCTCCCGGCGCTGGCGGGTCCCGGCGTACGAGGTCGAGGAGATGACCACCGAGCTGCTGGCCC
This sequence comes from Streptomyces sp. NPDC023573, assembly GCF_055559735.1. Taxonomy (NCBI): domain Bacteria; kingdom Bacillati; phylum Actinomycetota; class Actinomycetes; order Kitasatosporales; family Streptomycetaceae; genus Streptomyces; species Streptomyces sp. NPDC023573. The sequence goes on from NZ_JBVHKB010000002.1 coordinate 666,557, forward strand.
GTGACATGCGGTACGGGGCCGCGCACGAGGCCCTTCCGCAGCGCATCGCCCACGCCGTCCTCGTACGGATGGAGGAGGCGGGCGAGGCCCCCGACGACCGGGTGCAGAACGCGGTGGCGCGCGATCCCGCGGTGAAGGCGGCCGTGAAGGCGGTCTGGCCGGCGGTGGACCCGGCGAAGCTGGTGCTGCGGCTCCTGACGGACGCGGAGTTCCTGGCCGCGCACGCGGAGGGGATCCTCACCGACGACGAGCAGAAGCGGATCCTGATGCCGAAGCCCGCCCGCAGCGTGAAGTCGGCGAAGTGGACCGCGGCGGACGCCGTCCTGATCGACGAGGCGGCCGACCTCGTGGCCCGGACGCACTCGCTGGGCCATGTCGTGATCGACGAGGCGCAGGACCTGTCCCCCATGCAGTACCGCGCGGTGGGCCGCCGCTGCTCGACCGGTTCGGCGACGGTGCTCGGCGACCTGGCGCAGGGGACGACGCCGTGGTCGACGGGGAGCTGGGAGCAGGCGCTCTTCCATCTGGGCAAGGCGGACGCGGTGGTGGAGGAGCTCACGGCCGGCTTCCGTGTGCCGCGCGAGGTGATCGCGTACGCCTCACGGCTGCTCCCCGCGATCTCGCCGGGACTCGCCCCGGTGGAGTCGGTGCGTGAGACGCCCGGCTCCCTCGCGGTGCGTGCGGTGGCGACGGCCGACGAGCTCGACTCCGCGGTGGTCGCGGCGTGCGAGGAGTCGCTGAGGCACGAGGGCTCGATCGGCCTGATCGCCGCCGACGCCCGCATCCCGGCCCTGGCGGCGGCGCTCGGTGCGGCGGGCCACGCGTATCTCTCCCCGGGCGAGGAGACGACCGCCGCCTCCCGGCTGACCCTGGTGCCGGCCTCACTCGCCAAGGGGCTGGAGTACGACTACGTGGTGCTGGACGAACCGGCGGCCGTGGTCGACGGCGAACCCGACGAGCGCACGGGCCTGCGCCGCCTGTACGTGGCCCTGACCCGCGCGGTGTCGGGCCTGGTCGTGCTGCACGCGGCGGAGCTGCCGGAGCAACTGGGCTAGACGGAACCGGCACACACAGACCGGGCCGGCATACGACGGCGCCGGCCGGACCGGACCGGCCGGCGCAGGGGAAGGCCGGCACACGCGGTGCGGGCCGGCTCAGGTCAAGCGGTCACCACCACCGTGGTGGCGACGGTGACCGCCACCATCGCCGCCTGCATTTCGCGGATCGCCGTGCGGACGCCGTCGCCCGCCCACTGGCCGTCCGCGATCTTCTCCATGCGCGGTCTCACCTCCCGCGCCGGCACCTCGGGGAACACGAGCCGGTGCAGCTTGGCGGCGTGGATCAGGGCGACGAGGCCGGCCGTGCGGTCGTCCGGATCCGTGCCGCGCAGCACCACCGAGGCCAGGCGCTCACGCAGCTCCGCCTCCGTCGCCCCGTCCGCCTCGGGATAGCGGCGCACCGGGAAGACGCCGAGCACCTTGCGCCGCTCCTCGCTCACGAGCCCACGTGCCCGCAGGCTCTGTATCGTCGCCTCGACCGCCTTGCCGTGGTCCCTTGCCAGCCAGTCCGTCACTTTGGGCGGCTTGCTCTTCTTGGCCGCCCAGGCGTCGATCAGACCGAGCCGCTCGTCGAGCAGGGCGACACCGGTGGGCGTGCGGTCGGTCACCGACAACCGGCCGCGGTCGACCGACAGCCGCCCCGCCAGGAAGAGTTCGAGCAGGATGCCACCCGCGACGGCCCATCCGGCGGCCTGCCGGTCCTTGGCCGCCCCGGACTCGTCGTCCAGAGACAGCAGCATGATCTCTTCGCCCAGCGTGACCGACATGGTGTCACTCCCCGTTCATTCGCTTACTCCTGGTGACGAACGGGAGCGGCAATCGGTTCCCGGCCACCAGATGTCCGTAACTGCCGGTCTTCTGAGGGAAGTTGGAGCAGGCGCTGTACGAAGCGTTTACAGACCACCAGGTGCGCGCTACGTTTTTGGGAGCGCTCCCACAGACCTCGCACTCTCCTTCATCCCCCCAGAGGAGATCAACCTCATGGCCATGCGAACCATCTTCCGGAGAACGTCCCCGCTGCGCGCGCCCCGCGTGCTGAGCATCCTGGGAGCGGGCCTGCTGGGCCTCACCCTGGCCGGTCTGCCCTCCCCCGCGTCCGCTCACGGTGTCGCCATGGATCCGGGCTCGCGCAGCTATCTGTGCTACAAGGACATGATCGCGAGCGGCAACCAGATGCCGTCCAACCCCGCCTGTGCCGCCGCGGTCGCGGCGACCGGCACCACTCCGCTGTACAACTGGTTCGGCGTCCTGGACTCCAACGGCGGCGGGAAGACCAAGGGTTACATCCCGGACGGCGAGCTCTGCAGCGGCGGCCACAACGGCCCGTACAACTTCTCGTCGTACAACGCGGCGCGCAGCGACTGGCCGACGACCCATCTCACGGCGGGGACCACCGCCCAGGTGAAGTACAGCAACTGGGCGGCCCACCCGGGCAAGTTCAACGTCTACATCACCAACGACGGCTGGTCGCCGAGCCAGCCACTGGCGTGGGACGACCTGACGCTCACCCAGACCGTGACCAACCCGCCGCAGGCGGGTGGCGCGGGCTCGGACGGAGGTAACTACTACTGGAACCTCCAGCTCCCGCAGGGCAAGACCGGCAAGCACATGCTCTTCATCCAGTGGATCCGCTCGGACAGCCAGGAGAACTTCTACTCCTGCTCCGACATCGTCTTCGACGGCGGCAACGGCGAGGTCACCGGCATGAAGGGCAGCGGGATGTCGGCGGCCGACCTGGCGGCAGCCGAGAAGAAGGCCGGGATCAAGCCGGCACAGGTCCACGCGGAGCACGCCGGGCACGCGGCGGCAGCCGGTGAGGCCGAGCTCGCGGCCTCCGCCCAGGACTCCTCGGCCGGTTACCTGCCCGTCGCGACGGCGGTCTCACTGACCGGCGCCGCCCTGATCTTCGCCGCGGGAGCAGTGGCCCAGAGCCGGCGCCGCCGGCAGGCCGGACAGGACTGACGGCGCGGGACAGTTCGTGGCCCCGGCCCGGTGATCACCGGGCCGGGGCCATGAGGCGCCCCCGCATCACCCGTCCAGCGCGTCGCGCCACTCACGTACCGCCGCCTCGTCGACCGGGCCGGTCCAGCCGCCGGGCCGTGCCGCCCCTCCGATGTGGAAGGCCTCGATGCCCGCGGCGCGCAGGCGCGGCAGGTGGTCCAGGCGCAGGCCGCCGCCCACCATGATCTGCGGCTCGTAGCCGGGCAGGTCGGAGTGTTCCGCTTCGGCGAGCAGCGTCTCCATGCCCGCGTCGACGCCCTTCGGTGAGCCCGCCGTGAGGTAGGTGTCCAGGCCGGGGAGGTCGGCGAGGTGCTTGCGCAGGCCATCGCGGTCGGCGGCGCGGTCGATGGCGCGGTGGAAGGTCCACGAGCAGCCGTTCAGCGCGGCGACGAGCCGCTCGACGGCCACCAGGTCGACGTGGCCGTCCTGGTCGAGGAAGCCCAGGACGAATTCGTCGGCCCCGGCGGCGCGCATCGTGCGGGCCTTCTCGACAAGGACGCCGATGTCTCCGGCCGCGAAGCCGTCAGCGACCCTGAGCATGACTCGCAGCGGGATCCCGACGGCGGCCCGGATCTCCTTGAAGACCGGGAGCGAGGGGGTCAGGCCGTCGGCCGCCATGTCGGTGACCAGTTCGAGGCGGTCCGCACCGCCCGCCTGCGCCGCGACCGCGTCCTCCGCGTCGAGAGCGATCACCTCCAGGAGTGCACGGTTGCTCATGGTGTTCCCATCCTTCGGAGCGGCTACGGACTACAGGTCTAGTCCAATAAACCAGACTACGGGTCGGCCACCCTGCGCGCAGCTCCCCATGGGGACGCCTGCGTGAAGATACGCGAGGCCGCGGCGACGTCCGTGGAGCGGACGCGCCGCGGCCTCGTGGGTCACGGGAGGAGGGAGGTCAGGGCTGGAGCGGCATCGACCAGCAGTTGGAGGCGGCCTTCCTGCCGGAGAGACGGTCGGTCATCCAGGAAATGGCGCTGCCCTGGTCCGTGAGATAGGGGGCCAGGTGGTTGGTGAGGATCTTGTCGCCGAGGTTGGGCAGCCTGACGGCCTCGTACGTCACGTTCGCACCCTTGCCGCACCAGTCGACCGCGAGCTGCCTGGCCTGCCGGTGACCGACGATGTCGTCGTGCACCCCGGTCGCCAACCGCACCGGGGCCGTCGGCTTCAGATTGCCGATGCGCTGCTCGGCGAGGATCGCCTGCAGCTTCGGTTCGGCCGCGATGATGTCGGCCAGCGGCTTGCCGTTCGCGGTCCACTTCTTGCTGTTGGTGAAGGCGTAGCCGAGGATCGCGTCGCCCACGCACATCGTCGAGGTGTCCTTGAGCGCGGCCTTACCCGTGTCGTTCGTGTTCGCGTCGACGACCGCCTTCAGCGTCGGGTCCGACTGGGCGAAGCCGTTGATCGACCAGCCGAGCGCGCCGGCCAGGGCGCTGCCGTCTATGCCTTTCATGACCTCGGTGAGGTCGGCGGGCGGGGCTCCGGCGTAGGTACCGGCCAGATTGACGTCGGGCGCGTACGACGCCTGCAGTTCGGCGGCCGACGCGCTCGCGCCGCCGCCCTGGCTGTAGCCGTAGAGGCCGACCCGCGAGGCCGAGGTGACCGAGGCGCCTGAGACGGAGCGCGCCGCGCGGGCCGCGTCCAGGAGGGCGTGCCCTTCGTCGACGCGGTTGACGTAGGTGTGGAGCCGGTCGGTCGCGCCGAGGCCGGCGTAGTCGGTGACGACGACGGCGGCACCGGCGGCGAGGAAGCGGTAGACCGCGATGTTGTCGTAGCCGATGGAGACCGTGCCCTCGCCGATGGTCAGCGGGTGCTGGAGCGAGAGCGAGGGGGCGCACTGGTCGCCCTGGCCCATGGTCCCCGAGGCCAGCGCCACCAGGGGGCGGGGGCCGTCGCCCTTCCACGCGGCGGACGGCTCGATGTACGCGCCGGTGACGGCGACGGGCCCGCCGCCCGCGTCGGTGGACTTGTACATCAGCCGCGTCGCGGTGCCGGGCATCCGGCGGCCGTCCAGGCCGGGAAGGCTGATCCCGAGCAGCAGCGGCTCCGTACGCACGAGGGACCCGTCGGCGGAGGGCAGCTGCGCCGGCGGGTTGTAGAAGTCGGGGATGGTCACTCCCCGGGAGACCACCGGCTCCGACCCGGCGGACGTGGTGGCGGAGGCGGGTACGGCCGCCGCGCCCAGACAGGCCGCGGCGGCCACCGAGGCGGCCAGCAGGCGCCCCGTCCGGCGGGGCCCAAGGAGGTGGGGGGTGTTCATGGTCGAGCTCGAACGGGTGATCTTGCGCGGACTCACGGCTCACTCCTCGCTCTGCTCCGATGAAGGTGAGCGCAAGCTAACACCGTGGCGTTACCTGAGGTAACTCGTCGGTAAGTTACGCTTCGGTAACGTGCATGGCCGGGCTCCTCCCCCACTCCTACCGGGGCCGTTGGCCGAGCTCGTCCACCACGCCGGCCTTCACGAGCCCCTTGACCTCGGTGTACTTCTCGCGGGCCTTCGTCCCCCTGGTGCCCTCCAGGCGCATGCCGAGGTAGGCACAGGTGCCCCGTTCGAAGACCAGGCCGTACGACATCCGGGGATACGAGACACCGATGCCGTGCCGACCGAGAGCGTCCACCTCGTCGTCCAGCACGATGCGGGGCAGCAGCGCGAGGGCCTCGAACGCGGCGGCTTGCAGTCCCGGTGGCATGACCCGGGGACCGCGCAGCAGCGCACAGATGTTTCCGTAGGTCATTTGCCCGGTCATGCGCTCCACCTCGTCCGGGTCGACCACCTCCCCGTCGGCCCGCACGACCTGCCCACCCGAGTCGGCTCCGCCGAACGCTTCGAGGAGTTTCTCCGGGTCGGTCGGCAGCTTCGCCAACTTCGCGTACTCGGTGGGCGGCCACTGCACGCTGTGGGCTGACGGGGGCTCGTCCTTGATCCGCCCGTCGTAGATGTACCGGGAGAGCCTGGAGCCGTCCACGGAGATCCAGAACTCGTCCGCGTGCGTCGTTCGTTTCCCGCCCTTCAGGGTCCGCGTGTAGACCTCCTTGGCGTAGAGGTACTGGTCGTCACGCGGCACCGTCGTCCCGGCGCCGTCGGCGCGCGTCCTGTCCGCCGCCCGGTGCAGCACCTGCGACGCCGACAGCATGGACACTCCCCTGCCGGCGTCGGGCCCGTCCGCGTCACCGCCGCTCCCGCCCCTGGCCACGACGACCGTCCCGGCCACCGCGGCGGCCGCCGTCGCGGTGAAGGCGGCTCGCAGCACCAGCCGCCTCGACAGCACACCGGCTCTCCGCCGTCCCTCCTTCGCCATGGCGCCCGCCAGCCGGGCGCGGCCCGCCGCACGGGCGTCCGTGGTGAGCGCGGGCACATCGGCCTCCAGCTCACGCAGCGCGGTGAGTTCATCCATGGCCGGGCTCCTCGTGGTCGTCGTCGTGCGGGCGGGTGGGATCGAAACCGCCCAGCGCCTCGCGCACCTTCTTCCGCGCCCGGTGCAGCCGTGAGCGCACGGTGCCCACCGGTATGCCCAGCGCCTCGGCCGCCTCCGCGTAGTCCAGGTCGCCCCAGGCGACCACCAGCAGCACGTCCCGGTAGCGGGCGGGCAACCGCGCGAGGGCACCGGCCAGTTCACCGCGGATGCCCTCCGCGCTGACGCGGGCGGCCACCCGGTCCGCCAGGGGCTCACCGTCGCCGCTCCCGGCATCCGGAGCGGTGGACGCGGCGCGGGACAGCGCCCTCAGCCGCCGGGCCTCGGCACGCCGGTGACCTCCCACCAGATTGGTGACGATGCCGTACAGCCAGGGCCGGGCATGCGGCTTCGACAGGTCGTACCCGCGGCGCTGCTGGAAGGCGATCACGAAGGTCTCGGCCATCAGGTCGTCGGCCGCCTCGGTGCCGAGCCTCCTGGCCGCGTAACGGTGGATGTCGTCGGCGTACCGGTCGAACAGCACGGCGAAGGCGTCGGGGTCCTCCAGGGAACGGCGGACGACCGAGGCGTCGGACTCGGTGCACCCGTCGGCGCCGGCGGGGACCTCCAGCACTTCGAACCCCGGCGGGGCGCTCACCGGTCGGTTCCTGGGCTCATGGGCATCCCTTGCTGAGGCGGGTTCGGTCACCTCCTGTTGGCCGATGTCCGCGTCCGGGTTCCCGTCATGCCCGCACGAAGCGCACCGGCGTCCCCGGGGCCGCCTGCGCCGCGCCCGCCAGCGCGGCTTCGGCGACCACGCCCACGACCGGGTAACCCCCCGTCGTCGGGTGGTCGTTGAGGAACACCAGGGGCAGACCGTCCGGCGGCACCTGGACGGCCCCCAGCACCATGCCCTCGCTGGGCAGTTCACCGTCCCGGGCGCGCCGCAGAGCAGGCCCCTCCGTGCGCAGCCCGATGCGGTTGCTGCGCTCCGAGACCCGGTACGCGGCGGTCGTGAGCGTGCGCAGCGCCTCCTCGGTGAACCAGTTGTCGCGCGGGCCCCGGTGCAGGGGCAGCACCAGCTCGGCCGGAGCGCCGGGCCAGGGCACGGTCCCGGCGTACGGGATGCCTCCCGGCCGGCCCAGCGGCAGGACGTCGCCGTCACGCAGGACCGGCGGGCCGAGCCCGGAGAGCAGGTCGGCGGACCGGCTGCCGAGCACCGGCTCGGGCACCAGGCCGCCCGCGAACGCCAGGTAGCCGCGCAGCCCGTGCACGGCGGGCCCGGCCTCCAGCACCGCGCCTGCGGGCACCCGGACGGGCGCGCCCCAGGCGACGGGGCGACCGTCGACCGTGACCCGGCACCCCGCCCCGCCGACGACGGCGTACACCGGCCGGGTGCCGGTCATCCGGACCGCGCACCCCGTGAGTGTGGTCTCCAGCACGGCCGCGTCCGGCGCGTTGCCGACGAGCCGGTTGGCCAGCCGCCGGGCGGGTGCGTCCAGCGCCCCCGCCCTGGGTACGCCGAGATGGGCCCATCCCGCCCGGCCCTCGTCCTGCACCGTGGTCAGGACGCCCGCCCGCACCACTTCGAGCCCCGCGCTCATCCGGACACCCCCGCCGGCACGAAGCGCACACGGACCCCGGGGCCGAGCAGCGCGGCGGGTTCGCGCGCCGGGTCCCAGAGCGCTTCCGGTCCGGGCATCCGGCCGATGAGCTGCCAGCCGCCGGGCGACTCGCGCGGATAGACCCCGGTGTAGGGCCCCGCGAGGGCCAGCGCACCGGCCGGCACCCGGGTCCGGGGCGTGGCCCGGCGCTCCACGCTCAGGTGCCCCGGCAGTCCCGTCAGATAGCCGAAGCCGGGCGCGAACCCGCAGAAGGCCACCCGGAATTCCGTACGGGCGTGGATGCGGCCCACCTCCTCCACGGCGACGCCCCACGCCCCGGCCACGTCGGCGAGGTCCGGGCCGTCGTAGACGACGGGTATCTCGACGGCCTCCCCCGCGCCCCGGCTCAGCGGCTCCACGGTCCACGACCGCAGCCGTCCGGCGAGCGTACGGTCCTCCACCCCGTCCAGCAGCACGGTCCTGGCACCGGGGACGATCTCGCGTACGCCCGGGAGCTCCCCGGCGGCCCGGCGGCGGAGCAGTTCCGCGTGGAAGGCCTCCGTGTCCTCGCCGGAAGCGAGCTCCACGAGCAGGGCGCGGGGCCCGGCCGCCAGGACCCGGATGCCGCTCACGCGAACGCCCGTACGCGGACGCCCGCTTCTTCCAGTGCCGTCCGCACCCGCAGGGCGAGCGCAGCGGCCCCGGGGGTGTCGCCGTGGACGCACAGCGACCGGGCCGCGACGGCTATCCGGCTGCCGTCCACGCCGGTCACCGCGCCGTCGACGGCCATGCCGACACTGCGGCGTACGACCTCGTCCGCGTCGTGCACCACCGCGCCGGCCTGGCTCCGTGGCACGAGCGTGCCCTGCGGGGTGTACGCCCGATCGGCGAAGGCCTCCTCCACGGGGGTCAGTCCCGCCGCCTCCGCGTGGGCGAGCAGCCGCGAACCGGGCAGCCCGAGGACGGCCGGCCGGCCGCCCGCGAGCAGTACGCCCGCGACGACGGCGGCGGCCTGCTCCTCGTCCCGGACGACACGGTTGTAGAGGGCGCCGTGCGGTTTCACGTACGACACCGTGGAACCGGCCGCCTCCGCGAAGACCCGCAGGGCGCCGATCTGGTAAGCGATCTCGGCGGTCAGCTCGTCCGCCGGCACGTCCATGGCGCGCCGCCCGAAGCCGGCCAGGTCGCGGTAGGACACCTGCGCCCCGATGCGCACCCCACGCTCGGCGGCCGTGTCGCAGACCCGCCGCATCACGGAGGCGTCGCCCGCGTGGAAGCCGCAGGCGACGTTGGCGCTGGTGACACAGGTCAGCAGCGCCTCGTCCTCGGTGAGGGTCCAGCGTCCGAACCCCTCACCCAGGTCCGCGTTGAGGTCCATCGACCGCACGGGGCGCGTCACACTCGTCAGATCCGTCACGGGCGCACGCTAGCGATTGTTCAACAATCTGACAAGGGGCCGTCCACCGCCGGGGGCGCCCGTACGGTTCACTGGGCACTGAACACAGCTGACGGGACACCAGGCAAGGGGCGGGGCATGGCGGGGACGACGAGCGGCGGACGGACCGGCGGCACCCCGGACCTCTCGGAACTGGCGGCCCACAGCGCCTCCCTGGAGCGGTCAGGCACGGCCGAGCGGGTCGCCGCCATCCTGCGGGACCGGATCACCGAAGGCTACTTCCCGCCGGGCAGCCGCCTGTCCGAGGAGAGCATCAGCGGCGCCCTGGCCGTGTCGCGCAACACGCTGCGCGAGGCGTTCCGCCTCCTGTCGCACGAACGGCTCCTGGAGCACCGCCTCAACCGGGGCGTCTTCGTCCGCGTCCTGGCCGTGGACGACCTGGTCGACATCTATCGAGTGAGGCTCCTCGTCGAGTGCGCGGCCCTGCGGGCCCTGGGCGAGCCCCCCTTCGACCTGGCGGCGGTCGAGGCGGCGGTGTCGACGGGCGAACAGGCCGCCCTGCGCGATGACTGGCCGGCCTGCTCCACCGCCAACATCCGCTTCCACCAGGCGCTGGCCGGCCTGGCGAACAGCCCCCGCACCGACGAACTGATGCGCAACGTCCTGGCGGAGCTGCGGCTCGCCTTCCATGTGATGGCCGACCCCCGCCGCTTCCACGAGCCCTACCTCACCCGCAACCGTGAGATCACGGACAGACTGGCCAAGGGGGACGCGGCCGGGGCGGAGCGGATGCTCGCCTTCTACCTGGAGGACTCCCGGCGCCAGCTGGCGGAGGCGTACGCGCAGCGGCTCACCGAACGGTAGTCCCGGATTGTTCTCCGCTCCGGCCCCCGTCCGTCACCCATGAAAGCCCCCTTTCTCTCCCGTACCACCCGATTCCGATCCATGTAGTCCACACTCTTGTGGGATTGTTGAACAACGCCCTAAGGTCTCGCCTAATAACCCCCGTCTGAGCAGGACCGTGCGCCGTCACGTCTCTGCGCGGAAGAAGGCCGACGCGTGATCGTTCTCCTCGGCGTGCTCGTGGTGATCCTCGGATTCGCCACCCGCCGCAATCCCCTCCTCGTCGTGGGTGTCGCAGGCATCGTCACGGGGCTGCTCGGCAAGATGTCCCCGCAGGAGGTACTGGCCTCCTTCGGGGAGAGCTTCGCCTCCGCGCGTTCCGTGACGGTCTTCGTCATCACACTGCCGGTCATCGGGCTCCTGGAGCGCTACGGGCTCCAGGAGCAGGCCCGTACGCTCATCGGCAGGCTCGGCAAGCTGACCACCGGCCGTTTCCTGACGCTCTATCTGCTGATCCGGCAGCTCACCGCCGCCGTCGGCCTCACCAGCATCGGCGGCCCCGCGCAGAGCGTGCGTCCGCTGATCGCCCCGATGGCCGAGGCCGCCGCCGAGACCAAGGCGGGTGGTCCGCTGCCGCAGAAGCTGCGGGAGAAGGTCCGCTCGCACGCGTCCGGCGCCGACACCATCGGGGTGTTCTTCGGTGAGGACTGCTTCCTCGCCATCGGATCGATCCTGCTGATCACCGGCTTCGTGAACTCCACGTACGACCAGCACCTGGAGCCCCTGCACCTGGCGATGTGGGCGATCCCCTCCGCGATCTGCGCCTTCCTGATCCACGGGGCACGGCTGCTCAACCTGGACCGGCAGCTGGAGCGCGAACTCGCCGTCGCCGCCGCCGAGAACGACCTGACGGCACACACCGGGCTCCGGACGGAGGACGCCAAGTGATCAAGTCCGAGTACTTCTTCTGGCTGGTCGGCGCGGTGTTCCTCGTCATGGCCGCGCAGATGGCCGTGGACCGCACCAACCCCAAGCGCTTCGGCTCCGCCGGCTTCTGGGGTCTGCTCGGTGCCGCGTTCTTCTACTCCACCGGGGTCGTCGACAAGTCGCTCCCCGCGGAACCCCTGGGCGTCGTCGTCCTGGTCCTGATCGTCCTGGGCGGCTTCGGCCTCACCGGCAAGGGCGAGGCACACACCCCGGCCCGCGAGAAGCGTGCGGCCTCGGCCGCCCGCTTCGGCAACAAGCTGTTCCTCCCGGCTCTCACCATCCCCGTCGTCGCGATGATCTGCGCGACGCTCGTGAAGAACTGGAAGATCGGCGGCGAACCGGTCCTGGAACCGGGCTCCGAGACGATTCTCGGCCTCGGGGTCGGCGCGATCGCCGCGCTGGCCGTGGGCATGGTGCTCCTGCGCGAGCGGAAGGTCTCCGTGCCGCTGCACTCGGGGCGCAACATGCTCGAATCGATGGGCTGGGCCCTGCTCCTCCCGCAGCTGCTCTCCGTCCTCGGCTCGATCTTCCAGACCGCGGGTGTCGGGGAACAGGTCGGACGGATCACCGAGTCGGTGCTGCCGGACGGCCAGCGGGTGGTGGCCGTGGCCGTCTACTGCTGCGGCATGGCGCTGTTCACCATCGTCATGGGCAACGCCTTCGCCGCGTTCCCGGTGATGACCGCCGCGATCGGCTGGCCCGTCCTCATCGAGCAGATGAACGGCAACGCCCCCGCCGTCCTGGCGATCGGCATGCTGTGCGGCTTCTGCGGCACGCTCGTCACGCCGATGGCCGCCAACTTCAACCTCGTCCCGGCGGCCCTCCTCGAACTCAAGGACCAGTACGGCCCGATCAAGGCCCAGCTCCCCACGGCAGCGGCCCTGCTGGTCTGCAACGTCGCGATCATGGCCCTCTTCGCCTTCTGAGATCTCCGAGCCTCCGAGACCTCCGAGCCTTCTGACCCGAACCACCCCCTGGAGTGACCCCGATGTCCCCCGCGCTCCCCGCCGCGTACGCCGTCCCCTTCGCGGAACTGGCCCTCGCCAACGTCGTACGCGAATACCCCAACGCGCCCGCCCATCTCTACGCCGGCCCCGAGGAACTCGTCGCGCCCCGCACCCTGCACCCCGCGTTCTACGGGGGTTACGACTGGCACTCCACGGTGCACATGCACTGGCTGCTGGTCCGCATCATGCGCCGCTTCTCCACCACCGGCGACCTCCCGGCCACCCTCACCACCCGTATCCGTGAGGTGCTCGACACCCATCTGACCCCCGGGAACATCGCCGTCGAGGCGGCCTACCTGCGCGGCCGGCCGCACTTCGAGCGCCCCTACGGATGGGCCTGGCTGATCGCGCTCGCCGGTGAGTGCCGGGCGCTCGGGACGCCCGACGGCGACCGCTGGGCCGAGGCGCTGGCCCCCGGGGTGGCAGCGGTCGGCGACCTGCTGGGTGACTGGCTGCCCAAGGCGACCTACCCGGTCCGGCACGGCGTCCACAACAACAGCGCGTTCGGTCTGGGCCTGGTCCTCGACGCGGGCGGGGCCGCCGGGCTGCCGGCACCGGTCCTCGACGCGGCGGCGGACCGGCTGCGGACCTGGTTCACCGACGACCACGACGCGCCCGCCCACTGGGAGCCCTCCGGCCAGGACTTCCTCTCCCCCGCCCTGGCCGAGGCGGACGCGATGCGGCGGGTGCTGCCGACGGCGGAGTTCCGTACCTGGATCGCCGGGTTCCTGCCGGACCTGGTGTCCGCCACGCCCGGCTCCACGCTGCTCGACCCGCCGGTGGTCTCCGACCACGCCGACCCCCAGATCGGCCACCTCCTCGGCCTCACCCTGAGCCGGGCGGCCGCCCTCCGTTCGATCGCAGGCGCCCTCCCGGACGGCCCGGCCCGCACCGCGCTCCTGGCCTCGGCCGAGGCCCATCTCGCGCTCGGCCTGCCGACGGTGTCCTCCGGGGACTTCTCCTCGGACCACTGGCTGGCGACGTACGCCGCACTGGCCCTGGACACGGCGCCTGGTCACTGACCGGCAGGGGCTGAGCCGTGCGCGCGGGGCGCACGGCCTACCCTCGGCGTATGAGCGACAGCGCCCCCGACACGTCCGGCACCTCCGCGCTCCGGGGCCGGTGGCGCGATGCCCTGCTCGCCGCACGCGGCGGGACGGGCCTCGCGCCCGACCCCGAGCCGTACGCCGACGCCCTGCTCGCGCGCTGGGCCGAACCCCAGCGGCGCTACCACACCACGGCTCACCTCACCCAGGTCCTGGACCGCGTCGACACCCTGGCCGGCCACGCCGCCGACCCGGACCTGGTGCGCCTCGCCGTCTGGTTCCACGACGCGGTGTACCGCCCCGACCGCTCGGAGAACGAGGAGCGCAGCGCGGCGCTCACCGAGCGGGCCCTGCCCGAGGCCGGTCTCCCCGACGCGGCGACGGCCGAGGTCGCCCGGCTGGTCCGGCTCACCGTCACGCACGACCCGGCGGACGGCGACACCAACGGCGAGGTGCTGTGCGACGCGGACCTCGCGATCCTGGCGGCGTCCCCCAAGGAGTACGCGGCGTACGCGGCGCAGGTCCGGGAGGAGTACGGCTTCGTCCCGGACGACGCGTTCCGCGAGGGGCGGGCCGCCGTCCTGCGTCAGCTGCTGGATCTGCCCTGCCTGTTCCGCACGCCCCACGGGACGGCGGAATGGGAGCCGAGGGCCCGGCAGAACCTGACCACGGAGCTGGAGTTGCTCACCCGCTGAGCCGTTCACTTACCGAGACGGGGGAATGACAGGGCCGAAAGCACTGTTGGCCACTGTCATGCCCGACTCTGTTTCCAGCCGCTCCCGTATGCCGATGGCCGTCTACATCCTCGGCCTGTCCGTCTTCGCCCTCGGCACCAGCGAGTTCATGCTGTCCGGGCTGCTGCCGCCCATCGCCGACGACATGGACGTGTCCATACCGAAGGCGGGACTCCTCATATCCGCCTTCGCGATCGGCATGGTGGTCGGCGCCCCGCTGCTGGCCGTCGCCACGCTGCGGCTGCCCCGCCGCACGACCCTCATCGCCCTGATCTCGGTCTTCGGGCTGGGCCAGGTCGCCGGTGCGCTGGCGCCGACGTACGACGTGCTGTTCGTCTCCCGTGTGGTGAGTGCGCTGGCGTGCGCCGGCTTCTGGGCGGTCGGCGCGGCGGTCGCCATCGCGATGGTGCCGGTGAACGCGCGGGCCAGGGCGATGGCCGTGATGATCGGCGGGCTGTCGATCGCCAACGTGCTCGGGGTGCCGCTGGGCGCCTTCCTCGGGGAGAGCTTCGGCTGGCGTTCGGCGTTCTGGGCGGTGGGCGCCGCGTCCGCCGTGGCGCTGGTAGGGGTCGTCACCCGCATCCCGCGCATTCCGCTGCCGGACGAGAAGCCGCAGCTCAAGAAGGAAGTCGCGATCTACAGGGACCGCCAGGTGTGGCTGTCCATCGTGATCACCGCCCTCGCGGCCGGCGGCGTGTTCTGCGCGTTCAGCTACCTCGCGCCGCTGCTCACCGACGTGGCGGGACTGAGTTCGGGCTGGGTCCCGTGGGTGCTGGCGCTGTTCGGGCTCGGCGCGATCATCGGTACGACGATCGGCGGCCGGGTCGCGGACGCGCACCTCTTCGGTGTGCTGCTGAGCGGCATCAGCGCCTCGACGGTCTTCCTGGTGGCCCTGGCCCTCTTCGCGTCGAACCAGGTCGCCGTCGTCGTCCTGGCGTTCCTGCTGGGGCTGTCGGCGTTCTACACGGCCCCGGCGCTCAACGCCCGGATGTTCAACGTGGCGGGGGTGGCCCCCACGCTGGCGGGCGCGACGACCACCGCCGCGTTCAACCTGGGCAACACCAGCGGGCCCTGGCTGGGCGGCGCGGTGATCGACGCGGACTTCGGCTTCCGGGCCACGGCCTGGGCGGGTGCCGCGATGCTGCTGCTCGGCCTGGTGGCCGTGACGGTCTCCCTGCGGCTGGGCGGCGACGGCAAGCCGTCCCGGCGCATCGCCACGGGCACACCGGCGCACGTCATCCCGGCGCAGGACGCCCCTTCGGCCTCCGCAGCCCCGCGTCCGTGAGCCGGCGCACGATCTCCTTCGAGCCGACCTCCAGCGCCCCGGCGCGCACCGCGTCCGCGTAACGCGCCTCGGGCACGTCGTAGTGGTCGCGCTCGAACGCGCGGGGCGGGCAGCCGATCGTGGCGGCGAAGGCGTGCAGCTCCTCGAACGACACGTCGCTGACCAGGTGCGACCACATGCGGCCGTGGCCCGGCCAGGTCGGCGGATCGATGTAGACGGTCACCGCCCGAGCACCTCGGCGAGCGATCCGACCGGGGCGACGGAGACCGTCGCCTTCGTGCAGACCCAGTGCGGATCGGGACCGAGCTCCGGCTCGACGTCCAGGGCGTGCGGCCCTCCCTCCGTACAGACCGGGCACAGCGGCCAGCGCCCGTGCCCCTCCAGGAGCGCGTCCTGGACGTCCTGCGCCACGAGCCCCGTGACGAAGGACACACCCTCGGGCCACTGTTCGACCCACCACCGCCGGTGGGCCACCGCGTCCTCGACCATCGAGACGATCCCGGCCTCGGCCACGTCGCCCGCGACGAGGTCGGCCATCACCAGCGCACGCGCGGTGTGCAGCTCCTGTTCCAGGCTGTTCAACTCCATGGCTCCATTGTCCCCCGGCGGCGTACGGTCCCGGCCTTGATCCTTCAGAGGTAGGGACCAAAGGGGGGTTGACGGCATTCACGACTGAAAATATCTTTCAGATGTGACCAATGACGTGAAGGAAAGTTTCAACCCGGACTCCCCGCCCGCCCCCGCGGCTCTCGCCGCCAAGGTGCGCACCCTCGCCCCGACCATGACCCGTTCCATGCAGCGGGTCGCCGAGGCGGTCGCGGGGGACCCGGCCGGGTGTGCCGCCCTCACCGTCACCGGTCTCGCCGAGCTCACCGGCACGAGCGAGGCGACCGTCGTCCGCACCGCCCGCCTCCTCGGCTACCCCGGCTACCGCGACCTGCGTCTCGCGCTCGCCGGCCTCGCCGCCCATCAGCAGTCCGGCCGGGCGCCCGCCGTCACCGCCGACATCGCGGTCGACGACCCGATCGCCGACGTCGTCACGAAGCTCGCCTACGACGAGCAGCAGACCCTCGCCGACACGGCGGCCGGCCTCGACACCGTGCAGCTCGGAGCCGCCGTGGCCGCCGCCGCGACCGCTCGCCGCATCGACGTCTACGGCGTCGGCGCGTCCTCGCTGGTCGGCCAGGACCTGGCCCAGAAGCTGCTCCGCATCGGCCTGATAGCCCACGCCCACATGGACCCGCACCTCGCCGTGACAAACGCGGTGCAGCTCCGCTCCGGCGATGTGGCCATCGCGATCACCCACTCCGGTTCCACCGGCGACGTCATCGAGCCGCTCCGGGTCGCCTTCGACCGCGGCGCCACGACCATCGCGATCACCGGGCGCCCCGACGGACCGGTCTCGCAGTACGCCGACCACGTCCTGACCACGTCCACCGCGCGGGAGAGCGAGCTGCGGCCCGCCGCCATGTCGAGCCGCACGAGC
Source organism: Streptomyces sp. NPDC023573 (assembly GCF_055559735.1). NCBI lineage: Bacteria > Bacillati > Actinomycetota > Actinomycetes > Kitasatosporales > Streptomycetaceae > Streptomyces > Streptomyces sp. NPDC023573. The sequence continues at coordinate 683,393 of NZ_JBVHKB010000002.1, forward strand.
CAGCTCCTCGTCGTCGACTGCCTCTTCATAGGGGTCGCCCAGCAGACGTACGAGACGGCCGCACCCGCACTGTCCGCTTCGTACGAGGCGCTCGCCCACCGCCACACCCCCCGCAGCCGCTGACCCCGGCAGCACCCGCACCCGCACCCGCACCCGCGAACCGTACGAGCCCGAGAAAGCAGAGCCGCTGTCCATGACCTCCACCACCGACCCCAGCACCGACGCCGACACCCCCGGCGGCTACGGCGAACTGCGCGCCCAGCTCGCCACCCTCACCACCGAGGCGTTCCGCCCCGAGCTCGCCGAGATCGACCAGCTGCCCACGCAGGACATAGCGCGGATCATGAACGGCGAGGACACCACCGTCCCCGCCGCCGTGGCCGAGAAGCTGCCGCAGATCGCCGCGGCCATCGACGCCACCGCCGAGCGCATGGCGCGCGGCGGCCGGCTGATCTACGCGGGCGCCGGCACGGCGGGCCGTCTCGGTGTGCTCGACGCCAGCGAGTGCCCGCCCACCTTCAACACCGACCCGTCCGAGGTCATCGGCCTGATCGCGGGCGGTCCCTCCGCCATGGTCACGGCCGTCGAGGGCGCCGAGGACAGCAAGGAGTTGGCCGCGGCCGACCTCGACGGGCTGGGCCTCACCGCCGACGACACCGTGGTCGGCATCTCCGCCTCCGGCCGCACGCCGTACGCCATCGGGGCCGTCGAGCACGCCCGCGCCAAGGGCGCGCTCACCATCGGCCTCTCCTGCAACGCGGACTCCGCGCTCGCCGCCGCGGCCGAACACGGCCTGGAGATCGTCGTCGGCCCCGAGCTCCTCACCGGCTCCACCCGCCTCAAGGCGGGCACGGCACAGAAGCTCGTCCTGAACATGCTCTCGACGATCACCATGATCCGGCTCGGCAAGACGTACGGGAACCTCATGGTCGACGTGCGTGCCTCCAACGAGAAGCTGCGCGCCCGCTCCCGGCGGATCGTCTCGCTCGCCACCGGCGCCTCCGACCAGGAGATCGAGGCGGCGCTCGCCGCCACCGACGGCGAGGTGAAGAACGCCATCCTCACCATCCTCGGCGGGGTCGACGGCCCCACCGCCGCCACACTCCTGGCCGACTCCGACGGTCATCTCCGCGCCGCCCTCGCGGCCGTCCGAACCACCTGACGCACCACTCCCCGCACAGCAAGGCACCACGCACCATGGCTACTGAAGACAAGAACCGCGCCACTGCCGCCGCGATCCTGCCGCTTGTCGGTGGCGCCGCGAACGTCAGCTCGATCGCCCACTGCATGACCCGGCTCCGGCTGGGCCTGCACGACCGTTCCCTCGTCGACGACGAGGCCCTCAAGGCGGTCCCCGCCGTGATGGGCGTGGTCGAGGACGACACCTACCAGATCGTCCTCGGCCCGGGCACCGTCGCCCGGGTCACCCCCGAGTTCGAGCAGCTGGTCGAGGAGGGCCGGGCGTCCGGCACTCCCGCCCCGGCCCCCACGGCCGAGGAGCTCGCCGACAAGGGCGCGTCCCTCAAGGCGCAGCAGAAGGCGAAGAACGCCACCCCGTTCAAGCTGTTCCTGCGCAAGATCGCGAACATCTTCGTCCCGCTGATCCCCGCCCTGATCGGCTGCGGCATCATCGCCGGCCTCAACGGCCTCCTGGTGAACCTCGGCTGGCTGCCCTCGGTCACCCCCGCCCTGGCGGCGATGGCCTCCGGCTTCATGGCTCTGATCGCGGTCTTCGTCGGCTACAACACGGCGAAGGAGTTCGGCGGTACGCCGATCCTCGGCGGTGCGGTCGCGGCGATCATCGTCTTCCCCGGCGTCGCGAACATCGACGCCTTCGGCCAGACCCTCTCCCCCGGCCAGGGCGGCGTCCTCGGCGCCCTGGGCGCCGCGGTCCTCGCGGTGTACGTCGAGAAGTGGTGCCGTCGCTGGGTGCCGGAAGCGCTGGACGTCCTGGTCACCCCGACCCTGACGGTCCTGATCTCCGGCCTCGTCACGATCTTCGGCCTGATGTACGTGGCCGGTGAGGTCTCCACCGCCATCGGCACGTTCGCCGACTGGCTGCTCTCCACGGGCGGCGCGGGCGCGGGCTTCCTGCTCGGCGGCTTCTTCCTGCCCCTGGTGATGCTGGGCCTGCACCAGGCCCTGATCCCCATCCACACCACACTCATCGAGCAGCAGGGCTTCACGGTCCTGCTCCCGATCCTCGCGATGGCCGGAGCCGGCCAGGTCGGCGCGGCGGCGGCGGTCTACCTCCGCCTCCCCCGCAACGAGTCGATCCGCAAGACGATCAGGTCCGCCATGCCTGCGGGCCTCCTGGGCGTCGGCGAACCCCTGATCTACGGCGTCTCGCTCCCGCTGGGCCGCCCCTTCATCACGGCCTGTGTGGGCGGCGCGTTCGGCGGCGGCTTCGTGGGCCTGTTCAACCAGCTCGGCGACTCGGTCGGGTCGACGGCCATCGGCCCGTCCGGCTGGGCCCTGTTCCCGCTCCTCGACGGCAACCACGGCCTCGGCTCCACGATCGCGATCTACGCGGGCGGCCTGCTCGTCGGTTACGTCGCGGGCTTCGTGGCGACGTACTTCTTCGGCTTCAGCAGGGCCCTCCTGGAGGAGTTCAACGTCTCCCAGGAACCGGCCCCGTCGACGGTCGCGGCCACCGGCCCGGCCGCCGCCTCCGGCGGCTCCCCGGCGAAGGAGACCGCAGGCGTCTGACCGACGGGTCTCCGATGGCCCGGGACGCGCCCCGGGCCATCGGAGAGGGGTCACGAGAAGCCCGCGATTTTTTCCTCACGAACACGTATGTGTAGGCAATTGATTGCCGGGCACCAGAGGTCTCGGAGGTTGATAACAATGGTTCCCCTGCTTCTCGTTCTTCTGCTCGCCCTGATCCTTTTCGGTGCCGGTTTCGCCCTCAAGGCACTCTGGTGGATCGCCGTGATCGTGCTTGTGGTCTGGCTGATCGGATTCTTCGTCCGCCCGGCAGCCGGTGGTGGCAAGCGGGGCCGGTGGTACCGCTGGTAGCCTGCCCTGACCAGCAGTGACGCGGGTGGCGCGGGACCTTCGGGTCCCGCGCCACCCGCGTTTTTCTGCGATCCGTCCAATTCACGGGGTGTGGGCCGGGAAAGTAGGGGCAGCCGAAATAGTGAGCGGCACTCGTCCTCATCACGATGGGATTCGCCGTACCGAATGAGACCGTCGAGGAAGGAGCCGTAATGAGCGACAACCTGTGGGGCTATCAGCCCACGAGCGGTCACACCGCGGGCGCCGACCTGACCGGATTCTCGGTCGAGGCGACGGACGGAAGCATCGGCAAGGTCGACAAGCACTCCGACGAGGTGGGCTCGTCGTACCTGGTCGTCGACACCGGGGTCTGGATCTTCGGCCGGACCGTCCTGCTTCCGGCAGGCACGGTCAAGGGGATCGACACGGAGCACAAGACGATCTTCGTCGACCTGACCAAGGATCAGATAAAGGACTCCCCGGTGTTCGACAAGCACAACCACGCGAACGACCCGGGTTACCACGCACAGGTCGGCGGCTACTACGACAGCTACCGCATCATGTGACCGCGACGCACAGCGCACCACGACCAGAGGCGGGGTCGGCTCCCATCACGGAGCCGGCCCCGCTGTTCAGCCCGGAAAGTCCGCCGTGAGCAGGGTGACGTCGAAGGGCTCGGGCAGCGGGAGCGGCTTGCCGAAGGGCACGGCGTCGGAGCGCTTGTACGTTCCGTCCTCGTTCGGCTCGGTGAACAGCGTGACCATCGCGCCTCGCGTGTCGAAGCGGTCGATCAGCAAGTACATCGGAACGCCTGCCCGCGCATAGGCGCGGTACTTCTTCGTCCTGTCCTCCCGGGCGTTCCCCTTGGACGTGATCTCGACGATCAGCAGCGCCTCCGACGCGTCCATCGGGTCGCTGGTCTCCGGGTCGGCAGCTGCGATCAGCTCAGCCGGCATCACAACGAGGTCCGGGAAGTACAGCTTGTCGAGCGGCGCGACGTGCACACCGAGCGTCTGGTAGATCTCCAGTTCCTCGGGGAGGCTCACATAGAGTCGGCGCTGCACCCTCGCGGCGATGCCGTTGTGGTGCGCGTGAGGCGGCGGTACCAAGACGATCTGCCCTTCGTCGATCTCGGCGCGCCACCCCTCGGGCACGTCCAGTTCCTGCCAGGTCCGCAGCAGGTACTCCCACGGGCGGCCTTCGGAGCCCTGATCGCTTTCGACCATCGCGGCGGTCATCGCAGGTCCTTTCTCCTGTGGCCTGGTGTGGAAGCGTGGATCGACGCTCGTGCGGCGGTGAGCCGCTCCGTCCAGCGTCCCACGATCGGGTGAGGCCCGCACCGACCTCGTCGCAGGTGTCGTCGCGTCGCGGCGATGCCCTTCCCCCAGGAGCTGCCGATTCCGTCTCGGCCGGAGAACCGGGCGACCGTTCATCCGCATCTCAGTGTGCAGACGCTGATCACCCGGCAGCGCCCATCTGGACGGCGAAAGGCGGAAAGCGTGACGAAGGGTCCCACCACGGCCGAGGAACCGCGCGCGGAGGAGGGCGGGCACGGGCCACGGCCCGGCGTCGTCCGCACCGTGTTCGGCGTCCTGCGCCGTGACGGGCGCCCGCTGTTCGGAGTGACGGCGCGCGTGACCGGGCTGGCCGCGCTGGGGGGCCTGGCGGTGACGGTCGTGGCGTTCCTCGTCGTGTGGCCCACCTTCACCGAGATACGCCTGGGCGCGGTCCGGGCCCGCATCAACGAGGACTCCTACGCCCCCGACGGCAGCCGGGTGCAGGACATGTGGCTCACCCTCCTCGCCTGCCTGCCGTTCCTGATACTCCTGCTGCATGTGGCGTGCGCCGCCATCCAACGGGCGGCGGCCGGCCCGGGACGCGGCCGCTTCCGCTCGGTCCTGGGCGTGTACGCGCTGCGCGGAGTCCTCGTGTGGGCCCCGGTCGTGCTCGGGGTCCTGGTGGAGGAGACCTTCACCACCACCCTGTTCAGGGAGCACACCGTGCTCGTCCCGAAGTGGGAGTACCCCAACCTGTACGAGGTGCTGCGCTACGGTCCGCCCCTGCTGGGCATGGCGATCGCCCTGGTGCTCCGGCTCGGCTGGACCCTCGCACCGGCAACCGCCGCGACGGAGGGCCTCGGGCCCTGGGCCGCTATGCGCCGCTCCTGGTCGCTCGTGTGGGGCCGGGCCTCCGCCTTGTTCCGGACCACGGCCTTCGCGCTCCCCCTGGGCGTGCTCACCGTCGGCATGTACGTCCTGCTCCACCTCGCCGCCCGGCCCCTGCGCTCCGGCACGGTCCACGTCTTCCTGGAGTGGGGCCCGGACAACACCTACGCCGCGTACGTCGTCGGGCTCCTCGTCCCGATCGCCGTCGCCCTGCTGCTCACCGGCGCCCTGGCCCTTCCGCCGGCGCACGCCGTCCTCGCGGTGCTCCAGCAGCGGCTCGTCCAGGCCAGGGAGCGGCAGCCGGCGGGCGGCCTCACGGCAGCCGCCCCTCCCGGTTGATCTCCCGCACCCGTGCCCGCAGCACGAGCCCCGGCGGGGCCGTCCGCACGGCCTCCGGCGGGCAGTCCCACTCCGCGCCACCGCCCGGCGGGCGCAGTTGGACGTACGGGCCGACGCGGCCCATCACCCGGCCCACCCGGCCGTCCCGGCCGTCCACCGCGAACGTCCCGGGCTCCGGCGTACACGGCTCCAGTCCTTCAACTGTCATGAGCCGCCGCCGCTTCCAACTGCACACTCAGCCGCATGGCCGTCTCCAGCGAGCACCGGCCGAGGTCGACGAGCGGGGTCGGCTCGTCGCCCGCGCACGAGACCGGGTCGATCCGCAGCGACGGCAGCTTCACACCGACCCCCGCCAGCCCGGCCCGTAGCCGCTCCACCGCGTCCTCCGCAGCCCGCACTCTGCCCGCTGCTTCTCTGCGCCGTTCCGTAGCCGTCATCATGATCTTCCCCATTTCCACGCTGAGTAGTGGCTATGCATACACAGCGTGTCCAATTCATCGCTACCGTGGAAGAGGCGCAGTTCCAACATCCGCAGATGTGTCACAGGGAGTCGCCTTGCCCGGACCCAAGAAGCTCGACCCGTCGTCCTCACCCCGCGCGCTCCTCGGCGCCGAACTCCGCCACCGGAGAGAGGCGGCGGGCCTGTCGCAGGACGAGCTGGGGGCGCCGCTGTTCGTCAGCGGCTCCTTCATCGGCCAGCTGGAGGCCGGTACGCGGCGCATGCAGGTGGACCAGGCGCAGAAGCTGGACGAGGTGCTGGGCGCGGACGGGTTCTTCGAACGGCACTGCGCGGCCCTGCAGAAGTCCAAGTACCCGGACCACTTCGCGGAAGCGGCGGAGGCTGAGCGGGAAGCGATCACCATCAAGGAGTACGCGCCCCTCCTGATCCCGGGGCTGTTGCAGACCGAGGCGTACGCGCGTGCCGTGTTCCGGGCCTACCAGCCGACCGCGACCGAGGACGTGATCGACGAACTGGTGGCGGCGCGCCTTGAGCGGGCGCAGTTGCTGACAGATCCAACAACGCCTCTGGTTTGGGTGGTCCTCGACGAAGCGGTCCTGCGCCGCGAGTCGGGTGGCCGCGCTGTGATGGCTGGAGCGTTGCGGCACATGCTGGACCTCGCCCACCGCCACCGGGCGATCTTGCAGGTCCTGCCTTTCTCCGCGGGTGCTCACACGGCGCTGCAGGGGTCTCTCAAGCTGATGTCCTTCCAGGACGCCCCCACGCTCGCCTACCTCGAGGGGCTGGGGACAGGGAGGTTGCAGGACGATCCGGCCACCGTCCGGCACCACGAGCTGACTTACGATCTGGTGGTGGCCAGCGCATTGTCACCGGAAGCATCCCTGGCCCTGATGGAAACCGTGGCGGAGGATTACTCCCATGAAGATCAGCAGCTCTGACTACGACCTGAACACGGCGACCTGGCACAAGTCCTCGTACAGCGGCGGCGACGGCGGTGACTGCCTGGAGGTCGCCACCTGGCGCAAGTCGACCTACAGCGGCGGCGACGGCGGCAACTGCCTGGAGGTAGCCGACGGTCTCCCCCACGTCGTCCCCGTCCGGGACTCCAAGGTCACGGACGGACCGGCCCTCGTGTTCCGGGCCGCCGCGTGGTCCACCTTCGTCGCCGGCCTGAAGCACGGCTGAGCCGGCCGGGAAGAGGGAACGACTTTCGTCGTCCGCCGTCGCGACCAACGGCTACAGCGGTGCCGGGGCGGAGGTCCCTACGGTGGGCGCGTGACTCGTGTTGATTCGATGGCCCCCGCAGATCCCTCCCCCCTGGCACCGACGGTGAGGACGCGGGCGGCGTCCTGGTCGGCCGTGCCCGGGCGGGCCCTCCTCGCGCCAGGGATGTGGCCTGCCCAACGCATCGTGGGTGAGGTCTTCCTGAGCCTGACGCTCGCGGTGCTGGGGGTGGGCGCCGGGCTGCTGGACGACCAGAGCCTTGCGCAGGCCCTCGGAGTCGGGCTGCTGGCCGGGCTGTTGTCGGTCCTGCGCCGTGGGCTGCCCGCCACCGTGCTGCTGACTGCGGCGGCCGGCTCCGCGCCGTTCTTCGGTTTCGCGCCGCTGCTCCTCGTCGTCGCCTGGTCGGCGGGGCGGCGGATCGACGGTCTCGGCAGGGCATGCGCCGTGTTCGCGCTTGCCTACGGTCTCAGCCTCGGCCTGACCGCCGCGTGGGAGTCCCACGCGTCGTGGTCGCTGCTGACCGTCGCCGGGATGTTCATCCTAGTCGCGATCATCGTCCCGGGGCTCGCGGGGCGCTACTGGTCGCAGCGCCGGACGCTGACCGACACCCTCCACGAGTACAACGCCCAACTCCTGCGCGAGCGCACGATGCTCGTCGGGCAGGCCAGGATGCTGGAGCGTCAGCGCATCGCGCAGGACATGCACGACAGCCTCGGCCACCAGCTCGCGCTGATCGCGGTGCACACCGGGGCGCTGGAGGTGGACCGGGAGCTGACCGGACAGCAGCGTGAGGCCGTCGGGGTGCTGCGTGAGGCGTCGGTGGCCGCGATGCACGAACTGCGCGACGTGGTGGGCGTGCTGCGCGACGGCGCGGACACCCCGCCCGCCGGGGGCGGCGCCCAGGGCGAGGACCCCGGCGCGCCGGCACGTGGTGTGGGGGGCGTCGACAGCCTGGCCGAGACGTCCCGGAAGGCGGGCGCGGCCGTGGAGATCCGGCGCTCGGGCGAGGTGCGCCCGCTCGCGACGACCGCCGACCACGCGGCGTACCGCGTGGTCCAGGAGGGTCTGACCAACGCCCACAAGCACGCCCCGGGCGCGACGATCACCATCGGCCTCCGGTACGAGCCGGACTCGCTGGTCGTGGAGGTCGCCAACGGTCCGGTGCCGGAACAGGTGCGCGGGAGGGTGGCGAGCGGGGGCCAGGGCCTTACCGGTCTTGAGGAGCGGGCCCGGCTCGTCGGGGGCATGGTGCACGCGGGTCCCACGGCTGACGGCGGGTTCCGGCTGGCCGGCGTGCTGCCGTACACGTCGCCCGGTGACGGGAGGAAGACGTTCGTCGCTCCGCCGGACGACTTTCGGGCGCAGAAGCCGGCGGGCCCCGCGGGTGAGAGTGATCCGGTCATCGACTGGAACGGTCTCCCGAAGGAGTTGGCCAAGGCAGTGAACAGGACCAAGAGGGGCAACGGAATAGCCATCGGCTGCGGGGTGGCGGCTCTGGTCGCCGTCGTGCTCGTGATCGCGGTGGTCGTGGCGGGGGTCTTCCTCGTACGGGAGGCGGACAAGGCGATGATCGAGCCCAAGCAGTACGACGCGGTGACGGTCGGCCAGTCGGAGCGGTCCGTGCGCGACGAACTGCCCAGCGGGGAATCGTTCATGAACACGGGTCCTGGCGACGGTGCACCCCCGGAGCCGGACGGCGCGACGTGCCTCACCCTGCTCTCCACGGAGATCGGGTCCAGCCTGGCCGCCGACCCGGTCTTCCGGTTCTGCTTCAAGGACGGCAAGCTGATCGAGAAGAAGTCCTTCGAGGCGGGCTGAGGGACCACGGGCCCCGGCGGGCGGGGTGATCGGGGATGATGGCCCCATGTCCGCGGAGTTGACCGATCAGAACCGCTCAGGAGAGTCGTGATCAGGGTTCTTGTGGCGGATGACGAGCCGCTGATCCGGGCGGGCATCCGGATGATCCTCTCGTCGGCCGACGACATCGACGTCGTCGCCGAGGCGGCGGACGGCCGTGAGGCGGTCGAGCTCGCGCGGTCGCAGCGGGTGGACGTCGCGCTGATGGACATCCAGATGCCGGTGATGGACGGGCTGACGGCCCTGACCGAGCTGGGCCGGGCGGCTCCTCAGGTGAGGGTGCTGATCCTGACGACGTTCGGGGAGCGGCAGAACGTGCTGCGTGCCCTGACCGGGGGCAGCGCGGGCTTTCTGCTGAAGGACTCGGCGCCCGCGGAGCTGATGCGGGCGGTGCGGGCGGCGGCGGGCGGGGAGGCGTATCTCTCGCCCGGTGCCACGCGGCATGTCGTGGACTCGCTGGCCTCGGGAGGCACCACGCAGCGGGCGGAGGACGCCCGTCGCAGGCTGGAGAAGCTGACCAGCCGCGAGCGTGACGTCCTGGCCCTGCTCGGCGAGGGCCTCTCCAACGCGGACGCGGGTCAGCGGATCCACATGAGCGAGGCGACGGTGAAGGCGTATGTGAGCCGCATCCTCGCCAAGCTGGAGTGCGAGAACAGGGTGCAGGCCGCGCTGCTGGCGCGGGACGCCGGCCTCGGCGTGTGAGTGCCGGGGCCCTCAGACCACCTGGATCACATGCTTGCCCCGTACGCCGCCGGCCTCCAGGGCCCGGTGGGCGGCGGCGATTCCGGAGAGCGGGTGGACGGTGTCCACGACCGGGCGGATCGCGCCGCTCTCCGCGTAGCGGGTGAGTTCGGCGAGCAGGTCGTGGCCCGGGTTGCCGCTGAAGAAGCGGACGCGTCCCCGGCCGTGGGCGGTCGAGGCCAGCATGTAGCCGAGGCTCGCGGCGATGTGGTCGAGGTCGAAGGCGATGGAGACCATGCGGCCTCCGGGTGCCAGCCGGCCCCGGAAGGCCCGGAGTTCGGTGCCGACGGTGTCCATGATGACGTCGAAGTGGCCCAGGTCGGACGGTCCGGTGGTCGCGTAGCCGTGAGCCTCGTCCGCGCCCAGCTCCCGGACGAGATCGAGGTTCTTCGTGCCCGCGAGGCCCGTGACGTGGGCGCCGAGGGCCTTGCCGAGCTGGACGGCGATGCTGCCGACTCCCCCGGCGGCGCCGCGTACGAGCAGGCGCTCGCCCGCCTTCAGCCGTGCCTTGGTCCGGAGGGCGGTGATGGCCGTCGTGCCGACGGGGAGGGAGGCGGCCTCGACGAGGCCGAGGTTCTCGGGGGCGTACGCGAGGTTCCGGGGGCGTACGGCGACGTATTCGGCCGCGCTGCCGAAGGTGCGGGGCAGGACGCCCCACACCCGGGCGCCGGGGCGCAGGCCGGTGACGGCCGGGTCCACCTCGGCGACCTCGCCGGCGAAGTCGAGCCCGGTGCGCTGGGGGAAGGTGCGGCCGGTCACCAGGCGGACGCGTCCGGCGCGGCCGTGGAGCTCACCGCCGTTGACGCTCGCCGCGTGGACGCGGACCAGCACCTCGCCCTGACGGAGTGCCGGTACCGGGACCTTGCCGACGTAGAGCACTTCGGGAGGGCCGTAGCTGTCGTAGAGCGCCGCGCGCATGTCGTTCATGCCCCCAGGCTAAGCGCGTAAGTGGATGGCCCCCTCCATTTGGCTTAAAGTGAGAAACATGCCTGATCAGACCTCTCACAAGCCGGTCGGCGAAGGCCTGCGCGCCGATGCCAGGGAGAACCGGGAGCGGATCCTCCGGGCGGCGCGCGAGGCGTTCGCCGAGCAGGGCATCGACGTCCCCGTGGCGGCGGTCGCCCGGCGGGCCGGTGTCGGGGTCGCCACGCTGTACCGGCGCTTCCCCACGCGCGACGCGCTCGTGACGGAGGCCTTCGCGGAGGAGCTCACCCACTGCGTGTCCGTGCTCGACGAGGGGCTGGCGGACCCGGACCCCTGGCGCGGCTTCTGCACGGTGATCGAGCAGGTCTGTCTGATGCAGTCGGTGGACCGGGGCTTCACGCAGGCGTTCCTCGCGGAGTTCCCCGGCCAGGCGGATTTCGCCCTGGAGCGCACCCGCGCCGAGGAACGTCTGGCCCTGCTGGTCCGGCGGGCCAAGGAGGCGGGCGCCTTGCGCGAGGACTTCGACCTGAGCGACATCACCCTGCTGCTGCTCGCGAACTGCGGGGCCACGGTCGGCGCGGGCGAGGAGGCCGCCGCCGCGTCCCGGCGGCTGACCGCCTACCTGCTCCAGTCCTTCCGGGCCGGATCGCCCGCCGCCCTGCCCCCGCCCGCCCGGCTGGACCTCCGACGAATCCACGGGGCGGGCGGCTGAGGAGCCACGGGCCCGCACGCGGCGCGTCCGGGCCGAACCGTTGGAGCCTTCCGTCGGCTACGGACGCTGAACCTTCCAGTCCGCCACGTCCGCGGCACGGTTGGAGTAGGCGTTGGTGCAGACGTCGTACTTGCCACCGGCCGGGCCGGCGCCGTTGGTCTCCAGGAACCCGCCGTTGTCGGCGTAGAGGTTCCACAGGTGGATGACGTCACCGGGACGGATGTTCTGGTCGGCGGGCGTGGACCTCCGTGCGGTGATGCGCCAGCGTCCGGTGCCGGAGCCGGGCGCACGGTCCTGGTCCTTGGAGGTCGAGACGTTGAACTTGGCACCCGCGTTGCGCTGGTCCGCCGAGGCGTGGCCGTTGGTGTCGAGGTAGCCGCCGTCCCCACCGTAGAGGTTGCGCAGCTGGATCACGTCTCCGCTGACCACCGTCGCACCGACCGCCTTGCCGGTCGGCGAGAGGATCTCCCAGGTGCCGGTCCCCTCACCGCGAGTGGGTGAATCGGCGGTCGACACGGCGTACTTGCCGCCGGAGTCGCTGCTGTGGCCGTTTGTGTCGAGGTAACCGCCCGCCCAGCTGTTGTAGCCGTTCTGCAGGTGGATCTTGTCGCCGTACTTCAGCTCGTTCGCCATGGTCGCTCCCACTGGGTCAGGTCGACGGCATGCGAGTGCCCCTGTCCCCAGGAACTGCTGGTCAGGGCGCCGTCACCGGTCATCCTGGCGATCTCGCACCGCGCCACGCCCGACCCCGCGGCGGAGATCATCCGATCGAGGCCACACGTCCCCGGCATTGACTCCGGGGCTCAAGCCCTGGGCCCCGAGCGCTCTTTCAGAGGAATGGGAGGAAGGATCTGTTCCCACCCACCCACCCTCCTCGCCTGCGGTGTTGACCAGGTGTGACCGACTTGCCACGGACCGTCGCCACGCTCTAGCGTGCCAACAACCAAACGACCCCCGTCGGTGCGCCAACACCGGACAGGGGTCTGACCAACGAGATCGACGGAAGTGGAACCGATCTGATGGCTGTCGACCACCTTAGTGCTGCCCCTCACACCGCACACGTGGCCCCGCACCCGATGGCGAACCCCGGTTACGGCAAGCGTTCCGCCACGGACCAGCGCCCGCGCGGCGAGCGCGACTTCTCGCACCTGCCGCCCCGCGAGGCCGCCGTCGCCGCCTACATCGACCGGCTTCCGGACGGCTCCGACATCTCCGTGAAGACCCTGGCCAAGGTGCTTCCGTACGGACAGTGCGCCCTGCGGACCGCGCTCAACAGGCTCCAGGCGGCCGGGCATCTGCGCCGGGGCCGCGAGTGCGTCGCCACCGACGAGGTCATGCTCTGGGTGACCCGGACCTTCTTCTCCCGGACCGCGCGCGACGACGACTGGTGGGCGGCGTTCATCCGGGGCGACGTACCGCAGGAGAGGCAACAGCCCACCCGTAGCCGGGCGTTCGTCCTGCTGGCCGCCCTGGGGCGCACGGCTCCCGCGCTGAGCCTCTCGGCAGCGGAGTGCGCGAGCCTGGAGTCGCAGGTCAGCGAGTGGTTCGCGCGGGGTGCCACGGAGCCGGAGCTGCTGCACGCCCTGACCGACGGGCTGCCCTCGCCGGTCCATCACGCGGCCTCGCTGCTTCGCAGGCGGCTCACCGACAAGCTCCCCCCGCACCGGCCGGCCCCGGAGCGGCGGACCGCGCTGCTCACCCTGGAGTGCGGCGAGTGCCGTGCGCCGGGCAGCCCGGAAGCGCTGGCGGGCGGCCTCTGCGCACCGTGCCGGGGCGAGGCCGCCCAAGGACCGGCGGGCCCTCCCGGCGCCGTACCCACCGACGACGTACGCCGGCGGGTCGCGGCGGTCCGGGCCGGACTCGTCCCCCGGCCGGAGCGGACCGGCCACGCCCGGGGCGTACGGGTCCGGCGCTGACGCGCACGCCGGACCCGGGCCGCCTCTAGACGTAGGGGATCTTCACGACCGCCGCGTCCGTGCCGGTCTGCACCTGGGACGTGCCGCTGCCCAGCGCGCTCCAGATCTCCACGCGGACCGTTCCGCCTCTGAGCGCGCCCAGGCTTCCGGTCACCGACCTGGAGCCCACGGCCTGGGTGTACTCCTCCCACCCCGTGACCGGGTCGGTCGCGAAGTAGCGGAAGGTCTCCGTCCGGTCGAAGGTGCCGTCGCCGGTGAGGTCGTAACTGACCCTGACCTGCGGGGCGAGCCCCACCTTCGTCCCCGCGTCGACCCGCAGGCGGAAGGAGGTGGACGCGCCCGACGCGAGCGTCCCGTCGACCTTCTTGATCTCGTAGACCGTCGGCCGGTACGGCGTGCCGTCCCGGTTGACGCCGTCGGCCGAGGCCAGCGTGTCGGCCCCCGCCGCGCCGTCCGTGGCGGTGGTGAGGATGCCGCCGGACTTCAGCCGGAAGGTGTTGCCGGTGGACGGTCCCGGCTCCTCCGGGTCGGGGTCCCCGCCGCCGGTGCCCGTGCCGGTGGCCGTGGAGCGGGCCGGGACGGAGAGGGTCTTGCCGTCGGAGAAGGTGACGGTGCGGGCGGTGGAGCCGTGGTTGTGGGCGCTGTACGTCCGGACGCCGTTCTTCGTGAAGACGGCGGAGGTCGGGATGTCCCCGCTGACGGTCATGTCGGGCGCGCCCAGACTGTCGAGCGTGCTGATCCAGTGGTAGGTGTGCGCCTTGGACTCGCCCTGCTCCGGACCGTAGCCCGCGTTGCCCGCGTCCCACTTGGCCTTGGCCGCCGCCGGGTCGGCGAGCGACTCGAACTCCCAGAGGAGGTCACGCCATTCGACGGCCGGGCCGCCGTTCTCCCGCTGCATCTCCGCGATGTTCCGCCTGATGGCCTCCTTCTCACGGGCCAGGTGCAGCGAGCCGCCCGTGACCGGGAGGACGTTGATGCCGTGGATCTCCTCCGGGTTCGCGGTCCACCAGGTGGAGTACGCCCCGCCGCTGCCCCAGACCATGCCGACCGTGTCATGGCCGAAGGAGCCGGGGAAGACCTGCTGGTCGGCGTCGAACCAGTACTGCGTGATCGCCTCCGACTCGGTGGTCAGCAGGAAGCTGCCGAGGTCGCGCAGCCCGGTGTCACCCGTCGCGGAGCCCCACAGGACGAGTCCGGCGCTGAGGTTGACCGACTCGGAGGAGGACTCCTGGTTGTTGCCCGCCGCGAAGCCCTGGTGGCCTGAGGCCCAGCTGTGGCCCGCGTACACGTCGAAGCCGCGCAGGAACGGGTACGCGGAGTCCGTGCGGCTGGGGTTCGCCGCGTCCCTGACCAGGGTCTTCACCATGGTGCCCCAGGCGGAGTCGGCGGCCCACGCCTGGTCGTACTGGGCGACGATCGCCGCCGCGTACACGTAGTAGCTGTAGTGGAAGTGGTGGTCGTTGAGCTCGGTGTCACTGCCGTACGAGGCCGGGTAGCCGGTGAGCGTCTTCCAGTCCTTGTCGTAGCTGAACTCACTGGCCCCGCCCGCCGTGAACCACTCCTGGAGACGGCCCTTCATCAGGCCGAGGAGCTTGTCCCTTGTGCCGGTCTGGCCGATCTGGTCGGCCACGGGCACCAGTTGGGCGAGGCGGCCGAGCGCCTTGCCGGTCCAGTAGGTGTCACCGGCCCCGGAGAAGGGGTCGGGGGCGTTCGCCACCTCGTTGAGGTATCCGGTCAGCCTCGCCTTGTCGACCCCGCTGGAGGCGGGGAGGGCGGGGAGCACGCCCTGGTTCTTCTGGCTGGTGGTGAAGGAGGCGGACTCCCGCACCTTCATGGTGCCTCGCGGGGAGACGTACGTGTACGGCGTGAGCGCGTCCGTGGTGTGCAGCCACTGGTGGCGGTACAGGGCTTGGAGCGTGCCGCGCTCGGTGCCCTCCTTCGCCTCCGTCGTCAGGCTGTAGGTCGCCCTGACCGTTCCGCCGGTGGACTGCCAGGCCACCTGGGATCCGGTGACGAAGCTGAAGGCGTACTTGCGGTAGGTCGCGAGCGCGTCCGTGGACGGCAGCACGGCGAGCGAGAAGTAGTCCTTGCCGCCGAGGCCCGCCGTGATCGTGGAGCCGGAGACGTTCCAGTCGCTGCCGGTCGGGGCGAAGAGGGCGTAGTGGTGGCCCGCGACCGTGATGCCGAGGACGTTGCCGTTGTCCGCGAAGACGGTCGGGTTGCCGGCCGTGGTGACGCGGGCGTCACCACCGGAGCCCTTGGCGTACACGAAGGGCATGCCGTGCCCGATGGTCGTGCGCAGGGTGCGGGCGCCGTCCGACCAGTAGGGGGTGACCGTCCAGTCGGACCACGCGTCGGCCTTGGTGTCCGGGGAGTTCAGACCGCTGAGGCCGACCGTGAGGTCGGCCTTGTGCGCGTACTCGTACTGGCGTCCGTCGCCGACGATCGCGGGCGTGGTCGGATAGCCGACCTCCAGTCCGCCGGAGGTCGCCTGGTAGGTCAGCGGGTGGCCGTACATCGGGGTGGAGTACGGGTTGTCGCCGTAACGCTGGTAGGCCAGCGAGGACCACCAGTCGTTGGTCGGGACCGGCTTGTCCCTGGCCGCCGCCGTGAGCTTGGGCGTGACGGGGGCACCGGTGTTGGTCGTGGGTCCGGAGGTACCGGCGGGGCGGCTGTCGGTGTAGCTGCCGGAGCCTGCGGGGATGGTGGCCGCCGCCGCCGGGGACGCGGCGGGGCCGAGCCCCACAGCGGCCAGGGCGATGGCCAGGATCGTCGCCGCTGCTGGTCTGGAGAGGGAGGTTCGCATGGGCAGCACCTCGGTCATGGGGGGAGCATGCTTGAGAGCGCTCTCAGTGCCCAGGAACGTAAAAGCCCTGAAGGGTGGTGTCAATAGAGCTGACACAGGCGGGAGTTGAGCGTGACCCACCGTGGCCGTGCGTTCGAGTCTTGACCGGGGGCGGGCCTGGCGCGGCGCTCCGGGCACAGGTTGTGAGCGCGGCGGGCCGGGAACGCGGGGGCGCGGCGGGCCGGGAACGCGCGGGGGCGCGGCGGCTACGGGCGCCTCACCCCCTCGCCGCGCGCCCCCAGCGCGCCGGAGAGCTCGGACCTGCGCCGTATCCGCAGCTTGCGGTAGACGTGGGTGAGGTGGGTCTCCACCGTGCGCCGGGCCAGGTGCAGCAGCCCGGCTATCTCCGCGTTGGTGCGGCCGGCCGCGGCCAGTTCGGCGACGCGTCGTTCACTCGGCGTCAGAGCGGCGGACCCGGTGCGGGGCGAGGAGTGATGGCGGGCGCCTCCCTCGCGCAGCGCCGAGGCGGCCAGGGCGTGGAAGCGTACAGCGCCCTTGCGTTCCGCCCGTTCCGAGGCCTCGCGCAGGGAGTCACGGGCACGGGAGCGCTCCCCCGCGCCGATGAGCTGACGGCCCTGCGCGAGGAGCGCCGGGATCAGCTCCATGTCGGTGTCGGCCGGTGCGCCTCGTAAGATCCGGACGGCTTCCCCGGCCAGTTCCAGGCCGCGCCGGCCACCGGTCACGGTGCCCAGCACCCGCAGGGCGCGGCCGACCGTGCGCGGGGTGTTCCACACCTCGGCCAGCCGCAGTTCCTCCTCCGCCAGCTCCACGGCCTCCCCTGCCCTCCCCGACATCAGGCCGTGCTCCGCGACGGCGGTACGCCACGGTGTGACGACCGGGCTGACCACCTCACGCGCCAGCTGGCGCCTGCCGCACTCCAGCCAGTCGGTGAGCGCTCCCGCCGAGTCGCCCACGGCGGCCCGCAGCACGCCCCGGGCGTACAGGAAACGGTTCAGCTCCCAGGAGTCCGGCGCCCGGCGCAGGTCGAACTCCGCGGCGAGCAGCTGTGCCTCGTCGGTGCGGTCCGCGTGCACGAGCGCCATCAGCACATGGGCGTCGATGTTGCCCGGCCCCGCGTCGGCCGGTGTGCAGCGCGGCGCCCCGGCGTGGGCGAGCAGCGCGGCCTGGTCGCCCCGGGCGGCGGCGATGTCGGCCCGGGTGCTGGCCAGGGCGCGGTGCATGGGGTGCAGCAGGGAACAGCTCTGCAGGGCCATGCCGCGCTCCACGAGCCTTTCCGCCTCGTCGAGTTCGTCCGCCCACTGGGCGACGGCCGCCGCCGTGCCCAGCAGGAACGGCTCGGCGGACGGGTCGGCGGGTTCGGCGAGCAGGGTGTGCATCTGTTTCATCGCGTCCTGTGCCGAGACCAGTCCGGCCGTCGCCGCATGTCGCACGAGCAGCGCCCGTCCTGCGGTGCCGAGCAGCTCAGGGGAGCGCGCGGCCGTCTCGCCCAGCCATCCGTAAGCCTCCTGACGCTGGATCTGGTCGTGGTCGGACAGGATGGCGGTGGCGGTCTGCACGGTGCGGGCCAGCCCGGGGTGACCCGCCAGTCCCGCCTCGGTCCGGCGCAGCATCCCCATCGCCGTACGGACCTCGCCCTGACCGGCGAGGGCGGTGCCCAGCGCGATGGCCGTGTGCACCCGGTCGCGGGGCTCGCCCTCCAGGTGCAGGGCCTCCGCCAGCCGCGATATCGCGGCTCCGGCGTCCGCCGAGTGGTATTCCAGGGAGCCCAGTTCGGTCAGCAGGCGCTGCCTGCGGGCGTCGGACAGCGGTTCGTCGAGCGCCCGGCGCAGATATCCGACGGCGGCCTCGGGCCGCGAGGCGTCGACGGCCACCGTGACCGCGTCCCGCAGGACGCGCAGCACCCAGGGCTTGCCGACGACGGGGGCACGCAGCAGATGCCGGGCGACCGCCTCGACCCGTCCGCCCCGGGCGAGCAGCGCTTCGGCGGCCGCCCGGTGCACCTCCCGCCGTCGCGGTGTCGGCCAGCCGGTGAGCACCGCGTCCCGCAACAGCGGATGGGCATAGCGGGGCTGCCTGCCGGGGCCGGGGCGCAGCAGTCCGAGCCGGGTCATCGCGGTGAGCCAGCCGGCGACCCGGGCGGGGTCGGCCCCGGTGGTCTCGGCGAGCAGGGCGGGCGGATCACCGGCGGGGTCCGGCGTCCCCACCTCCTCCAGCGCGGCGAGGGCCCGGGCCACATCGGCGGTCGCCGTCCCGGCGCTGTCCAGCCACCAGGCGACGGCCGCCGGATACGCCCCCGGGTACAGGGCGGCGCAGGAGTCCGGGAGGGGGAGCGGCGGAGTGCCGCGCAGGTCGTCGAGCAGAGCGAGCAGCAGCAGCGGATGGCCCGCCGAGGCGCGTACGCACTCCGCCGCCCACTCCGGGTCGGCGTCGGGAAGGTGCGCTCGCAGCATCTCCGCGGACGCCTCGTCGGTGAGGGGGGCCAGGGTGTGCGTGCGGACGAAGGAGGCGGAGAGCGCGTGGGTGAGACCGGCGGGCTGGGGGTCGATGTCGTACTGGCTCCGCTCGGTGGCCACGATCAGCACCGGCATCCGGTCCAGGTGGCCGGCGGCCTCGGCGAGCCAGCGGCGCGAGGAACGGTCCGCCAGATGGACGTCGTCCACGGCGAGCAACAAGGGGGACCGCGCCGCCGACGAGCCCAGCAACTCCCACAACCGGGCGGCTCTGCGGTGGTAATCGGAGGACGGCATGCCCGCGTACTCCGGAACGTGGCCGAGAAGCCGCCCCACGGTCGAGAGGGGCATGGCGTCGTCCTCCGGGGAACAACGCGCACGCAGCACGCGCATGCCGCGTTCCGCGGCCTGTGCGGCGGCGGCCTCCAGCACGGCGGTGCGGCCGGTGCCGGTCGCACCGCGCAGCAGGACGAGGCCGCCCACGCCACGGAGGGCACGCTCGGTGCCGGCCGCCAACAGTGTGTGTGCGTCGTCGCGTTCGCGCAGCGCATTGATCATCCAGGCCTCCTGAGAAGATGGTGCGCGCCGTCGCACTGTGAGAGGCACCGGCGCGCGCCCGGGTGGCGTGATATGACCCACAGGGCAATTTTTCTGCCCGCTTCTCTGCCCCCTGGTGTGTCGTGTCTCACGGCGGGATGTGCATCGCCCCCGCAGGGCCACCACCCTGTGTGCGCACCCGCGTTGACCTGCGGTGATACGGATTCCCGGCGGGATGTGCGGGTGGCAGCCGCGCTTCCCTCGTGGTCCGCGTCGTGGTGGTCCACGATTGCCTGTTCCGCTGCGGGCGCAGAAGTGTGGATCAGGTCCTTCCGCCGAAGGCGCACACGCCCGGCGGATCCTGAACAGAGGAAATCGGTTGCTCAGCTCACCCCGGACCACCTCCGACACCGCCCTGGCAAGCCGGGTGCCCGTATCCGTGACCGCCCCCGACCCGATCAGCCGCGAAGGTGCCGTCAGCCAGCTGCGCCGGCATCCGGAGGTCGAACTGCGCGAGGAGTCCCGCCCCGGCACGGTGGCCCTGCTGATCGAGGACGCCCTCGACGAGGCGGCCCTCACCCGGTTGCGCCGGGTCGTGCGCAGCGAGGGCGCTCGTGCCGTGCTCGTCGTGGACACGATCCGCGAGAACGAGCTGCTGGACGTCATCGAGTGCGGTGTCGGCGCCATCGTGTGGCGCCGCGAGGCCACCGCCCACCGGCTGGTGCAGGCGGTGTTGACCGCCGCCCGCGGCGAGGGCGACCTGCCCGCGGATCTGCTCGGACGGCTCATCAACCAGGTGGGGACCCTGCACCGTGGGGGCGCCGGACGGCAGGGCAGTCCTTCCCTGGGTCTCACGCCCCGCGAGGTCGATGTGCTGCGGCTCGTCGCCGAGGGCCTCGACACCGGGGAGATCGCCGGGAAGTTGTCCTATTCCGAACGGACCGTCAAGAACGTGATGCACGGGGTCACCACCCGGCTCCACCTGCGTAACCGCGCGCACGCCGTCGCCCATGCCCTTCGGGAGGGTTACATCTGACCGTTGGGGCAACTCCGGGAGGGCCGCCGGGCAGGACCGCTGTCCGCCGGCCGTCCCCGGCGTGCCTGGGGCCCTGACGGCACGCAGGGCACGATCGACGGGATACGGCACCGGGCGGTACCGGACGTACGACAGGCACCACGGCTGGGCAGGGAGCGGCAAGAGTGATCCACGAGGTGGACGAGGTCCTCAAACGCCTGCTCAGCGGCGGGGCGTTGGCGGGTTCCGGCATCGAGGTGGCCTTCGAGGCGCCCACCCGTGACTGGGCGGCCCGGCGCAACGCCCCCGTGGTCAACACCTATCTGTACGACATCCGGGAGGACGTGAGCCGGCGGCAGCGCGGCCACACGTCGGTGCGCGACGAACGGAACATCGTGGTGCGCCGCAGCCAGCCGCCACGCTGGTTCCGGCTGTCGTACCTGGTGACGGCGTGGACGAAGACCCCGCAGGACGAACACCGGCTGCTGTCCGCCGTGCTGGCGACACTGCTGCCCCGGGAACTGCTCACCCCCGAGGAACTCCCCGGCTCGCTGGGGCGCCTCGGCCTGACGATTCCGCTGACGGTGGCCGGCCTCCAGACGGAGGCGCGCTCCCTCGCCGAGATCTGGTCCGCGCTGGGCGGTGAGCTCAAGCCCTCCCTGGACCTGGTGGTCACCGCGCCCTTCCCGGCCTTCCCCGAATACGACGCCGGGCCCCCGGTCACCGAGGGCGCGACGATCCGCGTGGGCGACCTGGAGGCCGACACCCCCCGGCCCCCGGGGCGCTCCCACCGGCCGCACCAGGTGGCGGCGGCCCGCGCCGCCCACGAGGAAGAGGCGGCGGCCCGCCGCGCGGAGAAGCGATGAACGCCCCGCACCCGGCCGCCGTGTCCGACGTCCCGGACCACCGTGACCCCTCCCGGCCGCTGCTCGCCCGGCTGGCCGCACTGCGGCAGGCGGTGACCGCGCTGGTCGAGCGGCGCTCCGCCACCGACCCGACGGCGGGCGACCCGCTGCGCGGCCTGTACCTCTCCGACGAGGCCGTGCTCCACCTGCTGCACGCCTGGCCGGCCGCGGATCCGGACGCCTCGCTCCCGCCGGGGACGCAGGCGGGGCCGCAGGACGACGCCGACGACCGGCTGGCCCGGACGGCCGCCCGGCTGCGGCTGTCCGACCGGGACGCGGCCGTCCTGCTCATCGCGCTCGCCCCGGACCTCGACCGCACCTTCGAGCCGCTCTACGGCTACCTCAACGACGACGTGAGCCGGCGCCGCGCCACGGTGGGCCTCGCCCTCGAACTGTGCGGGCTCCCCACCCACCTGCCGGACGGCCGCGCGCGCTTCCATCCGACGGCACCGCTCCTCGCCCTCGGGCTGCTGGAGGTCGACGAGCCCGAACGCCCGTTCCTCTCCCGCTCGCTGCGCGTGCCGGACCGGGTGGCCGCCCATCTGCTGGGAGACGACACCCCGGACGCGGCGCTGCTGGGCCGGCTGCACCCGATGCCGGACCCGCAGTCCGCCGCCGAGGAGGACGAGGTCTTCGGCCGACAGCTGGCCGCCCGGCTGAAGGACGGTCCGCTCTGCGTCTACCTGCGGGAACACCGAAAGGGTGACGGCCTGGCCGCCCTCGCGTCCGCCCTGCGCGCGGCAGGCGTCGACGCGCTGCGCTACTCGGGCCACTCGGGCCACTCCGGCCCCTCTGACCCTTCTGGTCACACCAGCCACACCGGTCACACCGACCCCGCGGGCGCCCACGGCGCTCCTCACGGCACCTCCGCCGGCACCGACGACGGCGTGCACGCGCTCCTGCGCGAGGCACGCCTCAGCGGGCGGGCGGTCGTGGTGTCCGGCCTGCCCGACCGACCGGCCGCACTGGTCGAAGCGCTGACCCGGGCCGCTGACGTGACCGTACTGCTGGCGGACCCGCGCCCGTACGACCCGCACTGGTCTCCGCAGGACCCGCTCGTGCTGGAGGCGCCGCGGCGCCCGGCCGGCGGCACAGACGTCTGGCAGGCCGCGCTGGGCCCCGAGGCCGGGCATCTCGACCTGGCCGCCACCGTGGCTCCGTACCACCTCGGCGGCGAGCGCGTCGGGCGTGCGGCCCGTGCCGCCCTGGCGCTGGCCGCCTTCGACGGGACGCCGCTCACCGCCGGCCACATCCGGCTCGCCGCGCGGCAGCAGTCGGCGTCCGGCCTCGAACAGCACGCCCGCCGGATCCGGCCCGCCGTGGACTGGGGCGACCTCGTCCTGCCCGACGCGCCCCTCACGCAACTGCGCGAACTCGCCCTGCGCGCCCGCCACCGCGACCGGGTCCTCGGCGACTGGCGGCTCAGCGCGGGCGGCGGGCGCGGCCGTGGTGTCGTCGGCATGTTCGCGGGCGAGTCCGGCACCGGGAAGACCCTGGCGGCGGAGGTGGTCTCGGCCGATCTGGGCCTCGACCTCTATGTGGTCCAGCTGTCCTCGATCGTCGACAAGTACATCGGCGAGACCGAGAAGAACCTCGAACGGATCTTCAGCGAGGCCGACAGCACGGACGCCGTGCTCCTCTTCGACGAGGCCGACGCCGTCTTCGGGAAGCGCTCGGAGGTCAAGGACTCCCACGACCGGTACGCCAACATGGAGAGCTCCTACCTCCTGCAGCGGCTGGAGTCCTTCGACGGCATCGCCCTGCTCACCACCAACCTGCGGTCCAACATCGACGAGGCGTTCACCCGGCGCCTGGACCTGGTCGTCGACTTCCCGTTCCCGGACGCCGGCCAGCGGCTGGCGCTGTGGCACCACGGCCTGGCGCACGTCCCGTCGGCCGAGGACATCGACGCCGGCCCCCTGGCCCGGGACTTCGAGCTGGCCGGCGGGTCGATCCGCAGCGCGGTGGTCACCGCCGCCTACCTCGCCGCCGGGCGGGACGAGCCGGTCGGCGCGGACGACCTGCTGGAGGGCGCGCGCCGCGAGTACCGCAAGGCGGGCCGGCTGGTGCCGGGCGAGGCGAACTGGTGAGTCCGGCCCGGCCGGCCCCGTCTCACGGTGCGCTCACACGGTGAACTTGACGGCTTCCAGCTGGAGCTTCAGCTTCATGTCGCTTCCGCCGTAGATCCAGTCCCCGGGCTTGGTGCAGAACCGGCCGCCCCACCCCTTGCCCCCGACGCTGGTGGTCTGGCAGACGGTGCCTTCGAGGACCCCGATGGTGAACCCCTGCATCGCGGAGTACGACTCCTTGGTGCTGCCGAGGTACATGTCCTTGCCGGTGCTCTGCTGCTGCCACTTGTCGCCCTTCCGCCAGCCCTCGACCACATAGGCGGACGCGCCCCGGACACCCTTGGTCCTGGACACGGCGATGTTGAGGGCCTTGATGGGCAGCCCCTTGCCGACCGTCCCGGCCTCGGCCCCGTCGCACACCGGTTCCTGCCAGCCGCGGTCCGCGACATACGCGCGGTAGCAGATGTGACGGCCCTCGCTGCGCGCGGCGATCTCGTGCACCGCGACGGCCGCGGTCCGCTCCGGCGGCTTCTTCGTCTCCCCGCCGCCACCGCCTCCGCCCCCGCCGTCGCCGTCGCCGTCGGGGCTCTCGTTCTCGGTCTCGGGGGTCTTCTCCGGCTCCGGGGTGGGCGGCGCGGACGTGGGCGCGGCACTCTCCTCGGGCGGTGGGATGACGCTGACGGTCTCCGAAGTCTTCTCCGTCGCCGTACTCCGCACCTGAGGCTTGTACGCCAGCCAGATCACCACGAACGCGATGGTCAGGGTCAGGAGCAGCGCCAGCACGGTGGCCAGCCAGCCCGGCAGGAAACCCCGCTGGACGTAGGTGCCGTCCACGTCCATGCTCTTGGCACCGGAGCGGCGCAGGGCCAGCGCGTAGGGCTGCTCCTCCTTCGACCCGAACCAGATGATCTGCCGCGGCTTCAGCGTCGTCCTGACGAACGCGGCCCGGCCCGGCTCGATCTGGACGTTGCTCGGCTGGATGTCGTACGACAGCCGGTCGCCGGAGTCACTGCCGCTGAGCGAGGCGGTGACCTTGGTGTTGCCGAGGTTGTCGACCGCGAGCCGGGGCCGGCCGCGGAAGCGGCCCTTGACGACCGGCGGCACCAGCTCGGCCCGCACCTCCGTGAAGGGGGTGATCGTGAGGTTGCCCTCCGGGACGGTCACCGCCTCCGGATGCTCGGTCGGCGTGATCCGCACGGCGTACGGATTCGGCCCGGCCGTGGCGTCCGGCGTACGCGGCGGAGCGAACGTCACGTCCACCGAGCCGGTGGTGCCGGGATACAGGCGGAGTGTCTGGGGCTCCACGGTGGTCCAGGGGGCGGGGCCGCCGATCGGTTCGAAGCGGTATTCATCCACCACATCACCGGTGTTGCGCAGCCGGAGCCGCACGGTGGTGCTGCTGCCGGGGTCGACGGTGGTGGAGAGGGGTTCGAGGGAAGTCCACAGGCTCACGGGCCCACGCTAGGGGAGGACGTGACGCGCGTCAGGGGACGCGGGGGCACACCGGGATGCCCTCAGGGCTCGGCCGGAGGACACGCCCCCCGGCCGGCGCCCGTACCGCTACTCGTCCCACTCGGAGCCCGAGGAGTCCGGGTCGTGACTCACGGTCTTCTCCGTCATGTCCCCCTTGAGGACCCCGTCCTCCAGCTTCGCACCGATCGCGGCGGCCTGCGCCGTCACCTCCGCCACCACCTTCGGGTGTGCGGTCATCCACTCCGGCATCCGCCAGCCGGGGAAGAACTGGTTGTGGCTGCCGGAGGCCTGGACCTCGTAGCCGTTGGGCCGGCCGATGTGCTCGTTGACCGCGTCGAAGGCCCACTGACAGCTGCGGCACGCCTTCTTGACGCCACCCATCATGACCTTCTCCGGCTCGTCCGAGGTCTTCGGGTTCGCCAGCCAGTGGGCGACGTGCTGGCCGAGCACGGTCATCTCACCGTGCTGCGAGCTCTTGTCGGACTCGGTGCCGCCGACCGCGTACCACTCGATGGGCCGGCGCAGGGCCTCGTCGATCGCGAGCAGCTGGGGAGCGTTGCCGTGGGCCTTGGCGTAGTCACCCGACGTCAGGGCCTTGAGCTTCGTCCGGTCCTTCTCCCTGGCGTGCTGCATCTCGGGGTCGCCGTTCACGTACTTGCGCAGCTCCTCCTCGACCACGATCTTGTCGTTGGCGGTGACCCGCTTGTCGCCGGTGTTGCCGGCGATGGCCAGCGCCCCGCCGGGGAGGACCGACACGGCCAGGTGGGGAGTGATCTTACTCTTGCCCCGCAGGGGATTGCCGCGCTTGTCCGCGAAATCCTTGTTCGTCTTGTTGATGGTCTCCAGGGCGATACGGGACATCCGGTCCAGCATGCGCAGGGCCACGTCCCGGTCACCCGGGGCCGACTCCTTGGTCTGCCGGTACTTGGCCGGTGCCTCCTCGGTGTCGGTGGCGACCCGTTGGACCTCGTGTGTGCCCGGCTCCGCGGAGTCCACGGCACGCTGCACCGGCGCGGACGAGCCCGGCAGGGAGAGGTCGGGCGCGCCACCCTGGGCCAGCTTCCGGCCGTTGGCGGCGGACTGCTTCTCGAAGGGGTCGTCCTGGTGCGAGACCTTGGCCCCCGCGCCGTTGTCCGTCCCCGCCACCGGCCCCATCGTCTGCTGACGGACGTGGTCCAGCTCATGGAAGATCGTCTCGTCGTCCAGGCGCGGCTTCTGGCTGACGATGTCCGAACCCGTGGTGTAGGCAACGGCGTTGAGCTCCATCGCCGAGCGCTGCGCCACCGGCCCGGTGTGCAGCCGGACGTGGTCGAAGCTCATCCCGTACGCCTGCTGCGCCTTGTCGAGGATGCGGGACTCCGGCCGGCTGCCCGGCGAGGAGATCGCCTCCTGCACCGACACGCGGCGCTGCACGGCCGGCTGTTCGCCGGACGGCGCGGCCTCACCGTGGCCGCAGCCGGGCCCGTGCGCGTGCCGCTCCTCCTCGATGGCGCGCGACACGGCCGCGTTCCCCGCCGCGCGCTGGAGTGCCAGCATCCGGCCGGCCTGCGTGCTCGGCGTACCGGCCCGGCGGGGCTTGTTCCGCTCTCCGGGCTGCGGGGCCGGTGTTTCGTGTGCGCGCACGACGCTCCCTTCTGGGCGGACAGCTGACCACCCAGCTCTACCCGCCCGCCCTGGCCCGGGGCAGGTCCGCGAGGGCAGTTTCGCGGGCAACTTCGGGACGCACGGGGAAACGCATCGCACAGAAGTGCCCTTGTGGGCAAGAGGGGTGCCCCCGATCGAGCCCCGCAGGACGTTTCGGGGGACGCGCTTCGCGCGTGAAGGTGAAAGCCGTCTTGTCTCGTACCCCGAGGAGAGCAGAGCATGCCGTCCTACCTGTCGCCCGGCGTATACGTCGAGGAGGTGGCCAGCGGCTCGCGCCCGATCGAGGGTGTGGGCACTTCGGTCGCGGCCTTTGTCGGCCTCGCGTCGACCGGGCCCCTGAACGAACCCACCCTGGTGACCAACTGGACGCAGTACGTCGCGGCGTTCGGTGACTTCACCGACGGGTACTACCTGGCGCACTCCGTCTACGGCTTCTTCAACAACGGCGGCAGCGCCGCCTACGTCGTGCGGGTCGGCGGTTCCGCCGAGGGTGCGTCCGACGCCGCCCCCGCCGCCGTGACCGGCTCCAGGACCCCGGCCGCGCTGCCGACGGGTGCGCCGCAGCAGCTGGGCACCTTCACGGTGACCGCGCTCGCGCCCGGGCAGAGCGGCCCGCTGACCGTCGAGGTCGCCGACCCCGAGGGCGAGGGCCCGGCCGAGCGCTTCAAGCTGGTCGTCAAGGACGGCGACAAGATTGCCGAGTCCTTCGACGTGACCGCCAAGAAGAGCGGCCGCAACTACGTCGTCACGCAGGTCAAGGAGCGCTCCAAGCTCATCACCGTGCAGGAGGCAGCGCCCGCCGCGCAGCTCGCACGGCCCGAGAACCAGACCGTGGCGCTCGCGGCCCCGGCCGCCGCCCCGGCCGTCCCCGCGGCGGACACCTCCGCCCACCCCGGGCCCGCCCAGTACCTCGGCGACTCCGCCGACCGTACCGGCTTCGGCGGTCTGGAAGCCGTGGACGAGATCTCCATGGTCGCCGTCCCCGACCTGATGTCCGCCTACCAGCGCGGAGCGATCGACCTGGAGGCCGTCAAGGCGGTCCAGCTCGGTCTGATCGCCCACTGCGAGCTGATGGGCGACCGCGTCGCGGTCATCGACCCGCCGCCGGGCCTGAACGCCCGCGAGATCAGGGTCTGGCGCCAGGAGACCGCCGGCTACGACTCCAAGTTCGCGGCCCTGTACTACCCCTGGATCAAGGTCTTCGACCCGGCGTCCGGCCAGTCCCAGCTGATCCCGCCGAGCGGTCACGTCTCCGGCATCTGGGCGCGCAACGACTTCGAGCGCGGCGTGCACAAGGCGCCCGCCAACGAGGTCGTACGCGGCGCGGTCGACCTGGAGATCCAGATCACCCGCGGTGAGCAGGACCTGCTCAACCCGATCGGCGTCAACTGCATCCGTGCCTTCCCCGGCCGCGGTGTCCGCGTCTGGGGCGCCCGCACCATGTCGTCGGACCCGGCGTGGCGCTACCTGAACGTCCGCAGGTACTTCAACTACCTGGAGGAGTCGATCCTGATCGGCACCCAGTGGGTGGTGTTCGAGCCGAACGACACCAACCTCTGGGCCCGCATCCGGCGCAACGTCTCGGCGTTCCTGGTCAACGAGTGGCGCAGCGGCGCCCTCTTCGGCTCGCGCCCGGAGGAGGCCTTCTACGTCAAGTGCGACGAGGAGACCAACCCCCCGGAGTCGGTCGACGTCGGTCGCGTGATCTGCGAGATCGGCATCTCCCCGGTCAAGCCCGCCGAGTTCGTGATCTTCCGGCTGGCCCAGTTCTCCAGCGGCAACGGCGAGCTGGAGGAGTAGGCCGCCGGCCCACACCCCCAGCCCTCGTACGCGATCCAGAAGAATTCTTGGCAGGACGGGAAACAGATGAGCATCGGCCCGGGTGACGCGTTCACCTCACATAACTTCGGCCTTCAGATCGACGGCGTGATGGTCGAGTACCTCGCCGAGGTCAACGGCCTCACCATCGAGCAGGACGTCATCAAGCACCTTTCCAACTCCGCGCAGGGCAAGCCCGAGGTCAGCCTCATGCCCGGCACGCAGAAGGACGGGCAGTGCACGGTGGTCCGGGGTATGACCCCGTCGGCCTCGTTCACGACGTGGATCAACGACTCGATCGCCGGTCAGATGTCCACGGCGCGCAAGAACGCCTCCATCATCGTGATGGATTACCAGAACAACCCGACGAAGCGTTACAACATGCGCAACGCCTGGTGCAGCAAGATCGACGCCAGCGCCCTGAAGGCCGGTGAGGCCTCGGCGCTGACGGAGACCGTGACCATCGTCTTCGAAGAACTGGTCATCGAGTAATGCGGCGCACTACGGCCAGGGCCGGCGCGGGCCCGATCACGGACGTACCGGCGCCCGAGGCCGTGGCGGGGCCGGAGCAGACACCTGCTCCGGCCCCGGCCCCCGCGCCGGCTCCCGTGCCGCAGCGCCTGCAGACGGAGTTCCCCTTCGAGCTGCCGCGCGGCTACGTCGACGACGCGGGCACCGTGCACAAGGACGGCGTGATGCGTCTGTCCACCGCCCGGGACGAGCTGATCCCGCTGCGGGACGTCCGGGTCCAGGAGAACCCCGCGTATCTGTCGGTGGTACTGCTCGGCCGGGTCATCACCCGGCTCGGCACGCTGTCGATGGTGCACGACGGGACGGTGGAGAACATGTTCGCCTCCGACCTCGCGTTCCTCCAGGACTTCTACCGGCAGATCAACGCCGAGGGCCACACCCGGGCGGCGGTGGCGTGCCCGCACTGTTCCGAGCCCTTCGAGGTGGAACTCGGCGGGAGCCGCCTGGGGGAATCGTGACGTACGCGACCGACCGGCTGCATGAGGAGATCGCGTACGTCGCCTATCACTTCCACTGGAGCCTCGAGGCGATCCTGGACCTGGAACACCACGACCGCCGGCTGTACGCGGACCAGATCGCGTCCTTCGTGACGCGCGCCGGAGCGGAGGGCTGAGACGTGGGGTTCCTGGACCGGATGCGGGGCCGTGAGGCTCGCGCAGACGCACAACACACCGCACCCGCCGAGGCCGCGCCGGCCGGGGCCGCCGATCCGGCCGGCTCCGGTCCGGGACCCGGCTCCGGGCCGGTGCCCACGGCCGTCGCGTCCTGGTCCGGCCTGCCGCCGATGCAGCGGGCCATGGACGCCGGACGCCCGGTGGTCGCGGACGCCGGGTTCGGCGGGCGGCTGCCGACGTGGCAGAACCCGTCGTTCACCGGGACGCCGTCCATCGGCGTCATGAACACGGCGCCGGACAGCCTGCTCTCGGGCGCGCTGAACCGCTCGGCCCACCCGGTGGCGGGGCTCGAAGGCCGCTCGGGCGCACTGCCGTTGGCGTCGGGCGCGGCAGCGGAGCCGGTGGTGCGGCGCGCCCCGGCGGTGCCGCTGCGGGCGCTGCCCTCGGCACGGCCGGCACAGTCGGGCCGGCCCGCACCCGCGCCGGCCTCGGCACCCGTTTCGCCGTCCGCGTCGCAGGGTTCCGGGAGTCCTGCGGCCGGAGGGCGTACCGCTCCGCCGGCCCCCTCGGCGCCTGCGCCGGCGTCAGCCGTTCCCGCCGTGCAGAGGCGGTCCCTGGGCCGTCCTTCCTCGTCGACTCCCGCTCCGCCGCCGGTCTCTCCGGCGGCGGCGCCTCCGGCTGCCGGTGAACGCGGCACGGTTGCCGCAGCACCGACCGCAGCGGGGAGCGCGCCCCGTGCGGGCGCTGCACCGGCACCGTCCGGGGCGTCCCCCGCACCCGTACGGGCGGTCCGGACCCCGGGGTCCGGGAACGCTCCGGCCCCGGCGCCCGGTGTCCGCGTGGCGCCTGTACCGCCGGCCCCGTCACGCCCCCGGCCCCTGACGAAGGCACCGGCCGTGCAGCGGCGGGTCCTGCCGGCCACGCGGCGCCGGTCGTCCGCCCCGGGGGGCACGCAGAGTGCGCCGGCGTCGGCGACCTCAACTGATGGCGACCGCGGGGGAGCCGGCTCGGCCGACTCCCCCGGCGCCACGCGGCCGTCTTCGCCCGCGCCCTCTCCTTCGCGCCCACCTTCGCCTTCACCTGCGCCCTCCCCCGCGCCTGCGCCTTCGCCGTCCCCTGCGCCTTCGCCCTCGCCCGCGCCTGCGCCCTCGCCGTCCCCTGCGCCCTCGCCTGCGCCGCAGAGCGCCGTCCGGGATACGCCGGCCGGTGGCGCACCCGTGCAGCGTGCGGTGGCCCGGCGCGCCACCGCACCGGCCCGCCCCGGCGACGGTGTGACCACAGGGACGCGCGGGGTTGAAACGCCCCGAGCCGCCTCGTCCGGCGCGGGATCGCCGGGCGCAAACTCACGCGCTGCCGGTTCACCGAGTGCTGGTTCGCCGACTGCCGGTTCGCCGAGTGCCGCCTCGCCCGGTGCCGGTTCGCCCGGTGCCGCCTCGCCCGGGACCGGTTCACGCGGTGCCGGTTCGCCCTCGGCCGGTTCACGCGGTGCCGCATCACCCAGCGCCGGTTCGCCCAGCGCCGGTTCGCCCAGCGCTCCCGCAGCGGACAGCGCGCGCAGCGCCCCCGGTGCGGCTCCCGCCGGTCCGGCCCCGGCGTCTGCCCCGGTCCAGCGGGCCGTAGCCCAGGGCCCGGCACCCCGGGGCCCCCGCGACAGGGCGGCCTCCCCGCCCGTACGGCCTGCCGGCCCCGGCGGAGCGGCGCCGGCCGAGCCGAGCGCCCCGCGCGGCCTCGGCAGCCCGACGAGCGCGCCCAGGATCCCGCCCGCGCAGGCGGAAACGCCCCCGAGCGCGCACCGCGGTCCGGCTGCCCCGAGCGCCCCCGCCGCCTCCGCCGGTCCGCGCGACGCGAAGGCCGCCGTGCAGCGGCGCACCGCCGGTGCCGGCAGTCCCGCCACACCGCCGCCCACCGGCGACCGCGCCCTCCCGGTGGCCCCCGCCTCATCCGCCGGGCCTGCGGGTCCGGCTGCCTCCGCTCCGCGCGGCGGCACCGTACGCGCGGACGGTCAGCCCCCGGTGCGCCGCACCGAGCCGACGCCCCCCGCCTCCGGTGCGGGCACGCCTGCCGCCCGGCCGTCCGCGTCGGCGGGCTCGGGCAACAGCGGCACCGCGCGCACCACTTCACCGGCACCGGGCCCCTCGGCCCCGGTCCGGCTCGCGGCCTCGGACACCCGTGGCCCCGCCGCCCCTCCGGCGCCCGTCCGGCGTGCGGCGTCACCCGCCCATGGCCCGGCCCCGGCTTCGGCCCCCGCCGGCCCCGCCACCTCTCCGGCGCCCGTCCAGCGCGCGGCCTCGGACACCCGTGGCCCGGCCTCCCCCACGCCGCCCGCCGCCACCACCCCCGCCGCCCTCCCGGTGGCGGCCCTCCCTCACACCACACCGACGGGTACGGGCAGCAACCGGCCGTCCGCTCCGCGCACCGGCACGCCGAAGACGGCCCGCCCGGGTCTCGGCGCCCCGATGTCCTCCTCGCCGGCCGACGTCCCTCCTTCCGCGCCCGCACCCGCCTCACCACCGCGCGTGCAGACCGCACCCCAGTCGCCGCCGCCCGCCCCGAAGCCCCCGGCCGCGCCGGCCCACGGCTCCCCCGCACCCACGACACCCACGGCCCCCGTGCAGCAGGCCCGGCGCGCGACGGCCCACGCACCCGCCGGGCAGCAGGTCCAGCGCACCACGGCCGCGCCGCCCGCCGCCGCGACCCGACGTACCCCGCTCGGCGCCCCCATGTCCTCGGCGCCCACGGACGCGGCCCCGCTCATCGCCCCTCCCACTCCGCCGGCCGTCGGCCCCCGCGCCACCGCGTCGGCGGCACCGGCCGGCCCGCGGCCCACCACCACGGCACCGGCCGCCCCCGCGCCGATCCCCCAGGCCCCGCTGCCGCCCCCGCTCCCGGTGCCTCCTCAGGCCCCCCGGCCCCCGGCCGCCGTCCCGCCCGCGTCCGTCCCCCGCGTCCAGCGCCGTGCCATGCCCCTCACCGCCGTACCGCTGCGCGGCCTCACGCCGCCCGGGGCCGCCGCCGCGTCGCCGCTTCCCGTGGCGCCGCTCACCCCGCCCCCGGCGGCACCGCCGGCGCCCTCCCGTCCCGTACAGGCCGGCGGCGGCAGTGCCTCGGAACCCGTCGTCCAGCGTCTCGGCGGCGGTTCGTCCATCGGCGCGCTCGCCTCCGCGGCCGCCGACACGGTGGCCTCCTCCCTGAGCCGTATCCGGCCGCACCGCAGTGAGCGCACCACTCCGCCCCCGGCCGTCGAGCGGACCGCCGCCGCCCCGCCCCCGGCTTCGCCGCCCCCGTACTCCCCGCCCGCCGGCGGCTCAACCCCGCCCCCGGGCTCCACGACGTCGCAGCAGGAACCGCCGCCCGAGTACGCGGCCGTCCCGAACGGCGGGTTCGACCCCCGTGATCTCACCGACTTCCAGCTCGACGAGCTCGTCCACCGGATCATCGGCCGCATCACCCGCCTCATCCGTACCGAGCTGCGGATGGACCGCGAACGGATCGGCAGGCTCCGCGACCCCCGCCACTGACCGGGCGGTCCCACCGCCCGACGACCACCACCACCACCGACACAGACGTATCCGACGAAAGGCCCACCCGCGATGCCCCGCCAGGACCCGGGCTCAACCATCTGGTTCACCCTCACCATCGACGGCGAGAGCCTCGGTTACTTCAACGGGTGCGAAGGCCTGTCGTCCCAGGTGGAGATCGAGCAGCGCCAGGAGGGCGGCAACAACGGGTTCGTATGGCAACTGCCCACCCGCGTCTCCTTCTCCAACATCCGGCTGACCCGCCCCCTCACCCCGGACACGGCCAAGGTCGCCAAGTGGATCTCCTCGGTCCAGACGGGGATCAAGCGGCCGACCGCCCAGATCTCCGCCCTGCGCGCGGACGGGTCGCTCGTCGCCCGCTGGGGCCTGATCGACGTACTGCCCGTCAGCTGGCAGGGCCCCAGCCTCGACCCCGGCAACCCGGCCGTGGCCAACGAGGTCCTGGAGATCGCCCACCACGGCTTCACGGACTGACGGCGTCGAAGAGCAGAGAGGAAGACCATGGCCCAGAGCAGCAAGGGCGCCGGCAAGAGCCTCGTACGAGCCGGCCTCGCCATCCACGAGCCGCCGGTGGGCACGAGCACCACACCCGGCGCGCTCATGCGGACGTTCAGCTTCGAGTTCAACCCGGCGCAGCTGTCCCTCAGCCAGCGCGCCCAGTGGAAGGCGACCCCGACCGCGGCCGTGCGGGACGGCTCCAAGCCGGAGTTCATGGGGGCCGAGCCCCGGGAGATGACCCTGGAGATCTTCCTGGACTCCTCCACCAAGCCGACCGGCAACACCGTGCTGAAGAAGGTGGAGTCGCTGCTGGGCTGCTGTGAGGTGACCGCCAAGAGCATCGCCGCCAACCAGCCGTCGCCGCCCTGGGTGGTCTTCCAGTGGGGATCGTTCTCCACGGCCCGCTTCACGGCGTACGTCAGCTCCATCGAGGCGTCGTACACCCTCTTCGGGACGACCGGCATCCCCATCCGCGCCACCTGCCAGGTGCAGCTGCACGAGATCCCCGGCAAGACCAAGGGCCAGAACCCGACCTCCGGCGCACTCACCGCCCAGCGCGTGCACCAGGTCGTCGCGGGCGACTCCCTCCAGTCGCTGGCATGGCGCGAGTACGGCAACGCCACCGCGTGGCGTGCGATCGCCGAGGCCAACGGCATCGACGACCCGTCCCGTCTGCCCTCCGGCACGCAACTCGTGCTGCCCGCGGCCGAGGAGGTGCGTCACTGATGGTGCAGACCGCGTTTTCCACCATCATGCAGGTCACCATCGGCGGTGCGAAGCTGCCCGCCGCCATCGCCCCGATGCTCGTCGAGGGCTGGGTCGACCAGGGTGCCGGTGTCCCCGCCGCCTTCAGGCTCACCTTCCGCGACCCGTACCACCTGGTGCTCGGCGAGCTGAGCGTGAAGTTCGGCACCAGGGTGGTCCTCACACCGGTGGCGGACGGCCAGGGCGTCGGCAAGCCGCTGCTGACCGGTGAGGTCACCGGCATGGAGGCCGACTACGACGGCACCGGCAGCTTCACCGTCATCCGCGGCTACGACTTCGGGCACCGCCTGATGCGCCAGCGCCGGGTCGCCGCGTACCGCAACCAGACGGCCTCCGACATCGCCCGCAAACTCGTCGGCATGGACGGCGTGCCCGTGGGCCGCATCCAGGCGACGAAGGGCGCGTACGGGTTCATCAGCCAGTCCAACGTCACCGACTGGGACTTCCTGGCCCGGCTCGCCGACGAGAACGGCATGGTGATGTCCCTGGACGCCAAGGGCAAGTTCCGGTTCGTGAAACCGAACCCGTCGTCCGGCGCGCCCTCACCCGGTACGGACGGCGACAAGAGCCCCTTCGTCCTCCAGGCCGGTCACGACATCCTGCGGCTGCGGGCCGCCGTCACCGCCGCCGACCAGGTCGGTGAGGTCGAGTCGCGCGGCTGGAACGTCACCACCAAGAAGAAGATCACCGAGGTCTCGCCCGCCAAGACCGATCCCGGCATCACCATCGGCCTCACCCCGGGAGAGGCCGCCGGCAAGTTCAAGGCGGCCAAGCTCGTCGAGACCGGCAACCCCTACGACAAGCAGGACGAGGTGCGGCACGCCTCGCAGTCCCTCGCCGCCGACGTCACCTCCTCCTTCGCCGAGCTGGAGGCCGTGGTGCGCGGGAACCCGGACCTGCGGCCCGGTGTGCCCGTGGCGCTCGCCGACGTCGGCAAACCCTTCGAGGGGAAGTACACCGTCACCTCCGTACGCCATGTGTTCGGCGACGGAAAGCACTACGAGTCCTGGGTCACCGTCAGCGGACGCCAGTGGCGCTCGCTGTACGGGCTGGCCTCGGGCGGCGGCACCCCGGACGGCGGCCGGCTGCCCAGCGTCGCCAACGCCATCGTCACCGACGTGCAGGACCCGCTCAAGCAGGGCAGGGTCAAGCTCCAGTTCCCCTGGCTCGACAACACCTACGTCAGCGACTGGGCGCGCAGCGTGCAGTCCGGCGGCGTGGGCGGCGGCGGCGTCTTCCCCATGGACGTCGGCGACGAGGTGCTGGTCGCCTTCGACCGGGGTGCGCTGGACCACCCGTTCGTGATCGGCGGGCTCTACAACGGCCGGGACGTGCCCACCAGGAACGACGTGCCCCTGCACGACGGCCTGAAGAAGAAGGCCACCCGGCACACCGTGTCCGACCGGCAGGGCAACCGCGTCGACCTGCTCAGCCAGCGGACCGGCGGGCGGAAGCAGGGTGTCCGGATCGCCAGCGGCGACGACAGGCTGACCATCAACCTCGACCGCACCAAGACCGAGATCACCGTCGACAGCAAGGGCTCGGTCAGCATCACGGGCAGCCGCTCGGTGTCGGTGGAGGCGGGCACGGATCTCTCGCTGAGCGCACGCCGCGCGGTGACGATCAAGAGCGGCGGGCCGCTCACCCTCCAGGGGCAGGGCATGGTCAACCTCCGGTCCACGGGCGGTGTGGTCAGCGTGAACGCGATGGGAGCCCTGAACCTGTCGGCGACCGGCGCCGCGTCGCTCTCCGCCACGGGGATCGTGTCGGTCCAGTCCGTGGCCAACGTGAACATCAAGGCCATCAAGCTCGACCTCATGGGTGGCTTCTTCGTCAACACCATCAAGTACCCGTTCGGATGAGCGGCGGACCGTACCCGCGTGCCGGGTCCGTATCGAGAAGAAGGCAGGTGGCTCCCTGATGGCCGAACAGTTCGTCGGTTCCGGCTGGGCCTTCCCGCTGCGCATCGGCCCCACGGGCGGCATCGCCCTCGTCAGCGGGGAGCGGGAGGTCGAGGAGGCCATCAGGCTCGTCCTGGCCACCGCCCCGGGTGAGCGGCCGATGCGCCCGGAGTTCGGCTGCGCCATCCACGACCTCGTCTTCGCACCGGTCAACGAACAGACCGCCGGCCGCATCCAGCACGAGGTCCACGTCAGCCTGGACCGCTGGGAGCCCCGCATCGAGGTCCACGAGGTCGAGGTCACCGCCGGCGCCGAACAGAACGTCCTGTTCATCGACGTGCGTTACGCCATCCGCGGCACCAACAACCCGCGCAGCCTGGTCTTCCCGTTCTACGTCATCCCCTCCCACGACGAACCCGGGGAGCCGGGCTCCTCCGGCGGCTCCGGTGCCCCTTCCGAAAGCGACGGCTGATGTCCCTGCCCTCCCCCAATCTCGACGACCGCCGCTTCCAGCAGTTCGTCGACGACGCCAAGCGCTACATCCAGCAGCGCGCCCCGGAGTGGACCGACCACAACGTCTCCGACCCGGGCGTCACCCTCGTCGAGACGGTCGCGCACATGGCCGACCAGATCGTCTACCGCCTCAACCGCGTGCCGGAGAAGAACCATCTGGCCTTCCTCGATCTCGTCGGCATCACCCTCTTCCCTCCGGCCGCCGCCCGCACCGAGGTCACGTTCTGGCTCTCCGCCCCGCAGGAGGAGGCGATAGCCGTGCCGGTCGGCACCGAGGTGGCGACCGTGCGCACGGAGCGTGAGAGCGCCGTCGTCTTCGCCACCGAACGCGAACTGACCGTCGTGCCCACCGCGCTCCGGCGCCTCGTGGTGCAGCACCAGGGCCAGCCCGTCGCCGACCGGACCGACGACCTCGCCGAGGGCAAGGACCTGCACTGCTTCGCGGAGTCCCCCACCCCCGGCGACTGCATGCTGATCGGCCTCACCGCCGCCGTCCCGCACTGCGCCCTCGCCCTCGAACTCGACAGCCGCGTCGACGGTGTCGGCGTCGACCCCCGGCAGCCCCCGCTCGTGTGGGAGGCGTGGACCGAGGACGGCTGGCGGCCCTGCGAGGTCGACCGCGACGGCACCGGCGGACTCAACCGGCCCGGCGACATCGTGCTGCACATCCCCGGCGGCCACGTCCTCTCCCGCAACGGCGGACAGGAGGCGGGCTGGCTGCGCTGCCGCGTCACCGAACCCCACCCCGGCCAGCCCTTCTACGCCACGTCGCCGACCATCCGGTCCGCCGAGGCCTACACCATCGGCGGCACCACCGGCGTCGTGCACGCGGAGGCCGTCTACGACGAGACGCTCGGCGAGTCCATCGGGCTGCCCGGCCAGCGGCTGCGGCTCACCCACGCCCCCGTGGTCGGCGACGACCCGCCCCTGTGGCTCCAGACCGCCGAGCACGACGGCTGGGAGGACTGGCAGGTGGTCCCGCACTTCGCCGCGTCACGGCCCGACGACCGGCACATCACCCTGGACGCCGCGACCGGCGAGATCGCCTTCGGCCCCGCCGTCCGCGAACCCGACGGCACCCTCCGCCAGTACGGCGCCGTCGCCCCCAAGGGCTCCGTCATCCGCGCCCGCCGCTACCGCACCGGTGGCGGCCGGGAGGGCAACGTGGCCCGCGGCACCGTCCAGGTCCTGCGCACCTCCATCCCGTACGTCGCCGAGGTCGTCAACCGCGAGGCCGCCCGCGGCGGCGTCGACGGCGAGACCGTCGAGGAGGCCAAGCTCCGGGCGCCCATCACCCTCCGCGCCCAGGAACGCGCCGTCACCCTGCGCGACTACGAGGAACTGGCCCGCCGGGCCGCCCCCGAGACGGCCCGCATCACCTGCCTGGAAGGCGAGGAGAGCGAGTACGGGGCCTACGCGATACGGGTCCTCGTCGTGCCCCAGGCCGTCCCCGACCCCGGCGGCCGGCTCCGCTTCGAACAACTCGTCCCGGGCGACGCGCTGCTCGGCCGCATCACCCGCCACCTCGACGAACGCCGCCTCATCGGCACCCGGGTCGCCGTGGGCCCGCCCTACTACCAGGGGGTCACCGTGGTGGCCACCGTCCACGCCTTCCGCGGGGTGGACACCGACCGCGTACGCCGCCAGGTCCACGACGCCCTCTACCACCACCTCGACCCGCTCACCGGGGGCGCCGACGGGCGGGGCTGGCCCTTCGGGCGCCCGGTCCAGGCGGGCGAGGTCTTCGCCGTCCTCCAGCGGGTCCCCGGTGTCGAACTGGTCGACGAGGTCATCCTGCACCCCGCCGACCCGCTGACGGGCAAGCGCGGCGACCCGACCAACCGCATCGACCTCGAACCGCCGGCCCTGGTCTTCTCCTTCGACCACCGCGTCCGGGTGATCGGAGACGGGGCGTGACGGCCGACACCCGCACAGGAGACCACCGATGAGGGGCTCGATCGACGGCCTCGGCTCGTCCACACCCATCAGCACGATGCTCCCCGCCGTCTTCGCGGAGGACGATCTCGCCCAGCGCTTCGTCGGCGGCCTCGACGACGTCCTCGCGCCGATCCTGAACGTACTCGACTGCGTGGACTCCTACTTCGACCCCGCCCTCACCCCGGTGGACTTCGCCCAGTGGCTCAGCACCTGGGTCGGAGCCGAGACCGACGGCACCGAACCGGAACCGCGGCTGCGCGCCGCCGTGGCCGCCGCCGCACGCCTGCACCGTGTACGGGGCACCCGGCGCGGCCTCTCCGAAGCCGTACACCTCGCCTTCGGCACCGAGCCGGAGATCTCCGAGAGCGGCGGCGCCACGTGGAACGCCCGCCCCCTCGGCCCGGTCCCCGGCAAGCCCCGCCCGCACCTCCACGTCTCCATCGCCCTCCCTGATCCCACACCCGCGGACACGCACCGCCTGGACGCCCTCGTGGCCGCCGCCCGCCCCGCGCACATGCCCTACACCGTCACCGTGACGGCAGCCGAAAGGACCCCGGAGAGATGACCACGCAGAACTGCGCCGAGTGCGGCACCCGCGCGGAACCGGGGCAGTCGTTCTGCGACGCCTGCGGCGCCGTGCTCAGCTGGAGCCCGGGTCCCCGCGCCGGTTCCACCCCGCCCGCCGGTTCCACCCCGCCCGCCGGTTCCACCCCGCCCGCGGGATCCACCCCGCCCGGTGGACGCCCGTCGGCCGGAGCCGCGTCCTCGGGCGGTTCCTCCGAGGAGTCCGCCGGGGGCGGCTGGGACGGCTTCGCGCGTACCGGCGGCGCCCCCTCCCCGCGCCCGCTGCCGGACAGCGGGCCGAACGCGACGCACGCTGCCGGCGCCGGCGGCCACACCGCCGCGACGGCACCCGCCGAGGCCGGCCCTTCGGCCGCGACACCCGACGCCTCGCGCCTGCCGCGCCACCACCGCGACACCCAGGTGCCCGGCCGGGCGAACACGGCGGACGGCGGGACCGACGACTGGCCCGTGGCGGCCTCACCGGCCTCCGGCGGCCGCCACCCGGGCGAGACCGACCCCACCGTCCCGCTGCCCGCCTCCGGCGAAAGCGCGGCCGACCGCGCCCGCTCCCTGCTCGTCCCGGTCTCCGAGCCCGAGCCGTCCCACTCCTCGCCGCCCCCGACCGCCGCTCCGGTCCTGCCCGGCCGCCCGGACACCGACCGGCCGCAGGTCCGCGTCCCCGGCCCCCAGCAGGACACCGGCAACGGCCCGCCCTGCTCCTGGTGCGCCACCCCCAACCGCCCCGACCGCCACTACTGCGCACGCTGCGCGATGCCGCTGGCCGACAACGAGGAACGCGCGCCCGCCCCCGTCCCGTGGTGGCGCCGTCTCGCGGGCTCCCGCCGCAACGAGAACCCGTGGGCCGGCGACAGGCCCCGCATCCGCCGCGTCTTCGACCGCATCGGCACATGGATCACCGCCGCCGTCGTCATCACCCTGGCCGTCCTCGGCGTGATGTATCTCCCCGCCGGCATCCAGGCCACCAAGGACCACTTCGCCAAGCGCGCGATGGTCGCCCCCAACGACCTCGCGGCATCCCGCTCGTGGACCGGCCACAAGCCGCAGCTCGCCTTCGACAAGGTGAACAACACGTGGTGGGGCCCCGGAGTCGACCAGTCCGGTGAGGGCGAGTGGATCGAGGCCCGCTTCGACCAGCCGACCCGGCTGCTGGACGTGATCATCACGCCGGGCGTCTCCGTCAAGGCCGACGACCTCAACAAGTCCGCGCTGCCGCAGCGCCTCAAGGCGACGATCACGACGAAGGACGGAAAGCAGACGACCCGCCGGCTGACCCTGGACCAGGGCACCGGCGGCCAGCGGCGGGCCTTCCGCGTCGGCGATGCCGTCAAGGTGCGCTTCACCGTGGAGTCGGCCCACGCCGCGTCCTCGGACAAGCAGGTGGCCATCGCCGAGATCGAGTTCTTCGGCCCGTCGAACACCGACGGGTCCTGACCCGGCCCCACCAGAGCGCCGCGCAGCGGCGACAACGACGACGCCGGCCCCCGGGAACGAATCCCGGGGGCCGGCGTCGTACGGATACCGCGGTACTGCCTGGAGCTGCTGATCCGAGGATCAGAAGTCCATGTCACCGCCCGGCATGCCGCCCGGAGCGGCCGCGGAGGCCTTCTCCGGCTTGTCGGCGATGACGGCCTCGGTGGTGAGGAAGAGCGCGGCGATGGACGCGGCGTTCTGCAGAGCGGAGCGCGTGACCTTCGCCGGGTCGATGATGCCCTCGGCGATCATGTCGACGTACTCGCCGGTCGCGGCGTTGAGGCCGTGACCGATCGGCAGGTTGCGCACCTTCTCGACGATGACGCCACCCTCGAGACCACCGTTGACGGCGATCTGCTTGAGCGGGGCCTCCAGCGCGAGCTTCACGGCGTTGGCGCCCGTGGCCTCGTCACCGGTCAGGTCGAGCTTCTCGAAGACGGCCGAGGCCTGGAGCAGAGCCACGCCACCACCGGCGACGATGCCCTCCTCGACGGCGGCCTTGGCGTTGCGCACCGCGTCCTCGATGCGGTGCTTGCGCTCCTTGAGCTCCACCTCGGTGGCGGCGCCGGCCTTGATGACGGCCACGCCGCCGGCCAGCTTCGCGAGGCGCTCCTGGAGCTTCTCGCGGTCGTAGTCCGAGTCGGAGTTCTCGATCTCGGCACGGATCTGCTTGACGCGACCCTGGACCTGGTCGCTCTCGCCGCCACCGTCGACGATGGTCGTCTCGTCCTTGGTGATGACGACCTTGCGAGCGGTGCCGAGCAGGTCGAGACCGGCGTTCTCGAGCTTGAGACCGACCTCCTCGGAGATGACGGTGCCACCGGTGAGGATGGCGATGTCGCCGAGCATGGCCTTGCGGCGGTCACCGAAGCCCGGAGCCTTGACGGCGACGGACTTGAAGGTGCCACGGATCTTGTTGACGACCAGGGTCGACAGAGCCTCGCCCTCGACGTCCTCCGCGATGATCAGCAGCGGCTTGCCCGACTGCATGACCTTCTCGAGCAGCGGAAGGAGGTCCTTCACGTTGCTGATCTTGGAGTTGACGATCAGGATGTACGGGTCGTCGAAGGACGACTCCATACGCTCCATGTCGGTGGCGAAGTAGGCCGAGATGTAGCCCTTGTCGAAGCGCATACCCTCCGTGAGCTCGAGCTCCAGACCGAAGGTCTGGGACTCCTCGACGGTGATGACGCCTTCCTTGCCGACCTTGTCCATCGCCTCGGCGATCTTGGCGCCGATCTCGGTGTCGGCGGCGGAGATGGAGGCCGTCGAAGCGATCTGCTCCTTGGTCTCCACGTCCTTCGCCTGCTCCAGCAGAGCGGCGGAGACGGCCTCGACGGCCTTCTCGATGCCACGCTTCAGAGCCATCGGGTTGGCTCCCGCGGCGACGTTGCGCAGGCCCTCGCGGACGAGCGCCTGGGCGAGAACGGTGGCGGTGGTCGTACCGTCGCCGGCGACGTCGTCCGTCTTCTTGGCGACCTCCTTGACCAGCTCCGCACCGATCTTCTCGTACGGGTCCTCGAGCTCGATCTCCTTGGCGATGGAAACACCATCGTTGGTGATCGTGGGCGCGCCCCACTTCTTC
This sequence comes from Streptomyces sp. NPDC023573, assembly GCF_055559735.1. Taxonomy (NCBI): domain Bacteria; kingdom Bacillati; phylum Actinomycetota; class Actinomycetes; order Kitasatosporales; family Streptomycetaceae; genus Streptomyces; species Streptomyces sp. NPDC023573. Next base: position 725,384 of record NZ_JBVHKB010000002.1, read on the forward strand.
TCGAGGACGACGTTACGGCCCTTGGGGCCGAGGGTGACCTTGACGGCGTCGGCGAGCTGGTTCATCCCGCGCTCGAGACCGCGCCGTGCCTCCTCGTCGAACGCGATGATCTTGGCCATGTGAAGTGGTCCTCCCGGACAGGGGTGGATTCTCCGGACCGAGTGGCGCCCGCGACGGACGGCCAGCGTGCTCAGTGGTTCCTTGCCCCACTGGGCCTGCGGGCCTCACCGGCCCGGTCCAAGTTTCTGTCACTCTCACCTGGAGAGTGCTAACGCCAATGATTAGCACTCGACCCCTTCGAGTGCAAGCGTCCGCCTCGGGATGTGGACAACCTGGAGGGGTGTGCGGACGCACGTGAGGCCCGTACCCCTGGCCGGGGTACGGGCCTCACGTGCGTGAGTAGTGTCGTCGGACGACCGCGCCGAGCTCAGCCGACGGCGAGCTTGACCATGTCCGCCTGCGGCCCCTTCTGGCCCTGCGAGATCTCGAATTCAACTCGCTGACCCTCTTCGAGGGTGCGGTACCCGTCCATCTGGATCGCGCTGTAGTGGACGAAAACATCCGCACCACCGTCGACCGCGATGAAGCCGTACCCCTTCTCCGCGTTGAACCACTTGACGGTGCCCTGAGCCATGCCTAACTCCCCTATTACTGGCCCTTGCACGAGCGCCGCACTTCGCGGGCCCGGGTCAGAACTCACCCTCCGACAGGAGAGGGTGGCGTGCGCCGGAACGCGTCGACCGCGGCCGAATGTATCTGCCCAACTGCCCTCTGCAACAGGTCAATCGGACGAGAATTCTGGGCACAGGCGACCGCCCGCAATGGGGGAACTCACAAGATTCCAGGACAAGTCGGGCCTGACAAAGGCCACTTATGCCGCAAGGAGTTCACTTACTTTGGCTGCTTCTTGTCGCGGCCGGGCGCATTCTCATATGCGGGCGGCACGGGCAGCTGCGGGGACTTCCCAAACTGTACCGTGCTCAACCATGCAGAATGACCCCCTCCGCTTTCCGGCGGAGAGGGCCACTGTGCTCACGTCATGCGGTCGGGCGTCCTGTGACCCCGGGGGCGATCAGCCTCCGGCGACGGCCGGAATGATCGACACGCCCGCGCCGTCCGGGGTGACCGCGTCCAGGCCGCCCTCGAAGCGCACGTCGTCGTCGTTGACGTACACGTTGACGAAGCGGCGCAGTTTGCCCTGGTCGTCCAGGACGCGGGCGCCGATGCCCGGGTGGTTCTGCTCCAGGGACGCGATGACCTCGGAGAGGGTCGCACCCTCCGCCGGGACCTCGGCCTGACCGCCCGTGTAGGTGCGGAGGATGGTGGGGATACGGACCTTGACGCTCATGTGGGTGCCTTCCTTCGGTCTCGGGTGTCAGTTGGCGGCGGCGAGGCCGGCGTCGCGGAACGCGTCCAGGCTGGGCCGGATCGTCGCCGACAGGCCGGTCGTCGGGGCGACCGCGTCGAGCGTCTTCAGTCCGTCGCCGGTGTTCAGGACGACCGTGGTGAGGGAGGGGTCGAGCAGGCCGGCGTCGATCAGCTTCTTCGTCACACCGACCGTCACCCCGCCCGCGGTCTCCGCGAAGATGCCCTCGGTGCGGGCCAGCAGCTTGATCGCGTCGACGACCTGCTCGTCGTTCACGTCCTCCACGGCGCCGCCGGTGCGCCGGGCGATGTCCAGGACGTAGGGGCCGTCGGCCGGGTTGCCGATCGCCAGGGACTTGGCGATGGTCTTCGGCTTCTGCGGACGCACCACGTCGTGGCCGGCCTTGAAGGCGGTGGAGACCGGGGAGCAGCCCTCGGCCTGGGCACCGAAGATCTTGTACGGCTTGTCCTCGACGAGGCCGAGCTTGATCAGCTCCTGCAGCCCCTTGTCGATCTTCGTGAGCTGCGAGCCGGACGCGATCGGGATGACGAGCTGGTCGGGCAGCTGCCAGCCGAGCTGCTCACAGATCTCGTACGCCAGGGTCTTGGAGCCCTCCCCGTAGTACGGCCGGAGGTTGACGTTGACGAAGCCCCAGCCCTCGCCGAGCGGGTCGCCGATGAGCTCCGAGCAGAAGCGGTTGACGTCGTCGTAATTGCCCTCGATGCCGACCAGCTCACCGCCGTACACCGCGGCCATGACGACCTTGCCCTGCTCCAGGTCGTGCGGGATGAACACGCACGAGCGGAAGCCGGCGCGGGCGGCGGCGGCGCCCACCGCGCCGGCGAGGTTGCCGGTGGAGGAGCAGGAGAGGGTGGTGAACCCGAAGGCGCGGGCGGCCTCGACGGCGATGGCGACGACACGGTCCTTGAAGGAGTGCGTCGGGTTGCCGGAGTCGTCCTTGACGTACAGACCGCCGGTCACGCCCAGCTCGCGGGCCAGGTTGTCGGCCTTGACCAGCTTGGTGAAACCGGGGTTGATGTTGGGCTTGTCCGCGACATCGGCGGGGACCGGCAGCAGCGGCGCGTAGCGCCAGATGTTGTTCGGGCCCTCGGCGATGCGCTTCTTCAGCTCTTCGGGGGAGCCGCTCGGCAGGTCGTACGCCACTTCGAGCGGCCCGAAACAGGACGCACAGGCGAAAATGGGGCCGAGCTCGAAACGCTCGCCGCATTCGCGGCAGGAAAGTGCCGCGGCGGGACCGAGGTCCACTGCGGAGGTATTGGTGTCGGCTGCAACTGTCTGCACGGCCATGATGGCGGAGGCCCTTTCTCCTCATCTTCCTTGCGACGTATTTCGCCACAAGACGGAATTGGCACCTTCCCCACCGTGACCTCGCGGTCGGCAGGAGGGTTGCCGGGACTTCGACGGGCCGTTCCCTCAGTCCCTCTGGATGAGCGCTATGGCACCGGACCATGGATCCGGGCGTTTATTCGCGGACCGACCCCGACATGCGAGGGTCGTCCGCGTTGTTCAAGACTGTAACCGAAGCACCGGACGGTTGAGATAGTCGTCCGAACCGCGAGATGGATCACATACAGGGAGTATCGACCGTGCTGGAAGAGGTGGAACGCTGGCTGACCAGGCGTTCCTGGTCTGCTGCCGACCGCCCGCCGGACCGGCTCACGGCCGCGCGGGCGAAGGATCCGCACCGTTCGCGCGTGAGCGTCGTCCTGCCCGCGCTGAACGAGGAGGCGACGGTCGGCGCGATCGTCGCGGAGATCCGGCGCGAGCTGATGGAGAAGGTCCAGCTCGTCGACGAACTGGTGGTGATCGACTCCGGATCCACCGACCGCACCGCCGACGAGGCGCGGCTGGCCGGCGCCCGGGTCGTGCACAGGGACACGGTCCTCCCCCGGATCCCCGTCCTGCCCGGCAAGGGCGAGGTCCTGTGGCGCTCCCTGCTGGTGACCAGCGGGGACATCGTCTGCTTCGTCGACGCGGACCTCAAGGACTTCTCCGCCGACTTCGTCTCCGGGATCGTCGGCCCGCTGCTGACCGACCCCTCGGTGCACTTCGTGAAGGCCATGTACGACCGGCCGCTGGGCGACGCCGCAGGCCAGGGCGGCCGGGTGACCGAACTGGTGGCCCGCCCGCTGCTCAATCTGCACTGGCCGCTGCTGGCCGGCTTCGTGCAGCCGCTGGGCGGCGAGTACGCGGTGCGGCGCTCCCTCCTGGAGCGGCTCCCCTTCCCCGTCGGTTACGGCGTGGAGCTGGGCCTGCTCGTCGACGCGCTGCACACGGTCGGCCTGGACGCACTGGCCCAGGTCGACGTCGGCGTACGCAAACACCGCCACCAGGACGGCCAGGCCCTCGGCCGGATGGCGGCCACGATCTACCGGACGGCGCAGCTGCGGCTCTCCCGGGGGCCCCTCGTGCGCCCCGAGATCACCCAGTTCGAGCGGGGGCCCGGCGGATTCGTCCCGCACACCCATGCGGTGGACACCGAGGAGCGTCCCCCGATGCGGGAGATCGCGGAGTACACCTCGCGGAACGCGGCGTAACGGTTCTTCCCGCCCGGCTCCGAGGGCGCTTCACGTTTGGCGGCTTCCCGAACGGGCTAGGTTCGGGTACATGGTCTCCGAGCACGCTGCCCAGGTACTCGTCGCGTCCAACCGCGGCCCGGTGTCGTACACCCGGCGGGAGGACGGCACGCTCGACTCGAAACGGGGCGGGGGCGGGCTCGTCTCCGGCCTCAGCGCCGTCGACGACAAGCTGTGGGTGTGCGCCGCCCTCGGCGACGGCGACCGCGAGGCGGTCCGGCGCGGAGTCTCCGAGCCCGGCGTCCGGATGCTCGACATCGACGCGGGGGTCCACGCCGACGCGTACAACGGCATCGCGAACTCCGTGCTCTGGTTCGTCCACCACATGATCTACGAGACGCCGGTGGAGCCCGTCTTCGACGCGGAGTTCCGCCGGCAGTGGGCCTCCTTCGAGGCGTACAACCGGGCCTTCGCCGAGGCCCTCGCCGAGGAGGCGGGCGAGGGGGCGGCGGTCCTGGTGCAGGACTACCACCTCTCGCTGGTCCCCGGCCTCCTGCGCGAGCTCCGGCCCGACCTGCGGATCGGTCACTTCTCGCACACCCCCTGGGCGCCCGTCGACTACTTCCGGCTGCTGCCCGACGACATCGGCGAGCAGCTGCTCAACGGCATCCTGGGCGCCGACCGCGCCGCGTTCCTCACCCGCCGCTGGGCGGACGCCTTCATCGGCTGCTGCACGGAGATCCTCGGCGGTACCGGCCACACCCGGATCGGGGTGCACGGGCTGGGTGCCGACGGGGACTTCCTGCGCGGCCGCTCCCACGAGGCGGACGTGGACGAGCGCATGGAGATCCTGCGGGAGCAGATCGGCGCGGACCGCCGCACGATCGTGCGGGTGGACCGCACGGAGCTCTCCAAGAACATCGTGCGCGGCCTGCACGCCTACCGTGCGCTGCTGGAGGAGCGCCCCGAATGGCGCGAACGGGTGGTGCACATCGCCTTCGCCTACCCCTCCCGGCAGGACCTCGCGGTCTACCGCGACTACACGGCGGAGGTACAGCGGGTCGCCGACGCGATCAACGCGGAGTACGGCACGGAGGGCTGGACCCCGGTCCTGCTCCACGTCGACGACGACTTCGCCCGCTCCCTGGCGGCGTACCGGCTGGCGGACGTCGCCCTGGTCAATCCGATCCGGGACGGCATGAACCTCGTCGCCAAGGAGGTCCCGGTCGTCTCGGACCACGGCTGCGCGCTGGTGCTCTCCCGCGAGGCGGGGGCGTACGAGGAGCTGGGCGAGGACGCGATCGTGGTCAACCCGTACGACGTGTCGGCGACGGCGGCGGCGCTGCACGAGGGGCTCACGATGGACCCCGACGAGCGCGGCGCCCGCTCGAAGCGCCTGGCCGCCGCCGCGACCGCACTGCCCCCGCAGCAGTGGTTCCTGGACCAGCTGGACGCGCTGCGGGCCTAGCCAGGGCCTGTCTGACGATTCGCGTCGTCGCCCGCAGGGCGTCGTGGGGCGGACGGGGATTGCCGGACCAGCCCTAGGACCGCGTGACCCGCCCGGCGATGGAGCGGAGCAGTTCCGCGACCGCCGCCGGGCCCGACAGCAGCAGGTCGGCCCGGTCGGCGAGTTCGGGGACCTCGGTGCCGCTGCACACCAGCAGGCCCGCGGCGCCCTGGGTGCGGAGCCTCTCCACGGCGGCGTACGCGGCGAGGTCGCCGAGGTCGTCACCGGCGTAGAGCACCGTCTCGGCGCCGGTCTCCTTCACGTACTCCTCCAGCGCCACGCCCTTGTCCATGCCCGGCGGGCGCAGCTCCAGGACGAGGCGGCCCGGTTCGACGATCAGGCCGTGGCGCGCGGCCAGGCCGCCCAGCGGAGCGCGCAGGGCCTCGAAGGCGGCCTGCGGGTCGGCGGCACGGCGGGTGTGCACGGCGACGGCGCGACCGCCCTTCTCCTCGACCCAGATGCCGCTGTCCGCCCCTTCCAGCACCGCGGGGAGCTCCGCCCGTACGGCTTCGACGCCGGGGTCCGGCGGAGGGGCGTGGACGGTGGCGGTGGCGGCGTCCCAGCGTTCGGCGCCGTAGTGGCCCAGGACGACGAGATGGTCGAGGCCCGGTGCTCCCGCGAAGCCTCCGTACCGTACGGCGGTGTCGGCCGGGCGGCCGGTGATCACGGCGACGGCGGCGACGTGGGGGGCGAGCGCGGAGAGGGCCGGGACGACATCGGGGTGCGCCCGGGACCGCTCCGGGTCCGGGACGATGTCGGCGAGCGTGCCGTCGAAGTCCAGCGCGACGACCGCACGGGAGGGCCGGGCCAGGAGCGCGGCGAGGCCTTCGCGGCCGGCCTGGGTGGACGGGGTCGGGATGGGGTGTGCCGGATTTCCCATGGCCCGAGCGTAGCGCCGAGCGGGGCAGAACCCAGCCCCGTCGGCACCTGCGGCTCACCGGGCGAACCCCCAGCCGTCGCCTTCCGACGCTCACCGGGCGAAATCCGGCCCCGTCGGCGTTCGAGGCGCGGGGTCCGGGCGGAGCCCCGGCAGCCCGCGCTCAGCGGCGCCCCCGCCTCGCGTCCCGCACCCGCCGCAGCCGGTTCACCGTCACCGGGTCCGCCTCCAGCGCCCGCCGGTCGTCCAGGAGCGCGTTGAGCAGCTGGTAGTAACGGACCGGCGAGATGCCCAGGTCTTCCCGGATCGCCCGCTCCTTCGCGCCGGGGCCCGGCCAGGAGCGCCGCTCCAGGGCCAGCACCGCGCGTTCCTGGCCGGAGAGCGGGGCGGCGGAGTCCGCGTCGTCGGGGGGAGGGCCGGTCATATGAACCAACCTACCTACTCGGCGCTCTCCGCCTGCCGGGCCTGGGTCGCTATGGTCCCGAGCACGCTCTCCGGGCTGCCGCCGGGCTCGACCGCGGAGCCGATCTTCTCCTTGATGCTCTCGCTGGCCTGCGCCCACGACGTCTTGCCGAACGGGTACAGCTGCGAGTTCGGCAGCGCCGACAGGAACTCGTGCAGCTTCTCGTGCTTGCCGTCGGCCTCCATCGCGGTGGACGCGGTGCCGGTCACGGGCAGCAGGTCGTACTGGTCGGCGAAGGCGAGCACGTTCTCGTCCGTGTAGGCGAAGTCGAGGAACTTGCCGATCTCCGCCCGGTGGCCGTTCTGTTTGAAGCCCATCATCCAGTCGGCGACGCCCATGGAGCCCTTGCTCGGCCCTTCGACCCCGGGCAGCGGGACCATGCCGACCTCGACGCCCTTCTTCTCGGCCTCCTGCATCAGCGTCGGGTGGCCGTTGAGCATGCCGACGTCCCCGTCGGTGAACGCGTCGAAGGCCTTCGCCCGGTCGAGCTTCCCCGGGGCGACGGGGCCGGTGAGGCCCTTGCCCACGAGGTTGTCCTTCAGCCACTTGAAGGTTTCTATGTTGGCCTTGGAGTCGATGTCGTAGTTGCCGACCTCGTCCGTGTAACCACCGCCCCCGCTGAGCAGCCACATCAGCGTCTCGGCCTGGGACTCCTCCTGGCCGAGCGGCAGGGCGAAGGGGTAGGTCACCCCGCGCTGCTTGAGCGCGGCGGCGTCGCTCCGGATGTCGTCCCAGGTCTGCGGCGCCCCGAGGCCCGCCTTGGCGAAGAGGCCCTTGTTGTAGAAGAGCAGCCGGGTGCTGGCCACGAACGGAAGGCCGTAGAGGGTGTTGTCGACCTCACCCGCGTCCGTGAGCGAGGGCAGGAAGTTGGACCCGGTGCGGATGGCGATCATCTCGTCGGCGGCGTAGAGCTTGTCCGCCTTGGCGTAGTCGGCGTACGCGCCGATCTGCGCGATGTCGGGGGCCTTTCCGGCCTTCACCATCTCGGCGACCTCGCGGTCGACGTCCTTCCAGGAGTAGACGCTGACCTCGACCTTGATGTCGGGGTTGGCCTTCTCGAACTTCCCGGCGACGTCGTCCCAGTACTTCTGGGAGCTGTTCTCCGCGTTCGTGCCGTAGTCGGCCGCGACCAGCCGCAGGGTGACGTCGCCGCCCCCCGTGTCCGAACCGCACCCCGACAACGTCGCCGTCATCCCGAATGCGACCACCGCCGCGGTCAGACCCACATAGCGCCGCTGCACAGCCTTGCCCATCCCTACCTCGGTCGACGCGGACACCTCCGCCGCCGACTGCGAACCCGCTCCACCGCCTCACGACCGCACGGAGGTCTACACCACCTGCGTATCGATGCGGCAATCTAGCAGGGCCGTTTTGTATGGGTGCTCAACAAACCGCGATAGTGGACTAGACCTTTTAGGGGTCGGCGGGCGAAACTGTCTCCCGTGAGACACGTCATCGCCCTCGATGTGGGCGGCACAGGAATGAAGGCCGCTCTGGTCGGGGCCGACGGCACCCTCCTCCACGAGGCGCGCCGGGCCACCGGCAGGGACCGCGGTGCCGAGGCCGTCGTGGAGACGATCCTCGGCTTCGCCGAGGACCTCCACGCGTACGGCGAGGAGCACCTCGGCGGGTCTGCCGTCGCCGCCGGGGTCGCCGTGCCCGGCATCGTCGACGCGGAGCGCGGGATCGCCGTCTACGCCGCGAACCTGGGCTGGCGCGACGTGCCCCTGCGGAAGCTGCTCGGCGAACGGCTCGGCGGCATACCCGTCGCGCTGGGCCACGACGTCCGGACCGGCGGCCTCGCCGAAGGACGGATCGGGGCAGGCCGGGGAGCCGACCGCTTCCTGTTCGTTCCGCTCGGCACCGGGATCGCCGGCGCCATCGGCATCGCGGGCACCATCGAGGCGGGCGCCCACGGTTACGCGGGTGAGATCGGGCACATCGTGGTCCGCCCGGACGGCCCGGACTGCGGCTGCGGCCAGCGCGGCTGCCTGGAGACCCTCGCCTCGGCCGCCGCCGTGTCCAGGGCCTGGGCCGCCGCGTCCGGGGACCCCGACGCGGACGCCGCGGACTGCGCGAAGGCCGTGGCCTCGGGCGACCCGGCGGCCCTGCGCGTGTGGCGGGACGCCGTCGACGCGCTGGCCGCGGGGCTGGTCACCGCGCTCACCCTGCTGGACCCCCGCACGCTCATCATCGGTGGCGGTCTTGCCGAGGCAGGGGAAACCTTGTTCACACCACTGCGTGCGGCTGTCGAGGAACGGGTCACGTTCCAGAAGCTGCCTCACATCGTCCCGGCGGCCCTCGGGGACACCGCCGGATGCCTGGGCGCAGGGCTGCTCGCCTGGGATCTACTCTCCACGGAGGTTTCCGCCTGATGGCCGGACGCGCAGACAGCACGGTTCTCGCAGGTGCCCGGGTGGTGCTTCCCACCGGCACCGTCGAGGACGGCCGGGTGATCGTCGAGGGCACCCGGATCGCCGGCAGCACGCGGGAGGACGCCCGGACCGTCGACCTCTCGGGCCACTGGGTGGTCCCCGGGTTCGTGGACATCCACAACCACGGCGGCGGCGGCGCGTCCTTCGCCACCGGAACCGCCGAGGACGCCCTGACCGCCGTGCGGGCGCACCGCGCGCACGGCACGACGACCGTCGTCGCCTCGACCGTCACCGGCGAGATGGACTTCCTGGCCCGGCAGGCCGGCATGCTCTCCGAGCTCGTCGAGCAGGGTGAGCTCGCCGGGATCCACTTCGAGGGCCCCTTCATCTCCCCGTGCCGCAAGGGCGCCCACAGCGAAGGCCTTCTGCGCGATCCCGACCCGGCGGAGGTCCGCAAGCTGCTCGACGCGGCGCGCGGGAGCGCCAGGATGGTCACCCTCGCCACCGAGCTCCCCGGCGGCATCGACTCCGTACGGCTGCTCGCCGAGCACGGGGTGATCGCCGCCGTCGGCCACACGGACGCGACGTACGAGCAGACCGTCGAGGCGATCGACGCGGGCGCCACCGTCGCCACCCACCTCTTCAACGCGATGCCCGCCATAGGCCACCGCGCTCCCGGCCCGGTCGCGGCGCTCCTGGAGGACGAGCGGGTCACCGTCGAGCTGATCAACGACGGCACGCATCTGCACCCCGCCGCCCTGGAGCTCGCCTACCACCACGCGGGCGCCGGCCGGGTCGCGCTGATCACCGACGCCATGGACGCGGCCGGCGGGGGCGACGGCTTCTACGAGCTCGGACCGCTCGCCGTCGAGGTCAAGGACGGTGTCGCACGCCTGGTGGAGGGCGGCTCGATCGCGGGCTCCACCCTCACCCTGGACACCGCCTTCCGCAGGGCCGTGACCGTCGACCGCATCCCCGTCGACGACGTCGTCCGGTCGATCTCCGCCAACCCGGCCCGGCTCCTCGGCCTGTCCGACCGGATCGGCTCCCTGGAACCCGGCAAGGACGCCGACCTGGTGGTCCTGGACGCGGACTTCGCGGTCAAGGGCGTCATGCGCCGGGGCGAGTGGATCGTGGAGCCCCCGGCCGTCTGACGGGCGGTTGAACACGTAACGAAGAGACGGCGGTTGTTCCGGAGACCTGGGACGGCCGCCGCCTCTTTGGCATGATCACCAGGGACGGCGCCGGGGGAGACGGCGCGGGGGCACGGACGACCAAAGGAACCGGGGGCCGGTACAGGTGATACTGACCGTCACGCTGAACACGGCACTCGACCTGACCTACGCCGTCCCCGCACTCGTCCCGCACAGCAGCCACCGCGTCGACGAGGTGACCGAACGCCCCGGCGGCAAGGGCGTCAACGTGGCCCGGGTGCTCTCCGCGCTCGGCCACGACACCGTGGTGACCGGCTTCGCCGGCGGCGCCACCGGAGCGGTCCTGCGCGAACTCCTCGGCGCACTCCCCCACCGCCCCACCGACGCGCTCGTCACCGTCGCGGGGAACACCCGCCGCACCCTCGCCGTCGTCGACCGCTCCAGCGGTGACACCACCCAGCTCAACGAGCCGGGCCCGCACATCGGCGCCGCCGAGTGGACGGCCTTCCTCGGCACGTTCGGCGAGCTGCTCCCCGGCGCCGCGGCCGTCGCCCTCTGCGGCAGCCTGCCCCCCGGCATCCACGTCGGCGCGTACGCGGAACTCGTACGGCTCGCCCGCGCGGCCGGCGTGCCCGTGCTCCTCGACACCGACGGCGAACCCCTGCGCCGCGGCATCGCCGCCCGCCCCGACCTCGTCAAACCGAACGCCGACGAGCTCGCCCGGCTCACCGGCGCCCGCGAACCCCTGCGCGCCACCCGCGACGCCCGCCGCCGGGGAGCGCACAGCGTCGTCGCGTCGCTCGGCGCGGACGGACTCCTCGCCGTCACCCCCGACGGCGTCTGGCGCGCCGCACCGCCGTCCGCCGTACGGGGCAACCCGACGGGCGCGGGCGACTCCGCCGTGGCCGGGCTGCTGTCCGCCCTCGCCGAAGGGCTCGGCTGGCGGGACCGGCTGACGCGCGCGGTGGCCCTGTCCACGGCGACCGTGCTGGCCCCGGCGGCCGGCGAGTTCGACCGTGCGGCCTACGAGGACCTGCTGACCCGCGTCGCCGTCGAACAGCAGGCGCCGGCGGCCTGAACGGCCCCCGGAACGACCGCGTCCCGGCTCGCGCTGGGCGATGACCGGGACGACGGCGGTGCGGATCTCCTGAGCGGCGGATCAGTTCTTGACGTGACCCGACTTCAGCGACAGCTGGTCGAGATTGGCGTCACACGAGTCGCCCTCGTTGCACGACAGCATCAGCGTGTTCGACCCCTTGTCGAGCTGCACGTACGCGTACGTGTTCGTCCAGCCCTTCTCCAGGTCGCCCTCCGCGGCGTTCGCGAAGTTCTTCATGTTGATCGAGCGCGGGTCCTCGTCGTTGACCGTGAGGGACGTCTTGGCGTCCTTGCCCGGCACCCCGTACGTCACGTACAGCGTGTACGGGCCGCTCTCCGGCACATCGACGGTCCAGGTGGCCGACCGGCCGACCTCGTTGAGGCTGATGTACTGGCCGTTGGCGCTCTTCGCGCCCTTGACGCTGTTGTCCAGGGACGCCGTGCCGCCGAGCGTCAGCGTCGCCGCGTCCTGCTCCGGCAGATCGACCGGCTCCTGGGACTTCGCCGGCGAGGACTTCGTCGGCTTCGGGGACTCCTCGACCTCGTCGGCCGGACCCGCCGACGACCCCGCCTCGTCCTTCTTGCCCTCGCTGTCGTCGCCCGTCATCAGCGCCGCGCCGATGCCGATGAGCACCACCGCGACCACCGCGACGGCCGCGATCAGCAGCGCCTTGGTGTTGGGGCCCCCACGGCCGGAACCGGCGTTCCTGCCGTCCCCTGGGTGCTGGGGCGCACCCCCGGGGTAGGTCTCCGGCGCCGCGTACTGCGGGTTCGGCTGGCCGTACTGCGGCTGCTGACCGTACTGCGGCGGAGGCTGCTGGCCGTACGCCTGCTGCGGCGGTACCTGCCCGTACTGGCGCTCACCGACCGTCCGCACCTGGTTGTACGACGTTCTGGGCACGCCGGGCTGCGCGGCCGGACCCGGGTAGCCGTATCCACCCTGCCCGGGCGGCTGTGCGCCTGCCGCCCGCCCGTCCTCGTACAGATAGCCGAACGGATCGTCGTCCTCGGGCTTGCTCGCGCCGTTGTTTCCGGCCGTCATCCCTGGGTCACTCCTCACCATGTCGCCAGCCGTCGCCGACCGGCCGAGCCTACCCCGAACGGAGCACGCGTCGAATTGCTCTCGGTCCCCCGGAAAACCGGGCGGTGTACGGGGAAAGCCAGGGCGTGAACGTCAGCCGGCTCTGCGGTGAACCTTCGACCGGGACCGCTTTTCCACATACATCCGCTGGTCGGCGGAGTGCAGGACCTCTTCCTCGGTCATGCCGCACTCGGCCCAGCCGATACCGAAACTCGCCCCGACCCTGACTGCCCGGCCGTCCACCCGGATGGGCGGAATGATGGCGTTACGCAAGCGTACGGCCAGATCTGCGGCATCTGCGGCCCCGAGGCCGTCCGCGAGGACGACGAATTCGTCACCTCCGAGCCGCGCGACCGTGTCACCGTCCCGTACGCAGGTCGTGAGCCGCCGGGCGACCTCGATGAGAACCGCGTCACCCGCGTGGTGGCCGAAGCGGTCGTTGATGGACTTGAAGCCGTCCAGGTCGCAGAAGAGCACCGCGAGCCCCTTGGTGCCGTCGTCGCGGTCCGCGTCGGGCGCCACGATGTGCACATGGTGGTCGTAGGGACCGACACCCGGGGCCGCCTCCCCCTCGTAACCGTCCGCCCGGTAGGCGTGCGCCGGGCTCTCGACATCGCCGTAGGCCGCGTCCAGCGCCTCTATCGCACTGGAGGTGACCGAGTGAGGCCTCTCACACAGCCGCGCGCCCAGCCGGGAGCGCAGCTCGGCACTGTTCGGCAGACCGGTGAGCGCGTCGTGCGAGGCACGGTGCGCGAGATTCAGCTCGTTGCGCTTGCGCTCCTCGATGTCCTCGACGTGCGTGAGCAGGAAGCGCGGGCCGTCGGTGGTGTCGGCGACGACGGAGTTGCGCAGCGAGACCCAGAGATACGTGCCGTCCCTGCGCCCGAGCCGCAGCTCCGCCCGACCGCCCTCGGCGGACGTGCGGAGCAGGGTGCCGATGTCCTCGGGGTGGACCAGGTCGGCGAAGGAGTAGCGGCGCAGGACGGACGCGGGGCGCCCCAGGAGCCGGCAGAGCGCGTCGTTGGTGCGCAGCAGCCTGCCGTGCTGGTCGCCGCCCATCTCGGCGATGGCCATGCCGCTGGGGGCGTACTCGAACGCCTGGCGGAAGGATTCCTCACTGGCGCGCAGTGCCTGCTGTTCGCGCTCGAGCCTGACCAGGGCGCGCTGCATGTTTGCTCTGAGGCGAGCGTTACTGATCGCAATGGCCGCCTGGGAGGCGTACATCTGGAGGGCCTCACGGCCCCAGGCGCCGGGGCGGCGGCCGTTGCGCGGCCTGTCGACCGAGATGACCCCCAGGAGGTCCAGACCTCCGCCGGAGGCGTACATGGGGGCGTAGAGGCGGTCCAGGGGGTGCCACTCGTCCTCGAAGCGGGGCTCGGGCCCCTCGGTGTGCCACTGCGGTACGTCGTCGTCGAGGAGCACCCAGCCCTCGGTGTGGGGTATGAACCGGAGCTCGTCCCAGGCCTCACCCATCGACAGCCTGCGCTCCCAGGACTCACGGGAGCCGACACGGCCGGTGATCAGGGATTCCGCGGCACTGTTGCCGGCGAACGCGGCGACCACGAGATCACCGTCGGGGCGGACGAGGTTCACGCAGCCCAGCTCGTAACCGAGGCCGGTGACGATGCCGTCGGCCACGGACTGCAGCGTGTCCGCCAGGCTCCGCGCCGTGTTGAGATCAGCGACGGCCTGGTGCAACTGCCGCATGGTCGCAAGGCGGACGTACGGCTCCGACTCGGCCTCCATTGCTCGCACTCCCTGAGACCTCGACAGCAACTCCAGGTTTCATATCGACGTACTTGTTGCACTGTCCCGGCCACTGAATCACAGTGAGCTGTGCACCCGGTACACAGGGTCAACAAATATTGCTCTCTGTGACTCAAGTCACAACAGTTGGTAAAGGCTGTCCGGAGCGCCTCCGAGGACTTCCTTTATTTATCGAACGCAAATCCGCACACCTGGGGCGGTGGTCCTAGGACCCGGCTGGTCCCCTGGCCCGATGCGACGGGGCGTACCGCGGCACTAGCGTGCGCCGTGTGCTGCAGAAGACTCCCCCCGCCCCGCGCCCCGAAGCCGTCCCCCATGCTGAAGGGGTGAGCAACGACGAATTCCGCGCCGCCCTGTCCAGACTGGCCGCCGGGGTGGTGCTGGTCACCGCCCAGGAACCGCCGCTGGACGAGGACGGCCGGGGCGAGGACGTCGGGATGACGGCGACCGCCTTCATGTCGGTGTCCCTGGACCCGCCGCTGGTCATGGTGAGCCTGCGCAACGACTCACGGATGGACGACCTGCTGGCCGAGCAGGAGCTGTGGGCGGTGTCGGTGCTCGCCGAGAGCCAGCGGAGCGTCGCCGGGCGGTTCGCCATGAAGGGGAGGATCAGCGACCGGCTGCTGTTCGAGACCATCCCCTGCATACGCGGCGAGGTCACGGAGGCGTTCCTGGTGGAGGGCGCACTGGCCACCCTGGAGTGCCGCACGGAGCAGCGCGTCCTGGCCGGGGATCACACGCTGGTGATCGGCAGGGTGCTGACGGCTTCGCTGCCGAGCCCGGACGGAGAGCCGCTGACGTACTTCAAGGGCCGCTACCGGCAGCTGGGCTGACCGGCGCGCCGGCCGGCCCTCGCCGGGACTCTCACCAGTCGCGGCCGGAGCGCCCGCGCTTCGTGTCGCCCCGCTGCTTCTTCTCGCGCAGCCTGCGCTCGTTGATGCCGCGCGGAATCTTCTTCTTGAGGCGCGGCTTGGGCGGCGGGGCCGTGGCCTCCGCCAGGAGCGCCGCGAGCCGCACGGCGGCCGTCTCACGGTTGCGCCACTGGGAGCGGTGCTCCGAGGCGCGTACGGACACGACGCCGCCGACCAGCCGGCTCGCCAGCCGTTCGAGCGCCCGGGCCTTCCACACCTCGGGAAGGGCCTCGGTCGCCGCGAGGTCGAAGCGGAGCTCCACCTGGGAGTCGCTCGTGTTGACGTGCTGCCCGCCGGGTCCGGAGGACCGGGAGAAACGCCACATGAGTTCGGCCTCCGGGAGGGAGACCGAACCGCGGATGACATGGGGCCCGGACATGACACCCATGTTCCCTGGTGCCCGACCGGTTCGTCACCTTGTTTTGCGAGCGTTCGGCCAGAAGTTCGGCAAAGAAAGTAAAGGGAACAGGAACCTCGTGGTCTCTCGTCTGCGTTAGGACGGGTGACGGTAGCTTTCGTGATGGCACGAAGCCCGCACATGACGAGGAAAGGGACTTCCCATGGCTGTAAGCCTGTCCAAGGGCGGCAACGTCTCGCTCACCAAGGAGGCCCCGGGCCTGACCGCCGTCACGGTCGGCCTCGGCTGGGACGTCCGCACCACCACCGGCACCGACTTCGACCTCGACGCCTCGGCGATCGCGGTCAACACCGCCGGCAAGGTCTACTCCGACGGCCACTTCGTCTTCTTCAACAACAAGGCGACGCCGGACCAGACCATCGTCCACACCGGTGACAACGTCACGGGCCAGGGCGAGGGCGACGACGAGCAGATCAACGTCAACCTCGAGGGTCTCCCGGCGGACATCGACAAGATCGTCTTCCCGGTCTCCATCTACGACGCCGAGGCTCGCAGCCAGAACTTCGGCCAGGTGCGGAACGCCTTCATCCGCATCATCAACCAGGCCGGCGGCACCGAGCTCGCCCGCTACGACCTGAGCGAGGACGCCGCCACCGAGACCGCCATGGTCTTCGGCGAGCTCTACCGCAACGGCGCCGAGTGGAAGTTCCGCGCCGTGGGCCAGGGTTACGCCTCGGGCCTGCGCGGCATCGCCCAGGACTTCGGCGTCAACCTCTGACGCGGACGACTTCCCCACGGGAGCCCCCGCCCGACTCAGGTCGGCCGGGGGCTCCCGTGCGTCCGCTCCACACAGCGGACGCGAATGAAACTTCAGTCGGACACCAACCTGGTCGAAAACAAGGTGCTCTCCGTCTACATGACGTCGAGCACCGCCAGGAGCCGGTCGGCCTGTGGCCGGCCGGCTCCCGACGTCGACCCGCAACCCCTCACCCACCGCCCGCACTTGTATGTTGATCTGCAACGTGTGGACGGCCCCTGCGCCCCCTCTTGTGAGGAAATCGAACAGTCTCGGCAGGGATCGCGCGGCGACGCCGCTGTCCACCTCGGACGGGACTGAGCACGAGTGAGCACGGAAACACCCCGCAAGCACCGCAGGACATGGCTGATCGCGGCCGCCGCCTGCGCACTGGTCGTGGCAGCTGGTGCGACGGTGGCCACCAACACCGGCCTCCTGGGACCAAGCGCCCTGTGCGATGGTCTGGTGAGCAGCGAGGACGCCGGGAACAGCCTCGACGGCACCGGCCGGGTGACCGCCAGGACCGACAACCTCGGCGCCTGTGTGGTGGAGCAGTCCGGCTGGCTGCCGGGTACCGAGGACGCGCAGGTCCGCCTGAGTGCCACGGCCGTCACCCCCGACCACCCCTTCGGCCGGTCCGAGTGGAAGGCCTCCGGCGCCCAGAACATCCTGCGGGGCGAGCTGCCCGGCGCCTTCGACCAGCATGGCAACGGGTGGGTGTCCTTGCCGTCCGACTGCGGCCCCCTGGGCACCGCATGGGCCGAGGGCGACCACACGGTCCTGAGCGTCTTCGTCGATCAAGGGAACGCCGACCCGGAAGAACTGGCCCGGCTGACCCGGTCGGCCGCCCGTAAGCTCGCCGCCGATCACGACTGCGCACCTACCGCCTCATCACCGCAGAGCGCCGGCACGGACCTCATCGAAGCGTCCGCACCGGCCAGGAGCGAGCCGGCCGAGGTGTGCGGCCTGTCCGGCTTCACCCTCGGCGCCGAGGCCCCTGCGGGGAGCCCGCTGAAGGAACAGGCCTCGGGCTCCCGCGACGACGCCTGGTACTGCGACCTCTCCCTGGAACGGCCCACCACGGGCCTGCCCAGGGACGACGACCGCGAGCCCTTCGTCCGCCTCGCGATCATCCGCAACCCCGAACTGCTGGCCGCGGCGGAGAAGCAACGCTTCGACCATGCCGTCTGCGGTGGCAGGGACACCTACTTCGCGACGGGCCCCGCCGCCTACGTCCACTCCCCGGACACTCCGGACGAAAGGGCCGCGGCGGCCTTGTTCAAGGCATCCGACGTGACGGACCGTTTCGCCGCGGCCGCGCGCGCGGCACTCGACTGCGGCTGACCCCGGGACCTCTCCGGGGGCAGGGCCGCTCCGCTATCGGCCGAGCGCGGCGACGCCCGCAGCCGCGAACTTCTCGTCCAGGTCACCGCTCGGGGCCCCCGCGACGCCGATGCCCGCCACCGGAGCGCCCTTGGCCTGCACGGGCGAGCCGCCCGCCAGGAACAGGGTGCCGGGGATGTCCTTCAGGTTCGGGGCCTGCTCCAGGCGCTTGACCAGCTCGGAGGTGGGCGCGTTCCAGGACACGGCGGTGTACGCCTTCTTCACGGCCGACTCGGGGGACTGCGGGCCCGCGCCGTCGCCGCGCAGGGTGACGAGGGTGTTGCCGTTACGGTCGACGACGGCCACCGAGATCCGCTGGTTCTCCTTCTTCGCGGCGTCCAGGGCGGCCTGCGCCGCCTTGGTGGCGGCGGAGACGGTCAGGTGCGTGGACTGCTGGAGATTCCGGTCGGAGGCGTCGGCCTTCACGGCGGCGGCGGGCGCGGCGGCCGGGGTGGACGCGTTCGCGGACATCGCGCCGAAGGTTCCGGCGCCCAGGGCGGCTGCGGCGACGGCACCGGTCAGGACTCGGGTGCGCAGCGACATCTTCTTCATGGTCGTCTCCTCAGGTGTTCTCGGCTCTGTCTCGAACCGTCCGGCTTCCTGCTATCGATCCTCCGGCCGTATCCGGGCCCGCTCGGTCGGCGTACCGGCTGGAAGCCGCGCCCGGGACGGCTGACCGCCCCGTCAGCCGATCGGTTGATGCGCCGGTGGCCCGGCGGGGCGACCATGGGGTGTCCGCGCAGGTCAGCCGCGCGGTGCTGGGGCAGCACAGGTCACGGTCGATGGAGCGCGGGGTACGAGGTGCGGCGGAACGGAAGCGGCCCGGACACGGAGCGGACGGCGGCGCCGGACACGGCGGGTGACCCGGACGCCCGGTGGATGGCCCTCCTCATGCACGCCGCGTTCTTCCTGCTGCTCGGCGCCTCCCTCGCGCGCTTCCTGATGCGCCACCCCGGCGAGACCCGTACCCCCTGGATCATCGCCCTGTCGGCCGTGCTCGCCCTGCTGTACCTCGTCGGCCCGGTGCTCGGCTCCCGTCCCACCCCCCGGCGGCTGGCCTGGCTCGGCGTCCTCGTCGTGGTGTGGATGGTCCTGGTCGTCCTCGCCCCGAGCTTCGCTTGGTGCGCCGTCCCGCTCTTCTACACGGGGCTGCGGATCCTGCCGCCGCGCGCCGCCCTGGCACTCGTCGCCCTGCTCACCGTCTTCGTGGTCGCCGCCCAGCTGCGGCTCGCCACGGGCTTCGACCCGAATCTCGTCCTGGCCCCGCCCGCGGTCGCCGCCGTCGCCACCGCCGTCTTCGTCCACATGCGGCGCCAGGCCGTACGCCAGCGGGACCTGGCCGCACGGCAGCGCGAACTGATCGACGACCTGCTGCGCACCCGGCGGGAACTGGCCGCCACCGAACGCCGGGAAGGCACCCTCGCCGAACGCCAGCGGCTGTCCATGGAGATCCACGACACCCTCGCCCAGGGTCTCTCCAGCCAGCAGATGCTGCTCCAGGCCGCCGACCGCTCCTGGGACACCGACCCGGCCGCCGCCCGCCGCCACGTCCTGACGGCGACGGGCATCGCCGAGCGCAACCTCGCCGAGGCACGCCGCTTCGTCCACGACCTGGCCCCGGCCGACCTCGCGGAGGGCGGCGGACTGGAGGCGGCGCTGCACGCGCTCGCCGCCCGGGAGACCGCCCAGGCCGGAGGCCGCCTCACCGTCCGCTGCCATGTCGAGGGGGTGCCGGCCGCCGCGCTGCCCGACCGGGTGCAGTCGGCGCTGCTGCGGATCGCGCAGGGCGCCCTCGCGAACGTCACCGAGCACGCCGAGGCCACCGCCGCCGCGCTGACCCTGACCCACCTCGGTGACCGGGTCGCCCTCGACATCGCCGACAACGGCCGGGGCTTCAGTCCCGGCCGGGCGGCTCCCCGCCCGGCCGAAGGCGTACGCGGCCACGGGCTGCCCGCGATGCGGGCCCGGGTCCAGCAGCTCGGCGGCACCCTGACCGTCGAGTCGGCGCCCGGCGAGGGCACCGTCCTGTCCGCCGCCGTGCCGCTGCCCCAGACCGCCCCGCCCGCACCGTCGGCCCCCTCGGCACCGGAGGAACGCGCGTGACCCCGCCCGCAAGGCCCGTACGGATCCTGCTCTGCGACGACCATGCCGTCGTACGGGCCGGGCTGCTCGCCCTCCTCGGAGGAGAACCCGACATCGAGGTCGTGGGCGAGGCCGGCAGTGGCGAGGAGGCCGTCGCCCTGGCCGCCCGGCTCAGCCCCGACGTCGTCCTCATGGACCTCCAGCTGGGCCCCGGGATCGACGGCGTCGAAGCCACCCGCCGCATCACCGCCGTAACCGGAGCCCGAACCGGAAGGGGAACCCGAACCGAAGCCGGAGCAGACACCGGCACAGGCACAGGCCCAGACACCGGCACCGGCACCGGCACCGGCACCGCCAACGTGCTCGTCCTCACCACGTACGACACCGACGCCGACATCACCCGTGCCATCGAGGCCGGGGCCACCGGATACCTGCTGAAGGCCGAACGCCCGGAGGAGCTCTTCGCCGCGATCCGCGCCGCCGCGCAAGGCCGCACGACGCTCTCCCCGCCGGTCGCCAGTCGGGTCATGGCCCGGATGCGCAGCCCCCGGCCCACCCTCACCGAACGCGAACTCGACATCCTCGGCCAGCTCTCCCGGGGCCTCGGCAACCGTGACATCGCGCGGGCCCTCTTCATCAGCGAGGCCACCGTCAAGACCCACCTGGGCCGGATCTACGAGAAGCTCGGCGTGGACACCAGGGCCGGGGCGGTCGCCGTAGCCAACGAGCAACGCCTGCTCCCGTGAGCCCCCGCCGACCAGCGGCGCGGGGCGACCGCGCGGCATGACACCATCGAACCGTGCTCGACATCGGCTACTCCCTCTCCCGGCGCTTCCCGGACCCCCCGCAGACCGACTACCGCCGCGCGGACGTCCACGCCCTGCGGCACGACCTGTTCTCCGGGGACGTCTACCTCGCCGACACCAAGGCCGACCGCGAGGTGTCCACAGCCTGGGGATGGGTTCCCGTACTCGACTTCGCCTGGGCACTCTGCGACATCGTCGAGCAGATCGACCGCGACCCCCGGGGCAACCGCTCACACCGCCAGCAGTACGCCGAACTCGACTTCACCGAATCGTCCGACCGCATGCTCTTCGAGCGCCGCTTCGGCTGGGTGGACGTCGAGGCCGACTGGATGCCCGGCGACGAACCCCCGCTCACCTTCAGCCACTCCCTGCTGCGCCGCGAGGCCCGCGACTTCCTGCACGACCTCATCGCCGACCTGGCCGACATGCACGAAGGCCTCGCCGACAACCCCGTCGTCTGGGACCTCCAGGCCCGCTTCCCCCGACTCTGAGCAGACCCGCCGGCCGCTACGCCTCGACCCGCACCCCGATCTGCGCCGCGAACGCCGGAGCCAGCTCCATCAGCTGCGACGGGCTGATCACCGCCCCCGCCAGCCGCTCCACACCCCGCGCGATGTCGAGCTCCGCCACCGTCCGCAGATCGACGGACTCCATCCGCACCGCACTGAAGTCGGCACGCTTGAGCACACAGTCCCGGAACTCCACCCGGACCAGCTGCGCCTCCCCGAAGTCCGGCTCCGAGAGCACACACCCCTCGAAGACGACGTCCTTCAGCCGCGCCTTGCGGAGATTCAGGTAATCGATCTTCCCGCCCCGCACCAGCACCCGCTCCAGCACCGCGCCGTGCAGCTGCACCCCGCCCAGCCGCGCGTCAAGGACCTCCACATCCCGCAGCGACGCCCCCGCGAGATCGGTGCCCACACCCCGCACCCCCGACAGCACCGAGTCGATGAACCTGGCCCGCACCAGCTCCGTACGGTCCAAGGCGCAGCCGCGCAGCTCGCAGTCCATGAAGCGCGCCCCCGGACCCGACGCGTCGGCCAGGTCCGTCTCCCCGAACCGCACCCCGTCGTAGTCCCCGTCCGGCTCCAGACCCTCCCCTTCGTACTCCACGAGGGGCGGCAGCCGGACCTCCGGCCGTCGCGCCTCGGCCACCCCGTCCCTGGCGCCCGCGCTCCTGCTGTTCCTGTTGCCTGTACGTGCCATGCCCCCCATCGTGACGCACAGCACCGACATCGCCCCGGCCCGGTGTCACGGAACGAGAAGACCGAACCGTCCTCCCTGCAGAAGCGCCCCACAGCAAGGAGACCCAGCCATGCAGCGCATCCACATCGTCGGCGGCGGCCTCGCCGGACTGACCGCCGCCATCACGGCCGCCGAGTCCCGGGCCCAGGTCACCCTCCACGAGGCCCACCACACCCTCGGCGGACGGGCCAGGACCTCCGACGGCCCCTACCTCACCAACGAGGGCCCGCACGCCCTGTACCGCCGTGGACCGCACCGGACCTGGCTCGAACAGCGGAAACTCCTCGGCCCGATGGCCTCCGTACCGCCCCTCGAAGGCACCCGTTTCCTCTTCCGCCGCGACGGCGCCCTGCGCAGGACCCCGCCCCTCGCCATGCTGCGCCTCGCCCGTCGCAGCGCCCGCACGGCGCCCGTCGACACCGACTTCCTCAGCTGGGCCACCGGCCAGGTGGGCGAGGCCGGCGCCCGCGCGGCGGCGCACTATATGGGTGTGGCCCTCTTCCACCACGACCCCGGTGCGCTCTCCGCCGCCTTCGTCCAGCCGCGCCTGCGCCGCGCGACCACGCTGCCGCCCGAGGCCCACTACCCCGTCGGCGGCTGGGCACAGCTCGTCGACCGGATGGCCTCCCTGGCCTGGAAGCTCGGCGTCCGCATCGAGACCGCCGACCGCATCGGCCCCCGCGACCTGGCCGGCCTCCGCGACAGCGGGCCGGTGATCGTCGCCACCCATCTGGACTCCGCCCGCACCCTGCTGGAGGACCCCACCCTCACCTGGGACAGCGGCCGCACCGCCCTGCTCGACCTCGCCCTGCGGACCCGGCGCGGCGACCCGTTCATCGTCTCCGACCTCGACACCCCCGGCTGGGTCGAACGGTTCACCGCCCAGGACCCGACCCTCGCCCCGGCCGGCGAACAGCTCATCCAGGCGCAGATCCCCCTCGCCCCCGGCACCCCGCGCGCCGACGCCGTACGCCGCGCCGAAGACCTGCTCGACCTCGGCTTCCCCGGATGGCGCGACCGCACCACCTGGCGCCGCGAAGCACTCGCGGCCGGCCGCACCGGTGCCGTCGACAAGCCCGGGACCACCTGGCGCGACCGGCCCGCCGTCGACCGAGGCGACGGGATCCTGCTCGCGGGCGACCAGGTCGCCGCCCCTGGGCTCCTCAGCGAAGTCGCGTTCAACAGCGGCATCGAAGCAGCGGTCCTGGCCCTGAAGCTCGTCGGCAGGACAGCACAGGTGAGCCCCCACGCGGCGGAAGCTCCCTGACCTCGAGCGCGCCCGGGGGCCCGGCGCCCGCGTCGCCGTGGGCCCGGCCGGCGTGCACCGCCCTCAGGCCGCTCCGAGCTCCGCCAGCGCCCCGTCCGTCAACCGGTACACCGTCCACTCGTCCTGGGGACGCGCCCCCAGCGACTCGTAGAACGCGATGGACGGGGCGTTCCAGTTCAGCACCGACCACTCCAGCCGCCCGTAACCGCGCTCCACACAGATCCGCGCCAGCTCCGTCAGCAGCGCCTTCCCGTAACCGCCGCCACGCCGCCCGGGGCGCACGTACAGGTCCTCCAGATACACCCCGTGCACCCCGCGCCACGTCGAGAAGTTGAGGAACCACAGCGCGAAGCCGACCACCTCGCCGTCGTCGTCCGCCACCGCGACGTGCGCGTACGCGGCGGGGCGCTCACCGAACAGGGCCTCGCGCAGCTGCTCCTCGGTGGCCTTCGCCTCGTCGAGCGCCTTCTCGTACTCGGCGAGCTCACGGACCATCGCATGCATGGCGGGGACGTCTTCGGGAGTGGCTACGCGAATCATGGGGGCAGCCTAGACAAACGGCCCGGCCCCTCGCGCCTCAGTCCCGCCCGAGCAACTGCCGGGCGATCTCCGCATGGTCCGCGTACAGCCGCGGCCTCCCCCGGCGGATCCCCCACAGCGCGTTCTGCAGCACCCGCCCCAGCGTCCACGCCCTCGCCCGCTCCCGGTCAAGCTCCAGAACCCCGCACAGCAGACCGAACCTCCACAGCACCTCCGACGCGTCCCACCTCTGGTCCAGCGCCGGAAAGAGGTCGAACGCCGGATCGCCCGCCAGCGGCTTCGGGTCCAGGGCCACCCACTCCCCCGCCCGGCCCTCCCCGGCGCGCCCGGCCAGGATGTTGGCGTAATGCAGGTCCCAGTGCAGCAGGCGGTCCCCCGGCTCCCCCGCCACCTCCCGCACCGCCGCCGCACAGTCCAGCAGCAGCCGCCGCTCCCCCGCGTCCTCCAGCACCCCGGCCGCCCCGGGCGTCTCCGCCAGCATCAGCGCCGCCAGATCCCCCAGCCGCCGCATCCCCGGCGGAGCCGGCACACGCACCAGCCGGGCCAACGACTCAGCGAGCACCCGCACCGCCACCCGCGCGTCCGGCACCTCCGTCAACGGGCGCCGCTCGTCCAGCCGTTCCAGCAGCATCGCCCCCGTCGCCGCGTCGTACTCCAGCAGACCCACCGCCCCCGCACCCGCCGCACCCCACACCCGCAGCGCGACCGGCTCACCCACCGTCTCCGCGTCCACCATCTGAAGCTTCAGCGCCGCCCCACGGCCGTCCGCCTCCCGCACCACCGGAAGCACCAGCGCGCACATCCCGCACATCGGGGCCCCGTCGAGCCGCAGACCCCACTCGTCCAGGAACCTCCCCGCAAGCGCGGGCAACCCGGCGGCGAACGCCCGCCCCTCCGCGCCGCTGTGCTCACTCAGATTCACGGCCAGCTCGTCCGGAACATCGATCACACCCCGAGCCTAGGCCGTTCACGACTAGAGGTACCCTCCAGCGACCGGTCTGCACACGGACAAGCAGGGGACACATGAGCACCGTCAGTACGGTCAACGGCGGCATATCGTTCTGGTACGCGGACGAGGGCACCCCCGCCCCACGCGAACCCCTGCCCGGCGACACGAGCGCCGACGTCTGCATCGTCGGCGGCGGTTACACCGGGCTCTGGACGGCGTACTACCTCAAGAAGGCCGTCCCCTTCCTCAACATCACCGTCCTGGAAGCCAAGTTCTGCGGATACGGCGCCTCCGGCCGCAACGGCGGATGGCTCTACAACGGCATCGCCGGCCGCGACCGCTACGCCCGGCTCCACGGCCACGACGCCGCCGTCCGCCTCCAGAAGGCCATGAACGACACCGTCGGCGAGGTCATCCGCATCGCCGGCGACGAGAAGATCGACGCCGACATCCACCACGGCGGTGTCCTCGAAGTCGCCCGCACCCCCTCCCAGCTCGCCCGCCTCAAGGACTTCCACTCCGTCGAGATCGCCTTCGGCGAGAGGGACCGCGTCCTGCGCGGAGCCCGCGAGACCGCCGAACGCATCCGCGTCTCCGGAGCCATCGGCTCCAGCTGGACCCCGCACGGCGCGCGCCTGCACCCCGCCAAACTCGTCAAGGGCCTGGCCGACACCGTGGAAGCCCTCGGCGTCACCATCCACGAGTCGACGCCCGTCACCGCGATCAAACCCAAGCACGCCGTCACCCCCTACGGCACGGTCCGCGCCCCCTACGTGCTGCGCTGCACCGAAGGCTTCACCGCAGGGCTCAAGGGCCAGAAGCGCACCTGGCTCCCCATGAACTCCTCCATGATCGTCACCGAGCCCCTGCCCGAAGCCCTCTGGGACACCATCGGCTGGGACGGCCGCGAAACCCTCGGCGACATGGCCCACGCCTACATGTACGCCCAGCGCACCGCCGACGACCGCATCGCCCTCGGCGGCCGGGGCGTCCCCTACCGCTACGGCTCGGCCACCGACCACGACGGGCGCACCCGGCCCGCCACCGTCGAGGCCCTCCGCGACCTGCTCGTCCGCTTCTTCCCCACCACCGCCGGGACCCGCGTCGACCACGCCTGGTCCGGCGTGCTCGGCGTCCCCCGCGACTGGTGCGCCACCGTCACCCTGGACCGCTCCACCGGCCTCGGCTGGGCCGGCGGCTACGTCGGCTCCGGCGTAGCCACCGCCAACCTCGCGGCCCGCACCCTGCGCGACCTGATCCAGCAGGACTCCGGCCAGGCCGGACCCACCGACCTCACAGCCCTGCCCTGGGTCAACCACAAGGTCCGCCGCTGGGAACCCGAACCCCTCCGCTGGCTCGGCGTCCACAGCCTCTACGCCGCCTACCGCGCCGCCGACCGCCGCGAAGCCGCCTCACCGCGCCTGGGCACCGACCGCCTCGCCAAGGTGGCGGACCGCATCGCCGGCCGGCACTGACCGGCCCGCGACACGATCCGCCACCGGACCTCAGGCGGCCTCCGCCCCGGCCGGCCGCCTCCCGTCGTGGTGGATCGGCGTCGCCGCACCCGTGAGAGGAACACCCGTCCCGCCCCGCCGGGCCGCGACGATCTCCGCCGCGATGGACAGGGCCGTCTCCTCCGGCGTACGCGCCCCCAGGTCGAGGCCGATCGGCGACCTGAGCCGCGCCAGCTCGCCCTCCTTCAGCCCCGCCTCCCGCAACTTCCGGTCACGGTCCGCATGCGTCCGACGCGACCCCATCGCCCCGACGAACGCGACCGGCATCCGCAACGCCTGCTTCAACAGAGGGACATCGAACTTCGCATCGTGCGTGAGCACGCACAGGACCGTCCGCCCGTCCGTCGCGGTACGCCGCAGATAGCGGTGCGGCCAGTCCACGACCAGATCGTCCGCCTCGGGAAAACGGGCCCGGGTCGCGAAGACAGGACGGGCATCACACACCGTGACGTGATAACCGAGGAACTTGCCCGCACGCACCAGCGCCTCCGCGAAATCGATCGCACCGAACACGATCATGCGAGGCGGCGGCACATTCGACTCCACGAGAAGCGTGAGGCCGCCCGGACAGTGCGTTCCGTCCTCCGCCAGGTCCCGGGTGCCGGTGACTCCCGCGTCCAGCATCGCCCGCGCCTCCGCCGCCACCGTCCGGTCCAGCTCCGCCGAGCCACCGCCGTACGACCCCTCGTACGACCCGTCGGCGCGCACCAGCAGCGCCCCGCCCAGGAGTCCGGCCGGACCGCGGACGACCCGGGCCAGGGCCGTCGGCTCACCCGCGGCGGCGGCCGCCAGCGCCGACCGGACCACCTCACGGGCAGGCGACCGCGCACCGAACGGGGTGACCATCACATCGATGACACCACCGCACGTCAGACCGACCGCGAAGGCGTCCTCGTCGCTGTAACCGAACCGCTCGACCACGGTCCCACCGTCCTCCAACGCCTGGACGCACAGGTCGTACACCGCCCCCTCCACACACCCGCCGGAGACCGAACCGACAGCCGTGCCCTCACTGTCGACGGCCAGGGCCGCACCCGGACCACGCGGTGCGCTGCCGCCGACCGCCACGACGGTCGCGACGGCGAACTCCCTTCCCTCCTCGGCCCAACGGGCCAGCTCACCGGCGATGTCAAGCATGCGGACCAGCCGTGAGAACACGGTCGGGCCTGATCGGCAGGGAACGATGACGCACACCCGTCGCGTGCCAGACGGCGTTGGCGATCGCCGCCGCCGCACCCACGATCCCGATCTCACCGATGCCCTTGATCCCCACCGGGTCGTCCGGGTCCGGGTCATCCACCCAGGCCGCCTCCACGACCGGCACATCGGCGTTCGTGGAGACGTGATAACCCGCCAGATCCGGACCGTAGAGGGCGCCCGTGTTCCTGTCCCTCACCGCCTCCTCGTGCAAGGCCATCGAGATGCCCCAGGTCATCCCGCCCACCAACTGACCGCGCGCCGTCAGCGGGTTGACGATCCGCCCGGCGGCGAAGACTCCGAGCATGCGGCGCACCCGCACCTCCCCCGTCGACACGTCCACGGCCACCTCGGCGAACTGCGCCCCGAACGAATGCCGCTCCTTCTGCGCGAGCGCCCCGATCGCCTCCGTCGTGTCCGACCGCACCGTGATGCCCTCCGCCGGAACGACACCACTCAGCGCGAGCCGCTCCCGCAGCTCCTCCGCCGCGGCGGTGACCGCCCACGACCACGACCGGGTGCCCATCGAGCCCCCGGCGATCATCGCCGGGCCGAAATCGCTGTCACCGATCCGTACGCGCACCCGGCCGGTCGGCACCTCCAGGGCGTCCGCCGCGACCAGGGTGAGCGCCGTCCGCGCCCCCGTGCCGATGTCCGCCGCGTTGATCCGCACGGTGAAGGTGCCATCGGCCTCAGCCGTCACAGCCGCCGTCGACGGCATCGCCCCCGCGCCGAAGGAAGCCGCCGCCGTCCCCGTACCGAGCAGCCAGCGCCCGTCCCGGCGCACACCCGGACGCGGATCCCGGCCGGCCCAGCCGAACCTCCGGGCGCCCTCCCGGAAACACGCCGGCAGGTTACGCGTCGCGAACGGCAGCCCGGAGACCGGACCCACCTCGGGCTCGTTGCGCAGGCGCAGCTCGACCGGGTCGATACCGCACTTCTCCGCGAGCTCGTCGAGCGCCGACTCCAGCGCGAACGACCCCGGCGCCTCACCGGGCGCGCGCATGAACGTCGGACTCGGCACATCGAGACGTACCAGCCGGTTCGCCGTGTGGTGCGCGGGCGCGTCGTACATCACCCGGGCCGGGCCGGCCCCCGACTCGACGAACTCGTACACCGTCGAGGTCAGACTCACGCAACGGTGCCCCAGCGCCCGCAGCCGCCCCGCCGCATCGGCGCCGAGCCGGACCCGCTGGATCGTGGGGCTCCGGTAGCCCGCGAGCGAGAACATCTGCCGCCGCGTCATCACCACCCGCACCGGACGCGACAGGGCGGTCGCCGCCATCACCGCCGCCACCTGGTGCGCACGGACGCCCTTGCTCCCGAACCCACCACCGACGTGCTCGGACCGCACACGCACCGACGCCGGATCCAGCGAGAACAGATTCGCGAGCTCACCCGCCACCCACACCGTGCCCTGGTTGGAGTCCACGACCTCCAGCCGCCCGCCGTCCCACAGGGCGGTCGCCGCGTGCGGCTCCATCGAGTTGTGGTGCTCCTCCGGCGTGGAGTACACGGCGTCCAGGACGACGTCGGACGCCGCGAGTTCGGCCTCCAGGTCCCCCTTAGCCTCCACTCCCGCGCCACTGGGGCCGGGCGCCGCGTACGCGTCCGGGTACTCACCGGCGAAGGTGACCTCGTGCGGCTCCTCCTCGTACCGCACCACCAGCGCCTCGGCGGCCTCCCGGGCCTGCTCGGAGGTCTCGGCCACGACCAACGCGACCGGCCAGCCCGCGTGCGGCACCCGGTCGTGCTGGAAGACGGCGACGGTCGGGTCCGGCGGCATGTCGAGCAGGCCGGTGTAGTCCGTGTCGACCCGCGGGGCGTTCCCGTGGTGCAGGACCATGAGGACGCCCGGCAGGCCCGTCACCGCCTCCGTCTCCACCGAGCGGATACGGCCACGGGTGATCGTCGACAGCACCAGCCATCCGTGCGCGAGCCCGGCGAAGGGGATCTCGCCCGCGTAACGGGCCGCCCCGGTGACCTTGTCGCGGCCCTCCACCCGGGTGTGCGCCGTGCCGACGGCCTTGGCCGCCCTCGTACCGGTCGTGGTGGTGGTCATCGGGCGGCCTCCTCGGTGAGTTCGCTGAGCACGGCGACGACGAGATTGCGCATCAGCGTCACCTTGTACGCGTTGTCCGGCAGCGGCCGGGCGGCCGCCAGTTCGGCATCGGCCGCGGCGGCGAAGGCCGCGGCGGAGGCCGGCCCACCGGTCAGGGCCCGTTCGGCGGCGACCGCCCGCCACGGCCGGGACGCGACGGCCCCGAAGGCCAGCCGCACCTCCTGCACGACACCGTCCCGGACGTCGAGCGCGGCGGCGACCGAGCCGATCGCGAAGGCGTACGACGCACGCTCGCGCACCTTGCGGTAGCGGGAGTTCACCGCCACCGGGGCGGGCGGCAGGGTCACCCCGGTGATCAGCGCCCCCGCCGGAAGGGCGGTCTCCCGGTGCGGGGTGTCCCCCACCGGCAGATAGAACTCGGCGAGCGGTACCCGGCCCGGCCCGTCGGCCGTCTCGTACTCGACGACGGCGTCGAAGGCCGTCAGCGCCACACCCAGGTCGGAAGGGCTGGTGGCCACACAGTGGCCGGAGGCGCCCAGGATCGCGTGGTTGTGGTGTTCGCCCTCGATCGCGGGGCAGCCACTGCCGGGAACGCGCTTGTTGCACGGCTTGGACACATCGGCGAAGTAACCGCAGCGGGTCCGCTGCAACAGGTTCCCGCCGACGGTCGCCATGTTGCGCAACTGCCCGGAGGCACCGGCCAGCACCGCCTGCGTCAGCGCCGGGTAGCTCCGCCGCACGGCCGGGTGGGCCGCGAGGTCGCTGTTGGTGACGGTCGCGCCGATGCGCAGCCCGCCGTCCTCGGTCACCTCGACCCGGTCCAGCGGGAGTTCACGTACGTCGACGAGCCTGCCGGGCCGCTCGACACCGGTCTTCATCAGGTCGACGAGATTGGTGCCGCCGCCGAGGAACCGGGCGTCGGGGTCGGTGTCGAGCAGCGCCAGGGCGCCGGAGACGTCGACCGCGCGTTCATATCCGAACTCCCTCATGCCGAGGCCCCCTCGCGCTTGCCGTCCTGCGTACTCCCATCGGCGCGGACAGCCTCCGCGTGGATCCCGGCCGCGCGTTCGACCGCCTGCACGATCGACACGTAGGCACCGCAGCGGCACAGGTTGCCGCTCATCCGCTCCCGCACCTCATCGGCGGTCAGCGGCGGCGGCCCCGCCTCGGGACTCAGATCACCGGTGACGGCGCTCGGCCAGCCGGCGGCGTGTTCCTCGATCACCGCGACGGCCGAGCAGATCTGGCCAGGCGTGCAGTAACCGCACTGGAAGCCGTCGAGGTCGAGGAACGCCTGCTGCACGGGGTGCAGTTCCTCACCCTCGGCGATGCCCTCGATGGTGGTGATCTCCCGCCCCTCGGCCGCCACCGCCAGCTGCAGACAGGCGACGGCCCGGCGTTTGTCGAGCAGGACGGTGCACGCACCGCACTGCCCCTGGTCGCAGCCCTTCTTCGTACCGGTCAGATCGAGACGCTCACGCAGGGCGTCGAGCAGGGTGGTGCGGTGATCGACGGTCAGCGTGTGCTTCTCGCCGTTGATGTTCAGAGTGACGGCGCTGTACGTCGACGAGGGCGTAGGGGCCATGATCAGCCTTCTTTCGCTTTCCCGGACCACATCGCGAGGGACACGGTCCGGCAGGCAGGGGGAGACGGAAGTCGCAGAGACGTAGAGGGAGGCCGGTGCGTACCACCGGCTGTCCACCCGGGCCATCCACCGCTAAGGTGTACCTAAGTGGACAACTGTCCGTTCACTGGAAAACGTAGTGGACAGTTGTCCACTTATCAAGGGTGGGATTCGGCCACGAACCCGCGAGGAGGACGAGTGCAGCAGAAGAAGGACGCGCCTCTGCGCTCGGACGCGCAGCGGAACCGCGAGCGCATCCTGGAAGTGGCCCTGACGGAACTGACGCTCTGCGCGGACGTCCCGCTCAGCGTGATCGCCAGGAAGGCGGGCGTCGGACAGGGCACGTTCTACCGCAACTTCCCCAAGCGCGAGTCCCTGGTCCTCGAGATCTACCGCCACGAGATGCAACAGGTCGCCGACGCCGCGACCGGCCTGATCAGAACCCACGAGCCCGACCGGGCCCTGCGCGCGTGGATGGACCACCTCGCCCGGTTCGCCATGACGAAGGCAGGCCTGGCGAACGCGATCCGCCAGGCCACCAGCGCCCCGGACAGCCCCGCCAAGCCGGACCCCACCCCGATCACGTCAGCGGCGGAACTCCTGCTCCGCACCGCCGAGGAGGCGGGCACCATCCGCCCGGGAGTGACCGCCGACGACTTCGTCCTCGCCATCGCCGGCCTCTGGCAACTCGACCCCGACGGCGACTGGCAATCCCGTGCCACCCGCCTCCTGGACCTGGTCATGGACGGGCTGCGGGCGGGGGCCCCGGGCGGGAAACAGCGGTAGGGACCTCGCGGGCCCCGCCGCTCAGCGGCTACGCCACTTCGATGCCGTACTCCTGCACCAAAGCCTCCAGCCCACCCGGGTACCCCTTCCCCCCAGACACGAACTCCCAGTCGCCGGAAGCCCGCAGCCGGAACGACCCCAGGACGAGCGCCACCTCACCCTCCCGACCGTCGGACACCTCCAACCGGTCCAGCTCCACACCACTCGCGTCCCTCAACCGGATCCCGGCCTCGGTGAAGCCCGCGAGGTCTCCGGCGGGATCGACCTCAGGATCCACCGCGGCCACCAGCACCACCCGATCCGCCTCCCCAGGCAACGCGTCGAACGACACCCGCACCGCAGCCCGGTCCCCCGCGAACCCGGGCACCGCCCGCACCGCGCCCTCAGGGGTCTGCGGATTGTTGAAGAACACGAAGTGGTCGTCACTCAACACCTGGCCACCACGGCACACCAGGACACATACGTCCAGCGCCACACCACCCGCCCACGTCATGCCCAGCACGTTGTAATCCCCGCCGGGCCCGTCCCCGTCGTCCGGCGACGACCGCTGAGCGGGCACCCTCGCATCACCCGCGCCGGCCGACAACCTCCCCCGCAGACCACAACGCCCCAGAAGGTCGACCAGCTCAGCACCCGACACGAGCGTCAACGGCTTTCCGTTGGCGAACGCGTACGAACCGGGCCCGAAACCGGACGTGGTGACCAGCACCCCCTTGTTGGCGCCCGCTCCCTGCACCGTGCCGTACAGGTCGCGCACCGCGCTCGGAGGAACCGTGTTCCGGTAGCGCTTCACCTGCACGATGATCTTCCCGCCGCTGATCGGATCCGGATCCAGCGCCTCGACGTCGACACCGCCGTCATTCGAGCGCCGCGTCGTCACCGCACGCATCCCCCGCGCCCGGAACAACTCGGCCACCAGCCCCTCGAACTCGATCGGATCCATCTCCAGCAGATCCGGCTCCTCACCGCCACCGTGCGACACAGCCCCTGAACCCAGATCCGCCGGAACCCTCCCCGGCCGCACAGCCACCCGCTGATCCGGACGAGCCGACAACTGCCCCCGCAGCCCCTCCGTCAGGCAGTCCACAGCACTCACCTGCTCCAGGTTCAGCCCACCGAAATCAGCCCGCGAAACCATCACCGTGCTCAGGAAGACCACAGCCTGCCGCCCCGTCACCGGGTCCACGTCATCCACGAAACCGTTCAACGCGACAGACTCCACCACCCCGAACTCATCCGCGGCGAACACATCCCGCAACACGAGCAACACACACTGAGCCAGAACATCCCGGTACAGAGCCCTTCGCTGCCCCACCGGCCGAGGCGTCTCCTTCTCCCGGTCCGACCCCACCAGATACCGCACGATCTTCGACTCAGGAACCACCGACAGACCCGGCAACTCCCAGTCCAGCACCAACTGCCCACCCGCCGGATCGAACGCAGCCGTCACCTGACGAGGAAACTCCGCCGGCCACGCCGACGACGCGTACAACGCCGCCGAAAAATACTCGACCACCGCATCCGCATCACCCCGACGGAGCGCCACAGCCATCTCCGCGACCCCGGCATTGTGCCGACGGATCTCCCTCAACTGCCCCTGCGCCCAGTCGTCGTACTGACGCCGGTGTAGCGCAAGCTGCTGCTGGCGCTGCGCCTCCGCCGCCTGCGCGGCCTGCCAGTCATGCTGGAACCGGGCCTGCGCCTCGTGCTGCGCCTGCGCCCGCCTCCCCGCAGTCCAACCACCTTGCGCCTGATAGCGGTTCATGTCAGGCATGGGAACGGGGTGCGCCAACTGCCCCGGCGCGAACGGCTCGATGCTCTCCGCACGCTCCAGCGACGCGGCCCGGAACGCAGGCACCCGCGAACCGGCCGCCAGCAAGCCCTCCAGCACACCTACCCGAGCTTCAAGCTCATCCGTTCGCCGCGCCGCGTCCGCCTCACGCCGCCGCCGGTACTCGGCCTGCTGCTCCCGATGCAACCGCGCCATGTCCCGCTCGTGGGCCCGCTGCAAACGCTCCTGCTCACGCGCACCCTGAACAGCGGCCCGGTGCTGTGCTTCATGCTGCCGCTGAAGCTGCCGCTGAGACTCCGCCCACGCACCGACAAGGCCATTTGACCGACGACTCATCTACCGCACTCCCCACCCGTCTCCACACTTCCTGCACATGTCTTACACGGAGGGAAACACTCATGTCTTCGGAGTGGCAGATCTGGGGCGACACAGCGGCTCAGCCGACAAAAAAACCAGGCCAGCATGGCGCTGACCTGGTGTTTTGAGCCGCCTGTCGGAATCGAACCGACGACCTGATCATTACAAGTGACCTGCTCTGGCCAACTGAGCTAAGGCGGCACAGCACACGCCAAAACCGCGCGCGCAAGCCCTCACTCTACACAGCGCCTCGCCCACCGATCCACGAAGTTCCGCCGCCACCGTGACCATCCGACCACCTATGCGTTAAGAGGACTGACGTGCTGTTCCGTATATCGGACAGTCGGGGGGAGCGGGCATGACGGACACGGTGGACCAGCCGGTACGGGTGACGGGCGAAGAGGCCAAGCGCATCAAGCGTGACACCCTGGGCATCGCCGACCGTAAGAAGCACCGCGGTCGCGCATCCACCGCCACGAGGAGCCGGGCCACGGAGCCCGGCACTCGGCAGCGCGTGTACCGCTACCGCTTCTATCCGACTCCGTCGCAGGCCGAGCAGCTGGAGAAGACCTTCGGAGCCTGCCGCTGGGTCTACAACGAAGGGCTGGCCCTGCGCGTCGGTGCCTGGGAGCGGCATCGGGTGTCGGTGGGGTTTGCCGAGTCGTGCCGGGCGTTGACGGGGTGGCGGCAGGCGTCGGAGACAGGTTGGCTGCGTGAGGTGTCGTCGACGGTGTTGCAGCAGTCGTTGCGGCATCTGGACGGGGCGTTCACGCGTTTCTTCAAGCACTCGGCGGAGTATCCGCAGCGGAAGAGGAAACACCGCTCGCGGGACTCTGCGACGTATGTGCGGACGGGCTTCCGGTGGGTGGAGGATCCGAGGTTTCCGGGTACGGGGCGGTTGACGCTGGCCAAGCAGTCGGGGCCGCTCGATGTGCGATGGTCGCGACCGTTGCCGGTGGGCGTGCAGCCGGTGAAGCTGTCGGTGACGCGGGACCGGGCGGGGCGTCATTTCGTCTCGGTGCTAATCGAAGAGCGGATCGAGCCGTTGCCTGCCGTGTTCCTGCCGGATGGTCGTGAACCGCGGGCAGTCGGGATCGATCTGGGTCTGGCGGCTTTGGTGACGCTGGACGACGGTACGAAGGTGGATCATCCGCAACTGTCGCGTAAGTACGAGAAGGGGCTGGCGCGGTTGCAGCGAGGGCTGCACCGAAAGAAAAAGGGGTCGGCGAACCGGGGGAAAGCCCGGGAGCGTATCGCCCGGCTGTATGCACTGATCAGCGATGTGCGCAGGGACATGCTGGACCAGTTGACCACCCGCCTCGTGCGCGAGAACCAAGTGCTCGTGGTGGAAGATCTGGCGATCACGAATCTGCTGCGGCCGGCCGTGGGAAAGGGCCGCCGGAGGAAGGCGGCGCTGAGTCGGTCGATCAGGGACGCGGCTTGGGGGGAGCTGCTCAGGCAGCTGCGTTACAAGTGCGAGTGGTACGGCCGGACGCTGGTGATCGTCGACCGTTTCTTCCCGTCGACGCGCCGGTGCTCCGACTGCCGAGCCAAGGGACTGTCGCTCGATGTGTCGGTGCGGGAGTGGACGTGCGCGGAGTGCGGCGCCGTGCATGACCGGGATGTGAATGCGACGCGGAACCTGCGGGATGAGGGGATACGACTGTACTGGCTGGTGGCCTCCGCTCTGCCACCTGGGCGGGTGTCTCCGCCCGTGATCAAGGCATCGGAGCCGGCAGACGTGCTGCTGGCTGCGTGAGGAAGTCCGGTACGGACCGACGGGCCGTCGGTCGTGATGCCTGTGGAGCCCATGTAAGACCGGGCGGATGTGCCTCTCAGAGGTGCGTCCGGTCGGCGGCGGGCACTGAAGCAGGAAGTGCCACCACTGGTGCAGGAGCCAGAAAGCTGGTGCTCTGCCCAGGGGCCGCACGCGGTCAAAAGTGCGTTGCTCTGCCCACGAATTTTTCGTGACCTTCGGACTACTGACATATTCGAAAACGCCAGGTAGCGTCACCTCAGGTTCACTCCAGTGGACCACACCACTCCCTACTCGGATCGTCCGGCACGTTCCTGCCGGTTGAGGAGAAGCATCGTCATGGCCAGTGTCACGTTCGACAAGGCGTCCCGCGTCTACCCCGGCTCCACGAAGCCGGCTGTGGACCAGCTCGAGATCGACATCGAGGACGGCGAGTTCCTCGTCCTCGTCGGTCCTTCCGGTTGCGGCAAGTCGACCTCCCTGCGCATGCTCGCGGGTCTCGAGGACGTCAACGGCGGTGCGATCCGCATCGGTGACCGCGACGTCACGCACCTGCCGCCGAAGGACCGGGACATCGCCATGGTGTTCCAGAACTACGCGCTCTACCCGCACATGTCCGTCGCGGACAACATGGGCTTCGCCCTCAAGATCGCCGGCGTGAACAAGACCGACATCCGGGCGAAGGTCGAAGAGGCCGCCAAGATGCTGGACCTCACGGACTACCTGGACCGCAAGCCGAAGGCGCTCTCCGGTGGTCAGCGTCAGCGTGTGGCGATGGGCCGTGCCATCGTGCGTGAGCCGCAGGTCTTCCTCATGGACGAGCCGCTGTCGAACCTCGACGCCAAGCTCCGTGTCTCGACGCGTACGCAGATCGCCTCGCTGCAGCGCCGCCTCGGCATCACCACCGTGTACGTCACCCACGACCAGGTCGAGGCCCTCACCATGGGCGACCGCGTCGCGGTCCTCAAGGACGGTCTGCTCCAGCAGGTCGACTCGCCGCGCAACATGTACGACCGCCCGGCGAACCTCTTCGTGGCCGGCTTCATCGGCTCCCCGGCGATGAACCTCGTCGAGGTCCCGATCACCGACGGCGGCGTGAAGTTCGGCAACAGCGTCGTCCCGGTCTCGCGGGAGGCGCTCACCGCCGCCGCGAACCGCGGTGACACCACCGTCACCGTCGGCATCCGCCCCGAGCACTTCGACATCGTCGAGCACGGTGGCGCCGCCGCGACGGGTCTCTCCAAGACCTCCTCCGACGCCCCGGCCGGTCTGGCCGTCTCGGTCAACGTGGTCGAGGAGCTCGGCGCCGACGGTTTCGTCTACGGTGCCGCGCAGGTCGGCGGCGAGCACAAGGACCTGGTCGTCCGCGTCGGCGGCCGCGCCGTCCCGGAGAAGGGCACCGAGCTGCACGTCGTGCCGCGCCCGGACGAGCTGCACGTCTTCGCCACCTCGACCGGTGAGCGTCTGACCGCCTGATCCTCACGATCCAGCCGCTACGGCCCCGCTCCCTCCGAGGGACGCGGGGCCGTTCGCGTGTCGCGGGCAGGATCGGGTTTCGGACCGGACGGGCGGCGAATACCCTGGCACACCGGTCGTTTGGGCCCAGGGCGTCAACGCGTAATTCGAAAAGCTCCCTCGAACCATCCCCCGCAAGGGTGACGAAATGTCGCCAAGTCATCACTGACCGCTACGCTCGCCTGCGTGACCCACACCGCGCGCCGAATCGGCCGAACCCTAGCTCTCGTACTGCCCGTCGTCATGGTTCTGTCCGGGACCCTCGCGGTCACCCGTGTGCAGTGGTCGGGGCAGGACACCGAGACCCAGCTGCTGACCGCCGCCTCGGAGACCGTGTCCAAGCGGGCGAAGGCCCGGGCACCTCAGGACGTTCTGCGGGACAAGCTCCTGCTGGAGCTCCGTGAGAAGGACCCGGGCGTCGCGCTGACGAGTCTCCAGCGCACCGTCGAGGGACGGCCCTCCCTGGCCAAGCACTGCATGTCGATCGCCAAGGCGCTGGGCAAGGCCGCCGTGGACCAGTACGGTCCGACGCGTGCCCACCGCTTCTCGCGTCCGGTCTGCGACACCTCGTTCGCGTCCGGGGTCGCGCAGTTCAGCTGAGCCGGGCGTGTCCGGGCACGGCATATCGTGCCTGGCATGCATACGTATCCGACGCAGGCCGTGATCCTGGCGGGTGGTCAGGGCTCGCGGCTGCGCCCGTACACCGATGACCGCCCCAAGCCGATGGTCGAGATCCCGGGGACCGGGACCCCGATCATCGGCCATCAGCTGTCCTGGCTGGCCGCCGAGGGCGTCACGGACGCCGTGATCTCGTGCGGCCATCTCGCCGATGTGCTGCGGGAGTGGCTGGACTCGGCCGTTCTTCCGTTGCGTGTCACGACCGTCGTCGAGACCGAGCCCTTGGGCCGGGGCGGCGGTCTCAAGCATGCCGCGGCTCGGCTGCCCGATCCGTCGGAGCCCTGGTACGCGACGAACGGCGACATCTGGACCCGTTTCTCGCTGCGGGAGATGGCCGCCTTCCACGCCGAGCGGGACGCCACCGCGACGCTCGCGCTCGCCCGTCCCCGGATCCCGTGGGGGGCCGTGGAGACCGACGCGTTCGGGCACATCACCGACTTCATCGAGTCGCCGCCGTCGCCGTATCTGATCAACGCGGGCGTGTACGTCTTCGCGCCGGCGTTCACCGCGATGCTTCCGGACCGTGGCGACCACGAGCGGACGACCTTCCCCCGGCTGGCCCGTGAGCGGCGGCTGGCCGGGTTCCCGCTGCCGCACGGGGCGTACTGGCGGGCGATCGACACCGCGAAGGACCTCACGGAGGCGGCGAAGGAGCTGGGCGCCCAGGCGGGCGGCTGACCCGCACCCGTAGGGCGGCTGAGGCCCGCCCCCGTACGTAGGCGAGGACGGCCACCGGGCTCCGGTGACCGTCCTCGTGGTGTGTGGTGCCGGTGTCAGCCGAGCAGTCCGCCGATGGGGTTCTGTCCGGCGCCGCCGGACGAGCCGCCGTCGGATCCGCCGGTGGAACCGCCGTCGTCCGAGCCGCCGGTGGTGCCGCCCGAGCCGTCGGTTCCCGATGAGCTGAGGCCCGCGTCGCCGGTGGGGGGCTGCTGCGGGGCCGGTTCCTGCGGGGGCGCCTGGCCGGTGCCCTGGGTCTGGCTGGGCTGACCGGTGCTCGCTCCGGCCGTCGGGCTGGAGTCCCGCCCTGTGTCGGCGCCCGGGGTGGACTCCTCGGCCGAGGGCGTGCCGGGGGCGCTGGAGGGGGAGGTCTCCGGGGTGCGGTTCTCCGGGGTCCTGGAGGGCTTGCCCTTCCTGTCCTCGGACTTCTCGGGGAGGGGGGAGCCGGGCAGCTGATTGGTCGGGTAGCTGTCGGGGCCCGGCACGGTGACGACCTCGGTGGAGCGGACCGCTCCACCGAGCATGGAACCGACCAGCAGGGTGAGGCCGACGACGACGGTGGCGACGGCGCTGCCGCGGCGCAGTACGCGGCGGCGGAGGTCCCAGATGCCGGAGCGCGGGCCGAGGGTGCGCCAGGCCTCCCCTGCGAGGCGTCCGTCGAGGGAGTAGACGGGGGCGCCGGCGATGACGAGCGGGCTCCAGGCGGCCAGCAGGATGATGTCGGGGGTGTCGTAGGCGGCGGCGGTGCGCCAGCTGACCGTCACGAGGATGGCGGCGGAGAGCAGGGCACCGAAGGCCGCCGCGACGCGCTGCCAGAGCCCGAGGACCGTGAGGACTCCGACGACGACCTGGAGGAAGGCGACGGAGAGGCCGGCGGCGACGGGATGGCCGAGCGCGAAGTCGCGCAGGGGTTCGGCGGCGGTCCAGGGGTGCATCGAGGTCAGCCACTTGACCATGGAGCCGCGGTCGCCGCCGTCGAAGTAGGCGGGGTCGCAGAGCTTGCCCATGCCGGCGTAGATGGCGAGGAAGCCGAGGATGACGCGCAGCGGGAGGAGCACGACGCCGAGGTTCATCCGGCGGCCGGGGTAGTAGGCGTGGCGGACGGTGTCGCCGGCGTGGCGTCGTTCCCCGGCCGAGGTGCCGTCCTGGTCCTCGGTGTCGGGCTCGTCGTAGGTGATGTCGTACGCGTCGCGGGCCGGGGTGTCGACGGTGTCGTACGCTCCGACGGCCTGCCGCATGGGCGGCAGCAGCGGGCCGGTGCGTCCGCCGGGCCGGAGCACGGGGTTGGGCTGGGTCTCGTCGAGGCGGGGGATGACCTGTGTCCCGCCGCCCGCGTCGTCGTGGCCCGCGCCGAAGTCGCCGCCGGTGCGGGAGTCGAGGTGGCCGGCGGTGGAGTTCCGTACGGCCTGCAGGAGTCCGGTCGCTCCGGGGTCGCCCGGTTGGGACCTGCCGCTCCAGACGACGGGGGCCCGCCTGCGGCCGCCCGCGCCGCTCATGGCGGGGATCCTGGCCGGTCCGGCGGGGCCCACGGGGCGCAGACGGGTGCGCTGGCCCGGGGCGAGCTGCACCCGGAAGCTGGCGTGGCTGACGATGACCTGCGCGGGGTCGCTGTCCACCTTCGTCATGCTCAGGGCGGGTTGGTCGTCGAACCGAGGCGTTCTGGTGTCCACACTCATCTAACCGAGTGATGTGTGATTAGGACACTGCCTTGACGCGTCCGAAGTGTCCGAGACCCGTCAACAGTCCTCACCGGTACGTGGGTCCGCGTACTCCCGCACGTCCCTGGGGTGGGGACGTGGGTCCGCCGGCGGGCGTACCCGGCCCGGCCGGGGTGCCCCGCGTGGCGTCTCCGGCCGCGGGGCCCGGTCCCGTACGGCGGGGGTCACGCCCGGCGGCGTGCGACCTCGTACATCACGATGCCGGCGGCGACGCCGGCGTTGAGGGATTCGGCGCCGCCCGGCATGGAGATGCGGACCCGGTAGTCGCAGGTCTCGCCGACGAGGCGGCCGAGGCCCTTGCCCTCGCTGCCGATGACGACGACGACGGGGCCGCCGAGGGCTTCGAGGTCCTCGACTGTGTGCTCGCCGTCGGCGGCAAGGCCGACGATCGCGATGCCTTCCTTCTTGTACGCCTCGAGCGCGCGGGTCAGGTTGGTGACCCGGGAGACGGGCGTGCGGGCGGCGGTGCCGGCGGAGGACTTCCAGGCTCCGGCGGTCATGCCGGCGGCGCGGCGTTCGGGCACGACGACGCCGTGGCCGCCGAAGGCGGAGACGGAGCGGACGATGGCGCCGAGGTTGCGGGGATCGGTGACACCGTCGAGGGCGACGATGAGGGGGTCCTCGCCGTTGTCGTAGGCGGCGGCCGTGAGGTCCTGGGGGTCCGCGTACTCGTAGGGCGGGACCTGGAGGACGAGGCCCTGGTGGTTCAGGCCGTTCGTCATCCGGTCGAGCTCGGGGCGCGGGGCCTCCATGAGGTGGATGTTGCCGCGCTCACCGGCGAGCTGGAGGGCCTCGCGGACCCGCTCGTCGTTGTCGATGTACTGCTGGACGTAGAGGGTGGTGGCGGGCACGCCGTCGCGGAGGGCCTCGAAGACGGGGTTACGGCCGACGACCATCTCCGAGGTGCCCTTGACGCCACCGCGCCGGGGGGCGGGGCGGCGGTTGGCGGCCTGCTTGGCCTTGGCGGTGGCCATGCGGTTCTTCTTGTGCTTCTTGCGCTCCTCGGCGGGCGGCGTCGGTCCCCGGCCTTCGAGGCCACGGCGACGCTGCCCACCGCTGCCGACCTGCATGCCCTTCTTGTTGGACGTGCGGCGGTTCCTGCGCTGGCTGTTCCCGGCCATGACCTACCTGTTTCGTTGCTTCAGAAAGACGTCGTCAAGTGAAAGTGTGCCGCCCGGACGGCCGGGCGGCACATTTGCGCTGCTCACGCATGGTGCGCTGTCCGCTCAGCGCGGTCCGAGTGTCCACCGGGGGCCGCTGGGGCTGTCCTCGATGACGAGGCCGGACTGGTTGAGCTGGTCGCGGATGGCGTCGGCGGCGGGCCAGTCCTTGCGTTCGCGCGCGGACTGGCGCTGGTCGAGGACGAGGCGTACGAGCGTGTCGACGACGCCGTGGAGGTCCTCGCCGCGGTCGCTCTCGCCGGCCCAGTGGGGGTCGAGGGGGTCGAGTCCGAGGACGCCGAGCATCGCGCGGACCTCTGCGAGGCGGGCGACGGCGGCTTCCTTGTCGTCGGCGGCGAGGGCGGAATTGCCCTGCCGGACGGTGGTGTGGACGATCGCGAGTGCCTGCGGGACTCCGAGGTCGTCGTCCATGGCCTCGGCGAAGGCGGGCGGCACCTCCGGGGCGGCCTCGACGGGTCCGGCCTTCTCGACCACCCGCTGGACGAAGCCCTCGATCCGCGCGAACGCGGACTCGGCGTCGCGCAGCGACTCCTCGCTGTACTCGATCATGGAGCGGTAGTGCGGGGTTCCGAGGTAGTAGCGCAGGACGATGGGACGCCACTGCTTGACCATCTCGCTGACCAGCACGGAGTTGCCGAGGGACTTCGACATCTTCTCGCCGGCGAGGGTGACCCAGCCGTTGTGCACCCAGTACTTCGCGAACTCGTCGCCGAAGGCCTTGGCCTGGGCGATCTCGTTCTCGTGGTGCGGGAAGATCAGGTCGATGCCGCCGCCGTGGATGTCGAAGGCGGTGCCGAGGTATTTGTGCGCCATGGCGGAGCACTCCAGGTGCCACCCGGGCCGGCCGCGGCCCCAGGGCGTCTCCCAGCTCGGCTCGCCGGGCTTGGCGGCCTTCCACATGGCGAAGTCGCGCTTGTCCCGCTTGCCGGTCTCGTTGTCGCCGGAGGGCTGCCGCAGGTCGTCGAGGTCCTGGTTGGAGAGCTCGAGGTATCCCTCGTACGAGCGGACGTCGAAGTAGACGTTGCCGTCGGCCTCGTAGGCGTGGCCGCGCTCGATGAGGCCGCGCATCATCTCGACCATCTCGGTGATGTGTCCGGTGGCCCGCGGCTCGTACGTGGGCGGGAGGCAGCCCAGGGCGTCGTAGCCGGTGTTGAACGCGCGCTCGTTCTCGTAGCCGATGGACCACCAGGGGCGGCCCTGCTCGGCGGACTTCTTGATGATCTTGTCGTCGATGTCGGTGACATTCCGGACGAACGTCACGTCGTACCCGCGGTATTCGAACCAGCGGCGCATGATGTCGAAGTTCAGCCCGGACCTGATGTGCCCGATGTGCGGGGCGGCCTGGACAGTCGCGCCACAGAGGTAGATCGAGACACAGCCCGCTGTGAGCGGGACGAAGTCACGAATCTGCCGGGCGTTGGTGTCATGCAGGCGAATAGTCACCCCTCAAGGGTAGTGGGCCCGCACCCGTGCCCAGCGCCCCCTGTGGAAAACGTGTCACAACTAATCGGTGACGGTGGTGACGGGCTCCGGCGTTCGCTGTCCGGTGGGCAGGGTCAGGGAGAGCGCGGCGCCGGCGAGGGGGACGGCGGCGAGCACCGTCCAGAGGACGGGTCCGGGGGCGTCGAGGAGCGTTCCGGTGGCGGCGCTGCCCACGAGGACGGCGAGGCCCGACACGGAGGACAGGGCGCCGGTGGCGAGCCCGAGCCGCCGGTCGTCGACCAGGTCGGGTACGAGGCCGCGGGCGGCGGGGACCAGCAGCATCTGGCCGAGCGTGAGCAGGACGACGAGGACGGCCCCGGGGAGGAGCCCGGCGGGCCCGTCCGGTGCGAGGGGCAGTGCGGCGAATCCGGCGGCGACGACGGCGAGCCCCGCGACGAGCGCCGTCCGGGGCGCGACGCGGCGGGCGGACCAGCGGGTCAGGGGCAGCTGGGCGGCGACGACGAGCAGGGAGGAGAGCGCGAAGAGTGCGCCGAGCGCGCTCTGGGAGCCGGTGGCCCGCTCCACCTCCAACGGCAGGGCGAGGTAGAGCTGGTTGTAGGAGACGAGATAGGTGCTGTAGGCGAGGCAGAGTACGAGGAAGGGCCGGTTGGCGAAGACGTGGCGCAGGGGGACTGCGCCCGTCCGTTCGGTGCGGGCGCTGCGGGGCCGGCGGGGCATGAGGCGGGCGTGTCCGGCGAGTACGCCGACGAAGACGACGGCCCCGGCCAGGCACGCCGTCCGGAAGTCTCCGCCCAGGAGCAGCAGCAGGCTGCCGAGGAGGGGGCCGAGGAATGCTCCGGCCTGGCCGGCGGCGGAGAAGACGGCCAGCACCTGGGCGCGTGGCGTCCCGGTCCTGGTCTCGTGGGCGACGGCGGCCCGTGCGGTCTCGGATTCGACGGCGGGTGAGAAGAGGGCGGCGGCGAAGCCGATGAGGAGGACGGCGCCGATGACGGTGGCGGTGGTGCCGGCCTGGGCGAGCCAGCAGAATCCGGCGATGCGCAGGACGCAGCCGGTGAGGACGACGGGCCGGGGGCCGTAGCGGTCGGTGAGGGCGCCTCCGACGACGAAGAGACCCTGCTGGCTGAAGGTGCGCAGGCCGAGCACGAGGCCGACGAGCCACCCGGCCATGCCGAGGCCGTCGCCGAGGTGTGCGGCGAGGTAGGGCAGGACGGCGTAGAAGCCGGTGTTGAAGGCGAACTGGGTGGCGGTCAGGAGCCGGAGGTAGGGCGTGAGCCCCCGGGCGGTGCCGGTCCGGACACGGGCCTTGGAGGTCGTCAGCACACGGCCCTCGGAGGTCGTCATCGGTGGCGCCTGCCGCGTACGGCCGCCGAGGTCAGCACCGCGAGTGCGCCGAGGGCGGCGAGGGCGGCGGCGGGGGCGAGG
The DNA here is from genome assembly GCF_055559735.1 of Streptomyces sp. NPDC023573. NCBI lineage: Bacteria > Bacillati > Actinomycetota > Actinomycetes > Kitasatosporales > Streptomycetaceae > Streptomyces > Streptomyces sp. NPDC023573. The sequence continues at coordinate 769,708 of NZ_JBVHKB010000002.1, forward strand.
ACGGCCCAGGGGGCGCGTTCGGCGTAGGGCATGTTCTCGGAGAGCATGCGGCCCCACTCCGGCGCGGGGGCCGGGGTGCCGAGGCCCAGGAAGCCGAGGGAGGCGAGTGCCAGGGCGATGGCGGGGATCCGCAGGACGGCGTGGCGTACGACGGGTGGCAGCACGCCGGGCAGGATGTGGCGGCGCAGCCGGTGCCAGGGTCCGGCGCCGAGTGCGCGGGCGACGGCGATGTGCGGGGCGGCGCGTTCCTGGGCGTACAGCGCGGAGGTGTGGGCGGCGAGCGGTGCCCAGGCGACGGCGGCGACGGCGGCGGCCGCGCCCCAGGGGCCGGGTCCCGCGATCCCGGCGACGACGAGGCCGGCCAGGATCGCGGGCAGGGCGTTGGCGGTCTCGGTGAGGGCTCCGGCGCGCATTGCCCCGGCGAGCAGTCCCAGGAGGAGCGTGGCGGCGCCGACGGCGATCGCGGTGAGCACGGTGCGGGCCGCCCCGTGCCCGAGGCGGGCGAGGACGTCGCGGCCCAGGGAGTCGGTGCCCAGCGGGTGGGCGGCCGAGGGGGGCGCGAGGCGGGCGGCGGTGTCGGCGTACAGGGGGTCGCGCAGGAGGCCCGTGAGGACGACGGCGACGAGGAGGGCTCCCAGGACCGCTGCTCCGGCGGCCACCGTGCGGCGGGCGGGGAGGGGCGGCGCGACGAGCGGGGGGAGGGCACCGTCGGCCCGGGCGGGGCCGAGCAGGGCCCTGGAGGCGAGCCGGGCCGTGAGCCCGGCCGCGACGCCCAGGAGGAGCAGGAGCATCACGCAGGCCTGGAGGACGGGCAGGTCCTGGGCCAGGGCGGCGGCCAGGGCCGTACCGCCGAGGCCGGGAATGGCGTAGAGAGTCTCGACGGTGACCGCCCCACCGGTGAGTCCGACGACGACGAGGCCGAGTTGGGGCAGCAGTGCGGGCAGGGTGCGGCGCAGGGCGTGGGCGGCGATCCGGCGGGCGGGCATCCCGTGGGCGGTGGCGGCGCGTGCCCAGGGTTCGGCGAAGGCGGCGGGCAGCGCGTCGTCGAGCAGCCGTCCGAGGAGCGCGCCGGCGGGGACGCCCATGGCGAGGGCGGGCAGGACGAGCTGTTCGGGCCCGCCCCAGCCGAGGGCGGGGAACCAGCCCAGCTGTACGGCGAGGACGGTGGCCAGGACGGCGGCGAGGAGGAATTCCGGCAGTGCGGCGAGCACGGCCGCGCCGACGCCCGCCCGGGTGGTGACGAGCCGGCGGCGGGCGCCCCGCCGGAGCGTTCCGGTGACGAGCGCGAGTGCCAGGAGCACGGCGACGGCGAGCGAGGCGCCCATGAGGGTGAGGGAGACACCGAGCGCGGAGGTCACGTCGGGGCCGACCGGCTGTCCGGAGACCCAGGACTCCCCCAGGTCGCCGCGGAGCACTCCGGACGCCCAGTCGCCGAGTACGTGCAGGGGGCCGCCGCCGAGGCCGGTCTCGGCGCGGATGGCGTCGAGCACGGCCGGTGTGGGCGGTCGGTCCGCGTAGCGGGCGTGCAGGATGGTCAGCGCCGGATCGGTGCGGGTCAGCCTGGGCAGCAGACCGATGACGGCGAGGACGGCCAGGAGTGCGCCCAGCCGTCCGGCCAGGTACTTCACGCGGTCACCCGACGCGGGTGTCGGCGGTGATGAGGGTGCGTTCCATGGGGTCGAGTGCGACGCCTTCGACGCGGGCGTCGTCGTAGCCCTGGACGAAGCGTTCGTGGACGAGCGGTACGAGGGCGTCGGCGCCGAGGACGGCGGCCTCGGCGGTCATCTCGGCGGTGTGCCGGGCGTCGGTGCCGGTCAGCGAGGCGGCCTTGCCGACCGCGCTGTCGACCCGCTCGTCGCACAGCTGGGAGATGTTGAAGCTGCCGTCGCAGGTGAAGTCGGAGGCCAGGTAGGAGAGGGGGTCGGCGGTGTCCAGGAGGGTGTTGCGGGCCTGGATGAAGGCGTCGTATTTCCCGGCGAGCGCGTCGGCCTCCATCTGGGCGTAGTCGCGGACGACCTGCTCGACGGTGAAACCGCGCTTCTCCAGCTGCTGCTGGACGAGCGTCGCGACCTCGGGGAGTTCGGGCCGGTTGGTGTAGGTGGCGAGGACGATCTCCTTCGTCTTCGCCACCTCGGCGCGGGTCGCCGCCGGGGTGCGGCCGGTGGGCGGGGTGCGCTTCTCGGCGGCCCAGGGGATGCCGGGGCCGAGGAGACCCTGTGCGGTGTCGGCGCGGCCTTCGTACACCCCGTCGACCAGGGCCTTGGAGTCGATGGCCTCGCGGGCGGCGGCGCGCATGGCCGGGTCGGCGAAGACACCGCGCTCGGTGTTGAGCGAGAGGCCGTTGGTCCGGGCCGATGGGAATTCGTGGACGTACGCGTCGCCGAGCAGGGAGGCCTGGGCGATCGGTACGTATTCGGCCACGTCGACGGTCTTGGTGCGCAGTGCGTTGGCGCGTGCGGTGCCGTCCGCGGCGAAGGTGACGTCGACTCCCGGGGCCTCGGCCTTGTCGCCCCAGTAGTCGGCGTTGCGTTCGAGTGTGGCGGCCACGGCGCCCTTGACGTCGGTCAGGGTGAACGGGCCGGTGGCGTGCCCGGCGGGGTTCACCTTGCCGTTCTCGTAGGCGCCGGCGGACAGGATCGTGAGGGACGGGTTGGCGAGCCGCTGCGGAAGCAGGGGGTCGGTCTCGTCGGTGACGATCCGTACGGTGTCCTTGCCCGCGGCGGTGGCCTTCAGGGTGGTGTCGGAGAGGACCCGGGGCAGCGGGGATGCCTTGGCCGCGGCGGTGAGGGACCGGGCGACCGCGTTGGCGTCGACCTTCGCGCCGTCCTGGAAGACGGCGTCGCGGAGGGTGAACGTCCAGGTGGTGGGGTTGTCCTGCTTCCACGACGTGGCGAGGGCGGGCTTGGCGGCGCCGTTCCCGTCCAGGGTGGTGAGGCCCTCGATGACGGCGAGCCGGCTGAGGGTGACGGCGTCGTCGCCGTACGGGGACATGGCCTGGGCGGGCGGGAAGGCCATGACGACCCTGAGCCGCTGCGCGTCGCCGGTCGCTCCTGAGCCGTTCGACGAGGAGCAGGCGGCGAGCGGGAGCAGCAGGGCGGCCGTGGCGGCTATGACCGGCAGCGGGAAGCGGCGGCTTCGGGACGTTGGCATGACGGAGACCCTATGTGAAAACGATTGTCATCTGATATTCGGGGTGGCCATCCGGACCGACCCCGCGGGCCCCAGAGGTGCGGGCATCGGCAGCTCGAAGTGGATGATGCCCTGTCCGCCGCCCGGCAGGGCGCGCTCGTCGCAGACCTCGTGGGCGAGCGACCGCCAGAAGGGCTCGGCGCCCGGCACGGCCGGATCGGTGTGCAGATAGAGCGAGGTGTAGCCACCCGCCCGGGCGGCGAAGTCCCCGAGCTCCCGCACCAGCCTGCGGGCGAGCCCGTGCCTGCGGTGGTCGGGGCGTACGTAGATCCGGCACAGCTGCGCCGTCGACCCGGAGGGGAAGCGGTCCGCGACCCACTGCGGATTGGGCGGCGCCTGCGGCCCCCGGTCGCGTACCGCTCCCGTCGCCACGACCTCGTCGCCGCGCGCCACGACCAGGAGGGTGCAGCGTGCGGGGCGCAGATAGACGCCTTCGAGGTCGATGATGTCGGCGTGCCAGCGGGGTACGTAGCCCGAGCGCAGGTCGTGGTAGACGGTGTCCAGCATGACGGCACGCGCGCCGCCGATGTCCTGGCCCGTGGCGGTCCGCAGGACGTATCCGTCCGCTCCGGCCGGCGCTTCCGGCATCGTTGTCGCCCCGGCGGTCGCGCTCACCACTGACGCTCACCCTCGCTCTCGGCCGTACGGCACATCACTTGCCGTACCAGCGTACGTGCAAGCGATGCGCAATAAGGCGGGCGGGGTCGGGAGCTCAGCCGGCGGCGCGGTAGACCAAGGCGGTGGCGATGCCCGCGATGCCCTCGCCGCGGCCGGTGAAGCCGAGGCCGTCGGAGGTGGCGGCCGAGAGCGAGACGGGGGCGCCGACCGCGTCGGAGAGCACCTTCTGGGCCTCGTCGCGCCGCTTGCCGATCTTCGGCCGGAGGCCGACGACCTGCACCGCGACGTTGCCGATCGCGAAGCCCTCGGCGCGGACGATCCGGGCGGCCTCGGTGAGCAGGGTGACACCGGAGGCGCCCGACCACTCGGGGCGCCCGGTCCCGAAGTGCTGCCCCAGGTCACCGAGTCCGGCGGCCGAGAACAGGGCGTTGCAGGCGGCGTGCGCGACCACGTCGGCGTCGGAGTGGCCGGCGAGGCCAGGCCCCTCGCCCTCCCACAGCAGGCCCGCGCACCAGAGTTCGCGGCCCTCCTCGAAGGCGTGGATGTCGGTCCCGATACCGACGCGCGGGATCAGGGGAGCGGGCTGTCGCATCGGTGTCTCAGAATCCATCGTTCGCCCTCCGGCGTGCGAGAACGGCCTCCGCGAGGACCAGGTCCAGGGGGCGGGTCACCTTGAACGCTTCCTCGTGCCCGGGCACCACGACGACCGGCGAGCCCAGCCGCTCGACCATGCCCGCGTCATCGGTCGCACCCTCGCCGTCGACGGCCACACTCCTGTGCGCCTCGGCGAGCGTGGACCGGTCGAAGCCCTGGGGCGTCTGTACGGCCCGCAGCCGCGCCCGCACGGGGGTCGAGAGGACCGGCTCCGGAGCACCCGGCTCCCCCGGCTCGACCTCCTTGACCGTGTCGGCGAGGGGCAGCGCGGGAACGACGGCCGGAGCCCCGTCCCGAACGGCCTCGATGACGGCGTCCACGGTGTCGACCGGCACGAGGGGCCGGGCGGCGTCATGGACCAGGACGACGGAGACGTCGTCCGGCAGGGCGTCGAGGCCGAGCTTCACCGACTCCTGGCGTGTCGCACCGCCGGGGACGACGACGTAGTCGGTGCGCTCGGGCAGCGCGTGCCCGTCGATGAGGTTCTTGACCTCGGGCGCCCCGTCCGGGGGCGCGACCACGACGACGAGGCTGACGGCCCGGGAAGCGGCCATGGCCCGTACGGCGTGGATCAGCATGGGGGTACCGCCGAGCGCGCGCAGCGCCTTAGGGGCGCCGGGGCCCAGCCGGACCCCACGGCCCGCCGCGGGGATCACGGCGGCGGTGCGGGACGGACTCGGTTCAGCGGGCATCGGTGACATCGGTGACATCGGTTGCACTCCGAAGCTTCGGCAGGTTTGTTTCCACGGCCCACATGGGTATGGCCTGGGCGTGCCCCGACCGTAGGCCGGGGGACGAGCCGGGCGCGACGCCTCGACTTGACCGGGACCCCTTCCGTGACCCCCGGTCGGCCGAGCCGCAGCGGGGCCCGGTGGAGGCTGCCGAGGGGACGGCACCGGGTGCGTCGGCGGCTTTCCGGACGGATCTTCCCGGACGGATCTTCTTCTCGGGTCCGTTTCCCGGGATCCGGAACACACCGCCGGGCACACGCCGCTCGGGTCGGGCGCGCCGCAGCGCCCGAACATGCAGCAGCGCCCGACGACTGCCGTGAAAACGGCTGGTCAGCGGGCACCGCTGCATAATTTGTCGACGCCGGATACGGCTGGTCGGCGCCATCCGGTCGCCGGCGAGGTCCGGTTACCGGTGTCCGGTCACCTTGGTCACCGGTGTCGTCCCGTTCAGGACGCGAGGACCTCGTCGAGCAGGGCCTCGGCCTTGTCCTCGTTCGTGTTCTCCGCGAGAGCGAGCTCGCTCACCAGGATCTGGCGGGCCTTGGCGAGCATGCGCTTCTCACCTGCGGAGAGTCCACGCTCGCGCTCGCGACGCCACAGGTCACGCACCACTTCGGCGACCTTGATGACATCGCCTGAGGCGAGCTTCTCGAGATTTGCCTTGTAGCGTCGGGACCAGTTCGTCGGTTCTTCGGCGTACGGCGCGCGCAGCACCTCGAAGACCCGGTCCAGGCCCTCCTGCCCGACTACGTCACGCACACCGACGAACTCCGCATTGTCCGCCGGTACACGAACCGTCAAGTCGCCCTGGGCGACCTTGAGCACCAAGTAGGTCTTGTCCACGCCTTTGATCTGGCGAGTTTCGATAGCCTCGATCAGCGCGGCCCCGTGATGGGGATAGACCACGGTGTCGCCAACCTTGAACGTCATGTGACAGGTACCCCTTCCGTGGCTATCCAGAGTAACACGAGAACGGCTTCTCCTGAATGGCGTTTTCGCAGGTCAGGGCATATCTCGGGGCTTGACAACTGAGACAGGAACGTGCTGCGGAAGCCTTCCGGGAGGCGATTTTCGCAGGTCGGAGCGGGCATACGACCGAGCCGAAACACGCGCGTCACAGGTGCCGGAAGCCCTCCAGAAGGGGCCGAACGTCCCGTTTTGCCGGATTCCGGATGGTGAACTTTCTCTACTCCGTTCGGCCCTCGATCACCCGTACGGCTCTTAGCGTCCGTGGTCATTGAAATTGATCAACAACGTGGGACCGGGCGGATTATGCGCGGGAAATGCGCCACCGCCGGAAATCGATCATCGGCGCATCAGCGCGCCGCTCACCCGCGTTTTGTGAACTCCGTGCGAATCGTCGTGCCCGGGGAGACGGCCACGACGCGACCGGGTGATGCCGGACACCCGCCGAACGGCCCCGGTCCGCAGCCCGGACGTCCTCAGGGGCGGGTCGGGTGCGGGCCCAGGACGGCGGCTCGGTAACCTGAGCCCGCTGACACACACTTAGGGCGGCTTTACGGCCGCTCGGGCCTTCCTGTCCGCAGAGTCCGAAGTCCGCAGTCCGAACGTTCAAGGAGTTGCCGCCGCCGTGAGCCGCAGCCTTCGACACGGCGCCTTCGCCGCCACTGCCCTCGTGTTCTCGATCGCCGCCCTGTCCGCGTGCGGTGCCGGCAACAACGCGCAGACGCTTCAGGTCAGGCCGGACAACGCAGCCACCGCTGTCGACTCCATCAAGATCCAGAACCTGAACGTCATCACCCAGCCCGAACCGGACGCCGAGGGCCCCGCGGTCATCGCCGCCACCCTCTTCAACGACGGACCGAAGCGCGAGGTCGTGGAGACGATCGCCCTGCCGGGCACCGACGCGACGGTGGAACTGAAGCCCGCCAAGGGCAAGGGACCGCTCGTGGTCCCGGCCGGCGGACGGCTCATCATCGGCGGGAAGAACAACGCCTCGGCCGTGATCGAGAACGGACGCCAGGCAGGGGCGGCCGGCAACGTGCAGAACGTCGCCTTCACGTTCAGCGAGACCGGCGAGATCTCGCTGGGCGCGTCCGTCGTCCCGGCGACCGGCTTCTTCAAGGACTTCGGCCCGAGCACACTGCCGTCGGCGAAGCCCACCCCCTCGGACTCCGCGTCCGGGACGCCCGGTGCGTCCGAGACGCCCGGTGCCTCCGAGACGCCGGGTGCCCAGGAGGGCGAGCAGTCCGGAAGCTCCGCGGGCGAGACGGCCGACACGGTCCCGCCGGCCGACGACGCGGCCGCCGAGCACTGATCGCGTGCGTGGGGGGTGTCTCCGCCGGAGACACCCCCCACGCAGCCCGCGGCCCCCGGTTTACGGCTCGAACTTGTAACCCAGGCCCCGCACCGTCACCAGGTAGCGCGGCGCCCCCGGGTCGGGCTCGATCTTGGCGCGCAACCGCTTGACGTGGACGTCCAGGGTCTTGGTGTCGCCCACGTAGTCCGCGCCCCAGACCCGGTCGATCAGCTGCATACGCGTCAGCACGCGCCCGGCGTTGCGCAGGAGCATCTCGAGGAGGTCGAACTCCTTCAACGGGAGGTCGACCTTGCCTCCGGAGACCGTGACGACGTGGCGGTCCACGTCCATCCGGACCGGACCGGCCTCCAGAGCCGCCGGGGTGACCTCCTCCGGCTCCCCACGGCGGCGCAGGACCGCGCGGATGCGGGCCACGAGCTCCCGCGAGGAGAAGGGCTTGGTCACATAGTCGTCGGCTCCTATTTCCAGGCCCACGACCTTGTCGATCTCGCTGTCCTTGGCAGTGACCATGATCACCGGGACGTTGGACCGGACGCGCAGCTGCCGGCAGACCTCCGTGCCGGGCAGACCCGGCAGCATCAGGTCGAGCAGCACGAGATCGGCGCCGTTGCGCTCGAACTCGTCGAGGCCGTCCGGGCCGGTGGCCGCGATGGCCACCTCGAAGCCTTCCTTACGGAGCATGTACGACAGGGCGTCGCTGAAGGATTCCTCATCCTCGACGACAAGCACTCGGGTCACGGAAGGGCCTCCGGGGCAGGAAATGGTTCAAAAGAATCGGTCTCGTACGGCCCGTCGTCGTCAACAGCACCGTTGACGACGAGGGGTCCGCCGGTGGTACGACCCCGTACGACGCCCGACTCGGGCAGTCGCAGGGTGAACGTGGAGCCCTGTCCCTCCGAGCTCCATACGGTGACCTCCCCGCCGTGCGAGGCGGCCACATGCTTGACGATGGCGAGGCCGAGACCGGTGCCACCGGTGGCCCGAGAGCGGGCCGGGTCGACGCGGTAGAACCGCTCGAAGACGCGTTCACGGTCCTTCTCGGAGATGCCGATGCCCTGGTCGGTCACGGCTATCTCGATCAGATCCCCGCCGGGCGCGGACAGCTTCCGGGCGGCGATGCCGACGCGTGTGCGGGCGGGGCTGTAGTTGACGGCATTCTCCACGAGATTGCCGAGTGCGGCCGCGAGCTGGCTCCGGTTGCCCCAGACGAAGAGGTCCGCGGTGCCGCCCGAGGCCATGGTGATCTGCTTCGAACCGGCCTGCTGACGGCACCGGTCGATCGCCTCGTCGACCAGATCCTCCACCCGTACGGGTTCGGCGTCCTCCAGCGGGTCGTCGTTCTGCACGCGGGAGAGGTCGATCAGCTCCTGCACCAGGTTGGTCAGCCGGGTCGCCTCGATCTCCATGCGGCCGGCGAACCGCTCCACCGCCTCCGGGTCGTCGGAGGCGTCCATGACGGCTTCGGAGAGCAGCGAGAGCGCTCCGACCGGCGTCTTCAGCTCATGACTGACGTTGGCGACGAAGTCACGCCGCACCGCTTCTATGCGACGGGCCTCCGTGAGGTCCTCGACCAGCAGGAGGACCAGGCGTGAGCCCAGCGGGGCGACGCGGGCCGACACGGCGAGCGCCTCGCCCCTGCCCGTGCCACGACGGGGCAGGTCCAGCTCGACCTGCCGTATCTCACCGTCGCGCCGGGTGTCCCTGGCCATGTGGAGCATCGGCTCGACCGCCAGGCGCCCGCCCCTGACCAGGCCCAGCGCGTAAGCGGCGGAGCTGGCCTTGACGACGCTGTCGCTCTCGTCGAGCACGACGGCCGACGAGCTGAGCACGGAGAGGACCGTGTCCACCCCCGGGGGCAGCGCGGCATTGCCGTCGGGCCGCAGGGACGTACGCGTGGGCCGCTTCTGCTCGCGCTCGCTCCAGCGGAACGCCAGCATCGCGATCACACCGGTACAGAGACCGGCGATCGCGGCAGCTGCGGCGACCGCCGCGTTCACGTCCATGCCTCAAGGTTATGCGGGCGCGCCGACACTCTCCCAGCCATCCGGGTGCCATCTCGAACACTCGTCGCCCAGAGTTCACCAAGGGGATAGTGACGGTTCACTTCGGGGGACGGATCCCGACGCGTTGGCCCCGCACCGTGGCAACGTGGGGGTCGGCCCCAAGACCCCGGCCTCAGGATCTGGAGAGGGACTTCCATGCGCGACGCTTATCACGAGGAACTCGATTCGATCGGCGAGGACCTGGTCGAGATGGCCAGGCTCGTCGGCTCGGCGATCGGCCGGGCCACGACGTCCATGCTCGACGCCGATCTCAAGCTCGCCGAGAGCGTGATCGCCGCGGACCAGAAGGTGGACGACCTCCAGCACAACCTGGAGGCCCGTGCCATCGCGCTGCTGGCCCGCCAGCAGCCGGTCGCGACCGATCTGCGGATAGTCGTCACCTCGCTGCGGATGAGCGCCGACCTGGAGCGCTCGGGCGACCTCGCCCAGCACGTCGCCAAGCTGGCGCGGCTGCGCTTCCCCCAGTCGGCGGTACCGCACGACCTGCACGCCACCATCCTGGAGATGGGCCAGCTCGCCCAGCGGCTGATGGCGAAGGCCGCCGAGGTGATCATCACGAAGGACGTCGACCTGGCGCTCCAGCTGGAGCAGGACGACGACGAGATGGACCTGCTGCACCGCACGCTGTTCCAGCACCTGATGGACGACCGCTGGAAGCACGGCATCGAGACCGCCGTCGACGTCACCCTGCTCGGCCGCTACTACGAGCGCTTCGCCGACCACGCCGTCTCGGTCGCCAAGCGGGTCGTCTACCTGGTCACGGGCGAGCACGCCGACGAGATCCAGGCTGCGACGCCGGTCGAGGGGGCGTAGGGGGCGCGGCCCTCCCGGCGGCCGCACATCCGTTCCCGCGCTCGTGCGCCGTTGATGCGCCCTCCGGGCTGGGCATGCAAGGGGTGCGGGGGCGGCGCGGCATGCCTGCGGCCCCCGCCGTCGGCATGTGTGCCCCGTACATGTGCCGTACGCCGTCGAGTCGTACTCCCTGAGGAGGGACCATGGCCGATTCCCCCATGACCGAACCCCAGCAGCAGGAGCCCCCGACCGAAGTGGTGCGTCTGCCGTTGCTGGGAGCCTGCGGCTGCGGATCGGGCTGCGGGTGCGGCTGCCAGTCCGGCGCGCCGTGCCAGTGCGGCGGCTGAGTCCGGCCGAATCCGGCGCCGCTGCCCCGCGACGGACGTGTCCGTCGCGGGGCAGCGGCGCCGCGTTCCGCATACCCGGGGCTCCCGTTCCTCGGGCAGCGGGCTTCTGTTCCTCAGGCCGGCTTCCGTCCCTCAGGCCGCGGGCTCGGTGACCGCCCGGCCCTCGGGCACCGGCGAGGCGGCGACCATGGGCTCCGGCAGGTCCAGGTTCCGCATCAGCAGCCAGTAGCCGAACGCGGCCACCGTCCCCAGGACCGCGCACGTCCCCCACAGCCAGGCGGCGCCGTAGTGGTCGATCACGAAGCCGGACATCAGCGGGGCGACGAGCGCCGCCACCGACCACGACATCGTGTACATGCCCTGGTAGCGGCCCCGGCCGTGGGCCGGTGACAACTGCACGACGATGCCCGTCTGCGTCGGCGCGTTGACGATCTCGGCCAGGGTCCAGACACACACCGTCAGGGCGTACACTCCGACCGATCCCGCGAAGGCGGTCAGCCCGAATCCGTAGCCCGCGATCAGGGACGAGAGGATCAGCAGCCGGCGCGGGTCGCGATGCTGGATGAACCGGGTGACGGGGATCTGCAGGGCGACGATCAGCACGCCGTTGACGGCGATGGCCGTGCCGAAGTCGGAGCTGGACAGCCCGTCCGTGCCCATGGCCACCGGCAGGCCCACGTAACCCTGCTGGAAGATCAGCGCGACCAGGAACGACAACCCGACGACACCCATGTACCGCCCGTCGCGCAGGACCGTACCCAGCCTCACGTCATCCGGTGCCCGCGTCCCGGCGGCCCGGGGCGCCGCCTCGGGGCGGGATTCCGGCACCCGGAGGAAGACGACGACGGCGCAGAGCAGGGTCAGAGCCGCCTCACCCAGGAACCCGGCCAGATAGCTGTACTCGGCGATGAACCCCGCCCCGGCCGACGAGACGGCGAACCCCAGGTTGATGGCCCAGTAGTTCAACGAGAAGGCCCGCACCCGGTCCTCGGGCCGGACGATGTCGGCCATCATCGCCTGCACGGCCGGCCGGGACGCGTTGCTGGCCATACCCACGACGAAGGCCACACCGGCGATCGCCACCGGATGGACCATGAAGCCGAGCACGGCCACGGACACGGCGGTCGAGAGCTGCGCGATCAGCATGGTCGGGCGGCGCCCGAGCCGGTCCGTCATCACCCCGGCACCCAGGGACGACACGACCCCGCCGAGCCCGTGGAGGGAGGCGACGAGACCGGCGTACGAGGCCGAGTAGCCGCGGTCCAGGGTCAGATAGAGCGCCATGAACGTGGCGACGAACGCCCCGAGGCGGTTGACCAGCGTGCTGGTCCACAACCACCAGAACTCCCTGGGGAGACCGGCGACCGTCTCGTGTGCCGCCTTTCTGAGACCAGCGACAGACATAGGGCCACTCCCCCGGGACGTGCGTGTACGGATCATCCGCCGGCCTGTGTAAGCGGCCCGACGGCTGTCCGAACATTACGAAAGCGGAGTCCCCGCCTGCCACTCGATTGACGCCGCCCGTCAACAGTCGCTCCCCGGCCCACGCTCCGGACCTCCCCCGGTCCGCCCTTCGGCCGCGCGCGCGTGGGGCGCGCGGGTTCGATTACGCTCGGACCCATGGCCGACGCACCGTACAAGCTGATCCTCCTCCGCCACGGCGAGAGCGAATGGAACGCGAAGAACCTGTTCACCGGATGGGTGGACGTAGACCTCACCGACAAGGGCGAGAAGGAGGCGGTCCGCGGCGGTGAGCTGCTCAAGGACGCCGGCCTGCTCCCCGACGTCGTACACACCTCCCTCCAGAAGCGCGCGATCCGCACCGCCCAGCTCGGGCTGGAGGCCGCGGACCGCCACTGGATCCCCGTGCACCGCTCCTGGCGCCTGAACGAGCGCCACTACGGCGCCCTCCAGGGCAAGGACAAGGCCCAGACCCTCGCCGAGTTCGGCGAGGAGCAGTTCATGCTCTGGCGCCGCTCGTACGACACCCCGCCGCCCGCCCTCGAGGACGGCACCGAGTTCTCGCAGAGCGACGACGCCCGCTACGCGACGATCCCGCCGGAGCTGCGCCCGCGCACGGAGTGCCTCAAGGACGTCGTCATCCGCATGATGCCGTACTGGTACGACGCCATCGTCCCGGACCTGCTGACGGGCCGCACGGTCCTGGTCGCCGCCCACGGCAACAGCCTGCGCGCCCTGGTCAAGCACCTCGACGGCATCTCCGACGCCGACATCGCGGGCCTGAACATCCCGACCGGCATCCCGCTCACATACGAACTGGACGCCGACTTCCGCCCCCTGAACCCGGGCGGCACGTACCTCGACCCGGAGGCGGCGAAGGCCGCGATCGAGGCTGTGAAGAACCAGGGCAAGAAGAAGTAAGCAGAGCTGAACAAGCCCCCCATCTGCGGGTTCTCCGCGTGGTGGGGGGCTTCTCCGTGCGGTCGGCCGCCGGGCCTGGAGGATTCATACGCCGAGCCCATGGTTCCTGCCCCCGTGCCGGCCATAGGCAGGTGGCGGCGTCACAGTGGCGACGGGTTTGTCTAGGCGGTGGAGTGCCTTCGGGGATGAGTAACTCGATGTGGGATGCCCTGGCAGCGGCGCCCCTCTTGGAAGTGCGGCGCCGCGCGGCCGTCGTGGACGAACTCGCCGGGATAGTGCCGGTGACGGTGAGCGGCGCACACCGACTGGCCTGGAACGACCGCGGCAGCCAGTCCTCAGTCTGACACTTCGCGGAGGACGATCGCGCTGTTCCCCCCGCTCCCCCCGCCTCGTGCCGGCCCGGCCGCGGCGATGGCGTATGCCCGGGCGGCCAGGCCCGTGTCCGGGGCCCTCCCGGGCCGCCCGTTTCTGCGTCCGCGGTGTCCCGGTGTGGCCGCACCGCGCGCGCCGTACGCACGGGTAACCGCCCTTTGTCAGAGGCGTCCTGACGGGTTTTCGCCCCTACTCCACGGGCTGCAATTGCGTGGAGTTCGAGCGTGATGGTGTGAGATAGGTAACTCGTCACCCAGGAACCGGCACGGCGTTCCCGACGGCACCTCAGGCAACGAGCCAGGCCGGGGCGTTGGTACGCCTACCCGGTCACTCAGATGATCTTGGGCGATCACCCAGAGTGGCACTCAGTGCCGAGCCCATGGGTGTGCGTCGGCGCCCGGCGGCAGCGTCGACGGGGTCTGCGCGCGGGTACTCTGTCGCCTACCCCTGGGGTCCAAGTCGTCGTTGGCCTCCGCGGAGTTCGCGAAGTCCGTGGACCCAGAAGGGGATATCCCATGGCTCACCGGCCTGACGGGAAATGCTGCTGCAGCACGAAGGCGGATCGCCACTACAGGTGGATTCGCTGGCTCGGCCCGATCGGCTCGCTCATCAAACTCGGATGGGACGCGCTGGGCTGACAACGCGAAAGCCCCGACCTAAAGGCCGGGGCCACGCTGCAGACGGTGTGAAAGAAGGCCTTGCCCCAAGCCTCGCGAGCGGTGGGTGAGGCCTTCGCCATGTCCGTTGCTTGTTACTGTCGCGTACGCAAGCTGAATGTCGCTATGTGACACGCGTCACGCTCCCCGTTGTGCGACGCTGCCCATCTTGCCTGCCATAGACCCGGATGGCGACCGTCGCCCACATGTTGATCTGCGCGGATTTCCCGGCAGAACCCGCATGGGGGCAGCTCACAAGCCTAATCCAACATTAAACGAGTGACGCAAATCACACGCAAGGGTGACGGTGCGTACACACGCTCGGGTGCGAGGTAAGCGACTTTTGTCGCAATTTCACATGCACATGCTCTCGTTCGTCGTGCATGGCGCCGCTGAGCGGAGGTACTTTACCGCCCCGTTCTGACAACGCCGGTGCCAGACCGCCAACGACGGAACACCCCGCCCGGGCCGTTTACCAGGACCACGTCCCGCCCACGGCAGAGTGAAGGCATGGACGCAGACGGCAGGAACCTTCTGGCCGGGTGCGCAGAGCCGCGACCGCCTGCCCGCGCGCGACCTTGGGCGGGCGCGGCGTTTCTCCTCAAAGGAGCTCGGCCTGGAGCCGGGTCGACGAGCGGCCCGGCGGGCTGCTGTACCGGTGCGGTGATTCCGAGTTCGCCATGCCGGGCATCGGCCAGCCGGTTGCTTGAGCACCTGCCCGGCACCGAGGCGTCACAGTCGTCGTGCAGGTGGCGGTGAGCGAGGGAAGGCTCCGGGCATGACTGCGCACGCCGCCGAGCCGCTCGCAGTCGACAACCATGGCAATCTCCTGGTCTCCCTCCAGCCCGGGTGCGACGGCTCCCCTGGCGCTGACGGCCCTGTGGCACCAGGGCGGCGTGCTCATGGTCCACGCCCGTCACCGGTACGTCTGGGAGCTCCCCGGTGGCTCGATCGATCCCGGTGAGAGCGCGCGAGAGGCCGCCGTCCGGGAGCTGTCGAGGAGAGTGGGCACGAACCGGACGGTCCTCTGCGGTTCGTCGGCCACGCGTCGTTCGTCTTGGTCCTGCCGCAACGGCGCGAGTGCGGTCGCCTGTTCGCCGGCACAGCGCGTGAGCGGTGCGGCTTCGAGCCCAACGACGAGGTTCACGCCATCCGTTGGTGGGACCCGAGGTTGCCGCCGCCCGGTCGCGTCGCGCACCTCGACGTCGACCTCGCCCGACTCGCCGGGCAGTCGAGCTCCCCCGCAGGACGGCACCCGCTAACGTGACCTGGACACCCGCCCGTTGCCCAGGCGCACGCCCTCGGCGGCGGAGGCGGGCGGGGCGCGGAGAGCAAGGAGATCGGGGAGAGCGATCATGGGCGAGTCTCTGAAGACCTTCGTCGGTGGCACCGAGGTCGAGGTGCCCAACAGCATCCCGGCGATCCGTGCCGCCCTGCCCGAGGAGAGACGCGAGGAGTTCGACCACGCGATCAACGAGGCCGGAGTGCACGAGATCCAGGCCGTCATGCGGCACTGGATGCTCGAGTCCGTACCCGATCCCGAAGCCGAACAGATCCTGGACCGGCTGGCGCAGGACGAGGCCGAGAGGCGGAACGTCGCTTGAGCTTCCGCATCTCCTACGCACCGCCCGCCGACGACACCCTGGCCAAGATGCGCGACGGCGAGTCGTTCCGGGACGAGATGGCGCGCACCCTGGCCCTCGATCCGTACGGACACGCCTCGTCCGCCGTGAAGCGTGAACGCGACCGGCGTGAGGCGACGGTGTACGGCGCCATCGTCCTCTACTACGTCTCCGGGTCCGTGCTGACGGTCACCGTGGTCAGGCTCGTACCGCTGCCGTGACCCGGAGAGGCGGCCGTGGGCTCAGCCGAGCTTCTTCACCTGCGCGTCGATCACCGCGGTCGGCCGGTCGAAGTCGGCGTCCGCACCCGTCTTGCCGAGGTTGAAGGAGAAGAACGTGGCGATCGTGCCGCCCTGACGCAGACTCACGAGCTTGAAGGGCGCGGCCTCGTCGCCCTCTCCCATCTGCACGCGCCAGGCGAGGGCCTCCTCGCCGCCCGTCACCTTCTCCTCGGTCAGCTTGGTGACCTTCTGCTTGGAGCCCTTCATGGTGAGGGTGAACCCGCCGGTGCACTTCGCGGCGGAGTCACGCAGCTCGGCGAGGCTCTTCGCCGCGCCGTCACCCTCGTACGAGGCCAGGGTGACCAGCGACGACGTGATGTCGAGCATGCCGGCGAGAGCGTCCTCGGGGTCGGCCGACTCGTCCTTCTTGGGCTCCTGGACGACCTTGCGCCCCGCGTTCCCGGCCGGGGTCCCCCGCTTCACCCCGTAGAAGGCGAAGCCGATCGGCTCGCACTCCTTCTTGTCGACCGTGACGTCCCCGGGCTGGGCGATGTCCTCGGGGCCGGTCTTCGAGACCTTGTAACCCGCGACGTCACCCTGCTCCAGCGACACCTTCTCCAGCTCGGCCGACGTCAGCGCCTTGACCGCAGCGGGCTTGGAGGAGGCGTCGTCCTTGCCTCCCGAGGTGCCGCCGTCGCCCTTGGCGTCGGAGTCCGAGCCGCTGCAGGCGGTGGCGAGCAGGGTCATGGAGGCCGCGGCGGCGACGAGGGCGGTACGGCGTACAGCGGTGGCGCGCATGGTTCGTTCATCTCTCCGTCTGAAGGAGCAACAGCCTCTCCCCGGGCAGTACTTCGCGGCCGGTACGGAGGGCTGTGGCAGTGCAGGACACTCTACGATCGGACACCTGTCCGATGATCACCCCGAACGGTCACGGGATGTGATCGTGACTGCGCCGTGATCACTCTGTGAAGCTCCTGTGGGGTGGTCGACTCCGCAGGTGAGCCACAGAGGGGACCCCCCGCCCGTGTCCGTCGAAGCGACAGCAGCCGTACTGGAGGCCGTGGAAGCACCCGAGCCCACGTCCGTCGAGCCACTCACCGGGGGCACGTACAACACCGTCACCCGCGTGACCTTCGGCGACGGGACGGACTGGGTGGTGAAGATCCCTCCGGCGCACTCCACCGCGCTGAGCTACGAACAGCGCCTGCTCGTCAACGAGATCACCTTCTACGACGCCGCCGCCGGGACCGGAGCCACCATCCCGCGAGTCGTGCACAGCGAGCTCGACCCCGGCGCGCCGGCCGGGGCGTACGTCGTCATGACCGCGCGCCCCGGGCGGCCCTGGAGCGCCGTCGGGGGTGGCCTGACGGCCGACGAGACACGGGCCCTGCGCGCCGAGCTGGGCGGCGCCGTCGGCCGGTTGCACGGCGTGACGGGCCCCGGCGGCTTCGGCTATCCCGCAGAGCCCCTGGGGCCGCTCTCCCCCACCTGGCGTGAGGCGTTCACGGCGATGACCGACGCCGTGCTCGCCGACGCCGAGAGGTACGGGGCGAGGCTGCCGTACCCCGTGGGACGTATCCGTGAGGTGCTCGCCGGGGCGTCGGACGTGCTGGACGAGGTCACCCGGCCGGCCCTCGTCCACTTCGACCTCTGGCAGGGCAACGTCCTGGTGACCGGGGGACCCGGCGCCCGGCGCATCGGGGGGATCGTCGACGGTGAGCGGATGTTCTGGGGCGATCCCGTCGCCGATCTCGTCTCCACGTCGCTCTTCGGCGACCCGGAGACGGACCTGGACTTCCTCGCGGGATACGCGTCCGCGACGGGCGCACCGCTCGACTTCACCCCGGCCGTACGCCGCCGGATCGACCTCTGCCGCAGCTACCTCTACCTGATCATGCTCACCGAGACGGTGCCGCGCGGCGCGGGGCCCGACGCCGTGGAGACGACGTGGAACGAGGTGGCGCCGAGGCTCGTCGCGGCGATCGAGGGGCTCACGTAGCGCGCCCCTCAACCAGCGGACTCAGGACGGGCGCTGCGTCAGATGCGTGAAGGCGTCCAGGTTGCGCGTCGACTCGCCGCGCTCCACCCGCCAGGTGTACTCCTTGCGGATCGCGCTCGCGAAGCCCAGTTCCAGCAGCGGGTTGAACGCGCCGTCCGCCGCCTCCAGGACCGCGCCGAGCAGCCGGTCGAGCTCGTCGCGGGTGACGACCGAGAGCGGGAGCTTGCCGACGAGATAGACGTCACCGAGCTGGTCGATGGCGTAACTCACACCGAAGAGGCGGAGATTGTGCTCCAGGAGCCAGCGGTGCACGGCCGCGTCGTTCTCGTCGGGGTGACGGATGACGAACGCGTTGAGGGAGAGGGAGTGCTGCCCGACGATCAGGGAACAGGTCGTGGACAGCTTGCGCGTGCCGGGCAGCTTCACGACGTAGTTCCCGGGCCCGGGGCTCTCCCATTCGAGCTCCGCGTCCTCCAGCGTCGCTTCGATGACCTGCGCCGCTGCTGCCTCGTCGGATACGTCAGCCATGGTGCGAGCGTACGACAACGCGTCCGCGTCCTCAGCTGGAGACTCAGCCGTGGTGCGTGCGGGCGCGGCGACGGTGGTCGTGCATGGCCGCCGTGTACACGTCGGCGGTCGCCGAGGCCGCTGTGTCCCAGCCGAACGACTGGGCGTGGAGGGCCGCGGCCTCGCCCATCCGGCCGGCCAGCTCCGCGCTGTCCGCGAAGCGGCTGAGCGCCTGTGCGTACGCCTCCGGGTCGTGGCCGGGGATCAGGAAGCCGCTGACTCCGTCCCGTACGGCGACCGGAAGACCGCCCACCGCCGCCGCGACCACGGGTGTGCCGGCCGCCTGGGCCTCTATGGCGACCAGTCCGAAGGACTCGTTGTACGAGGGCATGACCAGGACGGATGCCGCGCGGAACCAGTCGGCGAGCTGGTCCTGGCCGACCGGTGGGTGGAACCGTACGACGTCGGCGATGCCGAGGCGGGCGGCGAGCTTCTGGAGGCCCTCCGGCTTGGCGAGGCCGCTGCCGCTGGGCCCTCCGACGACGGGTACGAGGATGCGCGAGCGCAGCGAGGGGTCCCGGTCCAGGAGCACGGCGACGGCACGCAGCAGCACGTCCGGGGCCTTCAGCGGCTGGATGCGGCCGGCGAAGAGCGGGATCAGCGCGTCCTGCGGCAGTCCGAGGCGGGCGCGCGCGGCGGCGCGGCCGTCGCCGGGGCGGAAGCGCTCCAGATTGACCCCGGGGTGCACGACGGCGACGGACTCCGGGTCGGCGTCGTAGAAGCGGAAGAGCTCGTCGGCCTCGCCCGCGGTGTTCGCGATGAGCCGGTCGGAGGCGTGCACGATCTGGGTCTCGCCGATGACGCGGGCGGCCGGCTCGGGGGCGTCGCCCTCGGCGAGCGCGGCGTTCTTGACCTTCGCCATGGTGTGCATGGCGTGGACGAGGGGGACGCCCCAACGCTGCGCGGCGAGCCAGCCGACCTGGCCGGAGAGCCAGTAGTGGGAGTGGACCAGGTCGTAGTAGCCGGGGCGCTGACCTGCCCATGCCTGCATCACGCCGTGCGTGAAGGCACAGAGCTGTGCGGGCAGCTCTTCCTTGGCGAGGCCCTCGTACGGGCCCGCGTCCACGTGCCGGACCAGGACTCCGGGAGCCAGTTCGACCGTGGGGGCCAGCCCGCCGGTGGTGGCCCGGGTGAAGATCTCGACCTCGATGCCGATCGCGGCGAGGCGCCTGGCCAGCTCCACGATGTAGACGTTCATACCGCCGGCGTCGCCCGTGCCGGGCTGGTGCAGCGGAGAGGTGTGCACGGAGAGCATCGCGACACGGCGCGGCTTACGGTGTCCGGCGAAGGTGCCCGGGAAGCGGATACGGGGTGCCGCACGGCTGCTGCCGAGCCGGGAGACGTACTGGCTCACGGGTCCGCTCCTCCTCGCTCAGGGCATGACACGTACAAGGCACACGGCCCCTTCGAAGTGGCAGAACAGCGGAACCCCGCCTTTCATTTCCACTTTGCCAAAACATTGCGAAGCCACCGGCGCGCCGGACGGCTGCTCCCACGCCCGTCGGCCCCGCACGCCGCTCCGTCTGCTCCCGCGTCCACCCGACGCGGCTTCGCATACGCTCCTTCGCATGCACCAGCGCCCCATCGGCACCGCGACCCGCGGGACCACCAACCCCAACCGGCTGCGCCGCATGGACCGCTGGATCGCCGCCACCCACGGCCCCGCGCTGCGCCGCAGCGACGCCCCCGTCGCGGTCGACCTGGGTTACGGCGCCGCCCCCTGGACCGCCGTCGAACTGCTGGAGCGGCTGCGCACCGCCGAGCCGCGCACGGCCGTCGTGGGCGTCGAGATCGATCCCGCCCGGGTCGCGGCGGCACAGCCGTACGAGCGCGAGGGCCTCACCTTCGTGCACGGCGGCTTCGAGGTCCCCACCGCCGGCCGGCCGCTGCTCATCCGGGCCGCGAACGTGCTGCGCCAGTACGACGAGGGCGAGGTCGCCGCGGTCTGGCAGCGGCTGTGCGCCCGGCTCGCCCCGGGCGGACTGCTGGTCGAGGGCACCTGCGACGAGATCGGGCGCCGGCACGTGTGGGTCGCGCTCGGCCCCGAAGGCCCGCGCACGGTCACCTTCGCGACCCGGCTCGGCTCGCTGGACCGCCCCTCCGACCTGGCCGAACGCCTCCCGAAGGCCCTGATCCACCGCAATGTGCCGGGCGAACCCGTCCACGCCTTCCTGCGGGACCTCGACCGCGCCTGGGCCACGGCCTCCCCTTACGCGTCGCTGGGCGCCCGGCAGCGCTGGATCACGGCGGTCCGCGCGGTCTCCGCCGACTGGCCCCTGACAGACGGCGTACGGCGGTGGCGGCAGGGCGAGATCACGGTGCGCTGGTCCGCACTGCGGCCGGCCACGGGGTGAACAGCACCGGACCGGAACACGTCGGTACGGGACGGCAGCGGATCCGGGAACACCGGCGGATCACCGTTCGTCCCCCTGTGTGACGGGGAGGGTGACACGGACCTCTGTTGCTTTACGGGACGACATGGCACGATCGCGTCGACACGGAATTGTTACTGACGGTAAGTCAGATGTACGCGATACGGCTTTCGTTGCCATTCGCCCGGAGGGGGAGCTTGTGAACCGACGCCACTGTGCCGCTGCCGCGATCACCCTGGTCTGCGCACTGGCCCTGCTGACCGCGCCGGTCCAGGCCATGGCGGCCCCGGTCCCCGAGCCCAGCCCCACAGCCACGTCCTCCGCCTCCCCGAGGAAGAGCCTCGAAGAGGTCCGCGAGGAGATCGACACCCTCTACCGCAAGGCCGGGGCGGCGACGGACGCGTACAACCTCGCCGAGGAGCAGTCGAAGAAGCAGTCCGCCGAGATCGTCCGGCTGACCAAGTCGATCGCCGACGGCCATGCCAGGATCGCCGAGCTGAAGGACAGGGCAGGTGCCCAGGCCCGCGAGCAGTACCGCACCGGCGGACTCCCCCCGGGCGCGCAGCTGATGCTGAGCGGCGATCCGGACCTCTTCATGGACGGCATCAACCAGGCCAGGCAGGGCCAGCAGGCCACCAAGGGCATGCTGACCGAACTGGAGCAGGCCCAGGAGGACTTGGAGACCTACACCAAGGACGCCGGCCTCAACCTGGAGAAGATCGAGGCCGGCCGCGCCAAGCAGGCCAAGGCCAAGAAGAGCATCGACGGGCAGATCGCGGCGGCGGAGAAGATCGAATCGCGGCTGGCGAAGGAGGAGCGGGCCAGGCTCCTCCAGTTGGAGAAGGACGCCGCCTCCACGGCACAGGCCGCCTGGCTCTCCTCCGGCGCGCTGAAGGACATCGACCGCGAGGCGAGCGCCGCCGGCAAGCAGGCGGTGGCCTTCGCGACCGCCCAGATAGGCAAGCCGTACGTATGGGGGGCCGAGGGCCCCGGTTCGTACGACTGCTCGGGGCTGACCTCACAGGCCTGGGCGGCGGCGGAGCAGCCGATCCCCCGGACGTCGCAGGAGCAGTGGCGGCTGCTTCCCCGCGTGGACATCGAGGACATGCGCCCCGGCGACCTGATCATCTACCACAGCGACGCCAGCCACGTCGGGATGTACGTCGGCGACGGCTCGATCGTGCACGCCCCCCGGCCCGGCCGGGACGTCACGCTGACGGGCGCCGGCACCATGCAGATCCTGGGCGTGGTCCGGCCCGACAAGTAGGCCTTCCGGGGGCGGCCGGCGAATTGTGCGCGACGCGTGGTGGGCGCGTGATGTTTGTCATGGCCACATGTCCGTTTCGTGCGCGCCCAGCACGCCGGATCCGTGGCGTGACGCGGCTTATGGCCGCGCATATGACGAAGGATGATCGGCAGACGCCATTCCGTTCCCCTGCCGCGGACCGCTATCGTCCCCGTCGGCGGGTCGTCGATCGTCGTCCCGCCGCGCCCTCGGGGGGAGGGAAGGAAACCCGAACCGATGCCCGTACCAGTACCGCAGCAACGTGCCGTTCCCGCTGCGGAGACCACTCACGGCGCCGACCTCACACTCCTGGTGATCGAGGACGACCCTGCGGGCACCTTCGCCGTCCCCGAGCTGTCGTCCACGACCGGGGCGCGGGTCCGCGTCCGTACCGCCCGTAACCTCACCGAGGCCGGACGGCTGCTCACCGACGACGTCGACTGCATCCTGCTCGACCTGGACCTGGAGGCGGCCGCGCTGCCCGCCGCCGCGCGCAACGACGGCCGGGACGACGACGAGCCCGGCCGGCCGGACGAGCTCGCCGCCCTCAAGCACGTCCTGCGCATCGCGCCGCGCCACGCCGTCCTCGCGCTGACCGCCGAGGACGACGCGGAGCGGGCCGCCGAGGCCGTACGGGTCGGGGCCCAGGACTACCTCTTCCGCGACGAGCTAGACGGCCGCCTCCTCAGCCGCGCCATCCGGTACGCCGTGGAGCGCAAGCGCGCGGACACCGCCCAGCACCAGCTGACCGAGTCCCGGCTGCGCGCCCAGGAGAACGCCCGGCTGGAACGCGGACTGCTGCCCACCCCGCTCCTCGAAGGCTCCGATCTCGCCTTCGCCGCCCACTACCGGCCGGGCCGCAGCCGCGCCCTGCTCGGCGGGGACTTCTACGACACGGTCCGCACACCGGACGGCACGGTCCACGCGATGATCGGCGACGTCTGCGGACACGGCCCGGACGAGGCGGCGCTCGGCGTCGAGCTGCGCATCGCCTGGCGGGCGCTCACCCTGGCAGGGCTCTGCGGCGACGCCCTGCTCTCCACGCTTCAGCAGGTCCTTGAGCACGAGCGGCAGAGCGAGGAGATCTTCGCGACGCTCTGCACCGTCGACATCGCCCCCGACGGCCGCCGCGCCGGCCTGTGCATCGCGGGCCACCCCGCACCGCTGATCGCCCGCCGGGGACGGGCCGCACACCTGCTCCCGTACGAGGACGGCGGCCCGGCCCTCGGCCTGCTGCCGCACGCCCGGTGGCCACGCCGGCAGGTCGAGCTCGGCGGCTCCTGGAGCCTGATGATGTACACCGACGGGCTCATCGAGGGACGCGTCGGGCAGGAAGGCACCCAGCGGCTGGGCCAGGACGGCATGGTCGCGATGGTCAACGGCCGGCTGGACCAGGGGCTCGGCGGCGAGGCGCTGCTGGAGGCCGCGGTCACCCAGGTGCAGGAGCTGAACGGCGGCGAGCTGACCGACGACGTGGCGGTCCTCCTGCTGGAACGCGACGAGGCCCGGATACGACCGAGGGGCAGGAGCGCGTCGCGCTCCCGCCCCGGTGCCGCCTCGTCGGCGAGCGCTCAGCGCCCGCCGTTGTAGGGGCCGTACGGTCCGTCGCTGCTGGAGCCTCCGCTGCGGCCGCCACCACCCGACACGGCCTTGATCGCCGGCCGGACGTCCACCATGAAGACGATGGACGCGATCACGCCCGCGATCTGCAGGAACAGGATCGGGATGACGAGGTTCACGAAGACCGTGACGCCGAGGATGATCAGCCAGAACGACTTCTTCTGCTTGTCCGCGGCCCGGTAGGCGTCCTCCCGCGCCGTCACGGCGAAGACCAGCGCGATCACGGCCAGGACGAGCATGGCCAGATACAGCAGCTGGAGGATCGAGCCGAATGCTTCGAGCAACACGGTGAGCACCGCCTAGTCAGTGGATGAGCGCCTCGCGGCCAAGGTACCGGGACAACGACCCGGGCACCCCCAAAGGTGCCCGGCCCGTTCTTCCGGCAATCCTCAGCCGCCGCTTCGGGCTACTTCGCGGAGGGCGGGGTCGTCTTCTTCGCCGCGGGCTTGCGCACGGGCGCCGTCTTCTTCGGCGTCGCGGCGGGGGCCGCCTTGGACTCGGCGGCCTTCGGCGCGGGCTTCTTCGCGGCGGGCGCCACCGGCTTCGCGGTGACCGGCTTCACAGGGGTCACCGACTTCGCGGGGGTCACCGGCTTGGCCGCCGCCTCGGACTTCTGCTTCGGCACGGACTTCGGCTCGGCCTCGACGACGGCGGCGATCTCGACGATCTCCTCGGCCGTCTCGCCGCGCCACGTCCGCACGCTCTGCTCGCCGCGTTCGGCGACCTTCTCGTACGTCTCCCGGGCGCGGACGGCGTACTCGGCGGCCACACCGACGCTCCGCAGGGCCAGGTCCTGGGCGGTCTCGCCCCACTTCTTCAGGTCGGTGTCCAGCGCCCCGAAGACCTCGGTCACCTTCGCCTGCACGGTGGCCTGAGCCTCCTTGGCCTGCGTGGTGACCCGCTCCTGGACGGCCTTCGGGTCGGTGTTGCGCACGGCCTCGATCCGCTCGGGCGCCTCGGCCCTGAGCTGGTCGAGCAGAGCGGGGACCTTGCGCGCCTGCTCCACGGCGAGGTCGGCCGTGCCGGCGGCGAAGTAGAGGGGGGTCGGGTCGGTGAGGGTCTTGCGCAGGTCATCGGTGATGGCCATGACTGTGGTCCTCCCGGATCATCAGAAGTCAGTTCGCTGGTGGGTCTGCATCACTGCCGCCGGCCGTGCGGGGGCCGCGGGCATCCGGACCGGCACCGTCCGCGTCGGCACCGCTTTCCGCGTCGGCGTCGATTCTGCTCTCCGCGGCGGCGGCACCGTGGAACCCGGCGCCGGTGTCGGGCGCGACATCGAATCCGTTCTCCCGGCGGAAGGAGTCGTAGATCTGCAGCAGCACGTTCTTCTGCCGCTCGTTGATCGACGGATCGGCCAGTATGACCGCCCGCGTCTCCAGCTCCTCCCGCTCCCGCTCATCGAGGATCCCGGCCCGCACGTAGAGCGTCTCGGCCGAGATCCGCAGAGCCTTGGCGACCTGCTGCAGCACCTCGGCACTCGGCTTGCGCAGACCGCGCTCGATCTGGCTGAGATACGGATTGGACACCCCGGCGGCGTCGGCGAGCTGCCGCAGGGAGAGCTGCGCGGTACGCCGCTGCTCACGCAGGTACTCGCCGAGATTGCCGACGTTGAGTGATGCCATGGGTCGATACTGCACCCGCCTTGCTAACTGTTGCAAGCGCATGCTTGCAAAAGTGTTCCGCGTCATGTCACAGCGCCGTCCCCAACCCCCGGCGCCCACGCCCCGCGCGGCGCTAGCGTCAAGCCCATGATCGTATGGCTCAACGGCACCCACGGCGCCGGCAAGACGACGACCGGCGCGCTCGTGCAGCGGCTGATCCCGGACTCGCGGGTGTTCGACGCCGAGAAGGTCGGCGAGACGCTCATGGACATCACGCCGGGGTTGCCCTGGACGGGCAACTTCCAGGACTGGCCGCCGTGGCGGCCCCTCGTGGTCGAGACCGCCCGCCATGTACTCGACTACACCGGCGGCACCCTGGTGATGCCCATGACCGTCCTGGTCGAGCAGTACTGGCGCGAGATCAGCGCGGGCCTCGCCCAGCACGGGATCCCGGTGCGGCACTTCGTCCTCCACGCCGACCAGGACACCCTCCGCGGCCGCATCGAGGGCGACCTCGCACTGGGCCCCTCCACGTTCCGCCTCCAGTACCTGGAGCCCTACGCCGAGGCTGCCCGCACCTGGCTGCACGCCGAAGCCGAGGTCGTCGACACGACAACCCTCACCCCCGCCGAAGCCGCCGACCTGGTTTTCCGGTCATTGGGGAGTTACGGACACCCGAAACAGGCGTAAGCCTCCCTGACTTCCCGACGACCGTCGACAGGGGCGGGCGGGGCGGGGGAGGGTGGTCTGCATGACCGCATCTGACGCCAAGGCCGACCTGCACTTCTATCTGCAGGCGGCTCGCGACGCGTTGCTCTGGAAGCTCGAAGGGCTCTCCGAGTACGACGCGCGACGCCCCCTGACGCCGACCGGTACGAACCTCCTCGGCCTGATCAAGCACGCGGCGAGTGTGGAACTGGGCTACCTCGGCGACACGTTCGGGCGGCCGTCCGGCGAGGCGCTGCCGTGGGTCGAGGAAGGGGCCGAGCCCAACGCCGACATGTGGGCGACCGCCGACGAGTCACGTGAGCAGGTCGTGGGGCTCTACCACCGGGCCTGGGCCCACGCGGACGCGACGCTCGACGCGCTGCCGCTGGACACGGTCGGCACCGTCCCGTGGTGGCCGAGCCACCGGGCCGAGGTGACGCTGCACCACGCCGTGGTCCGCGTGATCGGCGACACGCACCGGCATGCCGGACACGCCGACATCGTCCGGGAACTCATCGACGGCGCCGTGGGGATGAACAAGGGCAACGACAGCATCCCGCCGGGCGACGCCGCCTGGTGGGCGGACCATCGGAGCCGGCTGGAGCGCGCGGCCCGAGAAGCCGGCCGGGATGTGTGAGGCCGTGGACCGGAGGCCGGGCGAGGACGCCGGCCCCGTAGTGATCAGGCGCCGGGTGCCGAGGCTGTACGGAGCGGTCCCGGACGTCCCGGAGAAGAGCGAGCGGTGACGGACGGCCTGGCCTACGACGCCGTGCTGTGCGACCTCGACAACGTGGTCCGCTTCTACGACGTGACGCACCTGGCCGCACTGGAGCGGGCGGCCGGGCTGCCGGAGGGCACCACGGAGGAGATCGCGTACGCCCCCGAGGTCGACCTCCCGCTCCTCCTCGGCCGGATCACCCTGGAGGAGTGGGCCGGGGTCATCTCGCTCGCTCTCGCCCGCCGGGTCGGCGGGGCCAAGGCCCGGGAACTGAGCAGGGCGCTCGCCCAGGCGCCGTTCCGGGCGGACGGTACGGTCGTCGCGCTGCTGCGCCGGATACGGGCCCGCGTACCGCTGGTGCTCGTCACCAACGCCACACCCCGGCTGGCCGAGGACCTCGCCGCCCTGGGGCTCACGGACCTGGCCCACCATGTGGTCAGCAGCGCCGTCGAGGGCGTCGCCAAGCCGGACCCCGCGATCTACCGGATCGCCGCCGCACGGGCCGGAGTGCCGATGGACCGCTGCCTCTTCGTGGACGACAGCCGGGAGAACGTCGACGCGGCCGTCGCACTCGGCATGACCGGCGTGCATTTTCGCGAACCGGCTGATCTGCACGGGCCGTTCGGCATCACTCCGGGAGACGCGTGAGCAGCCCGCTCTCCAGCTGGGCGAAGGCCAGGGCGGCAGCCTCCACCGCGTCCGCGTGGACCTGGCCGGTGCTCTCCCCCGCGTCGATCCGCCGCCAGTTCTCCCCGGCCAGGATCCGCAGCACGGCGATGATCTGGCCCGCCGCGAGCCGCGCCGCCACAGGCGTGCCGGGGTCGAGGGCGCGGGCGAGCGCCGCTTCGGAGCGGCCCTGGTAGGCGTACAGGCGGGCGACGAGCGACGGGGTCCCGTAGAGCAGGCGGTGGAAGGCCAGTACGTCCGGGTGGTCGCAGAGACCGGTCACCGGGTCGCGGCGGTCCAGTCCGTCGAGGAAGTGGCGGCGCAGCGCGTCCAGGGGGGAGGTGCCGTCCGGCCGGCCGGTGACGACGCGGGCGGCCTCGTCCTCGTGGTCGGCGAACCGGTGCAGGACCAGATCCTCCTTGGCGGGGAAGTAGCGGAACAGCGTCGGCTTCGAGATGCCGGCCGCCGCCGCCACCTCGGCCACCGAGACCTTGTCGAAGCCCCGTTCGAGGAACATCGAGATCGCGGCCTCGGAGACGGCCTCGTAGGTCAGCTGCTTCTTCCGCTCACGCAGGCTGAACTTCTCCGCGCTCATGACGGTGCGTCCTTCTCGATCAGCGCCTCGACACCGTCCAGGATCCGTTCGAGACCGAACACGAAGTCGTAGTCGGGTTCGTCCGCCTGGCTCAGGACGTCGGTGGCCAGCAGTCTGGACAGCGCCGGGTGGCGGACGGGGTCGACGAGCCGCTGCACCGTCCGCTCCCACTGCCCCATCACCTCCAGGGGCGAGACGCCCTTCGCCTCGACGGCGGCGGCGAGGTCGCTCATCAGCAGGGCCTCGTTCCGCACGAAGCCCGAGACGAGGAGGATGACCGAGATCTTGTCGCCCTCGCCCAGTCCGCTGTCCTCCAGTGCCTGGAGGCCCTGCTCCCACCAGGCGACCGAGCGGGGGCTGGCCGGCGGACCCGAGATCGGGATGCGCAGGGACCACAGGTGGCGCTGGAACATCCGTCGCTGGGCCCATGCCCACTGGCTGGTCGCCTCCCGCCAGCCCGCTCCCGCCTCCAGCGCGGGGAGCGGTTCGGGGAGGCCCATGACCGCCTCCTGCATGAGGACGTAGAGCTCCTCCTTGGCCGAGACATAGCGGTAGAGGGACATCGTGGAGGCGCCGAGCTCCTTGGCGACCCGGCCCATCGAGACGGCCGGGAGTCCCTCCGACGCCGCCACCTCCACGGCCGCGGCGACGATGCGGTCCAGCGACAGGCCGGGCTTCGGGCCCTTGACCGGCCGGTCACGCAGTCCCCACGCGGCCTCGATGCTGGCCGGCAGGCCCGTGCCGCCCGACGCGCTGCTGTTGTCCGTCACCGAAAGCCGCCCTTCCCCGGTCGTGGCTTGCCACCATCCTAGGTTTGCGTAATGCTTACGCAATAACGCGTATGCCATACGCATAAGGGGGATCAGCATGTCGACGGCCATGAACGACGTCATGATCGAGGCGCACGGCCTGACCAAGTCCTACGGAAAGGCGGGGGCCCGGGTCCGGGTCCTGGACGGCGTCGGCCTCCAGGTCGCCCGTGCCGGAATCCACGCGCTGCTCGGCCCCAACGGCGCGGGCAAGACCACGACCGTGCGGATCCTCGCCACCCTCACCACCGCCGACTCCGGCACGGCGCGCATCGCCGGGTACGACGTCGTCACCGACCGGCGCCGGGTGCGCCGCGCCATCAGCCTGACCGGGCAGTTCGCCGCCGTGGACGAGACGCTGACCGGCGAGGAGAACCTGCGCATGATGGCGCGGCTGTCCGGTCTGCCCCGTGACCAGGCCCGGCGCCGCGCCGAGGAACTCCTCGTGCGCTTCGGACTCGCCGACGCGGCCCGCCGGCAGGCCCGTACGTACTCCGGGGGGATGCGGCGCCGCCTGGACCTGGCGGCGGGACTGGTGGGCTCGCCCGAGCCCGGCGTCTTCTTCCTCGACGAGCCCACCACCGGCCTCGACCCCCGCAGCCGCCGCGAACTCTGGCAGGTGGTCCGCGATCTCGCCGGCCGGGGCGCCGCGGTGCTGCTCACCACCCAGTATCTGGAGGAGGCGGACCAGCTCGCCGACCGCATCACCGTCCTCCACCAGGGCGGCAGTGTCGCCGAGGGCACCCCGGAGGCCCTGAAGTCACGCGTCGCGGGCCACCGTCTGGACCTCGTCCTCAGCAGCCGCGAGGCCTACCTCCGGCTCGCGAGCCGCGCCGTCCACCACTCCCCCGAGACGCTCACGCTGGGCCTCCCCACGGACGGCACCGCCGCCCACGCCCGCGCCCTGCTCGACGAGATCGACCCGCACCGCACCGACGTCGACCGCTTCTCCCTGCACAGCGCGACCCTCGACGACGTGTTCCTCGCCCTCACCGCGGAGAAGCCGGAGGCACCCGCCCATGTCTGACGCACCCGGAGCCCTGACCCACGCCACGGTCATGACCGGCCGCAGCCTGATCCTCAGCCGCCGCAACGTCGACGCCGTCATCACGTCGATGATGCTGCCGATCATGCTGATGCTGATCTTCGTCTACTTCTTCGGCGGCGCGATCGAGACGGGCGCGGACTACGACTCGTACGTCATGTACGTCGTCCCCGGCGTCCTGTTCCTCTGCGCCGGCTTCGGCTCCGCCACCACCGCCGTGGCGGTGAGCGAGGACATGAAGGGCGGCATCATCGACCGCTTCCGCTCCATGGACATCGGCGGGACGCCGGTGCTGGCCGGCCATGTCGTCGCGAGCACGGTACGCAATCTGGTCTCCACCACGCTGGTCTTCGCCGTGGCCCTGCTCATCGGCTTCCGCCCCGCCGCCACCCCTGCGGGCTGGCTCGCCGTCGCCGCCGTGCTCCTCGCCTACATCGTGGCGCTGTCCTGGATCTCGGCGGCGATCGGACTGCTCGCCCGCACACCGGAGGCGGCCGGCGGGTTCACCTTCTTCATGTCGTTCCTCCCGTACCCGAGCAGCGCGTTCGTCCCGGTCGACAGCATGCCGGGCTGGCTCCACGGCTTCGCCGACAACCAGCCGGTGACCCCGGCCATCGAATCCCTCCGCGGCCTCCTCCTGGACCAGCCCGTCGGCAACGCACCCTGGACCGCGCTCGCGTGGGCGGCCGGGATCCTGCTGGTGGCCGTGTCCCTGTCAGGGGCGCTCTTCAGGGCGCGGACGCGATAACGCCCCGGGACCGGCGGTCGGCCCGCCGCACCGAGGTGCGGCCGGGGCCACCGTGTGGAGGATGGAACGGGGGACGAGAAAGCTCCGGACCGCCGTAGACCCGAGAGGTTCATCATGCCGACCTGCACGACCCGCGACGGCGTCGACATCTTCTACAAGGACTGGGGCACGGGCCGCCCCGTGGTCTTCATCCACGGCTGGCCACTGAACGGCGACGCCTGGCAGGACCAGCTGAAGGCCGTGGCGGACGCGGGCTTCCGGGGCATCGCCCACGACCGCCGGGGCCACGGGCGCTCGACGCCCGTCTACGACGGGTACGACTTCGACACCTTCGCCGACGACCTCCACGACCTCCTCACCCAGCTCGACCTGCGGGACGTCACGCTGGTCGCCCACTCGATGGGCGGCGGCGAGCTGGCCCGCTACATCGGCCGCCACGGCACGGACCGTGTCAGGTCCGCCGTGCTGCTCTCGGCGATCACGCCGCTGATGCTCCAGGGCCCGGACAACCCGGAGGGCGTTCCGCAGTCGGTCTTCGACGGCATCAAGGACGGCATCATGGCCGAACGCTCGCAGTTCTGGAAGGACACCGCCGTCGGGTTCTTCGGGGCGAACCGGGACGGCAACAAGGTCACCCGGGGAAACCAGGACGCCTTCTGGTACATGGCCATGGCCCAGACCATCGAGGGAGGCGTGGACTGTGTGGACGCCTTCGCCGCGACCGACTTCCACGAGGACCTGAAGAAGTTCGACATCCCCACGCTCGTCGTCCACGGCGACGACGACCAGATCGTGCCGATCGATGCCACCGGACGCAAGGCCGCCCAGCTCGTGAAGAACGCGACGCTCAAGGTGTACGAGGGCGGCTCGCACGGCATCGCGCTCGTCCCCGGCGACAAGGAGAGGTTCAACAAGGACCTCCTGGACTTCCTCGGGAACTGACGCCCGCAGGCCCGGGGTGAAGCCTCGGAAGACGTCCGGTGAAGCCTCAGAAGACGTCCGGACACCACGCCCGCCGTGGTGTCCGGAACACCGCGTCCGCCGTCGCCGCGGCCCCCGCGCGGTGCTCGTCGAGCCGGCCGAGCGCCGCCAGCCGCACCGGCGACTCGTCGCCCAGGTGGAGCGTGGCCAGCTCCGCCACGTCCAGCGTGAGGTCGGCGCCCCGGGTCGTCGGCACACACGAGGCGCCCGACGGTGACGCCTCCAGCAGGAAACGGCCGCCCGCCAGGCCCGCCCCGTCCCGGACGTCCAGGACCAGGGAGCCCTCGGCCGCGTACGTACGTGCCTCCAGGGCCCGCGGGACGTCCAGGAGCCGCAGCCACAGCCAGTCCGCCTGGGTCACGACGCGGGCGGCGCGCGGGTCCGGGAGGAGGAGCGGGAGCAGGTCGTCGGGCGCGCGGTAGCCCGAGCGGACCGTGGTGATCCAGTCGATGGAGCAGACGAAGTGCCACAGGGCCCGTTCCGCCGCCGCGGTCGTCGCGATCATGTCGGCCACCGTCGCCGTGTTGAGCGGCTGCTTGCGGTCGCCCCACCTGTCGTCGGCGCGGTAGACGATCAGCCCGTCCGTCTCCCCGTCCGCCGAGCGGTACACCGCGTAGAACGGCTCCGCCCACTTGTCGGACGCCGGGACGTCCACACCGGTGTTGCGCTGCCACCAGCGCTCGTCACGGGAGACGACACCGTGGCTGCGCCCGGCGAGACGGCCGTGGAGTTCGGGGCCCAGCTTGCGTACGTCCGCTCCGTCCACCAGCTCGATCCGCCCGCCGTCCGCCTCGGAGGGGACCCGGCCGCGCGGGTCCAGGCCCGCCCGGGGGACGTCGATCTCCCACTCGGCGGTCCAGGAGGCCGGCCCGAATCCGTACCGTCCGTAGATCGGGTACTCGGCGGCGATCAGCGAGGCGACCACGTCGCCGCGCTCCTTCGCCGCCGCCAGGTCCGCCGCCATCATCCGGCTGAGCAGCCCGCGCCGGCGGTGCGTGGGGGTGACGGTCACGCCCGTGACCGCGTCGGCCGGCACCTTCGCACCGCCGACGACGGTCAGCTCCTGCGCGAACGACCGGAAGGTGGCGACGCAGCGTCCGGCGTCGAACACCCCCTGGACACGGGAGAGATCGGTATGGGCCAGGCGCACCACGACCTCCTCCTCCGACGGCACCGACGCCGCCCGGAGGAACCCGGTCCCCACCGCACGCATCCAGTCGGGATATTCGGCTTCGGAGACGGTACGCGGATCAAGGCTCATGCGGCCCACGCTAGGCACGTGGCACAGGCTGTGTCGCCCGGTTTTCCGGCAGGCCCGCGGATCAGAACGCCGCGCGGATCTCGCCGACCTCGGCGCCGCCGCCCAGCAGCGGGGCCCGTCCGATGCGGGACACCACCGGGGCGTCGACGCCCAGCAGTCCGAGTGCGCGGGCCAGCACCGGGCCGAGCGCGCGCGTGGAGCCGTCGTCGATCTTGAAGGCCAGGGCCCTGCCGTCCGGAAGGGCCACCGCCTGGACCGCCTCCGCGCCCATCTTGGAGAGCGTGCCCGGCACCTCCCGCATCAGCCAGGTGTCCGGCCGCCGCGTGCCCGCGACGTACTCCGGGTGCGCCCGCATCGCGTCCGCGACCCGCCGCTCCGCCGTGCCCGGCTCGGCCAGCACGAACGCCCGGAACGCGCGGGCCAGGCCCACCAGACCGATCGCCATCAGCGGCGCCCCGCAGCCGTCCGTACCGATCGACGCGACGGGCTCGCCCGCCGCCTCCGCGACGACCTCGCCGACCAGCCGCTGCAGCGGGTGGGCCGGGTCGAGATAGGTCGCGGTGTCCCACCCGTTGCGTACGCAGACGGCGAGCATCGCCGCGTGCTTGCCGGAGCAGTTCATGGTGAGCGGCTCCCGCACACCCCCGGCGGCGAGATATGCCTCCGCCTCGACCGGGTCCAGGGGCAGATCGGGCGGCGTCCGCAGGTCGTCCGGCTTCAGCCCGTGCTCGGCGAGCATCGTCCGGACCAGGTCGAGGTGGAACGCCTCGCCCGAATGGCTCGCGGCCGCCAGCGCCAGCCGCTCGCCGGAGAGATCGAGACCGGCCCGGAGGATCGCGGCGGCCTGCATCGGCTTGTTGGACGAGCGCGGGAAGACCGGGGCCGCCGGGTCGCCCAGCGCGAGCTCCACGCTCCCGTCCGCCGCCAGGACGACCAGCGACCCCCTGTGATGTCCCTCGGTGAAGCCGGACCGCACGACCTCGGCCAGGACCGGGGGCACGGACGACGAGGACGCGTACGAGGCTATGGAGGAGCTCATGGGGCTGGTGGCCTTCCGGGGACGGGCGTGACCCGCCCCCGGAAGGATCACCTCAGGCGAGCAGGTCCTCTACTTGTGCTTCCCCGTCACGGTACCTGCGGGCGATCTCCGCGCTGCAATCGTCGACGGTCCGCTGGAGCCGGTGACGGCGCCGGGACACCTGCCGCTCGTAGCGGACGAGCCGTCCCATGGCGGTGAGGAGCTCCTCGTCCGTCCGGGCGTCGAGGTCGGAGAGCCCGACCTCCGCGAGCGTGTCCGCCGCCAGCCGGCGGTACTCGTCGCTGCGCGGCGTGGTGAGGGTGACGTGCCGGGCCGAGGAGCGGTGGACGGACGGGGTGTCGGCGAGGATCTCCGAGAGCCGGTCCACGACGGGCGACTCGGGGTCCACCCGGCGGGCGAGCTCGGCGCGCAGGATGTCGATCCGGCCCTGGACCAGACGGCGCACGTAGCTGAGGTCCGCCTCGTCGCGCTGGGCGCCCCGGCGCAGGGAACGCAGGTCCGGCAGCCGCAGGCCCCCGAATTCGGGCTGCGGGCGGACGGAGGCCAGTCCTTCGACCGCACCGCCCCCGGTCTGTCCGGGCACGGACACCGCTCCATGCAGCTGTACGAGCGGTGGGGCGGGCAGCTGGCCGGGCGGCGCGGTACCGGTCCGCTGCACCGGAGGCCGCAGGCCGGCAGCTGTACGTGTCCCTGGTACGGCACCGGGTGATGGCCCGGTTCCATGTGTCGTCATGATGTTCCGTCCCCTCGACCGGTGCGTCGGCACACCGACACCGTGCATGGTGCCACTACGCACGGTGTTCACGCAGGTGCTCTGTACCCGTTCAGCCCAAGATAGGTTGGTCTGTATGCGTGCAGTGATACAGAGAGTGGACGGCGCGAGCGTCACCGTGGCGGGCGCCGGGGACGATCCGTCGGGGACCGGAACGGTCGGCGAGATCGTCGGCGAGGGCCTGTGTGTGCTGGTGGGGGTCACTCACGGCGACACGGCGGAGAAGGCGGCGCAGCTCGCCCGCAAGCTGTGGACCCTGCGGATCCTGGAGGGCGAGAAGTCCTGCTCGGACGTGAATGCACCGCTTTTGGTCATTTCGCAGTTCACTCTCTACGGGGACGCCAGGAAGGGCCGCAGGCCCACGTGGAACGCCGCCGCGCCGGGCGAGGTCGCCGAGCCGCTGGTCGACGAGGTGGTGGCGCGGCTGCGCGCCCTCGGGGCGCGGGTGGAGACGGGCCGGTTCGGAGCGGACATGCGCGTCTCGCTCACGAACCACGGCCCGTTCACCGTGCTCGTCGAGGTGTAGCGGACTCCAGGGCCCGCGGCCTACGGCTCGACGACCGTCTCCTGGGCCGCCGCGGTGTCCCCCGCGATCAGCTCCGCGTCCACCGCGACGTTCCGCTTCACCAGGGCCAGGGCGATCGGCCCCAGCTCGTGGTGGCGTGCCGAGGTGGTGATGAAGCCGAGCTGGCGGCCCTCCTGGCCGTCGGCGGCGAGCCTGACCGGCGTCCCGTGGCCCGGCAGGTGCACCTCGCTGCCGTCGAGGTGCAGGAAGACGAGGCGGCGCGGCGGCTTCCCCAGGTTGTGGACACGGGCGACCGTCTCCTGACCCCGGTAGCAGCCCTTCTGGAGGTGCACGGCACTGCCGATCCAGCCCAGCTCGTGCGGGATGGTGCGGTGGTCGGTCTCGAAGTTCAGACGCGGGCGGTGCGCCTCGACGCGCAGCGCCTCGTACGCCAGGATCCCGGCCACCGGGCCGTGCCCGGTGGCGTACGCCTCCAGGTCGGCCCGCGGCAGGAAGAGGTCGCGGCCGTGCGCCGTCTCCCGCACGGCGGCGCCGTCGGGGACCTCGGCGATGGACCCGGCCGGAAGGTGCACGACGGCGATGTCCTCGGTGCGGTCGGCGACCTCGACCCGGTAGAAGAACTTCATCGACTCCAGGTACGCGATCAGCTCGCCCTGGGTCTCCGGCTCGGAGTGCATCCACACCGTCGTGCCGTCGTCGACCAGATAGAGGGCGTGTTCGATGTGCCCGTTGGCGGAGAGGATCAGCGCCTCGGTCGCCTGGTTCGGCGCGAGGTCGCTGACGTGCTGGGTGAGCAGCAGGTGCAGCCAGGCCAGCCGGTCGTCGCCGGTGACCGTGACGACCCCGCGGTGCGAGAGGTCGACGAGGCCACTGCCGTCGGCGAGTGCGCGTTGCTCACGGAACAGGTCGCCGTAGTGCGCGGCGACGCCTTCGTCGCGCCCCTCGGCGGGGACGGCGCCGGGCAGGGACAGCAAGGGGCTCTTCATGCGACCAGCGTACGACCCGCGTGGACCTGGCTAGGGTCCTGTCACCGCACCGGCCTTCGCCGCGCAGTCGGCGCAGCGCCCGAAGATCGCGAAGTGCTTCATGTCGGTCTCGAAGCCGAAGGTGTCCCGCAGCTTCGCCGTGAAGTCGGCGACCACGTCGACGTCGGCCTCGATGACGTCCGTGCAGTCCCGGCAGACGAGGTGGATGTGGTGGTGGCGGTCCGCGAGGTGGTAGGTCGGGGCGCCGTGCCCGAGGTGGGCATGGCTGACCAGCCCGAGCTCCTCGAGGAGCTCCAGGGTCCGGTAGACGGTGGAGATGTTCACGCCCGCCGCCGTCCTGCGCACCTCGCAGAGGATGTCGTCGGGCGTCGCGTGCTCCAGCTTGTCCACGGCCTCCAGAACGAGCTGGCGCTGAGGCGTCAGCCGGTAGCCACGCTGCCGAAGATCGGTCTTCCAGTCGGTGCTCACCACATGCCCAGTGTAGGGCGGAGCGAGCCCCGGCCCACCGGGCCGGGACCTGCGACGGCTCTGGCGGGGCCTACTTGAAGAACGCGATGCCGTCGTCCGGCATGTCCCCGAGGCTCTTCGCCATGGCGGCGACCTCTTCCGGGGTGACGACCTTCTTCAGGTGCGCCGACATGTACGGCCGCAGCTCCACGTCGGGGGTCGACTTCTCGCCGACCCACATCAGGTCGCTGTTCACGTAGCCGTAGAGACGCTTGCCGCCGCTGTACGGGCCGGAGGCCGCCGTGCGGGCCACCGCGTCGGTGACGATGTCGATCTGCGGCTTCTGCTTCGCCAGCTCGCCGTACCAGACCTCGACGATGCCCTGGTCGCGGACCATGACGATCTCGACCTTGCGGTCCTTGTCGATGCGCCAGTATCCGGACTCGGACTCCAGCGGCTTGACCTGCTTGCCCTCGGCGTCCAGCACCCAGGAGTGCGAGACGTACTCGAGGAAGTCACGGCCGTCGTGGCTGAAGGTGACCTCCTGGCCGAAGTTGCACTTCTCGGCACCGGGGAAGTCGGAGACGCCCGCACCCGCCCAGTTACCGAGGAGGAAGGCCAGCGGCACGAGGTCCGGGTGAAGGTCGGACGGAATCTCGATCATGAGCGGCTCAGACGATCTGTGAGGGTGTACGTGTACGGAAAGTGTTCGGCGAGGGTCAGCGCTGGCCCTGGTACAGCTTCTTCACGGTCACGACGGCGAAGGCGAGCACGCCGACGCAGACCAGGACCAGCAGGGCGGAGAAGAAGGCCTCAAGCACGGGAGCTCCTCGGAACGAACGACATGACGGCAGCGGGCGGCCGGGCCCCCAGCCTAATGGGTGGGGGCCCGGCGCGGCGGCCCGGGGTTTCCCGGGCGCGGCCGCTCAGCCCAGGAGCTGGTTCTGCAGGACGACGGTCTGATGGAACGGAACCGCATCCGTGCCGGCCTCGCCCTTGCGGGTGTGGACGACCAGTGCGAGGGTGTCGCCGGCCAGCACATACGCGTGGCGGACCTGCTCAGCGCCGTAGGGCCCGGGCTCGGTGTACGCGTGCGCGGCGGTGAATTCCGCTCCGGCGGTGGCGCTCCACCCCTCGTCGAAGTCGGGCTCGTCCATCCCGGCGAGGGGAAGGGGCAGGGAGCCGTTGTCGAAGAGGTTGTCCTGGAACTCCGTGGAGTAGGCCACCGAGTTGAACTGGAGCAGATAGACCCGGGACGAGGTGCCGTCCGGCATCGTCCAGCCACGGGCCGCGATGTGCCGCGGGGCGGAGTTCTCGAGCTGCTCGGTCAGAGCGGCCCGGTCGTCCTTGCCGTACTCGGCGACGTAACGAGCGATGTCCACCCAGCCGCCGTCGAGCTCCTTGTCCACGGTGGCCCCGGTGGGCGCGGGCAGCAGCAGACGCCGCAGGTCCGCGTGGTGGACCTCCGCCGTGTTGAAGTCGGTGAAGGGCCGGGGCGCACCGGCGGGCAGGGCCGGAAGGCTCAGCGCCGGGTAGTCCCAACGCCCGTCGTCCCGGGTCGCGAGACCCGGCACGTCGGTGCGCTCCATCGCCGTGATGCCGGCGGCCGTGCCCGTGCCGAGCCCGCCGAGCACCAGCACGGCGGCCGTCCACCGGAGAGCCGCCCGCAGGGCGCGGCGCGGCGGGCGGGGCGCCGCGGGGGCGGGGTCCTCCGCGGGGATCCGCGGCGGATCCTGCGGGACCGGGGGCAGGTCCGGTGCGGGAGCGGCCACCTCGGTCGGTTCGGCCGTCTGCTCGGTCATACGTACTCCCCCGGGGACGTGATGTGGTCCAGCTGGTCCTTCAGCAGCTCGGCGACGGCCGCCTTGTCGACGGGCTTGATGCCCGATGCCGAGTAGCTGATGCTCAGCTCACCGTCATAGGCCGCGCACACCATGTCCTCGATCTCGCTGTCACTGTCCTCGGGCTGCAGATAGCAGGCCGCCTTCCGGGTGTGGCCCTTCACCTTCGGGCCCTCGCGGAAGATGCCGAGGGCGTCGAACAGCCCCGTCTGAAAGGTGTAGAAGTCCCGCACGGCCTTCTTGTCCTTCATCCGCACGATCTCGGCGTGCACCTCCAGGTCGTGCTCCTCGGTGACGTACGAACGAACGGCGAGGCCCTGCACGCGGAGCTTGTCGATCCGCTTGTCGTACGCACGGCGCTCCTTGCCCGCCAGCCCGCGGTTGGACTCCTTCATCGCGGCGACGGCCCGCTCTCCGTCCATCTCGTCGTCGTTGCCGTGCTCCCCGGTGTCCGGGCCGAGCCGGTAGCCGTCAGGCACTGGCAGCATCAGCTTGCTGAGCGCGGTGTCGGCCCTGCCCCGGCTGGTGTCCCGCGCGGGGTCCTTGCCGGGCTTGCGGTCGGACACCCTCCAGACAGTGGTCTCCACGCTGCGTTCGGCGCCGTCGACCGTGATCTTCGTGTACGCCGCCGCGCCGCCGACCGCTCCGAGCACCAGCACGAACGGCAGGACGGTGAGCAGGATCCGCCGCGCCCGTCCGGGACCTGCGGCAGGTGCCCGGGTGCCGGGCGCTTCCGGGGCGCCGGACGGCTCCGGGAGCGCGGCCGCCTCGGACGGGCCGGGCCGGTTCGTGTCGTTCACAGGCGCTCCAGCTGTTGCTCGGCCAGCGTCCGGATGTCCTTCTTGCTGATCGGCCGGCTGTCGTACAGATTGATCTCGATCATGATGTCGCCACGATTCATGAGGGCTCTGGCCTGGTACAAGGGCTCGTAGCCGGGCTCCCGTTCCACCTCGTAGAGGTAATAACGGCCCTCACCGCTCCCCTTGACCGGATCGCCCTCGTTGCCCGCACCCTGCTCCGGGTCCCCCATGTACGAGCGCTGGCCGCCGGCGAAATCCGCGGCGGACGTGCCCACCCCGGAGGCGAACTGGACGAGCCGGATCTCGACCTCACGGTCCGCGCCCTTCACCCACGAGGCGCCAACGACCCGGCGGATGTCGGACTCCAGGAAGTACTCGAACATGTAGTCCTCCTCCCTGAAGTCGCGCGCGAGTTCGCCCACGGTCATCCAGCCGTCGTTCAGCCAGTCCGCGTCCTTGTTGTCGCTCCAGCCGGCCGGGCGGTCGATGAGCAGCTTGCGCAGATCGCCGTCCGTCCTGACCTGCCGGTCCTGCGAGGCGGGCAGCGGGGCCGGGGCCTTGTCCGCGGGGAGCGCCTTCGCCGGGTAGGCCAGCTCCGGCTGCGACAGCGCGGGCAGCGGCGTCGGAGGCCGTTCCGCCTGGATGCCGTAGCCGACCGCTGTGCCGCCGCAGATGCCGAGCAGGGCTGCGGCGGCGATCAGCAGGGTGGTACGTCCCCGTGGACGCTTCCGTTCCGGGGCGGCGGCCGGCGGCTCGGCCGGCAGGCCGGAAATGGTGTCGTTCGGTTCCAAAAGGGTCCCCCCCAAGAGACCTGAGGCGCGGGTTCCATTACCTGCGCACACAACTGACCCACAGGTCACAGGGGAGGTTGCCCGGCCGAGGATTACAGTTCGGTACATGCCGAAGAAGCTCGTGATCAAGGTGACCGCCGGGGCCGACGCCGCCGAGCGCTGCTCGCAGGCCTTCACCGTGGCGGCCGTGGCCGTCGCCAGCGGGGTCGAGGTCTCCCTGTGGCTGACCGGCGAGTCCGCCTGGTTCGCCCTGCCGGGACGCGCCGCCGAATTCGAACTGCCGCACTCCGCGCCGTTGCCCGATCTGATCGACTCGATCCTGGCGGGCGGCGGGATCACGCTCTGCACGCAGTGCGCGGCGCGGCGCGACATCACGGAGAAGGACGTCCTGGAGGGCGTACGGATCGCCGGCGCCCAGGTCTTCGTGCAGGAGGCCATGGCGGACGGCACCCAGGCCCTCGTCTACTGACTCCTGGCGGGGTGGTCCTAGCGTCGGTGGTCCCTGCCGTCGAGCTCGTCCCACCACTCGTCCGAGACCCGGTCACCCGTGCGTCGCTCCCGCGGCGCCCGGGGCCGCTCGCCGGGCGGACGCGGCCGCTCGCCCTGGGTGCGGGGATCAGGGGGCCGGGCGGCGCGGGAAGGGTCGTCCCACCAACGGTCCTCGGGCCCCCGGCGGTTGGCGACGATCGCGGCGACGGGCGGTATGACCATGGCGACCACGCACATCGCCACGGCGGCCGGGACGGACCACAGACGCACGAAGGCCCAGGCGGAGACGAAGAGGAAGAGGCATCCGCCCATCATCAGAAAATAGACGCGCCTGCGCCGGGCGTACATGCTTCCAGCGTAGAGCTCTTCGGCGCGGACGCGAACGCGGACGGCACGAAGGACCGCACCCCTGTTCAGGTGGCGTCCAACCCCCTGGGGTGCGGCCCTCCGGCCGTATGTGCGCGTGAACTACACGGCGATGGCGACCTCGGCGAGGCCACCGGTCTGCGCCACGACCGTGCGGTCGGCGGTGCCGCCCGGGACCAGGGCGCGGAGCGTCCAGGTGCCCTCGGCCGCGTAGAAGCGGAACTGTCCGGTCGCCGAGGTCGGGACCTCGGCGGTGAACTCACCGGTCGAGTCCAGCAGACGGACGTAGCCGGTGACGGGCTCGCCGTCGCGGGTCACGCTGCCCTGGATGGTCGTCTCGCCCGGCTTGATCGTCGAAGCGTCGGGGCCGCCGGCCTGTGCTCCACACATGGTGTTCTGTCCTTCGGGTCGGGGTCCTGCTGATCGGGTCCTGCGGAATTACTTGTTGGCGCCGAGCTCGATCGGCACGCCCACGAGGGAGCCGTACTCGGTCCACGAACCGTCGTAGTTCTTGACGTTCTCCTGGCCGAGCAGCTCGTGCAGGACGAACCAGGTGAGCGCGGAGCGCTCACCGATGCGGCAGTACGCGATGGTGTCCTTGGCCAGGTCGACCTGCTCGTCCTCGTAGAGGGCCTTGAGCTCGTCGTCCGACTTGAACGTGCCGTCGTCGTTGGCGTTCTTCGACCACGGGATGTTGCGGGCGC
The DNA here is from genome assembly GCF_055559735.1 of Streptomyces sp. NPDC023573. NCBI lineage: Bacteria > Bacillati > Actinomycetota > Actinomycetes > Kitasatosporales > Streptomycetaceae > Streptomyces > Streptomyces sp. NPDC023573. The sequence continues at coordinate 811,372 of NZ_JBVHKB010000002.1, forward strand.
TCGGCACGTGGCCGGGACGCTGCGACTGCTCCTGCGGGAGGTGCGCCGGGGCGAGCAGCTTGCCGCTGAACTCGTCGGGCGACCGCACGTCGACGAGGTTCTGGCTGCCGATGGCCTTCACGACGTCGTCGCGGTAGGCGCGGATCGACTCGTCCTGGGCCTTGGCCTTGTACTGGGTGGCCGGGCGCGTCGGGACGGCGTCGGTCAGGTCGCGGGAGTCGAGCTCCCACTTCTTGCGGCCGCCGTCGAGCAGCTTGACGTTCTCGTGGCCGTACAGCTTGAAGTACCAGTACGCGTACGAGGCGAACCAGTTGTTGTTGCCGCCGTAGAGGACGACCAGCGTGTCGTTGCCGATGCCCTTCTCGGACAGGAGCTTCTCGAAGCCGGCCTGGTCGACGAAGTCACGGCGGACCGGGTCCTGGAGGTCCTTGGTCCAGTCGATCCGGATCGCGTTCTTGATGTGGTTCTTCTCGTACGCCGAGGTGTCCTCGTCGACCTCGACGATGGCGACCTGCGGGTCGTCGATGTGGGCCTCGACCCAGTCGGCGTCGACCAGAACGTCTGCGCGGCTCATGTGTTTCTCCTCCGGGGCAGTCTGCGGCGGGGTGATGCGGTGTGCGGAGTGCGAGGTGTACGCGCAGGGGCTGGGAGCGGAACGCGTACGGAAGGCACGGGTTCGGCCCTGACGTGGTCGAAGGGCCGGGGAAAACGGGAGAGGGTCCCGCTCAGAAGGTGCGACAGAGCATGGCGGCGACGCGGCACAGGTCTACTGCCCGCCGCTTCGTGAGGTCCGCCTGTCGCTTCATGCGTCCGATCGTAGGGAGGTACGGCCGGAGATGTCACCGTCGTGTCGGATGATGAGACACGATCGTCCGGAATGCGAGACAGGGGCGGGTCCGGCGCCTTCGCCGGCCGGGGCGCGGGCGACCGCCGGCCGGCGGCCATCTGCGGAACGGACGAGCTCGTCTCATTATCTGGATCGGCCGTCCGGGCCGCCTTCGCGGACCCCTACCCCGGCCGCACGGGGTTACCCCTGGCGCCTGGGCCGTGCCGTGCCGTGCCGTCAGCCGGCGAGCCGGATGTCGGCGCCGGTCATGGATATCTCCAGGCCGCCCGGCGCCACCTCGATCTTCTCCATCTTCAGGCCGTCGGGCAGGCCCGCGATCTCGCGGTCGAAGTCCGTCTTCTTCCTGACCAGGCCCTCCAGCCCGGGGATGCCCTCACCCGGGACCTCGTCGGCGTGCACCTTGACGGTGTCCCCGTCGACCAGGGTGACCGTGGAGAGCACGCTGCGCGTGACCGTCTCGCCCAGCAGCGGGATCTCGACCGAGCCGGTGACCTTGACCTTGCCGTCGCCCCCGTAGGCGACCGAGACACCGTCGTCCGCCGCCGCGGTGAGCGCTTCGTACGACAGGAAGGCCGTCCCGGTGGCCCGGGCGGCCGTCGCGCTGGTGTACCCGTCGCCCACCTTCACCTGGTGCAGCTGGGCCTGGATCTTCCGGATCCGGATCTCCCGCCCGGCCGCTCCGGCCTGGACGTCGTCGACCGTGACGTCGACGCGGTCGAACTCCGCCCTGGCCGCCTGGGTCAGAAAGGGGAAGCCCTTGATCGAGACCCGGGTCGGTCCGGACTCCACGCCGCCGAAGGCGATCCGGCCCTCGGCCTCCGACTCCGCGAAATGCACGGCGGTGCGGTCCACGGCGACGAAGACACCGCCCAGCACCACGGCGATGATCAGCAGTATTCGCAGTGCTCGCATGCCTGTTGTTCCCCCACTCGGCCTGACCCCTGTGGGCGTGAGCCTACTGCCGCCGTGCGGCGCGCCCGGAGTGATCGACGAGCGGGCGGCCCGGCCGGTTCCCCGGACGCGGTGAGTGTGAGTGAGGGAACGTCGGGGACGCCCGGCATCAGGCGATCGCACGGCCGATCAGATAGACGGCGGGAGCAGCGGCCGTGAGCGGCAGCGCCACCCCTGCCGTCATGTGCACGAAACGGGACGGGTAGTCGTAGCTCGCGACCCGCAGGCCGATCAGCGCGCAGCCGCCGGCCGCGAACCCGAGGAACGCGGCCTGCGCGCCGAAGTCCGTGAACGCTCCGCCGGCCAGACCGGCACCCGCCGCGGCGAGCAGCGACCCGACGACCGAGACCGGTCCGGGCAGCGGCAGGGCCCTGACGAGGACCGCCGCGGCGACCGCGATGCCGCCGACGGTCACCGCGTCCGGGACGGCCCCCAGGTGCCCGGCGGCCAGCACCGCGAGCGCGGCCGACGCGACCGTGGCCGTCAGGCCGTACATCCGCTCGTCCGCCCCGGCCCGGCTGCGCAGCTGGAGGACAAGGGTGAGCAGCACCCAGACACCGAGCGTGCCGAGGATGGCCGCCGGGGCGTTGTCACGGCCCGCGGCGAGCAGCACGATGTCGGCCGCCACACCGCCGGCGAACGCGAGCGCGATGCCCTGCCTGGCCGGCCACATGCCGTTGAGCCGGAACCATCCCGCCGCGGTCACGGCCTGGAGCAGGACCAGGGGCACGAGCAGGGCGTACGGACCGATCGCGGCGCCGAGAGCGAGGAGCAGGCCGAGACCCGCGGTGATCGCGGCGGGCTGGATGCCCGGCGCGATGACCGGCGAACGCCCCTCGGCCCGGGCCCGCTGGGCGTCGGTGATCCGGCTGTTGCCCAGGGTGGTCGGCGCGCTGTAGCCGGCGTCGGCGGGCGCGGCCGCCGGAGCCTCCGGGGCGGCCGGGGCCGCCGGGGCCGCCGGGGCCGCCGGGGCCTCGGGGGGCAGCGGGTAGGCGACCGGTGCGTCCTGCACGGACGCGGGGGCGGGGGCGGGCGCTGTCCGGTGCTGCGGCTGGATCGTCGGCTGGTACTGGGTGTCCCAGGTCTGCCCCTGCCACGTCTGCGTCGCGCCCTGGTCGGCGGGGGCCTGGGGCGCGCCCTGCTCGGGGTACGCGGAGGGCTGCTGCGCGTACGGCTGCTGCGAGCCGTACCCGGGCGTCACGGGCTCCTGGCCGTACACCGGCTGCTGGCCCTCCTGGCCGTACACCGGCTGCTGGCCCTGCTGCCCGTACACCGGCTGCTGGCCCTGCTGCCCGTACACCGGCTGCTGGCCCTCCTGCCCGTACACCGGCTGCTCGTCCTGCTGCCCGTACACCGGGTCGTAGGGCTGATGTACCGGGTACGGGTGCCCCTGGTGCTGCTGCTGTCCCTGGTGCTGCCGCCCGTGTCCCGGGTCGTACGGATACTGCTGATCGCTGTTGCTCATGGTCTGCGGTTCACCCTCCTGCGAACGGCGGGAGCACCTCGACCGTGCCGCCCTCGGCAAGCCGTACGGTCTCATGACCGCGGGTCCCCACAGGATTCCCGTCGATCAGGAACGAGCATCGGAGCAGCACGCGCGTCAGCTCACCGGGGTGCCGCTCGCGCACCCCGTCGAGCGCCTCGGCGAGCGTGTCCGCCGTGTACGGCTCCTCCGCGGTTCCTGCGGCGGCCTTGGCCGCGGCCCAGTAGCGGATCGTTCCCGCAGCCATGGCGGCACCCCTTTCCTCGTACGTCAGCTGTCCATCATGGATCACGCCGAGTCCGTCCAGTCGGCGATACGGGTCAGCAGTTTCTCGTCCGCGGCGTTCTCGGCGTGGCCCATACCGTGCTCCAGCCAGAGCTCCGCCCGGTCGCCCGCTGCTCCGGCCAGCATCCGGGGGTGGTCCACGGGGAAGTACGGATCACGGTCGCCGTGCACGATCAGCAGCGGCGCGGTGATCAGCGGGACGGCCTCCACCGGCGAGAGCGGCACGGGGTTCCAGTCCTCGCGGTGGATCCGGGTGCGGAAGCCGTAGCGGCCGACGAGCCGGCCCGTGGGACGGGTGACGACCCAGTGCAGGCGGCGCATCGGGGCCGTGCCCCGGTAGTACCAGCGAGCGGGCGCGCTCACCGAGACGACCACATCCGTGTGCGCGCCTGCATGCGTCTCTGCGCGCTCCCCGTGCGCCTTGTGCGCCCCAGTGCGCCGCTCCACCCGTTCGGCCCCCGGCGTTTCCGCTTCCCCGGCCACGGATTCAGCCACTTCCGGCGCCGTATACAGAGCGGCGTGACGGAGCACCACGGAACCGCCCATCGAGAAGCCGACCGTAACGACGCGACGGTGTCCCAGCGACCGCGCCCAGGCGACCGCGGCCGCCAGGTCCAGCACCTCGCGGTCACCCACCGTGGACCGCCCGCCGGACTTTCCGTGGCCACGGAAGGAGAAGGTGATCACGGCCGCACGCTGGGCGAACACCCCCGCGGCGCGCAGTACGGCCGGCCGGTCGACGGAGCCGGTGAAACCGTGCGCGAGGACGATGGCGGTCCCTGCGGGCCCCTCGCCGCCGACGGCCCCGGAACCCGCCGTACACGGGGTGTACACCGCCTCGATACGGACCCCGTCACCGGTCAGCAACGTGGTGCGCCGGGGGTGCCGCGTGATCGAGGGAACAGAAGAACTCGGGAAACGACCCTCGGACACAGAACTCATGTGGGCTATTCTGCTGCGAAGAGGATCCGGGCAATGCAGCCCCCGGGTCCTTTTGTGCTTTCCGAGCGTTGTTACGGCAGCGTTTCCACAAGCTCAGCGTTCCCCGGGCGCGGGACCGCACAGTTAAAACCGTATGACGGCCGTCGAGAGAAATGGTCGTACGGGAGTACGAAGCAGTGCCGCATACTCCCCCGGGTCCGACCCGGGAGTGCCCCTCTCGCAGGGAACGAGGAGGACCGACGTAATGGGCGAGCTGAACGTGCACGATCGACCGACGACCCAGGCAGGTGGGCGGCGATGAGTTCACTGCTGCTTCTGACGAATGCCCTTCAACCGTCGACGGAGGTGCTCCCCGCCCTCGGCCTTCTGCTGCACAGCGTGCGGGTCGCCCCCGCCGAGGGACCAGCTCTCGTCGACACCCCGGGTGCCGACGTCATACTCATCGACGGCCGGCGCGACCTCCCTCAGGTCCGCTCACTCTGTCAGCTGCTGCGGTCCACCGGACCCGGCTGTCCGCTGATCCTCGTCGTGACGGAGGGCGGTCTCGCGGCCGTCACCGCCGACTGGGGCATCGACGACGTCCTGCTGGACACCGCGGGGCCCGCCGAGGTCGAGGCCCGGCTGCGGCTGGCCACCGGACGCCAGCAGATCACCGCCGACGACTCCCCCATGGAGATCCGCAACGGCGATCTGTCGGTCGACGAGGCGACGTACAGCGCCAAGCTCAAGGGCCGGGTCCTCGACCTGACCTTCAAGGAATTCGAGCTGCTCAAGTACCTCGCGCAGCACCCGGGCCGGGTCTTCACCCGCGCCCAGCTGCTCCAGGAGGTCTGGGGCTACGACTACTTCGGCGGTACCCGCACGGTCGATGTCCATGTGCGGCGGCTGCGGGCCAAGCTCGGCCCCGAGCACGAGTCGCTGATCGGCACCGTCCGCAACGTCGGCTACCGCTTCGTCACCCCTGAGAAGGGTGACAGGGGAGCCGACAAGGGAGACCGGGGAGCCGAGGACGCCAAGGCCAAGGCGGCGTCGGCACCCGTGGACGAGGTGGTCACCCGTTCGGAGCAGTCCGTGGAGGGCGAGATCGCGGAAGAAGCCCCGGTCCGGCCTGCCAAGCGGTAGGTCGATCCGCGTAGACTGCCGCGCGTGGCCAAGGTGACGCGGGACGATGTGGCGAGACTGGCGGGGACCTCGACAGCGGTCGTCAGCTACGTCATCAACAACGGACCCAGGCCGGTCGCCCCGGCCACGCGCGAGCGGGTGCTCGCCGCGATCAAGGAGCTGGGGTACCGGCCCGACCGGGTCGCCCAGGCCATGGCCTCGCGGCGCACCGACCTCATAGGGATGATCGTGCCGGACGCCCGGCAGCCCTTCTTCGCCGAGATGGCACACGCCGTCGAACAGGCGGCGGCGGAGCGCGGGAAGATGGTGCTCGTCGGTAATTCGGACTACCGCGACGAGCGCGAGGTCCACTATCTGCGGGCCTTCCTCGGGATGCGGGTCTCCGGGCTGATCCTGGTCAGCCAGGGCCCCAGCGAGCGGGCCGCGGCCGAGATAGAGGCCTGGGACGCCCGCGTGGTCCTGCTGCACGAACGCCCCGAGGCGATCGACGACGTCGCGGTCGTCACCGACGACGTCGGCGGCGCCCAGCTCGCCACCCGCCACCTCCTGGAGCACGGCAACGCCTACGTGGCGTGCCTCGGCGGCATGGAGTCGACCCCGGTGGTCGGTGACCCGGTCGCCGACCACATCGAGGGCTGGCGCCGGGCGATGCAGGAGGCCGGACGGCCGACCGAGGGCCGGCTCTTCCACGCCCCGTACAACCGTTACGACGCCTACCAGGTGGCGCTGAGGCTGCTCTCCGGACCCGACAGGCCCCCGGCGATCTTCTGCTCCACGGACGACCAGGCCATCGGGGTGCTGCGGGCCGCACGCGAGCTGCGGATCGACGTGCCGGGTGAGCTGGCGGTCGCGGGCTTCGACGACGTGAAGGAAGCCGGACTGACCGATCCGCCGCTCACGACGGTCTTCTCGGACCGTCCGGCGATGGCCCGGGCGGCCGTCGACCTGGTCCTCGACGACTCCCTGCGGGTCTCGGGGTCACGGCGCGAGCGGCTGAAGCAGTTCCCGTCGGCCCTGGTGGTGCGCCGGTCGTGCGGCTGCGGCGAACCGACGGTCGCCAGGCCGTAGCGGGGCGCTTCCTTATATCGGGCATACGAGGTTCTGCCGGGCTTCTCAGGACGTACTCAGGCTGCTCTCATGTTCGCTGGTCACTCTCGTAGACATGACCGACAGCCACCGCCCGAGCGGCGAGTACCCGATGTCCCCCTCGCACGACAACGGTTCGTACGGCAGCGGTGCGTACGGCGACGGTGCGTACCGCGACGGTACGTACGCCGGCGCCCCGCACGGTGGTGCTGAGGCGGCCTGCCCGCCGCCGCCGGCCTACGGGCCCGGGCGGCAGACCGCCGAGGTCCCCGTCGGTTACGCCTGGCCCGCCCCGGCGCCCGAGCCCGTCCCGGCCGAGGCCCCCGCCTCCGAGCGCCGCGTCAAGCGGCCGCTCGCCCTGCTGGCGGCCGTCGCGATCGCCGCCGCGGCCATCGGCGGCGGCACCGCCACCCTGATCGGCGAGCTCGCGGGCGGCGGCTCCGGCGGCTCGGCGTCCGGCGGCGTCGTCAGCGGCACCACCGTCTCGCAGAGCACCGCCGGCACCGTCTCCGGCGTGGCGGCTGCCGTGTCCCCGGCCATCGTCGAGATCGGCGCGACGTCCTCGTCGGGCGAGGCCACCGGTTCCGGCGTCGTCATCACGGCGGACGGCGAGATCGTCACCAACAACCACGTCGTCTCGGGCGCCTCCGAGATCAAGGTGACCCTCAGCACCGGCAAGTCGTACACCGCCGATGTCGTGGGCACGGACCCCGACAAGGACCTGGCCCTCATCAAGCTCCAGGGCGCGAGCGGACTGAAGACGGCCACGCTCGGCGACTCCTCCTCGGTGAAGGTCGGCGACGAGGTCGTGGCGATCGGCTCGCCCGAGGGCCTCACGGGCACGGTCACCAGCGGCATCGTCTCGGCCCTCGACCGGGACGTCACGGTCGCCAAGGACGACGACGAGCAGGGCCAGCAGCAGCAACAACAGGGCGGCCAGAACTGGCCGTTCGAGTTCGGCGGCCAGCAGTTCAACGGCGACACCGGCTCGTCCCGGACGACGTACAAGGCCATACAGACCGACGCCTCGCTCAACCCCGGCAACTCCGGTGGCGCCCTGATCAACATGAAGGGCGAGATCATCGGCATCAACTCAGCGATGTACGCCCCCAGTTCGTCCAGCACCTCGGGCAGCTCGGCAGCGGGCAGCGTGGGCCTCGGCTTCGCCATCCCGGTCAACACGGTCAAGGCCGACCTGGACGCCCTGCGCGCCGGCGACGGCTCCTGACGCTCCTGACGCTCCTGACGAGGAGGTCCCCGTGAATCCCGGCACCCCCGTGGACGCCGGCCCCTCCGGTCTGGCCCTCCCGCTCGCCCTGGCGACCGCACCGGCCACCTCGGCGCACACCCCGCCCGCACCCCGCCCGGCCGGGATCCGCAGCGGCACCGGCCGTGGGCGACGCGCCGCACGCCGTCGCGCGGCGGCCGTGCGAGGCTGAGAACCGAGCACGCGGCACCCGGCCCGAAGGAAGAGGACGAAGAAGCGATGAGCCCCGCCGAAGACGATCCCCAGCGCGTCCTGATCGTCGACGACGAGCCCGCCGTGCGCGAGGCCCTGCAACGCAGCCTCGCCTTCGAGGGGTACGGCACCGAGGTGGCCGTGGACGGCTACGACGCCCTCGCCAAGGCCGAGTCGTACGCCCCCGACCTGATCGTCCTGGACATCCAGATGCCCCGCATGGACGGCCTGACCGCCGCCCGGCGCATCCGGTCCACCGGATCGACCACGCCCATCCTGATGCTCACCGCCCGCGACACCGTCGGCGACCGTGTCACCGGGCTCGACGCGGGCGCCGACGACTACCTCGTCAAGCCCTTCGAGCTGGACGAGCTCTTCGCCCGCATCCGCGCCCTGCTGCGCCGCAGCTCCTACGCGGTCGCGGCGGGCGGGCCCCTCCCCGATGACGACGTGCTGTCCTTCGCGGACCTCCGCATGGACCTGAACACCCGTGAGGTCACCAGGGGCACGCGCCGGGTCGAACTCACCCGGACCGAGTTCACCCTTCTGGAAATGTTCCTGGCCCACCCCCGGCAGGTGCTGACCCGCGAGCAGATCCTCAAGGCGGTCTGGGGCTTCGACTTCGAGCCCAGCTCCAACTCCCTGGACGTGTACGTGATGTACCTCCGCCGCAAGACGGAGGCGGGCGGCGAACCGCGCCTCGTCCACACGGTCCGGGGCGTCGGGTACGCCCTGCGCTCCGGCGGCGGTGACGGGTGACCGGCCTGCCCCGCCGGCTCCGCGCCCTGCCGCTGCGCTCACGGCTCGCCCTGCTGGTCGCCACGGCGGTCGCGGTGGCGGTCGCGGCGGTGGCGGCGGCGTGCTGGTTCGTGACGCGGGAACAGCTGGAGCACCAGCTGGACAGCTCCCTGCGTAACTCACCGGCGGTGGACAAGTCGCTCGTCACAGAGCTACTGGCCAGCTGCCAAGGTGCGGGCCGTGGCCCCCTGCGCCCGCCGGGCTCGTACACCCTGCAGATCATCGACGCATCGGGCACGGTCTGCGAGAGCCCCGGCTCCACCCGTATCTCCCCGACGGACGAGGATCTCGCCGTGGCCTCGGGCAAGCGGCGGGACGCACTGCACTCGGGCACGGACGCCGGAGGCCAGGAGATGCGTATCTACACCTACGGCCTGGAGCTGCGCCCCTCCGGCGAGCTCTACGCCGTGTCGGTGGCACGCCCCGAGAAGGAGGTCACCGCCCCGCTCTCCACCCTCGCCTGGGTGCTGTTCCTCGTCGCCGGCGTCGGCGTCGTCGGGGCCGGCGCGGCGGGTCTGTGGATCGCCCGTACCGGTCTGCGCCCCGTCGACGACCTCGCCCACGCGGTGGAGCACGTCGCCGAGACCGAGGACCTGACCGTCCGGATCCCCGCCGAGGGCGAGGACGAGATCGCGCGCCTCTCCCGCTCCTTCAACGCCATGACCAGCTCCCTGGCCACCTCCCGCGACCGCCAGGCCCAGCTCATCGCGGACGCCGGGCACGAACTGCGCACCCCGCTCACCTCGCTCCGTACGAACATCGAGCTGCTCGCCCGCAGCGACGAGACGGGCCGCGCCATCCCGCCCGACGACCGCAAGGCGCTGATGACCTCGGTCAAGGCCCAGATGACGGAACTGGCCGCCCTCATCGGCGATCTCCAGGAGCTCTCCCGCCCCGACGCCGCCCAGCCGGGCCCCCTCCAGGTGGTCGCGCTGCACGAGATCACCCGTAACGCCCTGCGGCGTGCCCGGCTGCGCGGCCCTGAGCTCACCATCACCGCCGAGCTCGCCCCCTGGTACGTACGCGCCGAGCCCGCCGCCCTGGAGCGGGCGGTCGTCAACGTCCTGGACAACGCCGTGAAGTTCAGCCCGGCCCGCGGCACGGTCGACGTCGTCCTCCACCGCGGTGAGCTGACCGTCCGGGACCACGGACCCGGCATCCCGGCCGAGGACCTCCCGCACGTCTTCGACCGCTTCTGGCGCTCCCCCTCGGCCCGCCAGCTCCCAGGCTCCGGCCTGGGCCTGTCCATCGTGGCGCGGACGGTCCAGCACGCGGGAGGCCAGATCGCCCTGAGCCCCGCGGAGGGCGGCGGAACGGTCGCGTCGATCCGCCTCCCGGGGGCGCCGCAGCCACCACCGGGGGCGTGACGGCCGGCTAAGGGGCCTTCCCCGTGGGGTCGTGGGTGATCAGATCGCCCGGCTGGCACCCGAGGACGTCGCAGATCCTCGACAGGGTCGAGAAGCGGATGGCCTTGGCGCGCCCGTTCTTGAGCACGGACAGGTTGACGACGGTGATGCCCACCCGCGCGGACAGTTCGGTGAGCGTCATGTCCCGCTCGGCCAGGATCCGGTCGAGGTGGATCCGGATCCCGTGGAGTTCCTCTTCGGCCATCAGATGGTCCCTTCGAGGTCCTCTCGCATGCGCACGCCTTCGCGCATGAACGATCCTACGATCACCGCGGCCAGGCCGGCCAGAATGAGCACCATCGGCCCGTCGGTCTCCACCCCGAAGCCCACGTTCGGCGACATGCTGTCGACGAGCCAGGACTGCGAGGTGCCGACCACGAGACCGGCCAGCGGTGTGCCCAGGGCGACGACCCAGCCCAGCACGGAGAGCCGCTTCGCCACCGCGTGGGTGAACGGCCCCTGTCGCAGGACCGCCTCCAGCAGACGGTTGAAGAGCAGCAGCGCGAGGGAGCTGAACAGCAGCCAGGGCAGTTGGCCCCCGAGGTCGGCGGCGCGCTGACCCACGGAGGGACTGTCCTGACAGAGGCGCGTCATGCTGCTGGACTCCTGCACACCGTCGCCGGTCGACACCTTGTCCGCCAGCGAGGCGTTGCGCCAGAAGCCCGTCTCCACGCAGACCGCGCCGTCGTCGAGCATGTGCGTGACCGCGGTGCCGATGAAGGCGAGCCCGAAGAGCGCCGCCATCACGAAGGTCACAGTGGCCAGGATCCTGGTGATTCGCGTGTGCATGGAGCCCCGTTCCCATCGATATTCGATATGTCGACGAGGTTAGGGGGCATATCGATAATCGACAAGCCCACGTCCGTCGGCGCGCCCGTCCCGAAGGGCCGGGAGGCCTGGTGCCTCCGGTCCGCACGCAGTACAACTGGGCCCCATGACAGACCAGCAGCCCGCCCGTCACCCGGACCGCGCGCCCGGCACGCACCCGGTGTACGCGCCACCGCGGCCCCCGGTCAGCGACGGCTACCGGCGATGGGCCGGCATCCTCGTCCGCCTCGCCGCCGTCATCGCGTTCCTCATGGCTGCCGCGCTCGTCGCGAGCGTCGTCCTTCTCGTGCGGGCGGACGCGGACACGCGGAACGCCGCCTACGGCTACCTCGCCGTCGCCCTCTGGGCCGGGATCGTCCTCGCAGTCCCGGTGCTGCTCGCCGTCGGCATCCCCGGGGTGGTCATGACACGGCGGGTACGGCAGCAGCGGGCGGGGCCTTCGTAGGCCACGCCGGCGCGCGGCTCAGCCCGTCGGATTGTGCCGGATCAGCGACTCGACCAGCCCGGAGCGGGTCGCCGGGTAGTCCAGGGGCACGATGCCGAGCCCGGTCCAGCCCGCCGCCTCCGGGCCGTCGAGGAACGAGTGCACCTGCGGGTTGAGCCGGTCGGAGTTCCAGCGCGGCGGCATCAGGGCGGCGGTGCTCACGTAGTTCATGAACAGCTTGCCGGGCTGCTGTGCGGCCTTGCGGAACTGTGCCTCGATCTCGGTGTACTTACGGAACGGCTCCGCCATGTAGTCGTCCTGGACGTCGAAGACCGCCGGGTCGGCGTACCGGACACCGGGCAGTCCGCCGTTGTCGGCGAGCAGCACGACCTTGCCGCGCGCCCCGCCCAGGTCCGGGAGCGTGGGGTCGAGACGGAGGAGGGAGCGCCAGCCCTTGCCGTCGAGGTAGAGGTCGAAGATCCGCCGGAACGCGGCATCGCTCTCCTCGGAGTACTCCTGCTTCACCCGCATCAGCACGGTCTCCGACGGCTGCCGGGCCAGGAAGTCCCGGCAGGCGCCCAGCACATCGTCGAAGTTCAGGTTCTGGTAGTAGGCCCCGTGATGGATGGCGTACGCGTCCCCGCTGATCCGGCAGCGTATGTCGAGGAAGCGGATGCCGCTGTCGAGCTGCGCGGCGATCGTGGTGTTCTGGCACTCCGTCCACGGACCGCCGTACCGCGCCCCCGCGTTGTGCGTTCCCGGGATCGTCAGGCGCCGCAGCGCGGTGGCGTCGGGAAGGGCGCTCATCCAGTCCTGGGTGCCGAGGGCCCTGGAGGGAGCCGCGAGGGCGGGACCGGCCCCGACGGCGGCGGTGGCGGAGAGCGCGAGCGCTCCGGTCAGAAAGCTTCTGCGGGTGGTCAGGGGTGTGGACATGCGGGAGCGCCTCCGTCTGCCGTGGGGGGTCAGCTCCCGCAGTATGACGCGCACACATCACGCCCGGAAGACGCCCCGGGGCGTCATCGGGAACCTGTGGACGGTCCGGCCCCCCCCAGGGGGCCGGATCTCCGTCCGTGAACTCCCGATGACACCCCGGCGCCCGGAGCTACTGCACGAGCGTGATGCGGTCCGTGGCGGGCGGGGCCAGCGGCGCGGCGGCCGTGGAGTGCGCGGCCAGGTAGGCGTTGAACAGGTCCAGGTCGGATGCGCCGACCAGCTTGTTCGTACCCTGACCCAGGGCCGCGAAGCCGTCACCGCCGCCCGCGAGGAACTCGTTCATCGCGACGCGGTACGTCTTCGCCGGGTCGATCGCCTCACCGTTCAGACGGATCGTTTCCGCGACCACCCGCTCGGCACCGGACTTCGTCATGTCCAGCGTGTAGGTGAGGCCCTTCGAGACCTGGAGGATCTTCGGGGACGCCTCGTTGGAGCCGCTGACCTGCTGCTGGAGCGCGGCGACGAGTTGCGCGCCGGTCAGGTCGACGACGTTCATCATGTTGGTGAACGGCTGGACGGTGAACGCCTCGCCGTACGTCACCACCCCGTCGCCCTCGCCGCCCGACGCCGCGTACACCAGGTCCGAGCGGATGCCGCCCGGGTTCATGAACGCGACGACCGCGCCGCCCTTGTCCTCGGGGGCCAGGCCCTCCAGCTGGGCGTCCGCGATCAGGTTGCCCAGCGGCTTCTCGGGAGAGGTGGAACCGCGGCCGTTGATGTCGGCCGAGATGAAGCCCTGCGGGCGGCCGGCGATCGGCGCGGCGAGCGTGTTCCAGCGGGCGATGAGCGCCGTCATGTCGGTGGCCTTGGCCTGGTCCCGGCTGACGACGTGGTTGGCCGACTCCACCGACGTACGCACGATGTCCTTGGTGCGGCGGTCGTAGGTGAGGGTCGTGTCGGTGTAGACCTTGCCGAACGACGACGCCGAGGTGACCATGCGCGGCTTGCCCGAGGGGTCCGGGACCGTGCAGACGTACGCCTGGTGGGTGTGGCCCGTGACCAGGGCGTCGACCTTCGGCGTGATGCCCTTGGCGATGTCGGTGATCGGTCCGGAGATGCCGTCACCGACGCCCGGGCTGTCGCAGTCGTAGTTGTACGAGGAGGAGGCCGGGGCCCCGCCCTCGTGGATCAGCGCGACGATGGACTTGACGCCCTGCCGGTCGAGCTCCTTGGCGTACTTGTTGACCGTCTCGATCTCGTCGTGGAACTCCAGTCCCTTGACGCCGTTGGCCGTGACGATGTTCGGCGTGCCCTCCAGGGTCACCCCGATGAAGCCGATCTTGACGCCGTTCTTCTTCCAGACCGTGTACGGCTTGAGGATCGGCTTCCCGGTCTTCTCGTCCGTCACGTTGGCCGCGAGGTACGGGAAGTCCGCCCCCTCGAACTTCTTGTCCTTCTCGTAGCAGCCCTCGACGGGGTGGCAGCCGCCGTTCTGCAGACGGGCGAGCTCCGTGGCCCCCTCGTCGAACTCGTGGTTGCCCACGGCCGTCACGTCGAGGTCGAGGCCGTTGAGCGCCTCGATGGTGGGCTCGTCGTGGAAGAGCCCCGAGAGCAGCGGGCTCGCTCCCACCATGTCGCCGCCGGCCGCCGTGACGGAGTACGGGTTGCCCTTGCGCGCGGTGCGCAGCGAGGTGGCGAGGTACTCGACGCCTCCGGCCGGGACCGACTTCACCGTACCGTCGGCCTGCGTCTCACTGACCGTCCCGGCGGAGCCGGCCGGCGGCTCCAGGTTGCCGTGCAGGTCGTTGAAGGAGAGCAGTTGCACGTCGACGGTGCGGGACGAGTGGCCGTGACCGTGGCCGTTTCCCCGGTCATGGGCGTCGGCCGGCATCGCTGCGACGAGCGCGCCGACGGTGGCCAGTCCGGCCGCGGCGGCGAGCACCCGCCGGGGCGCACGGTTCTTCTGCGGATGCGGAGTCGCTGACATCGGTCCCCTTCGAGTCTCTGGATCCTGCGAGCCGCAGCCTAGAGTCAACGCGCGTAGCGCGACAGGGTTCCGTGGTTACGAGCTGGTTGCTTCCAGGTCCGAAGCACCGCACACGCCACAACTCGCACATCCCGGCCCATCCGGACAGCTGACGTCGCGTCACTGTCACATCTGCACTACAGCAACGCCACAGGATGATGCGCGCTACGCGCGCAGCACACCCGCCGGATCGACTTCCGGGCCTCGCGTCACCTCGCCATACGGTGTGAAGGCCGCCCCGACCAGGGCATTTCGCCGAGCCGGACGCCGAGGAGGCATGTCGGCACCACGCCTTAGTCTCCGCCTCATGAGATCTACGAAGCTTCTTGTCCCCCTGCTCGCGGCCGGTCTGCTCACCACCGGCTGCGGTTCCGACGACGCCGCCACCGGCAGTGGCAGCGCCGCCGACCCCGGTAAGCGCACGTCGGGCTCCACGTCCGGCTCCGACTCCGGGTCCGGCGGCCAGGCGGCCGGAAAGGACCTGCCGGTCGCGATCGACGGTCCACAGAAGGACGTACTGAAGTCGGGGGACAAGGGGCTGGAGATCACCCCGGAACCCGCACGCGGAGCATCGTTCGCCGAGCAGGTGAAGCACCGGCTGCGCGAGGACGTCGTCCGCTCCACCAAGGTGCCGGGCAAGACCGAGGCGGACTGCCCGGACGGCGTGACCCAGAAGGCCTCTGCGGTCAGCACGTGCACCGTGACCTACGAGGGGGCCGAGATCCCCTACGAGGTCACGATCAGCGACTCCTACCGCGAGGGCAGCTTCATCACCTCGTACACCGCCAAGCCCCAGAAGGGCCTGCTGGTCGCGAAGGCCGTGTACAACACCTTCGACGAGCAGTACGGCGCCGACTCCGGGCGGAGCGACGCGAGCAAGCTCTCCTGCGACGAGATCCCAGCGGCGAAGGCCTTCGACTGGGACTCCGACAGCGGCTACACCTGCCAGTACTGGAGCGAGTACGGCGGCGAGGACGGCGACGGCGGCTACAAGACCCTGCGGATCACCATCGGCCCCTCGGGCTACACCGCGCCCGGCTTCGAGGAAGTCGAGTAGGGCGCCCGGCCGCCCGGCGGCCGTTCCCGCGAACAGGCGGGGGGTACCCCGCCCGGCGAGGTGCCCCCCGCCGACCGCGCAGGGCTGCCCCGTCCGCACAACGGGGCGCCGTCGCGGACCGCAGAGCGCGCCCCGTGCGTCCGCTGGGGTGTTCCCGCGAGCGCCGGGCCCGGCCGCCGTAGGCTCGTACCCATGACGACTGACGTACCCCTCCCCTCCCCCGGGCGCGAGATCGAGACGCTCGACGCGCTCACCGCCGAGCAGGCCCAGGCGGTGTCCGCCCTCCTCGACGAGGCCGCGGAGACCGACGGACGGCAGGCGGTCTCGGAGCAGGGGCGGTTGCAGCTGAGGGGCGGGCACCGGGAGGGCGTCCGGCATTTCCTGCTCACCGTCGACGGCGTGCTCGCCGGCTACGCGCAGTTGGAGGACGCCGACCCCGTCGAGGCCCCCGCCGCCGAACTCGTCGTCCACCCCTCCCACCGCGGACGCGGACACGGTCGCGCCCTGGGTGCCGCGCTCCTCGCCGTGACCGGGAAGCGTCTGCGGGTCTGGGCGCACGGCGGCAAGTCGGCCGCCCGGCATCTCGCACAGGTGCTGGGGCTCTCCCTCTTCCGCGAACTGCGCCAGCTGCGCCGCTCCTTGGCCGACCTCGACATCCCCGAGCCGTCCCTCCCGCCGGGCGTCACCGTCCGCACCTTCGTCCCGGGGCAGGACGACGCGGCCTGGCTCGCCGTCAACAGGGCGGCCTTCGCCCACCATCCCGAGCAGGGCTCCCTCACCCAGCGCGACCTGGACGACCGCAAGGCCGCACCGTGGTTCGACCCCGAGGGCTTCTTCCTGGCCGAGCGCGACGGCGGGATCATCGGCTTCCACTGGACGAAGGTGCACGCCGAGGACGAGCTCGGCGAGGTCTACGTCGTCGGCGTCCTCCCCGACGCCCAGGGCGGCGGGCTCGGCAAGGCGCTCACCGCCATCGGACTGCGACACCTGGCCTCCCGGGGGCTGCCGACGGCGATGCTCTACGTGGACGCGGACAACCCGGCCGCCCTGTCGGTGTACGAGCGGATGGGCTTCGCCACGCACGAGGTCGACCTGATGTACCGCACGGAGTCCTGACCGGGCACAACCACCCCAGGGGCGGCGTCATTTGACTCCGCCCCTTCTTTACGCCACCCTTTCACTACTCAATTAGTGAAAGGGTGGTGCAGATGGCAGGATCCGCAGCGGTCGAGTTCCGCATCGACCGGCGCAGCGGCGTCGCCACCTATCTGCAGATCGTGCAGCAGGCCAAGCAGGCGCTCCGCCTGGGTGTGCTGGAGCCGGGCGACCGTCTGCCGACGGCCCGTGAGGTCGTCGAGGCCACGGCGATCAATCCGAACACCGTGCTCAAGGCCTACCGCGAGCTGGAACGCGAAGGCCTCGTGGAGGCCCGCCGCGGCCTCGGCACCTTCGTCCGCCGCACCCTGGGCAGCGCCGCGGTCACCACCGACGCGCCCCTGCGCGCCGAACTCACCGCGTGGACCCGCAGGGCCCGCGCCGCGGGCCTGGACAAGGACGACGTGAGCGCGCTCTTCACCGACGTACTGGACAGCACATTCAAGGGGGACCAGGACTCATGACAGGCGCCGCGATCGAGGCGAACGGCCTCGGTATGACGTACGGACGGAAGCGGGGGTGGGCCCTGCGCGACTGCTCGTTCCGGCTGCCCGCAGGACGGGTCTGCGCCCTCGTCGGGCCCAACGGAGCCGGGAAGTCCACACTGCTCGCCCTCACCGCCGGCCTGCTCCGGCCCACCGAGGGATCGGTGCGCGTCCTCGGCACCGGCCCCGAGGAGGCGCGGCCCCACCTCGCCTACGTCTCCCAGGACAAGCCGCTGTATCCCCAGCTCACCGTGGCCGACACCCTGTGGGCGGGCCAGGAGCTCAACCCCGCCACCTGGGACCGCGCGGCCGCCGACCGGGTCGCCGGAAAGCTTCCGCAGGACGCGAAGGTCCGCTCCCTCTCCGGCGGCCAGCGGACCCGGCTCGCCCTCGCACTCGCGCTGGGCAAGCGGCCCCGACTGATGCTGCTGGACGAGCCGATGGCCGACCTCGACCCGCTGGCCCGGCACGAGCTGATGGGTCTCCTGATGGTCGAGGCCGCCGAGAACGCCACCACCATCGTGATGTCCTCGCACATCCTCACCGAGCTCGAAGGCTCCTGCGACTACCTCCTGTTCGTCGACGGCGGCCGGGTCCGGCTCGGCGGCGAGAGCGAGGACATCGTCGCCGCGCACGCCCTGGTCACCGGCCGGGCCCGCGACCTCACCCCGCACACCGTCGTCGAGTCACGCACGACGGGACGTCAGCTCACCGCACTCGTACGCAAGGAGGGTCCGGTGGACCCCGCCGACTGGGACGTCACGCAGCCCTCCCTGGAGGAACTGCTGCTCGCCCACCTCCGCTCCCCGGAGGCACCGCCGCTGCTCACCCCCAGCGCGTCCAACGAACCGGCCCGGACGGTGGCAGCCGCATGAGCACTCTCACCCCCCTGCGCGGCACCGCCCGCGTCGTCGTACGCCAGCACCGCAGCACCCTGCGCGTCGCGGGGCTCCTCGCCCTGGCGGGAGCCGTCGCCCTCATCGGCTTCGCTCTGTGGGCGTCCCACGTCATCGACAGCTTCGAGGCCGGTTCCTGCGAGGCCTCGGGCCTCTCGGGCCCCGCGTGCGACCAGCGGATCGTGGACTTCAGCGGGTCGATGTCCTTCTTCCAGAGAGGGCTCACGTCGGCCGGGCTGGTCCTGACGGTCCTGCCCGGGCTCGTGAGCGCGTTCGTCGCCGGCCCCCTGATCGCCCGGGAGCTGGAGAGCGGCACCTACCGGGTGGCCTGGACCCAGTCCGTCACGCCCACCCGCTGGCTGGTGGCCAAGCTCGCCGTGCCCACCGTGTTCCTCGTCGCCGGCGTGACCGTGCTGTCCGCCGTCCTCGCCTGGGCACAGACGCGGACGGCCACCGACTACACGGTCGACTGGTTCGACGCCCCGGTCTTCGGCGCGACCGCCCCCGTGGTCATCGGCTACACCCTGCTCGGCATCGCCGTCGGCGCGCTCACGGGCCTGCTGGTGCACCGCACCGTGGCCGCGACGGCGGTGTCCGTCGTCGTCACCGGCGCGGTGATGGTCGCGCTCGGGTCCCTGCGAAGCAGCCTCTGGCCCCTGGAGACCACGATCGGCACGACCGACGGACACCTGGACGTCCCCATCGAGTCCTGGGTGCTCGACCTCGGCCGCGTCACCGCGAGCGGCGACCGGCTGCCCACGGACGTGTGCTGGCGGGGCGGCGCGAGCGAGGCGCAGACGGCCCGCTGCATGGCCGAGCGCGACATCACCGGCTGGTTCGTCGACCACCACCCGCCGTCCCACCTCTGGCCCCTCCAGCTCGTCGAGACGGGCATCGTGCTCGTCCTCGCCGCCCTGGCCGTCGCCGTCGCGTTCCGGGTCCTGCGCCGCCGCACCGCCTGAGAGCCCCCTCCTGTCCGGGCCCCGGGGGGAGCCCGGGCGGGAGGTTCACCTACGGTGAGAAGGGAGCGGCACCCGCAGTCACACCGCTTCCTGTACGTCATGTCACCGTTACCGGCCATTCAGACAGCCTTGCGACCCTCACGGGATGCAGCCAGCTGTGCCCACCCCCCGCAACGGGAGCGGCCCCGGACCAGGGGCCACTTCCGCTCCTTCCGCGATCTTTCCGGGCTCCGACGCGCCTGAGGAGCCGAAGGCGCGGAAGAATAGGTCCATGAGCCAGCAGCCCAGCTCCGAGGTCCCGGTCCAGCCCGCCCAGCCGTCGGTCGGCTCCCTCGCCGCCCACCGGCCCCACGCCGTCGCGGGCGCGGTGCCCACGGCGCTGTCCACCGCCGCCGATCTCGACCCCGATCTGGACAACGACCCGGACGCGTACGAGCCCGAGGGCGACGGCGACGAGCTGCCGCAGGGACGGTTCCTCGACCGGGAACGCAGTTGGCTCGCGTTCAACGAACGCGTACTGGAACTCGCCGAGGACCCCGCCACACCACTACTCGAACGGGCTAATTTCCTCGCGATCTTCGCCTCGAACCTGGACGAGTTCTTCATGGTCCGGGTCGCCGGCCTCAAGCGCCGTATCGCGACCGGTGTCGCCACCCGCTCCGCGTCCGGGCTGCAGCCCCGCGAGGTCCTCGACCTGATCTGGACCCGCTCCCGGGAGCTCATGGCACGCCACGCCGCCTGCTACCAGCAGGACATCGCGCCGGCCCTGTCCGACGAGGGCATCCAGCTGGTCCGCTGGCCCGAGCTGACCGAGAAGGAACAGGCCCGCCTCTTCACCTTCTTCCGGCAGCGGGTCTTCCCCGTGCTGACCCCGCTGGCCGTGGACCCCGCGCACCCGTTCCCGTACATCTCCGGGCTCTCGCTGAACCTCGCCGTCGTCGTGCGCAACCCGGTCAGCGGCCACCGCCACTTCGCCCGCGTCAAGGTGCCGCCGCTGCTCACCCGCTTCCTGGAGGCGTCCCCCCAGCGCTACGTCCCGATAGAGGACATCATCGCGGCGCACCTCGAAGAGCTCTTCCCCGGCATGGAGGTCCTCGCGCACCACATGTTCCGGGTCACCAGGAACGAGGACCTGGAGGTCGAGGAGGACGACGCCGAGAATCTGCTCCAGGCCCTGGAGAAGGAGCTCATGCGGCGCCGCTTCGGCCCGCCGGTCCGCCTGGAGGTCGAGGAGTCCATCGACCCGTACGTCCTGGACCTGCTCGTGCGCGAGCTGAAGATCTCCGAGACCGAGCTCTACCCGCTGCCGGGTCCGCTCGACCTCACCGGACTGTTCGGCATCGCGTCGCTGGACCGGCCCGAGCTGAAGTACCCCAAGTTCATCGCCGGCACCCACCGCGACCTGGCCGAGGTCGAGTCCGCCTCCGCCCCCGACATATTCGCCGCCCTGCGCGAACGCGATGTGCTGCTGCACCACCCGTACGACTCCTTCTCGACCTCCGTCCAGGCCTTCCTGGAGCAGGCGGCGGGCGATCCGGACGTCCTCGCGATCAAGCAGACCCTGTACCGGACCTCGGGCGACTCGCCGATAGTGGACGCCCTGATCGACGCCGCCGAATCCGGCAAGCAGGTCCTCGTCCTCGTCGAGATCAAGGCACGCTTCGACGAGCAGGCCAACATCAAGTGGGCCCGCAAGCTGGAGGAGTCCGGCTGCCACGTCGTCTACGGCCTCGTCGGCCTCAAGACCCACTGCAAGCTGTCGCTCGTCGTGCGCCAGGAGGGCGACACGCTGCGCCGCTACTCCCACGTCGGCACCGGCAACTACCACCCCAAGACGGCCCGGCTCTACGAGGACCTCGGCCTGCTGACCGCGGACCCGCAGGTCGGCGCGGACCTGTCCGACCTCTTCAACCGGCTCTCCGGTTACTCCCGCCGCGAGACCTACCGCCGGCTGCTGGTCGCCCCGAAGTCCCTGCGCGACGGCCTGATCGCCCGTATCGACAAGGAGATCACCCACCAGCGCGCCGGACGCCTCGCCTACGTGCGCATCAAGGTCAACTCGATGGTCGACGAGGCGGTCATCGACGCCTGCTACCGGGCGGGCCAGGCCGGTGTGCCGGTCGACATCTGGGTGCGCGGCATCTGCGCGATCCGCCCCGGCGTGACCGGACTCTCCGAGAACATCCGGGTCCGCTCGATACTCGGCCGCTTCCTCGAACACTCCCGGCTCTTCGCCTTCGGCAACGGCGGCGAACCCGAAGTGTGGTTCGGCAGCGCCGACATGATGCACCGTAACCTCGACCGCCGGATCGAAGCACTGGTCCGCGTCACCGACCCCGCGCATCGCGCCGCCCTCAGCAGGCTCCTGGAAACAGGTATGTCCGACACCACCTCCTCCTGGCACCTGGGCCCCGACGGAAACTGGACCCGGCACTCCACGGACGCGGACGGACAACCACTGCGGCACGTACAAGAGATGCTCATTGACGCCCGGAGGCGCCGGCGTGCGACGCCCTGACCACCAGACGACGACCGTTTCCGCGGAAGCAGTCCTCGCGCCCTACCTGCGCGAACAGGCCGCCTGCTTCCTACGGGGCCTGCGGCTGCACCACGAGCACAGCGTCCCCGCGGACGCCGGCACGCAGAGCGCCGACGACGCCGCACGCGCGCTGCGCCACGCGGCGCGCCGCATCAGCGGAACGCTGCACACCTTCCGGGGTGCGCTCGACCCCGCCTGGGCCGACCAGCTCCGCGCCGAGCTGGCCTGGCTCTCCGGCACCCTGGCCCGCGAACACGCGTACGCCACCCGGCTCGGCCGGCTCCTGGAGGCGCTGCACCAGCTCTCCGGCGCCTCGCTCCCGGCGGCCCGGCCCGCCTCGGGCGAGGGCCCGGACGGCAGCGACAAGGAGCGGGCGGCGCTCGGTGTGGGCGCGGCCCGGGCCGGAGCGCTCCTGGAGCGCCGGCTGACCCTCGCCAGGACCCGCGCCCACTCGGCGGCGCTCCAGGCCCTGGGCTCCTCCCGCTTCCACGCCGTCGCCGACGCCGTGGCGCTGCTCGCCTCGGACGTCCCCCTGTCGGCCTCGGCGGCGGAGCCGGCCGAGGAGGTGCTGCGCGCACCGGCGGAGCTGGCCGAGCAGCTGATGCTGGACGCGGTGGCCGCACTCCCGCCCGACGAGGCGGTGGAGCCGTACAACGAGGCCCACGACGCCCTCTGGTACCAGGCACGCCTGCTGCTGCGGCTCCACCGGTACGCGCACGAGATGCTGCGGGGCGCCCCCGATCCGGCCCTCGCCGGGCCGGGACACGCACTGGACCTGCACCGGGACGCGGCAGAGGCCGCCGCGGCCGCCGCGGCGGCGGCGCGCACCCCGCGCATCGCCCCCGCGACGGCGTACGCCCTGGGCGTGCTCCACGCCGACCAGCGGCACGAGGTGGAGGCGGCGCGCGCCGTGTTCCGTGAGGCCTGGCCGTACGCGGCAGCCGTGACCGCGTCATGAGCGACACGCCGGTCCTGGCCGCGGGGTGCGTGCTGTGGCGCCGCGCCCCGGGCGGCGGCCTGGAGATCTGCCTGGTCCACCGTCCGCGCTACGACGACTGGTCCTTCCCCAAGGGCAAGCTGAAACGCGGCGAGACGACGCTGGAGGCCGCCCTGCGCGAGGTCCTGGAGGAGACGGGACACCACTGTGCGCCGGGCGCCGCCCTGCCCACCGCCCGGTACCTGGCGAACGGGCGCCCCAAAGAGGTCAGCTACTGGGCGGCGGAGGCGGCGGACGGCGCTTTCGAGCCGAACGACGAGGTAGACCGGCTGGCGTGGCTCACCCCCGGCGCGGCCCGTGCCCGCCTGAGCCGCCCCGGCGACCGCGTCCAGCTGGACGCCTTCCTGGAGAGCGCCCCGCCGGCCTGAGGACTCGCCGGCCGGCCGCCCTGTCCCGCCCCCGCAGGGCCGAGGACCGCGCCGGCCTGCCCTTCCGACCCGCCCCCGGGCCGCCCGGCACACGCGTACGTCACCGCCGGGTCCGCCGGCCACGCCCCCGGCCCCCTCCGGCCGCTCCGCCGCGCGACGGAACCAGCCCGCCCGACACGGTTCACCTGCCGTTCACTCTCCCCCGCAGGCCGCTTCACCTGTTCTGCCTAATTTCGGACGTACAAGGTGCACGGCGCCAAGCCGCCGCACCGATCCTCATCGCACGCCGCCTCGTCCCCACCAGCCGCGGCGGCTCCTGGAAGGAACACCCCGAAAGTGAAGCTTCAGCGCAAGAACCGGCTTCGTGCCACCGCGCTCGGTGCCCTCGCCGTCTCCGGCGCCCTGGTCCTCACGGCGTGCGGTTCGGATGACAACACCGGCGCCGACGCTGACGGCGGCAAGACCAGCGCCGCCGCGTCGAACATCAAGTGCGACGGCGCCGAGGGCCAGCTGCGCGCTTCCGGGTCCAGCGCCCAGAAGAACGCGATGGACCTCTGGGTCAAGAACTACATGGCCGCCTGCTCCGGCGTGGAGATCAACTACAGCTCCTCCTCCTCCGGTGAGGGCATCGTCGCCTTCAACCAGGGCACCGTCGGCTTCGCCGGCTCGGACTCCGCCCTGAAGCCCGAAGAGGTCACCGCGTCGAAGGCCATCTGCAAGACGGGCCAGGGCATCAACCTCCCGATGGTCGGCGGACCGATCGCGATCGGCTTCCACGTCGAGGGCGTCGACAAGCTGACGCTGGACGCCTCCACGCTCGCCAAGATCTTCGACAGCAAGATCAAGAAGTGGAACGACCCGGCGATCGCCGCGCTCAACGAGGGCGTCACGCTGCCGGCCAAGGACATCCAGGCCTTCCACCGCTCCGAGGACTCCGGCACCACGCAGAACCTCGGCAAGTACCTGAACGCCGCGGCCCCGAGCGACTGGAAGTACGAGGCCGAGAAGAAGTGGCCGGCCCCCGGTGGCCAGGCCGCGTCCGGCTCCTCCGGTGTCGCCAGCCAGGTGAAGGCCGTCGACGGCTCCATCGGCTACTTCGAGCTGTCGTACGCCAAGTCCCAGGACATCACCACCGTCGACATCGACACCGGTGGCGCCGCCCCGGTCGAGGCCACCTCGGAGAACGCCTCCAAGGCCATCGCCGCCGCCAAGGTCAAGGGCACCGGCAAGGACCTGGCGCTCGACCTCGACTACACCACCAAGGCCGAGGGCGCCTACCCGCTGGTCCTCGTGACGTACGAGGTCGTCTGCGACACCGGCAACAAGGCCGACACCCTCGGCACCGTCAAGTCCTTCCTGACCTACACCGCCTCCGCGGACGGCCAGAAGGTCCTCACCGACGCCGGCTACGCCCCGATCCCCGAGGCGATCAACGCCAAGGTCCGCGAGACGGTCGCCGGGCTCAAGTAACCCGGCCCGCACGACACGCACGCACAGGCGGGCCGGTCCGGCGCACCCCTCCGGACCGGCCCCCCACCGCCCGACCATCCGGTGCACCGCCGCCAGGGGAGCCAGCCGCTCCCCCACACAGACCGGAAAGACCATGGCTTCCACCACACCGCTCGACATCCCACCGGCTCCGCCGGAAACACGCGGCCGCCCCAAGTCCACCGGGCGCGCAGGCGACAAGATCTTCCTGGGCCTCTCACGCGGCTCGGGCATTCTGCTGCTCGTGGTCATGGCGTCGATCGCCGTGTTCCTCAGCTACCGCTCCTACCTGGCGATATCGCAGAACGAGGGCAACTTCCTCACCACCTTCGACTGGAACCCGGCCGGTGACCCACCGGTCTTCGGCATCGCGGTCCTGCTCTTCGGCACCGTCGTCAGCTCGATCATCGCGATGGTCATCGCGGTTCCGATCGCTGTCGGCATCGCCCTCTTCATCTCGCACTACGCGCCGCGCAAGCTGGCCGCCCCCATCGCCTTCGTGATCGACCTGCTCGCCGCGGTCCCCAGCATCATCTACGGCATCTGGGGCGCGCTCGTCCTCGTTCCGTACCTGGAGGGCCTGAACCTCTGGCTCGACCAGTTCTTCGGCTGGACGTACGTCTTCGACCAGACCGAGATCGGGGTGCCCCGCTCGCTCTTCACCGTCGGCATCCTGCTCGCGATCATGATCCTGCCGATCGTGACCAGCGTCAGCCGCGAGGTCTTCCTCCAGGTCCCGAAGATGAACGAGGAAGCGGCGCTCGCCCTCGGCGCCACCCGCTGGGAGGTCATCCGCCTCTCGGTCCTGCCCTTCGGCCGCTCCGGCATCATGTCGGCGTCGATGCTCGGCCTGGGCCGGGCGCTCGGCGAGACGATGGCCGTCGCCACGGTCCTCTCCCCGAGCTTCCTGATCTCGCTGCACATCCTGAACCCCGGCGGCGGGACCTTCGCACAGAACATCGCCGCCAAGTTCGGCGAGGCCGACGAGTTCGTCGGGCGTGACGCCCTGATCGCCTCGGGCCTCGTCCTCTTCGTCCTCACCCTGCTGGTCAACGGCGCGGCCCGGCTCATCATCGCCCGCCGCAAGGAGTACTCGGGGGCCAACGCATGAGCAACGCCACCACCACCGACATCCAGGACGACCGTCCGCGGATCTCGCCGGAACCCGGCAAGGCCGGCCTCAGCAGCCGCAGCCTTCCCCGCTGGTCCCCGATCGGCTTCGCCGCCGTGGCGATCGCACTCGGCGTGGGGATCTCCCTGGCGGCCGGCTGGCACAGCCGCGTCCAGTGGGGCCTGATCTCCGCCCTGTTCTTCCTGGCCATCTCGTACGTCGTGACGAGCGTGGTCGAGAACAAGCGCCAGGCCAAGGACCGCCTCGCCACCAGCATCGTCTGGGTGTGCTTCCTCATCGCCGTCGTCCCGCTCGCCTCGCTGCTCTGGACCACGGTCAGCCGCGGCATCGAGCGCCTCGACGGCTACTTCCTCACCCACTCGATGGCCGGTGTCCTCGGCTACGAGCACACCGGCGGTGTCTACCACGCCCTGATCGGCACCCTGGAGCAGGTCGGGATCGCCACGGTGATCTCCGTCCCGCTCGGCCTGCTGACCGCGGTCTACCTGGTGGAGTACGGCAGGGGCGCGCTCGCCAAGGCCGTCACCTTCTTCGTCGACGTCATGACGGGCATCCCGTCCATCGTGGCCGGTCTCTTCATCCTGTCGATCATGCTGATGGCGAAGCTGGACTACTCCGGCCTGATGGGCTCGCTGGCCCTGACCATCCTGATGATCCCGGTCGTGGTCCGCTCCACCGAGGAGATGCTCAAGCTCGTCCCCAACGAGCTCCGCGAGGCCTCCCTCGCCCTCGGCATCCCGAAGTGGCGCACCATCCTGAAGGTGGTCCTCCCGACCGCGATCGGCGGCATCACGACGGGCGTCATGCTCGCCATCGCCCGTATCGCCGGTGAGACCGCGCCGATCATGCTGCTGGTCTTCGGCAGCCAGCTGATCAACACCAACCCCTTCGAAGGCGCCCAGTCCTCACTGCCGTTCTACATCTACGAGCAGTACAAGGTCGGCGAGGTCGCGTCCTACGACCGCGCCTGGGCCGCAGCACTGGTGCTGATCGCCTTCGTCATGATCCTCAATCTGGTGGCCCGCGGCATCGCCCGCTGGAAGGCCCCGAAGACCGGCCGCTGAGGCCACGCAGAAAGCAGTTGATTCCACATGGCCAAGCGCATCGACATCGGCGGCCTCTCCGCCTTCTACGGCTCCCACAAGGCCATCGAGGACATCTCGATGACCGTGGAACCCCGCTCCGTGACGGCGTTCATCGGCCCGTCCGGCTGCGGTAAGTCCACCTTCCTGCGCACCCTGAACCGCATGCACGAGGTCACCCCCGGCGGCCGCGTCGAGGGCAAGGTGCTGCTGGACGACGAGAACCTCTACGGCTCCGGCGTCGACCCCGTCACCGTGCGCCGCACGGTCGGCATGGTCTTCCAGCGCCCGAACCCCTTCCCGACCATGTCGATCTTCGACAACGTCGCGGCGGGCCTGCGGCTGAACGGCTCGTACCGCAAGAACGAGCTGTCGGACATCGTCGAGCGGTCCCTCAAGGGCGCCAACCTCTGGAACGAGGTCAAGGACCGCCTGAACAAGCCGGGCTCCGGCCTCTCCGGCGGACAGCAGCAGCGCCTGTGCATCGCCCGCGCGATCGCGGTCGAGCCGGACGTGCTGCTGATGGACGAGCCGTGCTCGGCGCTCGACCCGATCTCGACCCTCGCCATCGAGGACCTGATCGGCGAGCTCAAGGAGCGCTTCACGATCGTCATCGTGACGCACAACATGCAGCAGGCGGCACGCGTCTCGGACCGGACGGCGTTCTTCAACCTCTCGGCGGTGGGCAAGCCCGGCCGGCTGATCGAGATCGACGAGACGGAGCGGATCTTCTCCAACCCGTCGGTCCAGGCGACCGAGGACTACATCTCGGGCCGCTTCGGATAAACCACAGACGGCCTTGGGGTGCTGCATGGCGGTGCCACCACAAGGCGAAGGGCCCGCCCCCGCTCTCCACAGGAGAGCAGGGGCGGACCCATGAGCACCAGGACCCAGCACGATCGAGCCCAGCCCCGCGCCACCAAGCGTGGCGCCATCAAGCCCAGCCCGGCACCACCGATCGCGGCGCCACCAAGCCCAGCCCGGCGCCATCAAGCCCGCCCGGCGCCACCGATCGCGGCGCCACCAAGCCCAGCCCGGCACCATCAAGCCCGCCCGGCGATTGAGGGCGTCTTTTCAAGCCCGTCCGGCGCTTGAGGACAACCTTCGAGCACCGCTCACCCGAAGAGCAGCACGACAACCCCATAGCTGAGCGCCGCCACCAACGCCGCAGCCGGCATGGTGATGAACCACCCCAGGATGATGTTCTTGGCCACCCCCCACCGCACGGCGTTCACCCGCTTCGTGGCGCCGACACCCATGATCGCCGAGGTGATCACATGAGTCGTGGAGATCGGTGCGTGGAAGAGGAACGCCGAGCCGAACATGATCGACGCCCCGGTCGTCTCCGCGGCGAAGCCCTGCGGCGGGTCCAGCTCGATGATCTTGCGGCCGAGCGTACGCATGATGCGCCAGCCGCCCGCGTACGTCCCGAGGGACAGCATCGCCGCACAGGCGATCTTCACCCAGACCGGGATCTCGTCGTTCGGGCCCTCGACATCGGCGATGACCAGCGCCATCACCACGATGCCCATGGTCTTCTGGGCGTCCTGCAGACCGTGTCCGAGCGCCATGCCCGCCGCCGAGACCGTCTGCGCGATGCGGAAGCCACGCTTGGCCTTGTGGGGGTTGGTCTTCCGGAATATCCACATGATCCCGACCATCACCAGATAGCCGACGACCAGACCTATGACGGGCGACAGGAACATCGGGATGACGATCTTGGACAGCACGCCGTCCCAGTGCACCATCGTCCCGCCTGCCAGCGCCGCGCCGACCATGCCGCCGAACAGGGCGTGCGAGGACGACGACGGCAGACCGTAGTACCAGGTGACGAGGTTCCATATGATCGCGCCGACCAGCGCCGCGAAGAGGATGCCCATCCCCTTCTGGCCCTCGGGCGTGGCGATCAGGCCTTCACTGACGGTCTTGGCGACCCCCTGGCCCAGGAAGGCGCCTGCGAGGTTCATCACAGCGGCCATCGCCAGAGCCGCACGCGGGGTCAGCGCCCGGGTGGAGACCGAAGTGGCGATGGCGTTCGCCGAGTCGTGGAAGCCGTTCGTATACGTGAAGCCGAGCGCGACACCGATGGTCACGATCAGCGCAAAGGTGTCCACGAGGTTCAGGACTCCTTGACCGCGATGGTCTCCACGGTGTTGGCGACGTGCTCGAACGCGTCAGCCGCCTCTTCCAGCACGTCCACGATCTGCTTGAGCTTCAGCACGTCCATGGCGTCGTACTTGCCGTTGAACAGCTGCGCGAGCAGTTTGCGGTGGATCTGGTCGGCCTGGTTCTCCAGGCGGTTGACCTCGATCCAGTACTCGGTGAGGTTGTCCATGGTCCGCAGACTCGGCATGGCCTCGGCGGTCAGTTCCGCCGCCCTGGCCAGGACCTCGATCTGCTGCTCGACACCCTTCGGGAGCTCATCGATCTGGTACAGCACGACCAGGTCGACGGCCTCCTCCATGAAGTCCATGATGTCGTCGAGCTGCGAGGCGAGGTTGTAGATGTCCTCGCGGTCGAACGGCGTGATGAAGGAGGAGTTCAGCTGGTGGAAGATCGCGTGGGTGGCATCGTCCCCCGCGTGCTCCGCTGCCCGCATACGCTCCGCGATCTCGACTCGGGAGGCAGAATCCGCCCCGAGCAGTTCCATCAGGAGCTTCGAGCCCGTGACGATGTTGTCCGCGGATGCGGAAAACATGTCGTAGAAGCTCGTCTCCCTGGGGGTCAGACGAAAGCGCACGTGGGGTCCTCGGGGTGCTTTGGATTCGGTCAGGCTGATGCTAGGCGCATCATCCGGCCACGGCTAACCGGCGTTCTTCAGTGTCGCGCATCGGGCACAGTGATCAGCACGGCCCCCCGGTCACGTTTCGGCTGGATTCGGTACGATATACCCGGCAGGGGTATGTAGACGGTACAGAACGGCACGCGCACCGCAGGCCACGAGGACAACGGGAGGACCCCATGACCACCACCGAGGCCGCCGAAGCAGGCGGTACGGAAGCGGTCGTCACCGACCACGACCGCGGCATCCACGGGTACCACCACCAGAAGGAGGAGCACCTCAAGCGGCTGCGCCGCATCGAGGGCCAGATCCGTGGACTCCAGCGGATGGTGGACGAGGACGTCTACTGCATCGACATACTCACCCAGGTCTCGGCCTCCACCAAGGCGTTGCAGTCCTTCGCACTCCAGCTGCTGGAGGAGCATTTGCGCCACTGCGTCGCGGACGCCGCTCTCAAGGGCGGCGAGGAGATCGACGCGAAGGTCGAGGAGGCCACCAAGGCGATCGCCCGCCTCCTGCGGACCTGACCCCGCCCGCCCGCCCGAGGAAAGGTCATCCCCGCTGGCGGCCCTGCCGGGGGATCGTCGGCACCGGCTCGCAGGGAACGCCCCTGACGTTGAGCACCTCGTCGATACGGTCGGGACTGAGCCGGTCCTCGAGCGCGTCCGCCGCGGCGATCATGAGTTCGCCGCAGAGTTCGATCTCGGCGAGGGCCACACAGTCCTGAGCGTTCGGAGCGCTGAGCGTCACCACCTGCGTCACCTCTCTCTGCTGTCGCCGACTCCTGGCGCACCGACTCCCTAGCGTAGGGAGCGCGGCACGCGCCGCGCATGGCACGGACGGACCATTTCGGCCCCCTCCCTACGGCGTTTCCGGGCCACTCCCGCCCTGCTGGACCCGCCCCGTATAGATGTCCGTCTCCGGCGGGAGCTCCACGGAGACCGGCGCCCCGAAGCCGTACAGCAGCATCGTCGAGACCACCGCGACCGCCGGGCCCTCGGTCGCGAAGGTGAAGCGGTGGCGCACCTTCCGCAGCAGCCCCTCGTCGTCCAGATAGGCGTCGAAAGGCACCGTGTCCGTGCGGAACCCTTTCGCCGCGGCGGCCAGCGCCCCGCGCGAGGACGGCGACGCCTCCCGCGCCGCACGCCCGAGATCCGCCGTGCCCCGGTAGTGCCGGACCGCCACTCCGGCCAGCTCCGTCCGCCCGACGTACGTCACCTCACCCGCGCCCCGCAGCAATTCGGCGGAGGCCGTCGGATCGGTCACACCGCCGGTGACCAGATTCCCGTCCTCCAGGGCCTTCGTGTCGATCCGTACCCATTTGTCGTCCGGCACCCCGGCCCCACGGTTCTTCATGTACAGCGCACCGGGTGCCAGCAGCTCCGTGATCGGCCGGTGTCCGTCGGCGCCGGCGGCGTCCTTGGGCAGGAGGACCTTGATCCGTCCCAGCTGCCTGCGGAAGTCGTACGCCCCCTGGCCCCTGATCGTCACCCTCGTGCCGCCGGCCGCGGTCTCCATCGACGTACGCGTCTCGGCGCTGCCCGCACCGGCGAGCGCCTCGGCCGCCCCGCGCACCACGGCCGCCGGGGCCCCCGCCGGGCCGGCCCGGGCGACGCGTTCACCGGTCACCTCGCCGCCGTCACCGCCCGCACCGGAGCATCCGCTGCCCACCGTCACCACGCCTGCGACGGCCAGGGCCAACACGGCCAGCGGCCCGCCTCCGCACCTGCGCTGCTGCACCACCATTGCCTGCCAGCCCCCAACGACGTACACCTGACCGAGTTCCCGCCCGCCTCGCCTAACGACGGCCGGGGCGCCCCGTCACGCCACCGTGCCCCTTCCGGAAGCCGATCGGCCCACTCGGTGACGGCACCAACCGGCCCGCAGTACCGTGGATCCGTGCATGAGGACTCCCCAGCCCACGCCCCGGCCCCGTCGCTCGCTCCGGGCTCCGCACCCGTCACCGCCCTTTCCCCGCCGCACAACACCACCACGGTCGAACGAGGCTCGTTCTGCATCGCCCGGTGCAGCTGCGGCTGGTCGGGACCGGCCCGTCGCGCGCGCGACCGGGCCCGCACGGACGCGGCGGAACACCGCGCCGGCGCGGACAGCTGAGGACCTGGCCGGGCGCCGGCACATCACGCGGCTCGGCCCATGCGAAAGGGACGCCCCCGGCGGGGGCGCCCCTCACATACCGCCGGTGTTATCTCCGCCTCAAGCGGCGAGGTCCCTCTCGCCGGGCGCGCCGCCAAGGCCGGAGCCCGTGCTCGGCTCCGGGATCCCCTGTGCCTCGCCCCGCCCGTCCACAGCGGTGGACGCCTTGCCCGAGCGGACGAGCCGCCCGACCGCTCCGGCGCGGGCCACGGCCCCCACCACGGGAGTCAGCAGCATCATCGCGAGCGGGGCGAGCAGCAGCGCCACAGCGGTCCCGAGAGCGAAGCCGCCGATCACGTCGGTCGGGTAGTGCACGCCCATGTAGACGCGGCAGAAGCCCTCGAGGAGCGCCAGCGCGATCGCCACCAGGCCGAACTTCCTGTTGGCCACGAAGAGCCCCACGGCGATCGCCATCGCCATCGTCGCGTGGTCGCTCACGAAGGAGAAGTCCGTCTTGCCCTTCACCAGGACTTCGAGCCCCTTGTGGTCGAAGAACGGACGGGGTCGCTCCACGAAGCCCCTGATCGGAATGTTGATGAGCAACGCGATCCCGGCGGCGAGCGGTGCCCACACGAGCCCGGCAACCGCCGTCACCGAGTCCTCGGTCGTCCCGCGTCGGCGCACGCTCCACCAGCACCACAGGACCGCCAGGACCATGGCGAGCATGATCCCGAATTCACCGACGAACTCCATGACCCGGTCGAACCAGGTCGGAGCGGCCTTCGCCAGCCCATTGATGTCGTAGAGCAGGCTGACATCGGGGTTCGACCCATCGAGTGCGAGTCCAGCCATCTGCCGCGGCCCCTTGCCTTGTCTGCTTCTGCTGCGACGCACAACGGCGTGCGTCGCCTTGGTCTGACCCCCGTGGTCGGTGCGGATTCAGTGCCGCGCCACGCCATGATGCCGTCACGCCTGACCGGTCTGGACAGCCGCGCGTGGTCATGTGCGCATGCTGTCCCAGTCCAGGGAACGGTCTGTCAGCTCTCTGCGTTCCGCTCTCCACCGAATGATCACCATGACGTTATCGAAGAGTGACTCATCGTCGCAGCTCAGGGCCTGGGCTTCACGGAGAGTTCCGGCCACGGCCGACTGCCTGTCAGCTTTCCGGGAGCGCGGTGGGAAGCGCCGCGGCCCCGTCCTTCGTGACCCTCGTCGCACCGAAGTAGTCGGGGGTGTCGATCTTGTCGAACCGGATCACCGCGCCGGTGTACGGCGCGTTGATCATGTAGCCGCCGCCGACGTAGAGCCCGACGTGCCGGATGGCCCGCGAGTTGTTCAGATCGTCCGAAAAAAACACCAGGTCTCCGGGGAGAAGCTCCTCCCGTGAGGGGTGCGGGCCGGCGTTGTACTGATCGTTGGCCACCCGGGGCAGCTCGATGTCGACCGTCCGGTACGCGGCCTGAGTCAGCCCGGAACAGTCGAACCGGCCCCCCTGGTCAGCCGTCCCGTTCCCGCCCCAGAGGTAGGGGGTACCCAGCTTCTTCTGCGCGAAGTAGATGGCCCCGGCGGCCTGCTGCGAAGGCTGCACCCGGCCGACCGGCTTGGCGAAACTCTTCTCCAGGGATCGGATGATCTTCACGTAGTTCTGCGTCTCGCTGATCGCGGGAACCCCGCCCGCCCGGATCACGCGGTACGCACCCGCGTTGTACGCGGCGAGCATGTTGTCCGTGGGGTCGCCCGCCACCTTCTTGACGTAACCGGCGAGCTCGCAGTCGTAGGACGCGGCGGACGGGATCGCGTCGGCGGGGTCCCAGACGTCCCGGTCCCCGTCCTTGTCCCCGTCGATGCCGTGCGAGGCCCAGGTCCCGGGGATGAACTGCGCGATGCCCTGTGCGGCGGCGTGGCTCTGGGCGCGCGGATTCCAGCCACTTTCCTGATACAACTGCGCGGCCAGCAGGGCGGGGTTGATGGCGGGGCACAGATTGCCCCACTTCTCGACGAGCGGCTGGTACCGCGCGGGCACGGCCCCCTTGGCCAGCCCGACGGCTCCGCTCGCCCCGGAGATCCCGGCGGCGGCGGAGTACGTCCCGACGACGAGCAGGGCGATGAAGCACAGGCCCAGCCCGATCCCACCGCCGACGAACACCCAGTATTTCCGCACGCCTCAACCATCCCCCATTCGGGCGCGGTTCACGACGCGATTCGCTGGTGTGTACGGGTGGATGGAGGCATGAGGGGGCGTCAGGGGCGGCCGAGGGGGATCAGGGGGCGCCGGCGGACCAGAAGGGCGAGCGGATGTTGGGGCGGGGGATGGGTTCGCCTACACGGCTCAGGTTCCCCGGCGGTGTCGTCGGTGGTGTGACCCGCGATCGGTCCACGCACGGCGTTGCAACCTCGAAGAAGGCTTGGCCGCCCCCACCGATGAGGAGCCGCACGCGAAAGCCATCTGGCGTCTCAAAATAGGTCGCGGGGCTCTCGACGCTGGCGTTGACACCGAGTTGGCGATATCCAGCCTCTTTCCAGCCACGCTCCACAACCCCTAGGAAGCTGCCTCGCCTCTGTTTTGAAATAACAGTCAGAACGGCGCGCCTGCGTGAAAGGTCACAACTTCCCTCCGTGGACTGCCCGTGCACCCATTCCACGGTCGGCTCGATACCGGCGAACGTCGCATCGAGAATGGCATCCGCCTTGTCTGCCGCTTCCTGCATGTTCATACGCCCACCATCATCTTCGCTGCCTGGCCCTGCCGAAGAACACCCCGAGCTCACCAAGATGGCTACCAACGTCGCGACAATTCGAAGTTTCACCGGGGGCGCTCCCGAACGATCTCGCCTGGTCTACCCGAAACGATGCGTGCGATGTTGTCTGACGACATCTGGTCCTTCGTCGGATGAAAGTAGTTGGAGTGTGCCTCCACCAATCCATGACCACGCTGGATCGGCTCGGGCCCATCACTGACGCGAAAGCGAGTGGCCCCGAAATCCCGGTGCGCGGGATCGGTACCGAACCACGCGTCACTCTCCTTGGAATGGGCGTCCTGCGCGAAATATCCCGCAGCACCTCCTGCGGCACCTCCCACAGCCCCGCCCACTACAGCGCCAGCAGGGCCCAGACCCGCGCCAAGAACGAAACCCACCGAGGCCCCTCCCGCAGCACCGCTTCCCAGCCCGCTGGCCTCTCGACTGTTGGGCAACTTTGTCACTGAGTCATTCTCGGCCGCCCCGACGAACACGTGCTCACTCCCCACCCCAAGTTCATCCACGTTCCGGGCCCCTGTCCCGGGGCTGCCCACCAAAATAATGTCGTCCGCGCCGGGAATCCCACCTCGTTCCTGGGCAGCAAGGCCGACTGCCAGTGAACCGTAGGAATGGCCAATCGCCGTCACATGCGGGTCCTCATTCTCGTTGGTTACCGAGAGCCCCGACATAAACTCGTTGTATCCGGATGCCCCGGACCTCGCGTTATCCTCTCCGGCCACGTCCAAACTTTCCGCCGGATCGCCGAACGCGACCTGAGGAGCATCGTAACCAAGCCATGCAATGGCTGCTGTAGGGGAATCTGGATCTATCTCAGCGGCCCCGATTGCCATGTCTCTCGCACGCTTCAGGTCACCCTCCGCAAACTCCTTGTCGAGGGAGGTGCCCAACCCCGGCACATAGGCCGCCACATTCTTCGCCGTATCAGGGTTGCCGAACGAAACGATCGCCCGCCCGTTCCCCTCGTCCCCGATGCCCAGCAGAAACATGGGTGGCTGCGTCCCCGCCCCCAACTGCCGGTCGATCTCCCGCAACCCCGCCAGCTGCGTCACCGCCTTCTCGTCGTCCCGCCCCTCCAGCTCACCGATCAGCAGCCGCAGGTTGTCCCGGTTGGCCGCGTCGCGGACGAGGGCCGGGATTCCGTCCAGGTTCCCGATCTGGTCCGGGTACACCGCGAGGTACTCCTCGCGCTGTTCCCGGGTCAGCCCCGCCCACCAGTCACGCCGCTCAGCCGGAGCCGCGTCGAGCGGGATGGCGTCCCTCAGGTACGCCCCCGCCGCCCCCCGCACCGCCGCCGCGTCACCCGCCGCGTCCTTCCAGGTGGAGTCCGGGACCTTCAGCCCCTCTTCCGCCTTCAGCCGGCGCAGGATTCCCGCGTAACGCCAGTCGATCTCGGAGGCGGCCCGCACCGCCCCCGTCACCCGGTCCGCGATGTCCTGCGCCTTGGCCGCGTGAGGGTTCGGCGCGACCAGGCCCGACGGCGGGGCCAGCCCCGGGAGGCCGTTCGACGACGCCGTCCCGCCCCGCAGCGGCGCGCCGTCGACGAGCCCTGCGCCCGCAGCCGGGTACGTCACCGACCCGTCCGCGTGCACCGCGAATCTCAACGCGGCGGCGTCCTCCAAGGCCTCGTTCAGCGCCCGCTGCTGTGTCTTCATCTCGTGGGCCAGGGAGTTCAGCGTCGTACGGAGCAATCCGCACTCGGTGTACACGTACTGGAAGTTCCGCCCCAGCTGCCGCAGCCGTGCGACCGCTGCCCCCGCCGCCTCGCCCTCCTGCGTGTCGCGGAGACCGGTGAGCAGCTGTTGCTCGATGCGGTCCCGCGCCGCGTCGGCCCGGTTGCTCGACCTGCCCCAGCCGTCGGCCGCGCCCTCCAACTCGGCGCACTTCAGGTCCCGTAACTCCGCCCAGGTCAGCATCCGCGTCACCGCTCGTCCCCTACGCACGGCTTCACCGAGGCGAAGGACGACCTGACGGCCTCGTTCGTGGCGCCCTGCGTACGCGCGACGTCCCGCAGCCCGGCCGCCAGGCTTCCGCACTCGCCCTGCGCCGCCTGGAACCGCCGCTCCCAGGACTCCCGTACGGCCGCCAGCTCCGCGAGCGCGGTCAGCCGGCCGGCCCCCGCCATGAGTCCCTGGTGTGCCAGCCCCAACTCCGCCCGTACGGGCGCCAGCTGGGTCGCCAGCTCCGCCGCGCCCCCCGCTGCCCGCAGCCACGGCCCGTCGTTGTGACGCAGCCTCGGGCCGCAGTCACCCCCGCCCGGCGGGCCCGCCGGATCATTCAGCCCCTGTGCGACGACCATCGCGCTCACCCCGTTCCTCGATCACGGAGCGGCACTGTGTCAAACCCGGCGTACCCGACACGCCGGGCGTACCCCCGGCGCGCACCGGACCCCCGCCGCCGCAAGGAAGGGACCGCACCGAGATCACCCGAACGCGCGACCCGGAACCGCCCGGAAGGGAACGCCGTCCCTCCCTGCACCACCCCGACCAGCCAAAAGGGGCCCATGGCCACCGCGAACGCGACCCGCTTCCTCTACATCGCCCGGCACGGCGAGGCGTCCACGGACGAGACCGAACTGACGGAACGGGGCCGGCGCCAGGCAGCCCTCCTCGGCGAGCGGCTCCGGGGCACACCGCTCTCCGCCGTCCACCACGGCCCGCTCCCCCGGGCCGCGCAGACCGCCCGGCTGGTCCACGAGCGGCTGGGAAGGGGCATCCCCTTGCAGGCATCGGAGCCGGCCGGGGACTACGTCCCGTACGTCCCGCGCCGGGAGGAGCTCCCCGAGGAGTCGGCGGACCGGTTCCTCGGGTTCGTGGAGCAGTTCCCGGAGGACGAGCGCAGCCGGGGCCCCGAGCTGGCCCGCGCAGCGCAGGAACGGTTCACCGGGCCGGCGGACGGTGGGGAGCCCCGCCACGAACTGGTCGTCACGCACGCGTTCCTGGCCGCCTGGCTGGTACGGGACGCCCTCGACGCACCCGCCTGGCGCTGGCTGGGCCTCAACCACGCCAACGCGGCGCTGACCGTCATCCGGTACACGCCCGGAAGGCCTGCCGCCCTGGTCATGGTCAACGACATGGGCCACCTCCCGGCCGAACTTCGCTGGACCGGTTTCCCACCCGAGCTCCGGGCATGAACCGGACCTCTCCCGGCACCCGCTTGTCCCCCGGACGGATGGTTTACGGTCCGGTGTCCTCGCGGTCCGGGGTCATGCGGGCCGCTCTTCGTGATCATGCAAGGCGTGATCTCCGTACACCACAACTCATCCCGCGCCCGCCGGTTGTTGACGGCCGCAGGGCTCGCCACGGCCGCCCTGGCCGCATCACTTCCCGCAGGGCAGTCGGCGCAGGCCGCCGCCGCGTCCGTACCCTCGCCCCGGACGGCCACCCCCGCCGAGGCGCGCACCGCCGACTGGCTGCGCGCACATCCTGAGGAGGCCGGCCGCTTCTTCCGGGAGCTTCCCAAGGGAGGTGACCTGCACAATCACCTGTCCGGCGCGGTACGCACCGAGTACCTCATCCAGCTCGCGGCCGACGACGGGCTCTGCATCGACGCCACGATGACCGCCGTCGCACCGCCGTGCGGCACCGGCACCCGGCCGGCCGCGGACGCCCTCACGGACGCCCGTTTCCGGCAGGAGATCGTCCGGGCCTGGTCCATGCAGGACTTCCCGCAGGGCGAGTCGGGCCACGACCACTTCTTCGCCACGTTCGGGAAGTTCGGCGCCGCGACCTCGCACCGCGGGAAGATGCTGGCCGATGTGGCGGGCACCGCCGCCGCACAGAACCAGACGTACCTGGAAACCATGGTCAGCCCCGCCTCGGCCGGCGCCAAGCAGCTGGCCGCCGATGTCGGCTGGGACGCCGACCTCGCCGCCATGCACCGCAAACTGCTCGCCGGTGGCCGGCTGGACCAGCTGGTGACGACCGCGAAGCAGGAAGCGGACACGGCCGACACGGAGTTCCGTGACACTGCGGACTGCGCGACCTCCACCCCCCGTCCCGCATGCCGGATCACGGTCCGCTGGGTCTCCCAGGTGTCGCGCAACAGCGCCCCGGAGCGAGTCTTCACCCAGATCGCCCTCGGGCTCCGCCTGGCCGAACGCGATCAGCGGTTCGTCGCCGTGAACCTGGTCCAGCCGGAGGACGGCGAGATCTCCCTGCGGGACTACCGCCTGCACATGCGCATGCTGGACTACCTGCACGGGGTATACCCCCGCGCCCACATCACCCTGCACGCCGGCGAGCTCGTCCCCGGCCTGGTGAAGCCCGAGGACCTGACCTTCCACATCGACGACGCCGTACGCACCGGCCAGGCCGAGCGCATCGGTCATGGTGTCGACCTGGTGCACGAGGACCGCTGGCAGCGCCTCGCCCGCGACATGGCCCGCCGCCAGATCGCCGTGGAGGTCCCGCTCACCAGCAACGCGCAGATCCTCCAGGTCGAGGGAGACGAGCACCCGTTCCCCGTCTACCGGAAGTACGGGGTCCCCGTGGTGCTGTCCACCGACGACCCCGGGGTCTCACGCGGTGACATCGGCCAGGAGTACCGCCGGGCGGCCCGTACGTACGGACTCGGCTACCCGGAGCTGAAGGACCTGGCCCGGGCCTCGCTGGAGTACAGCTTCCTGCCGGGCCGCAGCCTGTGGCGTTCCGACCCCGTGCGCCAGGGCTTCCGCCCTGTCGCGGAGTGCCAGGTCCTGGAATCGGCGCGCTGCGCCCGGTTCACGTCCCAGAACCCGAAGGCCGGACTGGAGCTGCGCCAGGAGCGCTCCTTCCGCGCCTTCGAGACCCGTTACGCGGGCTGACCCCGGTCTGAGCTGCCAGGGCGGGGGAGCTTGTTCCGCGGTCACAGCACCTTCCCTCCCCGCCCTGGCACACGGTCTGCTGGTGACAACCGGCATGCGCCTCCCGCACAGGAGCCTTCCAAGCGTCCACGCGAGATCGTCTGTGCCAGCCCGATCACCCAGCATGTGGGACAGCCGCGGAGCGCCACGACACCCATGGGCGCCAGCAACAGACCGAAGAGGCCGACGACCGGGATCAACGCGACCGCCCCGGCGAGCAGCCCGAACCCGACGACTCCCCGCACCAGGTGAACCGGCACGGATGTGCTGGCGAACGACGTTCCGCCCGGACCCGATGGACTCTTCATCCGGCCACGCCCTCATGCTGGACACCCAACTCGGCACGCACGGCGGACCGGGCCCGGTGCAGACGGGACTTCATCGCGGCGATGCTGAGCCCGACAGCCTTGGCCACAGCCCTCCCCGGCAACCCCTGGACGTCACGCATGATCAGCACTCGACGCTGGTCGGCGGGAAGCGTCGCGATGGCCGCGGCCACCCGCTCGACCTCCAGTCCGACCAGCACATCGTCCTCGGCCGAGGAAGTGACCCCCTCGGTGTCCGGCTGGGACCGGCGGGGCGTGACCCGCGCCCGCCGCAGACATTCGTTGCGCACGATCTGGAACATCCACGAAGCAAGCGCACCAGCGGCCCGTAGCGTTCCGATCTTCCGGAACAGCACGATCATGGCTTCCTGTGCGGCGTCCTCGGCGTCCTGGCTGCTCGCGCACAAGGCGAACGCGAAGCGCTGCACATGTGGGTGCGCGCCGGAGACGAGCGCGACGATCGACGCCTCGTCCCCACTCTGTGCTGCCGCGACGAGCTGCCCGCCGGGCCAGGCACTCGTCCGGCTAGCCACGTGACCGCGCCTTCCTGCGCAGGAACAGCACACAGCCGCACACCAGCACGGCCGCGACCAGCACGGCGACTACCACTACGGTCATGAGAACCTCCATCGACGTGCCGGCCTGATGACCCGCACACCCATAAGAGGGACCGGCCGGGAAAAGGATTCATGTCCGGACAGGACACCGTGGCCGCGCCGGTCAGCGCTTCCACCCGGTGCCGGCTGACAACGGGCCGGGACGGGTCACCAGCGCTTGCCTACACTGACCGGCATGGCATGCCGCATCAGTGAGCTGGTCATCGACGCCGCCGACCCCGAGCGGCTCGCCGCGTTCTGGAGCGAGGTCCTCGGTTACGTCGAGCTCGGCCGGGAGGACGACGGAAGCATCGAGATCGGGCCGCCCGACGCAGGGTTCGGCGGCCCGCAGCCCACCCTCGTCCTCAGCCCCTGCGGCGACCCGCGAGCCGGGAAGCTCCCGCTGCACATCGACGTCAACGCGACCGACCGCGACCAGGACGCCGAGCTGGAGCGGCTGCTCGCCCTCGGCGCGAGGCCCGCAGACGTGGGCCAGACCGGCGACGAGAGCTGGCACGTCCTGGCCGACCCGGAAGGCAACGAATTCTGCCTCCTGCGTACCCGGCTCCCGCCCGTCCGGTCACGCCCCGACGGCGTCGTCCTCTGAAAGCAACGCGTCGACACTGCCGCCCCTCCTGTCCTCAGGAGGGGATTCAGCCGACTTTCCACCGGCCCACGGTGGCCTCCCGAACCTGTTGCTCGGAATCCTGGCGAGGGGGTCCGCCGACCTGCCAGTCGAGTCTCCACAGCCGCAGGGTGCCGTCCTCGCCTCCCGACAGCAGATACCGGTTGTCGGGAGTCAGCGCGAGGTCCGAAACTCTGTCGGTGTGCCCCTCCAGCACC
The DNA here is from genome assembly GCF_055559735.1 of Streptomyces sp. NPDC023573. NCBI lineage: Bacteria > Bacillati > Actinomycetota > Actinomycetes > Kitasatosporales > Streptomycetaceae > Streptomyces > Streptomyces sp. NPDC023573. The sequence continues at coordinate 852,363 of NZ_JBVHKB010000002.1, forward strand.
CGTACGACGCGGCCCGTGTCCGTCTCCCAAAGACGGATGAGGCCGTCTTCGCCACCGCTGACCGCGTACTGCCCGTCCATGGACAGCCGGGCCACCTGGACCTCCGACGACCGGTCCTCGTCGTCGTCTTCCTGCGGCGCACGCTGCTGTCGTTCGTCCTCGAAGGTTCGGAGCAGCTCCCCGGTGACGGCGTCCATCGTCCAGAGAGTCCGGCCCTGGCTCTCCCCCGCGACGAGGACGAGCCGGGAGTCGGCGCTCAGGCACACGGAGTTGACCCAGTCGTCCGGACCGCCGAAGGCGGCACCGGTGCCGCCGTCCACGTCCCACACGCGGATCTCACCGCAGAGGTCGGCCGTCACCGCGCGCTTCCCGTCCGGACTGAGCGACGCCTTGTGAGGCAGGCGTCCGTGCCCGGTGAGCTTCTGTACACAAGCTCCCTGGCCCAGGGACCACTGACGTACGGCCAGGTCCATGCAGCAGCCCAGGGTCAGTCGGCCCGACGCGTCGAAGGCAACCGAACCACGGTCGCCGCTCGATCCGGAACCAAGCGGGCCCCACTGCCCCGGCACCCGGCCGAGCTTGCGGGTGTCGAGGCGTCCGACCCAGCGCGAGTCCCAGACGTCGACCCTGCCACCGCCGCTTGCCAGCACCCGATGTCCGTCGGTCCACACAGCTGCCTCACCGGCGCCGTCCGTGCCGAGCTCCCGCAACAACTCACCCGTGGCGAGGTTCCACAGGCGCACAGGTTCCCCCGCGCCGCCGCACAGCCCGATCGCGCCACAGGGCGTGATCGCGACGGTGGGGCTGGAGTTGCCGGGCCACGTACGGACGAGACTCGCGGCCTGAAGCCCGCCCTGTCGTCGTCTCCTCCCGCGCCACATGAAATCCATCACGAGCCCCCTTTGTGTCCTGCCCACAGGATGGGCACTCGGCGTGAGTGCCGGGCGGCTGCCCAAGGCGTGTCGCCGACGATGTGGCGTCGCTCCGCCTGATCCGGCTCCCGGAAACGGCCCATGACCGCGACCACCGGCGTGGCGCCCACGGCCGGCGCGGCGGTCGGTAACTGCACAGACGCATTGTGCCGACCCGATGTGCCTACGGCTAGGGCCTTGAACCGGAGATCCCTCCCGCACCTGATCGGATGCCGGAGGACGACGAATTCTGCGTCCTGCGCACCCGGATCCATCCCGTCCGGCCCCACCCCGTGTCACATGCCGCCACCCCTGTGACACTCCGGCTTCCCCGCGCACTCGACCCACAGCACCTTGCCGCCCTGCCCCGGAAGCCCGCCCCGGATCAGGTACGCACCCCAGCTGTCCGCGTACTCCCGCACGAGTTGCAGCCCCCGCCCGCGCTCCGCGAGAACCGCAGGCGGGGGCGGAGTGCCGCCCCGGCCGAACGGGTCCGGGATCTGCGGGCTGGAATCCCAGACCCCGACCCGCACCCGGTCCCGCCCCGCCCCGCACAGCCGGAGCGAGTACGAGCCCGAGGAGTGCCGGTAGGCGTTGGTGACGAGCTCGCTCGCCAGGAGTTCGGCGGTGTCGATGAGATCCCGCATCCCGTGCACCGTGAGCACGGTCCGCAGAGTCGCCCGGGCGATTCCGGGCCCACGGGGATCCTGCGGAAGTTGCAAGGTGTACGCCCAGGGCGGCGTTACGGTGGCCAGAGCCATTGGAAGTCTCCGTTCACGGAGGAGCGTTGGGATATGCGTGTCGCATGGCCCGGTGACGAGGCCGCTCCGTCGAGCGGGGTACTTCCGGGCGGGTGGCCTGAGCTCCAAGGTAGCCAGCTCTGGCTAATGTATTAACCGAAATCTGAGTAATTAGTGAACTACCACCCGTGTGGGTGACGAGGCGTTCAAGGAGGCGATCCGGCCGGTGAGGACCACCCCTACAGGCCGTCAACTGCGTCTCGGCAGCGAGCTGCGGAAGCTCCGCGAGCGCGCCGGGCTCACCGCTACACAGGCCGGCCAGCTCCTGGGCGTGAAACAGAACCAGATCAGCAACATGGAAGCCGGCCGCGTAGGCGTGAGTCCGGAAAGGGTCCGTACGCTGGCCCGCCACTACCGCTGTGCGGACGAGAGGCTGACCGAGGCACTCTGCGGCATGACCTCCGACCGCACACGCGGCTGGTGGGAGGAATACCGGGAGATCCTGCCCGCGCCACTGCTGGATCTCGCCGAGATCGAGCACCACGCAGGCCGGCTGCACACCGCTGTCACCGTCCATATCCCCGGGCTTCTTCAGACCCCGGAGCATGCCCGTGAGGTCTTCCGCCAGGACGCGCCCGAGCTGTCGCAGCCCGATATCGAGCACCGCGTCTCGTTCCGCATCAAACGGCAGGCCGTGCTCTTCCGCGATCCGCCGACCCCCCAGCATGTGGTCATCCATGAGGCGGCCCTGCGCATGCAGTTCGGTGGGCCCAAGGTCACCCGCCAACAACTGGATCACCTCTCGGAGATGAGTGACCTCGCCCATGTCGCACTCCAGGTCATTCCGTTCTCCGCCGGTGCCTTTGCCGGATCAGGACAATCGATCTACTACATCCACGGCTCCGTGCCGGAGCTCGACAGCGTCAACCTGGACCAGTCACACGGCCCTGTTTTCCTGGACGCGGAGGCGCAGTTGCAGAAATACCGCGTACTGCTCCGCCGGATCGAGGCCATCGCACTCGCACCCGCGAAGTCTCGCGACTTCGTCCACACCATCGCCCGGAACCTGTGAGGGACCAAAATGACCGCACTCGCTTGGCAGAAGTCGTCCTACTGCGCTCAAGGCAACTCGTGCATACACGTCGCCGCCGACCAGATCTCCGTCGCCCTCACCGAGAGCGGCGACCCCACCGGCGCGATACTCCGGGCCACCCCCACCGCCTGGGCCGCGCTCATCCGCAGCGTCAAGGAAACCCACCCCCGTGGCTGACCTTCCCCCGGGCCTCGCCTGGACCCGCGCCGCCCCCGAGGACGCGCAGGGCCCCGGCCCCTGGATCGAGATCGCGTTCGGGCCGGAGGGCCTCGTGTACCTCCGCGAGACCGGCGACCCCGGCACCGTGGTGACCACCACCGCACAGAAGTGGGAGGCGTTCGCCAAGGGTGTCGTGGCGGGCGAGTTCGACCACTTCGCCGAGCCCGACGGCGGCTGATCCCTTCCGTCGCAACGCCGTGCCACGAGATCATCTGAAGCTGTGGCCCACGACGCGAACGCTCCCGCACGGCCCACGGGCATCAGTGCCACCACCCTGTTCGCCGAAGACCTCGACGTCACATGTGCGTCGGCGGCCGGCGCCGGCTGGTCCTGCCCCAAGGGCCTCCAGCCAGGGCTCAGGCGCGCGGCAGCACGCCCAGGAGCGCCGAGGTGAAGGATACCCGGAGAGCCTCACGCAGCTCAAGATTGAGCACGCCCAAGGCGGGCTCGTCCGCATAGGCGGCCACGAGAGGGGGCGGCGGCGGGACGTACGCCGACAGGGCACCCGCCGAGACCAGGCTCATCAGGCAGAACAGCTGCGCGCCGTCGCCGAGCTCGGGTACGTGGCTGCGTACGAGCTCGACCATGGCCGCGAGATGCGTCAGGGAGGCACGCTTGTGCCGCTTGACCACCTCGACCGAGACGTTGTGCTCCAGGACGCCACCCTGCGCGCCGAAGAGGTCGCACAGCACCACCCGGGCTGACAGCGACCGGCTGAGGACCTCGGCCAACTGGTCCGCCCGCACTTCCGGTGCCGCGTGCGCCTCGATGCCCGCGGCCAGCTCCTCCGCCAGCTCGGCCAGCCAGCTCTCCAGGAAGACGTCCAGCAGTTCGAGCAGCACCGCCTCGCGCGACTCGAAATACCGCAGGACGTTCGACTTGGCCAGACCCACCCGCCGGCTGAGCTCGTTGAGGCTCACCTCGGCCACGGGCATCTCGTCGAGCATCGCCGCCGCCGTGTCCAGGATCGCCCGGCGGCGGATCTCCCGCTGCTCCTCGCTTCGCGCCCGCTGGAATGTCACACCCTCAGCCTAGCTTGAAGACCGCCGGTCTCTTGACATGAGACCGGCGGTCTTTTAAGTTTACCCATAACAGACCGACGGTTCTTTAGGAGTGCGTCATGAACGGCAGCTGGACCGAGCAGCACATCCCCGACCAGCGCGGACGGGTGGCGATCGTGACCGGCGCCAACACCGGGCTGGGCTTCGAGACCGCCCGGATTCTCGCGGGGCGCGGGGCGGCGGTGGTCCTGGCCGTCCGCGACACGGCGAAGGGCAAGCAGGCAGCCGCCCGCATCAACGGCGACGTCACCGTCCAGGCCCTCGACCTGACGTCCCTGGACTCGATCCGGTCCGCGGCGGCCGACCTGCGCGCGGCCCACCCGCGCATCGACCTGCTGATCAACAACGCCGGCGTGATGTACACCCCGAAGCAGACCACCGCCGACGGCTTCGAGCTGCAGTTCGGCACCAACCATCTGGGCCATTTCGCCCTCACCGGTCTGCTGCTGGACAGACTACTGCCCGTCCCCGGCTCCCGCGTCGTCACGGTCAGCAGCACCGGCCACCGCATCCGGGCCGCCATCCACTTCGACGACCTGCAGTGGGAGCGCTCGTACAGCCGCACCGCCGCCTACGGCCAGTCCAAACTCGCCAATCTGATGTTCACGTACGAACTGCAGCGCCGGCTCGCACCGCACGGCACCACGATCGCGGCAGCCGCCCATCCCGGCGTGTCCCACACCGAACTCATGCGCAACGCACCCGCCGCGCTCCGGGTGCCCGTCACCTGGCTCGCGCCGCTGCTCACTCAAAAGGCGGAGATGGGCGCCCTGCCCACCCTGCGGGCAGCCACCGATCCGGCCGTCACCGGCAGCCAGTACTACGGCCCCGGCAACCGGGGAGAGATCCGCGGCTACCCGAAGCTGGTCACCTCCAGCCCCGACTCCCACGACCAGGCCGTCCAGCGGCGCCTGTGGGCCGTATCCGAGGAGCTCACCGGGGTGACGTTTCCGTGCGGTGAAGCGGTCAATCACGCCACCGGCTCGACCGCAGGGCACCTGGCTCCGCGTGGCGGGACCGTCAGCGAGATCAGGTAGGCGTCGATCATCTCCTGCGCACAGCGGCTGCTGGTGTACGTGCCATGGCCCCAGCCCTCGTAGGTGTGCAGTACCGCGTTGTCGCCGAGCTGCTTCGCCACTTCCGCCGCCCAGTTGTAGCCGGTCGCCGGGTCGTGGAGCGAGTTGGTGAGCAGGAGGGGCCTGCTGCCCCGCACCTTCAGCCGGTGTTGAGGGTTGTCCGGTCCGGGCGCGCCGAGGCAGGCGGAGACGGACATCAGGGAGCGGGGGTACTTCATGTCCGGGGCGATCCGGCTGACGCGGCGCAGCTCCCGTGCGTACTCCTGGTAGCCACGGACCGGCAGACTCCAGTCCTGGCAGAAGATCTCGAAGGCGTTCTCCCCGAGCCCGGGTGCGGGGCCGGCCCCGGCCGTCACGGTCGCTCGCGCCGCCCCCGGTCCGCTTTCCGCCATCCCGTGGAGGAATGTGCCCAGCCTCCTCCACTCGGGGTCGTACAGCCGCTTCATCACCACGACGTTGAGGTCGAACGGAGTCAGCGCCTTACCGTCGGCCGCCAGCTCCCCCCGCTCGGCGCGTTCCAGCAGGTCCGCCCAGAGGGCCCGGACGTCCGAGCCGTGCAGGGCGCAGCTCTCGGTCCGTGCGCACCATGCCACGAACTCGTCGAAGGAGTCCTGGAGCGTGGCGGCCTGGGTGGAGAGGAACGCCCGGGTGCCCAGGCTGTGGTCCACCACACCCTCCAGAGCCATGGCCCGGACCCGCTTCGGATACTCCTCCGCGTACTGCTCGCCGAGCAGCGTGCCGTACGAACTGCCGTGGAAGGTGAGGGACTTCTCGCCGAGGGCCGCGCGGACCGCGTCGAGGTCCTTCACCGTGCTGAGGGTGTCGACGTGGTCGAAGAGCCCGTTCTCGGTGTTCTTCCGGCAGTCCGCGCGCAGTTCACGGTTGTACGTCGCCGTGGCGTCGAAGTCGGCCTGGCTCCTCATGACCGGCGACGGACGCCTGTCCAGGAGCTCCTGCGAGCAGAGGACCGGGTTGCTGAGCCCCACGCCGCGTGGATCGAAGCTGACGATGTCGAACCGGCTCCGGAGGTGGTCGCTGAACCGGCCCATGTTGCCCTCGTCCACGATCCGGCTCACGCCCGAGTCTCCGGGCCCGCCCGGCCCGAACACCATGGAGCCGACCCGCGCGCCCGGGTCCATGGCCTTACGCCGCGCGAGCTGGAGGTCGAAGCGCACCCCGTCCGGCTCATGCCAGTCCACCGGCACCGAGAGTGCCCCGCACTCCGCCGACGCATCGGTCTGGCACGGCTTCCACCGGATGTGCGCGCTCGCCCCGGCCGGCCCGGGCGGCACCCGCCCCGTACTCGCCGCCCCGGCCTCCCCGGGGCCTGGAGCCCCGCTCGCGACTTCCACGCCGGTGAAGCTGACCGCTACGGCCAGCACCGCACCCCAGGCGAGGTGCGACCGCCCTCGCTTCCGTAATCCCGACGCATGACCGCCCATCACAGCAACCCCTCACCTTGTCCGAGGCATCGAGCATCGTCCGCATGGGCGGCCCCCGACATCCGGCAAGACCCTGGAGTTCGCCCCTAAGGGTCCGCAGCAGCGGCGGCGGTGCGCGGCTTCACGGGCGGCGGGCGAGCACGTGGGTGTCGAGGTAGCCCCGCTCGGACGCGGGATCGAAGAGCAGCCGGGCGAACGGTGTGACCCCGGCGCCGGTGAGCAGTTCGGCGAACTGCTCCACCGGCCAGCTGTAGGCCGGCGCCACCTTGTGGTCGAAGCGGACGGGCCCGGGCCCCTCGGTACCGAAGAACGACGCCATGAGCAGACCGCCCGGCGCCAGTACACGGACCTGCTCGGCGAGCATCGCGGGCAGCTCGCCGGGCGGGGTGTGAATCATCGAGTAGTGGGCCAGCACACCGCCGAGCGCGCCGTCCTCGACCGGCAGGTCCTCCATGCGCGCCTGGTCGAACCGCAGGGCCGGATGGGCCTGCCGGGCGTGGTCGACCATGCCCGGGGAGAGGTCGAGCCCGAAGGCGTCCAGCCCCAGCTCGCTGAGCATGGCCGTCAGATGGCCCGGCCCGCAGCCGACGTCGGCCGTCCGCAGGTTCCCCGTCCCGCGTACGAGCTCGGCGAAGGTGCCGATCATGGACCGCGCGAACGGCTGTGTCTCCAGCCGGTCGGCGAACATCGACGCGTAGAGCTCGACGACCCCGTCGTAGGCCGTCCTGGTCCTGTCCTGGTGTCCCGCCACGGAAGGGAAGCTAACACCGGGCACCGACAAACGGTCCGGGCCGTTGACATCGCCCGAAGGCCGTTGCTTGGCTGGGCGCCGGGGGAACAAGCGCTTACGGGCCGGACTTTGGAGCGTACTGGTGGAGTTCTCGCGTCGTTCCGCACTGTCCGTGATCCCCGCCGCCACGCTCTGGGCACTGTCCCGGAGCCTGCGGGCCGAGGCCGCTCCCGGGCGCGGCACCACTGCCTCCCGGGAGGCGCCCGGCTCCCCGGAGAGGGACCCGGACGCCCTGCTCACCAACACCGTCGCGGTGTTCGCCGGCACCGCCGAGTCCAACGCCCGCCCCGAGGTCGCCCCCAAACTCGCCTCACTGCGGGCGACGGCGCTGGCCCGGCTCGCCGCGATGGACGGCGCCGGGCCGGACGAGCTCTTCGAGGGCCTGCCGCTCGGCACCAGCGACTCCGCCCTGAGCACCTCGTACCAGCACCTCTACGAGATCGCCCTCGCCACCCGCCTCCTCGGCGCCGCCGGACCGCAGGACGACGACACGGCCGTCCGGCGCCGGGTCGTCGACGGCCTGGTCCGCCTCCACGACGGCTGGTTCGGCGACCAGTCGAAGGGCTACTACGGCAACTGGTTCCACTGGGAGATCGGCATCCCGGCGTATGTGACCAAGACCCTGGTCCTGCTCAGGGAGGAGATCGCGGCGTACCGGCCGGAGCTCCCGGCGACGTACATCGCCTCCATGGACGCGTACCTCCGCAACGGCAAGGACGGCGACGTCGATCTCGACTCCCGCTTCCACACCGGCGCCAATCTCGCCGACATCACGACGAACCGGGTCCTCCAGGGCGCCCTGCTCGGTGACGGGGCCCGCATCACCAAGGCCCTCGCCGACCAGCTGACCGTCTTTTCGACGATCGACCCGTACCAGCCGCGCCACGGGGTCACCGACGGTTTCTACGCCGACGGCTCGTTCGTCCAGCACTCCTCCGTCGCGTACACCGGCTCCTACGGCAAGGGGCTGCTCACCCGCATCGTCCAGACCGTCAAGATCCTCGACGGCACCGGCTACCTCCCCGACGACAGCCTTGTCGGCATCGTGCGGGGCTGGGTCGCCGACGGCTTCGCCCCGCTGATCTTCGAAGGCTGGATGATGGAGATCGTCAAGGGGCGGGCGGTCTCCCGGACCGGCACGGGATACGCGGACGTCGCCGCCGTCATGGAGGCCGTCGTCGACCTCTCCGCGCACACCTCGGGCAGCGACGCCGAAGACCTCCAGGGGTACGTCAAACACGTGCGGGGGACCTCGAAGGTCGCCCTCGACCCCACGTCCTTCGTCTCGCCCGTCAGCATCGCCCGCTACGCCGACATCGTGGCCTCGCCCGTGCCCGCCCGGGACCTCGGCCCCACCGCCTCCCACAGCGCGTTCAACGCGATGGACCGCACCGTGCACCGCAGGCCCGGTTACGCCTTCGCCCTCGCCCGCAGCTCCGAACGCGTCAGCAAGTACGAGTACATGAGCGGCGAGAACCTGATGCCCTGGTTCCAGGGCGACGGCGCCCACTACCTCTATCTCTCCGGCGTGGACCAGCGGCAGGCCTTCGGCATCGACTACTTCACCGCCGTCCCGCCCCACCGCCTCGCGGGCGTCACCGCCCCCGTCGAGACGAGGCGTACCGTCCCCGAGCTCTACGGCACCCTCTGGTACGACAATCCGGAGCGCGGCTTCACCTCGTCCTCCGAGTCCCAGAACACGTACGTCTACTTCCCCCGCGCCACCCAGGCGTTCTCCGGCGGCGCCCGCCTCGGCGCGTACGGGGTCGCCGGATTCGTGCAGTCCGACGACGCCGCGTACGCCGCCCAGCAGGCGGGCGTCCTCCCTGCGGACTTCGTCGCCTACCGGGCGGCGGGCGCCACCAGGTCGTGGCTCATGTTCGACGACGAGATCCTCGTCCTCTCCGCGGGCGTGACCGGCCTGGCCGGCCGCGCGGTGACCACGACGGTCGACAGCCGCATCGCCGACCCCTCCTCCCCCGTCACCGTCACGGGCGCCCTGCGCGACGGATCCCCCTGGCAGACCGCCGGTACCGCGCCGCCGGCCTGGCTGCGGTACGCCGACGAAGGGCAGGGAACCGCGGTCGGCTACGTCTTCCTGTCCGGTCCCGCCCCGGTCGTCGCGCTCGGCACGGTCACGCGCAGCCGGCGTCTCGTACGGCTCACCAACGCGGACACGGCAGTGACCAAACAGCTCTTCACACTCTCCTACGAGCAGGCCGCCGGGGGCCGCCCCCTCGCGACGGCACACGCCCTCGTCCCGAACGCCTCGCCGCAGCAGCTGTCCTCGTACGCCCACGGCCCGCTCTCCGTGCTGTCCAACACGGTCCGCCTCCAGGCCGCCGTACACGCCCGCCTCGGCATCACCGCCGCCAACGCCTTCACCCCGGGGACGCACCACGCGGGACGCCTCTCGATCGACGGCCCGGCGTCGGTGCTGCTGCGCCGGACCGGAGGCGGCACGTACGCCATCGCGGTGTCGGACCCCACGACGAAGCGGCGCACCGTCTCGGTCACCCTCCACGGCCGGCCCCTGCGACACGTCTCGGCCGACACCGGCGTCCGTGTCCGCCATGTCCCCGGCGGCACCCGCGTCGACGTCACCACGCACCAGGCCTACGGGCGGAGCTTCACGGCGACCCTGACCGAGAGGCCCTGACCGGAACAGGACCTCCGGCGCACGGCGAGTGCAAGAATCCGCTGATGCCCTCACCATCGGAAACGATCGACGCGTCGGCCTCCGGCACCTGGAAACTCGGACACCTGACGGTCAACCGCCTGGGCTTCGGCTCGATGCGCCTCCCGCAGAACGGCGCGGCCTTCGGCGACGGAACTCCCAGCGACCGCGCCCGTGCGCTGGAGGTCCTGCGCCGCGCCGGGGAGGGATCGGGCGATGACCGGAGCGGGGCGGAGCTGACCGTCGCCGGCCGCCGCGGGGCGACACCCGCGCAGGTACGTCCGGCCTGGACGCTCCACCAGGGGCCGCACGTCCTCGCCATCCCCGGCACCGGCAACCCGGACCACCTCGCCGAGAACGTGGCCGCCGGGGCGCTGCGGCTCACGCCCGAAAACCTGCGCCTCCTCGCGTCATGAGCGGGGCCGGGGACGGGCGCGGGGCGGAGGCCGGGCGGGTCCTGCGCTGGAATCTCTTCATCGGCGGTCACCTGAGCTCCTCCGTACCCGTACGGCTGGTCGAACGCACGGACGAGGGCCAGTCGGTGTGGCTGGAGACCGGCACCCCGATGTGGCGTACGGACCTGCCCCGCGGGGCCCACCTCCGGGACATCGCGCCCGAGCACCGGCCGGCCCACGGCTATCCGGCGAAGGCCGGCCGGTGGCGCATGGGGAGCGCGCTCATCCACCAGCCGGCCGGGGGCGGCCACGCGGTGTTCTGGTTCTTCGGGCGGAGACAGAAGTTCGCCGGCTGGTACGTGAATCTTGAGCACCGGTCCCATCACGGCGACGACATCGACGTGAAGGACCACGAGCTGGACATCACCGTGGCGGCGGACCGCAGCTGGCGATGGAAGGACGAGCGGTCGTTCGCCGAGAAGACCGGGCACCCCGCGTACTGGTCGGCGGCGGAGGCGGTGGCGATCCGCACCGAGGGGGAACGTGTGGCCCGCCTCGCCGAGTCGGGGACGTTCCCGTTCGACGGCACCTGGTGCGACTTCAAGCCACCGTCCCACTGGAGAACCCCGGCCCGGGGACCGGCGCCCCTACGCACCGTGCTCTGAGAGGGGAGGCCGCGAGAGCTTCCACGTACGGCGCCTGACGACGCGTCGGCCGGAAGCCACCGGCGCACACACGGCTCTCGAACAGCGCGTACGAATGCCCACCGGCCCGTGAACGCATCGTCCGCATCCGGAACCATGGCCACCGTCGTTGCTAGCCGTCACACCGCGTGATACACAGAGTAACCATGCATATGCAGGCAGATCCCGACGCGAGCCGCAGGTCAGGGCGGCTTCTCCGGTCAAACGTGCGAGATCCGGGTAAAGAGACCCGGGAAGGCGTCGTGCGATGCCGGTTTCATCAGCGAAGATAGAGACCGACCCGTGTCGCACGGCGCGGGAAGCGAACTACCCAACAGGGGCGGTGACTTACATGATCCTGGCAGCTGAAAAGGGCGACATCACCACCATCATCGGCGGAATCGCCCCGAACTGGGGGCCGTTCGGGACCCTCGGCAACGAGGCGCGCATCATGATCGAGGTGGTGATGGCGATCGCCATCCTGCTCTGTCTCGGCATCGCGATCTGGGGTGCGGCGAAGCAGCGCATCGGGGCGACGGCGCTGCGCGACACCTTCAGCGCGGAACAGGGCAAGGGCCTGATCGTGGCGGGGCTGACCGGCGTCTTCATCATCGGATCGCTGGGCACGCTGTTCACCATCGTGTACGGCATGGCTGTCTGACCGGCGGTCAGTCGGCCGCCCTGCCACCGGGCCCCCTGTCCCGTCCACCCACACCATCCGTCCGTCGCGCCCACCGGCAGAGGTTGCGTTCCCTGATGTCGAGTCACCACACCGCGTCCACGCGGCAACCAGCACCACTACGGTCGTACCACGCGGAACCGCACACGGCTGAGGGGGCGTACGCGGCATGAGCCAGGGCGACGAGCGCGGCTACGGCGGCAACGAGCCGGGGGGCCACCCGGACGACGCGTACAGCACCCTCGGCGGGACGCGCCAGACCCGCACGCGTCTGCCCGGCGGTGACGAGGGCGACGGCTACGGCCGCAGGCCCGCCCGGAACTCCCGCTCGCTGATCACGGTGGTGGGTGTGGTGGTCCTCCTGGTCGCGGCGATCGCGTTCGCGAACCAGGGCGGGGGCAGCGGGTCGAACGGCGGCGGCAGCGAGAAGAAGTCGGAAGCGGCGGGCGCGGGCCCCACGGCCGCGACGGGCACGAAGCCGGTCCAGGGCAAGAACGGCACGATCGCCTCGGGCTTCGCGCGCGACGAGCAGGGGGCGCAGAGCGCTGCGGCGAATTACGCGGTGGCGCTGGGGTCGGACGGCATGTTCAACAACGCGCAGCGGCACAGCATCGTCCAGTCGATCGCCGACGCCAGCAAACTCGACGCGCTTCAGGCAGGCTTCGATGCCGACTACACGGAGCAGTTCGCAGCACAGATCGGTCTCAACGCTGACGGGCGCGCCCCGGCGGGATCGACGTTCGTCAACCGCACTCTCCCAGCGGGTACGAAAGTAAAGAGCTACTCAGCGAGCACAGCCCAGGTTGATGTCTGGTGCGTCGGCCTGTTCGGCTTGACCGGCGACGATTCCACCAAGCCGGTAACGAACGGTTGGTTCACCGTCTCCATGACTCTGAAGTGGGATGGGACGGACTGGAAGGTTCTGGAAACCGGGCAGAAGGAAGGGCCGACGCCGGTTTCGGGTGACAACCCTGTCTCCGGGTCAGATGAGATCGCTGATGCAGTCGAGCAGTACGGAGGGTTCACCTATGCCCGGTAGCCCTCGAGAGCGCATGCGGTCCGTCTTGGCCGTGTTCGCAGGCGTCCAAGCGTCATTGTTCCTGCTGGCAACGCGAGCCGCAGCAGAGCCAAGCCCCACACCGTCACCGTCGGGCAGCGGCGACCCATGCGAGTTGATCGCAGGCCCAGCACGCGACTACTGCGATGGCGGCGGCGCAGCACCCCGCAGCACACCCTCCACCCCCGACGACGCCCTCGACCCCCTCAGCTCCCTCGCCCGCGGCTGCGCCGACGCCGCCGTGTACCTCATCGGCGAGCTCAGCAAGGCCGTGGAGAGCACAGCGACCGTCGACTTCACCAACTCCACCTTCCGCGCCCAGTACGCCATCGTCTTCGCCGCTTCCAGCATCCTGACCCTGGTCCTGTGGCTCTTCGCCGTGGCCAAGCGCGCCATCCGCGGCGTGCCGTTCACCACCGCGGCCTCCGAGGCCCTCGGCTTCCTCTGGCTCACGGTCCTGGCCTCCGCCTTCACCCCGCTCATCCTGTACGTGGTCGTGTCGGCCACCGACGGGGTCTCCGAGGTCATCTCCGCGGCGACGGGCGGGCAGACCGATGTCTTCTTCGGCTCGTTCGCCGAGGCGCTGAAGAAGGGCGACGACATCGGTGGCGGCCCGATCATGCTGATCGTCGTCTCGCTCGTGTCGATCCTCGCCGCCGGCATCCTCTGGCTCGAGCTCGTGATCCGGGCCGCCCTGCTCTACGTGGGCGCCCTGCTGGGCGTCGTCGTGTACTCCGGGCTCGTCGACAAGAACATGTGGGGCCACGTCCGCCGCTGGGCGGGCATCATGATCGCCGTGATCATGGTGAAGCCCGTCATCGTCATCGTGCTCGGGCTCGCCGGAGCCCTCTCCGCCGACGACGGGCCCAACGCCTTCTCGGCCGTGGTCTCCGGCCTCTCCATCATCCTGCTGGCCATCTTCGCCTCCGCCATGATCTACCGCTTCGTCCCCGGCTTCGGCGACGAGATCCAGGGCGCGCGCACCAACCGCAAGCAGGCCACCGACGGCTCCCAGGCCGCCGCGATGATCAGCTCGCCCGCCGCTCTCGTCTCCCAGGGCATCAAGACGCACAGCGGCCGTGGCGGAGGCGGAGGCGAAGGAGGCGGCGGAGGCGGAGGCGCCCGGCCCGCCAACCCGGTCAGCGGCGGGGTCGCCGCCCACAGCACCCGTACCTCCGGCGGAGGCGGCTCCGCGCCCTCGCCCCGCAGCGGGTCCGGACCCACCTCCGGCACCCCTCACAGCAGCCGCTCCCCCCGAGGCGGTTCAGGCAGCACAGGTAACACGAGCACAGGAGGTGGAGGGCGTTGACGACCCAGTCCCACACGATCGCGCCCCGCCGTACGTATCTCATCGGCCGCGCCCGGCCGAACGCGATCGTCGGCAAGAACCGTGAAACGGGCGAGATCGCGCTGATCATCGCCGGAGCGTTCCTCGGCATGATGAGCGGACTTCTCGTCCCGGTCCTCTCCCTCCGGATCGTCACACTCGTGGGCTTCCCCATGCTGGCCCTGGCCGTCGTGTACTTCCCCTACAAGGGCCGCACCTTCTACAAATGGTTCGAGATCAACCGCAGCTTCAAGCGCACCCTGCGCCGCGGCACGGCCTACCGTTCCTCCGCGATGGAGGCCGGGGTCAGCGCCGACGGCCGTGAGGTGGAGATCGGGCCGCCGCCCGGCATCGGCCGCATCAGCTGGCTCGCCGCGCCGTTCGGCCCCGACGAGATCGCCGTACTGCTGCACGCCGACCGGCGTACGGTCACCGCCGCCATCGAGATCGAGGGCCCCGGGGTCGGCCTGCGCGACAGCGAGGACCAGGAGGCCCTGGTCGACCGTTTCGGCACCCTGCTCAAGCACGTGGCCAACGGCGACGGCTTCGTGACGCGCCTCCAGATGCTGGCCCGTACGCTGCCCGCCGACCCCGACGCCCACGCCAAGGACGTCGCCCAGCGCGGTGACAGGTCGGCGCCCGGCTGGCTCCAGGAGTCCTACGACCAGCTCCAGTCCATGGTGTCGACCTCCAGCGAGCAGCACCGCGCCTACCTCGTCGCCTGCATGCACTACAGCCGTGACCTGGCGGCCGAGGCCAACGCCATGGCCCGCGCCGTACGCCCCAAGGGCGGCCGCAAGATCGACCGCGACGCGGGGCTCGCCGTCGTCATGGCGCGCGAGCTGACCGACATCTGCGCCCGCCTCGCCGAGGCGGACATCAGGGTCCGCCAGCCGCTGGGCCAGAGCCGGCTGGCCTCCCTCGTGCACTCGATGTACGACCCGGACCACCCCATCGACCACATCCAGGCGATGACGAAGCGCAACGCCTGGCCGGCCGAACTCGACGCGGTGGAACCGACCTTCCTCCAGGCCAAGACCCGCGAGTCGACGACCCGTGCCCCCTGGTGCCACTCGACGGCCTGGGTGAAGGAATGGCCGATGACTCCCGTCGGCGTCAACTTCCTGGCCCCCCTCCTCGTCCACACGCCCGATGTGATCCGCACGGTCGCGGTCACCATGGACCTCGAACCCACCGAGATCGCCATCGAGCGCATGCTCACGGAGAAGACCAACGACGACGCCGAGGCCAGCCGCCAGGCCAAGATGAACCGCACGGTCGACCCGCGCGACATCGCCGCCCACGGCCGGCTCGACCAGCGGGGTGAAGATCTGGCGAGCGGCGCGGCCGGGGTGAATCTGGTGGGGTACATCACCGTGTCGTCCCGGTCCCCCGAGGCACTCGCCCGCGACAAGCGGACCATCCGGGCCTCGGCCGGCAAGTCGTATCTCAAGCTGGAGTGGTGCGACCGTGAGCACCATCGAGCCTTTGTGAACACCTTGCCGTTCGCCACCGGCATCCGTCGCTAACGAGAGGGCAGTCACGCCATGCGAGATCCGCTGTCCGCGTTGTCGGATGCCTTCACCGCCTTCCTCTTCGGCAACGTGGAGACGACCCGGCTGCCGGTGCGTACGTCGACGGGCCAGGCCCAGGCCGTCTACCTGCCGACCGCCGCGCCCGGCCTCGGCGACTCCGGCGTGATCATCGGGCGTGAGGTGTATTCGGGCAAGGGCTACATCTACGACCCGTTCCAGCTGTACGGGCAGCAGCTGCCCGCCCCGCACTGGCTGGTGCTCGGCGAGTCGGGCAACGGCAAGTCGGCACTGGAGAAGACCTATGTGCTGCGCCAGCTCCGCTTCCGCGACCGCCAGGTGGTCGTCCTGGACGCCCAGGGCGAGGACGGCGTCGGCGAGTGGAACCTCATCGCCGAGGAGCTGGGCATCACGCCCATCCGCCTCGACCCGACCGCCGCGCTGAACGACGGCATCCGGCTCAACCCGCTCGACCCGTCGATCACCACGACGGGCCAGCTCGCCCTGCTCCGTACGATCATCGAGGTCGCCATGGGCCATGGCCTCGACGAGCGGTCCGGCTTCGCCCTCAAGGTCGCACACGCGTACGTCAACGACACCATCGTCGACCGGCAGCCGGTCCTGATGGACATCGTGGAGCAACTGCGCCACCCCAAGCCCGAGTCCGCCGAAGCGATGAACGTGGACATAGACGACGTACGGGCCTGGGGCCTGGACGTCGCCCTCGTCCTGGACCGGCTCGTCGACGGTGACCTCCGCGGCATGTTCGACGGCCCGACCACGATCGGCATCGACCTCGACGCGCCGCTGATCGTCTTCGACCTCTCGCACATCGACCGGAATTCCATCGCGATGCCGATCCTCATGGCGATCGTCGGTGTCTGGCTGGAGCACACCTGGATCAGGCCCGACCGGAAGAAGCGCATCTTCCTGGTCGAGGAGGCCTGGCACATCATCAACTCGCCCTTCGTGGCGCAGCTCTTCCAGCGCCTGCTGAAGTTCGGCCGGCGGCTCGGGCTGTCCTTCGTCGCCGTCGTGCACCACCTCAGCGACGTCGTCGACGGAGCCGCGGCTAAGGAAGCGGCGGCCATCCTGAAGATGGCCTCCACCCGCACGATCTACGCCCAGAAGGCGGACGAGGCGAGAGCGACGGGCAAGGTGATCGGCCTGCCCAGGTGGGCGGTCGAGATCATCCCGACGCTGACCCCGGGCATCGCCGTATGGGACGTCAACGGCAACGTGCAGGTCGTCAAGCACCTGATCACCGAGGCGGAACGCCCCCTGGTCTTCACCGACCGCGCGATGACCGAGGGTTCCGCGGTGGACCTCCTCCCCGAGGACGTACGGGCCGCGGAGCTCGAGGCGGAGCAGCGGGCGGCGCGGATCGAGCACCAGCAACGGCTGAACGAGTCGTCCGAGTCAACGGTGGCATGACATGGCACGCCAGGCACCATCCGGTTCGGGGCGCGGCGAGGGCCAGGGCGGTGTCCCGGACGGGCTGCTGATCGGCCTGCTGGCCTTCCTCTTCGGGCTGACGGTCCTGGCCTGGACGGCCACGGGCCTCGCCGGGCTGTTCGCCCACGGAGGCTGGCCGGACGGCGTCTCGTTCCCGCGGACACCCCTGGCGCTGCGCGCCCTGGCCGTCGAGCCGACGGATCTGCCGGGTGCCTGGCCGGACACCCCGCCGGGCGAGCTCTCCGGGTACGGGCTGTTCTGGGGCCTGTTCATCGGTGAGGTGATGGTGCTGCTGGTCCTGACCGTGTTCGCGGTGGGTGTGGTGGCCCGCTGGCGGCTGGTCCGGAAACAGAGGCGCGCGGCAGCGTACGAATCTGCCCGGGCGCCCGTACGCACAGGCCCGGCGGCCCAGGAGCCCACACGGGGAGCGACGCCCACCGAGGCAGCACCCCGGGCGCCCGCACCCGCCCCCTCACCCGTGGAAACGGCCCCCGTGGAAGCGGCCTCCGTGGAAGCGGCCCCCGTGGAAGCGGCCCCCGCCCCACGCACGCAGGAGCCCGCTTTCGCCGCGTACGCGCGCGAGTCCGCCCCGCTGGTCCCTACGCCCCGTGCCCCGCACATCGTCTACGGCGCCTCCGCCACCCGCCGCCCCGCCGTCGTCCAGGCCATCCGGGACGCCGACGGCCCCGCACTCGTCGTGACCTCGGACCCCACCGTCTGGGCCGAGACGAAGGACGCCCGCAGCAAGCTCGGCCCGGTCCTCGTCTACGACCCGGGCCACCTCTGCGACACCCCGGACCGCCTCCACTGGTCCCCCGTCGCGGGCTGCGAGGACCCCGCCACCGCCGGCTCCCGGGCGACCGCCCTCCTCACCCCGGTCCGCCCCCTGGCCAGAGCCGACGCGGCCGTCGCCGACACCGCCCAGACCCTCCTCCGGTGCTGGCTGCACGCCGCCGCCGTGGACGGCCGCCCTTTCCGCCAGGTCCACCGCTGGGCCTCCGGCTCCGGCGCCCACGAGCCGGTCCGTGTGCTCCGTACGCACCCCAAGGCGGCGTCCGGGCTCGCCGGGCTCCTGGAGTCCTCGCTCACCGCCTATCCCGAACGCCGGGACATGGCCCAGGAACTGACCGTACGGGCCTTCGAGGCGCTCTCCTCGGTCCACATCCGGGATGCGTGCACACCCAACCGGGCTGATGCGCTCCTACTGGATTCTTTTGCAGACGAAGGGGGAACGCTCTATGTGGTGGGTGAACCCATCGAGGATCCTCACCACCATCCCGGTGCGATGCCCCTGCTCACCGCACTCACCTCGCACGTGGTCGAGCACGGCCGCCGCATGGCCGCACGGTCAACCGACGGTCGGCTCGACCCACCAATGGCGCTCGTCCTCGACGACGTCGCCGCCGTGGCTCCGCTCCCCGAGCTCCCGGACCTGCTTCTCTCCGGCCGGTCCCAGGGGATGCCCGCCCTGGTGTCGCTCCGCTCCGAGGAACAGGCCCGTGCCCGCTGGCGGGATCGCCTGTCGGCACCCGGCCCGGCCTGACCGTGACGAAAGCCGCCCCTACTGCGGCCGACGGATCTCGAACTCCAGCTCCAGGCAATCCGGATCACCCTGCATCGGCAGCGTCCGCCCCGTGGGGACGAAGCCGATCCGCCGGTAGGACGCCTCGGCACGCGCGTTGGCCTCGTGGACGTAGAGCCGCACCCGCTCCAGCGGCGGCCCGTCCAGCGACCAGGCCCAGTCGATCGCCTCGCGGAACAGCGCGTCCACCACCCCGCTCCCCCGGTGTTCCGGCCGCACGAACACCCCCACCAGGTGGGCCTGATCGACCTCTGCGGCCTCCCCGAACCCCGGCTCGCCCGCCGGCCGCTCGACGAGCACCGACACCGTCCCCGCCCACTGCCCGTCCGGAGCCTCGGCGACGAACTGACGGACGTGCGCCCCCTCGGCCGCACTCGCCGTCCGTTCCTGCCAGAACACATCGGGTTTGGCCAGGGCCTGCTCGGACGACTCCAGGAAGGCGATCGAGGCGACCGGGTCCCGCAGTGCCGCCAGCCGGATCTCCCTGGCCCGCTCCCACTCCTGCGCCCGCACCGCACGTACGACATAGTCCATCCGCCGATCGTGCCCTGCCGCCCCCACCACGGCAAACGAGATACCGCGCCCCTCTCAGCCGCCCAACGGCAGGGCGTTCCCGGCCGACTCGACGGACTCCTCGGCCGCGGAACCACCCGCCCACCCCCCGTCGTACCCCGGTACTACGGCCGGCCCCACGTCCAGCCCGCGGTCGGACGACCGCCACCCGCCCGCTCCGTAGCGTCGACGACATGATCAGGGCATACGAACTCACCAAGCGGTACGGGGACAGAACCGTCGTCCACGGCCTGGACTTCACCGTCCACCCGGGCACCGTCACCGGCTTCCTCGGACCCAACGGAGCCGGGAAGTCGACCACCATGCGCATGCTGCTCGGACTGGACGCCCCGACCGGCGGCCGGTCCACCATCGGCGGCCACGCCTACACCACCCACCCCGCACCGCTCACCGAGGTCGGGGCCCTCCTGGAAGCCCGGTCGGTCCATCCGGGGCGCACCGCCTTCAACCACCTCATGGCCCTCGCCCACACCCACGGCATCCCCCGCCGTCGCGTCGAGCACGTCCTGGAGCTGGCCGGCCTCACCGGAGCCGCCCACAAGAGGATCAAGGGCTTCTCGCTCGGCATGGGACAGCGCCTCGGCATCGCCGCCGCACTCCTCGGCGACCCGGCGACCCTCATCCTCGACGAACCGGTCAACGGACTGGACCCCGAAGGCGTCCTCTGGATCCGCACCCTGCTCACCTCCCTCGCCGCGGAGGGCCGGACCGTCCTCGTCTCCTCCCACCTCATGAGCGAAATGGCGCTCACCGCCGACCACCTCGTCATCATCGGCCGCGGCCGGCTCCTCGCCGACACCACCGTCGGCGAACTGGTCCGCGCGGCGGGCGGCGCCTCGGTCAAGGTCGTCACCCCGCAGGCCGGCGTCTTGCGCACCCTGCTCACCGGTCCCGGTGTGCGGATCACCACCGGTGCCACCGACGAGCTCACCGTCCACGGCACCGACGCCGCCCACATCGGCCGTACCGCCGCCGAACACGGCGTCCCGCTCCATGAACTCACACCACAGACCGTCTCCCTGGAACGGGCCTTCATGGACCTCACCCAGGAATCCGTCGAATACCGGACCACCGCACCCACGACCGGAGCCCTCGCATGACCACCGCCACGGCGCCCTCCCCGTACCGCCTCACCCCGCGCCACGTCCTGCGCTCCGAATGGCACAAACTCTGGTCCCTGCGCTCGACCTGGATCACCCTCCTGTCGGCGGCGGCGCTGGTGCTCGGGATCGGGCTGATCATGGGCGCCACGTACACATCGGGCGGCGGCGACGCCGACATCGACACCGTCGTCCTGGTCCTCTACGGCACCCAACTGGGCCAGATGTGCCTCGCGGTCCTCGGCATCCTCGTCACGGCCGGCGAGTACTCCACCGGAATGATCCGTGCCTCGCTCACCGTCGTACCGCGCAGGCTTCCCGTCCTGTGGGCCAAGAGCGCGGTGTTCACCGTCGTCGCCTTCCTCTCGATGCTCGCCACCGCGCTGACCACATTCCTCGCCGCCCAGCTCTTCCTGGGCGACACCGACAAGGCCGCTGGGCTCACCGATCCGGGCACCCTCGGTGCCGTGGCGGGCACCGCCGTCGCCATCACCCTGCTCAGCCTGATCGGTCTCGGCCTCGGCGCCACCCTCCGCTCCGTACCCGGCAGCATCGGGGCGTACATCGGCGGTGTCCTGATCCTGCCCGAGGTTCTCGGCGTACTTCCGTACGATGCCGTGGACAGCGCTCTGAAGTACTTCCCGACCCAGGCCGCCGGAGCGCTCGGCTCGGCGACCCCGCTCCCGGACGCCGCGAGCACCGGCGCGGCTCTGCTCGCCCTGTGCCTGTGGGCGGGAGCGTCACTCGGCGCGGGCGCGGTCGTCCTGCGCCGCAGGGACGCGTGACGGTGAGCACGGGCGGACGGACGGAGGACGGACAGGGTGGGTGACGACAAGGACCCCTACTCCGGGCGCCCGGCCCCGGGGACGGCGTCGCTGACCCTGTACATCCAGGCACTGCTGCAACGGCTCCGCGCCCTCGACCGCCGCCGGCCGATGCTCTGGGACACGGTGGTCACCGGCTTCTGGGTCGTCGTCGCCGTGCTCGACTACAGCACCGGCGGCTGGCGCACTGTCGCCCGCAACGTGGAGGCGCCGGAGCCGCTGGTCCTCCTGATGAGCCTGTGTTTCTCCGTCCCCCTGCTGTGGCGCCGCCGCCGGCCGATGGCCGTACTCGTCCTGATGGCCCCGGTCTCCCTGCTGAACATCTGGACGGGCGCCGTCGTCCAGGCCGCCCTGCTCCAGCTCATCCCCGCGTACACGATCGCCCTCCGGCTGCCGTTCAGGACGCTGGCCCGGGCAGGTCTGCTGCTGTGCCTGCCCGCCGCCACCGGAGCTGTCCTGATCCCCGGCACCGCAGACCGGCAACTCGTCTCCTACCTCTGGGGATTCGTCTTCGTCACACTGCTCGCCATCGTGGTACGTACCCGCCGCGACTACACCGAGGCCCTCGTCGAACGCGCCCACCGGCTCGAACGCGAACGTGACCAGCAGGCCCAGCTCGCGGCCGCCGCCGAACGCGCCCGTATCGCCCGCGAGATGCACGACATCATTGGTCACAACCTCTCCGTCATCACGGGCCTGGCCGACGGCGGTTCCTACGCCGCGGCCAAGAACCCGGAACGCGCCGGCCAGGCCCTCGAAGCCATCGGCACGACGAGCCGGCAGGCACTCGCCGAACTACGGCGCGTACTGGGCGTCCTGAGCGAACCCGCCCCGGCCGCCGACCTGGCGCCCCAGCCCTCACTCGCCGACCTGGACACCCTGCTCACCGGCGTACGGGAAGCGGGACTGCCCGTACGGCTCACGGTCCACGGCACCCCACCGTCCGCCCCCGCCTCGCCCGGACACCAACTCGCCGTCTACCGCGTGGTCCAGGAATCCCTCACCAACACCCTGAAACACGCCGGTCCCGAGGCCACCGCCGAGGTCGTCCTCACCTACACGCCGACCGGCCTGGAGGTACGGACCACGGACTCCGGCGGAGGGCCGCGGGCCCCGGAAAGCAAAAGCCCCGGTCACGGACGGGGCATCAGCGGAATGCGCGAGCGCGCCTCGCTCTACAACGGCACACTCGAATCGCGTCGGCTCCCCGCCGGCGGCTGGCAGACCCGACTCCGCCTTCCCCTGGAGGACACACCGCCGTGACCACGGTACTCATCGCCGACGACCAGGCCATGCAGCGCTTCGGCTTCCGCATGCTGCTGGAGAGCCAGGACGACATGACCGTCGTCGGTGAAGCGGCCAACGGCACGGAGGCCGTGGGCCTGGTCGCCCGCCACCAACCGGACGTCGCGCTCATGGACATCCGGATGCCGGGACTCGACGGCATCGAGGCCACACGCCGCATCGTCACCTCCGGGGCCCGCACCCGGGTCCTCATCGTGACGACCTTCGACCTGGACGAGTACGCCTACGACGGCCTGCGGGCCGGCGCGAGCGGCTTCCTCGTCAAGGACGCCCTGCCCGAGGAACTCCTCTCCGGCATCCGCGCAGTCGCGAGCGGGGACGCGGTCGTCGCCCCGAGCCTCACCCGCCGGCTCCTGGACGCCTATGTGCACCACCTGCCGGCCGCACCCGGCGACAACCCTGTCCACGGAGACCCGCGCATCACGTCGCTGACGGAGCGGGAGAGAGAAATCCTCACGGTCATCGGGCAGGGCTGGACGAACACCGAGATCGCCGAACGCCTCCACCTCGCCGAATCGACGGTGAAGACACACGTCACCCGCATCCTCGCCAAGACAGGGTCCCGGGACCGCGTCCAGGCCGTCATCCTGGCGTACGACACCCGCATGGTGAACCCGCGGTGATCGCGCCCTTCACGGCTGAGTCCGGTTGAGCCGGGCGGCCTGGCGCGTCAGATGGTCCCGCTCGGCGTGGTTGGACGCCTTCAGGGCCGCCTCCGCGTACAGCCGTGCGGCCGTGGCCGGATCGCCGTCACGCTCGTGGAGGTACGCCGCCACCGCCGTGTAGCGGGGGACGGAGTCTCCCCCGCTCGACCTGTCCAGCCCGTCGAGCGCCGCCAGGCCGGCACGCGGTCCGTCGGCCTCACCGACGGCCACCGCACGGTTCAGCAGAACCACAGGGCTGTCCGTCAGGCGTGCGAGCTCGTCGTACCACTCGACGATCTGCACCCAGTCGGTCTCCTCGGCAGCCTGCGCGTCCGCGTGAAGCGCCGCGATGGCGGCCTGCGCCTGGTACTCCCCCAGCCGGTCACGGGCGAGGGCCGCCTGCAGGATCTCCACCCCGGCGGCGATCAACTCGGTGTCCCAGAGCCCCCGGTCCTGCTCGGCGAGCGGCACCAGAGCCCCGTCGGGCGCGGTCCTGGCCGCACGCCGGGCATGGTGGAGCAACATCAGGGCCAGCAGCCCCGCGACCTCGGGATGGTCGACCGAGCCGGCGAGCTGCCGGGTGAGGCGGATCGCCTCGGCGGCCAGGTCGACATCACCGGAGTACCCCTCGTTGAAGACGAGATACAGCACGCGCAGCACCGTGGCCACGTTGCCGGGCTGGTCGAACCGCACCCCCGACACGGTGCGCTTGGCCCGGCTGATCCGCTGCGCCATGGTCGCCTCGGGCACCAGATAGGCCTCGGCGATCTGCCGGGTGGTCAGCCCACCGACGGCGCGCAGCGTCAGCGCGACCGCCGAAGCCGGGGTCAACGACGGGTGCGCACACAGGAAGTAGAGCTGGAGCGTGTCGTCCACCGCCCGCGCCGGCCCGGGCTCCGGCTCCTCCTCGACGCGATCCTCACGCCGGCGGCGGGCGCTGTCCGCCCGGGCCGCATCGAGAAACTTACGCCAGGCGACCGTGACCAGCCAGCCCTTCGGGTCGCGCGGACGGTCGGCCGCCCAGACCCGCAAGGCCTCGACCAGAGCCTCCTGAACGGCGTCCTCGGCCGCCGCGAAATCAGCTCCGCGGCGGACGAGAACGGTGAGCACACCCGGCGTGAGGCTCCTGAGCAGAACCTCGTCCATCGGTGACGTCACTCCGTGATGGTGGGAGGCGCGGTGAGGAACGGGCGCACCTCAAGCCACTCGTGGATCGGCTTGCCGCCCGCCCCCGGCGCGGCAGACAGCTCCCCGGCCAGCTCGACGGCACGGTCGTAGCTGTCCACGTCGATGATCATCCAGCCCGCGATGAGGTCCTTGGTCTCCGCGAACGGACCATCGGTGACCGGCGGCCGCCCCTCGCCGTCGTAACGGACCCAGGCCCCCTCGGGGGCGAGCGCCTGACCGTCGACGAACTCCCCGGTCTTCTCCAGCCGTTCCGCGAAGTCGTTCATGTACTGCACGTGGGCCGAGATCTCCTCCGGCGTCCACCGGTCCATCGGCACGTCGTTGACCGCAGCCGGGGCGCCACGGTAGTGCTTGAGCAGCAGGTACTTGGCCATTGCGTTCTCCTCGATGCTGGTGCGACCCCATTGTGGTCGCCTTCACTACGGGGACGAAGCCAGGCACGGGTTCTCGACATCGCGGGCCAAACTTTTCTGAACGACCCTTCCGTCACTGTCAGTGACGGGCTTTGAACGCAGAAAAGCCCCGTGCCACAAGGGCACGGGGCTAGTCCGTAATATTTGTTCGGCGGCGTCCTACTCTCCCACAGGGTCCCCCCTGCAGT